>CAWKJY010000043.1:0-96977 GCA_963849985.1 uncultured Prolixibacteraceae bacterium | reverse complement strand
AACTTTGCTGTCACTGGCTTCTTTCAAATAATCGCCAGCCAGAATTCCCAAACCTCCTGAGAAAATTTTTAAACTATCATGCAACCCGTATTCCATACTGAAATATGCAATCTGCGGTCCTTCCGGATTTTTTCGTGCATCCATATAACTTTGGAAATTCTTGAAAACATGAGTGCATTTTTGCCAAAAACACTTCATCTTTCTCCAGTTCGAGAAATCGTTTGTAGCTTACTTCATCCAATAATTTTATAGGATTGTGTTCACATTCTTCCCAAATCTGTGCATCAATAAACTGAAAAAGCTCGCGAGCCTCTGTATTCCAAACCCACCAAAGGTTTCTCGACAAATCTCGTAAAGGCGATAAACTCTCCGGCAAACTCGATTCAACTATTATTTTCTTCCAAACCGGTTCCTGTATCACCGGTTGTTTTATATATCTAATTCCTTCTGATTCCATTTGTGTTTTTTTATCTAAATTTAATTCCCGATTGTATTAAAAGGCAAAAATAGATTTTCCTGTCGATTTCGATTTCAATTATCATTTAATGTTGTATAACATAAAAATCAAATAACATTAACCTTTAGAAAGCAATAATGTTCTTTTAATTTACTTATTTCTTTTCTTACCTCGTTGAAGCCTGTGAATGCTGGCTTCCAGCTTTTTTATTTTTTCCTCTTTTTCAGCAATAATTTTATTAAGTGCAGCAATTTCGTTTTCCGTTTCATTTTCCGGAACAAAAGAATTCAAACGTATTTTGAAATCGCTTAACACATTCATATAATTAATGAAAGCTTCGTAGGGCGAATTGAAGGGATTGAAATAGCTGTGCACCTCGCCATCAGAAAAATATTTGGTTGACATGTAATAGAAATGGTCGCTGACCTGAAGATAGTTCCAGTCTTTTTTCATTTCACGGTCAATGCATTTTTCCATTCGCTGGCTCAAGTTATAAAGTTTGCCGAAAGCTTCTTTTTGCATCCCGTTTCCCAGCCAGGCAGTTAGGTCGCGTTCCTCATCAGCCCACGAAATTGGATGCGGAACATGAACTGCTGAAACCGGTTGTAGTTCTTCAACAACTTCAGTTGGCGTTGCAAACCTCAGATGATTACTTTTAAGCACTTTTGCAGGAAGCGCTTCGAGAAATTTGAAAATTCCACTTTCTTTTGGCTGCCTTTCACCAAATGATTCATAACTCAAAAAAAGATTAATCACCTCTTCTTTCGAGTTTGTACTTTCGAGCCACTTAACAAACTTTTCTGCCGTTAGCGGATGTTCTGACCAATTTGTATTTGAAAAACGAAATGATATATCGTCGCTGAGTTTGAAATTTCGCATCAGTACTTTCAACCTTGGATTAACTGCATTAACATAAACATAGTTCGGGCTTTTCCAGCCGAGAATATGTTTTGCCCCTTCGGTAAGAATTGCACTGTATCCCATATCCGCCACCTGCGCTCCTATTTCATCAGAATAAATCATCTCGGTGTTTCTGAAAACCCTTGGTTTATGCCCAAACAACCCGAAAATCTTTTCATCGTGCAACAGAACCTGTTCCCTGAACATATTTTTGTCGTGGAGCGAAGAAAGGGAATGTGAATATGTTTCAGAAAGAAATTCAACACACCCTGTTTTAGCCAGTTTTTGGAATGAATCAATTACTTCAGGAGCATAAAGCATAAATTGTTCAAGCGCCATTCCGGTTATCGAAAATGAAACTTTGAATTTTCCTTCCAGTTGGTTCGTCAGTTTAAGCAACAATTCATTTGTAGGCAGATAACTTTTTAAAGCAATATTCCGCATCACCGACTCATTGGTATAATCGTCGTAGTAATAATGATCGTTCCCAATATCAAAGAAACGGTATTTACGGTGCCTGAAAGGTTGGTGAACCTGGAAAAATAAACAAACTGACTTCATCCTAATAATTTTGCATTAACTGGTTAAAACACTTTTATAAACTTCGGTAACATTTATTGCTGAATTGATCCATTTCAGGTTGTCAACCTCATTTTTCCCTCGTTCCCTGAAATGTTCTGAAAGGGCCTGGTAGTTTAGTAGTGCATAAATTGCATCTGCCATAGCATAAGTATCCCAAAAATCAATCTTAATTGTATTTTCAAGTATTTCGGCTACTCCCGATTGTTTTGAAATAATAACCGGAACTTTTGATTGCATGGCTTCTAACGGAACAATTCCAAATGGTTCAGAAACTGAAGGCATTACGAAAACATCGGTCATTTGCAACATCTGCGTTACATCGCTGCCTTTCAAGAATCCTGTAAAATGAAAATGTTCTGAAATACCCAGTTCGGCAATACGCGTAATCATTGAATTCATTAAATCGCCACTGCCAGCCATTACAAAACAAACATTATTCATTTTTTTAAGTACCAAATTAGCGGCTTCAATAAAATATTCCGGACCTTTTTGCAAGGTTATTCTACCTAAAAAAGTGACAATCTTTTCGTTTATTCCTTTTTCAGGAAATGAGGTATCTTCTTTAAATACCGGTTCAACCGCATTATAAATTACAGTAACTTTATCAGGTGAAATACCATATTTTTCTACAATGGTAGTTTTGGTAAGTTTACTAACAGCTATTATTTTGTCTGCCATTTCCATCCCTTCGCGCTCAATAGCATAAACGCGGGGATTTACACTGCCACCACTTCGATCGAAATCGGTAGCATGAACATGAATTACAAGCGGTTTGCCGGAAATTCTCTTTGCGGCCATTCCTGCGGGGTAAGCCAGCCAATCGTGAGCATGTATAACATCAAACTGATTATTTTTGGCTATAATTTCTGAAACCATTGCATATTTCCAAATCTCCTCCAAAAGTCCCGGTCCGTAATCGCCTGTAAAATCGATTCTTAAATCATCATCGGTTTCAATAAAACGTAATTCTTTGGAATATTTATTCTTTTTTAGTTCCCAGAATTCTTCTTCGCCAACATAGGGTACAATTCCGGATTCCACTTCGTAGTAATCAATTTTTTTTAAGGGGTCATTGAAAACCATTTCCTTTTTTGAGATTGGAACCTGGTTAGCACCAATTAATTGCATAGATGTTGGATGTTCATCACCATAAGCTTTAGGCACCACAAAACTAATCTCAACATTTTCCAGTTCAGTTAACCCTTTTGTAAGTCCGTAACATGCGGTTCCCAATCCTCCTGAAATATGTGGCGGAAATTCCCACCCAAACATCAATACCTTCATTTTACATTATTCTTTATAATTCTCAACCAGATGCGTTGCATAAACTACTCCGGCCACACTCCAAGCCTGAGATAATGCTCCTTTTGCCCGGTGCGGTGGATTACCATTATACACCTCCGACATTGTACCAATGCAGTATTCTGTAATGTCGTCTTCAAATTCTTCCATAATCTGTTTTACAAATGGAAGGCCTCCCCTCTTATGAATTTTCAGGTACGCTTCCACAAAAAACTGGATCAACCAGGGCCAAACCGCACCCTGATGAATTGCCATTTCCCGTTCATTTGGGCCACCTTCTACAAAACCATGATACCTTAAATGATCTGGAGACAAGGTTCGAAGTCCTCGTTTAGTTAAGAGTTTTTGTTTTGCAACACTTAATACCGATTTTTGTTGTTCGCGCGACAAAGGTGAATAATCCATAGCAACAGCAATTACCATATTCGGTCGTACCGACCAGTCGGGCACACCATTTTTTACTACATCGGCTAAATGATCATGCCCTTCTTTCCAGAAAGTTGCCAAAAAAGCTTCGCCTACTTTTTTAACCATCCCTTTCCAGGCTTCTACAAATTGATGGTCGCCGGCAAGGTCGGCCATATCGAGCGCAAAACAGATTGCATTAAACCATAATGCATTGATTTCAACCGGAAGCCCATCACGCTGAACAACAGGAATTCCATTTACGTAGGAATTCATCCAGGTTAATGCTACGCCTTCCTTTTCAGCATAAACTAAACCATCTTTTGTTGTACCAATATATTTCAGTGTTGAATTTTTATAGGCATTCAAAATTTCTTTTACCGCATCGCCATAATTCTTCCATAACTCTTTCGGATGCTGATTCATTTTGAAATAATGCTTTAGATATCCAAATAAACCACAAGGGGGCATCGGCAGAATAATAAGTTGGATTTTTCTGATGAATACTATCCGGGAAAAAACCTTTTTTCAAATAAGGCAAATATGTATCGAATACTTTTTTACAATTTGTTTTATCGTCAAGCGAAAGACAAAGTCCTGGCAAGGAAACAAATGTTTGCCGGGTTATGCTATCGTACCAGGGGAAACCAGCAATAATATCGGTTGCGTTTGGTTTGTGCATAATAAATTGCTCTGCCGCACTGTCGAGCGAACTTAAAAAAGTTAGCCGTGGTTTTCTGCTGTTTTTTTCTTTTGTAAACCGTTGTTTTAACGAAACAGGTGTAGTTTCTTTTGTTCCGGCAGCAAAAACAATTACTTCTCCTTTCCGTATGGGCATTTCAAAATAGCCAGGAACAAATAAGTCTTCAAGGTATTCATATCCGCGATTCAGTTCTTTTAAATATTCAATATTGAGATACCAGTCGGGAACGGGAACAAATTCGGGCTCTTTGCTAAATTGCATAAACAGATTTGGAAATCCATCATACAATTTCATGCTAATACCGTTTTTTACTTTTTTGTATTTGGTATTTGCATCCATGTTTGCCTTGCTTAACCGATGTACATTTCTGAATGCAAGAAAAGGTTTAAACCTTAATGTTGTTGGCGAGTGGGCATCTTCAAGTTTAAACCGTATCAACACCTGCTCCTGATTTCTCCACCAGTACGCGTTCTTTTGTAAGTACAACACCTCCAACCCGGTAAGTAATTTTTGAGACCTGATCAAATTCCATTTCCTGGATGTACTTATGCCCTTTGGGTTCGTAATTTCCACCTTTGTAACGATGAATCCCCAGGTTAAATTCAGCACCTTTTTGGATTATTGTTTCATCGAGCGATGAAAGGAGAACATGTTTTTCGCCACCGAATTTTTGAATGGGACAGATCAGCAGTCCGTGATACTTTCTTGTATTACACCCATTTATAGTTGAACTTATGTATGCGCCCGCCCTGTTCGAACGTAATATCTCCTTATTTAAAGAGTATTCAAGATTAATTAACTGCTCCTTATCAAACCTAAGGTAACTCATATCCACTAAATTAAATGATGAAGTTTAAGGTGTAGTCAGAGATCAGTTAGAATAGTTATAACAAATTTAAAATTTCTGACTAATTATTACCCATTTCATTAACAATTTCGTTTAATTCTCTTGTAAAAAATTCTTTTTCTAACATTAAATTTATATGCGGAAATTCTACTGTAATTTTATCAATCTGATTTAATGTCAATTTAAGAAAATTTTTGAACTCATTTGTATTTCTGTGAATCGGGCGATGCTTTTTCGCCAGCAAAATTTTATTCACCCGATTTGATACTTCCCTGCTTTTTCGGTCAATCAACCGATCGCTAAATTTTTCCCAAATATGTGTAACGGCAACGTCGGTTAAATGGATCATATCTTCAGCATAAAACCGATAATCGCGCAATTCATCCATCACAATTTCATAAGCCGGGAAATATGCCATATTTTTCTGCCCGTTTCTTTTAATCAATTCATCAATAGCAAGAATTAAAGCTGATTTACTTCGCTGGTTTTCAACTGCCCCATCACTCCAATGCCTTATTGGACTGACTGTGAAAATGATTTTAATCTCAGGATTGACAGAAACAATTCTTTCAAATATAGGGTTTAAGAATTCCACAATTTCGCTAACCGATAAGCGTGTTTTCTGAAATTCTTTGGCTGGAATTTTATGGCAGTTTGATACCGTTTGACCGGTTTTTTTATAGTTGTAAACCCATGCAGTTCCAAAAGTCAGAAACAGAAAATCCGTATTTAGAAGATATTCTGCCGATGATTTTATCCGCTCATTAATTTTCCCGATGCTTTCTTCAGGTTTTGTTGAAGAAAACCTGCCGTGATGATAAAAACTGTGCCATAATCCGCCTGCTTCAATTAAATCTGATTCATCGAATGTTTTTTTGTCGAGAAGAATCTGAAGTGAATTGCCCACAGAAACCGGGTTATACAAAATTCCAAACGGATTGATATCAACATTGTACGCCAATTCGGCCATCCTGTTCCCAACATTTTCGGTAAAACAGGAGCCGATAAACATATTTTTTTTGCCGTAACCTGTTTGCCACCCATAATTGGGAATATCAACTTCGGTATGAAATTTTGCCGCTTTCATTTAATGTACTTTCGGAAAATCGATCTTTTTTAACACCATTGCCGTTCGCGCAGGCAAATAAAGTTTCAGGTAATGCTGACTGGTAATCCCAGAGCTCGGCATGGTATAATAACTCAGGTTTTCATCAACCCGATCCTGTCCTCCAAATCTCCCGGAGTCGGTGTTTAATTCAATTTTGTATTTCCCTGCCCCCAGTGGAATTCCATAGTCGGTAAATGATTGATCAGGGTTGAAGTTAAACACAAACAAAAATAACCCGCGATGAAATGCCAGAACTTTATCAGGTTTGTTCTCCATTACATAATCAACCGAAGGAATGGTAAGTAATTTATTATCACTAATAAATTGAATCATTTCCCGGTCGAAATCGTACAGCCAGTGAAATTTTAGCACCGGATCCTCTGCAATACTCCATATTCTCCGGCAATGTTTGTACGACCATCCGTTTCCTTCCCGCGGAAAATCAATCCATTCCGGATGTCCGAATTCGTTTCCCATAAAATTAAGATAAGCTCCACCGGCAGCGCCAGCAGTTGCCAGCCGAATCATTTTATGCAATGCAATTCCACGGTCAACAATTATATTTGGCTGATCTTTGCGCATGCTGAAATACATTTCCTTGTCAATCAACCTGAAAATAATGGTTTTGTCGCCAACCAGCGCCTGATCATGAGACTCAGCATAACTTACTACTTTTTCGTCAAGCCGTTTTGAAGTTAACTGATGAAAAATCTCTCCCATGTCCCAGTCATTGTCCGCCTTCTCTTTAATTATTTTTATCCAGAAATCAGGGACACCCATGGCCAAACGATAGTCGAACCCAATTCCACCTTGTTCAATCGGAACAGCCAAACTTGGCATTCCACTCATATCTTCAGCAATTGATATGGAATTGGTTTTAATTTGTTTCATTAGCTTATTTGCCAGCCTGAAATAAACAACGGCCTCATGATCAACATTCGGGCTAAAATAGTCGTCGTAACTGGTAAAAGCTTTTCCCAAACCATGATCGAAATACAGCATGCTGGTAACACCATCGAACCGGAAACCATCAAATTTAAATTCTTCGAGCCAGTATTTAATATTGGAAAGCAAAAAGTGCAGTACCTCATTTTTGTCATAGTTAAAACAATACGAATCCCACTGTTGATGTTCACCTCTTGCACCTTCATGAAAAAACTGAAAACGCGTTCCGTCGTAATTTCCAAGCCCTTCAATTTCATTTTTAACTGCATGAGAATGGACCAAATCCATAATAACAGCAAGACCCATTCCATGTGCTTCATCAATCAATTGCTTTAACTGAAAAGGAGTTCCAAACCTTGAAGATGGAGCAAAAAAACTGGAAACGTGGTATCCAAAACTACCATAATACGGATGTTCAGGAATTGCCATTAATTGAACCGTATTGTAACCGTTTTCCTTAATCCGGGGAAGCATTTCAACCCTGAACTCATCGTAAGTATGAACCCGTTCTTCCTCGCCCGCCATTCCAATGTGCGCCTCGTAAATCAATGGGGGATCGCCGGAAGGATTAAATTCAGGATATTGCCATTGATAAGGCTTTTCAGGCGCCCATACTTTTGCATTAAAAATATTTGTTTCATTATCCTGAACAACATAAGCAGCCCAGGCAGGAATCCGCTTCCCGTAATTTACTGCCCAGTGCATCGAAAGTGCATACAAATCACCATGATGCAATTGAGTTTCGTCAAGTTGCAATTCCCAAACTCCATTATCCTTCCTTCGAAATTCAAATTTCTTTTGTTGCTGCCATTCATTAAAAGTTCCAATCAAATAAATGTGTGTAGCATTTGGCGCCCATTCGCGAATTACCCAACCTGACTGATTTCTGTGCAATCCAAAATACAGATGGCCGGAAGCAAAATCATACAGTGATTTTCCACCCGTCAGCTCATTCTCTTTGGCTTCGGCCTCGTTTACACGCCTTTTAATAATTTCTGTATATGGTTTTAACCAGGGATCATTCTGAACAATGATCGGAATTTCATTTTCCATTTAATTGTTTTTTATAAAGATAAAGAATCAAGCCCGAAATCCGATTCAAACCTGAAAAAAGAGAACTTAAAAAATTATAAAAATTAGGGAGAGATTAAAATCAGTTGTAAATAAATTCAATATTGTCAACCCAGAAATACTGATTTCGGCGAACCGACATACTTAACTCCTTCGTAGCTTGATGTGAAATACATGATCATATGCGTTGGTGTATCGTCAGCAGTTCCCCAACCTGTTTCAACTAACGGAACTAAAACATTTTTCGAATTTTTCACCCAAACTTCACCAACTTGCGGTATTAAACCCATTATTTTCGGATCGTAAAACGATTCATTGGTAATATCACCGTAAACTATTGGAAATTCAGCTCCGTTAATCCATTCTTTTTGTTGCCCGGTAAAAAACTGACGTGTTCCTCCAATGCGTTTGGCAAATACATTTCCGTCTTTGTCTTCCCAGCGTTTTTGCAATATAACACAAAACTCAGCTTTATCAGTTCCCGGAACTGAATCCTGACTAGAAACAGCTTTCACCCTTTTGTCGCCAACCGAATATTTATAATCGAATTTCACCGCTTTTGGTTTTAGTGTAAAAGGAATTCCCTGGCTTACATTTTTGATCGGATCTTTTAAACCATGCACCGGCTCTATTAAATCACCCACAAACAAAGTTCCGGCAACCAAAACTTCCACTTTTAATCCAACAATATTATCCTTTCTTATTTTTGTTTCCAGCCGCGCACAATAACCGTCACCACGCTTCTCAGGATAAACCCGCGTTGTGCCAATATCAAGAACCATTTTTGAATAAATATTAGTGGTTCCCCAAGGCGATTTTTTATCTTTTAATTTATAATCGAATAAATCGGCATTTTTATCCACCTTCCCAACAGCGTACAAATCAACCGTTGATCCACTTAAAAGAAATGATTCCTTAACTTTTCTTGAATACCACGAATCGAGCGATGAATAATTTAATTGTCCGTTATTATCAACCAAATCCTCAGCTTTTACCTGAGCGTTAGAAGTTTCATTAATGCAAAAAAACAAGACCAGTAAAACCAAAATATATTTAAAATTCTTTCGAAACGAAATACTTGTTTCCCGACATTTATTCATTTAAAATAAGTTTGAAAAAGATGCGCAAATTTAATCGATTTAAGTTTTGGAGGATTAAAAATTTAAAATTCTTTGAAAAAGCGCAGACATAGAACAATTTAATATCTGAAATTCTCTAAAAACATTTCATGTTTTTGTCTTTGTTTCCATTCAGAAAATACAACAAAGAATGAAAAAAACCGGTTTTACCACTACCTCGCTAAATGTTCCGTACGCAAAAAAAGATGCTCACAATGCATTACAAATGCCTATTTATGAAGCCGTAGCTTTTGAATTTGACTCGGCAGAACAAATCGAAGCTAATTTTAAAGGCGAATATATTGGCACACGCATATTCCAGGTCATCAAATCCAACAGTTGAATATTTCGAACTCAAATTAAAAACATTGACCGGAAGCAGAAATGTTCTTGCCGTAAGTTCAGGAATGGCAGCCATTTCCGATACAATTTTAACCATTACAAAAACAGGCGATAATATCATTTCAGGAAAACAATTATTTGGACACACTTATTCGTTTTTTAAGCAAACATTGAAGGATTTTGAGATTAATGTTCGTTTTTCATCACTAAAATCAGCAACTGAGATTGAATCATTAATCGATAAAAATACGCGTGCCATTTATTTTGAAACCGTGACTAATCCGCAGCTCGAAATTCCGGACATTGAAATGCTTTCAAAAGTGGCTAAAAAACATAATTTATTGCTCATTGCAGACAGTACAGTTACGCCGCCCAATGTTTTTAAAGCGGGCAAATTCGGAATTAATATTGAAGTAGTTTCAACAACCAAATTTATTTCAGGTGGTGCAACTTCAGTTGGCGGGGCAATTATTGAACATGGAAATTATGACTGGTCAAAAAACCCAAACTTCAAAAGTTTTATGGAAAAATTTGGCCAGAATGCTTTTTATGCCCGGCTCAAAAAAAATATTTACCGCAACACCGGCACCTGCATGACAGCACAAACGGCCCGCAACATGATACAAGGTCTCGATATTTTGGAACTTCGTGTAAATAAATGCTATCAAAACTGTATTGATCTCGGTGAATTTTTAAGTACACATTCTAAGGTGAAAAAAATTGGATATCCGGGATTGAAATCAGATCCGTTTTTCAAAGAAGCAAAAAAGTATTTTTCGGGGATTCCGGGCTCTGTAATGTCGATTGATTTGGAATCGAAAGAAGCTTGCTACAAATTTATGAACCGTTTAAAAATCATTCGTCGGGCCACCAATCTAAACGATAACAAATCGCTTATTATTTATCCTTATTCAACCATTTATTCTGAATTTTCTGAAGAAGAAAAACGTAATGCAGGAATCCGTGATACTATGATGCGTCTTTCTGTTGGCATTGAAAACGTGGAAGATTTGATTGCAGATATTGAACAGGCACTTACCTAGACTTATTCAAATTTTTTAATCTCGCTTATCTTGACGAATAAAATTAAGATTGCGTTTTAGCCCGTTGAACCCGGTACGCTGAACTGCCGATTTATGAAACAATTCATTGAAAAGCGGTTTTTCCATCGTTAACCAATCATTTTGTGTTAGTTGAAGCAATTTTTCTGATGGGGTAAATTCAGGTTCATTGTGCGGTTCCGATTTCAGGTTCCATGGACAAACATCCTGACAAATATCGCAACCAAAAACACGGTTCTCAAATTTGCCTATTAATTCATTATCCAGTTCGCCTTTTAATTCTATGGTTTGATAAGAAATACATTTGCGGGCATCGATAACTCTGTCGGCAACAATTGCTTTGGTCGGACAAGCATCAATGCAGCGCGTGCATTTCCCACAATGATCTGTCACCAGTTTTGGCTTATCAAAAGGAAGTTCAATATCTAAAATTAGTTCCCCGATAAAAAAGAAACTTCCGTGTTCTACAGTTATCAGGCTGCTGTTTTTTCCAATCCAACCCAGACCTGCCCGTTTTGCCCATGCACGTTCAAGCACTGGCGCCGAATCAACAAAAGGCCTTCCATTACAAGCTTGAATTTCAGTTTGAATGAATTCAAGTAACAGTTTTAGCTTATCTTTTAACACAAAATGATAATCTATTCCGTAAGCATATTTTGATAAAACAGGTGCAGTAGTTTGTTTTTGTGTTTCAGCAGGATAATAATTTTGTAGAACGACAAGTATCGTTTTTGCATTTTCGAATAAAAGAGCCGGATTTAATCTTTTTTCAACATTGCGCTCCATGTATTTCATTTCACCGTGTAAACCGCCAGAAAGCCATTTTTGAAGATGTTCATTTTCCCCACTCAGAAATTCAACAGGCAAAATAATACAATCAAGCAACCCCAGAGATTTTGCTTTTGATTTGATTAGTCCGGATATTTCCTCATTACTTTGCATTGGTTAAAAATACAAACTTTACTTATGGACAACAACAAACAAAAAAACCTGTCTCTTAAAACAGATTTTTCTCCTTTTATCGAAAGATTGTTATTTCTTCTTCATTAAAAAGAATACCACAGTTGCAATTACAACACCATTTGACTAACTCTGCTATATAAATTTGAATTGATTACTATTCATTGGGATAATAAGGTGAAAAGCAAAAATACCTGAAACCATTTCTTGTCCACTTATTCTTTTTGTCTAACAAAGAAGAATATAAAAGTGATGGACTACAGCATTAAAAATCCCAGCGTAGAAATTAAAATCAATCTTGGTAAATAGTACCACGGTAAATCTGTGCGCCAAAGAAATCCACCTAACACCTGCCGGATACTTACTTTATAATATTCCATTACGTTCAGGCTCTCCAATGGGTTGTGCCACATATCCTGCAAGGCAAAGGGCCAGAACAATAATCCCCAAAATACCCGATAATAAGGATTACTAATGCCTGGCCCGAAACCTTAACAAGACAAAGTTTAGTTGAAACGATATGTTTAAGTAAAAAAGGCTTCAAAATGAATGTAAAAAGCAATGCAATAGTGGGATAAGCGAACAGTTTTCCCCTGCTCATTTTTGCTTTGTCTTCCAAACGAACAGGTCGGTCAAAAACAATAAATTCTTGTTTAAACACAATAAAATTCCTGATTCCGGCACATACTTGTTTTTTTCCGTAACTCAAAATATAGCATTATGTGCCTTTTGATTCATAATACAAAAATTTCCCGCTTTAGAAACTTACTCTCCTTCAGTAATACTGCTAAATATTCCATGAAAAATGTTGGTGTAAATTCTCCATGAAAGCTTCTAATTTCGTTGTTCACGAACAGCCGTTGTGATATGGCTCTTCATTAGGAGTTCCCATATTAAATTTACCACCAGGAATGGAAACCATTTTAAAAGATACCGGTATTCCCGGTATCTTTTCTGCGAAACTTTTAAAACATCCAACTTTCGTTGGTTCAGGATATATTTCATTGTTTCCTGCAATTATTTCCTCACCTGTTTTTAAGCCCTGTTCACTCCTGTAATGCACCATTTCGTTATAACATGGTAAACAACCTGTGATCTCGTAATTTCTAATATATTTAAGATGTGCTTCCGCTCCTAAAGCATTTAAAATTGACGGAAACATATTAACATGATATTTTTTACAGCCATCCTCATAATCAAATCGTCTGGCGGCTTCGCGACTTCCTTTTTCAGCCCAGTCAATTTTACCGGCATCTTTTGTCATATAAACATAAAAGTCATGAAACCCATGGTATGCCTCTCTGGTAATAATACGCACCGATTGATTTTCATGTGGTAAATGACACTCAACGCATTTAACTGAAATCCCACATCTGATATTATTATGGACTGAAAGCTTGCAGGTTGAATTGGCATTGGGGTGAACATGACAGGAAGTACAAAATTCATCCGCATAAGTATATTTGATCGCTTTTTTTGAAAGCACCAAAAAACGAATTACGGTCAAACCACCTGTAATAGAAATCAGAAAGTACCTATGCTTGATCGTTTTATCAGTCATTATGGAATGTATTAAATACAATATTAAGTATGACTAATTAGTAGCATCTTAATTAGCTACGGAACACTAGCTTAATGACACCTTAATTTCATCTTAATTTATTTATGAACATACTGAATAAAAATGCTTTAAACTTTCCAGAAAAAAATTATTTTTGTTTCTAAACTTTCCAAAATTAAATTTTTACAGTAAAAAATAATTAAATATTAAGGGTTAGTATACAATTAATTCAACCGTTTAATGAGAAAAATAAATAACATATCAGAAATATTTTCCCTCTTTATATTTTTATTATTTTTTCTTAATGCTAACGCAAATGATTTCTCTGACAATACTTTTTTAATTGGAGATATCTCAGCACAAAACTTTGATAATAACCGGCTTTGGACTTTTTTTCAAAAAGAAAACATGACAGGTATCCAGGTAAAAGTTGAAGCTAAAAAGAAAGATATTTTTATTGAAAATTCCTCCTTAAAACTAACTTCATTACTGGAAAGGATAGATTCTCTTATCCAAGATGATGCTTCAAAAATTGTCCCGGTATTTTTAGAATACAGTGATGACGTTTTATTACTTGATTCTATTATTAAACAATCAAAGTTATCTCCATTCATCTTTTATCTGCCACGCGGTGAAACCTGGCCTTCAATAGATTATCTCGTACAAGCCAATCGAAGAGTTATTTTCTTTATAAGCGGAAATTACAGCAATGAAAGCAGAATATTACATAATCTCAAGAATTATACTTTGCAAATTTCTGCTGATAAAACTATTGGTAATACATCGATTCTCAATAATAACCCAAACATCAATTATGAATTATTTATTATTAAAAACTTTGAAAAATTACCAACAGATCGGGCTCCCGGTCAAAGTAGGAGAAATCTGGTTCCTGATTATATAAACTACTTATTGGAAAACTGGGAAAAATATGGTAAGAAACCCAACTTTATTTTTGTTGGAAATGAAATTCTGAGCTTTGACTTTATTGATGATCAGTTGAATTCATTTCCCTGGATCAAGGGAAATGTAAAATTTTCGGGCAAAAATCTTGATAAAGTATATTGGAAAAACCCTGATGTACTAATCACCGGTGGAAAATTTAGTTTCCCATACAGAGGTGGTGAAAAGGTAATACTTTCCCCATTTGCCCCCGGTTATCAAATGACACCTGAAAAAATTATTGTTACAAGTGAAACAGCAATTCCCGAGAGTTATTCCATTATTGCAACACCAATGGAATTAGGAAAAGGAATGACAGGCGGTTTTAATTTTAATGGAGATATTGTTAACTCCGTACATCCAAATCAAAAGTTTGAAGGTAAAAATTACTCGTTCATTCAGGATATTGATCGTGGAGAAGTATTAAGACTTCCTGAAGATGCAAGCATTGACCTTGGAAATCCGGAAATGTATGGATTAAGAAACAGTAGTTTCACCGTATCTTGTTTTGTGAAATTTACTGAGATACTTGAATTTGGAGATAATGCTATCCTTGGAAATTATGAAAGTGGATATCGGCGAGGATTACATCTTATTTTGCGTTCGGGAAAACCTTATTTTGGACTATGGGCAAATGATTTTGTTTCTGATCAAACGCTGCAACCCAATATTTGGTACAATCTTACCTGGCGATATATTATTGAAACCGGCGAGCAGGCTATATTTCTAAATGGCAAGTACATAGGTGGTTCTGATGGCCATCCGCCTTATTCCGGTACCGGTGATATTCATTTGGGAAGTGCATTATCATCAGGAGCTAGTCTTCGAGGATATATTGACGATTTACATACCTGGAACCGACCTTTGAGCAATGAGGAAATTAACCGACTTTCCTTAAACGAAGAAATAAAACCCGTCACGGCATCTCAACAGGCAATATCAGAAAATCATCTTTTTGATTTTAAAAATATAATATTAATGTCAGGAATCGTTAGTTTGATCTTATTTCTTTCTCTTGTTTTCTTTCGAATTCGAAAAAGGAAAGTTGCTTTCCAGAAAGTGATACCACCAGTTGCTAATGAAAATAAGATTTTACTTTTTGGTGATTTTAAGGCTATAAATAAAGATGGCCAAAATGTAACAGAATTGTTTACCCCAAAAGTAAGAGAGCTTTTTCTATTTACACTAATCAACACATTAAAGAACGGAATAGGAGCAGACGTTCAGGAAACCGATGAAATGCTTTGGGCAGGTATTTCTTCGCGAAAAGCATCCAATAATCGGGCTGTAACATTAAATAAGCTTCGTAAAATATTACAACAATTTAAGGGGATTGAAATTAACTCAGAAAATGGCACACTTACAATAGCAGCAGAGGATTCTTTCTATAGTGATTATATTGAGACCTCGCAACTTTGCCAGATTCCGCAGGGAATGACAAAACAACAACTAAATCTGTTTTTCGACCGGGTAAAAAGAGGTCGCTTCCTTAAAGGAATTGATTGGATTTGGCTGGATGATATTCGAGGATTTATTGGAAACCAGGTAATTGATAATCTTCTAAAACTGGCGTCAATTTATAAACAGGAAGAAAATTTGAAACAAATTGAAAAGGTTGCTGAACGAATTATGGAATATGATGATTTAAACGAAGAAGCTGTTTATTTACAAATTTGGGCATTGCAAAAAGCCAACAATCTGCATTTGGCCAAATTCAACTTTAATTCGTTTACCAAGAAAATATGAACAGAGTTTAGGAGAACCATTTCAAATGAGCTTTTCACAGTTTAATCACCATTTTGAGAATGCGTTTTAGATAATAATCAAGATATTTCATCTACACTTTTTCTTAGAAAATCACGTGAATAATAATCCTGATCAATTATTTTACCGTTCCATACAACAATGTCAAGATCAATGCATCGGGGACCAAACTTTGGCCGCGAACGATCTCTACCCATCTTATCTTCAATATCTTTTAAAACCCTTTTTAATTCTTCTTCCGATAATTTTGTATGAATTTTAATCACCCCATTAGTAAAATCCGACTGATCAGTTATTCCAATTGGTTTAGTTTGAACAAATGAAGAAATTTTAACTATCTCCACCTTTTGTCCCAGCAGTTCAAGCATTTTAGGAATATTCTTTCCCGCCTCAATATTTGAACCAATTCCAATTATACATTCATTCATCGCGAAGCTTCCATTTCAACCGATACGGATTCTGCAAAACGCAGTGCATGAGGTTTATCTACTTCAACTTTTGCCCACTTTACTTTTTCATCTTCCATTATAAGGTCAAGTATCTTTTTAGTTAATACTTCCAAAAGTTTAAATCTACCCTCCTGCACCTGAGTAATAATCTTTTTGGTTACCGTTTTATAATCCAAAATATCAACCGGCTCATCCGATTTCATTGCTTTGTCTGGTATTTCCGCTTCAATTTCAAGATTTATAATTACATCCTGTTTATTAACTAATTCTTCCGGATTAAAACCAATATACGTTCTGATTAAAAGTTTTTTGATTCTTATTTTTGCCATGTTTTTATGTGTAATTTGTTAGATTTTCGCCACCATCAGCAAACAGTAATTGTCCGGTAAGGTGAGTATTTCCCAAAATAAAATCGATACTTTTCAGAATTGGCTCAACTCCCCCTGGCTTTTTCATCGGAATGTCTTTTGCAAGCTTTTCCAAATATTCTTCACTCTGATCTTCAGGTGGTAAAGTCACACCCGGAGCAATTGCATTAACCCTGATTTCGGGAGCAAATTCAAGCGCAGCCATGCGTGTTATTTCCCATAGTCCCTTTTTTGAAACAGAATAGGCGGCATAATTTGACTTACTTGTAGTAATACGTGTATCAACGAAATTAATGATGTTACCTTTTTTACATTGATTAGCAAAATCACGCATCAGAAAGAAAGGAGCTTTTAGATTTATATTAAGCTGTTTATCAAAAATTTCCGGCGTTGTTCCCTTCAAATATCCACTACCAAAAACCGATGCGTTATTTATCAATAATTGAAAAGTACCTAATCGCCCTAGAATGTTTGGGATCAGTGCAAGTACTTCCTTAATGTTATTCAGGTCGGATTGAATTATTTCAAAATTCTGTTCAGGAAAATTTGACTTCAATCGCATAATCAACTCATTAGCAGACTGTACCGAATGATTATAGTGAATAATAATGTTCCAGCCTTTGGTAGCTAAATGCTCCGTAATTGCTTTTCCAATTCTTTTTGACGCACCTGTTATTAATGCTGTTTGTCTCATTCTGAAAATATAGTGAATTCAATTCTAAAATGAAACAAAAGTTCTTTTTTTCAGTTCAGTGACAGGAAATAAAAAAGGCCGGATAAAACCGACCTGAATTATACGATTTAATTTCTGTTTTATTATTGATATGAATTCAATTTGCTCAGGTACTTCCCAATAATATCAAATTCGATATTTATTACCGATCCAACTTTAAAAGTATGGAAATTTGTTACTTCATAAGTAAAAGGGATGATTGCAACCTGAAATGAATTATCTTTTGAATTAACTACGGTTAAACTAACACCATTAACTGTTACCGATCCCTTTTCAACCGTCATGTAGCCTTGTTTAGCTTTCTCAATATCAAAAGCATATTCAAAAGTATAATACCAGCTTCCATCGGCCTCTTCAACTTTTGTACAGGTAGCAGTCTGGTCAACATGTCCCTGAACAATGTGCCCATCCAAACGACCGTTCATCATCATGCTTCGTTCAAGATTTACTTTTGAACCCACTTCCAAAAATCCAAGATTTGATTTTAGCAACGTTTCTTTAATTGCCGTTACTTTATATATCTTGGCAGTTTTATCTACCTCAACAACCGTTAAACAAACCCCGTTATGCGAAAGGCTTTGATCAACTTTCAACTCATTGGCAAAAGAGCAGGTTAAATAAAAATGTACATTCTCCTGGTCTTTTTCAATTTTTACAACTGTTCCGTATTCTTCTACTATTCCTGAAAACATAATCTGTCAAATTTCAAATTACAATTAACAAATCTCAAATTATTTGGAATTTGCCTTTTGAGATTTGGTATCTATTTTAGGCTCCACTCAACTCCGTCCTTAGTATCTTTCAATTCGATCCCCAAAGTATTTAATTCGTCCCTGATTTTATCGGCAGTTGCCCAATCTTTCTTTTGCTTGGCGTCTTTTCTAAGTTGAATAAGTAATTCAACTGTGCCGGAAAGAAATTGATTCTCTCCACTACCCGATTTTTGTTCTTTTTTCAACCCAAGAATATCAAAAACCATCAATTGATAAAATGATTTCAAATCATCCAGATCAGTGGCGGAGATTTTCTCCGTTCTGGCTTTAACGGAGTTGATTATTTTAACCCCTTCAAACAGATTGGCAATGGTAATCGGACTATTCAAGTCATCCGTTAAGGCAGCAAAACATTTTGTTTTTAATGATGCAATATCCACTGTTGATTCTTTTGAAGCAACCAATTCTTTCAATGTATCAATTGCAGCCATCAGGCGTTCAAGTCCTTTTTCTGAAGCTTGCAATGCTTCATTAGAAAAATCAATGGTACTGCGGTAGTGCGCCTGTAAAATAAAAAACCGGATCGTCATAGGCGAATATGCCTGTTTCAGGATTTTATGCGTTCCAGTAAACAATTCCTGAAGCGTAATAAAATTACCCAGCGAACGGGCCATTTTCTGCCCATTAATGGTAATCATGTTATTGTGCATCCAATAACGAACAGATTCTTTTCCCAAACTAGCTGTTGACTGGGCTATCTCACACTCGTGATGTGGAAACGTTAAATCCATTCCTCCACCGTGAATATCAAATTGTTCTCCCAAATATTTTGTACTCATTACCGAGCATTCCAAATGCCATCCCGGAAAACCATCGCTCCATTTCGACGGCCAGCGCATAATGTGTTCTGGTGCAGCTTTTTTCCAAAGGGCAAAATCAAATGAATTTTTCTTTTCATCCTGGCCGTCAAGTACACGAGTATTCGTTTTTATATCTTCAAGATTTCTACCTGATAGTTTGCCATACTGATACTTCTGGTTGTATTTTTCGACATCAAAATAAATCGATCCGTTTGCCTCGTAAGCATAACCATTTTTCAAAATCGAATCAATCATTATCTGCTGTTCGATAATATGTCCAGAAGCCCTTGGTTCAATACTGGGCGAAATAATATTCAGCTCATCCATGTTTTTATGAAAGGTGTTCATGTATTTCTGAACTACTTCCATAGGTTCAAGTTGTTCTAACCTTGCTTTTTTTGTAATTCTGTCCTCGCCCACTCCTTCAACCTCATCTTCCAAATGACCAACATCGGTTATGTTTCTTACATAACGAACCTTGTAACCAAGGTAAGTCAGATACCGATAAAGAAGATCGAAAGTAATATATGGCCGGGCATGTCCAAGATGCGAATCGCTGTAAACAGTAGGACCACAAACATACAATCCTACTTTCCCCTCAACAAGAGGTTTGAATTCCTCCTTTTTTCGGGTTAGAGTATTATAAATAGTAATAATGTTGTTCATGATTTCATCTGAATGACAATTAAACCGACTCAACAGGTTTTTCTTCGGTTTCATTTTCCTCTTTTAAAGAAGACTTATTGAAATATCTTCTGTAAAAAAGTAAGATTGAAAAAATCCCAACTGTTATTGAAGAATCAGCAATATTAAACACCGGGCGGAAAAAAATGAATTCGTTTCCCCCAAGGAATGGTAACCAGGTCGGATAATGACCAGTCAATAACGGGAAATACAACATATCCACTACTTTCCCATGCAGAAACCCCGCGTATCCACCTCCATCCGGGAAAAGTGTTGCTACCTGTCCGAAACTCTGATTAAATATTAACCCGTAAAACAAACTGTCGATAATATTTCCAAGAGCACCTGCAAAAATCAGTGAAAGGCTAATAATAAACCCAAACGGGATATCTTTCTGTCGGGCAAGTTTAAGCAAATACCACCCAATAGCAAATACCGCAACAATTCGAAAAACACTGAGAAATATTTTGCCGTATCCACCGGCAAACTCAAATCCAAACGCCATTCCATTGTTTTCAACAAAATGAAGAATAAACCAATTCTTAAAAACAACAATCTCGCCACCCAACGACAAACTGGTTTTTATCCAAATTTTAAGCGTTTGATCGGCAATTAAAACAGCCAGAATAATAACTATTGATTTTGTAGTACGCGACATTGCATTGATTTTAAATAAAAATGCTCTCTATAAAGTTTTTCTAAATTATTTACAGAGAGCAGTCTCAAATCATTCCTGATTTACTTCTGGTTTTTTTTAGCATCGATGCTAAGTGTTGCATGCGGAACCGCACGAAGTCTCTCCTTGGAAATCAGTTTTCCTGTTTCGCGACAAATTCCATACGTTTTGTTTTCGATGCGGACTAAAGCAGCTTGTAAATGCTGAATAAATTTAAGCTGGCGCTGAGCTAATTTTCCGGCTTCCTCCTTGGAAAGCGTGGCTGCACCCTCTTCCAAAACTTTAAAAGTAGGAGATGTATCCTGAGTGTCATTGCCATCGCTCTGAGTCAAAGAATTCTTATACATCTCATAATCCTCCTGCGCCATTTTCAGCTTCTCAAGGATCAATGCCTTAAATTCCTTCAACTCTTCGTCCGAATATCTGTTTTTTTCTCCCATGTCAAATAGGGTTTAAATGTTACTTCATTTTTAAGTAGCCTAATTTAATAAAATTTGCTTATTAAAATCAAGCTAAAAATCATTATCTCTGACCAACTTTTTCAATGAAAATCCGGGCAAAGATCTCTTTGTCAATTTCTACCTCCTTTACCTCCGAATTGGTAAGTTCGTCAACCAAATCAAGTTGATTTGCCAAAGTTTGCGTGCAAATATAATCTTTATGATTTAAAATTGCCTGATTAAATTCATCATGCTTTTCAATTACAAGATTTATTCTGTCAGTCACCTCAAAATTACTGTCTTTCCGCAGGTTCTGAATTTTATTGATAAACTCACGTGCAATTCCTTCTTCCCTCAATTCCTCCGTAACATTAATATCCAGAGCCACAGTTAATTTGCCTTCCGATGCAACTGTCCATCCCGGAATATCTTCGGTATGAATTTCCACATCTTCTAAAGTAAGTTTTATCTCTTCGCCATCAATGGCTCCAACAAAGCCTCCATCTTTTTCAAACGTTTCAATTTCAGGTTGCCCAAGCTGGTTAATCATTGCAGCAATTTGCTTCATTTGTTTTCCAAACTTCGGCCCCAGCGTTTTAAAATTGGGTTTTATTTTCTTTTTAATTATTCCAGATGTGTCTGTTAAAAACTCAACTTCTTTAACGTTAACCTCAGACAAAACAATATTTTTTACCGCTTCAAACTGTTCCTGGAAGTGCGGATTCAGAACCGGTACGATTATTTTTGCCAAAGGTTGACGAACTTTGATCTTTTCTTTCCGACGAAGCGCAAGAATCATAGAAGAAACTTTTTGTGCAATGTCCATTTTTTCTTCCAGATCTTTATCAATCAACGACTCATCATAAACAGGGAAATTGACCAAATGCACACTTTGCTCCGTTTCTTTCTTTGTAATCCTGTTGAGATCGGTGTAAAGCAAATCGGCATAAAACGGTGCTATAGGAGACATTAACTTTGCAACATTCGCCAAACAGGTGTACAAAGTTTGATATGCTGAAATTTTATCTACAGAATATTCCCCACCCCAGTATCTTTTCCTGCTTAACCGAACAAACCAGTTACTCAGATTTTCAGTAACAAACTCTGAAATAGCCCTTCCGGCGCGTGTTGGTTCATACGTTTCATAACTCAAACCAACTTCTTTAATTAATGAGTTAAGCAATGAAATTATCCATCGATCAATTTCAGGACGCTGATCAACCGGAATTTCTTCTTCAGCATAACGAAAGCCATCAACATTAGCATATAAAGCAAAGAAATTATAGGTATTATAAAGTGTACCAAAGAATTTTCGTTTTACCTCTTCAACACCGTCAATATCAAATTTCAGATTATCCCACGGTTGAGCATTTGTAATCATGTACCAACGCAATGGATCGGATCCATATTTTTCAATCGTTGAAAACGGATCGACAGCATTTCCCAAACGCTTCGACATTTTATTCCCGTTTTTATCGAGAACCAGTCCGTTGGAAATGATATTTTTAAACGCTACCGATTCGTCAATCATGGTGGCAATTGCATGCAACGTAAAAAACCATCCCCGGGTTTGATCGACACCTTCAGCAATAAAGTCAGCCGGAAATACAGATGAGAATTTCTCTTTTGATTCAAACGGGAAATGTCTCTGCGCGTAAGGCATTGATCCTGAATCAAACCAAACATCAATCAAATCAGGATCACGAAACATTTTTTCCCCTTTTGGCGAAACCAGAACTACCTGATCGACATACGGTTTGTGTAAATCGATTTTATCGTAATTTTCTTTTGAATTATTTCCAATGACAAATCCTTCGTAAGGATTTTTATCCATGAAACCGGCTTGCATTGCTTTTTCAATCTCTACCGAAAGTTCTTCTGTAGAGCCAATACAAATTTCTTCTGATCCATCTTCTGTTCTCCAAATCGGAAGCGGGGTTCCCCAGAATCTTGAACGGCTCAAATTCCAGTCAACCAGGTTTTCGAGCCAGTTCCCAAAACGCCCTGTTCCGGTACTCTGTGGTTTCCAGTTAATGGTATTATTCAGTTCTACCATTTTCTCTTTCACGGCAGTGGTTTTTATAAACCACGAATCAAGCGGATAATACAAAACCGGTTTGTCAGTACGCCAGCAATGCGGATAATTATGAATTTGTTTTTCAATTTTAAACACTTTGTTTTCCTGCTTCAACATCACAGAAATATCAATATCCACGGTTGGATCATCATCTGATAATGTTTCGTCGTAAGCATTTTTCACATACCTACCGGCAAAAGGTTTATAATTCCCAACGTTAACGTATTCTTTAATAAAACTTTCTGCCAGATTTTCGAGCAAAAAGAAGCGGCCTTTTTTATCCACCAGTGCCTGAAGTTTACCTTCAGTATCTTCCACAATTAGCGGTGAAATTCCGTTTTGTTTGGCAACGCGATCATCATCGGCACCAAAAGTTGGAGCAATGTGAACGATTCCCGTTCCATCTTCCGTAGTAACAAAATCACCGGTGATAACTTCAAATGCTTTCCCTTTTGGTTTCACCCATTCAATGAGTTGTTCATACTGAACACCTTTTAAATCAGTTCCACTGTATTCAGCTAATACTTTAAAAGGAATATTTTTATCACCCTCTTTATAATCTTCCAAAACAAGACCTTCGTTCTTCGGATTAAAATGAACCTTAAAAAGATCTTTTGCCAGAATTAACGTTACAGGAATACCTGAATACGGATTAAAAGTCCTGACTTTTACATATTTAATTGACGGGCCAACACAAAGCGCCGTATTTGATGGCAGTGTCCACGGGGTGGTTGTCCATGCCAGAAAATACAAATCAGTTTCAACATCATCGTATAAAAATTCCGATTTTTCGTTTCTAATGGCTTTAAACTGCGCAATGGCAGTGGTATCTTTTACATCGCGATAACAGCCCGGCTGGTTTAGCTCATGTGAACTCAACCCGGTTCCCGCTGCCGGCGAATACGGCTGAATGGTGTAACCTTTATATAATAATCCCTTTGAATAAATCTGTTTCAAAAGCCACCAAACAGTTTCTATATAACGGTTATCGTAAGTAATATACGGATCATCCATATTTACCCAGTAACCCATTTGACGAGTCAGGTCCTCCCACTCGCGGGTATATTTCATCACCTCCCTACGACAGGCATTGTTATATTCTTCAACCGAAATTTTTTTACCGATATCATCTTTGGTAATTCCCAACATTTTTTCAACGCTCAGTTCCACCGGTAACCCGTGTGTATCCCAACCGGCTTTGCGATGAACACGAAAACCTTTCATGGTTTTGTAACGACAAAAGATATCTTTTATCGCCCTGGCCATTACATGGTGAATCCCCGGAATTCCGTTCGCTGAAGGCGGCCCTTCATAAAATACAAATGTAGTATGCCCCTCGCGGGTAGAAATGCTTTTATGAAACGTATCGTCCTCTTCCCAACGTTTTAATACTTCCCTGTTTATTTCTGAAAGATCTAACTGCTTATATTCCTGAAACTTATTACTCATTATTGTATGGACAAAATTTGTCGTTTTTTAAAAACTGCAAATATATGAATTTTTTCAGGGAGGAAGTCCTTTCCCCGATGGGTTATATTTAATTCTGAATGGAACCAAAACTTTTCAATAAAGCTTGAAAGAATTTACCGTATGTATTAAATCTCCGTTATTTTGAAAAATTATTCGTAAAACAAGTTCACTCAGTGTTTTAATATTTGTGAATCAGCGTTTTTGAATTTAGAATTCAGACAATTCTCCATGGTTTCGTCCTTAAATTTTAAGAATTTTGTAGAAGTGCAAATCATTTTTTAATTGGGAGATGAAAAAGAGTCCGAATTATAAGTATATAGATCAGGTTCAGGATTTGATTTTATTATATGAACTAAATCAAATTGAATCAAGATTACCAACTATTCAGCAAGAATATAAAAAATCCTTTTTGATTATCGCTTTTGCGGGATATTCCGTTAATACAGCATTAAAAAATTACAAAAATTTACACCGGTTTGTTAAAAATAATTTTCTCAATTACTCTCAAGCAATTCAAATGATTACAAAAATTACCAAAGAACAAGAAACAGGTATGAAAATAAAAGATCTGACTGTTTATGAGTTAAATTAATTTTTCATAGTTTTAGATAGTTTAGGTTAGTTAGAAAGCTGGGTGCGTTTGCAGTCAGCTTTTTATTTTGGTCTGATTGTGAAAAATAAATATAAACCTGATAATTCATCTGTAAAATATTATTTTTACAACCCTTAATTATTTTGAATAAACATTGCGCGTTGTGCGGCTTCATTCTTAACTGTTGAATATACAAACCGAGTAACTAATAAAACTTAGTAAATTATGAAAAAGATATTTGGATTTACAGTCGGCATTTTGATCAGTATTTTGGGTTTGGCACAGAATCAATCGGACTTTGTGCCGTTAAAAGAACTTTTTAAAAATGATTTTCTCGTTGGCGTGGCTGTAAGTAACCGCGATTTTACCGGAGATGCAGCAAAAATGGTGGTGGAAAATTTCAACACTATGACCGGTGAGAATTCGATGAAACCACAAAGTCTTCTGGCACGGCAATCACGTCCAAGGCCACAACAGGCTCAAGGTGGCCAGGAAGGACAACAGGGACAAAACCGTCCGCCTTTTGGAGGATTTAACCAGGACCCGGCCAACCTGGATACGATTAATGGCCTTGTTTTTAACTGGTCGGGAGCCGATCGGATGGTAGAATTTGCAAAAGAAAATAATATGATTCTCCGCGGTCATACGCTGGTATGGCATAGTCAGACTCCGGCAACGTTTTTTACCGATGACGAGGGTAATCAACTTACGAAAGAGCAGCTTTATAAAAGAATGGAAAATTACATGTCAGCGGTTATGAATCATTTTAAAGATATTGTTTTTTGCTGGGATGTAGTGAACGAGGCACTGTCGGATGATGAAGGCAACATTTATCGTACAGAAAGTCCCTGGTATAAAATATGTGGCAAAGATTTTATTGCACAGGCTTTTCGCACGGCACACAAAGTAAATCCGAATGTAAAATTAATTTACAACGATTATAATCTGGTTAATCCGGCTAAACTGGAACGGGCCATCACCATGCTGAAAGAATTGGTTGATGCAGGTGTGCCTATCAATGGTGTTGGATTACAGGCACACTGGAGCAATGATATTACAGCAGAAATGTTACAAACAGCTATTGACCGTATTTCTGCGCTTGGACTGGAAATTCAAATTACGGAACTCGACCTTACAACTTATACCTCATTTCATGGCGATGGCGCCAAGCACCAGGTTCAGGAAACCCAGCCATATTCTGAAGAAGTAGCAAATACGCTGGCCGATAGTTATAAACGTTTCTTTGAAGTGCTCCATAAAAATGCTGACAAGATTACTTCAGTAACTTTCTGGGGGTTGGATGACAGCAGGACGTGGTTAAATGGCTTCCCGGTTCGTGGCCGCAGGGATTACCCACTGTTGTTTGATAATAATATGAAACCTAAGAAAGCTTATTATAGTATTAAGTCGGTTTATATGAAATAGTTAATAGAATTCTTAATTAAACATACAAAATGTAAAAAAGGGAAACATTAAAATGTTTCCCTTTTTTATCCTCCATTATTTAGCTGATTAATCTACATCAGGATATATCGTTTTTATTGTACCATTTTCGTTGTATTCCAGTTCAATAACTTTCATACTACGCAGCCATGTTCTTCCGCCGGAAGGAACACTGTCATGATGAAACAGGTACCATTTCCCTTTAAATTCAACAATAGAGTGGTGAGTTGTCCATCCAACCACGGGCATTAAAATAACTCCTTGGTAAGTAAACGGGCCATAAGGTGAATCGCCAATCGCATAACACAATTTATGTGTATTCCCTGTTGAATAAGAAAAATAATATTTGCCATTATACACGTGCATCCACGATGCTTCAAAAAAACGACGTTCATGATCACCAGCAGTAAGTGGCTTTCCACTTTCATCCAGAATTACCACATCTTTGGGTTCTTCCGCAAATCTGAGCATATCTTCAGCCATTTTTACTACCCTTGAACATAAGGCAGGTTCATTGTCTGCCGGTTCGGCCCCACATTCCTGAGCCTTGTTGTTCCGGTAACGCTGAAGTTGTCCACCCCACAAGCCACCAAAGTACATGTAGTGCTGTCCGTCAGTGTCTTTAAAAACACAGGGATCGATGCTGTAACTTCCAATAATCGGATGCGGCTCAGGAATAAAAGGTCCTTCCGGAGTTTCACTAATTGCAACACCAATTCTGAAAATATCGGTTTTATCTTTTGCCGGGAAATACATGTAATATTTTCCATCTTTACAGGCAGCATCAGTATCCCACATTTGCCTTCCTGCCCATTTAACGTCTTTAATATCCAAAGCCACACCGTGATCAGTAACCTTGCCGTCGATTGAATCCATTGAAAACACATGATAATCTTTCATATCGAAATGGTCGCCCAAATCGTTTTCCGGAATTCCTGACTCAATATCGTGCGAAGGATAAATGTATATTTTCCCGTTAAATACATGAGCCGCCGGATCGGCGGTATAAAGATCGTCAACTAAATATCTTGCTTTCTTCATTATATAACATTCAAAAATTTTAAACTACTTTTTTCTTCTGGCAATTAGGTCCTGCTCAATCTGTACTTCTTTTTTCTTATTTATCTCATAAAAGAATAAAAGTACGATTACTAAGAAAAACGGTATTGATGCGTAGACACTTACAAGCATTTTGGCACCCTGCGCAACCGATGCAGGTTGAATAATTTCCTGTACTCCGGAAACAGCATCTTTATATATGTATCCATACAGCCCTAATATCCAGGTCACTAATGCACTCCCAATCGATAATCCGGCTTTAAGGCCTACCATCATTGCTGAAAAAATTATTGCTGTAGCACGACGGTTTGTTTTCCATTCTGAAAAGTCTGCAACGTCAGCAATCATCGCCCAAAGTATTGGAATTGTGATACCGTAAAAGAACCCATGAAGGATCTGAGATCCAAACATAAGAACAACACTTTCGGGCTTGTAAAAAATGAAGAATAAAATGAAGAGTGTAGAAGCGAAAAGAGCTGAAGAGAATACATCTCTTTTACCATATTTATCAGCCAGCTTTTTTGAAAACGAAATTCCAACAATCATAAAAATAATTCCACCGGCATTAAACAAACCAAAACCTGCTGAAACAGGGTCAGATCCAAAGAAGTTCACTCCTATGGAAGTAAGAGCGTTGGTAACCGGGCTAATTAAACTCGCCAAAGCCGGCTTATCAACATAATTTTCAAAATAGTAAACATACGAACCTCCTTTTAAAGCAAGTGTAACAAACACCAAAATAGTTGAAAACAACATGATAATCCAGGGTTTGTTTTTAAATAAATCCGACAAATCCTCTTTTAAAGTCGATTTTTGTTCCGGTGTTGGTACAACTCTTTCACGGGTAGAAATAAATGTTATGATCAGTAAAACAGTCCCAATAATTGCCAACCATGTCATAACGATCTCAATTCCTGCTGCTTTATCACCATGACCTGCATATAAAATAATTGGCAACATAAAAACCTGAACAAAAAACTGTGCAAGCATTACCGCAACAAACCGTATGGATGAAATACTGTTTCGTTCTGCCATATCGCCGGTAAGAACCCCACTCAATGCAGCATACGGTAAATTATTACTTGCATAAAACAGTAAAAGCAGCGTGTATGTTACTGCTGCATAAATTACTTTGCCCTTATATGAGAAATCGGGAGTAGTAAATGCAAGCAGTGCTATTACCCCTAATGGAATTGAGGTGTACAATATCCACGGTCTGAATTTTCCCCACTTTGATTTTGTACGGTCAGCAAGTGCTCCAATAAAAGGATTAAATAAAAATGCCGCAGTCAAACCAACAATCAAAATGATTAGCGACGCATCATTATTTTTTAATCCGTAAATGTCGGTATAAAAATAAGCGAGGTAGGTTACCAGTGTTTGAAATACAAGGTTAGCAGAGAAATCGCCTAAACTATAGCCGATCTTCTCTTTGAGTGATAGTTTTACGTTAGAGTCTGACATAGTGGTATTTATAATTTTAAACTTTCCGGCGGGCCAAGGTAAGATGGTTTTTCACCGCCATTATTAATGATTATTCTTTCAAATACAACTCCATTATCAATCATCCAGATTTTCCTTCTTACTCTTCTCCAAATTGTAATGTTAAAAATAAATGCTGAATATAAAACTTAATTCTGTTTTTATCGCACTACGAAAATACAATATCGGTGAAGATAAATTATTGATTTCTGGTTTTTATATCCGGTTGTAAAAGTGAAAAATAATTCTGAAGGTTCCAATAACAAACTATTCAGTTCTTATGATTTTAGATTTATTTGATGCAATTTCTATAATGAACCTCAGATTCATCTTATTTAAAACTTTTTTCAGATCAAAATTTAAAAAAAACATGCGTTTTATTAACCCGCTAAAAATCATTTTTCATTCCCGACTAGCACTTTAAATACTTTGAATAAATTTACAATTGTTCCCACCCTTTGCGGTAGCTATGCCTGATCCATTCATTCATCATGTCGGTCGCCTGCATAGTTTGGTAATCCTTACCAAATTTTGGATCTCCATTTACAATTTCAAAGTCATTTTTTGCCATTATCTTTAATTTATCCGAAGTATTAATATTGGTAAAACGCATGTTGGGTCCGTCCCAAATCAGTTTCCGTTCCAAGCTTTGCAACCGAACTGCCAGAACCCCGAGTACCACAGTCTCATTCAATGGTCCGGCATAATTAAAATTAGAAAATGTTTCTAACCGGGTATTTTTGTCTTCCTTGCAGGCCCTTATCCAATCCTGCTCATGGCCACCTTCCATAGCATTTGATATACGCCGGATTGATTTTTCAGGTTGAACAAAACTTTGCATTTTACTTGTAGGCAATAACGTTGGATTGTTTGCATAAGCTCCGCACATAATTTTACCCTTTGTTCCATAAAAAATGCAACCCCCATCTTCATCACCCATTATCTCTCCAATTTGCAACTCTTCTGGTCGCGGAGGCATTAATCCACCATCATACCAATGAATGGTAACTTCAGGCATGGCCACTTTGGGTAAGTTGTCTCTTGCAGGAAATTCATACCGAACAACTTCAGCATTAGGCAAAGACTCGTTGTTGAATGGAGTTGAAGTAGCTTCCACAGAAACAGGAAATTCCAGTTTTAGCGCTTTAAATACAGGATCAATAATATGGCATCCCATGTCTCCAAGTGCACCTGTGCCAAAATCCCACCAACCTCTCCATGTCCAAGGATGGTAGACAGAATTATATTCCCGAAATTTTGCCGGTCCAATAAACAAATCCCAGTCGAGTGTTTTTGGCACCCGCTTACTTTTTGTAGGCGCTGAAAGTCCTTGAGGCCAGGTTGGCCGGTTTGTCCATACGTCAACATGAGTGATTTCCCCAATTGTTCCTGCCCATATCCATTCACAAATAAGGCGAATTCCATCCCCCGAATTTCCCTGGTTCCCCATTTGCGTAGCCACTCCATAACGTTCTGCCGTTTCTTTTAGAACTCTTGATTCATAGACTGAATGAGTTAATGGCGTTTGTAAAAAAACGTGTTTCCCCGCCCGCATTGCTAAAACTGCCGGTAAAGCATGTGAATGATCGGGAGTAGCAATGATCACGGCATCAATATCCTTTTGCTGATCAAACATTTCCCGATAGTCTTTATATTGCTTAGCCGTTGACCACCTTTTAAATGAATTTCTTCCGGCATAATCCCAGTCAACATCGCAAAGTGCAACAATGTTTTCTGTTTCCATATGACGCAGGTTTGTATATCCCATTCCCCCAACGCCAATACCAGCAATGTTCAATTTATCACTTGGTGGTTTATGTCCTAATCCAGCAATAACATTTGATGGTAAAATAGTAATACCAGCCGCAAATGTTGTCGCTGAACCAATAAACGACCTCCTTGAAACATCATTTTTTTTTGTCATATTATTCATTCCTTTTCATGCTAAAAACAAAGCTGCAAATTAGAAAAAATCTAAGGTTTTACCTATTCTTTAATGATTTTGAAGATTTATTAACGAACATTTAGATGTATTTGTAAAAACAGTTATTTATAAAATAATCTTCCTTTGTAAAATTTGTTTTATTAGCCAATTTATTTTCCCAATATTGGCTAAATGCTTACTTAAAATCTGGTTTTTCAATTTGACTTCAAAAAAATCGGTTTTATTGAACTTAATGTATAAGTTATTTGTATTTTAATTGGTTAATATGAATTAGCAGATAATTTAAACTTCAATATCATGAAAATAAGAAAAGTAAAATCCGTTTGGAACGGAACCCTGAAAGAGGGAAAAGGAAATATGAGTTTTACCGGGTACAGTGGCCCGTTTACTTTTGCAACACGTTTTGAAGATGCACCCGGCACCAATCCTGAAGAACTGGTTGGGGCAGCTCAGTCAGGTTGTTATTCCATGTTTTTATCAGCGCTTATCAGCGGCGAAAACCTGGTTCCTGAAAGTATTGAAACGGAAGCTTCGGTAACTTTAGGAGAACTGGACGGGGGACCTGCCATTACAAACATTTTATTAAGCTGCGTTGTTAAATGTAATGGGTTAAGTCAGGAAAAGTTTGCTAAGCTTGCACAGACTGCCAAAGAGAGGTGCCCTATTTCCAGGTTGTATACCGGGGGTAGTGCAAAAATAGAATTGAATGCGAAATTAGTTTAGATAACTTTAATAGATTTGGCTTTATACCGTGTGTCGGTTTATTGAAGATAAAAAAGGGAAAAAGAAAGGAGCTTACAAGCTCCTTTCTTCATTTAATCCTGTGCTAATTATTCATTTGTAAGGCTCACTAAATTTTCAAATAAAGCCTTATTTTCCTTTATTTTTTGTTCGTTACCGTAAACACAAATTTCATTCTTTTTTAATATTTCATCAACAAGCTTACTCATCGATTTAATATCATCAGGAGAAGTTGTTAAAACTGCTTCGCGTTCTGCCTTTTTATATTCCGGGGTGGTATTTTCAAAATGTCTTCTGAATGCCAGATCGCCCTTGTCGGAAACGGTCATCGGCTGATCAAGCCGCGAAATTGTACCAATAATAAACCGGGTCATAGCTTTGTCATCAGCTTCAAAATTGTTCAGGTAATCAGGTGTTTTATTATAAATATCAAGCGTTCCTTTTAGGTTTGGATCTCTGTAGGAAGCAAAATATACATTCCCATTAGGCGAAAATCCCGCATACCCCCCGTAAGCACCACCGATTACACGAACCTGATTTTGCAGCCAGTCTGTTGAAAGAACCTGCCTTAAAACCTGCATCTTACCGCTGTATTGATATCCAAGTTTACTAAAATCATAACCTTGTATTACATATTGAACTTTGGATGCTGCCAGTAATCCTTCATTTTTCTTTTTCAAATCAAATTTCCAGTCATTCATTTCCGCATCATTTTCAGGCAATGTTGTTACCAATTTCTCCATACCCCCCGAAAATGGTGGATAATCTTTATCAGTACACGTTACTCCTGCAACTAAGTTTTGTTTTGTAAAAAGGAGTTGTGCCGTTTTAAGTAGTTTGTTTTCAATCTGTTCTGATTTAGTATCAAAATTTTTCGAAATATCAGTAACAAAACGATAATAATCCAACCCGCCTGTTTGCTCATAAAACATACCTGAATTTGAAAAATAGGATTCAAGACGGGTCATCGCATAGTTCATTCCATTGCTATTAACGTTTGCTTCAAGCCTTGACTGAAGTCTGGTTATCAACTCCTTAAGTCGGTCGGTCTCCTTGAAATTTGACTTATTTAATATCTCAGCAGCCAAATCAAAAAGTTTACCGGAATTTTCAATATTAGCTTTTGAAGAAACAATAAATTTTGGCATTAACTGATCATCAGACTGATTTTTCAAATATAAACTGGCAGATGTAACAAATCCACCAGTGTAAATATTTAACTGGTTTCCCAATTCACCAAAAGAATAATTTTCTGTACTTAATTTTCCCAGTACTGAACTCAACAACTGAGCGTAAGGAATTAAATCTTCAGGCAATGTCTTCATATCGAAATATAAATTAACATATACAATATCATTGGTAAAATCGTTGTAATGTAATACAGATATGTCACTTACCTTTTTTTCAATTACCGGATACCATTCAATATTTGTATCAATATCTGATAATTTAAGTGTAGGAATTGTAGCAAGCGCCTCCGGTGAATCTTCCTTTTTCTGGTAATCCTTTAGTTCTTTGGTTTCCTCAACCAATTTGTCCAATTGAGCATCATTTAATCCGGCTTTGTATGCTTTTAGTTCGTTGGTTACTTCAGTGTCAAGTTTAGCCTGCAATCCCGGTTCTGGTTTAAATACCATTAATAATGCATGTGGATTTGAGATCAGGTATTTTTTAACTGTTTCCTGCAATAAATCGGAATCTAGTGCTTTTTTTACTTCGTTCAGCGGTTTGTTAAATTCCAGGCCTAAAAACGGATTATTGGCAAAAAACCAGGGCTGATAAGTCATCATTACATATTGTAATCCCTTATTTGCGTTGTCACCTTCTTTTAGATTAAATTCAGTGCGATTAATAATACCTTCAACCATTGATTTATCAAATCCTTCATTACTAACCTTTTCTAAAGTATTAAATACAACCTCCTTAAATTTGTCCTTGTCTTCAGGATTAGCATTTTTAACCGTTATTTGAAAAACATTTTGTTTTTCTTCATCAAATGATGCAGTCACGTCTTTACCTATTCCTGCTTCCTGAAGTGCAAGCCTGAGTGGCGCCGATTCATGATTTACCAACGCCTGAGTAAGCACATCAAAAGTCATGCATAACGTACGATCGATGCTTTCTCCGGCAACAAAACTCAGTGTCAGGTAAGTTTGATTGTTTGTTGGGGCACCCGCTGGAACTGCATATGTTTTCTCAGCCTCTTTCATTTTATCAAACGGTTTCTGAAATGGGATCTCAATTTTCTCATCTGATTTATTGTATTTCGACAAGTATTCGCTGTCAATAAATTCCAGTTCCTTATTCAAATCAGCATTACCGTATAATAATATATAGCTGTTGGAAGGATGATAGAATTTTTTGTGAAAATTGATAAAATAGTTGTAGGTGAGTTTTGGAATTTCTGTAGGATATCCGCCCGATTCAACACCATATGTATTATCAGGAAAAAGAATTTTAAATATTTGGTAATTAAGTTCCCTCTCAGGACTCGAATATGCCCCTTTCATTTCACTGTAAACCACTCCCTTGTATGTAATAGGCTCATCTTTTGAATTCAATTCATAATGCCAGCCTTCCTGCTCCAGAATTCTCGGATCGGAATAAATCAGCGGATTAAATACAGCATCGAGATAAACATGCATCAGGTTAAAATAGTCTTTATTATTCATGCTTGCAACCGGAAAAGTGGTTATATCAGAACCCGTCATTGCATTTAAAAATGTGTTTAAAGATCCCTGCATTAAAACGTCGAACGGACTTTTTACAGGGAAATTTTTCGATCCGTTTAAAAGGGCATGTTCCAAAACGTGTGGAGTTCCGTAATCATTTTCGGGAACAGTTTTAAAGGCAATATTAAACAATTTATTCGGGTCGTCGTTGGCAATCTTCAACAAACGAGCACCACTTTTTTCATGTGTAAACAACAAACATTCAGCGTTAATTTCTTTCACAAATTTTTTCTCAACCAACTTAAATCCGTGGTAAGTTTCGCCAACTTTGAATTCTTCTTTTGGTGAACAGGCCCAGACCAGAATGAGCGCAGCTACAACCAGAAACCTTAACATTTTGATTTTCATCACTTGAAATTTTTCTTATTAATTTTTAAAAAGTTTTTCTGTTTGAGATATAATGTTCAAAATAAGTGGGTACGAAAATAATTGAAAAGTTACAAATAAATCGAAAAGAATCAATTTAAAATGGGATTTTGGCACAACTAAATTCAATAAAAAAGGAGCAAAATAGCCCCTTTTATTTTTTATCAGTGATTGTTAAAATGATAATAGATCAAGTCGGTTAATTAAATATTGCGCTTTATGGCAATTTTCATTATGTTTTTAACCACAAAGAACACAGAGATTTTCACAGAGTACACAAAAATATTATTTCTGTAAAATAAAAATCAGGTGTAAAATTATTAGTGTTAACATTAAAAATTTTAACATCTTCTTATAAACTATAGCGATAAAATAAGGTTCCCCGATACCTTCTTATCAGAGCCATCATTAAGTTCAATTATATATGAATACTCCCCTTTTTCAACTTTATTCCCCTTCATATCTGTTCCATCCCACCATTTAGGTGAAGTACCAGAATCGCCGTTATGTTTATATTCCCAAACCAAATTCCCTGTATTGTTAAATATTTTCATTCCAAAGTTTGGATATCGTTTTTCCAATCCTCTGATTTCAAAAACATCGTGAACTCCATCTCCATTTGGTGAGAATCCTTCCGGAATGTTTATATTATCTGAATTGTCTTCGGGATCTGGCGTTTTCTCTTTGTAAAATTCCACATTCGTATTTTCACCTGACCAGTCTTCTTTGCCATCTTTAATTACAAAATTTGGAACACCCGAAGTAGCATCGGCAACAACCAAGTATTTTTCACCATATTTATCCGTAGCGTTTTTCCCAGTTAAGAAAACTACATTTTCAAACCCGGTTTTTCCCTGTTTTTCAAACTTCGCTTTGCTTACAATTTTATTATCAATGGCATAATAATATTCGTCAGTTAATTTGTTTTTATCTAAAACAATATTTTTTGTTGTGTTTTTTTCAAATTCCAAATTGCTCCCGGAGACATAATCAGAAGTACGGATGTATAAGACTGAATTTTCTCCATCGAGATTTAATGCATTTGCAACAACATTATTAATATTGAGCGCATCAATTACATCCCCGCTGTTAATGCCTTTTGAGAAATCAACTTTGCTCAACCTTTCATCATTCGGTGGAATCATTTTTCCATCAACAATAACTTCCACTTTTGATTCAGGCTGAGCGATTTCGGTTTTTATTTCCTTGTTCGAAAGCCCCATCACCAAAACGGCAAGTAGCGGAAGAACGATAAGTTGTTTTACAAATGCAAATTTGTTTCCTGTTTTCTTTTTCATCATGATAATTCGGTTTTTTAGTTGAGAGCCATTCAGGGCGTTTAAAAATGGCGCAACCCCTTTTTTGTCAGCCAGCGCAACCATGGCAAGCTGATATTTTTGAGGGTTGTATTTTTTAGCAATTTCATCATCGGTTTTATATTCCAGGTTGTCCCTGATTGCGCCTTTGATCAACCATGCAAAAGGGTTAAACCACTGGAATAAAAACAGAATTTCGGTAAACAAAATATCAAACGTGTGCTTTTCCCGAACGTGAATTTTCTCGTGGCTTACTATCATTTCAAGGTCGGGACTTGAAAGTGTTTTTTCAGAAAGGACAATCTTATTAAAAAATGAAAATGGGTGAACATCTTTTTTAGTGATGTTGATTAAATAGCTGAACAAGTATTGAATTTTACTTTTTCGGATGATATATATAGCTTTGAAGTGACCAACTAAAAGGTGAAGAAGAAATCCGGCTACACCAAGCAAATACATTCCAAATAGATAATGATACCATTGAAATTCAAACGCAGGAGCTATATACTCAACTGATGTTGCCGGAGCAAAATTAAAAGTCGGTGCAGAACTTTGGTAATTTGTTAATTCAACATAATTAACTGTAGTAAATGTAATTAACGGAATAACAAAACTCAACATCATTGAAACAGGCAGGAAAATCCGGTTGAAACTGAAATGTTCTGATTTTGAAAAAGTAGCAAATACGCCAAGTAAAAAGCACCTGCAGCCATTGATGTTTTGCCGATATAAATAAGAAAGGCTTCCATTATTTTTCTTCTTTTATCATTTTTATCAATTCCTCCAACTCTTCCTGTGACAATCCTTTTTCTTTTACAAAAAAAGCAACTGCACTTTTATACGAATTATCGAAATAATCGCTAACAACCTGTTTCATAAAAGATTTCCGGTACTCTTCTTTTGAAAGCAACGGAAAGTACTGGTACGTATTTCCATATTGTTTGTAGCCAACGATTCCTTTGTCCTGCAACAGGCGCACCAGCGATGAAATGGTGTTGTAATGCGGTTTTGGATCGTCGTATTCTTCGATAATATCTTTTACGAACGCTTTTTTCAGGCTCCAGAGGATTTTCATTACCTCTTCTTCTTTACGGGTAAGCTTTTTCATTTTTTTTAGACTTTTAGTATCAAGACACAAGAATCAAGATTTTAGAACGTCATCCTGAATTTATTTCAGGATCTTTTAATGAGATTCCGAAACAAGTTCGGAATGACGACACAAACATACAACTGATTTTTCAGTCTTGCAACTGTTTTTTCAGTTATTAGCAATTTGAATTCAAAAAAAATGCCACTTTTTAAGTAGCATTTGTTTTGTCACGGTGCATTAAAAAAATTGAATCTTCCTATTTTCTGAACATAATTTAGTTGCTTCAGAAATATAAGACTTTATTATCTTTTTATGGTTTAATGATAAGATTGTTAATGAGTTGTTAATGATTATTAAACTATTTTTAATTGACATTCGCTATTAAATAATTCCCAACCTAAAACTTAATTATCCAATTATTTTATTTTACAAAATCATCACTTAAATTTGTTCCCGGGGTAGCCGAAAACCTCACAGAGTAGGCCAATTAAAACTATACCAAAATGAATGATCAACAACCAATGCAATCGCCACCATCAAATTATTTAGTTTTTGCCATTTTGACTACTATTTTTTGTTGCCAGGTATTTGGCATTGTTTCAATTGTGTATGCGGCACAAGTAAATTCAAAATGGTATCAAGGTGATTACCAGGGCGCTATAAATGCAAGTAGAAATGCAAAAACCTGGGCATGGGTTGCATTTGGAAGTGGACTTATCATCGCATTCATAAGTATAATTTTAGCTATTTTGGGTGTATTTACAGGTTTGGGATTAGGATTGAACATGTTTCACTAATAGATCAAAATGAAAAGAATAATAAATTGGGGATTACTGATCGTAATTGCAGGAGTAGCAATCCTTTTTTTTATTCTGGATCCTTCAAAAAATGCCATTTTCCCAAGGTGTATGTTTAATTCAATAACCGGATATTATTGCCCTGGGTGTGGCTCGCAGCGGGCAGTTCATAGTTTACTCCATCTCGATATTGCTGGTGTAGTACACTATAATTTTCTTTTTTTGCCCGCCTTACTTTTAATTATTTATCATTACCTGCACCCATTTCTAAACCGCATCTTCAAATGGAAACTTCCAAATATATTTTACTTTAAAAACACACCGTGGATTATTTTGGGAGTTGTTTTTATTTTTTGGATTTTAAGAAATATTCCCGTTTTTCCGTTTTCAGCATTGGCTCCGACTTAATTTTTCAAGGAAGAAAAACGGTACCCGTTAGCATAAAAGTATTCGATCATGTCTTCGAGTAAATGATAAAATTTATCTTTTCTTGCCGGATCAGTTCCGGGATGTATCAAAAGAATAGCCCCGTTTAAATGTTCCGAATTGTATTGTTCAAAATCTATCAATTCTTCCCAAATTTTTTCGGATGATTTGTAATCTTTCATACCTGGAGTTGTAATATCTTTATTTGTAAAGGTTCCCGGAGTATAATTAATTAACTCAAACCCTAATGCTCTCCCCCAGTTTACTATTTCACGATTATATAGTTCATGAGGTGGCATAAAAAAAGTCGCTTCCCCGGGCTGAATTTTAAATTTTGTAAGTTCTTTTCTGTTGTTCTCCAGATCGGTTTTAAATTCTTCAAAAGAAATAGTCGTGGAATCTCTGTTTTTCCGATCGCAATAAACTAGGTATTTATCAGAATGAGGGCCTATATATTGTCCGTCTTTAATGATCTTTTTGATTATTCTTTTGTGTTCCCGGGTTCGAAGAAAATTCCCGGTAAAAAAGAAGGAAGCTTTAACCTGGTGCTCCTTCAGCATATTAAAAATCTGCTCTCCTCCTTCAAAAAGAGAATCTGCAGTAAAAACAAGGTATATATTTTTCTTATCAGGATTGATCCTAATTATGGCACCATCTGCATCTTTTTCATAAATGTTTCCAATATTTTGAATGCTGTCTGCATCCTCTGAACCGACTATATATTCCGACCAATCTATTTGAGCGACGTCAACCGCTTTCACAGAGGAAAAACTTAATAATGTAATGATCAGAACAAACAGCTTTTGCATCTTTTCAATAGTAATTTTTTAATTCAACCCCTTCAAAATAGTGATTTAAAATCTCTTTATATGAATAACCTTTTTCACCCATCACTGCGGCTCCAATCTGGCAAAGACCAACTCCATGTCCCCACCCCGCTCCGGTTATTACGAATTTTTGCGGGATCCCATTTTCAATCCTCTTACAATCAACAACAAATGCTGAACTGTACAAGTGTGATTTTGAAAGCCATTTTCTGATTTCCAGTTCTTTGCCAATTATCAGCGTCTTTTTTGTTCCGGTAATTTTTAGTTTAATAATCCGTGACGAGTGCCCTCGCTTTAATGCTTCAAGCCTGATGATTTGTCCAAAATCAATTCCCGATTTTTTCTCGATCAATTCTGAAATTTCCTGCTGAGAATATTCGACTTTCCAACGAAAAAAATCGGTCGTTTTTTGGTCGAAATCTGGTAATACCTGCGATAGCACTTTTTTATCCGATGTATTACAAAATGATGCCGGACTATTTCTAATCCAGAGATCCGCTTCATCTTCGTTCCTTAAATCAACAGAAGTTGTATCCCCAAATTCCGAATCTACAACCTTGGTTAAATATGGATGACGAGTTTCTTCCCAAACATTTTCAAAATTTTCTGTAAGTCCACCACAGCACTTTGAAAAGCGCGTATCGCAGATTTTCCCATCATAAATTAAAACCTCACCCTTGGTTTCTCCAACTGCCTGCAAAGCTTTTTCTGAATGAATTTTTGTTATTCCCTGGTAACGCTGACAATGATCATCGGCGCAAACATCAAAATTCTGATGATCTTCACGATCGTACCAGCGAATAATTTCGCTGTCAGTTTCCTGTGAAGTTTGATAAAGTCCTCCACCTGTTTGCAACAACTTCGTTTTTTCGATTTGCGCCAGCAACCAACTTCGTGAAATTACAGCGTGGGCTTTTAGAAATTCCATTGAACTGGCAGCACTCATTTCAGAAGAAATAACGCTTTTCAGGTATTCCTCTGTGTCGATAATATTAATTGCACGCACTTTATCCTTTTCAGGGATCAATTTCAAAATCCCTTTAAATCGTTGACTTTCCTGCTGCTCCCAGTGAAAATCAACACCAATCGTTACGTTTCTTAATTCAAAAATTGAGTTATACGAATTTGGCATGAATACAAAAGATTCAGCTTCTGATCTTGTTCCCGAATCATCTTCAACAATAATCCTGTTATTAATAATTTTTGCGGAATAGTCGCCTGTACTTACAATTGACTCGTCGAATTTAAAAGAACCTATTAATGAAAAATACAATTCTTCACTTGCAACAATCCCAACTTCTATTTCGGGCTGTGTTCCCTTTGGATTTTTATCAACGTCAGGAATTTCGTATTGCTGCTTTAAGTTTTTCGAATTTCCCCGGTTCAATAGAAACTTCATTATATATTTCAGTAATCTCCTTTTTAGTAATCTTTTTAAAATCTTTTTCACGAGGCAATATTAAAACACCTCCTAATTCAACTGCAGCCGGCCCCACAACAATCCTCTCTTCTTCAGATTTGAAGAAATGAGATGGATGCTGTACATTTCTGGGAAAAATAATAACTCTCCAATTTCCATTTAAATAATTACAAAGAACATTCATTCTTGGTTCTTCGCCACGATTATTTTCAAGCCAATGATAAATAAATTCAAACTTTTCCAATAGCTGATTTTTGTCGGTTGAAACAATAGCAATAAACCTCCGTAAGTAATTTTCAACTGCAATAATCTTTGAATCTTTATTCTGTAATAATCCTTCTGAATATTCTTTTTCAAGTACTTCAAACTCATCAATCACAGGAAGAAATCCTTTGTTACCGGCCTGCAAATGAAAATGATCAGGAGCAGAAGCACCACATTTTGGACCATTATAAAATACCGTAAAATCAGGCAATCCCTCACTCAATTCCAACATATCGGCAAAATGATGTAATATCTGTTGCGGAATATGTTCGAGGTTCGAAATGGTTAAATGCTGCGGGAAAATTGGGTACGGGTTGGTTAAAATCAGGTATCCATTTTGAAAAAGAATCCCACTTTGTTCTTTAGGTAAATTATTCAAACACAAAAAACATGGACGGGCGGCAATACTGTTAGCGTCAGTTTTTGCGGCAGATGAGCGGATTCTTTCAGGATTACACTGTGTTTTTATTTTGAAATGCCCGAAATCAAAATCTCTGGTTTGAATTTTTGGTAGCGAACCAAAATTTTTTGCTGCTACATCCCAGTTTGATTTCTGTTGTTCTACCAATGATTTTGCCTGCTCATTGATCGTTTTTGTGGAGCCAAACTTTGAAAGCTCTTCCTGAGATATAATTTTTGAATTTAACATTACCTTTTACTAATCTTCTTTAACCACAGAGTTCACAGAGAATTCACAAAGGAACACAAAGTTCTCTAAACACTGATTACTGCGACTTTGCACTGCCTACTTTCTTCTTCCGTGCTTCTAATTCAATCGTCCTAATTCTGTCTTTGTATAAGTTGTTCGCATTTTCTTTCAGAATATCCAGCGACGCATCAGTATTGTCTTCCCAGCGGCGACAAAGATAAACCGGTTCGTAAATTCTGCCAATTTTGTATTCGCGGGAAATCGCCAGCCCAACCGCATAATCTTCGCCGTAACTAACATTCGGTACTTTTATCTTCCGCAAAACAGGAGTATAAAATGCCCGCGGCGCTCCTAAACCGTTAATTCGTAACGCGTTGTTTGGCCCGTTGTCCGGAGTCCACTCTCTGTGTTTGATAATCCCGGGAGGAATTTCTTCCAACGCAAAATTCGTCATTTGATACGAGCCGATAACCATCGCATATTTTTCTTCATAGAATTTATCCACAATTTTTTGCAGTGTATTTTCTGAAGAATACAAATCATCGCTGTCGAGCTGAACTGCAAATTTTCCACAGTGTTTGCTAAAAACAGCCTCGTTCCAACAACCGCCAATTCCCAAATCCCTCCGTTGTGGGACAAGGTGTATCAACTGTTCCGATTCTGTGTATTTGATTAGCAGTTCGGTAGTTCCATCGGTGGAATGATTATCAACAACAATCAGATTAAATAAAAAATTAGCTTTTTGTTTTAGCACCGACTGTACAGCATCGTTAATTGTTTTAATTCGGTTTCTCACAGGAATAATTACAGAAGCTTCAACAGGAAAATCAATTTCAGTAAAGTCAATTTCTTTAAACGGAGGTTGAAGAAAAGCACCTGCCTTTTTTAAATGGCCTGTGCAGGATTTTTCCATTTCAATTTGTTTTAAACGGGCATTTTTATTCACATAGTCAAATTGTTTTTCACCCGATTTTCTGGTGTCGGTCTCAATTTTAGTGAAGAGAAATTCGGGAATCCGCACTAATTTTCCCACGCGTGAGGCATGTAAACGAAGTGCGTAATACCCTGCAAACTGGAAATTTTCTTCATCAAAACTTTTCAGCACATCCGACTGGAATAACTGTACAGGACCAAAATTAAAATCATCACGTAAACTACCTTCCTGGTAATCAATTACAGGATGATTTGTCCGCTGTTCGTTTTTAATTTCAAGGTAATCAGCATAAACCATTGCAGCACCTGTATTTTCAGCAACCTGAACTAATCTTTCCAAAGCAAACTGACCAATTTCAAACGGATTATTTTGTAATGCCAGCAAAGCAAATTCAGTCTCATTATTTGCAATAATTTGTTGAATCGATTTTGTTGAAAAAGGTTCCTTAGTAATTAAAGTTTCAGCACCGGTAATTTCTACAGGCTCCGGTGCAATTACAAAAATGCGGTTTACTATTTTATTTTCATTCAATTGTGAGACGATGAATTGCGTTGCGCGTATTCCACTGTATGTGATAAAACAGTCAGTGCCTTTTTGCATATCTACTTTTAGTTTGCTGATTTTGGCCTGAAATTAAAACTTTTCGCTGAGAAACTTGTATATCGCCGAGAAATCGTTTCTGCTCATTCCATGATTATTTGCCTCATCAAAAATTTCCCTGGTAAGCTGTGCCATTGGAATTTCCAGACCACTTGCATCTGCTGTTTTCAAAACCAGGTTTAAATCCTTCACCATCCATTCAAGCGGAAACTGTGGATCGAAATTTTGCTTCCGAATTAGTTCTGCTTTAGCTTTTGTGAACGGTGCAATTACCGGCAGGTTTGGTAGCGTATCCAAAAGAAAATCTTTTGAAAATCCCATCTTCTCGCCCAATAAAAGTGTCTCAGAGAAAATAAGCATTGATTCGGCTAACATCGCATTTACGAGCATTTTCAGCGAGGTTCCTTTACCGGTTTCACCAACATGAATAATCGTTGAACCCATAAATGATAGTATCGATCTGATCTCCTCCAAATCAGAATTACTGCCACCAACAAAAAAAGTTAGCGTTCCGTTTTCTGCCGGAGCTTTTGTTCCTGCAACTGGCGTATCCATAAATCTGACATTATAATTTGCAGCGATTTTAGCCGATTCCTTTGAAAATTCAGGATCGACGGTAGAACAATCTACCCAAAGTGCATCTTTTTCCATTGATACCAGGCATCCCTTTTCACCAAACATAATATCTTCTACTACCCCAGGAGTTGAGAACATTGTGAATACAACATCTGCTTTTTTTACTGCATCAGGAAAACCAGTAGCTACTTTTGCCCCTTTAACCCCAAATTCTTTTAATGGCTCTTCTGATCGATTAAAAACGGTCAGATCAACACCGTTTTTTAATAGGTTCATTGCCATTCGGCTACCCATAATTCCTAATCCTAAAAATGTAATTTTCATTTCTCTTTAATTAATTCTTGTTCTGAAATCAAGCATACGTTTAATTTTATCTTTAAATTTATAGGTAGTTTTTATATTTATCTTAAAATAAGGTTAACAATTGCGAAACAAAATCTTTCACTCCTTGTAGTGTTTTTTAACAAACATTGTTAAAATTCATAAAAACTAAAAAATTAAATTTAATGGAATACAGAAAAATTGGAAAATCAGATCTTGAATTATCGACTGTAACTTTTGGCGCCTGGGCTGCCGGAGGCTGGATGTGGGGCGGCACTGAACGCTCAGACGCATTAAAAGCTATTTTGGCTTCCTATGATTTAGGAGTTACCTCCATTGACACCGCCCCGGTTTACGGACAGGGCACCAGTGAGGAAATTGTTGGAGAAGCAATAAAAGAATTGCCACGCGACAAAATTCAGATTCTTACCAAATATGGGTTACGTTGGGATTCCCGACAAGGGAAATATTATTTCAGCAGCAAAAATAACCAGGGAGAAAAAATCGATTTATATAAGTATGCAGGTAGAGAAAGTGTAATTCAAGAGTGCGAAAATAGTTTACGCCGACTTGGAACCGATTATATCGATCTTTTACAGATTCACTGGCACGATATTACAACTCCGATCCAGGAAACGATGGAAACGGTGGCAAAACTTATTAAAGAAGGAAAAGTAAGATATGCCGGTGTTTGTAATTATGATGTTTCACTGTTGGAAGAAGCTTCAAAATATGTGGACATGATTTCAGACCAGGTTCCTTACAGCATGTTAAGGCGTGACATTGAAGATGAATTAGTACCACATGCAATTGCCAGTAACCAGTCGATTTTGGCTTACAGTCCGCTACAAAGAGGTGTTTTGACCGGAAAAATAACTCCCGGATACAAATTTGGAGAAGGAGATAACAGGCCCGGATTACCCTATTACAGCGATGAAAATATTAAACGTACCAATACTTTTCTTGAGAAAATAAAGCCACTGGCTGATGAAAAGAATGCAACTCTTACACAACTTGTTATTCGCTGGACAATTGAACAACCCGGAATTACAATTGCTTTGGTCGGCGCCCGGAATGCTGAGCAAGCGATTCAGAATGCCAAATCCATGGACATTAAACTGAGCAAAGAGGAAATTGGTTATATAAATAAGGAACTGAATAAATTGAAACTGGATTTATAAATCAATCTATTTAGGAAACGAACAAAACAGAGTGAATTATTTAAAAGTCGGCCTGCAGGGATTCGAACCCTGGACCCGCTGATTAAGAGTCAGCTGCTCTGCCAACTGAGCTACAGGCCGGAAGGCGCAAAATTACAATATTCTTTTGGGTGAGGGAAAACATTTTTATGTTTTATTGTTAAAGTTTTACAATCACAGGGCTACTGACTTCACTTTCATTATTTAAACGGTCGAGCACTGAAACCCGAATTTCATACTTTTTCTTTTTCCGGTTCATTTTTCCCAACTTTATCTGATGGTCCTTAATGATTCCTATAATTTGAGCAGCATCCTTTGATTCAAAAGCCTTTCCTTCCTCATTTTCATAAATCACAAAGAGGTTTGGCTGATCCATTACGCTGGTCGCTTCAACCGTTTCCCATTTTAGTTTTCTTCTCCTTTTTTTAATCTTTACAACCGGCGCCGGAGGATTTGAATCGATCCATTTCATTGGTGGAACAATCGACTGTTTGCGATAAAAATCATTCCTTAACGAATCCTGAAATCCCATTAAATCCCGTAAAAAGTGAACACTGCTGTAAAACGCCGAACCAGCAATTCCTGGAATGGAACGTAGTAACTTCAGTTGTTTTGGCATTTCATCCGGCAAAGTCCATTCTTTTACGGTTGAATTTATATCAATTTTATAGGCAGCTTCGCCAATATACATTGCCCTTCCATAAGCATGGTCTTTCCACCAATTAGCCAATAACTTAAAATCCACAGACGGGTGACCAATTTGCCAGTACAGTTGTGGAAGTAAATAATCAATCCATCCTTTTTCCTGCCATTTAATTACATTAGCATACAATTGGTCGTAATTTGTAGTTCCGGCTTTTGTATCAGATCCTTGTGGATCGTCAACTAGATTTCGCCAAACACCAAACGGACTAATTCCAAATTTCACCCAGGGTTTAACCGCCTTTATGGTATCGTTAATCATTTCAATTAAAATGTCCACATTCTCACGTCGCCAGTCGGCTTTATTTTCAGGGAAAAATCCGCGGTTATATAATTTAAATGAAGTGGTATCGGGAAACTCTTCAGCAGTTGGATACGGATAAAAATAATCATCGAAATGAATGGCATCCACATCATAACGGGTAACAATGTCTTTCACTACCTTAGTAACAAACTCACGGGTTTGTGGCAATCCCGGGTCAAAATACAGTTTTCCGCCATATTCCAAAATCCAATCAGGGTGCTGAAAAGCAACGTGATTAGCCGCCAACGGTTCTTTTGAATTCTGAGCCACACGATAAGGATTTAGCCAGGCATGCAACTCCATTCCACGTTTGTGACATTCCTCAATCCAGAATTGCAACGGATCATAAAAAGGATCCGGCGCTTTTCCTGGAGATCCGGTCAGATAACGTGACCAGGGTTCTAATTCTGAAGGATAAAATGCATCGGAGGTTGGACGAATCTGTAAAATAACAGCATTCATATTCAACGACTTTTGCAGATCGAGAATTCTGATCACTTCTTTTTTTTGCGCTTCCACCGACAAGCCTGGCTTTGACGGCCAATCAATATTATTAACAGTGGCTACCCAAACTGCCCTGAATTCGTATTTAGGCTGACATAAAGCAACCGAAGAAACAATCAAAAAAAATACAACCTGAAAAACCTTTTTCATATTGAATTTTACTTCTGGAGTCAACAAAAATAATTATTCCAGTGTCAGTAAAAAGAATGATATCAGAATAAACTTAAATTTGAGGCTAACAATTTTTTAATTTTGCTTTTATGATTCTTATTGCTGATAGCGGATCGACAAAAACCAACTGGTGTCTTTCAAGTAAAAAAGGAAACCCAACTTTTTTTTCTACCAACGGAATAAATCCCTTTTTTCGAACTTCTGATGATATTGAATCGGATTTACGGGCAAATTTAATTCCTAAGTTAAATTCTCCTGTTAAACAGATCTATTTTTATGGCGCAGGCGTAATTAATGAAGCCAAAAAGAATATTATTCGGATTGCATTAAAGCGTTTATTCCCGGGAACTAATATAGAAATACATAGCGATTTGCTGGCAGCAGCGCACGCCACTCTTGGCGAAAAACAAGGGATTATTTGCATTTTGGGAACTGGATCAAATTCCGGACTATATAACGGAAATGTAATTGTTGAACATGTTCCTCCACTTGGATTTATTCTTGGCGACGAAGCCAGTGGCGCAATTTTGGGGAAGAAACTACTGTCCGATTATCTGAAAGGAATTTTGCCCGATCATATTTCCAATCAGTTTAAATTACAGTTCACTACTAATTATGCTGAGATTATGGAGTATGTGTATAAAAAGGAAAAACCGAACCGATATCTGGCTCAATTTGTGCCTTTTATTAAGCAAAACATTAATGAAATTTATTGCCGAAGACTGGTTGAAAATTCCATGAACGAATTTATTGAAAGAAATCTTTCTCAATATACCGACTTTGTGGACCAAAGAATTTGTTTTGTAGGTTCGGTTGCCTATCATTTTCGTGACCAGCTTCGAAATGTTTTTAATAAACAACATTTAAAACTGGGAGAAATTGAAAAAGATCCGATGAACGGGTTACTTCTGTATTATCAAAACAAAAAATAATGAACATTACCGAACAAAGTTCAAACTACGATAATCTGGAAGAATGGAGCACCAGGAAACTTTTGGAAGGAATTCATAAGGAAGATCAGAAAGTTTTACCTGCCGTTGAAAAAGCAATTCCGCAAATTGAGAAGCTGGTTGATTTATTAGTTCCGAAGATAAAAAGAGGAGGCCGATTATTTTATATTGGAGCAGGAACAAGTGGCAGGCTGGGAATTTTAGATGCATCAGAAATACCTCCCACTTTTGGCGTTGATTTTGGATTAGTAATCGGTATAATAGCAGGTGGCGACCAAGCCATTAGAAAAGCAGTAGAATCGGCTGAAGACGACGAGAATCTTTCATGGGAAATACTTAAACAGCACAATATCTCTGAATTGGATACTATTGTTGGAATAGCAGCATCAGGGAGAACACCTTACGTTGTTGGAGCACTTAAAAATGCCAGAGAGAACCGAATTTTAACCTCCTGCATCACCAACAATCCTGATACTGTTTTGGCTAATTATGCCGATGTTCCGATTGTGTCAGTAGTTGGGCCGGAATTTATTACCGGAAGCACACGGATGAAATCGGGCACAGCGCAAAAACTCATCCTAAATATGATTACAACAACATTAATGATAAAACTTGGACGTGTAAAAGGAAATAAAATGGTAAACATGCAACTTACCAACCAAAAACTAGTTGACCGCGGAACAAGAATGATCATGGAAGAACTGGGATTTTCAGAAACAAAAGCAAGTCGACTTTTGCTGTTGCATGGCTCAGTTCAAAAGGTTTTTGATGAGTTTAAACTTAAATAAGATTAATTTAATGTTTATATCTTTTTCGAACTAAAAACTAAAAATATCATATCTTTGACATTAAACAGATCTACTATCCGTTCTTTTCGAATTTAAGTTAAAAAACGATATTTAAGATTAATCTCAGGCTTGCCGTTCTGGTAAGTTTGTGGTTTATTAGGTTTAGTTGGTTTAGGTTAAAAAGGCTGTCAGTTGGGCAGCCTTTTCTTTTTTGTAATTCATTGTAATCGATTCCTGATTTATACTATTTCATTGTCGTCTCATAAAATATAACTGTTCTCTAATATCTTTGATTTTGTGTCGTCCCTACGGGACTTATATTTTTATGAAATTATCCTTTTTTCTACCCATATTAAGTCCCTACGGGACTATCCCGTCTAGGGATAAAATGTTGGTAAAAACCTAATTCTCAAATTACTAAATAAGTCCCATCGGGACGACAAATTTTTGCATAAAAAATGCCCCGATAATTTTATCAGAGCATTTTTCAATAAACTTTATTTCTGTTTTCTATTATTTGAATTATACCGGAAGAAGATATTTTACCGGGACTGATTTCCACGCTGTTTGCCTGGAGTCCAGTCTGGCAATTGCCCGATGCAACCTTACTCCACCTTTGGCGGCATCGTCATTATCTTTTTCTATTATTTTAATATCCGCTTACTTTTCCTTTTGCATTTATTGTAAACCAATCTTAGTTTTTCCTTTTATGCCTTTTTATTGTGCAATCTTTTTGTTTATTTTCGAAATGTAATCCTGCATAGTTATAGCACCCCCTGGGATATTGGGCATATCTTCTACTATAATAAAAATTTCTTCTTCCTCGTGTTTCACATTTGTGGAGAAGTATTTCGCCATTGACAGGTCAGCCACTTTTGTCGGGGGGTGGTGGTGGAGGTGGAGGAGCAAGTCGTTCTCCGTCTTCAGAAATCATCATCTCCTTGCAGGAGGTGGTGGAGGTAGTGACGGTAATTCTGTGTCGATAAGTATTACCGCATCTTCTAACTTAAAAGTATATGTGCCATTTTTATCTGCCTCACTATTCGCCTTCAAATGTATTTCAATTGTTTTCTTACCGACAAAAGAAACAGTAATTTCTGACATTAGAGAGCCTGTTTTTTCATCTGTTTTAGGATTAGGGTCGGTCAGTTCAAACTTTCCATCTTTATCACTTAGCGTTCCAATTGTAGTTCCTTTAATAACAATTGAAGCTCCCGGCAACGGCTCTCCGTCCTGCATCAATTACAGTTCCTTTGAATCTCAAACTCTTTCTCACTTTTTTGAAGATAATAAGTGCTGCAGGATTATGTACTTTCTATATTGCGTCATCATCAATCTTTCAACCGGTAAGCAGGTTCTGCAAAAGCAAATAACAGCAATGCAACAACCGGCAGTGCCCACGCAAATTTTATCCCGCCAAGGCGAGATGTTTTTCGTTTTCGTCATCATTTTTAATCGATTTTTGCTAAGGGCAAAATTCAGGTTGTTGGTAATTCCAATAATCTGCATGCCCATTAACTGGTTAATTAATAGTGCCTGGTAACGGCCAACATTGTGTCCCTGCGCAAGAACACCTTCGTCGGCCAGATACTCATGATTTTGTTTGATTGATCGTTCAAAGAACCAAATAAATGGGTTGAACCAAAAGATGACTGTTAACAGTTCAATAAAAAGCAGATCGAACCAGTGATTCTCACGAATGTGCACTTTTTCGTGAGCCAGAATTTCCGGAAGGTCGTCCTGTGTATGAAATTTCGGATTGATAAATACAACATTAAAAAATGAGAATGGCAAGCCGTATTTTTCGTTCTCAACAATACGGATTCCGTCCATCGATTTTACTTTATATTTTAATGCCAGATAAAAAAGAACAGCCGTTTGGCTAAGCAAACGAAGTAAAAATATTGCCACTCCTGTAAGATAAATCAACAATACAGCGTGTTCCCAACGGAAACTTTCAACAGTTCGATTTATTTACGTTTACCACCGGAATATTTTTGAACGTATCGGCAATGGTTTTATACACCGTTGTCGTTAGTTTCGAGCATATCACTATGTATTTTATTGGGAATATGTGGTAACAAAACAGCCATTAGTAATGCTGCCATCAAAAACCAGCGATTTGCCTTATAAAAAGTTTCTTTTCGTAGAAAAAACCAGTAAACAAGGTAAAACAATATGATACCGGAGGAAGCTCTTAACAGGAAATTAAATATTGTTTCCATGATCACTTATCTTTATTGCCTTTTAATTCATTCTCGGTGATCTTCATCATTTCTTCCAGTTCCTCGATGCTGAGATTATTTTCGCGGGCAAAAAATGTGGCCATTTTAGGAAATGAACCGTTAAAATAATCTTTCAATAATGAACCGAACTGAAATTTTGTGTATTCCTTTTTACTCACTGAAGGATAAAAAAGATGCGTACTACCAATGGTTCTATGATCGACAAAACCTTTTTTCTCCAGCACCTTTAAAACTGTTGCAACTGTTGTGTACGCAGGCTTTGGTTCGTCAAACTCATCTACAATTTGTTTAACAATTCCTTCTTTAAGATTCCAGAGGATTTGCATAATTTGCTCTTCGGCTTTTGTTAATTGTTTCATTTTATTGAGTAGTAAGTTGTTAGTAATTAGTCGTAAGTATTAAGTAATGAAGTACAAAGATTTTATTTATACTTTAAATCAAAAACTATAATCTACTACAAACATAGTACTATTATTTTAGAAATAAAACTATTTTTATAATATTTCTACTATTTTTATAGTATTTGATTTTTAGAGCATAAAAAAAGCCACCTTATTTATTAAAGTAGCTTTTCATTATCAATATATTATAGTATTACTCCCACACAATATCTTCTTCCCCAATCGAGACTTCCTCAATATTGTAATCCGCATTAACTGGATTAACCCCATCTTCGTACAAAATGGCACGTACCTGAACGGTACAGGTTTCGCCACTTGTAGGTTGGGTTATCCAGGCTCCGTGATAACCATCTAATGTCAATTCATTGGTTGAAGGAATCAGGTCATTACTATAATAAAGGGCAATACCATCCGTATTTGTAACTTTAATATTATATACCTGTGCATCTTCAACATCGTCCCATTTTACGACCAAATTTTGCTGTTGAGAAAAACTTAGTTCAGTAATATCCGGAACAGCAAGACCCTGTGGATTAAAATAATCTGAATCCCGAACTGACATTCCAGTTTCTAAATTAATGGTAAACAAAAATACTCCTGCAGTATCCTGAGTACTTTTAAAATCATCATCTTGAGGTTCAAAGGCCATTACAAACAAAGAATTTAAATATGGTCCCATTTCAATTTCATTATTCAGATCACTGCTTCTTGCAAACGACGCACTGCTCATTTCAGTATCTGAATAAACAAAAGCGGCAAGGGCATGAACGGTGTCATTTCCCATTACCTGATTAATCTGAAACACATCCGGAATATAGTTAAAGCTTTCGGTTTTATCCAGTGAACAGGAAACCCAAACGACTGAAATCAACATAAACATCACTACTTTCTCAATAAATCTCTTTTTCATTCTTTCAAACATTTTAATTTTTTTCATAGTAATACGTTTTTCATGCTGTTTTATTACTTTCAATAAGATGCTGTATAGTTCCTAAATGGTTGCGCGTAATTTTATGTTTTCTAAAAACATGTGTGTTGAAAGTAAGGAAAATTTAAAACTGGCTAATCAATTGAACTATTTTTAATGTATTCCAGCATCTCTTTCAACAAATGGTCAGCCACTTCAACATTTTGAATATTAGGGAATGTAAGCGTAAGCTTTTGATTTTGTTCTTTCATATTGCCATTGTAACTACTTTTCTGAACAAACTGAACAACACGAACAAACGCTTTAGTTCGGTAAAACGGCGATTCCTGATCAGATACAAAATAGCAGATCATTTTTTCGTTTTTCAGAATTATTTTTTCGATGCTTAAATCGATAGCTTTCCATCGCAATTTTACCACGTCAATTAATTCCCGGCTCTCTTTAGGCATTTTTCCAAAACGATCAACTAATCCTTCTTTAAATTTTTGCAGTTGTTCGTCATTTTCCAGATTGTCAAGCTCGCGATACAATAGCATACGCTCCGAGGTTCCGGGAATATAATCATCAGGAAATAATAATTCCAAATCCGTATCAATCTGGCAATCGTTTACATATTTTACGTTCAGGAATGCTTGTGATTTTTGTGTTTCTTCTTCTGCAAATAGGCCTTTGAATTCTTCCTGCTTTAGTTCCATAATTGCTTCGTTCAATATGCGATGATAAGTTTCAAATCCAATATCCGCAATAAAACCACTCTGTTCTGCACCCAGCATATTTCCGGCTCCTCGAATATCGAGATCCTGCATGGCAATATTAAACCCGCTCCCTAAGTCAGAAAACTCTTCAATGGCTTTTAACCGCCTCCGGGCTTCAGCATTTACAGTAGAAAGTGGTGGCGCCAGCAAATAGCAAAATGCTTTTTTGTTTGATCGCCCAACCCTGCCCCGCAACTGATGCAAATCACTTAATCCAAAATTATGAGCATGATTAATAATTATAGTGTTTGCATTCGGAATATCCAGTCCTGACTCAATGATGGTAGTGGCAACTAAAACATCATATTCTCCATTGATAAAACCAAGCATTACTTTTTCCAGTTTTGGTCCTTCCATTTGTCCGTGGCCAACTATTGTTTTTACACCTGGAACAATCCGTTTAATCGTTGCTTCCACTTCATAAATATTCTGAATACGGTTATGAATAAAAAACACCTGTCCATTGCGTTCAACTTCATAAGTTATTGCTTCCCGTATTAACTGCTCGTTGAATCCATGAACTTCGGTAACAATTGGATAACGGTTTGGCGGCGGAGTTTGAATAATTGACAAATCACGTGCTCCCATTAATGAAAATTGAAGGGTTCTCGGTATTGGAGTTGCAGTTAAAGTAAGCGTATCAACATTTACCTTAAACTGTTTGAGCTTTTCTTTTACAGAAACACCAAATTTTTGTTCTTCGTCAATGACCAGCAGACCCAGGTCCTTAAATTTTACGTCTTTGCTTACCAAACGGTGTGTGCCGATAATAATGTCAATTTTGCCGGCTTCCAGTTCTTTTAAAGTTTGTTTTATTTCTGCAGCAGGTTTTAACCGGCTTACAAATTCAATGCGCGCAGGGAAATTTTCAAGTCTATCGGAAAAAGTTTTAAAATGTTGTAATGCCAAAATAGTTGTTGGTACCAAAACTGCTACCTGTTTACTGTCAGTTACTGCTTTAAAAGCTGCACGAATTGCTACTTCCGTTTTCCCGAAACCAACATCTCCGCACACCAACCTATCCATGGGAATTACCTTTTCCATGTCTTCTTTAACTGCAAGGGTAGTCTTTTCCTGATCGGGTGTATCTTCATAAATAAACGAAGCTTCCAACTCAGTTTGCAAATAGGTATCCGGAGAAAAAGCAAAACCTTCTTCGGCTTTTCGTTGGGCATATAATGCAATCAATTCCCGGGCAATATCTTTAACTTTCGACTTGGTGCGGTTTTTCATTTTTTGCCAGGCACCGGTTCCAAGTTTATTAATATTTGGTTCTGTACCTTCCTTCCCTTTGTATTTCGAAATGCGGTGTAGCGAATGAATGCTTACCAGCAACGAATCATTGTCTCGGTAAACCAATCGAATAGCTTCCTGCATTTTACCATTGACCTCGGTTTTTACTAATCCGGCAAACTTCCCGATTCCATGATCGATATGAACTACATAATCGCCCGGATGAAGCTTATTTAATTCTTTTAACGAAATGGCTTCCCGTTGCGCCCTTCTGTTTTTAAGGTTAAACCGGTGAAAGCGTTCAAAAATCTGATGATCGGTATAACAGCAAATTTTAAGTTCATGATCAATAAATCCTTCATGTAAAATAAAATTCAAAGGTTTGAATTTCACCTTTGCATTGATATCTTTGAAGATGGCTTGTAACCGTTCAATTTGTTTTTCCTGGGTTGAGAGAATTAATACATCATATCCGTTTTTAATCTGCTCCTCAAGATTTGCAGCAAGCAAATCGAAGTTTTTATTAAATACCGGCTGTTTAGAGTTTGAAAAATCAAATTCCTGTGTTGGAGAAAAAGCCAGATCAGAACCAAATTCACAAACTGTAACAAAATTAAGTTGTTTTCTTAACGTTTGTCCGGTTACCATTAAGTCTTTAACATTCTCTACGTCGGCTTTTGCCAGTATTGTTTGACGGTATATTTCGGAAACATGGGTAAAAAAACGGTTCAGGTCATCGCCAAACCAAACGGTATTTTCAGGGATGAATTCAATTAATGACACCCGATCTGCTTCAATATTATTATCCTGAATATTCGGAACTATCGAGATACTTTTCAGTGTCTCCTTTGATACCTGATCATCGATGGAGAAACTACGGATTGATTCTATTTCATCACCAAAAAAATCCAGTCGAAAAGGATCTTCATTTGAAAATGAAAAGATATCTACAATACTCCCACGAATAGAAAACTGACCAGGTTCCTGCACAAAATCAACTCGTTCGAAACCGTATTCATACAAAAATTCATTGATGAACTCAGTAGAAATATTATCTCCAACTTTTACCTGTAATGTATTCTTTTTGAGGCCATCAACAGAAATAACAGTTTCAATTGCTGCTTCAGGGTACGAAACAATAATGTATGATTTTTCATTTTGCAAAATTTGATGTCAACACCTCGGCACGTTGAACAATATTTTCCTGCTCAGTTTCACCATACTGAATCGAACGTTTAAAAGATGATGGAAAAAAGAAAGTATTTTCTCCTAGTCCGAGATTATTCAAATCATCGTAAAAATATGCAGCCTCTTCCCTGTCATTCAAAAGAATTACAATATTCTTATCGATTTCTGTAAAAGCGTTTGTTATCAGTATTGTTTTAGAAGAGCCAATAAGCCCGTTCAGGTGAAATTTTTCACCCGGGGGGGTCTTTAATCCAGTAATTAACTGACGAAAATTCTTTGACCCATTAAATCCCTCCAAAAATTGCTGCAAAAGCAAATCCTATATTTTGCGTCAAAGATAGTTTAATTTGAGAATTATTTATTTTGCGATCAGCAAACAGACACATTTTCCAGAAGGTAAAAATATCGGGAAAATTATTTTATACAACCACGTGAAATAAATTAATATCCTAGTGGAATAATTCGTCCGGCTCCGTTATAATGAAATGATACAGACATGTTCCCACTTTTATTTATAAAAATCTTTGAGTCATATACTATAACTTCAATACCATCTATTTCAATTTTATATCTACCTATAATCCATATATTTGCATACGGATCAAATGTGAATAGTTTTAAAATATCTTTTGGAATTTTTAAATGCGCAGTTCGAAGAAAATTTCCATTTAAAGTATAAACTTCTACACCATCACCAGTTAAAGAGTGTGGCGTATCAAAATCATCATACAGTGTAACTACTGTACTGACCTTTTCAACAATTTTTTGTGCATTAACAGTTGTTGAATAAAATAATATACATGCAAAAATAAAAAATAGGAAAATTTTACTTGTTTTCATCTTCAATAATTTAATGGTTTGTAAATCAATTACAAATCTATAAATTATTTTTTAGAAATTGTAGTACTTGTCCTGCATCATTAGGTGCATCAACCTTTTCATTAATGTACGAAATGTTTCCCTTTTTATCGATAATGAAAGTCCAGCGACTTGCCGTAATTCCACGCACAAGATCATAACTTTTACCATCAATTTCGCGGGTAATCTTTCCGCCATCACGAGTTGGAACGCCAAATTTTGCTGCTATTTCCCCTTTTGAATCCGAGAGTAACGGGAAATTAAGGTTCTCTGCTTTTTTAAACAATTTTAATCCATCCACATTGTCACCACTTATCCCAACAACCAAGCCATCAGCCGATTGTATGTCAACTTTAAAATCCCGATAAGCACATGCTTCTTTCGTACAACCCGCAGTCATAGCAGCCGGGAAAAAATACACAATGATGTTTTGTTTGCCAATATAGTTTTTCAAATCCCAAACAGAACCATCATCTGTTGTTGCGCTAAACTCAGGCGCTTTATCTCCAACTTTTAATACTTCTGACTGTGAAAAACCATTTATAACGATGCTTAATAAAAAAACGAAAGCAATAAATAACTTTTTCATCTCTTCTTTTTTATAGTTTGTAGTAAAACACTTCCCATATGGAAATGTTTTAAAATAAGTCTATATTTTTTAATTAAATCATTAACCATCAATACTTTTTATTTAACTTTAAAGCAAAAGGATAAAAATGGGGCATACTTACCAATACCGCTGTTCACATTGTGGATATGAAGAAGAATTCAATCGTGGCCATGGGTACCAGATACACTCTCAACCGTTGACTGAATATTTAAAACAACCACGTAAAGTATTTCATTACAAAACCCAGCAATTATTAAGCAGTATGGCTGCAAATAATAAAAACCTTTATTTAAAAGCAGGTTTCCAGGTATATAAATGCCCCGGTTGCAAAGTGCTTTATGATAAAATTGAAGTAGTTGTTTTTGACGATGATAAAGTAGTACACAAAAGTGAATTCCGGTGTACCAAATGTCGTTCGCGTTTAAAACTCACAAATATTCACCGATTAAAAAGAGCCATTTGTCCTAAATGCGGGAAACGTACTTTCCACATGCAACCAATAAATGCTTTGTGGAATTAATTATTATTCTCGCATCCATACAAAACAGAATTTCTTGATTTAATATCTTAAAACTATTTCAAGAAAGTTAATTCATCTGCAAAAGAGATACCACAAATCTACTTTCAATCTCTACCAATCTCTCTGGAACCTGATCCTTTCTCTATCCCCACATTTAAGTCTCCAAGCTCAGCACGTGCAGTTTCAACCAGTTTCATTATTTCAGCGACTTTTTCAGGATAATATTCAATAACGTTGTATTGTTCTCCCGGATCCCGAACCATATCATATAATTCCGGTGATTCCACCTTTTTTCTAACTGTTGGCCCACCATAACCATCTTTACCCGGACGAGCATCATACGACTCCCATGTGTGCGGAAGCACTAATTTCCAGTTTCCTTTTCGAACCGCATTCAGATTATTCCTGCCATAATAAAACAAGATATCATTCCGTGGATTGGCATCCAGTTTTGCTTTCCAAAGGTCAACAATACTTACACCATCAATTTTATTTTTTGGTAATTGAGTTCCGACTATTTCAGCAAAGCTGGGCAGAATATCAATAGCACAGGCCAGCTTATTGCAAATGGTTCCGGGGGGCGTATTTCCCGGCCACTTTATTATGAATGGCACCCTCTGGCCACCTTCCCAACTGGTTAACTTTCCTTCGCGTAAACCACCTGCCGACCCTGCATGATTACCATAATTCAACCATGGCCCGTTATCAGTAGTAAAAATAAAAACCGTATTATCTGCAATTCCGTTTAATTCCAAAGCTTTTTCAATCTGACCAACTGACCAATCAATCTCTTCCATTACATCACCATATTTCCCTTGTTCGCTTTTCCCTTTAAACTTATCAGAAACTCCCAACGGAATATGTCCCATGGTATGCGGAACATATAAAAAGAATGGATGACCGTAATTCCGGTTGATAAAATCAACAGCTTTTTCTGTATAAATTGTGGTTAATTTGTCCATATCCTCCAACGATGTAATGTATTCTATAGGCTCGTTTCCTTCCATTAAAGGCAATTTGGGAAATGAACTTCTAAAACTTCTGGCTGGCAATGTATCGCCAACATCATCGAGTGGCCACATATCGTTTGAATAAGGCAAACCCACATATTTATCGAACCCGTTTTGCAGCGGAAGAAATTTCTCATGATGCCCTAAATGCCATTTTCCGAAAATGGCCGTAGTATAACCCTTTTCTTTGAGCATTTCAGCAATTGTTTTTTCATTGGGATTAATTCCAACAGTATCGTAAGGAAATAAAGCTCCCGAAATTCCAATTCGGTTCGGATAGCAACCTGTGAGCAATCCTGCACGCGAAGCACTGCAAACCGGTTGAGCGGAGTAAAAGTTAGTAAAGCGCATCCCCTCTGCCGCCAATTGATCAATATTTGGAGTTTCATAACCGGTAGCGCCAAAGCAACCCGCATCTCCATAGCCCATATCATCAATAAAAATCAACACAAAATTGGGAAGCGTTTGACTTTGCTTTTCTTTTCCGCGTTGGGAAGAACAAGCTATAGCTAGAACTGAAAGGATCAGTACATACAATTGAAATGATTTCATTTTAGACGGGTTAAGTTGTTTTATTCTTTATTGTAAACAAAGTTAGTTTTTTCTTATTAAATGAGCTATTTGAAATATCTTTTAGAAGAATCTTGTTTTCATCCCCCAGTTTTATTTATTTTATACGCTAAATAACCTAAATCATGTTGAAGATGAAATCAGGTAGCTCAATTATTCTTTTGCTGATTGTATTCTCACTTTTATCCTGCGAAGAAAAAACTTATAATGAACTATCCGGAGAAGGCACACTTTTGAAAGAAGTCGCAGCAAATGGCGAGATCTATTATAAATATACTTATAATGATGCCGAAATGATAAAAGAAGAAAAGAGTAAATATCACTATATTGAACATTTTTATAATAGTGACAATTTGTTAACTCAAACAGATCACTATTGGGATGAATCTATTACCAGCAGTAATTCAAGCATTTTTCAGGAAGCACTTGACAGAAGCGACTGGGTGACGCCTGAAAACACTGAAAGAGACAGCTATACGACTTTTGAATATAATAGTATTGGACAATTAATCAAAAGTACTGATCATTTGGCAAATAATAGTTCTGACTTTTTTAATTACCTGTATAATAACGGAATGATAGAAAAAAGAATTTCATATCACGATAATCAGCAATCTACGCTTGAAACCTATTATTATGATCAATATAGTAATTTAATAAAAACGGAGAAGTATGTTTTTCTCTCGGATGTGCAACCTAAATTATCAACGGCGACCGAATATTATTTTGACAGTAAGAACAACCCTTATTATTCGTTTCGGACATTAATAATACCTGGTGAACATACCAATAAAAACAATATTATTAAAAAAGTTTATACTGTTTATTCTCCAGCAGATGGATCAGTTGAAGATGTTCAGACAACTGAATATTCTTACGAATATAATGCTAAAGGATTTCCGGAACGGAGAAACGATGGGATTGAATATACATATTATTAAAGTGGATTTTCTTTCCTATTTTACTATTAAAATCAGTTACTGACCCAATTTATTAAGTTGTGTACAATGGCAAATTAAATTCGAACCGCGTTCCCTGATTGATTTTGCTGAATACCTCAATTTTTGATTTGTGCAAATCAAGAATCTTTTTCACAATTGCCAAACCCAGACCTGTACTGTTGGAGCCATTTGTTTTTTTACCTTTATAATACCGGGTAAAAATATATGGGAGTTCTTCTTCTGAGATTCCTTTCCCAGTATCCGAGATTTTTACTTTCACTGAATTTTTCTCTAACTCCAGTTCGATAGTAACAACATCATTAGGATTACAATATTTAATGGCATTGTCGATTATATTCTGAAAAACACGGTCGGTCATTTGAATATCCGCATAAACGAGCGGAAGACTTTTTGAGTAAATTGTATTAATACTTATATTCTTTTCTTTTGCCAGAACCTGGAATTTGTCGGCAACATCCTGAACAAGCTCTGCCACCTGTAATGGTTCAGGATTCATCATTTGCGGATTCGATTCAAGTTTTGATAATTCAAAGAGATCATTAACCAGCCTACTCAGGTTTTCCGAATTCTGTAGAATGATTTCCAAATATTTCTTTCGTTCTTCCTCGTTCAATTTACCTTCTTTCATAAGAATAGTTTCAGCAAATCCCTGAATTGACGCGATGGGGCTTCTCAAATCATGCGAAATGTTGGCAATCAATTCTTTCCGCAACTCTTCAACACTTTTTAACTGAACGATGTTTTGTTCTATGGTTTCAGCCATACCATTAAAAGTATTGGCAACATTGGCCAATTCACCACCTGATTTTAAATGGATTCGGACCGAATGTTTCCCATCCTTAAAACTCCGAACTGCATAAATAATTTTACTTAAACTCTTCGTGATCAACCAAATGGACAATAAACCTAAAACAATGGTAAAAAACAGCGCAATTAATAAGCTACGGACACCCAGTTTCAGTATAAAACTATTTCCCAGGGCTGCCATTGCTGAAGTGTATTCGCTGCTTGCCAGAACAATATATAAGTATCCTTTAAATTTTCCATTTTCAACAATCTTAGCGGCTGAAAATATTTTAGGAACACCTGGACTTTTCGGGTCATCACCTTTGATTGTTTCGTCTCCCGTTCGCGTTAAAAACTGTTTAATCGGGCCGAGTGAGACATGATCTGTTTTTACATCTATTTGAGGAACTACATAGGTAAGTATTTTACCTTCTGTATCAAGCAGATAAACCTCGATGCTTGGATGCGCCACCATCATTGAGTGCATTAAATCATTTAGAGCAGCATCGTTAACGCTGTCATTAACAAAAACTGATGGTATCAATTCCAGAGCACCTTTAGCTATTCCACCATTTATTTTCTGTTGTGCCTCATTATTATATTCTTCAGAAAACTTTACGGAAATAATTATAAATACGGCAGTTAACAAAACCGTAAATGCGAGGAAAATTCCGGAAATCTTCCAGAAAAGACTACTGAATATTTTATTATTTGTTTTCATATTTTAAAGTTCATCATTGAATTTATAACCGATTCCCCAACTGGTTAAAATATAAGTAGGGTTATTTATGTCAGGTTCAATTTTTGAACGCAACCTGTTAATATGAGAATTCACCGTGTGTTCATATCCACTGAAATTGTAACCCCAAACTCTGTCGAGCAAGTCGCTTCGGCTGTAAACCCATCCCGGTTTTGAGGCAAGCAATGTAAGCAAGTCAAATTCTTTAGGCGTTAAGTCAAGCGTTTTATTTTTAAGAATGACTTTCCTTTTTGTGAGGTCAATTGACAAGTCATTATAAACAAGTTGCTCTTTACTTTTATTTACCTCCTCTTTATTTAAAGGTCCTATACGACGCAGAATCGCTTTAACTCTCGCAATAAATTCTCTGATACTGAATGGTTTAGTGAGATAATCATCGGCGCCAGTTTCTAGTCCAAGTACTTTGTCTATTTCTTCCGATTTTGCCGTCAACATTAAAATATGCGTATTTACTCTATCCGCCCGAAGCATGCGACAAACTTCCAAACCATCCATTCCGGGTAGCATAATGTCCAAAATGATCAGACTGTAGTTCCCTGAACTGGCCTTTTCATAACCGGCCCTGCCATCAGTAACTACTTCAACCGAACAGTTTAAATCTTTTAAATGAATGCTTACCAATTCCCCGATGTGTGGGTCATCTTCAATGAGCAAAATCTTTTCCATATCGTGAATATCAATTTGTTACAAGAGTAACAACAAGTTATCACAAAAAGGTCATAAAAAAAGTGATTTTCTATAAAATTTCGATATGAACCTACTCTAGCGACTGAAAATCATAATCAAAACAAGAAAAATTGGGGGAAGCAAAAGGATTATTTGTTCTGCATTTATAAGAGGTTCGCCTCATTCAACAATACTTCCATTTCCTGCTGAACTTCTTGAGCGGCCAGGCGCGCTTTATCAGCAAAATCACTATCTGAAGAAGCATATATAATTCCACGTGACGAATTCACTAAAAGACCACACTGGCTATTTAAACCGTTCTGCGCTACTTCTCTTAAACTGCCACCTTGAGCACCAACACCGGGAACAAGTAAAAAATGGTCTGGTATAATTTGACGTATTTCTTTTAATTTTTCAGCTTTTGTGGCTCCAACCACATACATCATATTTTCTACACTTCCCCAGTTTTGTGAAGTTTTTAAAACCGACTCAAAAAGCAGATCACCCGATTTTTCGTCTTTCAGAAACTGAAAATCGAAAGCACCTTTATTTGATGTTAATGCGAGAAGAATTATCCATTTATTATTGTATGTCAAAAATGGTTTTACCGAGTCTTCGCCCATATAAGGGGCAACAGTAACTGCATCAAAATTCAGTTTTTCGAAGAATGCGCGTGCGTAAAGGCTGGATGTATTACCGATATCGCCACGTTTGGCATCAGCAATAAGAAAAATATTAGGCCGCTTTGATCTCAGGTACATTACCGTTTTTTCAAGGCTGCCCCATCCTTTTGATCCCATGCTTTCGTAAAAAGCAAGATTCGGTTTGTATGCCACTGTAAATTCAGCAGTAGCATCAATAATTTCCTTATTAAAAGAGAATACCGGATCAGAGGTATCCATTAAATATTCTGGAATTTTTTTAATATCGGTGTCCAGCCCAACACATAAAAAGCTGCGTTTCCTTTTAATCTGTTCGAATAATTGTTGACGGTTCATATATTTTTTGTTTCAAGTTGCGAAGTCACAGGTTTCAGACCGAAATAACATGCAACATGCAACCTGAAACATGTATAATTCGATTTAAATTTCTGCCAATTTTAATTTTTCAGCGTTCTCTTCAATCATTAATTTTTCAATGATTTCATCGATTTCGCCATTGATAATCGCCTGCAAATTGTACATGGTCAGGTTGATGCGGTGATCCGTAACCCTTCCCTGCGGCCAGTTGTAAGTTCTGATCTTAGCTGAACGGTCGCCGGTGGAAACCATGGTTTTCCTTTTCGATGAAATATCATCGATGTACTTCTGGTACTCCATATTGTAAATTCTTGTGCGAAGTTCCGTCATTGCTTTTGCCAGGTTTTTTAACTGCGATTTCTGATCCTGACAGGTTACCACAATGCCTGTTGGAATATGTGTTAAACGAATTGCGGAATAAGTTGTATTTACCGACTGTCCACCAGGACCTGAAGAACAGTATGTATCTTTTCTGATATCCGCTTCTTTCAAGTCGATATCAAATTCTTCAGCTTCGGGTAAAACGGCAACCGTTGCTGCTGAAGTATGAACCCTCCCTTGCGTTTCAGTTTGCGGAACCCGTTGTACCCGATGAACGCCCGATTCATATTTCATCGTTCCGTAAACATTTTCTCCAGTAATGGTTGCTACTATCTCTTTGTAACCGCCAGAGGTTCCTTCGCTTACATTAGTAACTTCCAGGCGCCATCCCTTTCTTTCGCAAAATTTCGAATACATACGGAAAAGATCACCGGCAAAAATACTGGCTTCATCTCCACCGGTACCAGCACGAATTTCAAGAATTGCATTTTTACTGTCCTCCGGATCCGCAGGCACTAAAAGGAATTTAATCTGCTTTTCTTTCGCAGGAATCAGTTCCTCTGCCATTTCAATCTCATCGTGAGCCATTTCGCGTAATTCAGGATCGTTTTCTTCTTCAAGGATTTCTTTCCCTGATTCAATATTATCTACAAGATTTTTATATTCTCTGAATACTGTAACCAGTTTTTCCAGATTCTTATATTCCTGATTCAACTTTACATATCTTTTCATATCAGCCATTACATTGGGGTCAGTAATTTGCTGTTGAATTTCCTCGAACCGGTGTTTTATTGATTCGTATTTTTCCAGTAATGCGTATTGTGCCATTTTCTTTCTTTTTCTTTCTTCGCTCCCACAAAGTGGGAATTTCATAGTTAAACCATTCTACTGATAAATCTCTCAATTGCAATGAGGTGAGCTAATAAAAGTAAGTTCCTTTATCCGAAACTATTGTAAGCTTTTTACCATTAAAAGGTTCAACGCGGCCAATAACTTTGGCATCTATCTTAAACAATTTGGAAATTGAAATGATTTCACTGGCAACTTCGGGTGAAGTATAAATTTCAAAACGGTGTCCCATATTAAATACTTTATACATCTCTTTCCAGTCGGTTCCCGATTGTTCCTGAATCATTTTGAATAACGGAGGAATGGGGAACATATTATCTTTTATAACATGAACATTTTCAACAAAATGAAGTACCTTGGTTTGTGCACCGCCGGAACAATGAATCATTCCTGAGATTTGATCGCGGTATCTTTCAAGAATTTTTTTGATCACAGGTGCGTAAGTGCGGGTTGGTGACAAAACCAGTTTTCCTGCAACGACACCAAGATTCTCAATCTGATCCGTAAGTTTCATTTCGCCCGAATAAACCAGTTCATCCGGCACTTCGGGATCGAAACTTTCAGGGTATTTTTCAGCGAGATATTTGGCAAAAACATCGTGGCGCGCAGAAGTCAGCCCATTACTTCCCATGCCACCGTTGTATTCACTTTCGTAAGTTGCCTGCCCTGATGATGAAAGTCCGACGATTACATTTCCAGCAGAAATATTATCGGCAGAAATAACATCATTGCGCTTCATTCTGCAAGTTACAGTAGAATCAACAATAATTGTCCGAACCAAATCACCAACATCTGCAGTTTCCCCCCCGGTTGAATAAATACTGATTCCCCAATTTCGTAAAGTTTCCAGGAGTTCTTCAGTGCCATTTATTATTGCTGCAATTACTTCTCCCGGAATTTTGTTTTTATTCCGCCCAATAGTTGAAGAAACCAGGATATTTTCAGTAGCGCCTACGCAAAGCAGGTCATCCACATTCATGATCAATGCATCCTGTGCAATTCCTTTCCAAACCGAAATGTCACCGGTTTCTTTCCAGTACATGTATGCCAGTGACGATTTTGTACCGGCTCCATCGGCATGCATAATGTTACACCAGTCGGCATCGCCACCCAAAATATCGGGCACAATCTTGCAAAATGCCTTTGGGAAAATTCCCTTATCGACATTCTTAATTGCTTCATGCACATCTTCTTTTGATGCCGAAACTCCTCTTGCACTATATCTTGACTCGGTAACCATTATTTTTTGTGGGTACAAAATTAATATTTTCCATCAACATGAAATACAAAAACTAAAAGCCATACCACCGACTTCTTGTTTTATTTATGTTTTTAAATGAAAAACTAAGCGTAAAGGAACCTTTTTATTTTTTTGGTCGGCGTTTTTTCAAATGGAATTGGTTGAAGTACAACCTGCTGTATCCGTGAAAATTTATTTACCTGTGCATTTACTTTTTTATGGATTTCAAGAAGAATCTCATCCGATCTTTCCTGTATAAAAAGTTGCGCCTCTTCCTTCATGTGCTGAAAGTTCTGCTCAATTTCTTCAACATTTAAGTGAATCATTGCAACAAGTTTTCCTTTCTTTTCAACTACAAGAGATTCCAGAACATATCTCATTTTGTTGATTACGGTCTCAATTTCTTCAGGATATATATTTTCGCCACTTGCGCCAACAATCATCGTTTTAATCCGGCCCTTTATATGGAGCATATTATTCTTATCAAACATTCCCCGGTCGCCGGTTCTAAACCATCCATCTTCAGTAAAAACTTCTTTAGTCATTTCAGGAGCTTTGTAATAACCCTGCATCACATTTTCACCTTTTGCCTGAATTTCTCCTTCTCCGGTAACCGGATTAGCATCAGCAATTCGTAATTGCACACCTGCCATAGCAATACCGGTAGATCCCAATTTCGTTTTTCCAACAACAGCACCTGCTAAAAGCGGAGAAGTTTCAGTAAGCCCGTAACCAATAGCATATGGAAATTTCCCTTCATTAAGAAACCTTTCTACTGTTGAATCAAGTTTTGCGCCTCCAATTCCAAAGAAATGCAGGTTTCCGCCAAATGTTTTGTGCAGTTTTGAGGCAGCCACCCTGTGTAAAAGTTTTCGGGTTGGTGTAAAATTATAAAGCATTCTGGTCAGGCTGCTTTTTTGAAGCTCAGGATATATTTTCGACCTGAACACTTTTTCAATGATCAACGGGACAGAAAGCATTATTGTTGGTTTTACCTGTTGGAATGCAGGTAATAAAATTGATGCTACCGGAGGTTTTCGCAAATAATGAATTGAAGATCCATATTTCATTGGAAGTAAAAATCCAACCGTATTTTCAAGTGTATGCGAAAGTGGCAAAATAGACAAAAAACGATCCTCAGGTTTGATCGCCTGCAAAGTATAGCATTGCTGTGTTGTCCATGCCAGGTTTTTATGGCTTAGCATTACACCTTTTGAGTTGCCAGTTGTTCCAGAGGTATAGATTATTGATGCCAGATCTTCCTCGTTTATTTCTGTCGGAGCAAAATCAACTTTTATATCTGACAATGATGAACTCAAACGAGCAACTTCATTAACATTTTTATGATCATCAACAATAGCAAAGTTATCGAGCACAATTACTGAGTTCAGCCACTGACGTGATTCTTTGTTCAGGTTTTCAAACATTGCAGATGAAACAAAAATTATTTTTGCCTCAGAATGTTGAAGAATTGTACTGATTTCGTTTTCATGAAAATCGGGTAAAATTGGCACAGCAACTCCGCCCAAAACTGAAATAGCAAAAAAGGCCACACCCCAGTTTGGCATGTTATTACTTAAAATTGCAACTTTATCAGCTTTCTTAACTCCAAGTTCTGAAAGCATTGAAGCCACATGCTCAACATCGACACCCATTTCTCTATAGGTATAATTTTTTTCTCCAACAAAAACTAATGATGTTCTGTCGGCAAACCTGCTCACTGATTCATTTAAAAGTGACGGGATTGTAAGTTTCGACGTATTTGACATGTTCTCCAATTAAATTTCTTCGCTTCAACCCTGCCTGGTTCTGTTTAATACAGGCAGACAAAAGTAATAAAAAAATAACTCAGGCTATGTAACTGAAGTTACCAGTATATTCTTCTATTTTTTATAAAAACATGTAATAGTAGCACACAAGTACCGCAATTTTTGTTTTAACGATTTTTATGAGTCATATTATTCTCTATTTCATTTAATTTTGAAAAATGACAAATATTAATTACAGAAACGAAATTCTTCAACAAACGGAGAATTTTATCCGGAAGCAATTTGAAAATGAAGGTTCGGGACACGACTGGTGGCATATTTACCGTGTAAGAAATATGGCGTTATATCTTGCTGAAATTGAAGGTGGAAATATGTTTATTATTGAATTGGCAGCATTACTCCATGACCTTGACGACTGGAAAATTACTGAAAGCTCCGGTTCTGACAAAACAAGAATGTGGTTGCAAAAAGCCGGATTATCCGATATGGAAATAAAAAATATTCTTGAAATTATTGAACAAGTCTCCTTTAAAGGAGCTGGGGTAGAAACAAAGGCGCTTACGATTGAGGCAAAAATTGTTCAGGATGCTGACCGATTGGATGCAATGGGTGCCATTGGCATTGCCCGAACATTTGCTTATGGTGGAAATAAGGGTCGGTTAATTTACGACCCGCAAATACAGCCACTATTGCATGAAAATTTTGAAGCTTACAAAAAAACCGATGCACCTACTATTAACCATTTCTATGAAAAACTGCTTTTACTTAAAGACCGAATAAATACAGAAACAGCAAAAAAGTTAGCATTACAAAGACACCTATTTATGGAAATGTATCTGAAAGAATTTTTTAATGAATGGGATTTGAAATATGAAAATATTTAATGTTACTGGTATTACCCATCCATTGGAAAAAATGCGTAAATTACTCCTTTAAATTCTGAAAACTATAGACTATAAATATTTATTTAAGAAAACATTAAATAGAATAGAAAACTTGAAAGAATGAGAATTGATCATATAGCCATCTGGACATTTAACCTTGAAGGGTTGCGGAATTTTTACATTCATTATTTCGATGCTTCGAGTGGTGATATTTATTATAATCACAGCAAGGAACTTCAGTCATATTTTCTCACTTTCGACGGCGATTGCCGGCTGGAAATAATGGAAATGCCCAACATTCCAAAATCAAAAAATAATCCACTGAAACAATTCACCGGGATTATCCATTTTGCCATTCATGTTGGAACAAGGAGTAGGGTCGATCAAATAACCGAACAACTAAGAAGAGACGGATTTAGTGTTATTGGGGAACCAAGAATTACAGGTTATGGAAATTATGAAAGCATTGTTCTTGATCCGGATGGTAATCGAGTAGAAATTATGGCTTAGATTATTAAAAGTTTATTACCAGTCGTCATAAACAGTTAATACAATACTTGTCTCGAAATTGGTAGCACCTAAAACCACAGACAAACCATTTATCCTGAATTGTAAAGGAATATACTCAATTTCGCTCCTGCCTTTAAAAAAGTACGCAGGTACATTTGTTATTTGCTGGTAATTTTCGCCGTCACTTATGGTTGTTGTACCATGTGAATCTACCGCCTGGCCAGGACCGGTTCTTATCGCTTCAACAGTTAAATTTGAATTCCAAACCAGGTCTGATTTATTGATAAAAATACGCCATTTCTGATTTGGATTGGTTTTACCAGTTGAACTATCACTGTTTAATACTGATAGCGTAACAGTAGGTTCGCTTTCAATTGAAGAGGGAAAATCCAACCCCGCTTCCGTAATTGATAGTTGAGAATTATCAAAATTAATTCCCCCATTCAACTGAACGATCATCGCCTGCCCTGATGAAAATAAATACGTAAACAGAAATGCCAGAAACCATATATATTTTTTCATAACCGTAGTTCAATTATCTGTAATCGTATAAAGTACCATGAAATTTAAATCGCCGGATGCAACAATCTTTGAATAATCGGAAATTGCCATTGAAAAAGTTATAAGATGCCCATTATTCACTCCATCTCCGGTAACACAATTTTTTATGTTGTTAATAATATGAGCCGGTTGATTGGTTATTTCCACTTTCCCTGCCGACTGTCCGGTTTGGCCTCTTCCGGCACCTGAATAATTTGAAGCCTCAATGTATAATGCAATTCCCTGAGGAAAAGATCCCTGGGAAACTTCAGCAATAATTGACCTTGAGTTTTGTGCATTGGTAAGCGACGAAGAATAATTTATCCATATATTCGAGCCTGATGTCAATACAACATTTGAAGGATTACCCGACTCTGTATCCGGCGCAATTGAAAAATGAACACTGTTATTAATGCTTGGTTCAATGTCAACTAAAGCAACCTGAGGTAGTTCGAGATTTAAATTTAACTGCCCTTCCTGCCACTGGCCAAAAGCAACATTCGAAATAAAAATTAATACCATCGAAAAACAGAAAACTACTGCATTATTTTTCATCTGTTCAAATTTTTAATTTTAATGGCAACAGATGGAATTCGCATGAGATTTAATCATGTTAATTAGTGCGAATTCCATTCTCATGGTCATTTCATTCTAAGAAATATTTTGGTCGGTTCATTTTACTATAGTGTCATTCTTAAATTTAACAATAAATGGGTTTCTGAATTCCGTTTCCAGTCTGGCTCTTTCTTTTTTTGCTTCATCAAACGTACTGTACCTGCCAATAAAATATTTGTACATATTATCAATTTGTTTCTCAAAATCAAAATGTTTCCTGCTAAAAAACCTGGATTGGCTGGTTTGTCTTCTTCTGAATGCACCGACCTGAACCGAATAATAAACTGAATCGGTTTTTAAGCTAATCCTTTTTTCTGATTGTAGTTCCAACGAGGTAGGAAGTTGATCTCCATTTTTCACTGGTGTTAACATCATATTTTGCGATTTAAAAATGATGTTTTTCTTCTTCGATTTTAGCTCAATCTGCAGGTTCTGTTCTTCTCCCGGAGAAAAACCAAGCCTGTATTCCAGTTTGTCAATTTCGTAACCCTCGGGAATTGAATTTTCATAAATTCTGAAAATATAATCACCAGGGCGGACTAGCGGAAAAGAGAAATTCCCCTCATTGTCGGTGGTAGTTCTAAACTGGTTAAAATCGTTTTTCAATTCAACAATAATTCCACCAGCCCTTACGTCCGAATTTTTCAACAGTTCATTATCGCTTTCCACAACAGAAATTTTACCTGTAAGTTTTGCTCCGGTAGTGATTTGGAAATTAATAACTGTCTCCTGATCCTCAATTACATTAATTTCGATTGGGGAAGGCAGATTGGTAACCTGATTGATCTCAAAATTGGAACGATCAACGAACAGGAGGTGCAGACCCGGCTGAACAGTCTGAATAACGAAATAGCCGTTTTTATCAGTAATTGTTGTCTTATTCTGCAAACTCAAAACTACACCCTTGGCAGGTTCACCGTTATCATAAGTAATTCGGCCTTTAACATCGCCTGCTTTAATCACCTGTTTTAAAGGAACCCCGAATTTATATGCATAACTTATCATGGCAGTAAATTCCGGATCGTTAACATGCTGTCTGAAAAGGGTGTAATAACTGTGTGCCGTAATGGTATGATGTTTAAGAAAGTTGTATTCCAGGTTAAACTGCATTAAATTTCTGTTCCGGTAATAATCATCAATATCGTAGGCATTTTGAATTTGAAAATTTGCTTTTAGGTTTTTTGTGATTTGACTTACAGCAAAAAGCCCTGCAGTAATATTTCTTTGATCGCCCGAAACAAAACTGTTTATATTTGACCAGCTACCGGTTAACCTTACACTGTTTTTTGAATTAAAATGATAACTCAGATTTGCAGTTCCCCGATACGTTTTTTGTTGATTGTTTTTTGTTAGAAGTAAGTTTGTAGTTTCTCCGAATTCTCCTAAAAGATCGTAATCTACCTTTCTGAATTTATGGCTAAACTGTGTACTGAGCGAATTTGTTTTATAATGAAATTTATCAAAAGTAAGCCTGTCTTTACGCTCATACTGGCGAAAGTATAACCTTAAATAGGCTCTTGGTGCAATGTTATAATTTGCCGATGCCTGCAGCGACTTTGTATAAGGTGCGGTAACAAAAAAAGTGTCCAGTTCTGCGTTTTTAAAATCCTCTTTTGCAAAAAGTCCCAAGCTAAATTTCTGGGTTATACGCGCTGAAATGTTTCCGGAATAAAAAGTTGAATTGGAAAAATATCCGGGATAGTTTTTCCCTGTGTAGTAATATATCCCTGCCAGATTAAAAATCCAGAATTGAGTATTAATACTCGTTCTGAATGCATTGTCCTTTATATTGTTGAAATATCCGCGCGAAAATTCAGCTTCCAGACTTGTTTTTTTTAAAGGAGCGAAACGGGCAGTAAAGCTGGCAAGCCGAACAGGATTTTCATTCAGCTTATCATTTTTCTGGACATAGTAAAGTTTTATTTCGTTGTCGCGATTAAATTCAAATCCGGTAAAACCCGATATTTCATTCTGAATATCTTCATAAAACCGTGGTTTCACATACACAAATCCAAAATTGAATCCATTGTTGAAGATGACTTTATTCTCCGTCCCAAAACCAAACCGGAAAGATTCTGTAAGTGGTGTAAAACTATAATGCTTTATCTCCAACAAATACTTCCATGTTTTTATTTGAATAGGATACAAAATACTGGTCGTACATTCCCAGGTAAGACAGATTTGAAAGATTCGGCCCACGGGCAAGAAATTCAAGCTGATGTTTACCTTCCTGGTCAAGCGATCCCTTTCCGGAAATCTGAAACTGATATCCGGTTTCAAATTTGTCACGAAGATTGCTTCCAACATATGTTGCTGAAACCGAAACCGGAAACCGGAAAAAGAGATCTTTTTTGCCCTGAGTAACCGGAAAAACAGTAAATGATCGATAGATGCTTTTTTTAACTTCTCCCGAAACGACAGCACGTACAGTGTAATACTCTTTTGTTGCTTCAGTCAATTCCAAAGATGTCTTGCTTAAAACATCGAACTGAACTGACTTACCGGCTTCAACTTCTATTTCAGACGAGCTATCGGTTACGCAGTTTTGAGTTTCAATAAATACTTTTTTTGTTGTATTACCCGCATTCTGAACTAAATATGTGGCTTTAAATGTTTCTCCGGCATTTATGTTTTGAGGAGCTTCAATAAACAATAATGATATCTTTTCAATCTCTTTAACTTTTAAAGAAACGTCGACAGCTGCCAATGTTTCCGCTAATTCCGAATCAGCAACAGACATTTGAAGATTGTAGCTTCCAACCGGAGATGCTGAAGAAACCTGAACAGTAAAAAGAACTAATTGCTTTTTATCAGTATTAAAATGTATATGTTGCGATTTTGTAATTACTTTCCAGTCGGCTGGAGCAGAAATAATACAATTTACATCTTTGCTTTGATGCGAATTGTTTTTCACCATAAATGCCAGATTAACGATCTGCCCCGGATTTACGCTTTCCTCCTTTTCAATATAATTCACCGAAAATGAGTTGTTTGGCTGCGCCTTCATGTTTGACAGCGTAACAATTATCAAAAAACTACTAAACAGGAACTTTTTGATCATTATTGAAGTTCAAACGAAATATTTGTACCAAAAACATGATCCTCGTCGCAGTCGGCTACTAAAACCCCGGTATATTTTCCCGGTTTTATTCCTTTAAGATTTAACGCGACCATTATTGATGTTCCCGGGAAAGTTTTTCTGTGTTCTGCTTTAACAACGCCAGATGAATTGCCATTTTCATCAAACAATTCCAAACCAACCTCAGGCCTCAACTGGCGTTCTCCTGTATTTTCGATTACTACATTTATAACATTGTCCTGATCCTGTTTAGTTAATTCCAGACCGCCAAACTGTATATCTGAAGTTCCGGAGTTTCCAATATTTGTGACAATTTGAACCGCATATCTGATTGCCGTATTAATGGTTACGCCACTGTTATGTTTTGTTGTATCGGGCGGAAGAATCCCTTCCACCATAATAACGCTCCAATAAGTTCCTCTCAAAGAATCGTTTTCCGGAACTTTAACATCGTAATCAACTACAGCCTTTTCCCCGGGAGCCAGATTTAGCAATTCGGGATTGAAGGTTATCCAACCAGCGTTTGATCTTGCCAATGTCCCCGGCTCATCATGACTGCTTTCTCCTTTGTAATTAAATGAATAATCTTTTAAATAGATTTTTACACTTTTTTCAGTATCAGCTGTATTCTGAACCTCAATGGTTCCTTTATAACTTTCCCCTTGATTTGCAACCGTTTCATGTGTCAATCCATTCAGTACAACTATGCTTCCAAAAAGCAAATTGCTAAACATTAAAAGCACACCTGAAATAAAAAATTTTACACCAATATTTTTATGATTCATTTTACAGGGTTTTTAAGAGCAACTTATTTTTGTTATTGTCGCTAAAGTATTAATCTTTCGACTTAAAACAATAAAAAAGTACGTCTTAATTTGCGTCGGTAAGTGTATAAATTACATTGATGGAAGTTCCAGCCTGTGCCAGTTGGGAATAGCTATCAGAAGATTCGTCGAATTCCAGTTTATATTTTAGCAAATGCCCGTTATTAGCACCCTTCCCGGTATAACAACTTCCAATGTTATTAATAATTTCAGTAGGCTGAGCTGACAATGCTACACTCCCCGACGAAAATCCTAAATGACCGTTTCCTGCACCTGAAGCTTCAGATGCTTCGACCAACAAACGTATTCCCTGAGGTACTTCTCCCTGAAGCAAGGCTACAATTTTCCTGAAATGGTTTTTATCCCTGCTTATTGAGGAATAGTTTATCCAAATATTATTTTTCTGTTCAATATTTGAAAAGTTAATTGGAGCGCCGGCTTCAACCGGCGAATTAGATTCAAAGTTCACATTATTGGCATTATCCGAGACCAACGCCAGCAACGCCACTTCGGGAACTTCAATATTGATTTTGTGTGATGCAGAATTAGTTTGCGACACAGCAATTGCTAAGATACAAATAATAAAAAAAAGTATCAATATTGGCTTTTTGCAATCCATGCCTAAAATTAGGTAACTGCAAATATATAGGCAAGGTATATTTTGCTGATTTTTAGGGGTTAAAATTTCTGATTTTTTTGACTTATGCTATTTACCCAAACAAAAAAGGCCGCTTTTCAGCAGCCTATTTTATTTTGAATTGGTTTTAATTAATTTTGATCTGAAATAGTATAAGTTACTGTTACAGAATTATCATCTTCTACGATTGATGCATAATTACCATCATTAACAATGACACTATATGTTAAGTTACTTCCTTGCTTAGGACCGTTACCTGTATAACAACTGCCAATGTTATTAAGAACTTCTAAACCAGCTGTTGAAGATAAAGTAGCTGCTGCAGACAAAGATGCCTGCCCTCTGTTCCCTTTACCTCCAGTCCTGTAGGAGCTCAGCAGCAATTACCTGCAAAGAAATCCCTGCAGGAAAATCAGTACCAAGTTGTGCCGAAATTGTACGTTTTTTTCCACTGGCTACTATTGAAGAATAATTAAGCCAAAGGTCACTGTTCGTTACATCGGTAAAGTTGATAGCGTCTCCAGCTTCGGTTGGTGAATTAGGATTTAAAGTAATGTTAATTCCTGTGCTGCTTTCAATATCAACCAAAGCAACTTCACTTACATTTATTCCAACAGTATGAGTAGCTGTAGTACCATCTGCCTGTGCAACATTAATAGCTGTAAAACTTGCGAAAACGATTGATCCGAATACTAAAAATAATTTTTTCATGATTTGTGTTTTTAATTTGTTTATTTCTTTAAATAATTTTTCTAAAAATTTGTAATTAAATCATCTTAAGCGTCGATGTGCCAAATGATATACAATCGGAATGCCAAAAATATTTTAGCTCTGAATATCAACGACTTAAGAAGTCCATGCCATAAATTTCATTGAATCATATTGGGACACGAATCCCAATATAAAGGACAACAGCCCATATTGGGATGTTTGGTGATGGATAGTTTACTGTTCCCTTTGAAACGTAAAAATACTTCATGAACTGAAGACTTTTTTAGAAATTAACCAGGAAGGTTTTTGATATAATTCAGCTGCAATTTCCACTTCTTTGTACCACTCTTCACCATATTTTCGGATAAGTGGTTCTTTCAGGAAACGGTAGAGTGGTGTTTTATTGGAGGCACCACAAGCTTTTCCGGGTTTACATATTTTCAACTCCTGGTAATTAACTGCATCAATACGCTGATATTCTGTTATTCTGATTGGAAAAAGATGACAGGAAATTGGCTTCCGGAAATCGGTTTTACCTTCAAAAAAGGCTTTTTCAATCCCGCATTTTAAAATTCCCCGTTCGTCGGTAAAAGAATAAACACATTGTTTATCGTTCACCAACGGAGTTACAAGGTCTCCATCATTATCAATAACAGAGAATCCCTGCTTCTCAATTTCTTTCTGATGTTTATTAGGAAGATAATCTTTGAAATGTTCATAATCACGCGCAATAAATTTTGCCTCTTCGGTAGACAAAGGCGCACCCGAGTCACCCTCCACACAACAGGCACCTTTGCATTTTAAGAGGTCGCAAACAAAGTGTTCCTCAAAAACATCGCGACTAATTATGGTACGTCCGATTTCGATCATATTCTAATTCCCATCATTCCCGCAAAAGTTGGAATCTTTTGAAATTTTTCAGAAAAAGATTCCATCATTCTACATTCGGAATGACATTGAGCTTTAACTAATCAAATTCTTCCCCGTCATTTCTTTTGGAACTTCAAGTCCCATCACATTCAGCAATGTAGGAGCAACATCAGCCAGAATTCCGTTTTCAATTTTAATGCCTTTTCTGTTACTAACAAAAATACAGGGAACCGGATTTAATGAATGTGCCGTATTTTCAGAACCATCAGGATTAATTGCATTATCCGCATTTCCATGGTCAGCAATAATTAAAACATTAAATCCACCTTCAATAGCAGCTTCAACAACATCTTTTGCGCAGGCATCAACCGCCGACACTGCTTTATAAATAGCTTCATAAACGCCGGTATGACCAACCATATCGCCGTTTGCAAAATTGAGGCAAACAAAGTCAGCCTCTCCATTTCTTAATTTTGGGACAATAGCATCCCGAATGCCCGGAGCCGACATTTCCGGCTGTAAATCATAGGTGGGAACCCTGGGTGATTGAATCATAATTCGGCTTTCTCCGGGAAACTCAGCTTCACGACCCCCACTGAAGAAGAAAGTTACATGGGCATATTTTTCGGTTTCTGCGATTCGAATCTGTTTTAATCCGGCTTTCGATACAATTTCGCCCATTGTATTGGTAACGTTCTCCTTATCGAAAATCACATTGATACCTTTAAAATCATGTTTGTAGTTTGTCATGGTATACCACTGCAAATTCATAGTTTTCATGCCGTAATCCGGCAAATCCTGCTGTGTAAAAGCAATCGTAGTTTGACGAAGACGATCCGTGCGGAAATTAAAACAGATCACTACGTCACTTTCCTCGATTTTTGTTAAAGGTTCACCATTTTCATCTACCATTACAATGGGTTTCATAAACTCGTCGGTGGTCCCTTCATCATAATATTCCTGAATAGTTGCCAACAAATCGGTTGATTTCTTGCCCTTGCCTTCGGTGTAAAGATCATAAGCCAGCTTTAACCTGTTATAGTTTTTATCACGATCCATGCCATAATAGCGACCAATTATTGAAGCAAATTTTCCGTTTGTTGATTTCAGCGCTTCAATGTCATCTTTAATGAAACCATATCCTGAACGTGGATCGGTATCGCGGCCATCGGTTAACCCATGAACAAAAACATCTGTCAACCCCATGTCAGTCCCAATCTGGCAAAGTGCAATCATATGCGAACTCAACGCATGCACACCGCCAGGTCCAATCAACCCAATCAGATGAACTTTTTTATTGTTTTCTTTGGCGTAAGTATAGGCTTTAACAATCTGCGGATTTTCCCACAAAGACCTGTCCCGAATGGCTTTAGTAATTTTTACCATATCCTGGTAAAGTACACGGCCGGCACCAATATTCAAATGCCCTACTTCAGAGTTTCCCATCTGTCCGTCGGGCAATCCCACGTTTTCACCGGAAGTCAATAATTGTGATTGTGGATATTTCCCTTTTAATGAATCCATAAAAGGTGTGGGAGCAGATGCAACTATATCACCTTTTGAACCATCACCGATTCCCCATCCGTCAAGAATCATTAGTAAAACTTTCTGTATTTCAGCCATTCTATTTTATTTTTTTTGATTTTCAAAAAGAACAGACAAAATTATCTTTTTTCTTTTCAATATTATAATAACAACCTTTGCATTTAAAATGATTTAACAAATACTTTCAGGTATTCAAAGAACCCACAAAGTATTCTATTTCACTTTTGGGATCTGCGTACACATTATTACAATTATATTGCTTTAAGGAGTAAATTGATTATAAAGTGACTGGAAGAGGCATTTTAAATTAAAAATATAAGTTCAAAACAATCAGTATCTTTTATCAGGGTAGTAACTATTTTAAAGTTTGATAATTAAAATGTCACAATCTATTATTAACCACATTGTTATAAATTGAACCAAACTGAATGCGCAATCCCACATCTGCCCCTATACTAAATGATGAGGGAAGTTGTATATTATTGAGTAATACGTCTTCAAGAGAAGCCTCCCCTTTTGGAAGATAAATCTGATCCTTTATTTTTTCAACATTTAAACTAAAGTTTACCGATAACCCTCGTACTATTCTGATAGATAATCTAGTGTCGAGACTAATATTATTTTTCGAAAAATCGTGGAGATAATTCGATGCGCTTAATCCGGCATTAACTTCACCCCATGTTTCAACCAACTGAAGATCAAAACGTACCGTTTCCTGCCATAGAAATTCATCCAGTTTCCCATATAAAGTTTCTTCATAATATTTAGACCACAATGGCCCAATATAATAAGCAAGTGTAAATACCTTACGATCTGAAACGTCCCACGGAAAAATATTATATTCAATAGCTGGCTTGGCTGAATAGGAATATTCAAAATTTGTATAATTATTTCTGGAATAATTTAAAAAAGTACCAAACGACCATCGAGGTGAAAGACTTTTTACTATAGTCGATGAAAATCTGTTAGTTACTCTATCTGACGTATAAACTTCGTTATCATTTTCAATCTTTGTTGTTCTCACACTAACAAATGCATTATTTCTGAACTTCCAGTTTTCAGAAACTTTATCGGCACGCAAGTTAACTGAATAACTATAATTTTTCCGACTCTCTTCTGCATCAATACCCCCGTTAAAATCCCCTCTAAAAGTCCAGTTGTGCCATGGATCATCTACTTTTGTTACTTCATTTTCACCACCTTCATTTGCCTGGTATCGAATGCTAAGGTTCTTCGATATTTCGCTTTCATTAATAAAGGGCATTATTCCTAAAGTAATGGCATCTGTAATTTTTTTGCGAATTTCTTCCTGGGTGTCGCTGGAAGCAGTTATGCATGTAACAGTATATTCCGAAAAATTCTCATAGGTCTTGTTAACAAATCGAATAGAATAAGCATTTCCCCCTGAACCACTCAATTGTGAATTAATAATTATTTGAACATCAGCAACGGCCGGATCATTAACAAAATCAACAAACCTCATGTTCCTTCGCATATAATCCATATCAAGCCTGATACCTTCGACAAAAACTTTTGGTTTACCTTCCTTTTTGTCAAAAGAATAATGTCCCACCACTTTAATTTCTTTCTCGTCGCCACCGGCAAATACAAGTCCAATAGAAAAAAATAATAAAAGTGCAAGCAGAATAAATTTCATATGCATGATTAAATTAGCCTATTAATAGTTATAGTTGGTCTCGTGCAAAATGTCAAAAAAAAGTGAACCACAACAAATAAAACACCATTATTAAGATTTTATTTAGATTTGATTAACAAATTCCTGATTTTATCTATTGAAAAAATTAAAAAGAAACAATCAATTATTTATGCATGCAAAAAGGACCACCTCTGCAGGATGATCCTTTAAAACGGATTTCTTCTCTGATAATTACCGGATCTTCAAATCTCAATAACTTCTGGCACAATTCCTCAGGTTAATCAAGATCCTTTTAGCAAATCCTTTATTCCTCCAATTGAACTTAAAATGCCACTGGCTTCATATGGCAGATAAACTGTTTTATTATTTTCGCCACTAACCATTTCTTTAAATGTTTCGAGGTATTTCATAGCTACCAGGTAATTAATCGGATCGCCGTTTTTGGCTACTGCCTCAGTTATTTTCAGAACAGCTGAAGCTTCTCCTTCTGCGCGACGGATTCTAGCCTGTGCATCTCCTTCAGCAATTAATATCTGAGCTTGTTTTTCACCTTCAGCCTGGTTAATTTGCGATTCTTTGTAACCTTCCGACTCCAAAATCTGGGCGCGTTTCAAACCTTCGGCTTCAAGTATTTTTGCGCGACGATCACGTTCAGCACGCATCTGTTTTTCCATGGAATCGCGAATATCGCGTGGCGGATTAATATCCTGTAATTCTACACGATTTACTTTTACACCCCATTTATTTGTTGCATCATCAAGAATGATTCTCAGCTTGCCGTTAATTGTATCGCGCGATGTAAGTGTTTCATCCAGATCGAGTTCGCCAATCACATTCCTTAGTGTTGTTTGGGTCAGTTTTTCAATGGCATCGGGCAGGTTTTCAATTTCATACATTGCTTTAATCGGATCCATAATCTGGAAATAAAGCAATGCATTGATTTCAGTTCCAACATTGTCTTTTGTAATTACGTTTTGTTTTGGAAAATCGTAAACCGTTTCACGAAGATCAATCCGGTCTTTCGTTTTAAAATGTACCACTTTTCTGCCGTCAAAATCTTCACGGACATATCGCCAGGTTATTTTTCGCGGAACATCAACAATTGGAATAATAATGTTGATACCGGAAGAAAGCGTACGATGGTATTTCCCCAACCGTTCAATAATCATGGTTTGCGACTGCTGAATAATACGGATACCGGCTGCGGCAAATACGATAACAAATATGGCCAGTAGAATAAGGATTAAAATAGTTGCATTCATTGTAAAAGGTTTTTTAATTTATTTTTTTAACGATTAACACTATACTTTTCAATTGAACAATTTCAACGAAGGATCCGGATGGGATTACTTCGTTTCCAAGAGAGCGGGCCTGCCAAATATCGCCGTCGAGCGAAATGCGGCCCTGGTTGTTTTCATGGTTTATTTCTTCGATAACTTTTGCCTCGCGACCCACCATTGCATCAACATTGGTTTTAAATCCATCGGAACGTTTGTAGGCAAATTTCATCATTACCGGGCGAATAAGGAAAAAGCTCATTATTGTGCCCAAAGAAAAGAAGACAATCTGCCACTCAGTCGAAAGATTTAATCCGGCTGCAAAGGAGCCTACAACAGCGCCAATTCCGAAATTAAACAATACGAAAGAAGGAACGAAAATTTCCATAATAAATAAAATTAGAGCGATGATTAACCAAATGTGCCAGAGTTCGAATTCCATGCTTTTTTAGTTTTTTGTTTACACTCCAAATTTATTTCTGTTGTTGTTGTTATGGAAATATTTTCACCTGTATTCTGCTGAACTGCACTAAATTCACAGATGAAAACACTTCATCGGAATTACCCGTTTTTCAACCATTCCCGAAATGCAGATGCCTTTAATCTACTTACCGAAATGCGGTCGGGGAAACCGTTACTTACACTCAGCAATACATTCAACTTACCGTCTTTGCCCGGTTTTATTTCCGAAATTACACTTCGGGTAACGATGAACTGTCGGTTGGCCCGATAAAACATTTCAGCAGGAAGAATTCCGCCCAATATGTCAAGCGAATGATCGTGGATATATTGCTTACTTTCGTGGGTTACTATATAAGTTATTTTGTTTGAGCTGTACAAAAAAGCAATTTCATTAAATCCTACATAAAAAATGTGCGGTTTCCCACTTTTAAAGTCAATCTTTCATCGCTTTTCTTTTCCGGAATTTCAATTTCGGGGCTTTTAATCGGATGATTGTCCTCAAGTGGTTCAACGGTTAAAACAATACTATCAATACTCACCACACGAACCTTCTCGCCAACATCAATAATTTCATTGTTTACTGAAATGCTTTTCCACAAATCGCCATCGATGGCCACGCAACCTGTATTTTCTGTCTCGCTAATTTGTTCCTTCACTTTTCCGATTCGGCCAACCAAACCGCCGGCATTGGTTTTAAGCACTTTTTTACTGTAAGCATATTTTTTCATTACTGGTTTTACGCTCATAAAACCAGCGGTTGTGCCAAGAATGAAAAGAATTAGTTGAATTGTAAGCGGAAAATGGAAGGCAGCGCCAATAAACGCAAGAAGGCAACCGATTCCGATGCTGGCCATTAAAAAGGAAGGGATAAGGATTTCAAGCAGAAAGAAAACAATTGCCGCCAGAATCCAATAATGCCAAATTTCAAATTCCATTTGTTATTTTCTAAGTTCGTTTATTTTAGACATAAATTTATTTACTCTCGATTTATTTACTTCATTTTGCCATTTCCCTTCATCTTTGAAAGAAGACCCCACTACAAAAGCGTCGGCCAAATCCCAGTATTTTTGAATGTTATTTGTATTGATACCCGAGCCAATTATTACAGGGATTTTTACTGCTTCTTTTACTTTTCGGACTTCCTCAACCGAGGCCTCTTCACCAGTTGCAGTTCCGGTAACAATAACGCCATCGCTTAAAAAGAATTCAGCGGCTTTCGCAGTTTCAGCAATTGAAACATCAGCCGAAATTGTGTGCGATGAATGTTTCTTTTTAATATCCGTAAATATTTTAATATGTTCTGCTCCAATTTGTTTTCTGTAACGAAGCAATTCACCGGCATCGCCGTTCATCCAGCCCTCGTCTGCCAAATGGCCAAAAACAAATCCTTCAGCTCGGATAAAATTGAAATTTGCAGCCAGGGCCACTGCCAAAGCCGCTTTATTAGCTCCTGCCAGTATTTGTATTCCAAGCGGAATTTCCAGTTTCTGCCGCAACGTAACAGCAATTGCGGTCATTGATGCAATAATTTCAGCATTTACGTTTCGGTTCAGGTACGGAACATCGTGCATGTTTTCAATCATCACTGCATCCATGCCCGCTTCCTCAAGCATTTGCGCCTCTCGAAGCGCTTGTCCGGTTATTTTTTCAATTGATTCGCAACTTTTAGGAGTGCCTGGCAACGCACCTACATGAACCATCCCAATAATACTTTTTGACAGCTGCAATTTTCTACGTTTAAGTTGTTGGCTAAAGTTAATGTGAATTAATAAAAATCAATAATTTAACCGCAAGAAAAACTCATTATTAATATTTTTTCTCCTAATGAAAACAGAAATCCACAGATCAAAATCATTCTTCGCTTATTCGTAATATTTCACTTTAATTTCCTACTTATAAAAATTATGTGAAACACTAGATAAAAGGTTTTCAAAATATTTTTAATGAAAATCTGAAATCCTTTCTTTTGTTTGACTTTTGTAATAAAAACTATCTTTACCCGAAAAATTTGTATATGGCAATTACAGCATTCAGGGACATGAAACCATTCCCACAATTTATGTTTTCACTTTTTGTAATTATTGTATGTTTCCTTGCATTTATGGTTGTATCTCTGGTTTTGGCCATTCCGCTATTTGGCTTTAGTTCCATAATGAGCCTTGCCTCGATGACCGACTTCTCCGATCCAAATACTATTCTGATGCTCAAATTCTTCCAGGTAGTTCAGTCAATCGGACTATTTGTTATTCCCCCGTTTATCATTGCCTATTTATTTCATTACAAAATCTCAGAATATCTTCATCTCAATAAGACCTTTGAATTTACTTCTCTTTTTCTGGTTGTGGTACTTATGCTTTTTGCCTCACCGTTTATCAATTTTATAGGTGAAATTAATTCACACATGCGTTTGCCAGAGTGGATGTCAGGAATTGAAGAATGGATGAAAAACTCTGAAGATAAAGCTGCAGAACTTACCGATGCATTTTTAAAAGTAAATACTTTAGGTGGACTACTTTTTAATCTTTTTATGATTGCTGTTTTACCTGCGATTGGCGAAGAACTTCTTTTCAGGGGAGTTATCCAGCGTATCTTCACCAAAATGACAAAGAGTCACAATTGGGGAATATGGATTTCCGCAATTTTATTTAGTGCATTACATTTACAATTTTATGGATTTATTCCGCGGATGTTGTTAGGTGTCTTGTTCGGATATTTACTGGTTTGGAGTGGGTCATTATGGTTACCTATTGCAGCCCATTTTGTGAATAACGGGTTGGCAACTGTTGCTATGTATTTTATTGATAAAGGAATAATAAAACCCGAGATCGAAAACATTGGTTCAACCTCGGGTAGTTATTATATTGCAATTATTAGCCTGCTTTTCGTTTGCGTATTTTTGTGGCTGATTAAAACCCAGAATAAAGGAAATGAGATTCAACTGTGACCAGATCGTTAGCTAAAATCAAATAACAAATCGCGTTGCAGTTCTCTTGATGTAAGTGTTTTCTTTTCCTTTCTGCGGAAAATATAAACAATTCCGTATTCTTGTGCAGCCTGACGTTTCAGTTTTGGCGAATCAATTTTAATATTTTCCTCTATTTCGTTCCACAGCTGGCTAATGAAATCGTTTGTTTCTTTTCTTAGTTCCTGCATTTTATCATAAGAGCGGGTTGTATTTTTTTTCAGGTTTTGCTGAAAGATGGCAGCATCGTGGAATTCTTCAAGTTTTACTTTTACAAGTGCAATAGACGGATTATAAATGGCGCTTCCTCCATTCTGAATGCGTTTCTGTTCACCTTCAATAACTTTATTTCCCCAATTTAAAATATCCTCTTCGTTATTTAAGGGCGGCACTTTGCCATCAAATCTTTCGAGACCGTAATATTTTATTCCTCCATTAATTTCACCTCTTTCGGAAGTAAGAAATAATACCTGAATAAAATGAGAAACATACATCCTGGCTTTTTCAAGGGAAGTTTTATAATCCTGGTTCTTTTCTGATTGAATCTTAATATTCTGTTCGTAATGTTTCAGATGATTTTCAAATTTACTTGCAACATTCTTCAAATCTTCCAGTGACTTATATGAAAATGCAAGTTTCCCTCCATTTGTGTTTGATACTTTTTCAAGGGCAGCATGCAAAGCCCTGAGTCGGGCTTTATCTGTAGTTGGCAAGCGTCGGTATGGCATAGTTCATTAAATGTTTGAGGCGAAGTTAGCGAATTTGAGACTTGATTTTGATTGTTCGCCCATTAACTTATACACAATCAGATGTGAATTAATGCCATAAAAAAAGCCTCCCAGGAATCAGGAAAACCTTGATATTATTAGCTTTTAAATATTTTTTATGAAAATTAGTTTTTAATTAAAAACTATTCGCTAAAACGGGCAACTAAGTATTCGCGATTTAAACGAGCAATATTTGTTATTGAAATACTTTTCGGACATTCGACTTCGCAAGCACCAGTATTTGTGCAACCGCCAAATCCAAGCTCATCCATTTTTGCGATCATATTGCGAGCCCGTTTTTTAGCTTCAACTTTACCCTGAGGTAATTTCGCCAGATGTGAAACTTTCGCCGAAACAAACAACATCGCCGAAGAGTTTTTACACGCTGCCACACAAGCGCCACAACCAATACAGGCTGCAGCATCCATCGCTTCTTCTGCATCTTCATAAGCAACCGGAATTGTATTCGCATCCGGTACTCCGCCTGTATTTACCGAAACGAAACCACCAGCCTGCAGAATTTTATCAAATGCAGTGCGATCAACAACCAGGTCTTTAATTACAGGAAATGCTTTTGCACGCCAGGGTTCAACGGTAATGGTTTCCCCATCTTTAAATTTTCGCATGTGCAACTGGCAGGTAGTAACCTGAGTATCCGGTCCGTGTGGCCGGCCATTAATGAACAAACTGCACGTCCCGCAAATTCCTTCGCGGCAATCATGGTCGAAAGCAATCGGGTCATCTCCTTTTTCAATCAGTCCATCATTCAAAATATCCATCATTTCGAGGAATGAGGATCCGGTAGAAATATTTTCGATTGGGTAAGTTTCGAACCTGCCTTTAGCAGCTGCATTATTTTGCCGCCAGACTTTTATATTTAATTTTTTCAGAATTTTATCGGCCATCTTGTTAGATTTTAGATTTTTAGATTTCAGAACAAAGACTTGTTTTTTATCGTCTTGATTCTTTTATCCAATTATTTATACGAACGTTGTGTCAACTTCACATTCTCAAATTTCAAATCTTCTTTATGCAGCACTGGCTCTTTACCTTCGCCTTTGTATTCCCAGCATGAAACATACGTGAATTTTTCATCGTTACGTTTTGCCTCGCCTTCTTCAGTAGCAGATTCTTCCCGGAAATGTCCGCCGCAAGATTCATTTCTGTTTAGTGCATCGCGTGCCAACAGTTCGCCGATATCAATAAAATCCGCAACACGTCCTGCTTTTTCCAATTCCGGGTTCAGATTATTCATTTCGCCTGGAACTTTTACATCTTTCCAGAATTCTTCACGAATTTCCTTAATTTCGTTAATCGCCTTTTTCAACCCTTCTGCATTCCTTGACATACCAACATATTCCCACATTACATGTCCCAGTTTTTTGTGGAAATAATCAACTGGTTTTGAACCTTTTATATTATACAGTTTTTCCAACCGATCAACTACTTCTTTTTCTACCGCTTCAAATTCAGGCGCATTGGTATCTGTTTTTGGTACCATAATCTCACCTGCCAGATAATCACCAATTGTGTAAGGCAGAATGAAATATCCGTCTGCCAGTCCCTGCATCAGCGCCGATGCCCCCAAACGGTTGGCTCCATGATCGGAGAAGTTGGCTTCACCGATGGAATACAATCCCGGGACAGAGGTCATCAGATTATAATCAACCCATGTTCCGCCCATTGCATAGTGAATGGCCGGATAAATCATCATCGGTTCTTTATACGGATCGACATCAGTAATTTTTTCATACATCTGGAAAAGGTTACCATATCGGGCTTCTATAATATCCTTGCCCAAACGTTCAATGGCATATTTAAAATCAAGGAAAACAGCTTTTCCTTCAGAATTAACTCCAAAACCTTCGTCGCAACGTTCTTTAGCAGCACGTGAAGCAACATCTCTTGGAACCAGGTTTCCATACGACGGATATCTTCTTTCCAGATAAAAATCGCGACCTTCATCCGGAATATCATTGGGCCGGAGTTCTCCTTTTTGCAATTTTACAGCATCTTCTTTTTTCTTCGGGACCCAAACACGTCCATCGTTACGAAGCGATTCTGACATCAGTGTTAGTTTCGACTGCTGGTCGCCATGTACCGGAATACAGGTTGGATGAATTTGAACAAAACAAGGATTGGCAAAAAATGCTCCCTTTTTATAACATTGCCAGGCGGCAGAACCGTTACTTCCCATAGCATTTGTGGAAAGAAAAAATACGTTTCCGTAACCACCGGTTGCAACAACTACTGCATGTGCACCAAATCTTTTTATTTTTCCGGAAATCAAATCACGAGCAATAATTCCTCGGGCTTTACCATCAATTTTCACCACATCGAGCATCTCGTGCCTGCTGTACATTTCCACATTACCGTTTGCAATTTGCCGGTTCAATGCCTGGTAAGCTCCCAGTAACAATTGCTGCCCTGTTTGTCCACGGGCGTAAAAAGTACGGCTTACCAACACCCCTCCAAACGAACGGTTAGCTAACAAACCACCATATTCACGACCAAACGGAACACCCTGTGCCACACATTGATCGATAATATTTGGAGAAACTTCTGCCAAACGATAAACATTGGCTTCGCGTGAACGATAGTCACCACCTTTGATTGTATCGTAAAACAAGCGGTAAACCGAATCATTATCATTCTGGTAATTTTTTGCCGCATTAATACCTCCCTGCGCAGCAATTGAATGCGCCCTTCTCGGGCTATCCTGGTAACAAAAAGCTTTTACTTTATACCCAAGTTCTGCTAATGAAGCAGCAGCTGATGCACCTCCCAGACCGGTTCCTACAACGATAATTTCAAGTTTACGTTTATTGGCCGGACTAACCACTTTAATTGCCTCTTTATGTTTATTCCATTTCTCTGCAAGTGGCCCTTCCGGTATTTTTGAATCAAGTATGCTCATAACCAAATTCCTTTTAAAAATTAAAACTTAATGAGGAAATACAATGGGATTACAGAAAAGCCCACAGCAACAATTACTGCATATACTTTCCCAATAAACTGTAATCGTTTCATCCAGTGTTTGTTGCTTAACCCAAGTGTTTGGAACGCAGACCAAAAACCGTGAGACAGGTGAAATCCCAGCAAAATAGCGCCAATTACATAAAAAATATCGTAAACAGTGCTATTTATAAATAAATCAGAAACCAGGGCATAAGTATTATCAACTTCGCTTCCTCCAATAATAGTAGATTCCAATGATTGGGGAGCAAATCTAATTACCCAGTAAAAGTCGATGATGTGCATAACAAGAAACACCAAAACAAGCGCCCCGAGTACCAACATATTTCTGGATGACCAACTGCTTGAATCACTTACATTCTTTTTATTGTATTTTACCGGCCTTGCTTGCCAGTTTTGGTATTCAAGAAAAAATGACCAGATAATGTGAATCATAAAACCCAGACCCAAAACAGGTTCCATTATCCTTATTACCGGATTGGTTTCCATGAAATGAGCTCCCTGATTAAATAATTCACCTGTGTCGTCAAAAATCAGTAACAGGTTAACGGCTAAATGGACAGCAATGAATGAAACCAGGAATAAACCGGTAACACTCATAAGAAATTTTCTGCCAATTGAAGCCCCGAAAAAATTACTCATAGTTAGTATTTTAATATTGTTTTATTTTTTCAAACCTACAAATGTAGATTTTGCAATTATTTCTTCAAAAACAGAAGTTGCAAATATGCTAATTTATAATGTTTCTATACTATTATAATTTCCGTTTGTCGTACAAAAGATGTACTGAGTTTTAAGAAACTTATTTTAAACTGATCGTAATTAATTAGTTATCTATTTCAATTGCTTGTAAGCCTGATACCATTCTTTCAATGTAAATTGGTCACTGATTGCAATTATTTCAGTTGTTTGAAAAACCCGACTGACAGGGAACAGTTTTACACTGGAAGGTGTGCATTGCACTGCCATTGTATTACCTTCCTTACAATTAATGTAACCTTTAATACGATAAGCCTTCGGTGACCATTCTCCAAGAAAATTACGTAACGAGTTTTCCAGCACTTTTTTAGCTGTTTTTATTACCATTGAATTTACACTAGGTCTTGCAAGGGTTTTCATTTCACCAAAATAAAATTTATTCAGTGCAGAATTTCCCAAATCAAAATCAATATTGCAAAAGGAAGTTGTTTTTATTTCCGCAAAAGGATTGATTTTTCTGATTTCATTAATCGTTTCATCAATATTTCCTGAAATAAGATCTGTTTTATTGATTACAACTACATCTGCCATTCGAAGCTGATGCATCACACGTTCTTTCATTAATCCTACCTTTTCAAAATTCAAAGCATCGACCACACACCAATTTGAGGCGAGGTAAATTTTTTCGGCCAATTTCCCTTCATTTATAACCTCTCCTATCGATGTTGTATCTGAGAGCCCTGATGCTTCAATAATCAAAACTTCAGGGTGAAATTCATCGATAAACTTTTCGAGTGAACGTGCAAAACTACCCAACAGGCAAACACAAAATACCGAACCATTATTGATCTCCAAGCAAATGAAAATCATGTCCATCCTTTTTTAATTCAATACTATCGATATTCGCCGGGGCAAATTCATTCTGAATAATTCCAATTTTTTGTGTTGATGAATATTGGTCAATAATCCGTTTTAAAAAGGTAGTTTTTCCACTTCCCAAAAAACCCGAAATAATATGAAAAGGTATTTTGCTCATTCCTTCTATTTTACAACTCCCCCTCCTGTTTTTAGGAGGGGTCTCCGACAGGAGGGGGAGGTAACAAACTTCTAATATCATCAAATATAAAATCAGGATGATCAAACACTACCTGATTTTCATATCTTAAAACTTTATAACCCAACTCTTTCAAACGTAAATCCCGGATTTTATCTTTTGCAGATTGCAATTGGGTAAAATGTGGCTCACCATCTAATTCAATTATCAATTTTAATTCAGCACAATAAAAATCTACAATATAATTTTCAATGCTTGCCTGACGACGAAATTTTAATCCAAAAACCTTTCTGTTTTTCAGCAAAATCCACAGTGAAGCCTCAGCAGGAGTTAAGTTTTTTCGCAACCCCTTTCTATAAGGTTTCATGTAATCAAGATTCTTTATTTGATTTTTTCGTTGCATAAAAACCCCTCTGCCTTCGGCATCTCCCCTAAAAACAGGGGAGAAATAGTACGCTATCCTTTATCCACTACCTCTCTCACTTTGCAAATATGTCCGGGTGTTGTTCCGCAGCAGCCCCCTACAACATTGGCACCTGCAGCAATTATTTTTGGGATAAGTTCTCCCATTTCATCAGGAGTTTCCGGGAAAACTGTTTCGCCATCCTGATAAACTGGCATTCCTGCATTGGCATGCATTAATATTGGAATATCTGAATTTGCCTGTCGTAATTTCTTCAACAATTCCAATCATATTAGCAATTCCATTTCCACAGTTGGCACCAATAAGTTCTGCTCCTGCATCAATTATAGTATTTACCATATCAACAGGAGAAACCCCCATCATCGAACGAAATTCACCGGTTACCGTTTTTTCAAATGTCATGGTACAAAATACCTCGCATTTTGTATTTTCTTTAGCAGCCTGAATTGCTAATCTTGCTTCATCCAAATCGGTCATGGTTTCAATCATAATGGCATCTGCACCACCAGCTTCCAACCCAAGTACCTGTTCTTTAAAAGCATCATACATTTCTTCTTCAGTTACATCACCCATCATTAATATTTTACCTGTTGGGCCAACCGAACCAAGAACAAATTTGTCTCCCGCAGCTTTTCTGCTGATCTCCGCAGCTGCTTTATTTAATTCAAAAACTTTATCTCCCAATCCATATTTTTCCACTTTAAAACGGGTTCCGCCAAAGCTGTTGGTTTCAATCATATCGGCACCGGCATCAATGTAACTTTTTGCAATATCAAAAACTTCATCCGGATGAGTTAAATTCCATAACTCAGGACATTCGCCGGGCTGCATTCCCTTTTTGTTGCAGAAATGTTCCCCAGGCTCCATCTGAAACCAGTACTTTCCCCTTTTTTATTTCATCGATAATTTTACCCATTCACTAAATATTTGCATTTAAGTATTCAACTAAACCCTGCGGGTCACGCGAATATGCATCGGCACCAATTCTTTGCCTGAAATCATCGGTAACAGGAGCGCCACCAACCGCAACTTTAGCATACGGAATCGCTTCTTTTATTGCTTTTGTAATTTTCTCCATATTCGCCATGGTAGTTGTAAGTAGTGCTGATAATCCAACGAAAGCAGTATCATTTTCTTTAATCGCCTCAACAAATTTTTCCGCTTTTACATCGGTTCCCAAATCAATCACTTTCCACCCGTTTCCTTCTACCATCATTGAAACCAGATTTTTACCAATGTCGTGTAAATCACCTTCAACCGTACCAATAATAAAGGTACCTTTTTGCTTTACTTCTCCCGATAGAAAATAGGGTTTTAAGTGAACCATGGCCGTACTCATAGCTTTCGCCGACATTAAAACCTGCGGAACAAATACTTTATTTTCACGAAATTTGATACCTACTTTTTCCATGCCAACCATTAATGCTTCTGTAAGAATTTGCTGCGCCCCAATTCCTTCTTCAAGCGCTTGTTTGGTAATTTCATCAGCACCGTCTTGCCCTTTCATCTGTGGCGGATAAGGAGCCGCTTTATTTATTTTTCCGAATTCTACGCAGTTGGCCAGTTTCAATAACAGATCACTCATTGATTTTATTTTGATTTAAGTTGTATGCAAAAATACAATTTATCTATCCTTTTATAAAACAATATTTTCTTTTAGAAGTGAAATTGTTAATCTTTCGATATTTAAAACGGTTTCATCGTTAATTTGTAATGTTTTACATCAGGAAGAACCCTGTATTTTTGCAACTGCCGGTTTGCAGTTCCGCCAACACCAGTAACTTCATAATCCACATTTAAGATTGTATTTGGCGATTCTTTTAGCTGGTAAGAATAAATGGCGCGTTCAAGATTTTCATCGGAATATTTATGAATACTAAAATTGAAAGAATTTTCTCCTTTAATATACAAACCCCTTCCCTTTCCATTCAAAACTTTTAACCAGCGAACATCACTTCTGTTTCCATATTCCTGTGGAATAATATATGGAACATACATTTCATCAGCATGTTGAATTATAAAGCCCCACTTTTGCGCCGGTTTTCCGGTCAGGGTAATTCTCAAAAGGTCCGCGCCCGTAATACTCAACAATACCAAATGCTTTTTGCAACTGAAACTGCAAACCTACTTTTTGTAACATATCCGGCATGGTTCCGTGCGGAATAATTTCCTGTTCGAGTTCAATTGTACCATCGGGTAAAATAGTCCACACATTGTTTTGTTCAAACGCTGAAGCTACTTCCCAGCTTCTCATTCGCCGGTTTGCAGGTAACGATGAATTTGAAAATACTGTTGGTCAGGACTACCACTTTTGAATTCAATTGCCGAACTTCAATATTATCTAATTGAGTTTCCAAATCTTTTAATCCAAGTGTCCGAAATTGGTTATCAATACTTCGACCAAGTCCGGGTGTGAAATTTCTGTCGGTAAACTGCTGACTTCCCCACGGATCTGTATCATTTGCCAACGGTGGGCGCCAAACTTTTAATTCAGGTTCTCCACTCAAATACTCGGTATCCGTTTTTCTGAATTGATTTTAATGCTCCTGTTTGTCGGTCGAATACATAAATAAAATCGCTCCCCGAAACACGAATTTCATTTTTATTTTCTGTTACTGAAAGTTTTGTTTTTATTTCTGAAGGTTCTTTTGGAATCTGAGGTGTTGGAACAATAAACTGTTCCCAGGCAACTTCGTAACCTTCATCAGCCCAATTGGTTTTATTCTTCAAAACAAATGAAACCGTTAAAATACATTCCGATCCTTCATCAATTTGCGGCATTCTGAACGGAATCGTATCGAGCATTGAAGTGCCGGCAGGCAGCACGGGATCAAAAAATCCGCGCTGAATGGTATCGCCGTTAACACATAATTCCCAAACTCCTGTAAAATCGTTCAGGTTTTTAAATTGATGGTGATTTGTAATTCTGACTATTCCATTTTCGATATCGATCGCTTCAATTTTTATGGGTTGACCCGATTTCTTTATCTGGTTAATTTCCGGCTGAACTTCACGATTTGGCCAGATAATTCCGTAAGTTCTTCCTCCAAGACCAACTGCAAAGAAACTACCATTTATGGTATCCGATTCAAAATCAAGTGACAGCACTGCATCTTTTGTGTTATTTTGAAGCTCATTTAATGAAACTGCATGATCAAATATTTTCACATCATCAATTACCATTTTTGATAACCGTCCCGAATATTCACCCTGATCTTGTGTGTCTGCATCGCGGCCAATACAGAGCGGAAACGGAGTATTGCTGATTTGCCCGTTAAAACGGGTTTCGGCAACAAGTTGATCATCGATGTACAAATCCAGTTTTGAGCCATCATAAATTCCAGCAATATAATGCCAGTTCCCATAAAAATCATCGCTAACTTTTGCTTTTGCAGAAATTCGTTTCCCACTTTGAATATAAAATTCAAGTGTTTCAGGATTTTCCATAATAATTCCATACTGGTACTTTCCTTTTGTGATAAATGTATTTGGCTGCGGAATTTGATAAGGTTTTACCCAAAAACCAATAGCAATCTGATTTCCTGAAATATCGAGGCTTGAATCGCGGTAAAATTCAATCCAATCATCATGACCGGAAAACTCAAGTCCTCGTCCGTTTTTCCCTTCCGTAAAAATTGGCCTGCCCATAATCTGCCCGTCATTTTTTGCGGGTGAATTATCCCATAGAATCCATCTCGGCGTTTTTACTCCCGGACTAACCCAATCCCAGATTGCCCCGCCAGTCAATCTTGGATATTTCCAAATGTATTCCCAATATTCATCCATTCCGCCCAAACCATTTCCTGTAGCCGCCAAATATTCATCCATAAACGAAGCCCGGTGATCATTTTCAGGAAGAACTTTTCCTTCAGCAAGATTTTTGTAATCGAGTGGCAGCCAGTAACGCGGGCCTACAATATCTTCAAAAGGGATATAAAACGTATTTCCGCCATACATCCATGCAGGACGACTGGGATCAATCGCTTTGCCTGTTTTTATCACTTCATTGATATTTGATCCACTTCCCGATTCATTTCCAGCGCTCCAAACAATAACTGACGGATTATTTCTGTCACGGTAAACCAGTTTACGGCTTCGGTCGCGGTACATTTCTGTCCATGCCGGATCGGAAGAAAGCCGGGTATTTGAATGCGCTTCATCGCCAACCTCATCAAAAATATAAATGCCCAATTCATTCGCCATTTCAATGTATTCCGGTGTTGGCGGATAATGACACGTTCGAACACAATTGATATTGAATTGCTTCATTAGCAACAAATCTTTTCGCAATGTCTCCAGCGGAACTGCCTGTCCATGTTCGGGATCGTGCATGTGGCTGTTTACCCCGTTAAGTTTTACCGGAACTCCGTTTACCGTTAAAATTTGATTTTTGTATTCAACTTCCCGAAAACCGATTTTTTTTGTGAATGCCTCCAACACATTTCCATCCTCATCTTTTAACTGAACCAGCAATGTAAACAAATTGGGATATTCCGCCGACCATTTTGGAGGATCGACAACCAAAGTTGAAAGAGCGATTTTTTGTTCAGAAGCCGGATCAACTTCTATTGTTGAATCCTGTTTCCCATCTAACAAGATTGATTCATTTTTATCGTCCAGCACATCAATTTCAACCGAACAATTTACCGTGTCTTTCAGCGCATTAAAAACGTCAGTCTCTACCTTTAACGTGGCATCTTTATAATCCCGATCCAGATCGGTAACCACATAATAATCGCGGATATAAGTTTTTGGTAGTGCAACCAGTTTTACATCCCGAAAAATACCTGATAATCGCCACATGTCCTGGTTCTCCAAATATGAGCCGTCGCAAAAACGGAGCACTTCTACTGCCAGATCATTTTCCCCTTTTTCAAGAAATGGAGTGATGTTATATTCGGCAGGTTCAAAACCACCCTGATTATATCCAACACGCTTGCCATTTAACCAAATATACGAAGCCGATTTCACCCCTTCAAAACGCAATAATACTTCCTTGTCCTTCCAGTCCTTCGGTACAGTAAATTTTCGTTTATAACAACCAGTCGGGTTATAATAATCAGGAATGTTGGGCGGATTGCTTTCAAATGTCAATGAAATATTACGGAATTTTGGATGCCCAAAACCTTCCATCTGCCAGTCGGAAGGAACTTTAATCGTATCCCACTCTTCTGTTTTGAATTTTGGTTCCCAAAAATCTTCCGGCACCTGACCGGGCGTTTCAACCCATTTAAATTTCCATGTGCCATTTAATAATTGGTAATTATCATTTCGGTCGATCCTGTTTCTCAGCGCCTCATAAGCCGATGAATAAGGAATATGAAATGCATGAGGAAGTGTTTGGCCTTTTTCAAAGACCGCCGGATTTTCCCAGTCGGTTGGGAGGAATTCAACTTCCTGCGATAATACTTTTAAAAACGAAAACAGAATTAAAGCAAAAGGCAGGATTTTTTTCATTTTAGCCGGGTTTTAAGATTAAACAAAACTACAATAAAATCATTAAAATAATTTTTATAGCAGTCTAACGATTTCGCCTTAATTGATTAATTTTACTCACCAAAAAATCAACAGAAATTAATGAAAAATTTCAGGCTCATTACATTTTTGCTTATTATCTTTTTAATTGGAGATGTATCGTTTTCATTCATTCAATATTATGACACCCCACTCTATGGCGATCTTACGGTTAGTATTTTGCCCGAAGAACATGCTCAACATATTTTTGATGATCCGTTTGGCATGGATGTCATAAAAACTGGTGAAAAACAGTTCAATCCAAACCGCTATTTTTCACATTTATTTTTAAATAAATATTTTAGAAATGTTCCTTTCTTTCTCCAAAGATTTGTTTCTCCTGTTTCCTCCGTTTATCTTTCAAGTGCACTTGTAAAAATTTTCCTCCAAATCATATTGACTTACATTTTGGCAGTTTTTATTTCCACCGAAAAGTTATTCAGTAAAAAATTCTTAATTGCAGCAATTATTGTTGTTCCGCTTTTTCAGGCTTACGGATTTTGGAGCCGGATGGGAATCATTGACAAATCGATTGCATATACTTTCTTTTATGCTTTGCCAATGGTACTATTAGCGCTCTTTTTTATGCTCGTTTTTAATCGAATTCAAAATAATTTCAAAATCAAGACTGCCTCCTATTTTGTACTGATACCGTTAATAATTATACTTCCGTTTACTGGTCCTTTAAATCCGCCGGTGATTATTTTGGTTTCGGCTTTTATTTATCTTGATTATTGGATTCGATCGAAAGATAAAAACATAAAGAACATACTAAAAAGTGTGCCAGGTTCAATTCATATTTTATTGATTCCAATTAGCATATTGAGCTTGTATTCCCTATTTATTGGACTTTTCGATTCCAGTTTTACGACAGAGGCAATTCCTTTTATCCAAAGGTATAAACAACTTCCTGCCGGATTAATATCACAACTTTTTCATTCATCCGGATTTCCGTTGATGCTTGTTATAATCGGGATTAACATGTTCATTATTAAAAGAAATAACTATCCGGGCAAAGAAAAATTTACCCGAATATTAAATTGGATTGGGGGTTTTGCTTTAATCTATATTTTATTGCTGCCCATTGGAGGTTATCGTCCATACCGACCAATGATTATCCGGTACGACACATTCATTCCGGTTAATATTGCATTGTTCTATTTTTTTGGCGCGACAACTTATTTAATCATCCACCAAATAAAAGGAAAGAAAAGAAAACTTTATTTAAGTGGAATTGTAATTTACCTGCTGCTTCTAACCGTTGCCGATTTTAAAGGAATGGGGAAAAATAAGTGTGAAAGAGCCGCTTTTGAAAAAATGGCTACTTCAAATGAAGAAATTGTACCCATTCCAAAGGGGTGTTATGTTCTTGACTGGGAAAATGAATTCGATTACAGGAATAATGAAAAGAAAGCTGAACTCATCCATTATTGGAAAATTACGCCGAAAAAGAAGCTGTTCTATAATGAACCATAAAAGAACTAATTTCTATTCCCGGTTAAATTCCTGATAATAATCAGATGGTGTAAAACCAGTATTCTTT
>CAWKJY010000042.1:0-78017 GCA_963849985.1 uncultured Prolixibacteraceae bacterium | reverse complement strand
GTTACCTACGACGGAAGTTCACACACCGCAACCTATACAATCTCTGGCGTGAACAGTGAAACAGGTGCCACAGTGGGAACAATCGATGTAACAGGTACTACTCATATCAATGCCGGTAATTACACTGGCGATGCATGGACTTTCACAGGAGCAGCCAACTATAATGATGACAGTGGTACCGTCGATGACACCATCACAAAAGCTGACCCGACTGTAACTGTAACTCCTTACAATGTTACCTACGACGGAAGTTCACACACCGCAACCTATACAATCTCTGGCGTGAACAGTGAAACAGGTGCCACAGTGGGAACAATCGATGTAACAGGTACTACTCATATCAATGCCGGTAATTACACTGGCGATGCATGGACTTTCACAGGAGCAGCCAACTATAATGATGACAGTGGTACCGTCGATGACACCATCACAAAAGCTGACCCGACTGTAACTGTAACTCCTTACAATGTTACCTACGACGGAAGTTCACACACCGCAACCTATACAATCTCTGGCGTGAACAGTGAAACAGGTGCCACAGTGGGAACAATCGATGTAACAGGTACTACTCATATCAATGCCGGTAATTACACTGGCGATGCATGGACTTTCACAGGAGCAGCCAACTATAATGATGACAGTGGTACCGTCGATGACACCATCACAAAAGCTGACCCGACTGTAACTGTAACTCCTTACAATGTTACCTACGACGGAAGTTCACACACCGCAACCTATACAATCTCTGGCGTGAACAGTGAAACAGGTGCCACAGTGGGAACAATCGATGTAACAGGTACTACTCATATCAATGCCGGTAATTACACTGGCGATGCATGGACTTTCACAGGAGCAGCCAACTATAATGATGACAGTGGTACCGTCGATGACACCATCACAAAAGCTGACCCGACTGTAACTGTAACTCCTTACAATGTTACCTACGACGGAAGTTCACACACCGCAACCTATACAATCTCTGGCGTGAACAGTGAAACAGGTGCCACAGTGGGAACAATCGATGTAACAGGTACTACTCATATCAATGCCGGTAATTACACTGGCGATGCATGGACTTTCACAGGAGCAGCCAACTATAATGACGACAGTGGTACCGTCGATGACACCATCACAAAAGCTGACCCGACTGTAACTGTAACTCCTTACAATGTTACCTACGACGGAAGTTCAACACCGCAACCTATACAATCTCTGGCGTGAACAGTGAAACAGGTGCCACAGTGGGAACAATCGATGTAACAGGTACTACTCATATCAATGCCGGTAATTACACTGGCGATGCATGGACTTTCACAGGAGCAGCCAACTATAATGATGACAGTGGTACCGTCGATGACACCATCACAAAAGCTGACCCGACTGTAACTGTAACTCCTTACAATGTTACCTACGACGGAAGTTCACACACCGCAACCTATACAATCTCTGGCGTGAACAGTGAAACAGGTGCCACAGTGGGAACAATCGATGTAACAGGTACTACTCATATCAATGCCGGTAATTACACTGGCGATGCATGGACTTTCACAGGAGCAGCCAACTATAATGATGACAGTGGTACCGTCGATGACACCATCACAAAAGCTGACCCGACTGTAACTGTAACTCCTTACAATGTTACCTACGACGGAAGTTCACACACCGCAACCTATACAATCTCTGGCGTGAACAGTGAAACAGGTGCCACAGTGGGAACAATCGATGTAACAGGTACTACTCATATCAATGCCGGTAATTACACTGGCGATGCATGGACTTTCACAGGAGCAGCCAACTATAATGATGACAGTGGTACCGTCGATGACACCATCACAAAAGCTGACCCGACTGTAACTGTAACTCCTTACAATGTTACCTACGACGGAAGTTCACACACCGCAACCTATACAATCTCTGGCGTGAACAGTGAAACAGGTGCCACAGTGGGAACAATCGATGTAACAGGTACTACTCATATCAATGCCGGTAATTACACTGGCGATGCATGGACTTTCACAGGAGCAGCCAACTATAATGATGACAGTGGTACCGTCGATGACACCATTACAAAAGCTGACCCGACTGTAACTGTAACTCCTTACAATGTTACCTACGACGGAAGTTCACACACCGCAACCTATACAATCTCTGGCGTGAACAGTGAAACAGGTGCCACAGTGGGAACAATCGATGTAACAGGTACTACTCATATCAATGCCGGTAATTACACTGGCGATGCATGGACTTTCACAGGAGCAGCCAACTATAATGATGACAGTGGTACCGTCGATGACACCATCACAAAAGCTGACCCGACTGTAACTGTAACTCCTTACAATGTTACCTACGACGGAAGTTCACACACCGCAACCTATACAATCTCTGGCGTGAACAGTGAAACAGGTGCCACAGTGGGAACAATCGATGTAACAGGTACTACTCATATCAATGCCGGTAATTACACTGGCGATGCATGGGCTTTCACAGGAGCAGCCAACTATAATGATGACAGTGGTACCGTCGATGACACCATCACAAAAGCTGACCCGACTGTAACTGTAACTCCTTACAATGTTACCTACGACGGAAGTTCACACACCGCAACCTATACAATCTCTGGCGTGAACAGTGAAACAGGTGCCACAGTGGGAACAATCGATGTAACAGGTACTACTCATATCAATGCCGGTAATTACACTGGCGATGCATGGACTTTCACAGGAGCAGCCAACTATAATGATGACAGTGGTACCGTCGATGACACCATCACAAAAGCTGACCCGACTGTAACTGTAACTCCTTACAATGTTACCTACGACGGAAGTTCACACACCGCAACCTATACAATCTCTGGCGTGAACAGTGAAACAGGTGCCACAGTGGGAACAATCGATGTAACAGGTACTACTCATATCAATGCCGGTAATTACACTGGCGATGCATGGACTTTCACAGGAGCAGCCAACTATAATGATGACAGTGGTACCGTCGATGACACCATCACAAAAGCTGACCCGACTGTAACTGTAACTCCTTACAATGTTACCTACGACGGAAGTTCACACACCGCAACCTATACAATCTCTGGCGTGAACAGTGAAACAGGTGCCACAGTGGGAACAATCGATGTAACAGGTACTACTCATATCAATGCCGGTAATTACACTGGCGATGCATGGACTTTCACAGGAGCAGCCAACTATAATGATGACAGTGGTACCGTCGATGACACCATCACAAAAGCTGACCCGACTGTAACTGTAACTCCTTACAATGTTACCTACGACGGAAGTTCACACACCGCAACCTATACAATCTCTGGCGTGAACAGTGAAACAGGTGCCACAGTGGGAACAATCGATGTAACAGGTACTACTCATATCAATGCCGGTAATTACACTGGCGATGCATGGACTTTCACAGGAGCAGCCAACTATAATGATGACAGTGGTACCGTCGATGACACCATCACAAAAGCTGACCCGACTGTAACTGTAACTCCTTACAATGTTACCTACGACGGAAGTTCACACACCGCAACCTATACAATCTCTGGCGTGAACAGTGAAACAGGTGCCACAGTGGGAACAATCGATGTAACAGGTACTACTCATATCAATGCCGGTAATTACACTGGCGATGCATGGACTTTCACAGGAGCAGCCAACTATAATGATGACAGTGGTACCGTCGATGACACCATCACAAAAGCTGACCCGACTGTAACTGTAACTCCGTACCAGTTACCTACGACGGAAGTTCACACACCGCAACCTATACAATCTCTGGCGTGAACAGTGAAACAGGTGCCACAGTGGGAACAATCGATGTAACAGGTACTACTCATATCAATGCCGGTAATTACACTGGCGATGCATGGACTTTCACAGGAGCAGCCAACTATAATGATGACAGTGGTACCGTCGATGACACCATCACAAAAGCTGACCCGACTGTAACTGTAACTCCTTACAATGTTACCTACGACGGAAGTTCACACACCGCAACCTATACAATCTCTGGCGTGAACAGTGAAACAGGTGCCACAGTGGGAACAATCGATGTAACAGGTACTACTCATATCAATGCCGGTAATTACACTGGCGATGCATGGACTTTCACAGGAGCAGCCAACTATAATGATGACAGTGGTACCGTCGATGACACCATCACAAAAGCTGACCCGACTGTAACTGTAACTCCTTACAATGTTACCTACGACGGAAGTTCACACACCGCAACCTATACAATCTCTGGCGTGAACAGTGAAACAGGTGCCACAGTGGGAACAATCGATGTAACAGGTACTACTCATATCAATGCCGGTAATTACACTGGCGATGCATGGACTTTCACAGGAGCAGCCAACTATAATGATGACAGTGGTACCGTCGATGACACCATCACAAAAGCTGACCCGACTGTAACTGTAACTCCTTACAATGTTACCTACGACGGAAGTTCACACACCGCAACCTATACAATCTCTGGCGTGAACAGTGAAACAGGTGCCACAGTGGGAACAATCGATGTAACAGGTACTACTCATATCAATGCCGGTAATTACACTGGCGATGCATGGACTTTCACAGGAGCAGCCAACTATAATGATGACAGTGGTACCATCGATGACACCATCACAAAACGTCCAATCACTGTCACTCCACTTGCCAGCCAATTTAAATATTGTGGCCAGGGAGATCCAATATTTGGAATACACGTACCCAGAAGCTGAAATAGTTGATGGCGCCCAATTTGACGGTTCACTTTCACGTGAATCTGGAGAAACTACAGGAGAATCGTATGAAATTAATATTGGTGATTTGAGCTTAGGCGATAACTACGATTTAACATGTACACCAAATATTTCATTCCTAATTAAAGGAGTTTCCATTGATGCCAGTGCAAGTAGTAAAGCGGTACAGTTAAATACGGCACCAAATGAAGCTGTTTTAAGTGCTCTGGTCACTAATAGTTCTAATGATTCGATTAGTGATGTTCTCGTGACTTTTACAGTTCAAGGATTAACTCCAGTGACCGGAATAACAGATTCACATGGAATAGCAACTGCAACAATAAATACAAACACGTTGCTTCTTGGTGTATATGCTGTTGAAGCGGTTCCAGGAGATGGTTGTACTGTAGGCTATGGCTATTTGACCATGTATGATCCAAATGCCAACTTTGTAACCGGCGGTGGTTGGATTTATTCCCTTCCGGGAGCTTATAGAACCGATGTTTCGTTAGAAGGCAAAGCCAATTTTGGGTTTGTATCCAAATATAAAAAAGGTTCAAACCAGGTGGATGGTAATACTGAATTCCAGTTCAAAGCGGGTGATTTTAATTTCAAAAGTAGTTCACATGACCCGGGAACATTGGTTATCTCTGGCGCTAAAGCAACATATAGGGGTGTAGGTACTGTAAATGGAACCGGTGAATATGGCTTTATGATTGTTGCTTTTGATGGGGACATCAACACTGATGACAGCTTTACAGCGGATGAGTTCAGAATCAAAATCTGGAATACAATGAATGGAAATACAACCGTTTACGATAACAAGTTTGGTTACTTAGAAAATGATACTGTTGCAACTGAACTTGGTGGTGGCTCTATCGTAATTCACAATACGAAAGAAAAAGTCGTAACTACAGGCAAAAAATCTGCTGAAATTGAAACAACAATTGTACCGGTTGCTGAGTTCTCCAACCTGAAAGTTTACCCCAACCCGTTTAACGACAGGCTGAAGTTTGAATTTGTTTCGCCCGAAGCTGTTCATGCCCTAATCGAACTTTTCGATATGACCGGCCGCAAGGTGGAAACCATTTTCAACAGCGATATAGAAGGCGGTGTAACGTACAATGCCGAATTTAAACCCGGCAATGTCAGTCAGCGCCATGTACTTCTACCGCATGACCCTTGGCAACGAGGTAATGAACGGTAAAGTAATGTATAAAAAAGAATAGACATTGAAACCTTGAGTTTCTTTCCAACAAACTGTCCTTCCCTCTCCCGTATTACGGGGGAGCAGGCAGTTTGCGATAACGAAAAAATTTGGTTCTTAATAATTAAGGGTCATCACCTTAATTTAAATGTGAGCAGCTGACTGGCTGTCACCTGTTCACTTACAAACCCATTCCTGGAAAAGAGTTCTTTTTTAAGTACATATTTTTACAGGAATGTAAAAAGGTCCCGGTAGCTGTTGAGCGCCGGGATTCTTTGAAATTTGCGTATTGACTAATGTTCACCTGCTGACTTCGGCTCAGCTGGTGAATAAATAAGCAGAATGTTCACCTGTTGACTTCGGCTCAGCTGGTGAATAAAAAGCACCCGGTAACTTCATTGAGCAGGTGACGGATAATCATCTACTCAACTTCAAAATGTTCACCTGCTGACTTTCGGCTCAGCTGGTGAATAAAATGAGCACCAATCAGCTAACTTCATTGAGCAGGTGACCGATAATCATCTACTCAACTTCAGAATGTTCACCTGCTGACTTTCGCTCAGCTGGTGAATAAAATGAGCACCAATCAACAACTTCATTGAGCAGGTGACCGATAATCATCTACTCAACTTCAGAATGTTCACCTGCTGACTTCGGCTCAGCTGGTGAATAAAATGAGCACCAATCAACAACTTCATTGAGCAGGTGACGGATAATCATCTGCTCAACTTCAGAATGTTCACCTGCTGACTTTCGCTCAGCTGGTGAATAAAATGAGCACCAGCCAACTTCATTGAGCAGGTGACGGAAAGTCACCAGCTCAACTGCAAATTTCACCTGCTGACTTTCGCTCAGCTGGTGAATAAAATGAGCACCCGCAACTTTATTGAGCAGGTGACTTGGAGTCACCAGCTCAACTGCAAAACTTTCACCTGCTGACTTTAGCTCAGCTGGTGAATAAAATAGCAACCGACAACAATTTTATTGAGCAGGTGACGGAAAGTCACCAGCTCAACTTTTCAACTCAGCTCAACCTCTAAATACCCAACCCAAATTCAGCAGCTCTTTCCCGGTTGATTAATTTTCCGTTTCTCAGATTGCAATAATCCCGGTAAGAAGAAAACTCCCACTCTTCCGGAATCTTTACCAGATGAGCATTCACCGGGTTTTCATGAATGTAATTAAAACATACCCGTGGATATTCCTTTTCCGGATCGGGGATATTGATAATTGTTCCGTAATTGGCTTGAAACCAGGCTGGCGAAATCCCGGAAATTTCAGTCAAACAAACTGCTTTGGTGCGGTGCTGAAAAAGACTTCCGGTTATTTTTTCCTGATTTTGAAGTGCCCGTGTATAAGAGCGAAGTAAAATAGAAATGGAATCATTCAAAGTCCTTTTCCGCGTGAGCTGGTGACTTTCCGTCACCTGCTCACTAATCTCAACCGCAATGCGGTTTACATAAACCATTAAATGAAAGTGGTTTGGCATCAGGCACCAGGCCAGAATATCCGAATATGGTGTAATATATGTTTTAATCTTCTCAAGGAAAAACAGATAATTTTCGCGTTTGAAAAACAGTGTTTGCGAATTATTTCCCCTGTTGTAAATGTGATAAATGTTATTTGCTTCGAATTGCATGTTCCTGGTATTAAATCACAGACTAAAGATAAAAATTCTCAAGCAAATTTACTGAGCAGGTGACCTGCGAGTCACCAGCTCAATCTGCGAAACTTTCACCTGCTGACTTCAGCTCAGCTGATTTATTAGTCGGCACCCGGAGTATTTACTGATATTTAAAAACATCGTGATTAATTTGAAATCTGAAATAAAATGTTGCTTAATTTTCCCGCGACCCCACTTTATGAACAAGAGTCGGTTTAAATTAACACACAGTCGTTTATAAAAACTTATTACTCTGGGATACAACCCATTTAAAAAAAACCTAAATTGCTCAAAGGTTTTAATTCATGAATACAGAAACTTTGAAATTGAAACAGGATAATAAAGTAAAGAAAAAGGCAAACATTCTGTTTTTTTAACCGCGACGCTTTAACAATTCGGGAATTCGGAAAATTGTTCCGGTGCCCGAAGAAGCTGAAAACCGGAATTCCTCCGGCGATTTTTCAAAACCCTGAGAATTTTAATGAACCCTGAATTGTAAGTTGTTTTTGATTGGTTTATAAAATCATTCGAAGAAACAATTATCAGATGGGAAAAGGACACTTTTTATAAAAACTGTTTATGAAAGCAGCAGTTCTGACTTAATCGTTTGAAAATGAAAATAAAATAATGAAAAAAATCTTGCTTTTAAACACGTTGCTTATCCTGATAGCCGGCATATTATGGAGTTGCAAAAAATATGAATTACCAGCACGTTAATGAAATGCCACTTATTAATGAAGTTTCAATTGTCAGAGAGGCGCAGCCTGTCGCCGAAGATAATTTTATGCTTAAAAGCGGTAGTATTGCGCCGCAGGTTCAATCTTATTCCGGCACAGGTATTTCATTGGTAAATAATAATGATGAGCAATTGGGTAATCTGTTGGTAACAAACACTTTAACTGATTTACGTATCCAATTTACAGTAAACGAATATTATTCAATAGCTGAGGTACAGTTATGGATTGGCATTGATCCTGAAAAAGTACCAATGAACAAAAATCAAATACCGATACCGGGGAAATTTACTTATAAAGCCAAAGGACAATCGGATTATGTATTCACAACTAAACTTACTGATATTTTGCAAGGTTACGGACTGCTTTTTGATGGAACACAACCAATTTACATTTTTGCCCAGGCGAAAATTAAAAACAAAATAACCAACGAAGAACAGTTGACCTGGAGTGAAGGAGAATCTCATGGAACATCTAAGTGGGGAACGTATTTTATGTATTACTGTTCGCTGCCCGCCGGTGTAGGATGTGTTCCCCATTTTGGTTTATGCGGAACAAAGATGGAAGATGGTATTTTTTATTACGATAACACAAATGAAGGGGGCGAACAAAATATTTATGCTGATACTGAATCCGGACCTGTAGTTGGTAAATTAAAATATGACGATGGAAAAATATATTTCCTGGTTGATGTGGGCAATTGGTCAATTACTGATTTAATTAAACCAACGGTTAAATATCAACTGTTTAATGAACCTGGTTCACCGGCAACAAATCTGATTTCTGTTAATGATTTAGAATATGCATCTGAGGGTTGGTGGTCTATTGATGTTCCAAAAGCAAATTATTATTTAATTCAATTAAATATTCAAAACTGCACCACTCGATAACTGAAAAGTTAAGTTTTTCTCAAAAAAAGGTTGTCGAAAGGCGGCCTTTTTTTGTACCTGTTTGCAGCAAACTATTTTTGTTTTCAAGTGTTGAATGAATCGGGTTAAAAGCACAAATATGAGCGATTTCTGGAATCAAAGGTACGCAACGGTAGAATATGCTTATGGAACTGAACCCAATGAATTCTACCGGGAAGAACTGGAAAAGTTAAAACCGGGGAAAATCCTTTTTCCGGCAGAAGGGGAAGGAAGAAATGCAGTTTACGCGGCTGTTAGGGGCTGGGAAGTTTCTGCTTTCGATTTAAGTTCTGAAGCTAAACGCAAGGCTGTTTTACTGGCAAATGAAAAAAATGTAACGCTGGACTATCAGGTTGCCGGCTATGAGGATGTTCAATTTGCAAAAGAAACTTTTGATGTCCTGGTTTTGATTTTTGCCCATATCCATCCGCTAAAACGAAGGGAATATCATCGTAAACTGATATCATTTTTGAAACCCGGAGGAACGCTGATCCTTGAAGGATTTTCAAAAAAACAGATTTACAATAATACCGGTGGTCCGCGTGATGTAAACATGTTGTTCTCAATAGATGAACTTCAGGAAGATTTTAATACTTTTACTCTGCTGGATATTTCAGAAACAGATACCTTGTTGGATGAAGGCCCGTTTCACCGGGGAATTGCATCGGTTGTTCGCGTGATTGGGAAAAAATAGTTTGTAAAAATTTTTCTTTTATCTTTATTGATTAAACAGAGCAGGCAGCGCTCAATACCTATAAATAATTTGAATTAGAATAAAACAGCACGACTAATTTATTTTTAACAGGGAACAATTTTTTGCTATTGTTAACGTAAAACATTAAATTAGCGGTAATTAAGCAAGAAGATAGAAAAAAGCGTTTTATTTCTTGGTGCATACAAAGTAATTTAATATTATTGCACTCGAATTTTACGAAATTCTCATCCCCGCTACGATTGTTCCATTATTTTTCACAATTAAAAATCAACACAAGGAATAATATTTAAATAATGTACGATATTTTAGAATTGAACAAGAAGCTCCTTCCTGAGCTTAGAGAAATTGCCAAAGAATTGAATATTAAACGAGTTGAATCTTTAAAAAAACAAGATCTCGTTTATAAAATACTGGACACCCAGGCTATTAAAGAGGCAGAAAAAAAGGAACGTAATACCACTGCCGGTGATCAAAATAAAGATGAAAAAGGCAGTAAAGGTTTTACTGTTAAAAAATCTTCGGATTCTGATGACATGTCCGATTCTGATGATGACCAACGTGGAAAACGTCCGCGCCGCGAAAGAATGGACCCAACAGTTAAACACGAAAGGGTGGAAACCGGTAAGCGCAAACAACAGCAGCGTGAAACTCCACCGGTTCAGTCGCGACAGGAACAGATAAAAGCCATTATTAAGGGATTCAGTAAAGAAAAAACAACCACTCCAAAGAGTGAAACTTCAAGTTCAGAGCCGGAAAGAAAATCATACTTTGGCAGTCATCAACTGAAAAATGAAAACAAGCCTGCGGTTGCAAAACAAGAGGTAAAACAACCAACCCCAAAGGTACAGGATCAAAAGGAAACAATGCAGAAAAAACGTGTAATTGAAGAACGCCCCTCAGATGAAGATAATGACTCCGTGGATTATGGAGACAAAAGATCGAATGCCAGCGAAAAGCAGGAGCAACAGAACGAGAAACAAAATCAAAACAACGGGCAGCGAAGCGGAGGCAAACAAAGGGCACGACAATTTGAGTTCGAAGGAATAATTACCAATACCGGTGTTCTTGAAATTTTACAGGATGGTTACGGATTTATGCGGTCAGCTGATTATAATTATCTCAACTCACCCGACGATATTTACGTTTCACAGTCACAAATTAAGCTTTTTGGTTTAAAAACCGGTGACATGATAAAAGGGACTATTCGCCCGCCAAAAGAAGGCGAAAAATATTTCCCGTTGATCAAAGTTCTTGAAATTAATGGCCGGAGTCCCGATTACATTCGTGATCGTGTCCCGTTTGATCACCTTACCCCGCTTTTCCCGGATGAGAAATTCAATCTTACCGGCAACGGTCATGATAACGTATCAACCCGCATCGTTGACATGTTCTCACCTATCGGAAAAGGTCAGCGCGGATTAATTGTTGCGCAGCCAAAAACCGGTAAAACAGTGCTGCTTAAAGAAATTGCCAATGCAATTGCAGCCAATCACCCCGAGGTATATATGATTGTTCTTCTGGTTGACGAACGCCCGGAAGAAGTTACCGACATGGCACGCAGCGTAAATGCAGAAGTAATAGCATCTACATTTGATGAACCCGCCGATAAACACGTTCGTGTTGCCAACATTGTGCTTGAAAAAGCAAAACGGTTGGTAGAATGCGGTCACGATGTAGTTATTTTGCTTGACTCAATTACACGTTTGGCCAGGGCTTATAATACCGTTCAGCCTGCTTCCGGGAAAGTACTTTCAGGAGGTGTGGATGCCAATGCACTTCACAAACCGAAACGCTTTTTTGGAGCTGCCCGTAACATTGAGGAAGGGGGATCGCTTACCATACTTGCAACTGCACTTACCGAAACCGGTTCAAAAATGGATGATGTTATCTTTGAGGAATTCAAAGGAACCGGTAACATGGAGTTACAGCTCGACCGGAAACTTTCAAACAAACGTATTTTCCCTTCAGTAGATATTCCGGCCTCAAGTACCCGCCGGGAAGATCTGTTGTTTACAAAACAAGTTATCGACAAACTTTGGATTTTACGTCACTATCTGGGCGGCATGAATTCACTGGAAGCAATGGAATTTATGAAAACAAGATTGATGCGGGCCGATTCGATGGAAGAATTTCTTGCATCAATGAACGACGAATAAAATGTAAAAATATTAGAAAGGAAAAGCGGGTGCAAAAGCCTGCTTTTTTGTTTTTATACAGAAAGAAAACGCTTCACTTAATTTTTTAGTAATATATTTTATAAAACCTGTAAATGTTACCTAAATATTAACACTACGCGTTGGCGGAATTCATAACTTGTTGGTTCATAGTTCGACTCCGCTCACTGTGACAGTCAGGCTGAGCGTAGTCGAAGTCTGATTATTAGTCATTTATAAAATAATCCCGCCAATAGGTTAACACTGTATTTATTTATTACAAGCGTCCGAAGCGACATTTTTTCACAACTTGAATCCCGACTGAATTGCCCGTATTATTGGTTCTCAATTTTTTTACAAGACGCTGTAATTCAGCCCAAAAATATTGCACGGAAGTATTCCGGTTATTTCTGACTTCTATTATATTATAATGAACATCCATACAGGCCACCTTACCATTACAGGTTATTCTACCAAATCTGCCTTATTTCAAAATTTAATTATTTTTAAAAGATATAAATAGCATAAAAAATCTATTTTTGCTATCCACGGATTACAACTATAATGTAATTCTGACTATTTTTGTAAAAAATTTAAACGAGTGGATTTTTTTCAGAATACACATAAATCATTGCTAAACAGCACCCGAATTACAATCAAAAGGGAGTTGGCAAAAGATATTGACTGGAGTGAGCGACTCATTTGTATCAAAGGATTTAGAGGGGTTGGAAAGACAACTTTTTTGCTCGACTATATTCGTCAATATTTTCCGGATGATAATTCAGCTTTATATATCAACCTGAATAATTTTTATTTTACCAAGCGTGAGATTAGTTCGTATGCCGATGAATTTGCCAAAAAAGGCGGGAAAGTCCTGCTTCTGGATCAAATTCAAAAATACCCCGACTGGTCGGCTGATCTCAGAAAATGTGTAAATGAAATCCCGGATTTGAAAATTATTTTTACTTCTTCACCAGTGCTTCGGATTGCAGAAGGAAATCCTGATTTGCAGGGAATTGCAAAGATTAATCATTTGGAAGGACTATCCTTTCGGGAATTTTTAAATTACCAAACAAAAAATAATTTCAGGTACTACTCTTTTGAGGAGATCATTTCCAATCATATAAAAATTGCACAGGAAATTGTTTCGCAGGTTCGTCCGCTTGCTTTTTTCGACGATTACCTGAGATATGGCTATTTCCCCTATTTTATTGATGATCCCAATTTCTATGTTAACCAATTGTTAAAACACATTAATCTTGCACTCGAAATCGATATCCCGTATATCAATCAGATAGAGCTAAAATACCTGTCTAAACTCAGAAAACTGCTGCACATCATAGCCTCGGAAACGCCGTTTACACCAAATGTTAGTAAATTGGCAGCCTCTGTGCAAACGTCCAGGGCAACCATTATGAATTACCTGAATTATTTAAAAAATGCGCGGTTAATTCAGTTGTTATACGCCAATGGTGATGATGAACAGATGAAAAAACCGGATAAAGTGTATTTGCATAATACCAATTTAATTTATGCCATTGCACCTGGTAATACAGATAGTTTGCATTTGCGTCATACTTTCTTTTATAATCAGGTGGGTTATAAATGTGCATTAAACAGTTCGCCAAAAGCTGATTTTAAGGTGAATGGTAAATATCACTTTAATGTTGGGGGAAGAAAACTCGAAGCAGATAAGGAATTTATGCTGCTTCGGATGTGATCGAGATTGGGGAAGGAAAGAAAATTCCCCTTTGGCTGTTTGGATTTTTATATTGAAAAAATCTTTTAAAGAATAATTATAAAATAGAATAAACAACTTTTTAAAATGACAAAAAAGAAAAAATTTATTACATGCGACGGAAATTATGCAGCAGCATATATGAGTTACATGTTTAGTGAAGTTGCCTGTATCTACCCTATTACTCCATCTTCAACAATGGCAGAATATGTAGATGAATGGGCTGCTTTTGGGAAGAAAAATATGTTTGGCCGACCTGTTCGTTTGGCTGAAATGCAAAGTGAAGCAGGAGCTGCAGGTGCAGTACACGGCGCTTTGCAATCAGGAGCACTAACATCTACTTATACAGCTTCACAAGGATTGTTGCTGATGATTCCTAACATGTATAAAATTGCGGGTGAATTATTGCCAACCGTATTCCATGTAAGTGCTCGTGCTCTTGCAGGTCATGCGCTGTCAATTTTTGGCGATCACAGCGATATCTATGCTGCCCGTCAAACCGGTTTTGCCATGATTGCTTCCGGCTCTGTTCAGGAAGAAATGGATTTGGCCGGAGTTGCTCACCTTGCAACACTAAAATCAAGGGTTCCGTTTTTAGCCTTTTTTGATGGATTCAGAACTTCACACGAAATTCAGAAAATTGAAGCCATTGAAATGGATGATATTACCCCGCTTGTTGACATGGAGGCGCTGCAGGAATTCAGAAACCGTGCGCTTAATCCGGAAAATCCGGTAACCCGTGGTACGGCTCAAAACCCTGATATATTTTTCCAGGCAAAAGAATCATCCAATAAATTCTACGATGCAGTTCCTGATATTGTAGCTGAATATATGGATCAGGTTAGTAAACTTACCGGAAGAAAATACCGCCCGTTCGATTATTATGGCGATCCGGATGCTGAAAACATAGTTATAGCTATGGGATCAGTAACTGACACAATTAAAGAAACCATTGATTACCTGGCTTCACAAGGCAAAAAAGTAGGTTTAATATCTGTTCACCTGTTCCGTCCGTTCTCGGCAAAACATTTTGTTGAAGCACTTCCCAAATCAGTAAAACGCATTGCTGTTCTCGATCGTGCCAAAGAACCGGGATCTGGCGGTGAACCTTTATATCACGACATTAAATCACATTTCTACGGAAAAGAAAATGCGCCTGTAATTGTTGGCGGACGCTACGGATTGGGATCAAAAGATACAACTCCTTCACAAATTCTTTCGGTTTATGAAAACCTTGAAATGAATGAACCTAAAAACGATTTCACTATCGGTATTGTGGATGATGTTACCTTTAAGTCGCTGCCGCTGAAAGAAGAAATTGATATTACTCCAAAAGGAACTTACCAGGCTAAATTTTATGGATTAGGCTCCGATGGTACGGTTGGTGCAAACAAAAATTCGATCAAAATCATTGGTGATGCAACCGATAAATATTGCCAGGGTTATTTCCAGTATGATTCAAAAAAATCGGGTGGTTTTACCTGCTCTCACCTTCGTTTTGGGGATAAACAAATCCGTTCAACATATTTGGTTACCACACCTGACTTTGTTGCCTGCCATGTTCCCGCTTACATCAATTTGTACGATGTATTAAAGGGATTGAAAAAAGGTGGCTCTTTCCTGTTGAACTCGATATGGGATGCAGAGGAAACAAAAAAACGGCTTCCTGACCAGATGAAAAAATATATGGCTGAGAACGAAATCAAATTCTATATTATTAATGGTACTCAGCTTGGTGAAGATCTTGGTTTGGGAACGCGCACAAATACCATTATGCAGTCAGCATTCTTCAAAATAACCGGCGTAATTCCTTATGAATCAGCGGTTGAAGAAATGAAAAAGGCTATTGTTAAATCCTATGGTAAAAAAGGAGAACGCATTGTAAACATGAACTTTGCAGCGGTTGAAGCGGGTGGCTTAAATGTTAAAAAAGTAGAAGTTCCTGCTGAATGGAAAAATATTAAATTATCAGGAGAAGAAGAGCATGCAAAACGGCCAAAATATATCGCTAAAGTTGTTGATGTAATAAACAACCAGCGTGGTGACGATCTTCCTGTTTCAACATTTGTTGGAAGCGAAGATGGGACATTCCCACTGGGAACTGCAGCTTATGAAAAACGAGGTATTGCAGTAAACGTTCCTGAGTGGCAGGCTGAAAATTGTATTCAGTGTAACCAGTGTGCTTATGTTTGTCCTCATGCTGCAATTCGTCCGTTCCTATTAACCGGGGAAGAAGTAAATGCTTCGCCCGAGGGGACTGAAGTTCGCACAGCAACTCCGGCAAAAATGTTCCAGGATTTGAGTTTCCGTATCCAGGTAAGTGTACTCGACTGTACCGGGTGTGGCAACTGTGCCGATGTTTGTCCGTCAAAGGAAAAAGCATTGATAATGAAACCACTTGGAACTCAACAGGCAGAAATCGAACGTTGGGATTACATGGTTGACAAAGTTGCGTTAAAGGAAACCGTTGTTGATAAAACCAAAACGGTTAAAAATTCACAGTTTGCACAACCACTGTTTGAATTCTCCGGCGCTTGTGCCGGTTGTGGGGAAACTCCATATATAAAATTGATTACTCAACTATTTGGGGAAAGAATGATGGTTGCCAATGCAACAGGATGTTCTTCGATTTACGGAGGTTCTGCACCCTCAACACCTTATTGCAAAAATAAAGATTCAGGCCATGGTCCGGCGTGGGCAAACTCATTGTTTGAAGATAATGCTGAATATGGATTTGGATTTGCTGAAGGTGTTCAGGCTCAGCGTGACAGAATTGCCCAACTGATGAATGAAGCTTTAAATAATGGCGCTTCGCAAGCCGAAAAAGATGCGTATGCAAACTGGCTACTCAATAAAGATAATGCTGATGAATCGGTTATTGCATCAAAACAGGTTTTGGAAGTGATTGAAAAAAGCAACCAACAAATTGCAAAAGAAATCCAAAAGCTAAAACAATACCTCATCAAAAAATCGATTTGGGTATTTGGTGGTGATGGCTGGGCTTATGACATCGGTTACGGTGGTTTGGACCACGTAATGGCCAGCGGTCAGGACATCAATGTCCTTGTAATGGATACCGAAGTTTACTCAAACACCGGCGGACAATCATCAAAAGCTACACCCGTTGGTGCAGTTGCTAAATTTGCTGCTGCGGGCAAACGAATTCGTAAAAAGGACCTTGGAGCTATGATGATGAGCTACGGATATGTTTATGTTGCGCAGGTGTCAATGGGAGCAAGTAATTCACAATACCTCAAAGCGGTTAAAGAAGCTGAAGCCTATCCTGGCCCGTCGATTATTATTGCATATTCTCCTTGTATCAATCATGGATTACGTGCAAGTATGGGACGATCGCAGGAAGAAGAGAAAAAAGCTGTGGAATCAGGATACTGGCACTTATTCCGCTACAATCCGATGTTGGAAGATGAAGGAAAGAACCCGTTCCAACTTGATTCGAAAGAGCCGGATTGGAGCAAATTCCAGGAATTTCTGAATGGAGAAGTTCGTTATACATCGTTGAAAAAATCATTCCCTGCAGTTGCCGACGAGCTTTTCACTGCTGCAGAAACAAATGCAAAATGGCGTTATAATTCTTATATTAGAATGGCAGCCATGGATTTCTCGAAACATGAGGAATAAAAAAACCTTGCTATATAGAATCGCCGTTGTAACGAAAGTTGCAGCGGCTTTTTTCTTTCACAACTTTTGATAAAATCAGAAACTTATACAGCTTTCATTAAACCAAAAGCAGTTTTTGAATTCTATTTATTAAATTCGTGGAGAACAAAAATTAAACCTACATGAGAAATACAATTTTCACCCTGATTTTATTGGTTATCAATGTGACCGGTTTTGCTCAGAATATTAAAGAAGAAGCAAAAATAATTGCAAAAAGCGATAAGATATATCAGTTAGTTCCGGAGGAACCTAAAATTGAAATACTTGGCGATGGTTTTAACTGGGCGGAAGGACCTTGCTGGATACCTTCTGAACAAAAATTTGTGTTTTCAGACGTAAAAGAAAACACCATTTTTGAATGGACCGAAAAAGGAGGAATTAAACCGTACCTAAAACCTTCGGGTTATACTGGTGCAAAAGAAAGAGGTGGAGAAATGGGCTCTAACGGATTAACGATGAGTCCCGACGGGAAACTTGTACTCTGCATGTGTGGGGACCGCAGAGTTGCGTCTATAAGTGACGTTGCAAATCCAAAACCTGAATTTACTACACTTAGCGGTAGTTATAATGGACAAAAATTTAACAGCCCGAATGATTTGGTTTTTGCCAAAAACGGCGATTTGTTTTTTACTGATCCTCCCTACGGATTGGAACAAGGAATGAGGGACCCCTTAAAAGAAATGGATTATCAGGGAGTATTTAAAGTGGATAAAACCGGAAAAACCACGCTCCTAACCAAAGAACTGGCTTACCCCAATGGAATAGGTGTATCCACTGACGGCAAAAAATTATACGTTTCAAGTTCCGATCCAAGAAATGCTGTGTGGATGGTTTATGACCTGACACCTGACCACATGATTGAAAACGGGAAAGTGCTTCTAACTGCTTCAGGATACGACAGACGTGAAATGCCGGGAAATCCTGATGGTATGGCTATTCACAAATCGGGTTGGTTGTTTGCGGCCGGTCCGGGGGGAATTTGGGTCATTACGCCTGAAGGAGAACATCTCGGAATTATTTATACGGGTGAGTTAACTTCAAATTGTACATTTAATGAAGATTACTCATATCTGTACATGTCAGCTAACCACAAGGTACTTCGCATGAAATTAAAAACACCTTAAATCTGAAATTATGCCCTGGGTGATGTTTATTTTTGGCTACATCGCAGTTTGTTTTTTGTTGCAAACGCTTATCAACCGAAAAAAACTGGATAAACGATATTTCCGAATTCAGATTATTGCCGAAATTGTTTGGTTTGTTGTTTTTGTAGTAGCGGGGTTTTATATGCTATAAGTTTTGTTTCAATAACAATATAATAGTTTCAGGAACCTGCTTTTAAGAAGTAAGTTAGAAAAGGCTGATGGATTGATGGAGTTGAATGTAAATTGTAAAATACTTTTAATTTTTTATTGATAGGCTGAACAGTAAACTCTGAATTTTTCTAACACAAAACATCACAAAGAACCACAAAGTTTCCAATGACTAATGACTGTTGACTGAAAACTGTGATTGAAAACTGTTATCTGTTCACTGAGACTGCAAACTGAGATTGAACACTGCCTACTCCTTCTTCTTTGCTTCTTCCCAGATTTCGTCCATTTCGGCAAGACTCATATCATGAAGATTTTTCCCTTTTAGAAGTGTCTCGCTTTCCAGGTAATTAAACCGGTTGGTAAATTTCAGGTTGGTGCGTTCCAAAGCTGCCTCCGGATCAATGCCATACAAACGGGCCGCATTAACCATGGCAAAAAACAGGTCGCCAAATTCAGCTTCTATTTTATCTTCATCCACTTTATCAATTTCTTCGCTGAGTTCATTCACTTCCTCTTTCACCTTTTCCCAAACCTGCTCTTTATATTCCCAGTCGAATCCAACCCCACTTGCTTTTTCCTGAATGCGATTTGCCTTTACAAGAGCCGGCAATGAAACCGGAACACCTTCAAGCACACGCCGGTTTCCACCTTTCTCTTTTAATTTCAGCGCCTCCCAATTTTCTTCCACTTTTCTAGCCGAGCCATCAACTTCAACATCACCAAATACATGCGGGTGCCTGTAAATCAACTTTTTATTGATCCCCTCTAAAACATCACCCATATCAAATGCACCTTTTTCCGATCCGATTTTAGCATAAAACACGATATGAAGCATCATGTCGCCCAACTCTTTTTTTATCTCCTGCAAATCGCTCTTCAGAATTGCATCGCCCAGTTCGTATGTCTCTTCAATGGTTAACTTTCGCAAAGACTCAAGCGTTTGCTCCCTGTCCCAGGGACATTTCTCGCGCAACTCATTCATAATCTCCAGCAATTCTTTAAAAGCAGTTAATGTTTTTTCCATAATAAAAATTTAATCTTCCGAAATTAAAGATTCCATAATTAATAGTCCTTTTTCTTTTTTTAAAGTTTTCCACATTAAATAATCACATAATGTCTTCGTAATGTGAGACTTGATATTGCAATCATCTTCTTTATTAACCATGCAACCAGTTTTCTTCCCTTTGGCAAGGGCCCTGTTTCAATCTCAAAAATTCGATTTATTTTGTAATTTTGAATCATATTAAATAAAAATAATAGACATTTAATTTGGATAAACAAATTTTGCTGGAAGGAATAGAGCCGTTAGAGTTTTTTGGAATGAACAATGCCAAAATAAACTTAATAAAAAGGCTATTCCCGAAAATCAATATTACCGCTCGCGGTAATACCCTTTATATTCAGGGTGAAGAAAAAGAAATACAATTATTTGAAAAAAAGTTTGCCCTCATTCTCGACCATTACTACCAGTTTAATGTATTAACTGAAGATATTATTCTCCAAATTATGACAAATGGTATTTCGGTAATGGAAGAAAACGGAACGCTTGAACCCGATATAATCGTATTTGGTAATTCAGGACGACCGGTTCGGGCGAGAACACCAAATCAGCGAAAACTGTTCGAAGAAAGTGAAAATAACGATCTGATTTTTGCAATCGGACCTGCAGGTACTGGAAAAACTTATACGGCAATTGCACTCGCAGTTCGGGCATTGAAAAATAAAGAAATCAGAAAAATTATTTTGAGCCGCCCCGCCGTTGAGGCTGGTGAAAACCTTGGATTCTTACCTGGCGATTTAAAGGAAAAAATCGATCCATATCTGCAACCATTGTACGATGCGTTGCAGGATATGATCCCACCCAAAAAGCTGGAAGAATATATGAAAGACGGCACTATTCAAATTGCACCGCTGGCTTTTATGCGTGGCCGAACATTGAGCAACGCTTTTGTTATTTTGGATGAAGCGCAGAATACAACTGTGAATCAGCTAAAAATGTTTCTTACAAGAATGGGATTAAATGCCAAGTTCATAATCACCGGAGATGTAACGCAAATTGATTTACCAAGAAAAAGTCAGTCGGGACTTTTACATGCATTAAAAATCTTGCAAAAAATAAAATCAATTTCTATTATTCAGTTTGACAAAAAAGATATTGTTCGCCATCAACTGGTTCGCGATATTGTTGAAGCTTACGAAAAACATGCAGAGGAGAAAGCAGAAGAAAAAGAAAAGGAGAAAAAATAAAAATTTACAGTCAAATCATAAAAATTGAAATATCATGAGTAACGCATTAACAAAAACAGAATTCAATTTTCCCGGTCAGGTAAATCTTTACAAAGGAAAAGTTCGCGACGTTTATAACATTAAAAATGATTTTCTGGTGATGGTTGTATCCGATCGCATTTCAGCTTTTGATGTTGTGCTGCCAAAAGGAATTCCTTACAAAGGTCAGGTATTGAATCAGATTGCCGAGAAATTTTTGGATGCCACTTCTGACATCGTTCCCAACTGGAAAATAGATTCGCCCGATCCAAATGTTACTGTTGGCCACATGTGCGAACCTTATAAAGTTGAAATGGTAATTCGTGGTTATTTAACCGGCCATGCCTGGCGCGAATATCGTTCAGGAAAAAGATCATTGTGCGGGGTGCCGCTTCCGGAAGGAATGAAAGAAAATCAGAAATTCCCTGAACCGATACTTACACCAACAACAAAAGCAGAAGAAGGCCATGACGAAGATATTTCACGCGAAGATATAATCGCTCAAGGATTGGTTGATAAAGCCGAATATGAAATAATGGAAGACTACACCCGGAAACTGTTTCAGCGTGGTACGGAAATGGCTGCTGAAAAAGGACTGATTTTAGTAGATACAAAATATGAATTCGGGAAGAAGGATGGCAAAATTTACCTCATCGATGAAATTCATACTCCTGACTCTTCCCGTTATTTTTATGCTGAATGGCTATGAAGAAACGTCTGGCTGCAAACGAACCACAGAAACAGCTTTCAAAAGAATTTGTGCGTCAGTGGCTAATTGAAAACGGGTTTCAGGGAAAAGAAGGACAAACAGTTCCTTTTATGTCAGAAGAATTTGTAAACTCGGTTTCCGACAGATATATCGAATTATTTGAAAATATTACCGGCGATAAATTTATAAAATCGGATACTTCAAAAATTACGGAACGTATTGAAAATGCAATCAATGCATTTCTGAAAAAATAGTTTAGAAACTATCATTTTATAGGTAAACACCCGTCAATTTTATGGCGGGTGTTTATTTTTATCGGATTTATATTTAAATTAGACACCAAAACATAAAAACCAAAAATCAGAACATCCAAAAAATGTTACGTCCTGTTATATTTTTTATTCTTACTTTCCTGTTTATTCAAAGTGTTAGTGGTCAAAAAGAATACATTAACAGAAAAATTGCTCAAAAAAATTATGATGCCTACATGCTCATGCTGGATGAGAAATATGATTCTGCTCTCATCATTTTAAATGAGGCAATTTCAGGCGATCCCGAAGCTTTTTTTATTTATCAGAACAGGGCCATTTGTAAATTAAATCTGAATGATACAACCGGGGCAATAGCCGATTTTAAAATGAATCTAAAACTTGAACCGGGTAATACAGAAACAAAATACGCCTTAGGAAACATTTACAAAAGCCTAAAAGGATACGATTTAACTGCAAAACACTATTTCATTTAGGCAATTCAATCAGGCCGATGTTGAATTCAACCAGACAAAATTGCTCAACATGAATAATTTTGTAGGACATGCTTATCATGAAGAAGAAAAATATGACTCGGCGCTGATTTACTATAACCAGGTAAAAGCATATAATCCTGAAAATTCTTCTGCTTTTATAAATGCGGCAGTATGTTATTTCAATCTCGACAGTATTGGAAAAGTTTTGCAATGATCTTGAAAGTGCCTTTGTGCTTGGCGGGGCGGTCAACTGTATTGCGCTCAAAACTTATTGTAAAGGGTGTAACCATTTAATTGATGCGCGTGGTGAAAAAACCGACACCCTTTCAACTGCACTTGATACCCGTTTAAAAGGAATTATTGCGGATACTATTTATTATCAGCCTGTAAGAAATTCTATTTCTGGTGGAGATGCCGTTCCACAATCAAAAAAAGTAAAAGTATATTTTAACAAATACTGGCAAATTTGTCTTCCTGAAAATGCGGTTTACTATCGGCAGGCATTCTGGGCTTCTCATCTAAATTTTTTCGGAGGAGATTTTACTGATTATTACATGAACGGAACCATTTATGCAAAGGGAAGAATAGAGAATACAACATTAAACGGAGCTTACATCTGTTATTACCAAAATGGAAAAATACAAAATTAAGGGGCAGTTTGTCAAGGGTGTGCCTGTAGGTAAATGGAGTTATTTCACTGAAAACGGTGAACCTGATTATGAAGTTGAATTTACCATGGAAGATTTCAAATTTCATTTCACCAATCCCAATAACCCTAATTTTACAGTCAATACAGGCACTGCAAATTTTAATATTTTGTTGGATCGATGGGACGATATTGCCTTCGAACTTAAGGGGGAATACCTTGATAATAAACGATCGGGGAACTGGAAATATCTTCAGGGTGGAAAAACCGTAATTTCAGAAACTTATAAAAATGGCAGTTTTAAACGAGGCTATGTAAAAGCAGAAATGGGACAGATGAAAACAGAGTCCATCTTTTTGGATGCCTCTTTTTTTGCTCCACCCAATATAGCTCAGGTCCGTAAATTATATTTCGATGCGACAGAAACACCTAATTTTTATCCTTTTATTGAAATTGGTGGTATCTGAAATTCCGGCGACCATAAAAACAGGAAAAAATCTTTGTAATTATACCTTTATTTCCTTTCTTCGCAAATAAACTATAAGGGAATGAAAGCTAAATATTTCTTTTTAACGTTACTCCTGTTTGCCTTTACTTTGAACCTATTTGCCCAGGATGAATTTACATTGATTAAACAGGGAGAGAAGGCTCCAGACTTTACCTTTGAAACTGCACCGGGGAAAACGCAAAAGCTTTCGGATTTAAAAGGAAAAGTGGTTTGGATTAATTTCTTTGCTACGTGGTGCTCACCTTGCAGAGAAGAGCTTCCAATACTTCAAAAAGAGGTTTTTGATAAATACAAAAACAATAAAAACTTCGTACTGATTATTCTTGGCCGTGAACACTCATGGGATGAAATTAATAAGTTTATAAAAGAACAAGGGTTAACCATGCCGTTTTTCCCGGATCCCGAACGAAAAGTGTTTTCAGTTTATGCCAAACAAAATATTCCAAGAAATTTTATCATTGATAAAGATGGTAAAATAGCGATATCAACTGTTGGTTATGAGAAAGAGGAATTTAAAAAAACGGAACAAAAATTAGCAACTCTTTTAAATTAGTTCAGAATTAGATATTAAAAATATCAAAAGCTGTCAAAAACCATTGGCAGCTTTTTTTGTTACTTATTTATTGTTATTAAAATTATAACCAATCAAAAAGACTAGAACACAAACTTTTAATGAATACAAATCCTAAAAACTAAATAAAATGAAAAGAAAATTATTAAAAGTATTTTTGTTTTTGCTTGCTATAGCTGTTTTCAACGCCTGTAATGAACCCCTCGTGAATGATCAGGGTGTAAACGAATTGAACTTAAAATCAGCTATCCAGGCAAGAAAAAGCTACATTGTTGTTTTAAACGACGCCGCTCTTAACACTGAACTTTCAAACTTGAAAGGATATGAGAAAAAGACAGGAAGCCATGAAAATGGCTTCGGCTAATATATTAAAACGTGCTGGTATTACAGACAGTCAAGTAACCCATGTTTATGGAACCGCACTTAAAGGTTTCTCGGTTATGATTCCTCCCGGACAGTTGAAAAAGCTTCAGGATGATCCTTCAGTAAAATATATTGAAGAAGATCAGGTTGCTGTATTGATCCACCCAACAAAAGGGAAACCTAGGCGGTGGTCGGTGGAGGTGGTTCAACACGGACAGACCACACCTTGGGGAATTAACCGAGTGAATGGAGGATGTAAACAGGAGCTACAGGAAAAGCATGGATAATTGATACCGGAATTGATTTAAATCACCCTGATTTAAATGTTGATGTAACCAGACAGCAAAAATTTTGTTTGGAAAGATAGCTTCACCAGACGATTTAAATGGACACGGAACACATGTCGCAGGAACAATCGCAGCTATTGATAACAATGATGGGGTTATTGGAGTTGCTGCGGGAGCAAAAGTGGTTGCTGTAAGAGTACTCGATCGCCGTGGAAGTGGGTCTTATTCTGATGTAATTGCAGGTGTCGATTATGTTGGAGCTAACGGATCTTCAGGTGATGTAGCTAATATGAGTCTTGGTGGCCCGGTTTCACAGGCTTTGGATGAAGCAGTTGTTAGATGCAGCAACAAACAGGTGTAAATTTGCTTTGGCAGCTGGAAATGAAAGCGACGATGCAAATAATTATTCACCTGCCAGGGCTGATAGGACCAAACATTTATACTGTTTCTGCAATGGGTAAGGAGATAAATGGGCATATTTTTCAAATTATGGAAATCCACCTGTTGATTATTGTGAACCTGGTGTTTAATATTAGTCAACTTGGAAAGACGGTGGATATAATACAATTAGCGGCACATCAATGGCAACTCCTCATTTAGCGGGATTTTGTTGCTTGGCGGTGTAAGATCAGGATGGAACAGTTATTGGTGATCCAGACGGACATGCAGATACTATTGGAGTACATTAAACAATGAAAATTAAATTAATTATAAGCCCGGATCTGTTATTCCGGGTTTTTTATTTCATATAAAATACAAACTTGTCTTTTTATTAAAAAATTATATTTTTGTGCCACTGAAAATTAAAAGCACATGTTTCTTTACAACCGTGTCAATAAAGAGGAATTAAAAAGAAGGCTGAAAGAAGAGCCTTTTCTACGAAAAACCATTTCGTTTTATAAATATCATTACCTGGAAAACCCGCAGGAATTTCGTGATGCCATTTACCACGAATGGGACGCCTTAAATTGCTTTGGAAGAATTTATGTTGCCCGCGAAGGTATAAATGCTCAAATGAGTGTCCTAGATCACAACTTCGACTCCTTCCTAAAAACCCTGAAAAATTATGAAATCCTGAATGAAATTCCCATTAAATATGCGATTGAAGATGATGGGAAATCGTTTTACAAACTCACAATTAAAGTACGCCCTAAACTTGTTGCCGATGGTTTGAATGAAGGAACCTATGATGTTACCAATGTCGGGAAACATCTGACGGGACTTGAATTTCATGAACAGATCGGAAAAGAAAATACGGTTGTTGTTGACATGCGAAATTATTACGAGAGCGAAATCGGTCGTTTTGAAGGTGCCATTTGCCCCGCAGCGGATACTTTTCGTGAAGAACTGGAAATTGTAACCGATTTATTGGAAGATCAGAAAAACAAAAAAATTCTTCTTTATTGTACCGGCGGCATTCGCTGCGAAAAAGCCAGCGCTTATTTAAAGCACCATGGTTTCAGCGATGTAAATCAGTTACACGGTGGAATCCTGGAATATGCAAGGCAAATAAAGACAGCCAAACTTGAATCAAAATTTATTGGGAAAAATTTTGTTTTTGATGAACGACTTGGCGAAAGTGTAAATGGTCAAATCATTTCAAAATGTCATCAGTGTGGAAAACCTTGCGATTCGCATACTAATTGCGCCAACCACGGCTGTCATATACTCTTTATTCAGTGTCCTGAATGTGCAGAAAAGTATCAATGGTTGTTGTACACCTGAGTGTGCCGAAGAAAAAATTGCCGGAAAGGGTCGATCAAAAGAAGAAAGAATTGTATTTGGCAATAGTCGTCAATATCGTAAAAGCCTTTCTTTAATTAAAGCTGAACGACTCAAAAGTGTTATATAAAAATCATATTTTTTATTTACGTCATTCTGAACTTGTTTCAGAATCTTAAAATTTTTAGGTTAACACAAAGATTCCGAACTAAATTCGGAATGAAGACTCGCTATCTGTAGAAATTAATATTTTTGCGCCGCTATGAGTAATTTCTGGAAAGAATTTCAAAAATCCTGCATTTTCGCTTGCTCCTATGGAAGACGTTACGGATACTGTTTTCAGGGAAATTGTTATGGGAATGGCAGATCCCGGAAAATTAAATGTGGTATTCACCGAATTCACTTCTGTAGAAGGAATGAATCATCCGGTTGGAAGAGAACGGGTCTCAGAACGGTTAATTGTTAATGATTCGGAACGCGAATTGCTCAAGAAACTAAACATTAAACTGGTTGCACAAATCTGGGGAAGAAATCCTGAAATTTACCATAATGTTGCCAAGTACATTACTGAAAACTATCAATTCGACGGAATTGATATTAACATGGGCTGCCCGGTAAAAAAAGTTTTTAAACAGGGCGCTTGCAGCGCTTTGATTAGTGAGCCGGAACTTGCAAAAGAAATAATATTAGCGACAAAAGAAGGGACCTGCCTTCCTGTAAGCATAAAAACGCGAACCGGGATAAAACAGCATCAAACCGAAGAGTGGATTTCCAATCTTCTGAAAACTGATCCTGCAGCAATTATTTTACATGGCCGAACACAACGAATGCAATCGGAAGGCAATGCAAACTGGGATGAAATAAAAAAGGCGGTTCAGCTAAAAAACCAAATTAATCCGGAAATCCCATTGCATGGGAATGGTGATATTCTTTCATACGAGCAAGGTCTTCAACGTATTGAAGAAACCGGCGTAGACGGAGTTATGATTGGTCGTGGTATTTTCCATAATCCCTGGTTTTTCAATCCTGAAAAAAAGGAAATCTTAAAAGAAGACCGAATTAAAAAATTAGTTGAACACACCCAGCTTTTTGAAAAAACCTGGAGCCCGGATAAGAACTTTAATATTCTGAAACGATTTTACAAAATCTACCTGAATAGTTTTGATGGTGCCGCAAAAATGCGTGCCGATTTAATGCAGGCAAAAAATTATGAAGAAGTTTATTCCTATTTTAATGCTATTCTAAAACTATAAATTAAGGTATTTTAGAAACTCTTCACGAACCGATTTTTCTTTGAATTTTCCCGAGTATTCTGATGTAATTGTTGTACTGCTTTCATCCTGAATACCACGGCATGATACACACATGTGTTTGGCATCTATAACAACCGCAATATTATCTGTCTTTAAAATTCTTTTAAGTTCGCTGGCAATTTGAACGGTTAAGCGTTCCTGCACTTGAGGACGACGGGCAAAATAATCAACAATTCGATTAATTTTTGATAGACCTATAACCTGACCACTTGAAAAATAAGCAACATGTGCTTTGCCAACAATGGGCAAGAAATGATGCTCACAAAATGAATTCAGATTTATATTTTTTTCTACCAGCATTTCACCGTATTTGAATTTATTTTCAAAGACAGAAATTTTGGGTTTGTTTTCCGGATTTAATCCGTAAAAAATTTCCTTTACAAACATTTTTGCCACACGTTGAGGAGTTCCCTGTAAGCTATCATCAGTTAAATCCATTCCCAGGGTTTCCATAATCTCACGAAATTTATCTTCAATTATAACTTCTTTTTCCGCGTCCGATAAAACAAAAGCATCCTTTCTTAAAGGTGTTTCAATTGATGTTGCAACATGATTTTCACCAAGTGATTCATGATCAATTGTATAAACTTTATGATAACCATTCCCATTTGTCGGAGTGTTTCCGTTTATTTTTCTGTTAACTGTTTTAAATGCTAAATTTTCTTTCATTTGTTTTTTTTATCAATTAGCAGCTTTGCGCCCTTTTTTTAAAAATTGTTTTCCAAACACGAAGATTAAAACAGATAATTTTCAATATTGTTTAAAATATATTTCAATTCTTTAAACAAAATTTCACAGATTCTAATACACAACTTTAAAATGTGGTTGATTATATATTCAAAAAAATGATTTTTCAAAACATAACATTTTAGCCTTCGATTGAACTAAAATGTAGATGTAACTTTCCGATCGGTTACCATTTATTTCTTAATTTCGCATCAATTCAAAATTGATCATGAAAACAAGATTTTTTATCTTAATTCTCGCCCTAACAACAGTTTGGGGTTGCAGAAATTCAGCATCTAAATATATTTATAATAAAGGATTTGTTTACGGAACTTTGTACAGTATTGTTTACGAAAGCCCTGACGGTATTGATTTACAGGAACAAATTACTGAAAAATTTCATGAATACACAATGGTCTTTTCTACATTCGAAAAAGAATCAATCATTTCAAAAATAAATAATAACCAACCTACTGAACTGAGCCCTGAATTTATAACCTGTTTCAAAAAAGCAATGGAAGTTTCAAAAATCACAGGCGGAGCTTTCGATATTACTGCAGGGCCAATGGTAAATGCCTGGGGATTTGGTCCTGAAACAAAAGAAAAAATGACGCAGGAAAAAGTTGACAGTTTGATTGCTATAACCGGCTATCAGAAAGTGAAATTGGAAAATGGGGAAATTATAAAGGAAAATCCTAATATGAAGCTTGATATGAGCGCCATCGCCAAGGGTTACACCAGCGATTTAATTGGTGACTTTCTTGCGGAAAAAGGATGTAAAAACTACATGGTGGAAATTGGTGGAGAGGTAGTTGCTAAAGGGAAAAATGAAAAAGGAAAAACATGGACAATTGGAATTACTAAACCTGATGAGAACGACCCGCTGGGAAATGGAGAACTTCAGGCAAAAGTAAGTTTGCCCGATCATGCCCTGGCTACTTCGGGAAATTATCGAAACTTTTATGTTGAAAACGGTAAAAAATATGCGCACACCATTGATCCAAAAACAGGTTACCCTGTCCAGCACAGTTTGTTAAGCTCAACTGTCTTAGCCGACAACTGTATGACCGCCGACGCATTTGCCACAGCATTTATGGTTTTAGGAGTTGAAGCCGCAAAAAAAATCGTTGAAAAAACTCCCGGTATAGAAGTGTATTTCGTGTATGCCGGTGAAGATGGAAAGAACAAAGTCTATATGTCAGACAAATTTAAAGATCACTTGATTGAATAAAAAAAGCCGGTTATTTGCCGGCTTTCTGTTCTGCTATAAAACTTAAATGGTTAAAATCTACTTTCTTCCAGGCTTTTTGTTGCTCCAGCCTGTCTTGCGTTTGAGAACAATAAACGCCTTGTCGCTTTAAATATTTATTCCCGCTAACGTGTGTATTCGGAAATTTTCCACCCTTCTTAACCAAAATTCTAATTGCCAAACCAGCCATAGCTATCGCTAATAAAACGACCGCCAACAATATTACCTTTAGAATTTCCATATCACCCTCCAATTTTATTTTGCAAAAATATACATTTCAAATTATAATCTCAGTCAATGCAAACCTGTTTAACGTTAAAAAATCATTGTTGATCTAAAATTTAACTTCTGTCAGGTTCAATCCATTCGATTTTTGTAATTTTAATTCTTATCAAATAACAAATATGTCATGGAAAAACATGTAAACGTAATTGCTGCCCTCAGGATAGGTTTTAGCATTTTAGGGTTAGTTGTCGGAATCATATTATTTATTGTATTGTATATTATTGGTGACTTTGCTGATGAAAATGAAGCTAAGTTTGTATTAACGCTTATCGCAAATATCCTGATAATTTTTTTCATCATGCTCAGCATTCCGGGAATAATTGCGGGTATTGGATTACTCAGAAGAAAAGAGTGGGCACGCATTTTAACTTTAATTTTATCTGTGTTCGATCTTTTCAATATTCCTATTGGAACTGCTTTTGGCGTTTATTCCATTTGGGCGCTGGTTCAGCCTGAAGTGGTAGAAATTTTTAGGAACGAGCACAACTAACAACTTTTATTTACCAACATCACAATAATTTTAATATTAAATCTGTAGTATTTGGAAATGCAGATTCTAACTTGTTAGTATTTTGCTATGAATGATTTAATTGAACTAAAAGAAAAGATTAAAGAAAAAAAAGGGCTTGAATCACAACTAAAAAAGCCCGTCAGGAGGAAGCTCAATTAAATGAAAAACTGAATCCGCAGTGAATTAAATACTTACTTAATCAGAAAGGAATTATGATACAGTATGAAATAACCGTAACAGGTCGGGTTCAGGGAGTTGGTTATCGGTATTTTGCTCTAAACCGCGCGCAGGAATTTGGAATAACCGGCTGGGTTAAAAATACAGTGGATGGAAATGTAGAAATTGTAGCTCAGGGTGATGAGCCAACATTAAAAACATATGTCGATTTTTTACGTTTAGGACCAACGCTTTCAAGGGTAGATAAAATAACAACTTATAAATCGGAGGTTATAACGGTTTTTGATAATTTTAGCGTCAAATATTAAACCTGCATTTTGAAAAAGAAAAGTTACCACATGACGCCCGAAGAATTTCGGACAGAGGGCAAAAAAATAATCGACTGGATTGCGGACTACTATGAAAACATTGAAAAGTATCCGGTTCTTTCGCAAGTAAAACCCGGTGAAATAAAAGCATTGTTACCACAAAATCCTCCGCAAAAAGGAGAATCATTAGATGAAATGATGCAAGATATTGATGAAAAAATTATGCCGGGGATTACACACTGGCAGTCGCCAGACTTTTTTGCATTTTTCCCCTCAAATACTTCATTTCCTGCAATTCTTGGCGATTTGGTTTCTTCAGGATTAGGAGTCCAGGGAATGATTTGGGCAACCAGTCCGGCAGCTACTGAACTTGAAACCCGGGTTCTCGACTGGCTTGCCGAAATGATGGGAATGCCGGAAAAATTCAAATCAACATCAACAGGTGGCGGAGTTATTCAGGACACTGCCTCAACATCGGCATTAACGGCTGTGATTGCTGCCCGTGAAAGAGCAACAAATTTTGAGGCAAACAAAATAGGGGTACGGCAAAATCTGGTAGCTTATATTTCTACACAAACTCATTCTTCTTTGGAAAAGGCAATTAAGATGGCCGGTATCGGGAAAGAAAATCTGCGATTGATTGGTGTTGATGAAACTTTTGCAATGCGTCCTGATTTACTGGAAGAACAAATTCAAAAAGATAAAAAAGCAGGACTTATTCCTTTTTTTATTTGTGCTGCATTAGGAACAACTTCATCAAATGCCGTTGATCCAATCCGGAAAATTGGAGAAATAAGTCATCGTGAAAATTGTTGGTTACACATTGATGCAGCAATGTCGGGAACTGCAATGCTATGTCCTGAATTCAGGCATTTCCAGGATGGAATTGAGCAGGCTGACAGTTATTGTTTCAACCCTCATAAATGGATGTTTACTAATTTCGACTGCGATGTTTTTTGGGTTGCAAACAGGGAAGAACTGATCAACACCTTTTCTATTTTGCCGGAATATTTGAGGAACCAGGCAACTGAATCAGGACAGGTTTTTGATTACCGTGACTGGCACATTCAACTTGGCAGACGTTTTCGTTCGCTAAAACTTTGGTTTGTAATCCGGCACTATGGAGTGGAAGGGTTGCAATTTCATGTAAGAAAACATATTGAAATTGCACAGGAATTTGCCAGCTGGGTAAGAAATTCTGATAATTTTGAAATTTTTGTACAACCGCCATTTAACCTGGTTTGTTTCCGTCACAAAGCTGGAAACGAATTCAACATACAATTGATGAATGCAGTAAATAAAACCGGCAAAATCTATTTTACGCACACTAAATTAAACGGGCAAATTGTTTTACGAATGAGTATCGGGCAAACCAACACTGAAGAAGAACATGTAAAAGCAGCGTGGGAATTAATTCAGAAAACAGCAAATAAATTGAAATCTTGAATTTAGATCACTTTACCTATTTAATTTTTTTTAAGCTCTGTTTTATAAGAGTCCATTAAACCCTTACAAATTAATTCACTATTTTTAACCACAAATTTAAATCAATAAATATGACAGATACTAAACAAATGGAAGTATGGTTTGTAACCGGAAGCCAACACCTATATGGCCCTGCAACATTAAAACAAGTAGATGTTGATTCATCAACCATTGTTAATGGTTTGAATGAATCGGGAAAAATGCCGGTTAAAATCGTTTTCAAACCGGTAGTAAAAACTCCCGATGAAATTCTGGATATTTGCGTTCAGGCCAGTGCAGATAAAAACTGTATTGGATTAATAACCTGGATGCACACATTCTCGCCTTCCAAAATGTGGATTGGCGGGTTAAAAGCGCTTAGTAAACCTTACATGCATTTGCATACACAATTCAATCGTGATCTTCCCTGGAGTGAAATTGACATGGATTACATGAACCTACACCAGAGTGCTCACGGCGGGCGTGAATATGGATTTATAAACGCTCGCATGCGCAAAAACCGTAAAGTGGTTGTTGGTCACTGGAAAGATGAGAAAGTCCAAGATCAGGTGGCTTTATGGTGTCGCACCGCTATAGGTTGGGCTGATTCGCAGGGATTGAAAGTTGCCCGCTTTGGCGACAATATGCGCGAGGTTGCCGTTACTGAAGGGGATAAAGTAGAAGCTCAAATTAAATTTGGCTGGCAAATTTCAGCTTTCGGAGTTGGCGATCTTGTAAAGTATATTGAAAAAGTAACCGATGCTGAAGTTGATGCACTTTATAAAGAATATGAAGCTGAATATGCAGTGGCAGAAAATTGCAAACCGGGCGGTCAGTATCATGAAAATGTGCGTGTTCAGGCTAAATACGAAATTGCACTGAAACGTTTTATGAAAGACGGTAATTTCAAGGCATTCACAACCAATTTCGAAAACCTGACTGGTCTTGCACAGTTGCCAGGTTTGGCATCGCAGCGATTAATGGCAGCAGGTTATGGTTTTGGTGCTGAAGGCGATTGGAAACAGGCTGCACTTCTTCGCATCATTAAAACCATGTCGGCCGGGATGAAAGGCGGAAGTTCGTTTATGGAAGATTACACCTATCATTTAGATCCGGCAAACGAAGCTGTTTTGGGAGCTCACATGCTGGAAATTTGCCCTTCGATTGCTGCTAAAAAACCACGATTGGAAGTACAACCTTTGGGAATCGGTGGTAAAGATGCGCCTGCCCGTTTGATTTTTGAAAGTGCAACCGGTGATGCAATGAATGTTACTTTAATTGACATGGGTAACCGTTTCCGCATTATCGTAAATACGCTGGATGTTATTGAACCATTGGAAAAGATGCCAAAACTTCCGGTAGCAAGTGCTTTCTGGAAAACACATCCGAATTTAGCTGACGGAGCTGCTGCATGGATTTATGCTGGTGGCACTCATCATTCAGCATTTACATTAGCTTTAACACCAGAGTATATTGAGACTTTTGCCGAATACGCAAATGTTGAATATGTTGTTATCGACAAAAACACCAACGTTACTGAATTCAAAAAAGAACTCCGCTGGAACGAAATATATTACATGCTTGCCAACGGACTGAAATAGATTAAAAATACATTTAAAACTTAGATAGGCTGTCTTCATTTGAGGACAGCTTTTTTTGCTTTTGCCTGCAACATTCTTGCCCAATTATAAATGTTTGCTCCTTTTAGATTATTACCTAAAATGACTATCAATTTGATAATATTCATTTCAGAATGATAGTGCAAAAAAAGATCACGAATTGCTATCTTTCTGGATTTCAGAGCCAATGAAAATCATGAAACATGTTGCATATTAATTGCACTGTTTCCTTCATATTCAAAACTAAAATTGATTATTATGAAAGTTCTTAAAAAAATTTCAACACTATTTCTTATTGTTTCAATTTTCTTTGTAACAAGTTGTAATAACGAAGAAAATAGTGTCCCCACGGGGAAAGCACGTCTGAATATTCATTTGACTGATTCTCCTTTTCCCATTGATATGATAGCGAGTACAACAGTTACTATAGATAAAGTAGAAATCAGAAAAATAATGGATGGTAGTATGAGCGAAGAGAATGACTCCTTTATTGTATTAAGCAATGAAGTAATGCATGTAAATCTTTTGGAACTAACCAATGGACTTACTGAACAAATTGCTACAAGTGATCTTGAAGCGGGATCGTATGATATGATTCGCATACATGTTGTAGATGCATCTGTAGAATTGAAAGATGGGTCAACTTTTGACCTAAAAGTCCCCAGTGGATCATCCAGCGGTATAAAAGTTCTAATTAACCCTACAATTTATCTTACGGAAGGGCAAACTTATGACGTACTTCTTGATTTTGATGTAAGCAAGTCGTTTGTATTAAAAGGAAATCTGACCCACATTGTTGGATTTAATTTCAAACCGGTAATACGTGGTGTTTTTATGGGTGCTGCCGGAAGAATTGAAGGTAATGTAAAAGATACGGCGGGAGTTATTCTTGAAAATGCTATGGTGGAAACATGGCTTTCAACAGATTCGCAAGTAACGGACTCAACAAGTAATACCCAGATTATTTCCTCTTTTACAGATTTAAACGGAGGTTACAAACTAATTGGATTGCCAGGAGGAATGTACACTGTAGTCTGCTCACTTGACGGATATAAAAATGATACCGTTAATAACGTATCAGTAACTGCTGGAAATGCAACGACTGTTGATTTCAGCTTAGAGGAGATGACTGACAATTAATTGGATCTAAACCAAGAAGGTATAATTAAGATTTTTAAATAGTAAAAGTTAACGTCCATTCTTTATATACATTTCATAATTGGCGAAGGTTGTTCATATTTGGATGGCCTTCGTTTTTTTATGCACATTTTAATATTTGGAATAACCGCTAAAATATGAGCTTTTAAGTATTAGCAGAATAATTCTCAATTAGCCGGATTTGTTCAATCAAACTAACCTTTGGGTAATAGAATTCATGACTAAAATTGAGGAACTTGAGGATTTTAAATGCATTGAACTTATGAAAAAATCGGGTTTTAAAAGAATTCAATGTTGAACAGTTTTGGTTAAGATCGTGCACCTCAAACCAAAAACCATCTTCTTCAACAAATTGCTGAATGGGTTCTGGCAAATTTTTCATTAACGTATCAAACCTGTCTTTTTCAATTCTGAAAAATTTCTCCTTTATTGAAAAGAACTGTTTAATATCTTCAAATGCCTGAAAACTGTATGTTTTTGTCAGATCTTCCTCCCCTTTCATCCACTTTTGAAGGATTGGTCCTGTACCAAACGGAACACGGTCGGACAATCGAGCGGAAGGAAACACTTTTGTGGTATTTATTTCGCCGATAATTCCCTGCTGAACAAGATTTTGTAGAAAATAAAAATCCTCACCTGCCTGCCTCCGGTTCATTCCACCACGTTTTACGTAGGCCCCGGCGGTTACAGCAAATGCCGAACCCACAGTAAACATTGGATAAGGATAACCTGTAAATTCCATTGCCTTTTTATAATAACTCATGTATTTCTCATACAACAGGATTCCCTCCAAATGTTTTCCCTCCAATCCAATTGTTTGATGTTGAAATGAAATGGTTGCTCCAACATGTTTGGTATTCTTTTTAAAATAATTCTCAATTTCAACCAAATAATTTTCCTCAACCAAGGTATCTGCATCGAGGGAGACAATTATACCACCAGAATTCTTAAGTAAATTGAACCTTTGAACTGCCTCATCCATTCCTGCTTTTCTTGCCAGTCCTGCCCCAGCCCACTTTTTTTGAAACTCAATTGGGCCAACAATATGGAAAAAAAGCTTACGACTATTCTTCTCCCCAATCCAATCTTCAATTTCAAACTTTGTTTTTTGATTGAAAGCTTTAATTTCCCTTGAAGCATTTTGAGAATGATTAATAAGAATTATTACTTCGACATCTGATTTTGGATGTCCGCAGGTAGCCAAAGATGCCAGGGTGACCAGTATTTCAGGTTCATGGTAACATGGTATTACTACAACTATTCCCATAAATTTTGAAGGGTTTATTTTTATAAACACCTCCCTGTTATTCTTATTCAGATATTTATCTGCAAACATCAATCACAAAGCTACAATTTAAGCAAAAAAAATCCGGGGCTCCCCGGATTTCTTTATATTTTTTCACTGTTATTTCTATTTTTTCTGATAACGGTCATTCATTACTTTTAAAACTTCAGCAGTAATATTATCAGCTTCTTTACCTTTCAAAATATTGGCAGCACTAAATATATAATCGTATTTTTTACTGGTATTCAAATGGTTAATACAACTCATTAAACTATCTAATACCCGTTGATTATTGGTAGCCTGAAATTCAGAAAGTTTGGAAGATAGATCCTGATCCAGTTTCGTCACTTCCTGTTCAATCCCAAGCAACCGATCGCGTTCCTGCATAGCACGTTGTTCAGTTAAAAATCCACCCCGTTGCAATTTTTCCTGAAATGCAGCTGCATCTTTTTCAAATGCCTGGCGTTTTGTACCATATTCTGTAGTATAAGCTTCTTGTTTTTTAGTAAACTCATCATTAAGATCTTCAGCCAAAATATAGTTCAGGATTATAGAATCAGCTTTAACATAAGCTATTCTTAAGCCTTCCTGACTTACAACATTTTTTGATCCATCCGCACCGTTCTCAACAGATTTTGATTTGTCCCCGGCGAAGTGTAAAACATATAAAACAGCGACCGCTACAAACAGTACAATACTAACAATCAATGATGTTCCCTTCATTATATTTAATTTTAGTTTTTTTAATTTCGACAAAGATAGTTTTTTACTTCAAACGCAATAAAACAAAGACTCAATTTTTTAAACATTTTCATTATCAGTAACTTCAAGTAAAAACATGCATTAAATCATGGTTCCCTGCTGATAAACATCATAAAAATATACTGGTTGCAGATATTACTTTTACGATAATCAAAATTCATGCTCTTTAATAGAAAATGTTAAGTAAGATCATTGCAAATATTTTGCCTCATATGCCCAAAAAGCTGGTTTGGGTATTTTCAAAAAGATATATTGCCGGAGAAACAATAGAAGAAGGACTGTTAGCAGCAAAATTGCTTAATGAGAAGAATATTCTGGTTACTATTGATTTGCTTGGTGAATTTATTACTACTCTTGAAGAAGCTGAAGAAAATAAGGCTCAATACCTTAATATCATTAACCGGTTTACTTCTGAAAATGTAAGAGGTAGCTTTTCACTAAAACCAACTATGTTTGGACTTCTTATTAACAAAGAAGCCTGTTACAATTACATTCATGAAATCGTGAAATTGGCCGCTGAAAAAAAATCTTTCATTCGTATTGACATGGAAGATTCGCAATGTGTAGATGCCGAATTTGAAATTTATAAAAAACTGAAGGCTGTGTTTCCAGAAAATGTTGGTCTGGTACTTCAGGCATATTTACGGCGTACTTTTAGTGATATTAAAAAATTTAAAGAAATAAACACTAACGAACATCCTGTGAATTTCAGACTTTGTAAAGGCATTTATGTCGAAGCAGAAAAGGTGGCCTTCACAGGGTATCAGGAAATCAGAGATAATTACCTTGAAGATCTCGATTATATGCTTCAGAATAAAATGTATGCAGCAATTGCAACACATGATAAATACCTTGTTGAAAATGCAATAAAACTCATTGGAAAATATAATATTCCTAAAACGATGTACGAATTCCAAATGCTTTACGGAGTTACGCCAGAATTAAGGCAATCAATTGTTGACCAGGGGCATACTATGCGTGTTTATGTACCTTATGGGAAGCATTGGTTTAACTATTCAACCAGAAGATTAAAAGAAAATCCTAAAATGGCCAGCGATATTATTAAAGCATTGTTTGTGCGAGGGTAATAATGATGCTCGAGAGTAATTGGAAGTAAAAGGATTGCAATTGTCATCCTTTTCAATTTATGATTTATAAATCAATTCGTCTAATGGTCGTTTTGGAACATGATGTACCTGGTTTTCATCGCGCCAATATTTAATATCATTGTCTTGAGTGTCCTCCAAAATGACAGTTTCTGTCGGCTTCCCAAGTGCAATGACCCAAAGTATTTCAAGAGTTTTCGGCAAACGTAGCAATTTAGCCACCTTCTTTTTATTCACTGTTCCAATTATACATCCGCCAAAACCATCTTCCACTGCCCCTAAAAGAATACTTTGAACTGCAATTCCATCATCACAAAAGTACTTATCAGCAAGCGATTTATCGTGCAAAACAACAACATATGCTACCGGGCGTTCAGTCTCATCGGGTCCATTCCAGTTATTCAAATATCCGGCCCAACCAATGTTTGGAAAAATCTTCTCTACAATTTCATTACTATTACAAATAGCAAATTTTAACGGTTGCATATTTCTGCCACTGGCTGAAAACCGGGCAAGTTCAACCCATCTTTGTAATTGTTCTGTCAGAATTTTCACGTTTGAATCAAACCGACGGTAACTACGGTTTTTAATAATGAGATCACGAATCATAATATCGATTTTTGGTTTATTTTGGTTCTCTTTTGCTTTGAAGTTTTTATATTTATGGCTAAAAAAGAAGGATAAAGTTAAAAGTTATAATTTAAAAATTACTGACCAAACTTAACCACTTAGATAATATAACTTCACTTTATCCTTCTTTTCATTAAACGCCATGATTGGTTTTCTATTGTTTTTGTATGCCTTATAAAATTTACCACAAAACAGTTTTATTACTGAATAAGGAATACATATCATTCTGAGATTTTTCTGGTATAAGTGAAATTAATTTTTAGTTTTGTAGAACAGAACAGAACAGCCAAATTCTGATAAAATTTAAAATATGGCCCATTTCAAATTTATAGTCGATAATAACTCCAATGTTCTGAAATTTCAGCAACTGGTCGATGCTATTTTAGATTCCATTAGCCGAAACCAATTGAATGCTGGCGACATGCTACCATCAGTCAATCAAATTATGAAAGAATGCCAGCTTTCCCGTGACACTGTATTTAAGGCTTATGCCGAACTCAAAAAGCGAGGAGTTGTTGAATCGGTACCCAATCGCGGATATTTTGTGACGAAAAACCGAACAAAGGTTTTTCTTTTTCTTGATACTTTCAAAGCATATAAAGAGGTTTTATATGGATCATTTCTTAAATATCTTCCGAAGAACATTAGCGTTGATCTTCATTTTCATCATTACAACATCAATGTTTTTGAAAAAATTATTACTGAAAGTTTGGGGAAATACAGCAATTACATTGTTATGAATTTCGATCATTTGAAAGTTCCGGAAATTATTTCCAGAATTCCGAACGACCAGTTACTGATTATTGACTGGAAGATTCATGCATTACCTGAACAATCTGCAGTTTACCAGGATTTTGGGAATGCAGTTTATACCTGTCTCTCGCAACAAATTGATAGAATCTCCTCATACAAAGAATTAACCTTTTATTACCCGGTATTCACATATCACCCAAAAGATACAATTGAATATTTTAAGAAGTTTTGTGATGATAATAAAATAAAACACGCTGTAATTTTTGAACCTGAAAAATTCAGGATTAAAAAGGGAGGTTTGTATTTCCTGGTGAGTGACCGGACATTGGCCTCATTTCTTGATCAATGTGCCGAAAAAGGATATGAACCTGGCCGAGAAGTTGGGGTAATATCTTATAATGAAACACCAATGAAAAAGTACGTAAAGAATGGGATTACAGTAATTTCAACAGATTTTGAGTTAATGGGACAAAAAGCTGCGGAATTTGTTGCTTCTGGTCAATCCATCCATTTTAAAGTACCAACTGTATTGAAAATGCGATCTTCAGTTTAATGTTCTATAACATTATTTTTGATTTTGTGAACAAGAAATAACAGTGTAATTTTACAACATACCAGAACAGAACAGTTCAATTTAAAAAATTAGTTTAAACTATTAAAAATCATGTATCTACTCGGATTTGATATTGGAAGTTCTTCCATAAAAGCATCGTTAATTAACGGTGAAAACGGTGAATGCGTAGCGAGTTCCTTTTATCCAAAACAGGAAATGACAATAACTGCGCATCAGGCAGGATGGGCTGAACAGGAGCCTGAATTATGGTGGAAAAATCTTAAACTGGCGCTTGCCGATGTTTTAAGGGAATCAAGAGTTAATGTAAACGATATTAAGTCAATTGGTATTTCTTATCAAATGCACGGGCTGGTAATGGTGGATAAAAACCTTGAAGTGATCCGCCCCTCCATTATCTGGTGTGATAGCCGTGCCGCTGCCATTGGCGATAGAGCTTTTGAAGAAATTGGCGGACAACGATGTTTAACCAATCTTTTAAATTCTCCAGGGAACTTTACGGCCTCGAAACTTAAATGGGTTAAAGATAACGAACCGGAACTCTTTAGTAAGATTTATAAAATAATGCTCCCCGGAGATTATATTGCCATGAAAATGACGGGCAATGTGCAAACTACTGTTAGCGGACTTTCGGAAGGAATCATGTGGGATTTTAAACAAAATTCCATTGCTGATATGTTGTTCAAAAACTATGGATTTTCAGATGAAATCATTCCTGAAATTGTTCCAACTTTTGGTGTACAGGGACAATTGTCAGAAAAAGCTGCTGCTGAACTTGGGCTTTCGGCACAAACAACGGTGAGTTATAGGGCCGGCGACCAGCCAAACAATGCCCTGTCATTAAATGTACTAAATCCCGGGGAAATTGCTGCCACTGCAGGAACTTCCGGCGTAGTTTATGGTGTGAGCGAAGAAATTAAATATGACTCTCAGTCGAGGGTAAATACATTTGCCCATGTTAACTATTCTAAAGAAAATCCACGACTTGGAGTCCTGCTTTGTATTAATGGAACAGGAATTCTAAACGCCTGGATAAAAAGAATGATGGGCAGTGATCTTTCGTATGAAGAAATGAATGCGCTTGCAGTAAAAATGCCAATTGGCTCCCAGGGAATTTCAGTATTGCCCTTCGGAAACGGTGCTGAAAGAGTATTAAACAATAAAAATGTCGGATCAAGATTTAGTGGTATTAATTTCAATATACATCAAAAGGGACATTTGATCCGTGCAGCGCAAGAAGGCATCGTCTTCTCCTTTCATTATGGAATGGAGATCATGAAAAATATAGGCATTAACGCTTCCGTGATTAGAGCTGGAAAAGCAAATATGTTTTTAAGTCCGATTTTTAGAGATACACTGGCTGGAATTAGCGGAGCAACTATTGAATTATACAACACCGATGGTTCCGTTGGAGCTGCGCGCGGTGCAGGAGTTGGTTCAGGATATTATAATTCATTTGCCGAGGCATTTTCAAATTTGAAAAAATTAGAAGTAATTGAACCCGATAGTAAAAATATTTCTGCGTATATTGACGCTTATAATTTATGGAAAGATGAGCTTGAAAAAGCAATCAGCTAAAAAATAGTCTGGAAGGATAACATATACTAAATCAATAAAATAAACCTGAGAGACTAATTTTATGAAAAATCTACCGACATAAAATTATAAAAGGGTATGAGATGAAAAGCCTGTTCAGTAATGTTTTGTTGCTGGTAAAAAAGAAACACGTCACTGTTCTGATTTCGATCATACAACAAATTTAAATAGAAGTATATCAGGTAGGCATTCTCGTTCAAAGAGCAGGCGGAAAAATAGATTATGATGCTGAAAACATGAAAGCTAATGACGTCCGGAATTGGACAAAAAATATATAAAAGAGCCTATGCGTAAAGGCTGGGCTCATTTAGAAAATCTTTAAAACAATTTTTAAATTTTTTATAAAATGGATGTATTAAAAGGAAACAAAGAGTATTTCAAGGGAATTGGGCAAATTAAATATGAAGGCCCGGAATCAAAAAATCCCCTTGCGTTTAAATGGTATAATGAAAACCAGGTTATAGCTGGAAAAACCATGAAGGAACACCTGCGTTTTGCAGTAGCTTATTGGCATACTTTCTGTGGAACAGGTGGTGATCCGTTTGGTCCGGGAACACAAATTTTCCCATGGAACGGAGCATCAGATGTGATGGATGCTGCAAAAGAAAGAATGGATGCTGCTTTTGAATTTATTACTAAAATGGGCATTCCTTTCTACTGCTTTCATGACACCGATGTAGTTGGAGACGGTTCGGTTTTCGAAATCGAAAAACGAATGGAAAAAATGGTGGAATATGCCAAAGCAAAACAAGATGCTTCGGGTGTTAAACTTCTTTGGGGAACGGCAAATGTATTTTCAGCACCACGTTATATGAACGGTGCGGCAACCAATCCTGATTTTAATGTTTTAACAAACGTAGCGGTACAAATTAAAAATGCAATTGATGCTACCATCGCGTTAGGTGGAACCAATTACGTTTTCTGGGGTGGTCGTGAAGGTTACATGAGTTTACATAACACCGATACCAAACGAGAACTTGCCCACCTGGGTCAGTTCTTAAGAATGGCTCGCGACTATGGTCGTAAACAAGGATTCAAGGGTACATTCCTTATTGAACCAAAGCCAATGGAACCAACAAAACATCAGTATGATTATGATGCTCAGACTGTAATAGGATTCCTGAGAGCCAATGGTTTGGAAAACGATTTTAAACTTAACATTGAAGTTAACCATGCAACTTTGGCCGGTCATACTTTTGCTCATGACCTGAGGATGGCTGGCGATGCAGGGTTGCTCGGATCCATTGACGCTAATAAGGGCGATTATCAGAATGGTTGGGATACCGATGAATTCCCTACAAGCGTTTATGAAACTACAGAAGCAATGCTGGAAATTTTGCAGGCTGGTGGTTTTACCAACGGAGGTATTAATTTTGATGCAAAAACACGCAGAAATTCAACAGATCTGGAAGATATCTTTATTGCCCATGTTGGTGGAATGGATGTTTTTGCACGTTCATTGGTAATTGCCGATAAAATTTTGAGTAACTCCGATTACCTAAAAATGCGCAAGAACCGTTACGCTTCATTTGACAGCGGAAAAGGTTCCGAATTTGAAACAGGTAAGTTGAAGTTGGAAGATTTGCGGGAAATTGCAAAACAAATTGGAGAACCTAAACAAATAAGTGGTAAACAGGAATTAATTGAACAACTAATAAATTGGTATATTTAATCTTTGAAATAAATCCGCAAAGGATTATATGAGATTTGTAACCCCGATTATTTGTCTGACAAATGAATCGGGGTTAACCGTTTTCTATGACAGACAAAATATTAATGCTCGCTGTAAATAGTCTAACCAGATTTGCAGTTGGCCAATAACTAAAACTATAAAGAATGAAACAAAACAAATTCTTCATTATCGCTATTACAATAGTTGCAACGCTTGGCGGATTACTTTTTGGTTATGATACTGCAGTTATTTCAGGAACGGTTGGTTCACTCGATGTTTTCTTCATTAAACCAATGGCACTAAGTGAAACGGCAGCAAACTCACAACTGGGGTTTATCGTTTCGAGCGCTTTGATCGGTTGCATTATTGGTGGAATTTCAGGTGGCATAATCAGTTTAAAACTAGGCCGTAAAAATGGACTGATTCTGGCTGCCGTCCTCTTTTTTATTTCAGCATTGGGTTCAGCTTTTCCTGAAATGTTTTTCCGTCCTTTCGGTGAAGGTGACTATACCTTCTTCTGGAATTTTATTATCTATCGCGTTATTGGTGGAATTGGCGTAGGCTTGGCTTCCATGTTATCGCCGATGTATATTGCCGAAATTTCACCGGCTAGCAGTCGCGGTAAACTCGTTTCTTTCAACCAGTTTGCTATTATCTTCGGTATGCTGGTTGTTTATTTTGTAAACTATGCGATTGCCCGTCAGGGTGATGATACCTGGCTTAACAACATCGGCTGGCGCTGGATGTTCGGGTCGGAAATGATTCCTGCAGGTTTATTCCTGATTTTGTTGTTCTTTGTTCCAGAAACGCCAAGATATAACGCACTAAAAGGCAATGATCAAAAGGCGCTTCGGGTATTGGAAAAAATAAATGGCCCGGAAATCGGAGCAAAAGTTTTAGCTGAAATTAAACTGACCCTTTCAACAACATCGGGGAAGTTATTCTCTTTCGGTATTCTAATCGTTGTGATAGGAGTTTTGCTTTCTGCGTTTCAACAGTTTGTTGGAATAAACGTAGTTCTGTATTATGCTCCCGAGATCTTCAAAAATATGGGTTCAGGTACCGATACGGCACTACTACAAACTATTATTGTGGGAATTATCAATCTTTCGTTTACTGTTATTGCTATTACAACAGTTGATAAGTTTGGTCGTAAACCTTTGATGATTATTGGTGCAGTTGGAATGGCCTTTTTCATGTTTGCACTGGGATTTTCGTTTTTCTTCCAGCAAATCGGAATAGGTGCACTTATATTTATGCTCGGTTATGTAGCCTGTTTCGCAGTAAGTTGGGGGCCGGTTGTTTGGGTTCTTCTTTCTGAAATCTTCCCAAACCGTATTCGTGGACGTGCAATGGCTGTTGCCGTAGCGGCACAGTGGATTTCAAATTATATGGTATCCTGGACTTTCCCGATGATGAACAAAAGTACTTTCCTTGTAGATACTTTCCATAATGGATTTGCTTATTGGATTTATGGTGTAATGGGCGTTTTAGCCGCTTTATTTATGTGGAGATTCGTTCCTGAAACCAAAGGAAAAACATTGGAAGAGATGGAAAAATTATGGAGAAAATAACATCCTAAAAAATGGGTTTCAGAAATTCTGAAACCCATTTTTTATTTCGGCTGCCAGTAACAAACTTTGGGTGATTCAATTCTGCCCTCTACTTTTAAAACTTTCATCGCTTTATCTACTTCTTTTTTGTCTAATCCCGATACCGCAGCAATTTCACCTGCTTTTAAAGCTTTCCCTGCAGCTTTCATTGTTTCGAATACTTTTTCTACACTCATGTTTTTTTGTTTACTTATTTTGTGAATCGTTCCGAAATTACTTTCCAGTCCAGAATTTTCCAAAAATCTTCAATATATTTTGGCCTGAGATTCTTTTTATCAATGTAATATGCATGTTCCCAAACATCGCATGTCATTAAAGGCTTTTTATCAATTTTCAAAGGATTTCCGGCATTACTTGTTTGAACAATTTCAAGATCACCATTTTTATCAACTACCAACCATGCCCAACCTGATCCAAATAATGTAGCCGCTGCTTTTGAAAATGCTTCCTTAAACAATTCAAACGACCCGAATTTTTGATTTATAGCCCTTTCCAACTCATCCTTTGGTTCCCGACAACCATCTGGACTAAATTGCATAAAATAAAATGTATGATTCCAAACCTGGGCTCCGTTATTAAATATTCCACCTTCAGCTTTCGTAATAATTTCTTCCAATGAAGCTTTTTCAAACGGAGTTCCTTGTATTAAGTTGTTCACATTAGTTACATATCCCTGATGATGTTTCCCGTAATGAAAGTCGATTGTTTTTTCACTGATGTATGGTTCCAATGCATCTTTCGCATAAGGAAGTTTTGGTAATTCAAATGCCATGATATTAATTTTTAAAGGTTATTATAAATATTGATTTTTGCTTTTGTATTAAACGTTTAAACAACAAAAAAGATTAACATAAAAGCTAATTTGAAATCAATTTAAATAATTCCAATCAACTTAATAATATTCAGCAAAATAAATATATTTAACATAATAATTGATTAAAAAGCAACAAAAACCCCGGAGCCTCTGCTCCGGGGAAAAAACCAAAAATCAACTAACCTTTAAACCGCCTGGCGACTTCATCCCAGTTGATGAGATTCCAAAACGCATTTACATAATCCGGTCGTCTGTTTTGGTAGTTCAGGTAATATGCATGTTCCCACACATCTATCCCTAAAATCGGCACACCCTGAACTTCCGCCACATCCATCAACGGATTATCCTGGTTGGGCGTTGACGAAACCGCCAGTCTCTTTTCTTGAAGAATCAACCATGCCCAACCTGATCCAAACCGCGTAACCGCAGCTTTGACAAACGCTTCCTGAAAGTTTTTAACAGAACCAAATGAGTCGTTAATTGCATCGAGCAATTCCCCATTAGGATCTTTTGATCCTCCCGGGGCAATTACATCCCAATACAAATTATGGTTATAATAACCACCTCCATTGTTCCGCACTGCAGCAGAATTAACCGATACGCCGGAAAGAATATCTTCAATCGATTTACCTTCCAAATCAGTACCTGCAATTGCAGCGTTTAAATTATTTGTGTACCCAGCATGATGCTTGTCATGATGTATTTCCATTGTTCTTGCATCAATATGAGGCTCCAATGCTGTGTAACTATATCCTAATTTTGCCAACTCAAATGCCATAGTATAAATATATTATAAGATTTTAATATGTTTTTTTCCGAAAACAAATTTAAACGCTATTTAGAATTAATCCAAATCTTTGTCATAAAAAACATATTGAATTCATTTATTGTTCATAGACATCTTCAATAAAAATTAAGTATAATACCTGTTATTCAATTTAAATTTGAATATCAACCACTTACATATAATCATAACAAATGTTAAAAGATTTTTTTATAATTTTTTTCATCAAAACCGGAGTATAGTATAAAATAAAGTGAAATAAAGATTTGATCGAAAAATTCAGAAGTTTCTTTTTGGTTATCATAAAAACTCTTTAATTTAAAAACCTTCGGAGCCAATTTAATCTGAATTGAAATTCCCTTCAACCTAATCATTTCAACAGCATTGAGTTACTTCTAAAACAGTAATAAACTCTTTAAAATATTTGCAAATACAATTAGAGAAAGCTACATTTATAGTATTAAACAAGGGTTCTTTGAAGGAATAAATGATATTTCCGCATTGATTCTACATTTGGTAAACTCAACAGTAAAATATAAACCGAGAATGCTCTTTATGGTCGCTAAGACAGGCCTTGTAGTCCCGATACTTCGGGATGAGTCTTATGACCGGTGGAAGTCCGATCGGCCGGGCACTCAAATCCTGTTAGTCAGGGGTTTTACGCAAACGGAATCGATGCGGATTTTTTTTGTCCTGAATGCTAATTTTCTTCATGATAATGAAATAAAAAGATTTCTTTAAGCTAAAGGAATTCAGACTGACTTTTTAATTCTCATTTAACGTTTAACCAAATCATCGCTCTTAAATAATCGCCTTGAAATTAAATACAATAATAGAAGTGCAGCCACAAACAATGATATACGTGCAATATAATCGCCGTATTTTACATAAAAGGTAAGTTTATCATTAACGTTTAGCTTGCCTTGAATGACCGCTTCCTGCCACCAGCCAGTTGACTGCAACACATCTCCACGTTGATTAATAAAGCCGGAAATTCCTGTATTTGCGGATCGGGCTATACTGCGCCTGGTTTCAATTGCCCTCAACCGCGCATACGAAAAATGTTGTTTATAGCCGGGGGTATTTTTCCACCATCCGTCATTGGTTATAATAAATATCAATCCTGCCCCTTTTTGCACGTACTTTGCAACATAACTTCCAAAAATCGATTCATAGCAAATTACGGGTGCTACCTGTAAACCGTCGCTGGCTACAAAGTTGGTTGGTTCATCCTGGCTTCCAAGGCTGGAAGAGGTTCCTCCGATATTAATAACTAAATCACCTAAGAATCCCAGATACTTTATAAACGGCATTTTTTCGACACCAACCACAAGTTTTGATTTGTGATATACCTGCGGCTCCCCTGTACGCCCTAAAAATAATTGCAGTGTTAAACATGTCATATATCATTCCGTTCCTATTTCGGGCTGTAATAGTTGCATGTTCCTTATCGGGATATTTCTTATATGATGAAACACCAAGAATCATTTCAGCTTTTGAATATCGGTGAATGAATGATTCAAGCTGTATTATAAACCGGTTACCATCAAACTCATCTTCATTCCAGTAGGTTGGATTTTCAAAAACTGTTTCGGGGCCTATTATAAAATCTGTTGCATCTGTAGTTTTTTCAGATGCTAACTTCAATAAAGTTTCCATCTTTTTATTTTCTGCAGCCAAATCGAATTTTTCAGAGTAAGGATCAATATTGGGTTGAACAATAACAATATCTTTTGGATTCTGTTCCTCCTTGTAATTTGAATACATTGTCCGTGAAATAATTACCGGAACAATCAATAATAAAAAAATAGAAATTAGATTTACAATTTCAGATTTAACCGGTGATTTATTCAATAATAGCTCACTTAACGTTTGAAACAGAATAATATTCAATATTAAAACCCAAAGCGACCCACCCAGTGTTCCTGTAAATTCATACCATTGTATCATTTTCACCTGGTTGGCAAAACCGTTACCCAATGTTAACCAGGGCCATTCAACATCCCAATGATAATGGAAATATTCAAAAGAAATCCAAAAAACTGCAAGAGCAATATAGCCTAAATTAGATCGCAAATTCCGCCGTGCAGTATGTGCGAGCCACCATATCAGCGACATTATAAACGAATTAGCAATTATGGCTAACGCTGCTCCCAGTTTGGTTGCATGCATAATCCACCATGTTGTCAGAATATTCCAGATAAAAAATGCCAGCCATGTGTGTCCCCAAAATGATACGCCTCTGAATTGTCCACGATTTTTAACAAAAAAATGATCAAGATATAACAAAGGCAAAAAGGCAAAAAATAATATCCAGCCCGGAAATCCAAGCCATGGCAGGCTAAGTAAAATACCACTTAAAACTGAAAGTAAAATCCGATAGCTTCGTTTCATATTAAATTATAACTGGGAAGTGTAAACGGCTTTTTTTCTATTTTTAGTCCTCTCAAAAACAAAATCAATCTTACCTACTTCCAAACCACCCCACCATGCCTGATTAACGATGACCTGTTCCCCAACCTTGTTTTTCAGAAACATTGGCTTTTCGAGGTGTATCTGGTGAGTGTGGCCTCCAATAATCAAATCAGTATAATTTGTTTGTGGAGCTAAAACAACATCGCTAATCGTATTGTCTTCATATTCTGTTCCCAAATGCGAAAGACAAATTACCAAGTCACATTTTTTCTCGTTTTTAAGAAAAGATTCCATTTCGAGCGCAACTTTTACCGGATCGTTATAAATCGCATTTCCATAATTCTTTTTCGCAACTAATCTTTTCAATTCAATGCCCAACCCGTAAATCCCAATTTTCACTCCATCTTTTTTGAAAATTTTCCACCGCGGAATCTTACCTGCAAGAATCGTATCTGAAAAATCATAGTTTGAATTAACAAGCGGAAATTTTGCATTTGGCAACGGCTCTAAAATTCCTTCCAGTCCGTTATCAAATTCGTGGTTACCTATTGTTCCGGCGTCATATCCTGCGGCACTCATCAATTTCAGGATCAGATCGCCGTGAAAATAGTTAAAGTAGGGCGTCCCCTGAAACATATCTCCGGCATCAAGCAGTAATGTATTGGGATTCTGTTGACGGGTTAATTTTGCCAGTTCCGAAATTCTTGCCAAACCGCCCTTATTTGCATATTGTTTATCTGTATCAGGAAATGGTTCGATATGTCCATGAAGATCATTTGTATGCAATATAGTGATGGTTACATATTTATCGGCTGCGAATAAATGTAACGGAGCTGCACCCATCCCTGCAACGGCTAATCCAACTCCGGTTTTTTTTATAAAATCTCTTCTATTCATTTTTAATCCTCCCATCCAGAATTGCCTCTAACTTTTCTCCTCTGTTTTGTCTTTTTTCAAGATCGGAGATTATAACATCCCTTATTTTCTTTCCCGTATTAACGATAGCCAGTTTTTTCAGAAACATATCCATACCATCATTACCGTCCGCGATATAATCATTCGTAACTATCCAGTAATTGTTTTCCGGCAGTAATCTTTTCCCGTCAATCGTAGCCTCTTTTGCTTTATTATTCGAAATTATAAACCTGACTCCTCCCACTGCATCGCCTCCTACAGAAGCAATATAATCAAGCAATTCCTGTAATTGTGTACCCTTGAATTCAACAAAAACCATTTCGTTTTCAAATGGCATCAATTCAAAAACATTTTCAACTGTTATGTCTCCTTTGGGAAGTGATGAACGAATTCCGGTATAATTATAATACGATATTTGTGGTTGAAAATCCAGCCCGCTTTTTTTAGCCTCTTCCCTGCCCTCGTTGAGCAATAAATCGGCCAAAAAGTTAGTTAAAGTACTTTCGGGTTTTGCTTTAGTTAGTTCCGATTCGGAAAAGGAAATCACCCGCGACATATCTTTTTCAATTAGTTTTTTATACGGAAGATAAATCTGTACCAATTGGCTGTCAACAGGGTTAATATCTTTGGTAATCTCGATGTTTTGGGCTTTAACCGAAGTTGATACAACACTTGTTTTACAGGCTAAAAGAAACAAAAAGCAAGTTATCAACAACGTATAGATGAAAGATCGACGCATTTATAAAAATCTTTTTTATTTTTTAACGTTATTTTAGCAACGGCATGTTGTAATTATAAAACAGGAACTATGATTTTTAAGTTCGATTCAAACTTACATATAAAATTATTTAACCAAATTATTTTAATCTTGTTTTTTGTTTTTTTAATGATTCCTGATTTAGGTTTGGCCCAAGAAACAGAAGTGGTTGCGGAAAAAGGAGAAGGTATTTATCGGTTGTTAACGCGAAACGGACTTTCAGTTTCAGATAATTTGGATTCATTTATTGAACTGAACAAAGACAACCTTGGTAAAGACAATACATTAATCGAGGGAGAAAAATATGTTTTACCCGAGAAAGACCGTTTAGCTGAAAATACTGAACCTGCAAAGGCTAAAGCAAAAATTTTGCATTTCGATATATTTGGTGAAAAATATGCCGATGTAGAAGTTACAAGCGATGATTTAAGCGGTGCGGTTTATTACCTGGTTTCAGGACATGGCGGCCCGGATCCGGGAACAATTGGTCGTTATTTAAATCATGATGTGTTTGAGGATGAAATCGCTTATGATGTAACTTTAAGGTTGGCATGGAACCTGATTTCGGAAGGCGCGACAGTTTACATGATCACGCGGGATAATAATGATGGGATCAGAGATGAACCATATTTAAAGCTGGATCATGATGAGGTATGCTATCCCAACCTACCAATACCTCTGAATCAGATAAAAAGATTACGCCAACGTACCGATGCCGTTAATAAGCTCTACAAACAAAACCGTGGTTCTTTTCAGCGAATGATTGTTATTCATGTGGACTCAAGAAGTAAAAGTGAAAATATCGACGTTTTCTTTTATCACGATAAACGTAGTGAAACCGGTGAAAAAGCAGCCAATATTCTTCAAAAGACCTTTCAACAAAAATATAACCAACATCAGCCTGGCCGCGGTTACAACGGTAGTGTTTCTGAACGCAATTTATATGTGTTAAAATACACTTTTCCTGCAGCTGTTTATATTGAGTTAGGAAATGTAAATCACCAGCGTGATATCCAACGGCTTATCATACCTGGCAATCGCCAGGCTTTGGCAAACTGGCTTAATGAAGGGCTGATAACCGATTATAAAACCAATAAATAATATATTTCTAATATTCACTTGGCATGTTTTATTGCGTAAATGTATTAATAGAAATAGTTTAATTTTCTAATTTAATACTCATAATTTCTCCAGCGAATTAAGCAGCTTTTCAATTGTTTTTCTACCATATGAAAACAAAAAAGCAATAATTTTTTATCACGGTTTTTGCAGATTGCGTAACGGAGTGGTCAGATTTTTAATTAAAAGGGATAAGAAAAAAGTTTTGAATTTGAATCTTGACAATCTGAAAAAGGTCAACAAATTCTGATTGAAAAGAATATTCCGGAAATTGACTCCGTCGTGTTCCTTTATGACAATGTAGTTTACACCCGCTCCAATGCTATAATTGAAATGATTGGACTATTGCCATCCCCGTAGAGTTGGATTCGCATAGTAAAATATATACCAAAAAAATGAAGAGATTATTTGTATGATGTAATAGCAAAATATCGTTATCGTAGGTTTGGAAGATTTGAATCGTGCGAGATCAAATTGTAACTATTCAAAAATACTTCACAGTTTCACTCTTATATATAGCTGCATTTAAGCAAACTAGAACAAACAGCGCAACAGTTAAGAATAAAAGAAAAAGAAATTAAAATAGAATTAATTCTTTAACTCCACTTGCTACAAAAAATAAAATTCTTAGTTTTGATTCAACAAAATACCTAAAGTAAAAACCAGTTCTACAATTTTAGTTAAAAAAGAACAAAAAGTTGATGAATTTCAAGAAGTCAAAAATCATTAGAATTGTAGCTTACCTCCTTCTGATTCTTATTTTTCTTTTTTTGACTGTTTGGTTTGGAATCAAACTTCTCTGATCCAATTGAATTTGAAAATTCCTGAATGATTTGAATTAGAATTCCAGGTCACCTGATTCATAATCTTTATATAACTTCGAAAGAGCGCCCATCCAGTTGCTTAAGCGTTTTATTGCCTCCTCTGTTTCAGATGTGATTTCCTTATTTTGCATTTTTAACAACAGGTAGCCATAAATCGTATCAAGTCCCAGTTGAACATCGTTCTGCGCAGTATTATTCTTTTCTTTTAATTCTGTTATCAATCCGGCAACTGATCTGAAAGTCTGGGGATAAACCGGATCTGTTTCAGTTTCCATGAGTTTGATGTGAAGTTCATTTATATCCACAATCAGATTCAGTAAAAACTGAAAATGCCCCTTTTCCTGAATACCCTCCTTTCCCATCATTACCACCAGGTTTTTATACCAGTCCATAATTTCGGCTTTGGCTGCACTATCAACGCGATAAGAAGAAACCAGTTTCTTTTCAATCAAATCCATATCCAGTTGAAAAGCCCGTATCAGATTTTCTACCTGGAATAAATACAAAATGTATTCTGTAATATTTTCTTTTCTTTTTTTATTGGCTACCAGCATAATATAAATTCTGATTTACAAATTAAAAAAATCATCCAAATCGCGACGTTCCTTTTTTGTTGGCCTACCGGTTCCTTTTTCACGGGTAATCCAACGCATGTTCCTGTTCATTTCCTGCAATGCCAATTCTTCCGGCGGGGTAACATCTTCAGCAAAATCATGAACAAGTCCAGCCGACATTCTTTTTTCTGCCAACGCCAATACTTTAAATCGTCTCATATAAGGAGGTTTTCGCACCTGGATTATTTCTCCCGGATGAATCTGGCGAGATGGTTTTACTGGTAGATTATCAATAGAAATATGACCTTTTTTACAGGCTTCGGTTGCCTGGCTCCGGGTTTTAAAAATTCTCACAGCCCATACCCATTTGTCTATGCGTACATGTTCCTCCACCTCATTTTCTTTTGTTGAAAAAGTTCATAGTCCGCTCTGTTCCGATTGTGCCATAACTTTTGATTATTTCAATACAAGTCTCAATTTTTTCAGGCAACTCTTTTTGTTCTTCTTTGGTCCATTCTCCTAAAACATAATTTACCTGGAATCCCGGATGAAAATCATCGCCAATACCAAAACGCAAACGGGCATAATCATTTCGACCAAGTAGCTGATTGATGTTTTCCAATCCGTTATGGCCACCTGCACTGCCTTTTGCCCGCAAACGGATTGTTCCAAACGGCAAAGCAATATCATCTACAAGCACAAGTAAATTTTCGATTGGAATATTTTCCTTTTTCATCCAGTAATGAATTGCCCTCCCGCTAAGGTTTACATACGTAGATGGTTTTAACAAAATAAAAGTCCGTGCCTTGTATTTATACTCGCTCACAAACCCGTAACGACGGTCGCTAAAACTAATATTGGACGCCTCAGCGAGTGCGTCCAATATCTGAAAGCCAATATTATGGCGAGTACTTTTATATTCTGGTCCTATATTACCGAGCCCGGCAATTAAATATTTCACCAAAAATAATTTTAATTTTTATTCTTCACTTGCTGGTTCTTCAGTTGAACTTTCTTCTCCTTCGACTTCTTCTTCATCTGTACCGTCTCCTGCTGATTTAGCAGCCCTTGTAACAATTACTGAAACAACAACATTTGATTTATTATCCAAAAATTCGATGTTGCTAACCGATAAATCGCTAACTTTAATATTATCTCCTATTCCCAGTTTTGTTACATCTATTTTTATTTCATCCGGAAGATCTTTTGCCAGTGCTTTTATTTTTAAACGTCGAAGATTCGATTTCAATTTACCACCTGCTTTAATACCCTTGGCCAAACCGGTAATTTTAACAGGCACTTCAATTTTTATAGGTTTTTCATCGCTAATTTTCAGAAAATCAACATGAAGAATTTGCTCTTCCACAGCATGCCACTGAACATCCTGCATCAACGCCGGATAAACTTCCCCGTCAATATCAAGATCAATCAAATATACACTTGGTGTATAAACTAATTTTCTTAAATCACTAAAAAGAACTGCAAAATGGATTGGTTCTTCTCCTCCGTATAAAACTGCCGGAACAATTTTCTGTGCCCGAAGTTTTTTCGAGTCTTTTTTCCCAAGGGCTGTTCTTTTCTGCCCCTTTACTACAACTGTTTTCATTTTTAATACTTTACGTTAATAATTATGGTACTCAGTCCTTTCCCGACTTTGGTCAGGATAAACAGCATGCATAACTAACCATGTGCCTGCTTATGGAAAAAGCGGTGCAAATATATAAATTACTTGTAATAAAGAGAACTGATTGACTGATTTTTATATACTCTTTTAATGGCTTCCCCAAAAGCCTCGGCAACCGTAATGTATTTTATTTTACTACTCTCTGCTCTGTATTGAATGGAATCAGTAAAATATACGGCTTCAAGCTCAGATTTTTCAATACGTTCAACGGCCGGACCGGAAAGAACTCCATGAGCTGCAAATGCACGAACACTTTTGGCACCTACCTTTTTCATCAGGTTGGCAGCCTTTGTAATTGTTCCGGCCGTATCAATCATATCATCAACAATAATTACATCTTTCCCAACCACATCCCCAATTACAGTCATGTTGTTAATTTCATTGGCACGGGTCCTGGTTTTATGACAAATAACCATATCTGTTTCCAGCATTTTAGAATAAGTGTTGGCACGCTTGGTCCCCCCAACATCCGGAGATGCTACTACCACATTGCCGAGGTTAAGTTTGTCAATAAATGGTACAAAAAGCGCCGAAGCAAATAAATGGTCAACCGGAACATTAAAAAATCCCTGTATCTGGTCGGCATGTAAATCCATTGTAATAATTCGGTCAACGCCTGCAACTGATAACAGATCGGCGATGAGCTTGGCGCCAATAGAAACTCGTGGTTTATCTTTTCTGTCTTGTCGCGCATATCCAAAATAGGGAATTACCGCAATAATTTTGTAAGCGCTGGCGCGTTTGGCCGCATCAATCATTAAAAGTAATTCAAGTAAATTTTCGGCGGGAGGTGGTGTTGACTGAACAATAAAAACGTGAGAGCCGCGAATGGTTTCTTCATAACACGGTTCAAATTCGCCGTCTGCAAAAACAGGGCAGGAAGAAAGGCCAATATCAATGCCCAAACTGTCGCAAATTTTTTCTGTTAATGCTCTTGTAGTTCTTCCTCCGAAAACTTTTAATGAATTTTTGTTACCGCCCATTTCAAATGTTTTATTCAGGTTAGGAATTGTTTCAAAATTAGCAACTTTACTTTTCAATCTTGTCTATTTGTTAATAAGTTCGTATATCTTCTTTAATTTTTATTGTCGTCGTTCTTATTTACACTATCAATAAAATCGAGTATTTCCTCGGTTCCTGCTCCTGTTTCGGCCGATGAAATAAAATATCCCGGCATAATTTCCCACGTTTCAAATATTTTTGATTCATAATTCTTCAGATTATTCTCAAGTTCCTGTGGCTTCAATTTATCGGTTTTGGTAAAAACAATTGAAAACGGGATTTCACTAATTCCGAGCCATTCCATAAAATCAAGATCTGCTTTTTGTGGTTCGAGTCTGGAATCAATGAGTACAAAAAGACAATAAAGATTTTCACGCTGTAATATATATTTCTGAATTATCTGTTCCAGCTTTTTTCTTTCTTTAAGCGGAACCTGTGCATACCCGTATCCGGGCAAATCAACCAGATACCATTCGTTGTTGATCAGAAAATGATTTATTAGTCGAGTTTTCCCCGGCTTTCCCGAAGTTTTAGCCAGCGTTTTTTTATTGGTTATTCTATTTATTAATGATGATTTTCCCACATTTGAGCGGCCTATAAATGCGTATTCCGGAAGATTTGGCTCCGGACATTTTTTTACATCGGTATTGCTGACAACAAAATTGGCTTCTTTAATCTCCATATGGAAAATAAATTTGATTCAATATCTTTAAAATAAAACAATTATCACTTAATAAATACTTCGAGTAATTTCACTTCTTCTGATTTGGGGACTAAACTGATCATATTTGTATTTGCCGGGATTAAAATGGTTTCTCCTTTTTTTACTTTCACTTTTTCTTCTTCTGTTTCAATCGAATAATTTCCGTACAGTGTAATATAAATTACAAACGAATCGAGGGTAAAATAATCCTTTTCAATCACTTGGTTAAATTCAAGAATATTTGTAGTAAAATAATTGCAGCTTACAAGTTCAGAAGATTTGTTTTTTTCTGATGCGTATTTTACTTTGGTTTCTTTTTGCCATGAATAATCAATAGCATCCAGCGCCAGTTCGGTATGTAATTCCCGATAATTGCCCTGAGCATCTTTCCTGTTATAATCAAAAATACGGTAAGTAACATCTGATGTTTGCTGAATTTCGGCTAACATTGTTCCTTTGCAAATAGAATGTACTCTACCGGCCGGAACAAAGAACACATCACCAGCTTTTGCATCATCAAAACGCAACAATTCATTTAATTTTCCACTTTTCAAATATTCAATATATTTTTCGCGGGTTACCGGCTGATTAAATCCTGAATTGATTTTAGCGCCGTCTTCCACATCAATAACATACCACATTTCGGTTTTACCAAATGCATTATGTCGTTCATGTGCAAGTGCATCGTTTGGATGAACCTGGACAGAAAGATCGGCAGCAGCATCGATAAATTTAATAAGCAATGGAAATTCCATTCCAAATCTTTTCATAACACCTTGTCGCCAACAAGATCGCCCATGTATATTTCAATCAGTTCATTTAAATCGTTTCCTTTAAGAAAACCATTCTGAACCACGGAAACATTACCTTCAACACCCGATATCTCCCAACTTTCTCCGCAATTTGCCAACTCACCAAAGTCTTTGTCCAACAATGTTTTTATTCGGGTACCTCCCCATATTTTTTCAAGATAAATGGGTTCAAACTTCAATGGATATAATCCAGACATAAATTTAATTTAAGCTGTACTCTTTCAAACTTATTTTGAATTTTTAGAATTCAAAATCTACAGCTGCCCTCGAAGCTGCCCACCCGGCAATTTTTTCAACTACCTTAATATGTTCCGGATGATCTCTGTAAATATCAAGATCTTCCAAACTATTAAAATGGGTGATAAGTGCAATGTCAAAACTTCGCGATTTTAACTGATAATTTACACCAACCTGAATGAATTTTAATTCTTCAATTTTATCTTTTAAAGCTTCCAAAAGCGATTTCATTTCTGCGATCACTTTTTTCTTTTCTTCCTCCGGATATTCATTCAGTTTAAAAAGTACAACGTGATTAATCATTTCTATCTATTTTTTGTAACTTACGTTTTTGTCGCTACAAAATTAGTGTTTTCTTAGAGGTAATTTTAAAAAATTTGCCGTTGATTTAGAAAATATACGATTTTAAACCACATCGAATATGCTGATTATTGGAATAGCAGGAGGCACCGGTTCAGGGAAAACTACCGTTGTACAAAAGATTCAGCAGCAGTTTCCAAGAGGTGAAGTAAATATACTCTCCCATGATTCTTATTATTATGATAGCAGTCATTTACCACTGGAAGAACGCCGCAAGAAAAATTTCGACCATCCAGATTCTATCGAATTCGATTTAATGATTGAACACGTAAAATTGCTGAAAAATGGTATTGCAATAAAAGAGCCGAAGTATTCTTTTATTACCTGTACACGTGAAAAAGAGACCCGTTTAGTCGAACCACGCGAAGTATTAATTATTGAAGGAATTTTGTGTTTGTTCAACAAAGAACTTCGTGATTTGATGGATATTAAAGTGTTTGTTGATTGTGATTCTGATTTGCGTTTATCGCGGGTTATTCAACGCGACATGGAACAGCGTGGCCGCGATGTCGCTGAAGTTTTGCAACGATATGAAAAAACAGTAAGACCCAGCCATTTACAATTTATTGAACCTACAAAACGTTACGCCGATATTATTATTCCACAGGGCGGAATGAATAAAATTGCCATTCAGATTTTAACTAACCATATTAACCACACACTAAAATAATTTTACCAATGCTTGAAAACCTGAACATCGAAGAAGTACTTTTTCTGGATATTGAAACCGTACCGGCTTCACCAAAGTTTGAAGAACTCCCGGAAACCTGGCAAAAACTCTGGGGACAAAAAATGAAATACCAAATTGGCGAAGGAGAAATTCCTGAGGATTTGTATGAACGCGCCGGGATTTATGCTGAATTTGGCAAAATAATATGTATTTCGGCAGGATATGTTTTTCAGAAAAACGGGGAATTTTATTACCGTGTAAAATCGTTTTACGACGATGATGAGAAAAAACTGATTGCTAATTTTTTTAATGCGCTCATAAAATTCTCAAAGGCTGGAAAGCAAAAACTTTGTGCCCATAACGGACAGGAATTCGACTTTCCTTACATTGCACGCCGGGCGCTGATAAATAACCTGAAACTTCCAAAAGTATTTGATATTGCGGGGGCAAAACCATGGGAAGTAAAAGAAACATTGATCGACACGCTTCAATTGTGGAAATTTGGCGATTATAAACATTATACTTCGCTTTCGTTATTATGCGAACTTTTTAATATTCCAACACCGAAAGACGATATTGACGGAAGCCAGGTTGCCCATGTTTACTGGGAAGAAAACAATATCGACCGAATTATTAAATACTGTGAAAAAGACACGCTTGCAGTTGCTAATTTACTTTTACGATACAAAGGAGAAAATATTATTCCTGCTGAAAATCTGGAGGCGGTTTAATTGGGATTCACAGTTTAAAGCCACTGTTCAAAAGTCAGGAATATTGAAACCTGATAACTGAGACCCGTCCGAATGGCATTCTAACGTGCTGACTGTAAACTTTCTTAATGTTTCATCATTCGGTCAATATCACGTTTGGCATCTTTTAGTTTGAGCGACTCGCGTTTGTCATATGTTTTTTTGCCGCGTGCAAGGGCTATTTCCAATTTTGCAAGTCCCCTTTCATTAATAAATAAAACAGTACAAATTATTGTAAGTCCCGATTCTTTTACTTTTTTCTCCAGTTTTTTCAATTCTTTCCGGTTTAACAGTAGTTTCCTGTCGCGCCGAGCTTCATGGTTATTGCATGTACCCAATTCATATTCTGAAATATGCATATTTTTCACAAAAAGTTCGCCGTTATAAAACTGGCAATAGGATTCAGTTAAATTTGCTTTTCCACTTCTAATCGATTTTATTTCTGTTCCGGCAAGTTTAATACCAGCAACAAAACGTTCAATAATCTCGTATTCAAACGTTGCCCTTTTATTTTTTATGCGAATATCTGATGTTTGGTGCGCCATTAAAAATAAGTGGTTAAAAGTTTGGAAAGCAAAATGCTTAAAAGACTAAAAATTAAAAAATTAAATACGATTGTAAAAATCAGGTAGCTATCACGTTTATCTTCAGGCAAAATCAACATTTCTTTTCCTCCAATCCAGAAAATATAAAAACTGTAAGCACCAAGGATATCCAGTGGATAAAGAAATGGAAATAATCCGGTTACCATTGAAACCAGTAAAAAAGGGGTAAACGAATAGGCAACAAGTTGTCGTATTATCCTAATATTTTTTTCTCCACCAAAGGTCTTTATAAAGGTATTTGTAAAATATACCGCCACAAAAAACTCAAGTATGAATAATACAAACTTGCGAAAAGCCTTTAATACAGCAAAACCCCCATAAAAATGAGCGCTTCTGAAAAATTCGCCCAAAAAGACAACCAGTACAACAATCAATAAAATTGGCAGAAAATAGCTCCCAAGTAAAACTGGAAGTCCCTCATCTTTTCCCTTTTGTGATTTCCAGAAAGCCTTTGGGGCAAATATAATTCCCCTTATTTTGTTAATCAATTCTGCTAGCCTAATCTCCATTCAAGTCTTTTTTGTTTGCAAAAATACACTTAATTGTTGATTCCAAAATTAATTCAGTAGTTATCGATTTTTTAAATCAGGATGAAAGAAAAGCATAAAAATGTATTTTTCAATCAGAACACTTATTTCTTTTCAGAGTCCAGAATTTTATCCTGAAGCAGTTTTTGAAGTGCAAACATTTCATCGCGTAACCGGGCAGCTTCAATAAAATCCAACTCTTTGGCAGCGGCTTTCATTTGCTTCTTTGTCTTTTCTATTGTCTTTTCAAGTCCATCAATACTCATGTACTGAATTACCGGATCTGCAGCAACATCTGGGTGACCATCACCATTTGAATATCCGGCATTTTTATCACTTCTGAATTCATACCCGATAATTTCGCGGGTTGGTTTAATAATTTGTGTTGGCGTAATATTATTTTGTTCGTTGTAAAGGAGTTGTTTCTCTCGTCGATAATTGGTAGAATCGATCGTACGCTGCATTGAATTAGTTATTTTATCTGCATACATAATTACCATCCCATTCAGATTTCGGGCTGCACGACCTGCAGTTTGAGTCAGCGATCGTTCAGAACGTAAAAATCCTTCCTTATCGGCATCAAGAATTGCAACCAACGAAACTTCAGGCAGGTCAAGTCCTTCACGTAAAAGGTTAATACCAACCAGCACATCGAACTGGCCTTTGCGAAGTTGTTCCATAATTTCCACACGCTCAATGGTGTCAATATCAGAATGAATATAACGTGTTTTTACGCCCATATTCGAAAGGTACTTAGACAATTCTTCAGCCATTCTTTTAGTTAACGTAGTAACCAAAACCCGTTCGTTTTTTTGAACCCGAATATTGATTTCATGGAGCAAATCGTCTATTTGATTAGTACTCGGTCGAACATCAATCATTGGGTCAATCAACCCTGTTGGCCTGATTATTTGTTCCACAACAACCCCTTCGCATTTCTCCAGTTCATAATCGGCCGGAGTGGCGCTCACATAAACAACCTGTGAGGTTATATTTTCAAATTCCTCAAATTTGAGTGGACGGTTATCAATTGCGGCAGGTAACCTAAATCCGTATTCCACGAGGTTCATTTTTCTGGAATTGTCTCCACCGTACATTGCCCTGATTTGCGAAATGGTTACGTGGCTTTCATCGATAATACAAAGAAAATCATCGGGAAAATAATCCAGCAAACAGAATGGTCTTGTTCCCGGTTTTCTGCCATCGAAATAGCGTGAATAATTTTCAATTCCGGGGCAATAACCCAATTCGCGCATCATTTCCATGTCGTATTCAACACGTTCCAGAATTCGTTTTGCTTCCAGCGGTTTTCCAATCTCCTTAAAATATTCGACCTGCGCCACCAAATCATCCTGAATTTCCCGGATTGCAGCATTCATGCGGTCTTTGGTTGTTACAAAAATATTAGCCGGGAAAATATTAACCTCGTCCAGTGAGCCAATTGTCAAACCTGAACCCGGATCAAAAGAGTTAATTTCCTCAATTTCATCGCCCCAGAAAACGATGCGAACGGCTTCATCTGCATAAGCAGGAAAAATATCAACCGTATCGCCTTTTACCCTGAAATTTCCACGTTCAAAATCCACTTCACTGCGGGAATACAGCGCATCGACCAATTGTCGTAACATGGCATTCCTCGACACGTTATTTCCACGTTTTACGGAAGTAATATTGGCATGAAAATCCTCCGGGTTTCCAATTCCGTATAAACATGAAACAGATGACACAACCACCACGTCCCGCCTGCCAGAAAGCAATGCAGAAGTGGCACTTAAACGTAACTTTTCAATGTCTTTATTTATCGAAAGATCTTTTTCTATATAAGTATCGGTAGTTGGCAAATATGCTTCGGGTTGATAATAATCATAATACGAAACAAAATATTCAACCGCATTTTCAGGGAAAAACTGCTTCATTTCACCATATAGCTGAGCAGCTAATGTTTTGTTGTGGCTTAAAATCAGCGTTGGCCTTTCCACCTTTTCAATAACATTTGCCATTGTAAAAGTTTTCCCAGAACCGGTTACACCTAAAAGTGTTTGAAAACGGTCGCCCCTTTCAATACCTTCTGCCAACTGCCGGATTGCTTCCGGCTGATCTCCTGTTGGTTTATAATCTGAAACGACTTTAAATTTCATGTATTAATACTAATATCTAATTTTCTATAACCTGCTCAACTACATGGATTAAACCTATCTTTTAAGATTGATATAAACCGGAAAATGATCACTTACGCCTCCGTAATAATTAGAGCCACCATAAGTCTTATTGGGAGAAATCTGATCGTTCGAATTTTTGTATTCCATCCATTCCTGATGAAATACATGACCTTGTTTATCGATACAACTGAACCCCTTTTTGTCAAGGAGATTTGAAGAAACAACAATATTATCCAGCATATTCCAGTTACCTTGATAAACATACGATCCTAAATTTTCCTCTTCAATTGGATACATTAAATTTACCAAACCTTCATTATTACTTCCTGGTTTTACAGCACCTAAAATCTCAGAAAGACTTTTGTTCGAGGGTTCATCATTCATATCACCCATAACAATTATTTCAGCTGAAGTATTTTCATTTTGAACCGAATCAATTTTACTTTTTAACAATTTTGCCACTGTTACTCGTGCATATTCGGTTTGTTCTTCACCTCCAATTCTCGACGGCCAGTGATTCACAAAAATGTGCATTTCTTCACCATTTAAGGTTTTTCCCTTAACATAAAGAATATCCCTTGTCAGAAAATCAGGTTCACCTTCAAATGCAACATGAATCGGATGACTTTCAATAACTTTAAACTCATCAGGCCGATACAAAAATGCACAGTCAATCCCGCGTTTGTCGGGACTTTCATAATGAACAATCCTGTATTTTCCCTGAACCAGATATTTATCGACTGTTAAATCCTGAAGTACTTTTTGATTTTCTATTTCACACAAACCAATCATTTCAGGCAACTCCTTTTCGTTTATTGAACTTAATACTTTTGCAATGTCATCAATTTTTTTATTGTACCTCTCTTCAGTCCAATGATCTTGCCCCTCAGGTGTAAATTCTTCATCTGACTTACCGGGTTCATTAATCGTGTCAAACAGATTTTCAACATTGTAAAAAACAATGGTTAGGTTTTTCTCGTTTTTAAATTTCTGTGTTGAACAGGAAATTAAAACAAGTACAATAAAAATTACCACCAACGAAAAAGCAATTTTTTTCTTCATTTCGAAAATATTAACATTTTAAATTTCTTTCCCAATACTAACCTCGTAGTAATCGGTTACTAAAGTTGTCATCATTCCAGCAGCTTTTGCCGCCTGAATTCCCAGGCTACCATCTTCAAAAACTTCGCAAACGGAAGGTTCAACTCTCATCAATTCGGCACAACGCAGAAAGGTATCCGGAAATGGTTTCGGATGAGCGACATCTTCGGATGAAACAAGAATATCGAAATACTTCTCCAAACCCAAAATATGCATTGTTTTCCATGATAATCTTTTATAACCACCTGTTCCCACAGCCATTGGCATTTTATTATAATATCTCTTAACCAAATCAATCACCGGTTGTACAGGTTTCATTTTATGCATTATTTTTTCGTACTCACGTTCCTTTAGATGTCCAATCTCCTCGGCGTTCATTTTTGTTCCATAAATTTCATTAAGTTTTTCTACCGTTGCAACAGCAGGAATGCCGGCAAGCGATGCAAATAAAACCGGAGTGAAATGGATACCATAGTCCACCAATATGTTTTTATACGCCATAAAATGTATTGGCATTGTATCGGCAAGTGTTCCGTCCAGATCGAAAATGAGAGCTTTTGCTTTGGGATTGATATCTAACTTTTTCACTTATAATCTCGGTTTTCAGAATGCCAAAATTAACTTTTTCTTGCCTTAGCGAAAGAAATATTTCATCAATTTAAGTTTTTATTTTATCCTATAAGAATTAAAAACTTATTATAGTTCAAGACGTCAACTTCCCCCAAACAAATGACTTTTAATGAAATTTAATTGGCCCTGTTTGTAAAATGCAGAATATTAATCTCATGTTCGTTTTAAACAAAAAGAAAAAATGCCAACTTTGCCACAAATCAAAACAATATGAACGATTCGTTTTTATATACAGTTCCTCAATGGATCATTTTTGCCGGGGTTGTATCCATTATTTACGGGTGGGTGGAAAATAAAAAACATTTCCGCATTATTGGTACCTCGATTCTGATTATTCTCGGTATTTATTCACTTTATGTTTTACTAAATGGGTATCTGTCTGCCTACAAATTTCTAACTCCTTATGAAATTGCAAATGAAGAGTTAGAACTTGATACAACTTTTGAAGATGTACCATTTCAGGTGAAAATTTTTCCTGCCTATATCAGTTTTCTGGTAGCGGCAGCACTGGCAATACCTGCTCTTGTTTTTGAACTACTCCATAAAAAGAAACCATTCATACTGCTTATCATCCTTACAGTTTTAGCTTGTCTTTATGGATTCTTTGTTATTGTTGGAACTTTGAAAATGATTTAACTTATTTCAAACTCCAGCAGGTAAGCATTTCTTTGTCCTTAACAAAAATTTTGTCCCTTGCTATTATTGGATGAGCATATACTTCGGTATCTGCAACTTTATACATTGCAATCTGATTATATTTTTCAGGGTTTCCGTCAAAAATAATAATGTTACCGGTTGCAGGTAAAGAGAGTATTTCATTTCCCAAACTTAATGTGGCAGCAAAACGGTTCAGGGTTGTTTCATCATTCCAACTGGTTTTTCCCGTTTTTGTGTTAATACAATACAATTTTCCTAGACGTGCCTCATTCCCATACAAATAACCATCTTTTAAAACCGGTGTATTAAACGAGCCACCAAAATCAGGGTTGGTCCAGTTTTCAGAATAAGAAAATTCATTCCCTGTTTTTTCGATTTTGTAAGAATGAGTACCTCCATCCTGACCCGCAACTATTATATTCTGTCCGTCAATTATCGGGGTTGAACAATTGTAAAACCGCTGTTGAACAGGAGTTGGCACTTTCCAAAGTAGTTTTCCATCCATTGAAACTCCGATCATATCAGTCTCGGTTTGGACTACCAGCACATCTTCATTTCCCATTTTCATTGTAACCGGCGATGAATAAGTAGTTGGTTGACCTTCCAGTTTCCAAATAACGTCTCCGTTTTCGGCATTAAAAGCTACAACAGTACCAGTCTCTTTTCCTCCCAATTGAACTATACATTTATTTCCTACTATCAATGGCGACATTCCCACAAAAAACTGGGGTACTTCCTTGTAACTGTCATTTCCCCAAATAATTTTACCCGTTGCAGCATCAATACAATGTAAAAATCCGGCAGCGCCCAATGTGTAAACTTTCCCGTTTGCACAAGCAGGTGTACTCCGCGGCCCGGGATGCGAACTTGCCGGACCTTCAACCGCTGGTGCCGTATTATTTACAGTTCGCCAAATTGACTTCCCATTTTCAGCATTTATGCAAATCGTAACCTCATCATTTTCATCTTTTGTAAGAACATAAATTTTGTCATCAACCAAAATGGGTGATGCATCTCCAAGTCCAACCGTTTCTTGCCAAACCTGTTTTAATTCACCCGGCCATTGAGCTGGACTATTAAATCCGGTAACTTTATCATCGCGGTTCATTCCCCGCCAACAAGGCCAGTTTTGCCCGTTAACATTAATGATTGCAAATAGAACAATTCCAAAAACAATCAAAATCTTATAGAAATTTAATGTCTTCATATCGTTTTTGTTGAAATTTGTTTTCGAATAAATTTACTGTATTCCAAAACAGAAATCAAGAGAATAGATATATATCAATGTCTGTTATTTGCCGAAATTCAGCAGATTACGTTAGTAATATTTTAAGAATTACTTCAATTTGTCAACAACACATCAAAATGTTTACTTGATTTTCTATCTTGCGCAAAATAAAACAGGCTTAAAAATAAAAGGACATGAATCCACAGGCGGAAGAACTTAACAAAATTATTCAGGAAAAAAGTAGCGTAGTTTACGAATTGCTTTCCGAGCGTGGAAAGAATATTTTCTTTCCTAAAAAAGGAATTTTAGGACAAACGGCTGAAGCAAAAGGAACAAAGATAAATGCTACAATTGGTGCAGCTATTGAAGACGACGGTTCTCCGATGCGTTTGGAAGCCATCGCTTCAAAAATTAATCTCGATCCGTCAAGAGTATTTCCGTATGCTCCCAGTTTTGGGCGACCCGATATCCGCGCCCGCTGGAAAAGTATGATCTACGAAAAAAATCCGTCATTAAATGGCGTCGAACTAAGTTTACCGGTTGTAACAAATGCATTGACACATGGAATTAGTATGTCAGGTTATATGTTTTTGAATCCGGAAGACCAGGTTATAGTTCCTGATCTTTTCTGGGGAAATTATAACCTGACGCTGACGAATATGTACGGTGCAGCATTTGTTAAATTTAACCTGTTTAAAAATGGTGGCTTCGATCTCGAATCATTTGAAAATAATCTGAATGACGGTGGTATCGGAAAAAAAGTGGTCATATTGAATTTTCCGAATAACCCATCTGGTTATACTCCAACTATTGCAGAACAGGATGCTATTGTGAGCATTATAAAAAATGCCGCCGATAAAGGAAATAAGATTGTTGTTTTTACCGATGATGCTTATTTTGGATTAGGTTATGTAGAAGGAATTGCCAAAGAAAGCATTTTTGCTCCACTTTGCCAGTTACATGAAAATGTATTGGCAGTAAAAATCGACGGACCGACAAAAGAAGATTATGTTTGGGGATTTCGGGTTGGTTTTATAACCTACGGAACAAAAGGAGGAGATGCCGCTTTGTATAGTGCGCTTGAATCAAAAACTGCCGGGGCTATTCGTGGAAACATATCTAACGCTGCTAATATTTCACAATCATTATTATTGGAGGCTTTCAACAGTCCTGAATATGCAGAACAAAAAGTGGCCAAGTACGCCATCATGAAAAAAAGGTATGATGCAGTAAAAGAGGCGTTAACAGAGGAAAAATATCTTGAATGCTTTAAAGCTTTGCCTTATAATTCAGGCTATTTTATGTGTATCAAGCTTGCTGAAGGATTAGATTCAGAAACGATAAGACAGATTCTTATTCAAAAATACAGTATAGGCACCATTAGTCTTGGAAATATGCTTCGCATTGCTTTCTCAGCAGTTGCGGCCAGCGATGTAAAAGAAATGTTTGAAGGTATTTACAGCGCCTGTAAAGAAATGATGTAATATTTATTACCAAATAATAAAAAAGCCGTTTCAAAAATATTGAAACGGCTTTTTTATACCAGCACATAAACTATGCAAATAAATTCTCATCCCTTATAATCATCAAAATAGCTGAGTGGGGCAAAATGATATATTTTTCATTATTGAACTCAATTTCATGACCATTGCGATTTAAATATATAGCCAAATCTCCAATATGCGCCTGCAAAGGAACATATTTAGCCTCTTCATCTTTTTGTTTCCAGTTTTCTTCTTCCTCATTAACTGCCGGGACCGGATAACCCGGACCTACTTTCATAATATAACCGCTGTGAACCTTTTCATTTTCCTGGACTGTTGGCGGTAAATATAACCCTGATTTGGTTTTTCCCGACGGATTTTTAGGTTTTATCAAAACACGGTCGCCTACCATAATAAATTTTTCAAGATCTTTTTCCTCTATTACCAATGACATATTTGTTCCTTTTTGATCGACAAAGATAATACTTTCAAATGGCTTAATTTTTTCAATTAAACTAAAATTGAGAGAAAAACGATAGCAGATTTCAGAATATTTAAACTCAAAAATTATCTGTAATTCAGTTATTTTTCAAATAAACACAAAAATATTACCGAAGAACAAAAAAATTAACACTATCGTAAATAGCTGATAATCTAATAATTAATAGTCTTTAAATAAAATTTTTACAATTATTTACTACTATGTATTGCATGGTATTATTTTTTATTCATATATTTGTATAACATATTTCATTGCAACAAACAGTACAATCTTAAAAAAAGTTCTATAAAATGTAACGAAATAAAATTTTTAGCGTCATACTATCGAAAACAAAAAAGATAAAAGTTAAAAACGGAAACAAGAAAACAGAGGAAACAAGTCATGAAAACAAAAAACAATGTTCAGAAAGCAGTAAAAAAATCATTGGCAATATTTGCCAGTTTGGTTTTAATAAGTTTTACCGTAAGTGCACAGGATTTTTGGAAATCAATTCTTAAAAATGTAACCTTAAATGAAATGGCTGTAATAATGGTTGCCAGCAACAACGTGTCAAATTCAGTATCTGAAAACAAAACAACTGATATCAATGCTTTTGCACCATATTTAACAGCAGAAAAAGAGGAAGAACTTTCGTTGGAAGACTGGATGACAAATGAAAAGCTTTTCGCGATACCAGCCACAAAAGATGAAACCAATTTATCTGATGAAACAATCAACACATTTGCAATGATTACTTCAGCCCAGGTAAAAGAAGAAAAATTGGAACCGGAAAGTTGGATGATGGATAATAGCAAATTCGATGTAAAAAATAGTAACAGTGCATTAACCAATTATACAATTACTGAAAATGAAGAACAAGAACTCGGAATTGAGGCATGGATGGTAAACGAAAGTTACTGGAAGTAATAGAAAATCAGAACTAACAATTCAACTGCTAAGCGTCGATAACCCGGCGCTTTTTTTACGTTACCTGATAATTGTTGTGAATATCAGTTAAAACCTCATAACCGGTTTCAGTAACTAAAATCGTATGTTCAAATTGGGCCGATAATTTGTTATCAATTGTTCGGGCTGTCCAGCCATCTTGTTTATCAGTCTTTGTTCTGGGTTTGCCCTCGTTAATCATTGGTTCAATCGTAAATATCATGCCAGATTGCATTTTAGGCCCTGTATTTTTTCTGGAAGCGTGATCCACCTGTGGTTCTTCGTGGAACGAAATCCCTACCCCATGTCCGCAAAATTCATAAACAACACTGAATCCCTTTGCCTGAGCGAAACGATTTATTACATATCCGATATTACCAAAATAATTCCCCGGTTTTACCTGTTCAATTCCAAGACGCAGACAATGCTCCGTGGTTTTTATTAGCTTTTCTGCCTGTAGCGTAATATTACCGACGGTAAACATTCTGGAAGTATCACCATAATAACCATTTAAAATGGTAGTAACGTCAATATTTAAAATATCACCTTCACTCAGAATTGTTGTTTCTGAAGGAATTCCGTGGCAAACTACCTCATTAAGCGAAATACAGGATGATTTTGGATAACCGTTATAACCTTTGGTAGCAGGAATGGCACCGTGTGAGCGAATAAATTCCTCAATTTTATCATCGATATACCCGGTAGAAACACCGGCTTTAACAAACTGACCAGCAAAATCAAGCGCTTCAGCAGCCAAATGGCTACTCTTTCTGATCCCTTCAATTTGTTCTTTCGACTTTATAATAATCTCGCTCATCAACGTTATTTTTTGTGCAAAAATGGCATTTTGCAATTGTATTTCAAAACCGAACAATAAATTTGCACAAAAGTTTAACACGGAAGTCAGAAGTTTGAAGCCGGAAGCGCGAAGTTTCCTTTTTCAGACTTCTGACTTCCAACTTCTGACATTTTTATTATGAAACACGTCAATCACATAACCACCAAATCGTATTTTATCAATCGTTTTGGAAAACTTTCCACATCATACCTTTTTTACCAAATGCAGGAAATTGCATGGGAACATGCCAGAATTCTTGGTTTTGGATACGAGAATCTTCATAACGATCAGCAATATTGGGTTTTGTCAAGATTGTTGGTAAAAATTAATCGCAGGCCAGTTTGGAAAGAAAATTTCACACTTGAAACGTGGTCGCGTGGAACCGATGGTTTTTATGGCTACCGTGATTTTAATTTTGTAGATGAAGATGGGAACAATATCATCCGGGCAACCAGTAGCTGGCTGGTACTTGATTTGAAATCAAAACGAATTGTACGACTTACTGACTTTAAAGATTTTCCAAAATATGAAGAAAGTGTTTTCGGTATGAATGCGGATAAAGTAAAACCTCCACAAATTGATAATGAACTAAAATTTACGCCGGTTTTGTTTAATGAAATTGATATTAACCAGCATTTCAACACCGGACGATATATTGAGCGAATTATCGACAGCTATAATTTTGATTTTCATGAAAAAAAGGAACTTGTTGAGTTCGAAATTAATTTTTTAAAAGAAGGTTTGCCAACTGACCGGCTGGCAGTCAAAAAACAGGAACTGGACGAAAAGAATCACCTTTGCAGTGTAATTCGTGAAAGTGATAGCGTGGAATTGGTTCGGGCACGTTTGGTTTGGGAGAACAGGTTATCATAAATTTTATTTCCCTGGTTTTATCAACTCATCAATTTTATGCGGCACTTTAATTTCTTTTACCGATTCGCGACGTGTTAACAACATTGGGGCTGATACTCCTAAAGAAAGAGCCATCAGAACAAAAAATGTCTTTAACCCATTTGTAACGGTATCATCAAGTAGTTGTGTAAATATTGTATGATCTACATCACCAGTCAATCGGATGACTCCCAACATCATTCGATAAGCAAAAGCCCCCGGGACCATTGGAATTACCGCCGGAATGGCAAAAACAAATGGCGGAGCATGACGAAAATGGGCAGCATAAATACTTAAAAAACCAACCAACATGGCTCCGAAAAATGAACCAAGGATAATACCCCCTCCCAGTTTCATGGTTAGTAATTTTAATGTTCCTCCTAATGCTCCAAGTAAAAATATTACCCATATTGTACGTTTTGGCACATTAAAAAGGATGGCAAAACCTATCGAGGCGAAGCCAAGCCAAATCCAACTTTCTAAAAATATATTCCACGCCATAACTAAATCTGATAAATCAAAATTGAACACAACATTCCTAACGCAATAGCAAAGGCTATAATTAAACCATTTACTCCCCGTACAATTCCATTCATAATATTTCCGTCAAGCAAATCAGATAATGAATTGATCAGCGGAATTCCCGGGATCAGGTACAACACAGATGTGGCAAAAGCATATTCTGCATTTGTTCCCTGACTTAATTTTACAAATGCACCCGCAATCAGACACGATGTTAACGATGCAAAGAATATACTTAAATAAGCATTGAAATTTCGTTTTGTAGCTTCCTGTTTTACAAAAAGTCCGATAAAAGTTGCAACAAATGCAACGATCATTTCAACAGGCCCTCCACCAAACAAGCGACAAAATGATGCTCCGGCCAGTGCTACTGTAAAAAGCACCACCAATCCCGGATAATTTGGCAAAGATTTTAGCCGGTCAATTTCAGCCCAAATCTGTTCATAATTCCAGTTTTCATCCACAACATGCCAACTCATCCGGCTAATTCCACTCACCATTCGAAAATTGGCTCCATGTGGCGAAGTTCGCTTCAAATTGCTTTGGAAAAAGTCTTTCTCCTCATCAGTAACCGTTAACATTAAAGCACGATGCGTAATCATTAATTCTGTACTAAAACCGAAAGCTCTTGCTATACGGGAAATGGTTATTCGTATTCGCGAAGTATTTGCGCCAGATGCCATCAGCAGATGTTCCCACCTCCAGCAAAATCCTGCTTAATTCCTGACTTGATTTTACTTCTGAGTTTTCCATAACTGAACAATTTCAATGCAAAGTAAACGCTTACTAAAATGCAAAATGAGAAACGGTTTAAATCTTATTATTGAATTAAACTTATCTTATTGAAGATTTAACGTAACAATATACGAAAATTGAACAAGTTAATTTTGGCAATTTATTTTTGAAGGATTTGAATTACAGCATCTACTTTTCCCTCCATCGATAAATGCCCATTAATCCAATGAATTTTTGTGCCTCGCTTTTCCATTCCTCGAAACCAGGTCATTTGCCGCTTGGCAAACTGGTGAATGGCAATTTCGAGCTGACGGAACATTTCTTCGAAGGAAAGTTCGCCAGTTAAATACAGGGTCAGGTATTTGTATTCAAGTCCATAATAAATTAGCTGCTCAGGTGTCAATCCCGAATCGAGCAACCGTTGAACCTCATCCAGCATTCCTTCTTCCAGGCGTTGTTTCAACCTTGTTGATATCCGCTGTCGCCGCATTTCCCGGTCAAAATCAATCCCAATATTTAAACTTCGGATTTCAGGCATTTCCGATTCTTCCTGCTGATGTTCGGCATAATATTTTTCAATTTCAATGGCACGAATGGCCCGTCGGTCAGTCTCCACATCGGTTTCATTATGCAATTGAGGTTTTAATGATTTCAGAATTTCAGTTAATTCTTCCAACGATTTCCCTTCCAGTTCTTTTCGCAATTCTTTGTTTGGAGGGACTTCAATTAATCGGTAATTTTTTAATACCGCCTCGATATACAATCCGCTTCCACCACATAAAACCGGAAACTTATTTCGCGATTGAATATCATTAAATACCTTTATAAAATCGGTTTGAAAACGATAAACATTGTAATGTGCACCTGCATTTTCAATATCAACCAAATGAGAAGGAATTTCAACTCCATCAACAAAATAATCGGCATAATCTTTTCCCGTACCCAAATCCATTCCGCGATAAACCTGTCGTGAATCGGCAGAAATAACTTCACCATTTAAAGCGGCAGCCAAATGTGCTGCCAACCCGGTTTTTCCGGTAGCTGTTGGACCAAGTACGGTTAAAAGGTTATAATTCATTATCGATATATATTTTCGCAAAACAAAGTAAGGAATAATTATTCAATCCCTGAATCAGATATTATACCTGTTGAAATTGAAATTATACAACTCAACAAACCCTTGTTTATAACTTCACCAGAAATTGGACAGTTCACAATCATTTTCATTTTTTCTTTACAAATGAATTTGAAGAATTTGAAAGATGACAGTTTCCAGTTTAAGATCAACAGCAATACCAAAATACCGCAAACGAAAACTAAAAAAGAAAGTAAAAATCAGGTTGTTTCTTTTTTCTGTTATTTCTTTAACAACAATCATCGTGTATTTTCCTATACAGCGAAAAATTGAAGCCATCTTAAACCCGGCACCAATCGGCACAGTTAGCGTTGACCGTTTTCGCGATTTAAATGCAAAACATGTAAAATATGCAAAGCAAGGCGGCGTATCTCCTTTCAATACCAACGATGAATTTGAAAAAGGAATAGGTACATTAATTAAAGATGACAAACTGGTTGAAATAAAAGACAACCGGTATTACCGTGTTTGCGACCTTACATATTCTCACCCATATTTAACGCCGGAGGCAAAACAATTTTTAGAAGATTTGGGAAAACGGTTTCAAAAAAAGCTGGATGAAAAAGACCTGCCAAACTATTATTTTCAAATCAGTTCGTTACTTCGCACAGAGGAGAATCAGAAAAAATTGAGTCGGACCAACGGTAATGCCTCCTCCAATTCATCGCACTTGTACGGAACAACTTTTGATATTCCTTATTTTACAGTGGTAAAAAGAACTTTTTTCTGGAAAGAAGCAGAAGTTACCGATGGACGTGCTTCAAAACTTCTTTCAGAAGCCATCGGTGAATTGCGAAAAGAAGGCCGCTGTGTTGCAGTTACTGAACGGAATGAAGCATGTATTCATATTACGGTTATAAAATAAGAAAATCTGTATTATTACTACAACTCATTTGGTCGTCATGCTGTCCCGATAGCTATCAGGATTATTTCAGCACCCTAGGTTCTTCAAAAGATTCCGAAATAAATTCGGAATGACGATATGACAATTTAGATTGGATTGAAACTACTTTTGTCTGCTCGAAAAATGTTTTGAATCGCCCCAGTTATTGTATCCAATTTTACAACCAGATGATTCAATTTTTGTTTGAAGTTTTTGAATTTCGTGCCACCAAATTACCATCGCCAACCGGCTTATTTTCATACAAAAAATAGTTTTCCCGATATTGATGTGGAGTTAAATTTGGCATAATAATGTTAGCGCCTGCTGCAACTGCTTTTTCCTTCCCATTTTCGTCAATTGCTTCCAAAGCTGTTGAAGCAGCAATATTAATATCGGGCATTATTAAACGCAAAACAGCAATCATGTTTAACGCCAGTTCAAATCGCTCCTGTTTTGATTTCAGCAAATGTCTGTATTGAAAAAGCGGGGTGTTCTCATGCTCAATGTAAGGACCCATTCCGCACATATCAATATCAATTTTTTTGAAAAATAAAAAGTCATCGGCTAAATCTTCAATCGTTTGAAATGGCAATCCAATCATCACTCCTGAGCCAACCTGGTAACCGGTTTCTTTTAAAAATGAAAGCGAATTCCAGTCGTTGTTCAAAATTGTGCTTTTTATTGTTTGGATGAATTTTATAATAAAGTTCTTTGTTTGATGCTTCGATGCGAAGTAAATAACGATGCGCCCCACTTTCAAACCAACGCCGGTAAGTTTCCTTTGTTTGCTCTCCACAACTCAGTGTTATTCCCAATTCGTTATTTGAAAGTTTCTTTATTTCTTTCAGGAAATGATCAACTCGCTTAACAAAAGTTGGTGTCGATATTTCACCTGACTGCAAAACCACAGAACCAAATCCGTTTTCCCATGCAAAACGACAAGCAGCAAGAATTTCATCATCGGGAACATTATACCGAATAACTTCTTTGTTGCTTTTTCTTATTCCGCAGTAAAAACAATCTTTTGAACAAACATTTGAAAACTCGACCAAACCACGAAAATAAACCTTATCTCCAACCTCTTTCACCCTAATTTCGCGAGCTTTTTCTTGAAGTATTCGACGTTCTTCTCCTTCAGATTGAAGCAATTCAATAATTTCTCCCTTTTCAAAATTCCGGTTACTTAATATTTGATTAATATGATTCACACTGCAAAAATAGGTGTTGAGCCTCTATTCTCTGCTATTCCATGAAAAAAACTATTTAATAACATAAAAACACACGGCTATTCCTCAGTTTATTCTGAACATTTATCCATTATTTTTACACCCGTAATCCTGCGGGAAGGCTGAGGCTGACTTTAGGGAAGAAGCTCAAGTTAAAAGGAGAAAGTGAAAAGGCAAAAGTAAAGTTTGTCACTATTTTCTATCCACACAGTTCCCGCAATAATTTATTTGAATATGAATAACAACCTGAAACGTTTGGGGTTTGTAGGTATTATCATCGATGACCGTGAAAAATGCGCCGGAACTGTCAATGAAATCTTGTCGCAACATGGCGACTTAATTCTTGCCAGAACCGGCCTTCCGAGAGTAAAAGGAAATACATCAATAATCACTCTTGTAATTGATGCCACTACTGATGAGCTTGGAATTCTTACCGGAAAACTTGGAAACATAAATGGTATTTCAGTTAAATCAGGATTAGCAAAAAAATAAGTCGTCAGTAATAACAGTCGCAGTGTTCAGTCTTTATTTAATAGACGATTTTATTACTTATTAATTTAGAATGAACATGGAACCTGAAACATGGAACTTAAATAAAAATTTTAAACAACTACAATATGTATAACGTACCCGCCGATTTTATAAACGAAAAAGAGATTTGGAATATCCTTGAAACCAACAAGAAATCTGATTTTAACCGAATTAAACAAGTGTTGGCCAAAGCACGCGAAATGAAAGGACTCAATCTTGAAGATGTTGCAGCTTTAACTAATATTAGCGATCCGGAAATGCTTTCCGAATTATTTAGTACTGCCAACGAAGTTAAAGAAACCATTTATGGAAAACGCCTTGTTCTGTTTGCACCGCTTTACATTTCAAATATGTGCTCCAACGAATGTTTGTACTGCGCATTTAGAGCAACAAACAAAGAAATTGTTAGAACTGCATTATCACAGGAACAGATTGCCCGCGAGACAGAAGTATTAATAAAACAAGGTCATAAACGTATTTTAATGGTAGCAGGCGAATCGTACCCAAATCAAGGATTTCAGTATATTCTTGATTCGATACAATCCATTTACAAAGTAAAATCTCCGCATGGGGAAATCCGGCGCGTTAATGTAAACATTGCACCGCTGGACACACCTGAATTCAAGTTATTAAAAGAAGCCGGAATTGGAACCTACCAGATTTTCCAGGAAACGTACCATCGTGAAACATATAAAAACGTTCATCTTGGCGGTAAAAAACGAGACTACAACTGGCGTGTCTGGTCGTTGCACCGGGCTATGGAAGCCGGAATTGACGACGTTGGAATTGGAGTTTTATTTGGCCTTTTCGATTATCGTTTTGAGATGCTGGCATTAATGCAGCATATTTTTGAAATGGAGAAAAAATTTGGCGTTGGTCCTCACACGATTAGTGTACCCCGATTGGAGCCTGCAACTAATAGTGATATAGCATCGCATCCTCCATTTCCGGTTTCTGATATTGATTTTCAGAAAAATTGTAGCCATTTTAAGATTGGCAGTTCCATATACCGGAATCATCATGTCAACACGCGAAACTGCCAAAATGCGCCGGGAAACTTTTGCTTTGGGAGTAAGCCAGATTTCCGCCGGAAGTCGCACCAATCCGGGTGGTTACGAAGATGAAGGCGAAGATGATCCGTCCGGCCAATTTAGTCTTGGCGATCACCGGCAATTGGACGAAGTAATTCGTGATGTTGCTTCAATGGGTTACATTCCATCGTTTTGTACGGCTTGTTATCGTTTAGGGAGAACTGGTCAGGATTTTATGGATTTGGCAAAACCGGGAGATATAAAACTGCATTGCGCGCCAAATGCACTTTCCTCGTTTCAGGAATATTTGCAAAACTTTGCTTCAGAAGAAACTGCCGCTGTTGGAAATGAACTAATCTTAAAAACTGTTAGTGAAATGTCAGGCGTTGCAAAACAACGCGCTGAAAAACTGGTTTCAAGAGTGAAAGCAGGAAAAGATGATGTGTATTGTTAAAATAGTAGTAAGTAATTAGCATAGAGCAACTAGTGCCATGTCAAGTCTGCAATTACAGGACGTCATGCTGAACTTGTTTCAGCATCATTAATTG
>CAWKJY010000041.1:0-4564 GCA_963849985.1 uncultured Prolixibacteraceae bacterium | reverse complement strand
ATATGATGATTTTGGCAGCTAATCACCAACTACCATAAAGAAAGCCATTCTAATTAGAATGGCTTTCTTATTTAACTCAAATGTTTTTAAATTATATTCCAAATGGAGGGCTGGCAATATTGTCAACACTCCATATCTCACCTGTGAGTGTAATTATAAATGCAGTGTTTCCAATAATCTCCAGCGAAGTAGGTCTGTCAAGTCCATCTGTGATTGTAGTGAACGTACCGTCTGAATTAACCCTCACGAGTGATCCTGTGTCTGGATTTGCCGGTGTACCGGCATCTTCAGAGGTGCCTTCCCAGAATCCCTGCGAGAGGGCAAAGAGAGTTCGTCCCCGACCAAACTCTACATCGACAAGCAATCGGGCGCCTGAAGCCACATCGTTAACCATTGAAGAATTCGGACTAAAAGATATAACTGTTCCGTCTTCCGGAAGGTGTGGAGTGGGCCCTGCTTCGGCCATATACACCGTATTACCCGACACTGCGAGCCCGGTTGGAACAATATTGCCGAATGTCTTGAACTCAGAAATCTCACCATCAAGTGTGACATGCAGCACACGATTAAGGTGCCCATCGGTCACCAGGAATCCACCGCGATAGGTTTGAATGGCATACTGAACTCCGGTACTAACAAAGAAATCGAAACCCGTTGGTGGATGGGCTATATTGAAAGCTCCAATGTCTGCAATGATGGTAAGGCTGTTCGGGCCATCCACGCGATAGATTCCATTCACCAAGCCAGTGGGAAACAGATACGGATCATCGACAAGTGTTACTAAAACATAAGCTGTTTCACCAATAAATGAAATATCCATGGCACCACCAATACCAATTAGAAAAGGTGGAAGTCCACTTGCGAAGGTGGTTATTTCACCCGTTTTGGGGTCGATGCGCGAAACTCTGCCGACCGCACTTTCTGTAACATATAGAGCACCATCGGGACCAACAGTACTGCCGGAACCACCTTGCAAGCCCGACGCCAGCAGTTGTGCTGGTCCAGGCACTGAAATTGACTTACTTTTTTCTAACTGTTGAGTTGATAATGACTCAGAGTTTAGGTCAGCGATATCTTTATCGCAGCTGGTAAGAAAACTTATAAAGGCAACTAAAACCGCAAATAAAGTTAGTTTACCACGAACGCTATTTAAAATTAATTTTTTCATTTTTTACCTCCTGTTATTTTTTACTTAATCATTAATTTGAATTTGCTTTTATTATCTCTCTTATGGCTTTATCCTATAGCTTTTATTCAATTATTATGGCGGCATATTACGTCGATAAACTTCCTTTATCCTCGAATTTTTCATTATGCTGTTATAAAATTTTTCTTTCTCCATATTTTATATTTCAATAAATTTTTGTTTTTAATCTTTTGTTCCGATGATTTAAAATTTTGATGATTTTTGCTATTGTAAATCGAATAATCTCTCTGCATCAACAAATCATTATTGTTCAGAAATTCCGTCACTTGATCATTTTAAGAATTTATTATTTGGAAATTGGCACTGAATGAGAAAGCCATCAGCCAAATTGCAATAATTAAATGATGTTTCATGGAATTAAAATTTTAAATTATATCATAAAATTACTGCCCATTTACACCATGAGATAAGATAAATAGTTCAAATATTAAGACAAATGAATCTTTTATTCTGATAGCCTGGGTTGTGAAAAATAATTATATTAACGAAACTCTTCTGAATTAAAATACTATGATGTGTTTCTGTTTCTGATATGAATAAAAAATGATTTCAATTGTGACAGTTTGAATTTATTTTAAGAACTTACTCATCTTTTGGTTCAATCAATAAAACTTTTGCCGGTTTATTACCTATATTGATAACCATGTGTGTTTCTGCTTCGCTCCAAAAAGTGGCGCCGGCGGGCAATTCTGCTTCCTGTGTTTTCCCGTCTTTTGATGTAATTTTTACTTTAACATCAGTAAGTGTAACGGTTAAGTGCGCTTTGTGACTATGTTCACCTAAACCACATACGTCTTTACCTGGGTTACTGTCATACTCTGTAACTTTTATCTGGTCGTTTTCAAATACAACTTTAATATCATCATTAATGATATCATTCCTACTTGCGGTATTTATAATAAACCCCGCTAAAAAAACTACTACTACAACTACTTTTTTCATCACTAAAAATTTAAAGTTTAATGATGTAAAATTATTGCAGCTTTAATTTTTACTTTTTATTAAATCGTTCAATAATTAAGACAAATGTGTCTTTTTTGTCAAGCAAGTTCTTTATGATAAATCAAAGGTTGGATTCCAAATCTTTTCTGAAAACATTTGGTAAAGTAGGAAGGACTGTTAAATCCAATTTCATAAGTAATTTCGCTAATATTTTGGCTGTCATCTTTTAATAACTCAAGCGCTTTGTTTAACCTGTATTCTCTTAATAATTCATTGGGGGACATCCCTGTCAGATATTTACTTTTTCTGTACAGTTGCGGTTTACTAACAGACATTTCACTACAAAATTCCATTACGTTGAATTCTGAATTATTCCAGTTCTTTTCGAGTATTTCCACTAATAATTCCAGAAAACTTTCTTCAGCAGGGCTAATCCAGACAACATTGTTCAGTGCTGAATTAAGTTTAAGCCTATCGTTTTTATATAAATTTTTTACCTGAGATGATATTACAATCTGTCCTCCTTTTCCTGTATTACATAGAAAACTTGCCAAAGCAATTGTTTTGCCAAATATTCGGTTGCTTTTGTTTACCGGCATCCCGGCATGTATTCCAATTCGCAAATCCAGCAATTCGGTTGCGACATGTAATGATTCCCTTATCGATAGAGCACATTCAAGCGCTTCATTCACTGAGACAAATGAAATTATAAAACCATCCGAAAACAGTTCAGCCTCTCTACCATTATACTTTTTAATCTGTTTGCGAACAATTTTGTTGTGAATAGCTAATAGTTCTGTAACCTTTTCTTCTCCAAGTTCATGCTTAAGCAACCTTTCATCTTTGGTCTTTGTAACTACTATTATTCTGAATGCCGGATCCTCGAATAATTTTAATGTCATCATCAGAATATTCATAATATTCCGGATCTTTATTTCGTCCTAAAAATCCTTTTACAATATTTTTATCAACCCGAATAATTTCATATGGCACATTCCCATGCGAATTAGAATGTAGTTTTATCACAGAATCCTGATTTTCTGCCTCAATTAAACAGAAACCACTTCCTCTGTTGGAATCATGCCAATAGGTAATACATTTACACCCATATTCTTTTTGAATCTTTAAATCCAGTAAATGTGCCTCGGCAGCATCTTTTGCAGTAACGCCTGGTGCAATATGAAAATCCATAAAAATTGGCATAACATAATTTTTTATTATTTAAAACCAATATAAATAAAAATATTCATGAAACCTATAACATTTGGTTCAAGATATGGCAATTATAGTTCATGCTTGTTTCATAATTCAATGCACACATTATTGTAAATTACTGAATTTTAGATTGTTTTCAGCACTTTTATTTTATACTAATGGATAACAAAAACGATCTTAGAGTTTATCTCAGAATGATATTAAATAAAAAGTGTTTTCAGAATAAACAGCAGTTGGAATAGAAAAAACCAGTTAATTACCAAATATTATTCTGTTAAAATTCCAGTCCCTTAATTTTGGGATTGCTTAAGCTACCGGTAATTTCAAATGTAATTTGATTATTCTCCCGTGGCAATGTTTTGCCCGTTTGTTTCTCCATACTTTTTACGATTTCTTCTAATTCGGGCGATAATTTATTGACAACAAATTTGGCATTATTTATTTTTGAATCTTTTGTGTTGTTTTTATCAATTAAAACATCAGCTTCCAATTTAGCATCAATTAAAGAGCTTTTTAGTTCTGTGTCACTAATTGTTAGTCTGTTATCAACCAATTTATAATTCACCGATAATTTTTCCATGTCCAGCTTTTCAAAAGATGCTCCGGGAATAGGCAATGAAAAAACCGGCCCGCCATTGCCTCCCTGTTTACTGGCCTTTAATCCTTTAGTCAGGAATGAAATTGTCCCTTCAGGTAAACCCGGCCTTTCAAAATTCATCGAGATATCCGCAGCAATTGACAATTTTGAAAGACTAATATCCGTACCGTTACCACCATCTCCCCAATGAATACTTTTCGGTTCAAAATTATAATCTGTTTTAATATTTGCGGAAATCATTTTGAAATCAGAAGTTCCGTTTCCTGAATAATTTAATGTTGTATTGGAACTCGCTTTAAGAACGTTTGAAGACAATAATAAATCCTTAACGATAATATGTTTTGAATCAGGATTGTATATTAATTTACATTTCCCTTTGTCAACATTTGATAACTGTTTTTGTAATTCACCAGCTGCGGTTTTATAATTTGCAGGGATGTTATTATTTACCTTCAGGTTTGAAAATGAAAGTTCTAAAGTCTGTTTCTCTTTAGGAAATACCTGACGCAATATTTTCAATATCCGTTTTTGTTAAATGTCCATCGAAATCAATGGTGACGTTCTCAATAGTTACTCCTTTATCCGAACCGTCAGGTGTAAAT
>CAWKJY010000040.1:0-41910 GCA_963849985.1 uncultured Prolixibacteraceae bacterium | reverse complement strand
TATCTTCAGAGGAGAAAAAGGGGTTTATTGTGTACGGTAAAATAGGTTAAAATCCTCAAAAATCGATAATCACTTTGCCTTTATCTTTGGTAAGGTCAATAATTTTTGAAACCCCATTAACAGTTACTTTGTATTTACCATAGAATGCTTTTGTTGAATACATTCCTTCACTATTGGTAACTCCGGTTTTATTGGTCCACCACTCGTTATAAACCAGATTATGATACGCTTCGGCTGCCGGGGTTGGAGTCCAGTCGCGCTTATACAACGATGAAGACGGAATCCAGTTGGCACCTTCCCAGAAACCCCACATAATAATACCTGTAACTGCAGGGTGCGCAAAACAAATTTTATAAAAGTCAACAATCTCTTTCGCTTTTGATTTCTCTTGCTCGGGAGTTAGCTGACTATTTTTATACTCAGAACGCATTCCGGGTAAATTAAATTCAGTAATTCGAATTGGAATATTAAAAGTAGCGAGTGAATCCAGAGCCTTTATCACATACTTACGATCGAATGTTTCAAGGTGACTGTGTGCCTGAATGCCAATGCCTGAAATAGGAATTCCCTGTTTTAATAATTTCCTGATATGTGCCATATATTCGGGAAGTCCGATGCCCAGTGGAGAATCCGGAATCAGGATATCATAATCGTTTAAGAAAAATTTTGCATCCGGGTCGCCATTATGTGCCCATTGAGCCATCAGTTTTGTAATATCGGGGCCAAGCCGGTCTTCAAAATAATTTCCATGGATCATCTCATTGTTGAGGTCGTACTCAGCAAACCGCCCTTTATAACGTTTTGTTATTTTCTCTGCCCTGTCCTTAATTCTTTGTCGTAATTCGTCATCACTTAATTCTGCAACCCAGGGTTGTACATATTGCATTCCCGTGTTTGGCGACTTAAAAATTCCCCAAAACAGGTTGTGCCCCCTGAGAGGAATGTTGTTTTTCTCTGTCCAGCTTAAAATCGAGTCAATTATGGTGTAATTTTCTCTGTCTTTTTGGCGTTCCATATCTCCCCACTTCAATGCATTTTCGGTTACACCTGCATTAAAATTCTCCAGAAATTTTTCCTCGAATTGCTTCAAATTATTTGCTGACATGCCCCGGGCCAAACTATTTGGAATTGCGCAACCAAACCAAAACTCATGCTTCAACTGTTCAACGGTCACTTTTGATCCTTTGTCTGCCTGAATTATAAGTTCTCCTTTCCGGTATTTCGCTATTGAATCGTTTATTCCAACGTATTGCGCACTTGTTTTCTTTGAGAATGTAATACTCACAAATACGATGGCGAAGAAACAGATTGTCATTTTTTTGAATTCAGGATTGAAATTTTTCATAATCATAATTTCTAATACTTTTTAATGTCTTTTTCAATTAAGTTGAAATAACCAACTTTGATTAATCAAAAACAGCGTGATTCAAAGATAAATTAATATATCGTGTATTTGTATCTAACGACAGGTATTTTGACTGATAACCGTGATAAATTCCGTGCAAAATATTTTCAGAAAAATAGGATATTACCCTCTATAAGAGCTGATTTCATAAATTTAGAATGTTCCCCAAAACACATTGACACAGGTATTCTGTTATTATTTAGTGAATTTTCAGTAAGTTTAATCTGAAGTTTTCTAACCTAAATTATATTGAAATGAAGGTGAATTTAGCTTACGGAAAGCGAGGATTACAACTCGAACTGCCGGATAAATACAATATTGATGTTATTGAACCCAAATGGACGGAAAGTATTGGAAATCAGGAAGCGGCGGTTACCGAGGCTCTTTTAAATCCAATTTACAGTCTTTCATTAAAAGATATTATTAAGCCAACCGATAAAATTGCCATCATTTTCAGTGATATTACCAGGGCGACACCTTATCATATTATACTACCTGCATTACTGGAACAGCTTAAAATTATTCCCAACAAAAACATTTGCTTTTTCTGTGCTACGGGGACTCATCGATTTGCACCAAGGGAAGAACTGATTAAAATTTTGGGTGAGCACATTGTAAATAATTACGAAATAATACAAAATGATGCTAACGATCCAAGGCAGCACGATTATATTGGGAAAACAAAATCGGGCAATAAAATATTCCTGAATAAAAAAGTTCTGGATTATGATTTGAAGATTTTAACGGGCTTTATAGAACCACATTTTTTCGCCGGATTTTCTGGAGGAGGAAAAGCATTAATCCCGGGAATGGCAGCTGTCGAGACTATTAAATACAACCATTCAATTCAAAATTTATCATTAGAAAATGTTACCTGGGGAGTTACCAATGGAAATCCGATTTGGGAAGAAATTATGGAAGCTGCCGAGTTTGTTCCTAATCTCTTCTTACTGAATATCGCCCTTAACAAGAACAAAGAGATCACAAATGTTTTTGCCGGAGATTTACGTTCTGCCCATAAAGCAGGGTGTCAATTTGTAAAAGAATCGGCGATGGTCGCTGTAAAGGAACCTTACGATATTGTCATTACCAGTAATTCAGGCTTCCCTCTCGATTTAAATATCTACCAAACAGTAAAAGGAATGAGTGCTGCTGCTCAAATTGTTAAAAAGGGTGGGAAAATAATAATGGTTGCAGAGTGCTGGGATGGAATTCCCTCAAACTCTGATTATGAAAAAATCCTGACCTCGGTTGGGAATGTGGAAGATTTAATCGATTTTGTTAAGGGAAATGAAAAGTCGTTAAAAGACACCTGGCAGATTTATTATCAGGCTTTAATTCAGCAAAAAGCTGAGGTATATCTTTACAGCGACAAGATAGAAGCAGCCGATATCCAAAAGGCATTGTTAATTCCGACTGATAATATTCAAATTTTGGTTGATAAGCTTGTTAAGGAAATTGGCCCGGATGCAAGAATTTGTATTCTCCCGGAAGGACCACAAACAATTCCTTATTTGGAGCAATAATTGATCTGTGCTTAAATTTTTTTGCATTTATAAAAGAACAACTTGCGGTGGCTGCCGATGCACTATTTATAATTTCCGAAATAGTGATTTATTTTTAATTAGTTTTAAGGTTTACTATTTTGGATATAACATTAGATTTCTAAGAACCTAAATTTGGCTGAACTACTTATTATAGCAGATGACCTGACCGGGGCAATTGAAGCGGGTGTTCAATTAAGCAAACAAAATATTACGGCAGAAGTGGTTATTGATTCGAATGGCGATTTAACTCCTGTATTAAATAACAAAAATATTACCGCCTTGGTTATCAACACGGAAAGCAGGCATATTTCACCTGAAGAAGCAGCACAAAGAATCAGTTCGGTACTTAATTCAGTAAAAAATACTGGAATAAAATTCTTTTATAAAAAAACAGATTCTACGATGAGGGGCAATATTGGCAGCGAACTTGAAGCTTTCCTGAAAGGAATAAACGGGTCCGTTCTGCCTTACATCCCTGCACATCCAAAATTAAAGCGTTTCACCAGGAAAGGGTTTCAATATATTGAGCAAGTTTTGTTGCATCAAACATCATTTGCCAATGATCCCGGTGAACCTACAAAAGAAAGTTATGTGCCGGAAATACTTATGAGGCAAACTAAAACTGAGATTTGCTGTTCTGATCCTTCGGGATTTTCATTAAAATCTTCTGTTAAGGGGAAAAATAAGATTTGTGTATTTGATTGTCAGACTGTTTCTGATTTGGAGACAATTGGTGAAACCATCTTAAATAACAATTGGCAAAATGCAATTGCAGGTACTGCTGGTTTTGTGGAAATCCTGCCTGGCTTGTTATCGCTTCGTTCTTCCAAAGTAAATGCAGAACCTGTAAGTGGGCCGCTTCTGATTGTTAATGGAAGTTTGAATGTGGCTTCACTGGGGCAGGTTGATTATGTTAAAAATCAGGGTGTCACTACACTTTTTCTTTCCAGGGATTTGGTTTTTGATTCCAATTTTAAAACTACAGATGATTTTAAGGAAATACTAAAAAGAATAAGGGCAGAATTCAGCCGGGAAAGGAGTGTTGTAATTTCAACTAAAGAGCCAATATATTTGAAAAATACGGATAATACCAATAATAAATTTCATCAATCATTTTCCAGACAAACAGGACACATAATTTCAGCAATTCTTGATGAAGTCAACATAAACACTTTATGTATTTTTGGTGGCGATACTTTAATGGCAATAATGCAGGAATCGGGAGGAAGATATATCGAAGCAAAAAATGAGATTTTGCCAGGAGTAGCTTGTGCTAAAACAAACTTATATTCGGGAACAATTACTTTGCTATCGAAACCAGGTGGTTATGGTGAAAGGGATGTAATTATGAAGATTATAAATCACATTAAAAATTCAGCGGAATGATAGGAATATCAATTGGTGATCCAAATGGGGTGGGGCCTGAAATTCTTTTAAGAGCTTACAATGAAAATAAGCTTACAAGTGAATTTGTTGCCATTGGAGATTATTCAGTTTTAAATTTCTGTAACGAAAAATTGGCTCTTTCAATACCTTTAAATAGAATAGTAAATTTAAGTGATTTCAAAAATGGTTATCTGAATATTTTAGATGCCGGGTTGCTAAAGGAAGAGGATATTACTATTGGCTGCGTTTCTGAAAAGGCGGGTCATGCATCTTTAAAATATATTGAAACAGCAACTAATCTTGCCATTAAGAAATTGATTAGCGCGATGGTAACTCTACCGGTAAACAAGGAAGCTATTCGACTTACCGACCCTGATTTTTCAGGACATACCGGATACATTTCTTCGCTTTGCAAAACTTCCAATTATACGATGATGTTGATTTCAGATCAATTGATTGTTTCCCATGTATCCACACATGTGTCTTATTTGGAGGCGGTAAATTATGTTAAAAAGGAACGAGTTCTTAACGTTATCCGGTTAACCGACTCTGCATTGAAGAAGTTGGGAAAAGAAAGCCGGATAGCAGTTGCAGGTTTAAATCCCCATGCGGGAGAGAATAATTCTTTTGGATTTGAAGATTCGAAAGAAATTTTACCTGCAGTAATATCGGGGCAAAATGAGGGAATAGATGTCACCGGCCCGGTAGCAGCTGACACCGTGTTTTACCAAACATTAAAGGGGAAGTATGATGCAGTAGTTTGCATGTATCACGATCAGGGGCATATTCCGCTAAAGCTTTTGGCATTTGAATCGGCGGTAAATATTACACTTGGATTGCCGATTGTAAGAACTTCCGTGGATCATGGTACAGCATTCGATATTGCTTATAAAGGAATTGCTTCCACCGCAAGTTTTATAAATGCATTTAATCTTGCAGAAAAATTATCTGTACAAGAATAAAAGATAAAAACAAATCCGATGAAGATAAAAGCAGCAATAGAAAAAATACCCGGTGGAATGATGGTAATTCCCCTTATTCTGGGGACTCTAATAAATTCTTTTGCCCCGCAAGTATTAAATATTGGCGGATTTACTACCGCAATTGCAAAAGGAGCGCTCGCCATTATCGGGGTTTTTCTTGTTTGCATGGGTGCAGGGATTGAATTAAAAGCTGCTCCAAAAGCTTTAAAAACCGGGTTTGTAGTAACCGCTGTAAAATTTGGGGTTGGTGTTGCAATTGGATTAACCGTTGCGAAATTTTTTGGATCGGATGGATTATGGGGATTGTCTTCTTTAGCCATTATATCTGCCATGACAAATACAAACGGAGGAATTTATGCAGCGCTTACTGGCGAGTTTGGAAATAAAACCGAAATTGGCGCCATTGCAATTATTTCCATTAATGATGGCCCTTTTCTGACAATGATTGCTTTAGGTTCTGCTGGCATCGCGTCCATTCCGTTTTTGTCGCTTTTGGGCGTTGTTCTCCCCATTGTGTTGGGGATGATTATTGGTAATCTTGACGAAGAAATGCGCAAGTTTTTAGTGAAAGGTGGCCCGATGTTAATTCCTTTTTTTGCATTTGCTTTGGGATGTGGACTTAGTTTGGATATATCTAGTAGAAGCAGGACTTCCCGGAATATTTTTAGGGCTGTTAACCGTAGTAGTGGGAGGTTTTTTTAATATTCTATCCGATAGAGCAACAGGCGGAACAGGTATTGCCGGAGCCGCCTGCTCAAGCACCTCCGGAAATGCTGTGGCTACTCCTGCTGCTGTTGCCCTGCTTGATCCTTCGCTGGCTGCAGCAGCTGCAATAGCTACACCTCAAGTTGCGGCTTCAACAATAACAACCGCTATTCTGGTACCAATCTTAACCACATATATTGCTAAAGCGAAATAAAAGAAAAAGTAATCTTAAAAAATCAGAAGAGCATTAATTAGAAAAGGATTCTATAGCCAGGAATGATATAAAGTTTGACTAAAAATTTATTAAAGCTTTCGGTAACCTCTTTTAAATTCATTGAATATCAGATTATTCAAAACGAATATAAACCAGCATAATTTCCGATTTTCCTGCTGTTTTAACAGGTGGACCCCATAACCGTAAACCGCTGGTAACAAAGAAATGAGTGTTATTAATTTTTTTGTATCCCCAGCTCAATTCATAAATTTGATGAATGATATAATTCAGTGGGAAAAGTTGTCCGTTATGAGTGTGACCTGAAAATTGCACATTAACTGCTGTGTTACTTACCTCCTGAAGTTCTGTTGGTCGATGATCCAGAAGAATGATTGGCAGGTTTGGTGTAATGCCGTTTAAAAGTTCATTTATATTTTCACGGTTTCTGTAGCGTTGATCTAACCTTCCTGCTAAATAAAAAGAATTATCAACATCAATCACTGAATCGCGCAAAATAGTAATGTGTGCTTTTTTGAAAAAACTTCCTTTTTGCTGCCCGCCGTAAAACTCATGGTTACCAAGAACACCAAATGATCCATATTTTGTATGAATTGTTCTAAGAGCTGATTCAATGTTATCTGAGGCTTCATTCTCACGATCACCTTCCAGAATATCACCACCGTAAAGCATAATATCCGGTTTCAAGGCATTTACTTTTCTTACAAATTGCTCAACATAACGTATGCTCATATTTTGCTGAATATGAAAGTCTGCAACAAAAGCTACCCTCAACCCTGCAATATGAGAATTCTTCTTAGGAACGCTGATCTTGTATTCCGACACACGAATTGTATTCAGGTTAATAACACCACCAACCACCACAGCAACGGATAAAAAGATCATGGTTGAAAGCACACTGCACCGAAACGAAAAGCTTCTACGGACTTCGACCGAAACCAGTTTAATAAAGTGGTTGATCAATAAAAACAAATCGAAAAGAAGAATCGAAAGAAATAGGTATAAATAAAAAGGTAAAATGTACCCTGAAACAATAGAAAGAAATCTGAATACTGTATTTGTATTTCCTCGCAATATAATTTCAGAAAAAGGATAAATGGCAGCAAAAAGAATATAGATTAGAATATAAAGAGGCCTGTACCGCTTAAGAATAAAAAGTTTCATTATGCGGAAAAACACATAAATATTTGGAATAATATAGGCCAGGGTCAAATATAAATGGAACATTACACTATTTCAAAAATTAAAGTGGATGAAGATATTAAATTCCTTTCTGAAAGACTAACAGATTGCGACCAGCCAAAAAATTACAACATTTTTGTTATGGTATTGCAGAGAAGGTGCTAATTCGCACGAGACTAACACAAATTAAGACACATCTTCCGAATTTCGGGAAGCTGGTTATACCAGATAAGAGGTCATTTTTGATCTCTTTTTACGCCGGGTTTTTGAAAATTTTATTTGCACTGAGAGTCTTTCAGTATATTTCTAAAAACTTAATGTAACGTTTAAAATTATCCCTCGATGCATAATTAAATTCGAAAGAAAATCATATTTATCAGTAATCCAGAATTTTAAAAAACCTCTCGTCGAATGTGCTTCGGGAATTAATCTCATAAAGAATTGAATCTCAAAATAAAATACAGATTTGTATTTTTTACATAAAGAACCTAACTTGTAAATAACAATTTCTTATTAATAAGAAATAAAGGACAGTTTGCAGAACCCGTAAGACATTAAAATTGTTTAAAGATCAAATGAAAGGTTTATTGCACTATTTATATAACTGCTGCCTGAATTACGTGATTAAGAAACACTACATCCGATTGAAAATAAAATGATGAAGTTCCAGACGATACTTGACGAAAAGAGAGAAAACGAAGGTGGTTATGTACCATCAGTAGTTGCTCAAATAGAGGATGCAAGTAATAATCGTGTTCCCAACGAAATCTTAAATCTTGGTGATGAAGCAATTGATTTTTGTCTTCCAAAAGAAGATGGGAGCGAAGTTTGTCTCACAGAACTGCTCCAAAGAGGCCCTGTAATAATGAGTTTTTTCAGGGGAAGTTTCTGCGAATTCTGTAAATTGGAATATAAAGCGTTACAGCGATGCTATATTGAGTTTCAAAAATACAATGCAACACTGGTAGGAATATCTCCTGCATTTTTCTCCATTGAAACTTTTGGAGAAGGGGTTTCTGCTATTAGTTCTTCTTTCATTTTATCGGATGCTGGCAATAAAGTGGCAGCGGCGTACGGTCTCAGGTATAAGCTTAGTGATGAACATGTTATTATGTTTAAAGCTATGGGCATGGATTTAAGTGAGGTAACCGGTGACAATGATGAAGTCACACTGTCAATACCAGCTACATTTATAGTTAATGCAGATCGTAAAATTGTATTTAAATTTGCTGATGCAGATTATACCAAAAGAGCAGATCCTGCCGATATTATAGCTACTTTAATTTCTATTTCAGAACCACAAAATGAATCCGGAATTGTCTGAAGATATCCTAGAAAAAATTAAATCTTTAAAAATTGAGCTGGAAAAGCTTAAGCAGGAAAATAAGGAGCTTACTGCCCGGCTTAGTCTTTCGAAGATTTCAATAGTTGGTAATTGGTCAATTGATTTAAAGACAGGTGAAGTATACTGGTCTGATAGCATGTATGAACTACTAAACGTTAAAAAGGATATTGCTCCGGACATGAAACTTTTTTATAAAAAACTGACACGTGAAAATAGTGACCAGTTAAGTGGAGCCATTCAATCTTTATTTTTCACAAAAAAAGACTTTTCATTTGAACATGAAATTATCGTTGATGAATCAAAATCACTAAACGTAAGAACCGATTTAAGTATTTTGCTTGATGACGACTCAAAACCATTTAAAATAGAAGGTGTTAGTTCCGACATCACTTCAGTAAAATCTTCTCAGCAGGAATTGGAACGTCTCTCTCTTATTGCTTCAAAAACCTCAAATGCGGTGGTAATTCTGGATATAAATGGTAATGTGGATTGGATTAATTCGGGTTTTACTATGATGACCGGATATCGAACAGAAGAAGTTAGGGAAACACCATTTAAGAAATATTTATACGCGGAAAAATCAAAGTTTTCTGACCCAAATTATCTTTCGAAACAGTTTAGTGAGCATTATTCGATAAATGAAGAATTAAGACTGAAAACAAAACTGAAAAAGGAATTGTGGGTACATATAAATATCTCACCTATACTTAATTACGAATTGAATCCGGTAAACTACATTTTTATCATATCAGATATTACAAAACAACGGCTGGTTGAGGAAGAATTGAGACAGACCGAAAAGATGGCGGCTTTAGGAAAATTATCAGCAGGGTTGGCCCATGAAATAAATAATCCCGCTGCAGCATCGGTGGCTGCGGCAAATCAGTTGAAGCAGGTAATCAACGACCTGCAAAACGTTACTTTTGAACTTGCTAAAAAAAGTGATGATAATAAACTGTGGGATTCAATATCAGAATGGTTAGAGGTTTTATTAAATAAAAATATAGAAACGAATAAACTAAGTGCTCTCGAAATGTGTGATATAGAAGAATCATTGACTTCCTGGTTTGAGAATAAAAACATTGATCAGGGTTGGATAATGGCTCCTGTATTTGTACAAAATGGAATAAAAGTAGAGGATCTGGAAAAAATTGCTTTGGGTTATCCAGCTAAAATAATAGAACCTGTAATGCTTCTGTTAAGCAAAAGTATTGAGGTAGCAAGAATAACCGAAATGATAAGGCAGAGTGTTCAAAGTATATCAAGCCTTGTTAATGTGGTAAAGTCCTATTCATACATGGACCAGGCAGCTGTACAATTTATAGACATTCACGATGGAATTGAAGATACACTTAAGGTTCTTGCACACAAAATCGGGCATGATATCGAAATCAGTAAACAGTTCCAGAAAGACTTGCCCAAGATTCAGGTTACCGGCAGCGAGTTGAACCAGGTTTGGACAAACCTAATCGAAAATGCTATTGATGCAATTGAGGGGAAAGGAAATATTGTAATTCGGACTTCATTATACATGGAGAAACTGAAAATAGAAATTGAAGATTCAGGTTCCGGTATTTCGGCAAACATTAAAGATCGAATATTTGATCCTTTTTTCACTACTAAAACAGTTGGAGAAGGAACCGGGCTGGGGTTGGATGTTGTTCGCAGGATAATTGTCAATCGAATGGGCGGTAAAATTGATTTTATATCAGAGCCTGGAAAAACCATTTTTAATGTTTTACTTCCAGTAAATGGTTAGCACAGAAATTACGTGCAAAAAAGGAACGAGTATTTAGTAAATCCTTGATAACTCAATTTTTTTGCAAATAATCGGGTGGGCCAACTTCTTTTTCTAAAGACAAATTTTATCTGAATTCAAATTCCAAAAACAAAAATAATTTGAACTTTGATTTTTCGTGTAATCTTTTAAAATTGAAAGCTGCATCTGCCATCAACAAGTTGATTTCGTCACCAACTATGCCTTTCAGGTGATTTCAGATCACCCGGTGATCGTCTTTCAAATGGCTAATCACCGGTTCAATAGCCGCCCTGCTTTGGTATTTCTTTCGCATCCATCGTTTTTGAACTGCAGTTTTTGTCTTTGGAGAGCCGGGCCACGGGTTATCCTTCCGGCAATGGTGGGCAGTTTCTTTTGTTCTTTTAAGTCCAACTTCTTTCGTTTTGGAGTAGATCCAACAGCAAAGCCTTCACCGCTCGCTTAAAGCTTTGGCTGGGTACAATCCCTTCCTATTTGGCTATTTTGTTACACTTTTCAATAATCTTCCGATATTATTTTGAACCCATCAAGTAAGTGATGCTTTTTTTCTATGCCGTGGTGTCTATCGCAACATTGCCCGAACGCATATCCCTACATTATATCCGGTAGTTTAAAAATCGTTTCTACTCCTTCTTTACCAGTGCACTTGCGGAAAATCGGCATTTTCTTGCAATATCCGTTATACTTTTCGAACTGTTCTCCAAATATTCGGTGTTGAATATCAACAATTTAAAGCATTGTTAAGGAACAACTATTGTAGCTGTTATTTTAAAAAGAAAAAAGCGTCACTTAAAAAGTAACGCTTAATTTCAGCTAACTAAACTTAAATTTCTATGAAAAATCAGTGGATATTTTATCAAAAAGTAACTAAATAGGTTGCCAGGTTATTTAGGCAACCTATTTTAATCTATAACTAAATTAATATCCTGGATTTTGATAAGCTTCTTTTTCTGCATCACTCATTTCCATACCATCTATTTGGCCTTGTGGAATTGGACGCAGATACAAGTAAGGTTGAATATTACGATTATAAGTTACCAGTGTATGATCTCCTTTCGTACTTGAAGCAATTTGGTAGGAAGCAGCAAGTTCGCCCCATTTTTGTGTACGTACCAAATCAAACCAGCGGAAACCTTCACCATAATATTCACGGGAACGTCTCTGCCAAAATATAGTTTATATCAATAGTGGCTGGCGTTGCAGCAACCATTTCAGCACTGTGGTCCTCCACTTTTGCCATATTTTCGGCTATGTCAAACTTCCATTTCCCTGCTCTGGCGCGAATAACGTTAATTAAATCCCTGGCGCTTTTACCAGCCTTTGTTGTGGCACCCTTAACAGCTGCTTCTGCAGCTATGAAATAGAGCTCAGAGAATTTTGCAATAATAAAAGGACGAGTGATAGATGCATTTGGTTGTCCTAATCCGGTTCCGTTATCGGTGCGGTAGGTGCTCATTTTCCATGTGCCCGGATATGTTACCCGACTTACACCACTTAATGCAACAACCCAATCTGATCTATCAGGTGCAGTTCCCCCTCCAACATTACTTTTACCTGAACCGCGTAGGATAAGTAATATTCAGTCCCAATTCATCCGGAACGAACGAAAGGATCGGGTCACCCGGATAAACTTTCAAGCCATTTGCATTATAATAAAATTCGGTTGCATCTCCTGCCAAGGGCCAGTTGCCCCGGTAAACAGTTACAAATGAAGCATCGAACCTGGAATCATTCGTCTTGTCGGCAAAGGTGTTTTGAAACACATTATAGGTTGGCGCCATACGTGTCCAAGGACGGCCGGTCTCCTGGGTTGTTGAACGCTGAACACTACTTACAGAACCGGTAAGATCCGGATTTCTGTAACTTCTGATTTCAGTATAGTTCCATGTCATCATCCATGCAGCAAAATTATCTGCACCACCGCCACCGCCATAAGTAAGGCTGGCGCCGGTATATTTTTCACTTGTTTCCGTATGATCGGCATAAAACAATTCTTCACTATTACGTTCGTTTCCACCCACGTTTAAATCATAAAATGTGGGTTGTAACCCGTAAGAGGACGGATGATCGTCAATAGCGGTTGTAGCCACGTCATAAGCTTGTTGAAAATACCAACTGGCATCATGCCCGTCAGGATCAGTTCTGTCTGCTGCAGGATAAGTTGGAATGTTATTTGGATTTTGCAGCCACCATGCATAAGTAAAGTAAGCTTTTGATAAAAATAAACGTGCAACGGTTTTTGTAACAGTACCGGTTAAACGATGATACATCCGGTAAATCATTTACAGCTGTCAGAAGATCCGGGAATACAGCTTTGGTATAAACTTCGGGTACCGTGTTACGCACAGATGTTCTTACGGTTGAAGTATTAAACTGAAGTTCTCCTGCACCCAAGTCCAGTGGTACTCCACCATAAGTTTGTACAAGTTGAAAGTAATAAAATCCGCGAAAGAAATTTGCCTCAGCAATAAGGGAAGCATCGAGACCAACTTCGGTGGCATTCTCAATAATACCGCTGGCAGTATTAATAGCGGGGAATGCGTTACCCCACAAATTACCTGCACCTCCGGTTTGGTCCGGCGTAATATTTCCATTACCACTAACATCCATAACCTTGAAGTTTTGATCCGCACTTTGAGCAAAAGTTGCTTCGTCGGTACCGGTTACACCCGAGTTATAATAGTAAGCATTTCCGTATATATAACGTAAGTTGGCGTAAAGAGCAGTTAATCCTCCGTTAACACCTGTTTCGGTTTTGAAAAAACTGGGTACAAATACGCTGCGTGGCTGTTCATCTAAAAGATCTGTGACACGCTGCCAGGAACAAGGTCAAAACTGCTGTTCCTATTATTGTCTTTATATTTATGTGTTTCATAATCTTCCTTTTTAAAATGTCAAATTAACACCAAGTACATAGTTTCTTGTTGTCGGTGCGTTAAATCCTACTTGCAATAAACGACTATTGACGCCACCTGTTGCAACATTTTGGTTTCCACGTGAGTTGGTTTCCGGATCTAATCCCATTTCCTTGTTGAAGTCAGAGAACAGTACAAATGGGTTTTGTACAGTGACATACATGCGCAATTTTACGTCAGAGTTCTTCAACAAATATTGGTTGAAGTTATATCCAAGTGTCATGTTGCGTACCTTAAGGAATGTGCCATTAAAGTATTGTTCAGTGCTCAAATATTTTGGATTATCACCACTTAAGCACACCGGCTGGATTAGGATATTTTGCCCCGGTGTTTTCGGGTGTCCAGTAATCCACTTTTATTTGTCCCCTGCGTCCGGTCATCAAATTGAGATAACTGCTCGGTCCGTTAAGTGTACTAATAAGAATACCACCCTTTTGGAAACTTCCAAGCATGCTAAAGTCAAATCCTTTATAACTTACCCGGGTATTAAACCCTCCCTGGAAATCAGGATCTACATCCATAATTTGCCGGTCATCAGGCCCAATTTGGCGGGTCGGTGTGCCGTCTTCATTAAAATCTCCGGTATATTTCACTTTAATCATACCAACATTACCACCCGGTTCAAGATATATTTAGGTATGGATCACCTTCCTGCCACAAACCAATTCGTTGGTAATCATAGAGTGCATTAATATTGTGACCCACAAACCATCCGTTACCTTCGTCCCTGGTTGTTCCTGAAGCAAGGGCTACCAGTTTATTTTTGTTGGAATAAAGGTTGATTCCGGCTTCCCATGTCCAGCCGTTGACGTTGTCCAATATCGTTCCGTTAAGCGAAATTTCAAAACCTTTGTTTTGGGTTTCCCCAATGTTTGCTGTATAACTACTCACACCGGAAGTAGGCGGTAAACTAAGGCTCAACAGAATATCTTTTGTATTTGTTACATAATATTCAATTGTACCTGACAAGCGATTTTTCAGTAGTGAAAAATCCAACCCAAAGTTGGATGTAATTGAATATTCCCATCCCAATCCAGGGTTAGGAAGTTGGGTTACATAATAACCTGTTGCATAGGTAGCATCGCCAAAATTATAGTTCCGGGAACCTAAACGACCAAGTGTACTGTATGCACCAACAGCCTGGTTGGAAGTTTGACCGTAACCTGCACGAAGTTTCAACCTGTCGATTACAGTAACATCATTCATGAAAGATTCCTGCATAATATTCCATCCGACAGAAACAGCAGGATAAGTATGCCACTGGTGACCTTTAGCAAGTACTGATGCTGCGTCTGATCGGATTGTAGCCGATAGGAAATAGCGGTTATCGTATTCGTACATTATACGTCCCATGTATGAAATTAATCCGGTTTGCGTATAACCCCCGTTGCTTGCTGTGATTTCTCCTAAAGACTGCCCAAGACTGTAAAACTGGAAATCTGAATTTGGTATATCCTTTGCAGAAGTACCGGAGTTGAAATTGGTTCTTTGCTCGGCAGAGTACATTGCAACTGCATTCACCCGATGTTTTTCGGCAAATACATGGTCATACATAAGCAGGTTTTCAACTACCCAATGATATGTATGAGAATTGCTGATAGAAGCAGTAGATACCGTAGTTGGATTGTTACTGCCAACACCTGTTGCTGTGTAGCTACCATTATTATCCTGCATGAAATCAAGACCCAAATTTATATGGTATTTTAATCCTTCAACCCAGGGAGCTTTAACTTCACCATACATTGAATTATAAGTTGCATATCCCCTGCTCAAACTTAAATACTGATCTTTTAATCCTTCAAGTACGCTTCTTGTCCAAACAAACTGATCGTCTAATGGCATACTTACAACTCTTTTTAGTGAGCCGTCATCATTATAAGGATTAGTAATTGGAGACATACTTAACACGCCGTATAGTCCAACCTGATTACCTTCTGTTGTATTATAGTTATTGTTTGAACTGAACCCGAATTTGAAGTATTTACCTACTTCCTGATCGACTGCGCTACGTAAACTATAACGTGTGAACTTGTTTGTTGGAATTACGCCCTGATCCTGCATATAACCTATACCGAAACTATAGCTTCCATTGGTAGTACCACCGGAAAGACCGATGTTGTGGTCTGTTTGGTAACCGTCTCTGTAGAATAAATCCTGCCAGTCGGTATTTACATTGTCAGCTTCATCCGGCCCGTTTGTGTACTGGCCGCTTGCTGCACGCAGCGCTACAAATTCCGGTCCGTCCATCATTGGAAATTTGGCAAAAACCTTGTCAATGCTATGACGACCATTGTAGGTTATTTTTGCCTTTTGTCCTTTTTGTCCTCTGTTCGTGGTTATTAATATTACACCATTTGCTCCACGAGAACCATAAATTGCAGTTGCTGAAGCATCTTTCAAAATATCGATGCTTTTGATATCGTCCGTACTGATATCATTGATTGACCCTGCAAAAGGAATACCATCAAGTACAATTAATGGGTCGTTACTTGCAGTTAACGAACGTGTACCACGAACACGAATTTGCAATGTTGATCCAGGTCTGGTTGAAGTTTGCGATAATTCAATCCCTGGCATACGCCCCTGAATAGTTTGTGTGAAATTAGTAGCCGGAACATCACGAAGTTCGTCTCCGCTAATTGACGCCACAGAACCAGTCACTGCCTCTTTTCGTTGTGTACCATATCCAACAACAACTACTTCACCAACGCCTAATTCTTCCTGAGCCATTTTAATATTGATTACTGTTTGGTTTCCAACCACAACATTCTGAGTAGCATAACCAATGAATGAATAACTCAACGTTGCCCCGGGACTTACATCAAGTTGGTAATTTCCATTTTCACTAGAAACAGTACCATTTGTTGTTCCCTGAATTACGATATTTACTCCAACCATGGGGGCTCCAGTTTCGTCTGTAATTGTACCCCGAACAGTACGAGTTTGTCCATAACTCCAAATTGAGAACAACAGTAGTAACAACGTCATTGTTACCTTTGCAATTCTACGTGTTTTCATCATAAATTTAATTTTAGTTTTTAAATAAATTATAAATGCTTGTATTAGTAAAATATGAAATTGTAAATCAAATTATTATCTCTTTCATTGGCATTAATTTAAACTTGTAAGGCCGGTTCCTGAACAATAATGCGATATTATTTTTTGATTTTTTACAGAATGACTTTTGCTTGACCAGGCAAATGAAAATAAAGCCAATAAATTAAATAAACGTGCAATGGGTGAAGATTTTATATTCATATTTTGATTTTAAATTAGTCAATATAAATTTACGATAAACGCCGTTAAAGAATTTTTGATAACAGATATACTATTTTTGATCTGGGATAATTTTATCCTCAATATTCGGATTTCGATGATTTTTGAACATTTTACTATGTATCTGAAATTTTTATTTCAAAAAAGGGTTAATTGGGAATATTTGTAGAGTTTAAATTTTATAGGAAGAATTCACTAAAATGTTTGCAATAATATTGCTTCATTTTCTTCAAACTTCCCGAGGCGACTTTCCGAATTGTTTTTTAAATAATGTACTAAAATATGCCACATTTATAAATCCACAAAGTTCGCTTACTTCAGTAACAGACCTGTCATTTTTTTTCAGTAATTCCATTGCATTTACAAGACGAATATTTTTTATAAAGTCGGTAGGTGATTCATTTGTAAGCGCTTTTAATTTTTTATAAAGAAGCGAAGGACTAATATTCATTTCAGAAGCAAATATTTCTTTGTTAAAATTGGGATTGGAAATATTATGCCGGGCTATTTGCATCGCTTTTTTTAAGAAATCATCGTTTAAACTATTCATCATTAAAGGTTCAACAGAATCGCTAAGAATCAGCTTAATTAATTTTTCACGAACGATTTCCCGGTTTCGGATAATCGTTTTTATTCGCTGCACCAGAAGATGCATATCAAAAGGTTTAGTAAAATAATCATCGGCGCCCAATCCCAAACCATGTAGTTGTTCATCTTTTTCATTTAAAGCAGTAAGTAAAATAATGGGAATATGCGAGGTTTCGTATGTAGATTTCATTAACTGGCACAATTCGAAACCATTCATATTGGGCATCATTACATCTGTAACAACCAGGTCAGGCATTTCTTTTGTAATAAACTCCCATGCATTTATTCCGTCATCAGCGGTATAAGTCTTAAACTCTTTGGATAATATATCTTGCATAAAATTCTGTAAATCTTTATTGTCCTCAACAATTAATATTTTCATCTTATTTAAAACAGGATTACTATGATTTACTGACTGACTTTGTCTGAGATCATCTTTTTCAGCAAACTCAGATGAAGACATATCGGAAGTGTGCGCATCAATTAAAACGTCTTCTGCTATTTTCCTGTATGGAATCTCAATCTTGAATGTCGATCCCACATCTTCCTGACTTTCGAAACTGATTATGCCATTGTGTAGGTTTACATATTTTTTCGCTAACAAAAGGCCAATACCCGACCCAACAATTTTTGAGTTTTTAGCGTTATCGCCACGATAAAACTCTTTAAAAAGCTTACGTTGTGCCTTTTTGTTGATACCTATTCCATTGTCTTTTACCTGTAACATCCACTTTTTGTTATCACAATTAATTTTTATTTGAACGAGTCCTCCCGGATGTGAATATTTAATTGCATTTGATATCAGGTTATCGATTACTTTTTCAATTTTAGATTCATCAACTGCTGTTTTATAATGATCACATTCAGTATCAAATGCCAGTTCAATTTCATTATGTTTGGCAAATGACTCAAACATTAAAATCCGGTTTGTAATAAGTTTAGAGATATCAGTCATTGATAACGCCAATGATTCCTTCCCGATATCAACTTTTTGAAAGTCCATTAACTGGGTTACAACTGCCGAAAGTCGCAGAGCCTGTTCAATTGCCAGATTTAAAAAATTACGACCCGATTCCGATAAATTTTTTTCCTTGTTTAATTCTTCAACTGGTGCTTTTATTAACGTCAACGATGTACGGATTTCGTGCGCAGTATTGGTAAAGAAACGTACCTTTTCTTCTGTGTGTATTTGTTTAAGCCTGTTTATATAATATAGCATAAGAAGAACAATTAAACCAGCAATCACAATAAAAATAATCGTATAAAACCAGGCAGTTCTCCAAAATGGTGGGATTAATTTGATGGCCAAAGATCGCTCTGAAATGATGTGGTTTAAAGAACTGTCATATAACCGTATTTTTAGCTGATAATTGCCCGATGGGATATTGGTATAAGTAAGTGTCCTGTTGTCAGAAGGTGTTGACCAATTCTGATCGAATCCTTCTATTTTCCATGAAAATTTAGCCCCGGGAGCAGTTCCTACAGGAATTAAATCAAGGCTCAGATTGTTCTGTGAATATTTTAATTTAAGTGATTTCAGGCTATCAACAGGAGTTTTTAATTTGAAAGAAGGTGTTTCTTTAACCGAGCTACCTGAGATAAACAAGTCCTGAAAAAAAATTCTGCCGCCCTCGAAAGTCTCTTTAAACGATTTTGGATCAAAAAAAACTGCCCCGTTGTTAGTTCCCCAAGCTAACTGGCCGTTTTTCATTAAAAAATATGTACCGGCATTATAAGAAATTCCAGAAAGTGGCAATGATGAAAAAGTAAGTACTTTTGAGTTTTCGGGGTCAAAACGGCATAACCCGTTTTCGGTTCCAAGCCATAGAAAACTGTCGGCCAATGCGATACTATTTACAAAATTCGAAGGTAATCCAGATGATGTGGTAAACTTTTCAGTTGTCCCGGTTTTATAATCAAACTTTATCAATCCATCTCCGCTTGTGCATAGCCAAACGATTTCATTATCAACCAGTAAATCAATTACGGAGAGGTTTTCCAATATTCTGCTTACATTACCGGTTTCTTTATCCACTAATGATAAACCATAACTGCAACCGATAAGAATTTTACCTGGTGCAAGTTCTCTAAACTTATTAATAGGCTCATAAGAATAAGTTCTGAATTTGTTTTCTTTTGGCAGGTAACAAATAAAATCACCATTCACACCACCTATCCAAAGATCTCCCCGGCTATCTTTAAAAATATCGAGTATATAATCGCTGAATTTTGGCGAATCTTTAATATTCTGTGCATAGTGAGCCAATTGAGTCCCGGATTTTTCATCAAGTACATAAACTCCTGAAGAATAACTGCCTGCCCATATTTTCCCCTGGTCATCTTCGCATAGCGAAAGAAATACCTGTGCCTGTTCCAGTTTATTGTTGTAATAACTGCACCAGCTATTCGATTTTACGCTCCAGCAACTTATTCCATTGTTTGTAGCAAACCAAAGTTTTCCTTCCCGGTCCTCAATAATGCTGTTCACTTCATTATTAGCAAGAGAATTCGGATCATTAATATGATGAAATATTTGGGTTGTAAGCGGAGTTGTCTGATCGAAATAAGATACTCCTCCACTGATGGTGCAAATCCAGACTCGTTTATTTTTATCGCAATAAATGTCATAAACGCCGTTTCCCCTTAATGATCGCGGATCATTGGCGTTTTCCTTATATACATTTAAAACCTTTCCTGTTGTTTTATTTATTTCCCAGATTCCCTGTCCATCTACACCAACCAGCAATGTGGAATCTGAATTGTCTTCAATGGCAAGAACAGGTTGTTTGGTTAAAAAAGAATTGGATTTACTAAGGCAGGTACCTGAATTGAAATCGTATAAAAAAAGGCCGTTTGAAAGCGTTCCTAACCAAAGTTTATCCTGGCTTTTGTCAAGATACAACGATGAAACATCAAATGGGCTTACATTGGTATTATTGTATATTTTGATAAAATCAAGCGACTCAGTATCGAAAAGCCATATACCTGCGGGTTCGGCTATTAATAAATGTTGCTTGTCAAACCAAATTGTTGTGTACCTGGCGGTCGTTATTTCCCGTATTAAATCCAACTGCCCTGATTGATATTTAAATAACCCCGACGAGGTTGCAAACCACAAAATATCAGCATCATCAAGCAATATATTGTTAAGTCTTAACTCAAAGTCATTGGTTACTTTTCTGAGATTAATTAATAACTCAAACCGGTCATTTAATCGGTTATAAAAAAATACCTGTCCATTATTGGTAAAAGCCAGTAATTTTGATTCCTGATAAGCCAGCTTCACCGAGAAAACATCGGAAGTTTCAAAGGGCACACGGTAAATACGGTAACTGTCTTCAGTAAGTCGGAGAATTCCTGTTTTGCTTGACGCCCAGATAAATCCATCGCTATCTTCGCAAACCGAATTTGCATTACGAATTGATATATCAAATCTGGCATTAATGCTGTAAAATTTTGCAGGAATAGCAGCAACTGATAGGGTAATAAATAAAAATACCGTAATAAGTTTTAACCTGAATGCCATAACAAAATGTTCAATGTTCAATTTTCAGTTTAATTAACCGAATAATCATTTTCAAAAAGTAAAATTAACGATATTAAATTTTTTTACCTATAACTTCATTAAAGATACCAAACTGTTAATATTTAGGTCAATTATTCGCGTTGCTCGGGCAATTTGCAATATTCACAAATTGATTTTATTAATATTTTAATGAAATCATATTTCTGGCTAACTATCCCATTTAAAATAGTATTAAATCTTTCTTAAGTATCGTTTCGTTTCAATATTCATGAAAGATACTCAAATTAAATTTGATAAAGCAGATAATAAAATTAGTACTGTTGTTTCTGATTGTTATAGAAATTAGCGTTAATGTTTACTGTTATGAATGCAGATTTATCGAAAGTCAGTCTATCCTCCTATAATATCATCATTTCGGATACTTTTATTTGACTTATTTACCTGGTCTTTCATCTGTCCAAAATTATAATATATACTGAAGAAGATAATCCTGACCATGTACCTGGTATTGTTTTCCTCATAAAAAGAGGAACTAAATTGCTTAAATTTGTAACTATAATATTTGCCAAAAGGATTTTACATTTTGGCTTCCAACTTCAATTTTTGGGAAATTCGAGCCAAAGTTTGCATTTTCTGTAAATTTACTTTTGCCACTTTTAATGATCCGAAAACAGTGCCCCCGCAAAACGGTTCCTACCTTTATTTTCGACAGAATCTATGTACTTATTTTAGATTTCTTTAAGTTAAAAATTCCAGAGGCAGTAATGTCAATAAGATATACTTGATGATACAAATCATTAAAGTGCAATACAGATTTAATTTGTCTGTACTTTTTAAATATTAATCCGTATCTATTCCTTTACCCACAACGAGTCAACAAAATAATTCCGACTGTCGGTGAAATGGTTTTCAACTTTAAACCCATGATTTGATGCAAGTAATTCGATTGTTTCCAAATCAAATTTTTGTGAAAGTTCCATAAATATAGGTTCCCATTGTTTAAACCGGAAACTTTTATTAAGCTTTTCGATTACTACATTCTGGTTGGTTTTTGAAATTAGGAAACTTTTTAAAGCTCCGGTCTGCGGATCGTATTCGGTGTGATGTTCAAAATTCACAAGATTAAAATCAGCACCCAGTTCTCTGTTCAATCGGGCCAAATGGTTCAGGTTAAAATCCCGGGTATGTCCGTGAGGGTCATCATAAGCATTCATAATTATTTCGGGTGATTTTTTAAGGTCGAACCCAATAAATACCTTATCACCTTTGTGTGCAAATTCTGACAGTTGATCAAAAAAGAAATTCAACTCATCTTTCGAAAAGTTACCAATATTGGAACCCAGAAACAGAATTATTTTTCGCAATCCTGAATAACCATTTATTTGTTTCATTACCCGAAAAAAATCTCCGGTTCGGGCATTTACTTCCAGCGAAGGAATCTCTGACGCAAGATTCTTAACCAGATCATTATTTGCCTTTGCACTAATATCAATGGGAATGTATTTAAAACTTACTGCTTGTTTGATCAAAGAATTCAACAAAATTTTTGTTTTGAACCCATCACCGGAACCCAGTTCAATCAGTTCAAAAAATGAACTATCATTTGTGAAAGCGTCAATAATTTCGTCATTTTTGGTTGAAAATATTTCCAATTCACAATCAGTTAAATAATATTCAGGCATTTCCATAATATTCTGAAAGATCTCGCTACCGGTATCATCATAAAAATATTTCGATAATAAGAATTTGGGGTTTGCTGAAAGTCCTTTTAAAGTGTCGGCTGCAAGTTCAGAAAGTAATATTTGTTTTTCCATGCTTTTAGATTTCAATTTTTAAATGTTCCGGAATTCCAATTTCAAAAGGATTTTCCGGGTCACTACTCCATTCAAACCAGCCACCATCGTAAACCGAAATCTTTGGCCAGCCCATTAGCCAGGCATTAAACCAGGCTTCGCTGCCCCGCCAGCCGGTTCCACAATAAAAAGCCAAATGTTTATCAGGGGTAATTCCATTTTTTATCCATTTTGCAGCAATTTCCTGATATTCACGAGTGGTATGATCAACATTACGATAGTTTTCCATATGGTATGCATCGCTTCCACAATCGGCAAAAATTGCTCCCGGAATTCGACCTTTGGCTTCGATGTAATTGTACCCACTTACCTCACCAATATATTCAGGCCAACTACGCACGCAAACCAATTCAGCATCAGGTAAATTAAGTATTTGTTTGGCTTCAGGAGTATCAACAGCAAAATAGGGACTTGCAGGAATAATTGCTCCAAATTCAGTGACTGGTTTTTTAGGAACGTCATCGAAGCTGATTTCAAATCCGGCATCCTGCCACGACTGAAATCCCCCGTTAAGCACTCTAACATCTTTAACTCCTGCATAAAGCATGATAAAAGCATTTCGTATAGCACCAATGTCACCTGCAGCACTTCCGGGGAACGGATCTTCATTGTTAGGGAACATAAATTTTCCATACAAGATTACTGTTGTATCTGCGGTAATCCCATGCTTTTCAAAAGCCATTTTTAATTCTTCCGGCGATCGTCTGTTCCAGGTTTCAGGAGCTTCGAGTGCCAGCGTATCCATGTCGATAGCACCCGGAATGTGACCACTCAAATATGCATCACGATTACGGTAATGAGAGTGAACAACTATGTATTTGTCGTTTTCATATTCTGCCGGATTACCTCCGGTGATTAATTCATTTACCCATTCTGCAGAAACCAAATGCCGGTATCTTTCGAGTTGTTGCATTGGGAGATCAGTATTCGCCGTCCATTCTTCAATAAAATCATTGTAAATGGAAACATTCTCATAACCTGATTTCAGGAAACGTTGGGCGACTTTTTCTGCATTAACATTTGTATAACCATAAATGACAATATTATCTTCCGGTTGAATGTTTTTATGTCGCACAATTTCAATCCAGTCGATGTATTTCAACCATTTTTCAGGAAGGCTTTTGGAACTATTAATATGACCTCCACGGGTTTCATTTTGAAGTTTCCAACCATTATAAGCCTCAACTGATCGTACGTCAATGATTTTGGTTTTTTTATTATTCAGAAGTTGTACAACTTCGTTTGTTGATACTACTTTTATCATTAAAACTTTTGTTATACCGTTTTTAAATACTGATGAATTAAACTCACTGCGGTTGACCCCTGACCCACTGCCGAGGCTACTCTTTTAACATCGTTTTGTCTTACATCACCAACTGCAAATATCCCGGGCGTGCTTGTTTCCAGCATAAAAGGATCTCGTTTTAACGGCCATTTAAAAGTATTGTCACCGTCATTTTTAATGTCCTGACCAGTTAAAATGAACCCTGCCGGGTTTCGCTGAACGATATTAGCGACTAATTCGGAATGTGGTTGAGCACCAATAAATATGAACAGTGCAGCTGCCGGAAGATTCTCCGTAATCTTAGTATCGCTGTTCTTAATGGTTATCGACTCAAGTTTTTCATTTCCTGAAACCTCAACAATAGTTGTCCGCAGTCTTACTTCAATATTTTTACACTCATAAATTTGATCTACCAAATACTGCGACATTCCTTTTTCAAGAGAGTCTCCACGAACCAGGATCGTAACCTTACTTGCAAATCGCGAAAAAAACATGGCAGCCTGCCCGGCTGAATTGGCACCACCAACGATAAAAATATGTTTCTCTTTATAGTGAGCGGCTTCTGATAAAGCAGCCCCATAATATATACCTGCGCCGGTTAATTTGTCAATTCCTTTTAAATTGAGGGTGCGCCAGTCAGCTCCGGTTGCTATTATCAAAGCTTTACAACTTAGCTCGGTTCCATTAGCCAACTTTACAAACCGGTAGGGATCTTCTACACGGATACTTTTTACCTCCTGAGCAGTCAATATTTCTGCTCCCAAACGAGTAGCCTGTGCTGTGGCGCGTCGGGCAAGATCGGCACCGCTTAACCCATTCGGGAACCCCAGGTAATTTTCGATTAATGAGCTGGTTCCTGCCTGACCTCCGGTTGTTTCCTTGTCAATGAGTAAAGTATGCAATCCTTCCGAAGCGCCGTAAACTGCCCCGGATAATCCGGCCGGTCCAGCACCAACAATAATCAAATCGTAATAAGGCTGTTTGGCAATTGTATTTAAACCTACTTTTTCTGCCAATGCTGTTATATCAGGATTAACTAATACTGATCCATCAGGGAAAAACAAAACCGGCAAACTATGTTTTTCCTGATTAACTGCCTCGACCATTTTCATGGTATCCATATTTGTTTCAATATCAAGCCACTGGTAGGGAATTTGGCTTCGGGACAAAAAATCCTTAACACGGTGCGAACTTGCTGACCACAAAGTGCCGGCAACCCTAATTCCTTCGAACAATGTTTCGGCACTGGCATTCCAATCACCAAGCAGATCATCAATTACAGGATAAAGATTTATTTCGGGCGGACTCCAGGGTTTCATAAAATAGTAATCAAGACCCACTTCATTGATTGCCGATATTGCTGCGTTCGTATCAGCATAAGCTGTTAACAAAGCCTTTTTCGATTCCGGATAAACTTCCTTTGCTTTCGATAAAAACTCGGTTCCTCCCATTTCCGGCATTCGCTGGTCAACCAGAAAAAGTGCGATCGGATTATTACGTTGTTTTAATTTTTCAACCGTATCCAAAGCTTCCCTGCCGGAGCTAGCCTTAATGATGCGATATTCTCTTGCATATTTCTGTCGTAAGTCCCTTTCAATTGCATTCAGAACCTGTATCTCATCATCAAGAATTAAAATTACCGGATTTGTCATATCAAAAGCTTTAAAATAACTTTATTAAGGAACTATATTTTTAAAGGAAGAATAACCTGAAAACAAGTTTCTCCTGGCTTTGATTTCACCTTTATCTGTCCTTTATGTTTTTGAGTAATTATATTATGAATTATACTCAAGCCAAGCCCGGTTCCTTCCCCGGGAGCTTTAGTTGTAAAAAACGGATCGAATATTTTCGACTGTATCTCTTCCGGAATTCCAGGACCATTATCACTGATTTCGATTACCAAATGAGAATTTTCTTTGTAAGTGCGTATTTTAATTTTCCCATTTCCATTCATTGCACTTACAGCATTGTCAATCAGATTCGTCCAAACCTGATTTAGTTCACTGCCATAAGCATCAATCCGTGGTATATTACTCGCATAATCCTGTTCTATTGTTACACCCATCTTTAGTTTGTTTCGAAACATAATAAGAGTGTCATTAAGTCCCTGATGAATATCAATTGATTGCATTGGCCCCTGATCCAGGTAGGAGTAAGATTTTAACGCTTTTACCAATTCCGTAATTTTCCGGGAACCCTGTCCGATTTCTTCGATCAACGCCTGAGAAGTATAAATATTACTGAACAATTCAAGAACGTTTACAAGCTCTTTAGCATCAAAATTTTCTGAAATTTTTACTAATTCCGATAAATTGAATCCGATTTTCACCAGTGGTTGTGCCAACTCCCAGGCATTTTCCATTCCTTTTGATTCCAGCCACTTTTCTACTTCATATTCCTGGTCACTTGAATTTAATGCATCAATATAAACCGGATTTTTAGCCTTATCATGAATCAACTGAATTTGACTCTGTACAATTCCCTTTTGGTGTACAGATAAAGTTAGCTGACCACAATTAAGTGCCGACCCTTCCAGTTTTGTCAGCGCAGTTCTGAGCTGTTCTGCTCCGCTGAGTGTTGCCGCAGCCGGGTTATTCAATTCATGTGCTACTCCTGCACTTAATTTACCTAAAGTCGCGAGTTTTTCATTCTGCCGTAAAACGAGTTCCTGCTTAAGATTTTCCCGTAGTAATGCAACATTCTTTTTTTGTTCCCTGATAGCAGCGTTGACATAGTAGCGGGCAAAAATAAAGACCACAATTGATGCAATACTTAGGTTCATCATAATAAATACAATGCGGGTATTCTCTGGTATTATTATTTCACTATTTGCAAAAAAATCATTAAAAACAGCACTAATTATGATGTTGATAAGAAACAATACCAACCAAAAAATTGATTGCCTGACGGAGAAGAACATGAGCGCGCAAAGAGGTCCCAAAAATGACCAAACCATTACAAATCCAGAGTTAAATACACCTCCGATATTCCATTCGATTAAAGCTGGTATATAGATGATGCATATAATTTGAGTATAAATTACAATACGATGGTTTTTTGTAAAATGTGAAACGAAAAGAGATCCTCCTACAAGTAATGTAAAAAACGCTGGAAACAAAACAACTTTTATCCAACCCAAAACAAAATAATAGGTAACAGCCCATGCTATCCCTGCGATACTGCATGCCACAGCAAGGATAAAAATGGAAAATTTCTCTAATCTGATTTCTTCTGAATCACGCGGATTATAAGCAAAAATTGTTGTAAGATTCATCACACTCTGCAATTAGATTTTTTATTTCTTCATTAATACATTTTACTTTAACTTGTAAGTGAACTTAGCTCTTCAGGAATCAAATCAATTGAGGATAAATTGAATAAATTGTTACTTCTTAAAAATCAACCCTTTTCACCTCGCTTTAACGCATTGTATAACAATTGCTTTAAAAATTTGTTTTAGTCCAGATAAGGTGTACTGTAATTCCTTGAATTACCTATTGTAACTTCTGATTATTCGTGGAGAAAGAGACAGAAAAGGAGCTGTTTTATCATACTTTATCCTAAAATTAAAAGTTTCATTGAAAATAGACAGATCAATATTCTTCAAAAAAAACAACCTCGCAAGATTTTTATATTCATGCGAGGTCGCCTAAAGCAAATCTATTAGCTAACTATTTATCAATAAATTATTTAACAGGAATCTCAAATTGTGTCAATGAATGTGCCGGGAAACTATAACTAATCGTATTGTCTTTAAACTTAATATCTTTTGTTTTAATGCTAACATTCTCCTCGGTTTTTGTATTTCTTGCATCAACTGAAGCAGCATTTATTTCGTTAACTTTTGCAGTTTCTGCATAATTGCCAGACTGTAATTCAATATTCGTTTGAATTGCATTTGTTTCGCTCCTGTTTACAACATTTACAACCAGTGCTTTTTTGTGTGTCGTTTAGTATTGCAGTTACGTCCAGGTATGGAATTCCTTTAAATACTTCATTATCGTATTTATCACAGTCTGTAAATACATCAAGTGAAGTTCCCCGACAATTATTGGAGTATAGATAAAACGATTGAAATATGGAATTTTTATAGTCGCCATCCGGAGAATTTCCTGCAAGACTGGTAAGCATAGTCAGATTTGCCATTTTAACAATGTCGGCATGCCTGATAAATGAATTTAGATGCTCAGCAACCATCAGTGCACCTGTCAATCCATTTCCGGAACTTGACCATTCATCAAAGGAAATATATATTGGCCGCGTCGCACCGGTTTTCATCAAAGCCTTGTGAATTAAATCCTTTACCATTTCTATTTTTTGATCGATATCAAGACCTAACGACATTCTATCGGTAAAACTACTGTCTCTGCGGCCACCGGGCAAAGCTTCGGTTGCATATCTGTGTACGGAAAGATAATCAATTTTGCCTGCCATGTGAGTTAGCACATAATCATCCCAGTCAATCCAACCGTTTGTTGGTTCATAGTTGGAAGCTCCTGAAGCAATAAATTTTGCGTTTCTGTCAACCAATTGCATCAGTTTGGCAGCTTCAAGAGCGAACTTGCAGTAATCCTCTGCATTTTTTTGTCCCATTTGCCAGGGACCGTCAATTTCATTTCCAAGCGCCCAGTATTTTATATTGTAAGGTTCTTCGTGCCCATATTTTACTCTTAAATCAGCGTAATACGTTCCTTTGGGGGAATTACAATATTCCATCCAGTTTCTTGCATCGATCAAGTGTACCGGTTCCGGCATTAATGCAAACAAAGTTTTCAGCACCTATTTGTTTACACAGCTCTACATATTCGTCGGTTCCCATTTGGTTGGTTTCTGTAAAATGCCAGGCAAGGTCAAGTTTTGTCGGACGTTTATCTTTGGGGCCAATTCCATCTTCCCAGTTATAGCCTGAAACATAATTTCCTCCCGGCCACCTCACTACCGGCACATTAAGTTGCTTTATGAGATCGATAAAATCCTGCCTGAATCCATCTTTATTGGAAAGAGGAGAATCAGGCTCATAAAGGCCGCGATAAGCCACCATCGCTTCAAGAAAACCTCCGTAAATGTTCGGATCAATTGCATCAATTTTTCTGTCAGGATCAATTTTAATAACTGCAGGTTTTTGTGCCCAAAGATTCCCGGATATCAACCCGGAAAGAATAGCACAATACAGTAAAATCTTAAGACGTTTCATAATGTATTGTTTTAAAAATTAAAGTATTACTAACTATTAATTGCAAGTTACAGCAATTGTATGATGTCGGTTGCTGTTGCTCTGTGAATTCAAAAAAGGCTATTAAAGATATATAAAATCAATTAAATATATAAATGTCTTTAATGTAAATAATAGTAAATCTTTTCTATAATAATTTTCACACCTTTAGGTTATTATGAAAACAAATTTCAATGAATCTTTTATTAAAGTATATTTTGCAATTGAAAGGGGTAGAAAGAAAAATCTTAATTTGAATTTTTAAATTGACAGGCGTAATTTATCTGATACTAAAAGTTTTAACAAAGAAATTATCACCTACTAAAATCAAAATATTTGTATTAAATGAAATTCCTTTAAGATTTAATATTAGTAATACCGGTAAGGGTATTACAGTGGTTGCAATTGGGTAAAATCAGTAACATTCCGCTGTCGCAAGTGATATAATACTGATCTTCAAAATCGATATAAATGATATCGTTGGGGGCTACTTCCAAATATCCATCGGTTCCCTGATCATCGGTATAATTAAGCGACCGCTCGGTCCAAACATTTCCCTGGCTTGAAAACAGAACTGCAGGACTGCCATCTTTATGGGTTCCAATAACAGCAATACGATTTTCGGTGACCAAAATTTTTCTGAAATTACATGGTTTGTAGAATCCATCGTAAACTTTATTAAAATCGAACACATCCCATTTTTTACCATCTTTTGAATGAATGACTTCACCTTCATCAGTCACTCCAAAGCAGTCTGTTTTATTGGACGAAACAGAGACAATTTTCCCTTTTAAATCGAGTTGAATCATTTGAAAAAACCCTTTGGAATCGCCATAAAGTAGTTCTCCTCCGTCTGTTCCGGCAATAACAATTCCATCAAATAAAGTAAGTGAATTGATATTTTCGTCGGTACCGCTGTCTATTTTTCGAAATGTTCCACCATCAGAAGCAATCACAACTTTTCCATTATCTCCGGCTGCCATAATCATCTGATCATTGGAAATGAGGGAGTTAAATTTTACATTGGGAAACTTTTCAATACTGGTTATTTCTCCCGAGAGCGAAATCCGGTCAATTCTTCCATCCGATCCGGTGGCAACGAAACCATTTTTATAATTGATAACTGCTGTGTAGCCATTTTTTACTGAACTACTAATAAAGTTACCTGGAGCAGTGTGTACAGGTTTTGTAATTACAATATTTTTTAATTGAATCGACTCCGTTCCGGGAAGTAGTGAAATTAAACTTCCCCAAATGAAGAATAAAATCCTGGGATTCAAAAAAAGTAATGTACTATTCAAAATCTTATAGGTAATAAAAAACTTCAGCATCAGCAGTGAAGTGTTGCCAATGCCGAAGTTTTATTTTTTAAAATCAATCTATTTTAATCCACTGTTTTTAATTCTGAAATAATCATATGAAACTTCAAAATCTCCCTGATCTGCAGGTTCGGATGTTGCTTGTCTGTTTGGCAATCTAAATCCTCCCTGTCTGCTATCTTCAGCGCCGTCACACACAATGAGTCCAACTTTTGTGTTACTCAAAGGAATATCAATAGAGGCAACTTTTGTAAATTTTTTCCCATCAATTGAGTACGATCCCGTAATTGTTGAACCGCTTCGTTCTAATTTAAAAATCAAGCTGGTTGCACTAACTGATTCGCTGTTTCTCATGTTAACGAGTGAACTGTTTTCGCCATTTTCTTCCATAATCATATCGACCACTCCAGAAGCTTCTGTATTTCTGAAAGACCGCGGATTTGATTTGTAAACGAGCTTCACATAGTTATCATCATCCTGTAATGCGATTAGGCCACCCTGTTGATTGAATCCTGAAGGTAATCTCGAAAATGATACTTTCGATTGAATGGTCCAATCGGTATTTGCGCTTTGCAACAGTATATTCTCGGCTGTATTTTCTTTTCCAACAATATCACCTTTCCCGCTTTTAATTACCATAGAACCCGGATTTTTTGTCAGGCTCCAGTTATCTTTGTTTTCACGTTCCCAACTCCATTCACTCCCAAGTGAGCTGCCTTTAAATTCGTCGCTAACTGATTTAACACCGAAATTTATTGCATAGCTTTTTGTAGCAATAGTAGCATTATCGGTTAAAGTAATGTTTGCTGATCCCGGAACTCCTTTTGCCTGAGTTGTTTCAACTTCAATTGCCGGATCAGCGGCAGTGACTTCAACAACAGGAGCAGTTGATGAAGTTTCTTTCATTAAATAATTATATCCTAAAACTGAAGGATTAAAATTAGGAATGCTTTTCCCGTTAACAGTAATTGAAGCCGGATTAAGATTGGGCATTACCTTAATGGCAAAACCATCGGATTTTGTTTTCCCATTAATAGTTACGTGAGCGGTGATTGTTGCCACGCCTGAACCTTTTGCAGTGACAAGTCCGTTTCCATCGACTGTTGCAACCGACTCATTGTTACTGGTGTAAACAACTTTAGCCTTCGAAATATCGTAAAAGCTATCATCAGTCATTGATGCAGTGACGCTTGATTTTGCAGTAGTTCCGTTTTTCATAACAATCGATTCGCATTCTGCTACAACTGTATTTATTTCCGGTACAAAATTACCACTCATTGTTGCGGGAACAGTACCTTTTATGTCTTTTGAAGAGGCACCGATTTCGAACAAATATTTTCCCTGGTCAAAAGTAATTTTGTTTTTATCCATATCCCAAAACCAAAGATCAGCACAGTCTATATCAATATTTACCGTTTTTGTTTGGCCAACTGGAATAGTTACACGTTTAAACCCTTCCAATCTTTTAATTGGTCTTTGCAATGAAGCCGGGCTGTCTGGTGTTCTCATATAAATCTGTACAACTTCGTCACCATCATAATTCCCAGTATTTTTTACATCAACGCTTACTGTAATTTTATCTTGAGGAGTAATCGTGCTTTTGCTGATTTTGAAATTACTGTATTCAAAAGTTGTGTAGGAAAGTCCATACCCAAATTCATATGAAACATCTTTGGTAAAATACCAGAATGTACGACCGTTTTTTCCATTGCCACCCCTAAGTGTATAATCGGTAATTTCCGGAAGATCATTCACTGTTTTGTACCAGGTACCGTTAAGTTTTCCGCCCGGTGTTACATCTCCGAAAAGCACTTTGGCAATTGCGCTGCCCTGTGCCTGCCCGTTAAAACCTGTCCAAACAATACCGGCAACATTTGGGATATTTTTGAATTCTTCAACTTCAACACATCCCAATGTTTGCATCACAATAATTGTATTAGGATTAACCGCAGCTACTGCTTTAATAAGTTCTACCTGGTTTCCGGGAAGTAGAAGGGTAAGCCTGTCGGCTTCTTCACCGGCTGTTTTATCATCTGTACCTACAAATAGTATAGCAACATCTGCTGATTTTGCCATTTCAATTGTTTTATCATCGATTTTCGAATCAGTTGGCGCTTTATATACCAAGTAAAGGGTTTGTGCTCCGGTAATTCCAAGGGTGTTTAGTTTTGTTTTCATTAAACTACCACCACCGTATGCACCACCAGCTCTTGCCCCCGCTGCAACAGAAGCATTAAGTGTAGCCAAAAGATTACCTGTTGGAGATCCTGCTCTAACTTCAACAATTCCACCGGTTGTAGGAATATTAAGCGTGATACCAATAGTATCGGTATTTGTAATATCGATATTATTGTATGCTGTCCATGAGCCGTCGTCAATGGTTCTCACCTGGTCAATTGATCCCATTCCGGAACCTACGGTAATGCCATCGGCAGCCGAATTATACTTGGTAGCATCGTGTTTGGAAACATTGCCATCTTTATTAAATAATTGAAAATCTACTACATAAAACAAATTGCTTTTACTTTCAGTTGTTGCTCCTGAACTTGAAACGACTTCAGCAGATAATCCTTTATCTGAAATATATTTTTTGATACCCGCCAGCGGAGAAATCATGTTTTCCTGGTTAGGCCGTCCTGAATACGGGCCAAGTTCAACTTTGTCAGCCTGCGGACCAATTAAAGCAATTTTCTTTAAGTCAGAAGCGATTAAAGGAAGCGCTTTGCGGTTTGTTTTTGCGACCAGATTGTTTTTAAGCAATACTGGAGTTTTTGTTGCAATTTCCTCAACAAGCGCTCTGTTAGCTTCTGAGTTGATCATTGATTGTGGAGTAAGTGAATATGGAACCATTGATGCAGGATCAAATTCTCCTGTTCTCATTCTGACTGTTAGAATGTTGACTAAAGCCCTGTCAATATTTGCTTCATTAATAAGATCTTGTTTGAGCGCATCGATAGCACTTGCCTGGTAAACGCTTCCACAGTCAATATCAACCCCTGCTTTTAACCCCTCAGCTGCTGCTTCGGCTGCAGTTTTAACATAGTAATGTCCGGTATAGATATCCTCTATTGCTGAACAATCACCGGTGATATAACCATCTAATCCATAGGTTCTTCTGGCAATGGTATCAAGGTAAAGCTTGCTGGCTGAAACCGGAACTCCGTTAACCGCATTATAAGCTGACATTATAGAAGGTAAATGATCGTTTTCAATAAGGCTTTTATACGGAATCAGATAGAATTCCCGCATATCCCTGCTATCCATATTTGAACTGCTAACATGGCGATCAAATTCGCTGTTGTTCGCAAAATAGTGCTTTCCGCAAGGTACAGCCTTTAAATAAGTGTCGTTGTTTCCCATCATCCCTCTGACAAAACCGCCGGCAATTTTTGAAACAAGAAAAGGATCTTCACCAAATGATTCACCTGTTCTTCCCCATCTGGGGTCTCTGATTGGTTCAACAACCGGCGACCAATAGGTAAGACCCCTGATGACAGGTGAGTTTAAAGCTCTTGCTTCATCTGAAATTGCAGAAGTTTCCCTTTGCATTAAATCAGGATCCCACGATGAACCTAATGCTACGCTGTTTGGAAATGAAGTAGGCGCACCTCCGCCTGAACCTCCAAAACCTCTTCCCATTACGCCGTGCAAAGCTTCACTCCATACATTGTATGAATTTATTCCCAATCGCGGAACAGCAGCCATATTATTTCCCAAAAGACTTTCTTTTTCTTCTAATGTAAGTCTTGAAACAAGGTCAGTTGCTCTTTCCTCAAACGAATATGAAGTATTCAGGTATATCGGATTTTTCAAAATCTCTCCTTCTGAGTCAGCTGATTTATTTGCTGGAAGCAGAAAAAGTAATATCATCCCGACAAAAACGGTTAGTGTTGGTTTAAGTAATTTATTGTTCATAATTTTTATAAATTTTTGTTAGTTAAAAATTTCTTTGAATTCAAAAGTAATGTTGAAAAAATGAGTATCAAATAAAATTGAATTAATAATTTCATAATTTCATAATTTATAATAAAAATACTCATATAATTCAGCTTTTGGTTTTGTTATGTTTGATAGGAGATTTAGAAAGCACAAAAAATAGTTGCTTTCAAAAAATGAAAATTAAATGGCATAATTAAATTTATATTTGAGATTAAATTATTTATATACAGAAATTAATATAAGAGTTGATAAATAATTGTATTGAGCATATGATCTTAATATTTAATCCTGTAATTCTAAATAAGAAAATTTAAGAAAAAAACCTCATAAATAAAGATAAAAAGATCTTAATAAATTATTATATTGATAAAAATTAGTTCTGATTTCTGATGAATTGGTTTTGACGCGCAATAAATGGGTAGGACTTCAATATTTATGATTGGTTTTGTGTTTAGGGGTTTGTAAATCATCAATCATCTTCAAAAAGCGTCTATAGTTCTACCCATTTTGCTTTTAATACAACTTCTCCTCAAAAAATTTCAGGAAATTCTAAATTAACAGTTACTGCTTTGAAAGAATGAAATTAGATCGCTGATTTATCATATAAAACAAAAATTGGCTTCTTGGAAATGGTTGTTCAGCTAAATAGATTTATATGTTCGTAATTTGTTAAAGAATTGAGTATATCGGGAATTTAACTGGCATAAAAAAACCCACAAGTAATTACATTGTAGGTTTTCTCTAATAGTGGCAAAATTCTTTTAATTGTTTGGATTTCCCATGTTCCCTTTTATTTGACCACGAATTTCTCCACCCGGATTCTGGCTTGTATGGACATTTACGTATGCATTTCCCGATTGGAGCTGATCCACCAGATCCGTTAAAGTCATTCCTGCAAGCGGACCCGTTAAATTTTCACCCGTTATTACACCTTTGGCTAATATTCCATTAGAAACTCCTGAAATTAACATCGGTGGTGCGGAAGAAGGATACAACCAAACAACGACGGGACCATTTACACCAACAGGGGCTATATGGATGTGAGACATTAATACATTTTCAATGTTAGCCACTATTAATGTGTATGACAATTCTGTACCGTCCATATTTAACTGAAAAATTGCTTGTCCGATAGCCTTGGTTTCTACTGGGCTTACTTCATTCTTCCCTGTTAAATGTGCAGTGAAGTTCATTACTTTTTTGCCGCTTTTTAATGTGGCAACATTGGTAGAGTCGGAAGAGATCTCAGTTTTTTCGCAAGAACTGAATGTAAAAACAATTGCCAGGGCAATTAAAAATAGCAAGTTTCTCATAGCTTAATTTTTTAATGTTTACATGTGAATAACAATCTGATTATAAATTGGTTTTAAATAAAGGACAAAAAAGTATTAAATTGTAAATTAAACTGATTTAACCCTGTATTGTACAAGAATTAAAGTGAGTATTATGGAATTTTCAGTTGTTATATCAAATCAAAAAATTAATATAAACTTTTGACATTTTCTGAAGGAGTTCACATTATAATACAGAAAATATATTGTTATATACAATATAAAAATTCTGAGTAATTAATTTATCGAAAATACAATAATTCATTTTTCAATTTTGAATGAACAAAACTTCCTCTTGATCAGTTACATAAAATAAAAATTTTAAAATGAGAGAGATAAGAAAAGAAGATATCAAACAGGAGGTATTTGATATTTATGATGATTATGCACATAATCGAATCGATCGTCGGCAATTCGTGGAAAAGCTTTCAATTTACGCAGTAGGAGGGCTTACTGTTTCATCGCTTATGAGTTTTATTATGCCCAATTACCAGGATAATATCCAGGTAAAAGTTGATGATCCACGTTTAAAAACAGAAACTATTGAATACAATTCGCCTAAAGGTGGTGGCATGATAAAAGCACAGCTTTCGCGACCTGTAAATAACAATAAAAAATTACCCGGAGTTGTGGTTATTCATGAAAACCGGGGTCTAAATCCATATATAGCCGATGTTGGACGTCGTGTAGCATTGGAAGGTTTTATTTCGATTGCTCCGGACGCACTTACTCCGCTTGGAGGATACCCGGGGAGTGATGATGAAGGAAGAGCGATGCAAAGCAAACGTTCTGGCAGCGAGATGTTAGAGGATTTTATTGCAGCATTTGAGTATCTGAAATCCTATCCAGAATGTAACGGAAAAATAGGTGCAGTAGGATTTTGTTTTGGTGGAGGAATTGCCAATATGATGGCAGTTCGTATTCCGGATTTAAAAGCAGCAGTGCCATTTTATGGTAGTCAGCCATCCGAAGAAGATGTTCCTAAAATACAGGCGTCGTTGCTATTGCAGTATGCTGGTCTCGACACTCGGATTACAAGTGGTTGGCCAGCTTATGAGCAGGCATTAAAAAAATATAATAAAGAATACCAGGCTTATATTTATCCGGATGTAAACCATGGGTTTCATAATGATACAACACCGCGGTATGATGAAGCGGCTGCAAAACTGGCATGGCAGCGCACAATAGATTTTTTCAAAAAGAAACTGGCTTAATAAAATTCTTTTATCCAAACAACCCTTGTTTTAAACCCATTGGGTGATTGATTGATGAATCAATTGCAAAAAAAGTATTATTCTGTGTTGAATTAGAGTATTTATTTTTTACGAAAGAATTATAACTTTAACGGTTGTTTAAATTTTTTTGACTGTTTTTGCATGCGGTGCTATAAAATTACCATTAATTATTAGAAGTGTCATGGTATTTCTGCACTATACAGAATTTTCAGTTTATAGATGTGCTTCGGGAAAAAAGGATGACCTGCATTTCTTTTTCGAACGGAAGAATAATTTGGATTTTTTTGATTTATTATTGAAACTAAAATAAAACATAACTAAAAATTGAACTTATGAAAAAGCTATTATTATTTGCATTTGTTTTAGGTTTTGCAATTAGTCTGCTTGCCCAAAACAATCAAACTCCCCCTCTGGTCACGCTTACAGCTCAACAGGATCATGCAAACATGATGGAACAGCTGGGAATACAAGCAGTTCGTCCCGGTCCAAGTGGTAATGAATCGGATCCGAATCATGCCAATTATGATGAATCGATTGCAAATCCATGTCCGCAGTTGCCTGATATTCTTACAACAAATGATGGTAAAAAAGTGACTACCGCAAAAATGTGGTGGGATGTACGTCGTCCTGAAATAGTGGAAGGCTTTGAAAAAGAAGTTTATGGGAGAGTACCCAAAAATGTTCCTGCTGTAAATTGGGAAGTTGAAATTACAGATAATGAACGCATTGGATTTACACCTGTAGTTGCCAAAAAACTTGTAGGCCATGTGGATAACAGCGCATACCCGTTAATTGATGTAAATATTGACGCTGTATTAGTGATTCCTAAAAATGTAAAAGGTCCGGTACCTGTGCTTATGATGTTTGGACGACCCTCTTTACCGGCACCCGCTCAACCATCTGAAGCAGATATGCAATTATTAAATAAAGCATTCAAAGAGGCAATAATAAAATCTAATCCTGAAATGAAAGAATTATTGGATCGTTATCCGGCATATGAACCATTTCAAAGAACGAATTCTGGCAGTCCTTTTGGAGCCATGCAACAACGTGGAGCAAATAATCAATCCCCTACTGAAAGATTAATTGCAGCAGGTTGGGGATATATGACAATAAATCCCGGTAGTATTCAGGCAGATAATGGTGCAGGGCTAACAAGGGGAATAATTGGTTTGGTAAATAAAGGCCAACCACGTAAACCGGATGATTGGGGATCACTTCGTGCATGGGCATGGGGAGCTGCCCGCGCACTGGATTACCTGGAAACCGATCCGCTTGTAGATGCAAAAAAAGTTGGTATTGAGGGAGTTTCACGGTACGGGAAAGCTGCATTGGTTACATTGGCTTTTGAGCAACGTTTTGCAATGGCATTGGTTGGTTCATCAGGTAAAGGCGGCGCCACTCTTCATCGTCGGTTTTTTGGCGAAGCAGTTGAAAGTTTAACCGGGACAGGCGAATATCACTGGATGGCTGGAAATTACCTAAAATACGGTGCTTCAGAAGCAACATTCGGCAGTAAAACCGGTTGCGATCTTCCGGTAGATTCGCATGAATTAATTGCACTTTGTGCGCCTCGGCTAACATTCATAAGTTATGGAGTTCCTGAACAGGGCGATGCCAAATGGCTCGATCAAAAAGGAAGTTATATGGCTACAGTAGCGGCGGGCGCTGCATATAAATTATTGGGAGCGAAAGATTTGGGTGTTTCAAATGATTATATGAAAGAAGAAATGCCTCCTGTTTTAACCGGATTATTGGACGGTCAGCTTGCCTGGAGACAGCACGATGGTGGACATACTGATGGGCCTAATTACGAGTATTTTATTCCGTGGGCTAGTAAGATGCTTGGATATGAAGCTCAAAGAGTTTCTAATCGCTGATATAGTAACGTTTTAATAGATAAAGCCACTGGCAAACATCGGACAGATGCCAGTGGCTTTTTTTATTAAGATAACTAAGTAATTCTGAACGAAATAAAAATTAATTACTGTTTTTATCGTAAACAAAAGATTTGTGTGTGTGTTCCTAGATTAACCAATTATTAATCGATTTAATTATGCACAAGAAATTATGGTTTTTTGTTTTAGGTTTAATGTTCTATATCCCATCTTTTGGTCAGGAAACATGGACAATTGATAATGCACATTCAAATATAAATTTTGAAGTTGGGTGGGAAGATTTTTCAGTAAGAACAGGAGAATTTAAAGTATTTGAGGGTAGTATTATCTCAAATTCCGATAATGATTTAACTAAAGCAACTTTTAATCTAAAGGTTGATCCTCAAAGTATTGATGTAATTGCACCTAATCTTTCGGAACAATTAAAAGGTGATCGGTTTCTGGAAGCAGATAAATTTCCGGAAATAACATTTAATTCAAAGGGAGCCACTGCAGTTTCTGACAGTACTTATGTTACCAGGGGGATATTAAAAATCCATGGTGTTGAAAAAGAACAGGATGTTCTGATTCATTACAGAGGTCAAAAACAGGGAAGCAGGAGTTACTTGCTGGGATTGGAAGTATCTTTGAAATTTAATAAAAATGATTTTGGATTAACCTGGGGAGCTCCCAGATTGGGTGAGACTGTAAAAGTTGTGGGGTATTTATTATATAACAGGCGAATTGAAGATCAATGAGGATTCTTTTAATAAAATATGGTGTAATCACCGGATTCATATTTTTGGTTAGTAATCTGAATGCCCAGATATTATCGTTTGATCATGGGAAAATCGAATTTTATACCGGGACTGTTGTGTCAGATATAGAAGCTGTTTCAGAGAAAGCAGATGCAGGTCTTAACATTAAAACCGGTGAGGTTGCAGTAACGGTAAATATTAAATCATTTGAATTCGAATATGATTTGATGCAGGAGCATTTTAATGAAAAATACATGGAGAGCGATAAGTTTCCCAAGGCAACATTTAATGGGAAAATTTTACAGGATATTTCAAATGGGATTGAAAATGAAATAAATGTTGATGTGTCAGGTAAACTTACTATTCATGGTGTTACTAAAGATATTAAATTCAAAGCCAATCTTTCAAAACAGGAAGATTTTACTGTTGTTAAAACAAAGATCCCGGTGGTCTTTAAAGATTATGGTATTGATGATCCATCGATTTTAACGAAATCGGTTGCTAAGGATGTAGAAATAAAAAGTACTTTATATTTAAAACAAGTTTAGTTATAAGTAAATGATTTACAAATATTTATTTGAAAATGAAAGTGAATTTTATGATTAGGTTAAGCCGTAAAATACAAATTCCTCGTAGTTTTTAAACAGTTCAATTATTTACTTCCTCTGCAAATTACAATGTTAATTTTTTTTATACAATATTCAGAACTAATATTTTTAGTAATCTGAAGTGGTTAGATATCACAATAAATTACTTTAAAAGTTAATTGCAAGAAAAATTGAACAGTTGCGTTAACTCCACATGTGCTGATTTTAGTGAACTTCTTATTAAGAAATCCTTAAAAAAGTTGGAATTAAAACTTTTTTAAGTATCTTGGAAAGCTATTGAATAAATCAACTTTTTGACTGAAATTTACAGTATAATTCAAAATAACTAAAACAATGAAAAACGTAAGTTCGAGAAGAGCATTTTTCGGTAAGGCTGCTGCAGTTGCAGCCGCTGCTTCTGTGGCCCCCTTAGCAAGTTTTGGAAAAGGTTTGGAAACTGCCATTGATAGTACATCAAAACTTTCTGCACCGTCTGATTTGCGAATTACAGGTATTCAGTGTGGTTACCTTGGAGGTAGTCTTTTTGTAAAACTAAATACCAACCAGGATATCGTTGGATATGGAGAAGGAGTGGATGCTGTTGGTGGGACTCATGATCTGGTTATGAACCTGGAAGGAGGCTGACAAGACAAAGCCCATTAAATGTTAACAGGATATTTGAAGATCTGCGCAGAGGAGCTCATTTTGGGGGTGGACAATCAGGAGTATTTGTTGCTGTGTTATCTGCCATTGAATGTGCGTTGTGGGATTTAACTGGGAAAGCTCTTGGATTGCCGGTTTATCAGTTACTTGGTGGAAAATTTCGGGATAAAATAAGGGTATATTGCGACACTGCGCTTTACAGGAACAACTTGCCAACACCCGATGTTTTTGCTAAATCAGGGTTAGATGCGGTTAATAATTGGGGTTACACTGCGTTAAAGTTTGACTTAGATGAAGCCAATGATCCTAATAAATATGACAGATATAACTGGACAGCCAGTCAGGGGGAACTAAATAGGATGTATGGTCAACTTGCAGCAGTTAGGAAAGCGGTAGGACCCAATATTGATATTATGGTTGATATGCATGGCAGGTATGACTTAAATACTGACTTGCTATATCTAAAAAGTTGAAGCCGCTAAATTTGGCATGGCTTGAAGAACCTGTACCAGCTGAGAATGTTGATGCATTTAAATTCATTTCACAGGAAACCTACAACGCCTATTGCTACAGGTGAAAATGTGTACCTTGCTTATGGGTTTAGAAGGTTATTGGAAACGAATGGAGTTGCTGCTGTTATGCCTGATTTGCAAAAATGCGGTGGACTGGGTGAAGGACAACGTATTGCGACCTGGCGAATGTGTACTATGTTCCATTTGCACCTCACATGGTTGCATCATTCCTTGGTGCTATGGCTTGTGCACATGTGTGTGCTTCAGTACCAAACTTTATGATTATGGAGTGGCAATCGTATTTCCATACTAACGAAATGTATAAGGAAATTGTAACATTTGATGAAGAAGATTGGGTGAAAGATGGGTTTGTGACCGTTTCAAATAAGCCGGGAATTGGAGTGGATCTTAACATTGAGGCAATGAAAAAATATGTTCGTGGGAATGCTCCATTCTTTGAATAATATTGCTT
>CAWKJY010000039.1:0-116439 GCA_963849985.1 uncultured Prolixibacteraceae bacterium | reverse complement strand
CGCAAATCATATTATTGGTCTTGATGCTTCAACAGGTAAACTTTTATGGTCACAACCTCAAACCAATCAATGGGCAGTTCATGCAAATACACCAATTTTTTTTGATAATAGTTTATTCTGTTTTAGCGGCTATGGTGCAGGATGTGTAAAACTGGATTTAAACGAAGATGGTAGCATGTAAAAGTAGCCTGGAAAGCGAAAAACTCGATAGTCGTATGGGTGGCGCCGTTCTGGTAAACGGTTGTGTTTATGGATTTGGTGACAATCATCGTGAATGGAGTTGTCTCGATTGGAAAACCGGAAAAGAAACTTATTCATCAACTGATATAATGAAAGGCCCGGTTATTTATGATGAGGGCATGTTATATTGTTACAGTGAAAGAGGAGAGTTGGCATTAGTAAAAGCAACTCCTGAAAAATCGATGTAATCAGCAAAACAAAGGTTAATATGGGTTCTGCCCAACACTGGTCGCATCCGGTTATAAATGATGGCAGACTTTATTTAAGGCATGGAAATGTTTTAATTGCCTATAAAATCAAATGATACACAGAATTTAATAGAAACCAATTAAACAGCAATCAATAATGAAAATAAGTTTTGTCTTATTCCTATTATCCATTTTTAGTATTAATCTTAATGCTCAGGTAATCCAATGGCGTGGACCTCATCGGGATGGAATTTTTCAGGAAACTGGATTATTAAAACAATGGCCGGAGGATGGTCCGGATAAAATCCTTGAAGCCAAAGGAATTGGAAAAGGCTGGTCCTCCCCAATTTATGCTGGCGGAATGATTTATACAACGGGGATGAAAGATACGCATGATTATCTTTCTGCAATCGATATGCAGGGAAACATTAAATGGCAGGTTCCTTATGGTCTTTCGTGGAACCAGTCATATCCGGATACCCGCTGTTCTCCGGTGGTTGAAAATGACAAAATTTATGTACAAAGTGGTACTGGCCGCGTTGCCTGCATCAATAAAGAAACAGGAAAAGAAATCTGGGCAAAAGAAGTGGATAAAGATTTTGATGGTGAGTATCACACCTGGGGGAACTCTGAAACACCGCTTGTTGTCGATAATATGGTGATTTGCTCGCCCGGAGGAAACGAAACAAGTATTGTTGCTTTAGATAAATTGACCGGTAAAACAATTTGGGAAAGTAAATCGGTTGGTGGCCCCAGAACCTATTTGTCGGCCACAATTTATAATTACAAAAATTTCCGGTATATTCTTGCTGCAACAGGAACACATCTTATTGCTTTGGTTCCGGAAAGCGGAGAAGTAGTTTGGACATACAAGTACTGGGATCCTGAAAAATGGGATCAGGAAGGTTTGATTTGGGCAAATACCCCGACTTTCAAAGATGATGAAATCTTTCTTTCAATGGGTTATGATTATCCTGCAGTTATGTTAAAAATGAGCGCTGGAGGTAAATCAGTTTCAGTGAAATATACAAATACAGTACTTGATAACCATTTTGGAGGTTTAGTTCTGTATAACGGATATGTATATGGCTCCAATTGGTTAGATAATAGTCGTGGAAACTGGGTTTGCATGGATTGGAATACCGGTGAAATAAAATACGAGGAAAGCTGGGGATCTAAAGGAGCGCTTATAATGGATGAAGGATTGCTTTATGCGTATAACGAAAAGGGACAGGTTGGATTGATTAAACCCGATCCTAATGGTTTTAAAATTATCAGTCAGTTTAAGTTAAAAGGTGGCGCCGGTCCACACTGGGCACATCCGTTTATCGCCGATGGAAAATTATTTATACGACATGGTGACGTACTTTTTGTGTACAATATAAGAGAGAAATAATTCTTAATTTTTCAGGTGACTACGAAGCGAACCATAAATATTACACTTCTTACGATAAGTTTTATTGGTTTTATCGTAATATTTTGGTGGATTAATAATGATCCAACACATAATTTTAATATTAGTGTAGAGGGTGCAGACAACAGGGGAGTTGGCGATTCTTTGCAGGTAGTTAATATTGGTGAAATATTTCATAAGTATACAACAGATTACACGGAACTTAGTGAAACATGGCCGCGATTCAGAGGAAGTGACTTTGATAATATTTCAAAATCTCCTGTAAAACTGATTGATAAGTTTCCACCTGAAGGCCCCAAAGTTTTGTGGAAAATAGAATTAGGTGAAGGACATTCGGGTGCCGCCATTTACAAAGGGCTGGCTTATGTTTTGGATTATGATGAGGCGAAACGTGCGGATATGCTTCGATGTTTTTCAGTACTCAACGGCAAAGAAATGTGGACAAGAGGATATCGAATAAATGTAAAACGAAATCATGGCATGTCACGTACAGTTCCTGCTGTTACTGAAGATTTTATCTTAACAATGGGACCAATGTGCCAGGTGATGTGTCTCGACAGGAAAACAGGGGATTTACTTTGGGGACTTGATGTCGCCAAAGAATACAAATCGGAAGTGCCGCTTTGGTACACAGGCCAATGTCCGCTTATCGATAATGGTGTAGCAATCATCGCAACAGGAGGAAAAGCATTGTTGGTAGCAATTGACTGCGCCACGGGTAACAAATTATGGGAAACGCCAAATCCAAATAACTGGTTGATGTCGCATTCATCGGTAATGCCTTTTACTTATGGAGGCAGAAAAATGTTTGTGTACAGCGCAGTTGGAGGATTAGTCGGAGTGGCTGCTGATGGCGAAGATGCCGGAAAAATTCTTTGGGAAACATCGGCGTGGAATCACTCAGTTGTAGCGCCGTCAGCGGTTTGTATGCCCGATGGTAAAATTTTCCTGACTGCCGGATATGGTGCTGGTAGCATGATGTTGCAACTTTCAGCCAATAATGGAAAATATACCATTGAACCGCTTTATGATTACGCACCAAAAGACGGACTGGCCTGTGAACAGCAAACGGCCATTTACTGGAATAAACATCTGTTTGGTATTTTACCTAAAGATGGTGGGGCATTGCGAAATCAACTGGTATGTGTCGATCCTTCTGATTCCAGGAAGATTGTGTGGTCGAGTGGGAAAGATGTTCGTTTTGGACTTGGACCTTATTTTATTGCCGATAATAAAATGTTTGTGTTAAGCGACGAGGGAATATTAACAATTGTTCGCCCGAGTACAGAACGATATATTCAACTGGACCAGGTAAAAGTAATTGAAGATGCGCATGATGCCTGGGCGCCTTTTGCTCTTGCAAACGGATATTTAATTTTAAGAGATTCTAAAACAATGATTTGTATCGATTTAAACGTTTAAATCATTTAAAATGAAGAATAAAGGAATTGTAATTTTTTTGATCATCCTCGCAGTAGTAATAGTTGCTGTTGTTGCGATTGATTATTCTTCTGAACGTCCCGATAAAAGTGAGGTGAATCCTTACGAATATAATATTGATGCATATAAAACGGTTAAACCGGAACTCATAAAATATAAGGAAACAAAGAATTTTAAAATCGGGTTTGACAATCCGACGGGATTAACGATTAATGATGATAGAATATATCTAACCGGCGATAGAAGTTTAAAGATTATCGACCTTAACGGGAATTTATTAAATGAGATTACCTTCCAGGTTGAACCAAAAACGGTGGAAGCTGATAGTGGAAAAATATTTGTTGCATTGGGCAAGAAAATACTTGTTTTTTCTTCTGATGGGAAACAGTTGAATGAATGGCCACTTACAGATGAAAACTCATTTATTACAGCCATTTCTGTTTTTAACGGAAATGTTTTTGTTGCCGATGCCGGAATGCGAAAAGTACTTCGTTTCTCGGAGGATGGTAAACTTATTAACGAGTTTGAAGGTAAAAAAGGTGATGATGTAGTGCATGGTTTTATTGTTCCAAGTCCGTATTTTGATTTGGATGTAAACCAATATGGTGATTTATGGGTGGTAAATCCCGGTGTTCATTCACTTGAAAATTATACTTATGATGGTAATCTGAGAGAATTCTGGGAAAGCACGGGTATTGAAATAAATGGATTTAGCGGATGCTGTAATCCGGCGCATTTTACTTTTCTGGAGGATGGAAGTTTTGTCACCAGTGAAAAAGGATTAGTCAGGATTAAAGTGTATAAACCGTCGGGTGAATTTAATTGTGTGGTTGCTGCGCCGGGAAAATTTAAGGATGGAGGTGAAGCGCCGGATGTGGCAGCAGATAGTTCGGGTAACGTTTATGCCCTTGATTTTGACAGAAAAATTATACGTGTTTTTGAATTAAAATAATTGTAACGTTGATTATGTTGTAATTTTACCGCAGAAAACGCAAACAAAGTAGACAAAGGAAAATTGAAGGAGTAAATTTGGTAACCTCGGATTTAACCCGGGGGTAATAAGCAAAGCGAATAAAAAGGTGCATTCACGCCAGTTAATTGAAAAACCGGTAATTCATGACCGCAGAATGAAAAGATGCTAAAATATGAACCGAAAAGATTTTTTTAAAACAGGAGGACGAATTTTAATGTTGGGGGGATTAACAGCCTCGGTTGGATATCTTGTTGTCAATAAAAAAGTATCTGCCAGTTGCACTATCTCTCCAACATGCTATAGTTGCGGAATTTATACCAACTGCGTTAATCCTGCAGTTAAAATTGAGCGTGAAAAAACTCCAAAGGAGTAAAACATTGTTAGCCCGGGTGCAACCCGGGGAGATAAGCGAATGAATAAAAAGGCGCATCCATGGCCGTTAATTGAAAATGTTGGTAACATGCGCCACAAATTGAAACGATGAATGAATTAGCAAAAACCCCGAAGGGGTGAAATATTGTTAGCCCCGGGTAAAACCCGGGGTAATGAGCGAAGCGAATAATAAAGGTGCATCCACGCTCGTTAATTAAAAATCGGGCAACCCATGCACCGCATAATATGAATAACCATTGAAAAATGGAAAAAAATAAAGGACAAAGCAGAAGAAAATTTATTCAAAACGGAGTACGTTTCTCTCTGTTACTTTCGTTGGGAACAGTTAGTGCAGCAGCTTTAAGAAAAGTTACGGCAGATGATTACGTTTGGCAGATCGATCCATTTTGTGTGCACACAATGTGGTCGTTGCGCAACGGAATGTGTGATGACTCCTTCCGCAGTTAAATGTGTACACGCATTTCAACTTTGTGGTTACTGCGATTTATGTGGTGGCTATTTAAAACCCGATTCAAATGCACGTACTACGGCAGCCGAAAATCAGCTTTGCCCCACTTCAGCCATTAAAAGAAGATACATTGAAGCGCCTTTTTTTGAATACACTATTGACGAGGATTTGTGCATCGGTTGTGCGAAATGTGTAAAAGGTTGCACTTCATTTGGAAACGGTTCACTGCATCTTCAAATCATTCATGATATCTGTGTGAATTGCAATGAATGCTCCATTGCACGCAACTGTCCTTCGAACGCGATAACCAGGGTAAAAGCAAGTGAAGCATACAAAATCAAAGGAGGCTGGACAAAACCAACAACCTAAATTGCCGGAATCAAAGAAACAGAATGGACAAAAAAACTGAAATAGAAATTAGCTCAAAGCTACAAGCTGCAAACTGCAAGTCATTTGCCACAGATCATTTGTCATTAAAAACTGAGAACTGTGACTGGAAACTTGCTGCCATGAAATATATAAAATTAGCAATATTCACTTTTACCTTTTTACTTTTTACTTTTACCTTGTCTGCCCAGCAACAAAGATTTCCCAAGCCGGAATTTGATTCCGGTTATACACAACCTACTACAATTACTCCTGAGCCTCGGGCGCTTCAATTGGAGTATTTTGATGTAATTATTCTGGTGATAGTACTTTCACTCGCGTCGTATTTTGCCATTAAAAAACGCTCGCGTTATGGTATATTGGGGCTCTCGATATTTACATTAATTTATTTTGGATTCTACCGGAATGGATGTATTTGCTCAATTGGCGCTATTCAGAATATGACGTTATCCTTTTTTGATCCAACGTATTCAATTTCCTTAACCGTTTTACTATTTTTTGTGTTACCGCTGGCTTTTACGTTATTTTTCGGAAGAACATTTTGTGCAGGCGCATGTCCGTTGGGTGCCATTCAGGATTTAATCATCATAAAACCGCTGAGTTTACCCAAATGGCTGAATAAAACACTTGGTTTGATTCCATATATTTATCTTTCGCTGGCAGTACTTTTTGCGGCCACCGGAACCGATTTTATCATTTGCCGCTACGATCCGTTCGTGGGAATTTTTCGAATGGATGCCAAGTTTTTAATGATTGTGCTTGGAATCGCGATGTTGTTAATGGGAATGTTTGTGGCGCGGCCATATTGCAGATTTTTATGTCCTTACGGCGTTTTGCTGAGTTGGATGTCGCGATTTTCAAAATGGCATTTAAGTATAACTCCTTCAGAATGTATTCAATGTAAATTGTGTTCACATTCCTGCCCGTTTGATGCCATTGACTTTCCAACCAATGAAAAGGAAGTGGCTAAATCAGGATTGGGGCCAAAACGATTTATTACTTACGCATTGATCATTCCTTTATGGGTTGCTGCCGGGAGTTTTTGTCGGTGCAAAATCGCATACATTTTTATCAAAAGCAAATCCCGATGTTTATTTGTCCGAATTATTAATTGCTCATCCTGAAGTAAAAAACGACCCGGATAATATAGATGTTCAGACATTCATGGCATCAGGAAAAACGATGGAAACACTGGTAAATGAAGCTAAAATAATTCAGGATAAATTTTATATAGGAAGTATGATTGCAGGTGGATTTTTAGGATTGGTAATCGGAATGACTTTATTAAATACAGTGGTCTTTCGTAAACGTCAGGACTATGAACCGCACAAAGGAAATTGTTTTAGCTGTGGGCGTTGTATGGATTATTGTCCGGTTGAGAAGTAGAAATAGAAGCCTCCCCTGACCCCTCCAAAGGAGGGGGATAAAAGGAAAATATGATTGGTGAAAAATTGAAATATTTAAAGAAAAGAACTCTGAAGGAGTTAAATATTTATAACCCCGGGTTTCAACCCGGGGATAATGAAACAAAGCAAATAAAAGGCGCATCCACGCCCGATACAATGAAAAGTTTGGTTACATGCGCCCAAAACAAAAACAGATGATTGAAAAGGTACCAACATAAAAATGGATATAAAAGATAAAATAAAACTATCACAAAACATTGCAGTCGTTTCAGGCATATTCTGCATTACAGTAGCTTTACTATTGCTGTTGAATTTTATGCAAATGTCGAAGAACGACCCAACCGATAGTAAGGTTATTCAGGCGCTTGTTGAACGATTAAAACAGGACCCGAACGATGATGCCCTGAAAATGGAAATCCGAAATTACGATCTGCTGGCGCGTAAAGCCTATTTTAATAGTCAGTGGCAAGTAAAAACGGGAGCTTATCTTTTGCTGTTCGGAGCAATTATTTTAGCATTCTCGCTTCGTTTTTATTATTCATTAAAAGCAAAAATCGATGAACCCGATACACAACATGAAAATGAAATTGCAAGCCGGATTTTGGCACAGAAAGGAATCATTATTGTTGGTGCAGTAGTTTTGGCGCTTGCATTTGGCGCGTCGCTTCTTACTGTAAATCAATTGAAATATTATGATGTTGGCGATAAGTTGACTTCGGCTAACCCAACTCCGGAAGAAGAAGGTATTCAGGTGATTGAAGTAGGTAAAAGTCCGGAATCCGATTCAGATAAATCACTAAATACCGGAAATACAGCATCCGCAAATCAAAATGAAAATCAAACCGCGGATAATGTTGAAAACGCAAAAGATGAATCGCAGGCTACTGAAGTAAAAAAAGAAGAACCAACGACAGCGATTTCAGGTTCAAAAGATGTTTTAGCTGAAGTTCGTAAAAATTCCGGTTCATTCCGTGGTCCGCTAAGTCAGGGCGTTAGTTTCAGTAAAAACATACCAACAAAATGGGATGGCGGTGCCGGGACAAATATTTTATGGAAATCTCCAATTCCGAAAAAAGGGTTTAATTCTCCGATTATCTGGGGCGACAAAATCTTCCTTGGCAGGAGCTGATGCAACCAGTCGTGAAGTGTATTGTTTCAATCGTGCTGATGGCAAATTGCTATGGACAGGAAAAGCTGACAATATACAGGGATCTCCTTCAACTATGCCCAAAGTTTCGGAAGATACCGGCCTTTCCGCACCTACAATGACAACCGACGGAAAACGAGTTTTCGCCATTTTTGCTACCGGCGATGTCATTGCATTCGATATGGATGGAAAACGAGTGTGGGCGAGAAATCTCGGGGTTCCCGATAATCATTACGGACATTCATCATCGTTGATTACATGGGCAAACAAATTGTTTATTCAGTATGACACGAATAAAGGTGGAAAACTGATTGCACTCGATGTGGCTTCCGGAAATACCGTTTGGGAAACCGTTCGTAAATGTAAAATTTCATGGGCAAGCCCGGTTTTAGCTGAAGTGGATGGCAAATACCAGGTGGTTTTAACTGCAGATCCGATTGTCGCCGGATACGATGTGGAAACAGGAAAAGAACTTTGGTCGGTGGATTGTATGATGGGTGAAGTTGGCCCGTCTGTTGCTTATTCAGATGGAATTGTAGTTGCAGCAAATGAATATGCCAGAATGGTAGCGATTGATGTAAGAACTCAAAAAACATTATGGGAAAACGATGAATATTTGCCTGAAGCATCCAGTCCTGTGGCATACAAAGGATTATTGTTTATTGCTACCAGTTACGGTGTTTTTGTCTGTTATGACCTTAAAACCGGTGAAAAGTACTGGGAAAATGATTTTGGCACAACTGTTTATTCATCGCCAACCATTGCAGATGGAAAAGTTTTTTTAATGGATAATGATGGCACAATGCGGATTTATGAGGCTTCAAAGGAAATGAAACTGATTAAGTGAAAATAGTCTGGGAGAAAAATCCGGCCCTACACCAGCTTTTGCTGACGGTCATATTTACCTGAGGGGGACAAACGATTTGTATTGCATTGGAAAATAAAAGGTGAGATGTCATTCCGAACGCAGAGAGGAATCTCATTCTAAGAAAACAGATTTCTCGGTCATTCTTCCTTCGAAATGACAAAAGAGACTCTGAAGGAGTCAAATATTTGTAACCCCAAGTTTTAACTTGGGGACGGATGAATGAAAATAAAAAAGGCGCATCCACGTCCGCTAAATTGAAAAAACGGATAACCATGCGCCACATAAAATAAAGTGATTAAGGGTAAGGGAAATTGAAAAAACTGGACTCAGAAGGAGTCAAATATTTATAGCCCCAGGTTTCAACCCGGGGATGAAAAAAATGACGAAATAAAGGCGCATCCACGCTGGTTAAATTGAAAAACTGGATAAGCATGCGCCGCAAAATGGCTAATTTTTGAGAAAAATAGAGTAAAGATTAAAATAGAAAAACTCCGTAGGAGTTAGATTTTGGTAACCCCGGGTTTCAACACGGGGAATGAAATAAAAATGAAAAAAGGCGCATCCATATCCATTAAATTGAAAAACCAGATAAGCATGCGCCGCAAAAAATGAAGTTGATTAAGGAGAGTAACGGCAAAGATTCATTAAACCTTTGCGAGAAAATATGACAAACAATTTTCAATATATTGACCAGTTAATCGCTGAAAAAGGCTCTACAAAAAAGAGCCTGATTCCGATTTTACAGGCCATTCAAAAAGAATATAATTACCTGCCTGAAGATTTATTACGGTATTTATCCGAAAAATCATCGATAACTCCTGCAGAAATTACTGGTGTGGCAAGTTTTTACTCGCAATTTCGAATGCAGCCGGTAGGGGAACACATGGTAAAAGTGTGTGTTGGTACTGCCTGCCATGTAAAAGGAGCTGTTCAGGTGTACGATGCTTTTCGCCGTGAGTTCAAATTGCCAGAAGGTGTCAATACCGAAGAATCCGGTAAATATACCGTTGAAAAGGTTAGTTGTCTTGGTTGTTGTACGCTGGCACCTGTAGTTCAAATCGATGGAATTACATATGGGCATGTGGCACCAGACCAGGTCGGACAGATTATTGATGATTTTGAAAGCCAGAAAGGCAAAAAAGATTCAAAAAAAGCCCGTCGTGCCGATGGATCATTAATTCAGGGTGAAATCAGAATTGGGCTTGGTTCGTGTTGTGTAGCAAGTGGTAGCGAAGAAATCCGTAAAGAAGTTGAAAGTGTTGTAAATGAAAGTGGTTTGCAGGTAAAACTGAAACATGTGGGTTGTGTGGGAATGTGCCATCAGGTTCCGCTGGTTGAAGTGGTTCCAAATGAAGGAGAATCAACTTTATATGCGAAGGTAAAACCGGAAGATGTAAAAAACATTGTTGAATCGCATTTTAAGGCTCCGGGATTTCTTACCAAAACAAAAAACAAACTGCTGCATTTGGTCGAAGATATTCAAACCGACCGCAACTGGGATGGCATTGAACGTTATGAAATCAGCATGCGCGAAAAACCGGTAGCTTCTTTTCTTGGAAAACAAATTCCGATTGCTACCGAATACCGCGGAATGATTAATCCGCTGGATATCAACGAATATAAAAGTCGTGGGGGATTTTCAGCGTTACAAAAAGTATTGGAAATGATGTCTCCTGAAGAAGTAATTTCAGAGGTGAAGAACAGCGGAATCCGTGGACGTGGTGGCGCAGGATTTCCAACCGGAATTAAATGGGAACTGGTCAGGAAGCAAAAGAACGACACCAAATACATTATTTGCAATGGCGATGAAGGCGACCCCGGCGCTTTTATGGATCAGGATGTTACTTGAATCATATCCTTACCGCGTGATTGAGGGGATGATTATCGCTGCTTTTGCAGTCGGAATTCATCAAGGGTATTTTTATATCCGTGCTGAATATCCGCTGGCGGTTCGAAGAATTCGTGAGGCATTGAAAATTTGTAGGGAGAATAATTTGCTTGGCGACAATATTCTTGGAACAGGATTTAATCTTGATCTTCAGATTTATGAAGGGGCGGGTGCATTTGTTTGTGGTGAAGAATCTGCTTTGATTGCATCAATTGAAGGTAACCGGGGATTTCCCCGTATTCGTCCGCCCTTTCCGGCTGAAAGTGGTTTGTGGGGGTATCCGACTCTGGTAAATAATACAGAAACCCTAGCTCAGGTTTCATACATTTTGCGTGAAGGTTCTGATAAATTCAAAAATATAGGTACAGAGAAGAGTACAGGAACAAAGGTTTTTGCTCTGGCTGGGAAAGTAGCTCGTGGCGGTTTGATTGAAGTTCCGATGGGGATTACGATTAAACAGGTTATAGAAGAAATTGGTGGCGGTATCGCTAATGGTCGGAAATTTAAGGCTGTTCAGATTGGTGGTCCGTCAGGTGGTTGTATTCCGGCTGAGCATGCCGACACACCTATTGATTATGAATCGCTGGGAGAAATGGGGGCCATGATGGGCTCTGGTGGTCTTGTCGTACTTGATGATACCGATTGCATGGTTGACATTGCCCATTATTTCCTTTCATTTACACAGGAAGAATCGTGTGGAAAATGTACTTTCTGTCGGGTAGGAACAAAACGGATGCTTGACATTTTGGATAATATTACCAAAGGGAAAGGGAAACAAGGTGATATCGAAGAATTGGAGAAACTGGCAGAATGGACAAAAAAAGGAAGTTTATGCGGATTGGGAAAAACGGCTCCAAACCCAGTGTTGAGTACATTGAAATATTTCAGGGAAGAATATGAAGCACATATCAACGGTGTTTGTCCGACAGGGAAATGTACAGAAATGATTACTTATTCTGTGAATGATAATTGTATCGGTTGTACCAAGTGTGTGCAAAAGTGCCCGGTAGATGCGATTCCGTTTACGCCCCATGAAAAACACAGCATTAATATAGAGCTGTGTATAAAATGTGATTCTTGCCGTGCGGTTTGCCCGGTTGATGCGATTGATGTGTAAGATAGGTTACAGGTTTCATGAGAACAGGTTCGAAAGAATAAGAGTTATGAAAAGTTATAGGGATTTAGAAATTTATGAAAGTGCTTATCAATTGGCGATTAAAGTACATAAAATGACTTTGACGCTTCCACAATATGAAATGTATGAACAAGGCAGTCAGGTTCGAAGGTCAACAAAAAGCATAAAAGATAATATTGTTGAAGGATATGGAAGACGAAGATATAAAAATGAATTCATACGGTTTTTGATTTTTGCACATGCATCCTGTGATGAGGCAATTTCTCAGCTTACAATGATTAACGAAATTCATTTTGAATCAAATGGTTTGACAGAACTCGTTTCTGAATATGAGATTCTGGGTAGAAAGATTTATAAGTTTATCGACTATGTTGAAAATAATTGGAATGAAAAGAACCTGTAACCTGAAACCCTGTAACCTGCAACATTTGAAAAATGATAACACTAAAAATAAATAACAAAGAAATCCAGGTAGAAGAAGGCACTTCAGTAATGAAGGCTGCACAAAAAATGGGTGTGGATATTCCTAATATGTGCTGGCACGACGAACTGGAGCATTTTACTTCATGTATGCTTTGTTTGGTAAAAGACCAAAAAAATGGGAAATTGTTCCCTTCCTGTTCGGTAAAAGCAACAGAAGGTTTGGAAATTGTTACCGATGATGCAGAAATTAAGGAAGCGCGGCAAACCGCTCTTGAATTACTTTTGAGTGAGCACACCGGCGATTGTGAAGCGCCCTGCCAGATTGCCTGTCCGGCACACATGAATATTCCTTTGATGAACCGCCTGATTGCGGCCGGTAAATTTGATGAATCACTGGAAGTGGTAAAACGCGATATTGCATTGCCAGCGGTTCTGGGAAGAATTTGTCCGGCGCCGTGCGAAGGTGCTTGTCATCGAAAAACGGTGGATGAGCCGGTTTCGATTTGTTTGCTGAAACGGTCTGTTGGTGATGAAGGCGAATCTCCTAAAATAATACCCGCAGAGAAAACTGGAAAAAAAGCAGCGGTAATTGGTGCTGGTCCGGCTGGTTTGGCAGCCGCATATTATCTTCAGTTGAAAGGTGTTCAGGTTACATTGTTCGACAAAAATGAAAAAGCCGGTGGACTTCTCAGAACAGAAATTAATGATGAAATTCTGCCTAAGGAAGTTCTGGATAAAGAGATTGAAGTGATTTTAAATACCGGTGTTGAATTTCAGGGAGGAAAAGAAATTCATGCAGAAGTCTTTAAAACACTGAAAAAAGATTTTGATGCGGTAGTTATTGCGACCGGAACAATTTCGGAACAATTCAGAAAAATTTGGTCTGAAAGCCACGCCAAAAGGAATTGTTGCTGATAAAGATTCTTATCAGACTTCTGATGAAAAAGTTTTTGCCATCGGAAATGTGTTACGTTCATCGCGGTTGGCAGTTCGTTCTGTTGGGCAAGGAAAAGAAGTGGCTTTTTCGGTAATGCAATATTTTAATGGTGCATAAACCAAAAGGTGAACCTCGCTTGTTTAACTCACGATTTGGTAAACTGGTAGCAGCTGAATTTTCAGAATATTTAAAGGAATCTGTAGATGGAAAACGTACATTTCCAGAAAAAGGAGGATACTCCGGGTTTTCAAAAGAAGAAGCCATTGCCGAAGCCTTACGTTGCCTGCATTGCGATTGTCGTGCGATAGATGATTGTAAATTGCGTATTTATTCCGATCAGTATCAGGCTGACCAAAAACGATTTAAAACAAGTGAGCGCAGAAATATCACAAAAATGATGAATCATGGTTCTGTGATTTACGAGCCGCAGAAATGCATCAAATGTGGTATTTGCGTCCGACTGACAGAAAAATATACCGAGAAATTCGGATTTACTTATATTGGGAGAGGATTTGATGTGGAAATTGGTGTACCTTTTAATGAAGAACTGGAGCAGGGACTGACAGCAACTGCTGAAAAAGTAGCTAAAGGTTGTCCAACCGGAGCAATCTCACTGAAAGAATGAAGAATATAGAATGTCGATTAACGATTTCAGATCTTCAATCATCGTTCGTTAATCATCATTCCTAAATCAAAATTATGTTGAAAAATTGGATCACTATATTGTTACTTCTCTTAAGTTTGGGGATGTTTGCCCAGCCAACCAATTCCTGGCCCATTTTCCGTGGCGACCAGCATTTGACGGGCGTTTCAAATACTACGATTCCGGATTCACCAAAATTGTTATGGACATATGAAACCGGCGATAACATTAAATCAGCTCCGGTCGTTGATGATGGGAAAGTGGTTATTGGTTCAACTGACGGATTTGTTTATTGTCTTGATGAGAAAGGAAAACTGCTCTGGAAATTCGAAACCAATAATTCCATTGAAGCTCCGGCATTGATTCATGTGGGAATTGTATATGTTGGGAATCTGGATGGAATGTTATATGCTCTCGAACTAAATTCAGGGAAAAAATTATGGGAATATAAATGTGATAACCAGATTATTGGTTCGCCGAACTGGTGGAGCGATGGAAAATCGACTTTTATTTTTGTGGGCAGTTATGATTTTTATCTGCACTGTGTAGATGCAAAAACCGGAGAAGAGAAATGGAAGTATGAATCGGATAATTACATCAACGGGGCAGCGGCAAGTGCAAATGGAAAAGCCATGTTTGGCGGCTGCGATGGTTTTTTACATGTTGTTGATGTTGCCACGGGTAAACTTGACGAAAAAATAGACGTGGCCACGTATGTGGCTGGTTCTGTTACGGTTGAAAATGATAAAGCGTATATTGGCGATTATGATGGCCGTTTTTTCCAGGTGGACTTGAAAGAGAAAAAAACAACCTGGGTGTGGCAAGATGAAAAAACACATTTACAGTTTATCGCGTCACCGGCGCTAATTGGAAACAAAGTTTTAATCGCTAATTACAATAAGTTTTTGTACTGTTTCGATAAAAATTCTGGTAAAAAACTGTGGGAGTATAATACTGGTCGACAAGTGGAGGCATCGCCGGTAATTGCCAAAGATAAAGTGATAATTGGTAATATGCGGGGCGACCTGGCAATGGTAAACCTTTCGGACGGAAAACTTGTTTGGAGCTATGAAATCGGTAGTCAGATTGTAAGTAATCCGGCAGTTGCATCGGGGAAGATTTTTGTGGGTGCTTTTGATGGAAATGTGTATTGTTTTGGAGCCCCTCTTTAATCTCCCCAAAGGGGAGAAATAAAAGAAAGCCCCTCTGCCTTACGGCGTCTTCCCAAAGGGGAGAAATAGGGATTATGATTTAGTATAAAAGACGAAATTTAATATAATTATGAATTCTTAAAACTCTCCCGCTTAAGGGGAGTAAGAGGGGGCTTCTTTTTATGAATATCATTCAAATCATTCCGGGTTCGGGAGGTAGTTTTTATTGCGGAAACTGTTTGCGCGACAGCAAATATTTTAATGCGTTACGTGCTGAAGGTCATAAAGTAACAAAGATTCCCATGTATCTTCCGCTGTTTGCAGACGAACACGACATTTCGGAGGTGCCCATATTTTATGGCGCTATCAGTTTGTATCTGAAACAGGTGTATCCCATTTTTAGAAAAGCTCCGGGCTGGTTGGACAAATTGTTGAATTCAAAACCCATGATGAAATTAGCTGCGTCAATGGCTGGATCAACTCGCGCAAAAGGGCTGGAGGACATGACTGTTTCAATGCTTTTGGGCGAGGAAGGTCAGCAAAAGGAAGAACTTGACCACATGGTAAACTGGATTGCCGAACATTGCCAGCCGGATATCATTCATATTTCGAATGCACTGCTTCTGGGACTTGCAAAACGATTAAAAGAAAAAATCGGTGTGCCGGTACTTTGTACACTTGCAGGATGAAGATGTTTGGGTTGATCCGATGCAGCCAAAGTTTCAAAAGAAAATCTGGAATTTGATGCACGAACGCGCCGAAGATGTTGATATGCTGGTTTCTGTAAGTAACTATTTTGCTGGTGTAATGAAAGAGCGGATGAACCTTCCGGACGAAAAAATTAAAACCATTCATCTTGGCGTTGATGTGGAAGATTACATCTATATTTCTCCAAAAGAAAAAGAAAGAAACGTTGGATATATTTCCAGAATGTGCCACAAAGATGGTTTTGATATTGTTGTTGATGCATTTATCGAATTGAAAAAGAAACCGGGATTTGAAGATGTAAAACTGATTGCAACAGGTGGTTCTACTGGCGATGACACTAAATTCAATAAGGAACAAAAACATAAACTCAAAGAAAATAATTTACTGGATTCATTTGAAATTATACCTGATTTTGAAGGCACTGAAGTGAATGATTTTTTCAAAAAAGTTTCATTGGTTTCGGTGCCGGTTCGAATTGGCGAGGCTTTTGGAATGTATATGATTGAGTCGATGGCTTCAGGTGTTCCGGTTGTTCAGCCGGCATTGGGCGCTTTCCCTGAAATCATTGAGATCTCCGGCGGTGGTGTTACTTACATGCCAAATACCCCTCAAAAATTAAGCGAAACCTGGGCTGAGCTTTTGTCAAATCCTGATAAACTGGAAGAACTCAGCAAAAAAGGATACGAAGGCACAAATAAAAAGTTCAATATTCATAATCACGCCAAAGAAATTATAACTTTATACGAAAGTCTTCAGAAAATAACTCATTCGCGTCTTATGCGTCCTTGAGCGAGAAATAGAGATTATGCTACTACAACTACAAAACATAACAAAAGGATACGGCGAGCCGGGAACACATAGTTATCGGGCCGTATTGAAAGATTTAAATTTTGAGTTAAAACAGGGTGAAAAAGTAGCCATTGTTGGGCCCAGTGGTTCAGGGAAAACTACGTTACTGAATTTAATTGGCGCACTTGACCAGCCCGAATCCGGCAAAATTCTTTTTGAAGGGAATGATATTACCGGATATTCCAAAACTGAACTGGCCTCTTTCCGTAACAAACAACTTGGATTTGTTTTTCAGTTGCATCATTTAATGCCACAATTGAGTTTGTGGGAGAATGTGTTGCTTCCTCTTTTACCGCAGGGAAACAAAATTTCAAAAGAACAAAAAGAATGGGCAGAGTATCTGATTAAAAAAGTAGGGATTTGGGAACAACGCAATCAGAAACCTTCAGAAATGTCGGGTGGAGAATGCCAGCGTACTGCTGTTGTCCGGGCATTAATCAATAAGCCAAAACTTATTCTGGCTGATGAACCCACAGGCGCACTCGACGAAGAAAATGCAAATGCATTAACCGATTTGCTGAAAAAACTTAGCGATGAGGAAGGCGTAACATTGGTAACTGTAACACATTCAGCTGATTCTTGCAGAGCAAATGGATAAAAAATTCACACTACGAAAAGGTATATTTAGAATAAGAATTGTCTCCCCTTTTTGAGGGGAGTACGGCGAAGCCGGGAGGGGTGATTATGACCAGACTTCAATACATATTAAAAACATTCTTTCACTATTTTAAAGCCAATTTGCTGGTTGCATTGGGAGTAGTTGTAAGTACCATGGTTCTAACCGGCTCGTTAATTATTGGCGATTCGGTGCGTTACAGTTTGGAGCAATCTACCTTTTACCGGTTGGGCAACACAACACATCTTGTTTCGGTTACGGAGCGTTATTTCAGGCAGGAAATGGCCGCTGAAATGGAAGCCGACAATCCACAAATTAAGGCAGCTCCGGTTTTATTGCTCGAAGGTGTTGCGGTGGCAGATGGTGGTCAGCGACGCGCTAACAAAGTGCAAGTTATTGGTGTTGACAAATCTTTTGAAATGATTTCAAACACCTCCGTATTTTCAGAACTACAAAATAATGAAATTGCAATAAGTCAGAATCTGGCAGAGAGATTGGAAATAAAGGAAGGGGATAATTTGCTGGTAAGGATTAAAAAAGCCAGCCTGATTCCAATGAACGCACCTTTTATTTCTGCTGAAGAAACCAGTGTTTCGTTACGGGCTACGGTTAAAAAAGTGGTTAATAGGGAAGAACTTGGCCGGTTTAGTTTAAAAAACTCGCAAACAGCACCGTATAATATTTTTCTTTCTATTGAGCGGTTAAATCAGCTGATGGAATTTGAAGGAAAAGCCAATCAAATTCTTATTTCTACCGAAGCGTCAACAAATGAAGTTTTACAATCAGTGAAACATTGTCTTACCCCAGAGGATGCCGGACTGCAAATCAAAAATATTGAAGCTACGGATGAAGTTGAGGTTTCAACAGAACGCGTTTTTCTGGAGGATAAAGTTGCTGAAACGCTTCAGAAACTTCCCGGCGCACAACCCATGCTAACCTACTTTGTAAATGATATATCTTTACTCGAAACTCTGGCTCGCAACTCGCAGCTAAAAGTATTCCCTATTCTTTTGTTTCAACTTTAGTTTCCGGATTATCAAAAAACGAAATCATTCTAAACAAATGGGCTGCCGATGATTTGGGTGCGAATGTTGGCGATTCCATCCGGTTGAAATACTGGCAAATCGGGCCATTACGAAAGCTGATTGTAAAAGAGTCGGATTTTATTTTAAAGCAAATTGTACCGATGAGTCGGGGTTGGGCGGATGAAACAAGAATGCCAAATTTACCCGGGCTTTCTGATGCAGGTCATTGTCGTGACTGGGAAGCTGGTGTCCCGATAAATCTGGATGCAATTCGCGATAAAGATGAAAAATACTGGGACGATTATAAAGGGGCTCCAAAAGCTTATGTTTCGTCTGGATAAAGCTTTGGAAATGTGGTCGAACCGTTTTGGCAATTATACCGCAGTAAGGTATTCTGCCAATAATTTTAGTGAGGCAGAATTCAAAAAGGTTTTTGCTGAAAACATTACTCCTGCCGATTTGGGAATGGCGGTTGAACCAATTCGTGAACAGGGGGTTCAGGCTGCTAAAAACGGAACCGATTTTAGTGGCTTGTTTATTGGGCTGAGTTTTTTCCTGTTGGTGGCAGGAATCGTTTTAACATCCTTATTGTTCCGGCTGAACCTGGAAACTCGTTCCACACAAATTGGTTTGCTCGATGCACTTGGATTCAGGCAAAAACAGGTGCGGCGTTTTTATTTGTGGGAAGGTTTTGCCGTTGCTTTATTGGGTGGAATCCTTGGAATAATTGTGTCGGTGTTTTATACACAACTCGTTTTTAAAATTCTGAATACACTTTGGTTTGATATTGTCAGAACCGATGTTTTACTGATAAAGATTTATCCGGTAACTGTTGCAATGGGGCTGGTAATCAGTTTGCTGGTGTCGCTGGCAGCGATATTATATTTCCGTTTCACGCTTTCAGAAACAAAAGACTGCTGAGCTTCAGAAAAGATCGTCCCGTGCAAAAAGTAAAACCAAAGAAATGCTCTGGACTGGAATTATGTTTTTAACGCTGATCGTTTCAATTGGTCTTTTCGCATTTCAGGTTTTCTTTTCCAAACAAATGGATCCATCGTTGTTTTTTACCATTGGCGGACTGCTTTTGATCGGATTGCTTTTATTATTTAGGCGATTTATAATTCGAATGGAAAGCAAGAAAAATGATGAACTTGGATTGGGAAAACTGGCTCAAATTAATCTTTCGCGAAACAAAGGACGCTCGTTAACAGTAGTTATTTTGTTTGCACTGGGAACTTTTATTGTGGTTTCAACCGGGTCAAACAAACTTGATTTGTTTGCCAATGCACAAAACAAAACCAGTGGAACCGGTGGGTTCCTTTATTTTGCTGAAACAACCATGCCCGTTTTGTTCGATATTAATAATCCGCAAAAGAGGGCAGAGGAAGGAATTTTTGAAGATTTTAATGCAGTTCAGTTTCGAAAGGTGGAAGGCGATGATGCCAGTTGTCTGAACCTGAACCGTGTTTCGCAACCGGCTATTTTGGGTGTCGATCCGGAAGCTTTGCAGGGCCGCTTTTCTTTTGCTGCAAAAATGAAAGAACTGGGTGAAACTGATCCCTGGCAGGTATTGAATCAAACTTTTGACGATGGAACCGTTCCTGCTATTGCCGACCAAACGGTTATTCAGTGGGGACTGGGTAAAAAAGTGGGTGATGTTTTATTGTATCAGAATGAATTAGGAGACACATTACGATTGAAACTGATTGCCGGAACTAGCACCGTCCATTTTCCAGGGATATGTAATTATTTCAAACCAGAACTTTTTGAAGAATTATCCTACCAGCAGTGGTTCATCCATTTTCTTAATTGATGGAAAACCCGAAAATGAACAGAAAATTGGCGATGAACTGCAATCTGTTTTCCGCGATTATGGTTGGGAAATGGAACTAACAGCCAAACGTCTGGTGGAATTTTATTCGGTTACCAACACGTATCTTTCTATTTTTCTGGCGCTGGGCGCTTTAGGATTACTTCTGGGAACTATCGGGTTGGCAGTAATTCTGGCACGTACACTATTGGAACGCCGTCGTGAAATTTCAGTAATGCAGGCAATAGGATTTAATAATCAACCCATTTTTAAAATCATAACCACTGAATATTTAATTCTTTTATTTACCGGTGTTATTATTGGTTTCATTACGGCTGTGGTAGCCACACTTCCGTCATTTCTCTCTACTAATTCTGATGCCTCATTCAGCACCGTTGCAATCGTAACAGGACTGATTCTAATCAACGGTTTCCTCTGGATTTTTGGGTTGACATGGGTTTCACTTCGGAAGAAAAAGTTGGTGACCGGGTTGAGGGTGGAGTAGAAAATTAAATTTTCTGAAAATGAATTTTTTTGAGATTCAGTTGGAATGAAATACTGATGATTTTGGTAAGTAAATTCAAACAGAAATATTTGTTTGGGATGAGAATGGGTAAAATATTTATGAAGAAATCACATTTTTAGTGGATATGAATTGTAAATAAATTATTTTAAACCTTATTAAAGGGGAAGTTTTAATTGACCATATTAGAAGGGAAAGATTAAAATACTTTAGCAATCGAAAACATTCTTATGTTAATAAATTGTTTCTTCCTGTTTCCAACAAAAACTTTCCATTTTATGGATTGTTGAAGTGATTGAGAAAACAAATAACAATGCCTGTAAATATTCCCGAAACAGAACAACCCCGTGTAGTTATAATAGGGGCTGGATTTGCCGGATTAAAACTGGCAAGAAAACTCTATAAACACAATTTTCAAATTGTTTTAATTGACAGGTATAACTATCATCAGTTTCAGCCCTTGTTTTACCAGGTGGCTACATCAGGTCTTGAGCCTAGTTCAATTTCATTTCCGTTAAGAAAAGCGTTTCAGAAGGTAAAAAATGTCTTTATCCGAATAACCGAAGTGGAGAAAATTAATCCTAAGAAGAAAATTATTGAAACCGGTCTGGGAACAGTTTGGTACAATTACCTGGTAATTGCAACCGGAGCAACTACAAATTTTTTTGGAATGACTGGCTTCGAAACGAACAGTATTCCAATGAAATCGGTTTCTGAAGCATTGCTTTTACGAAATACGTTACTTGAAAATTTTGAGAAAGCGGTGACTTTGCGTGATGAAAATGAGGTTCGAAAACTGTTAAATGTTGTTGTAGTTGGCGGTGGTCCTACCGGAGTAGAAGTTTCCGGGGCGTTGGCAGAAATGAAAAGATATGTGCTTCCGAAAGATTATCCGGAACTTGATTTTAGTCATATGACGATTACACTTGTTGAAGCAAACGAACACCTTTTGCATGGAATGAGTGCAGAGGCGGGAAGAAAGGCGTTGGTTTATTTGCAAGCTCTTGGGGTTATTGTTAAGTTAGATCATAAAGTTGTAAATTATGATGGTGAGGAGGTTGAGTTGGAGGACAGGGAAAATTTTCTGACCAAAACCCTTATTTGGGCTGCGGGAGTGAAAGGTCAAATGCCGACAGGAATCGAAGCTGATTATGTAGCTCGGGGAAACAGGTTAAAAGTAAATCGATTCAGTCAGATACAAGAACTACCCGATGTTTATGCAATTGGCGACATTGCATATATGGAAACCAAATTATATCCTTACGCCCATCCGCAATTGGCACAGGTGGCACTTCAGCAGGCTGGAAATCTGGCAAAAAACCTGATTAATATTCGGGAACAAAAGGAACTGATTCCCTTTGAATATCACGATAAAGGTTCAATGGCAACTGTTGGTAGAAACAGGGCAGTTGTTGACCTACCCCGATTTAAATTTGCCGGTTTTTTTGCATGGATGATCTGGATGTTTGTACACCTGATGTCGATTGTAGGCGTAAAAAACCGGTTGGTCATTTTTGTTAACTGGATGTGGAATTATCTGACTTATGATCAATCATTGCGTTTGATTTTACGACCTGCTAAATCAAATCGAAAAAAGTATTGAAACAAACCATTTGATGTCAAAATATTTACATTTCATTTTCTGGCGGTTACATCAAATAAACATGTTTTGACAATATCAAAATCTGCTTGGGAAGAATTTTAAAATTATTTTTCAACTTCATTAAAATTGAACATAAAATAAAATATTGTTGTGATCAAAATTTTAATGATCTGCCTGAAATGTTTGTAATTGCAGCTTCCAGGTATTACTTTTAGAAAAGTTTTGAGTAAAAATTTTAATGTCACTACAAAAGAATAACGGCGATAACATTGATAAAGTTAAACAGTTGGAGGCCAAAATCTCTGAGATGAAGTTTGAGCTTGAAAAGGTGCGGACTTTTTTGGAAGAAGAAACTAGTAAAGCCCAATTTTATCAATTGATTGCTGATTTCACATTTGGCTGGGAACTTTGGTTTGAGCATGATGGTAAGATTAAGTATTGTTCACCGTCGTGTTTGGATTTAACCGGATTTACTTCCAATCAAATAATAGCTTCGGGCAATATTGCAGAATTACTGGTTTATGATCCGGATAGGGAAAAGTTTGATCTGTTTCTGAAAGATTCGATTGACCAGGTGTTGATGAATCAGTCGTTGGAGTTTCGCATTATTACCCGACACAAGCAGTTGAGATGGTTTTCAATGAATGTTAGAGGTGTTTATAATAAACAGGGACGTTATTTGGGAGTGCGTGCCTCAATAAATGATATTACCAGGCTTAAAAAAGCGATGGGGCATATTGAAGAATTGTCAGCAGACAAAGAAATGGAAAACCGTGCAAAACAGCTCATTAAATCTCAACTTGACGATAAAGAACGTGAACTTGTTTCCTTTCTGCTTCAACTTTCAAAGAAAAATGAATTGATAACCCATGTTGAAAATAATCTCCGAAAATTAGTTTCAAAACCGACAAAAAATTTACAGGAGAAATTGATTGCACTGCTTGAAACGATTGAAAATATTCCTGCTTTGCCGGTAAATTGGAAATCGGTTGAAATGCAATTGGAAAATTTGTATCCCGGTTTTTTAACTCGTCTTCAGGCAAAACACCCTAATTTAACTTTGAAAGAAAAGAAGTTGTGTACCTATATTAGGTTAGGTCTTTCAAGCCGTGAAATTGGGGGGTTACAAAATATAACATCAAAAAGCGTTGAAATAGCAAGGGTCAGGCTTCGTAAAAAAATGAAAATTCAACAGGAAACACGGTTATTGAATTATATATCTGGAATTTAAGTAAGGTTTATTTTTGTAAAATTGAATTAAATGTTAGGTTTTAAATATATTTAATAAATTGTAAATTAGTTATATAGTAATTTTATGCAGTGTTGTAAGTCGGTTATTATTTTATTTGTGTTATGTATTTTGGGGAATATTCTTTTAATTTCAATTATATTTGAAAAACTAAACATTAAAGAATGTCCCGACCCGCAGAAAAAAATATATATCGATCACTTTTCGATGAAGAAATAGGCCACTTAGTCCGTCACGGTAACACTTCCTTAGATTGGAGCCTGGTAAAAGTTTCACAAGATTTTATTCCTGATAACATTGAGAATTCAAAATTCACTGGTTACGTGTACCTGGATAATTTTGATCAAACTGTAAAATTATTTGGCGGTATAACCCTTAAAACAGGAATATATAATGCATGGCTGCACAATTGTATTGTTGGTAAAAATGCATTAATTAATAATATTCACGGATACATTGCTAACTACATTATTGAGGATGAGGTAGTAATCCATAACGTAACAACAATAGCAGTTGATGGCGAAACTACGTTTGGGAATGGAATTCGGGTTGAAGCAATAAATGAGGGGGGTGGCCGGGAGATTCCGATTTATGATCATCTTTCTACGCATGTGGCATACATGATGGCTTTATATCGTCATCGGCCAAAACTTGTTTCGGCGTTGATAAATATGGTTGATGATTACACCCGGTTTGTGAAAAACAATATGGGGTTCATAGGTCGGCAATCGCATATCATTAATTGCAATACAATAATGGATGTGAAAATGGGACCTTCTACTCAAATTGATGGTGCCAAGAAATTGAGGAATGGAAGCATTAACAGTAATTCAGAGGCACCTGTCATAATCGGTGAAGGTGTTATTATGAATGATTTTATTGTATGTTCCGGCTCCAAAATTACCGATGCAACGCTTATCTCAAAATGTTTTATCGGTCAGGGATGTATTCTTGATAAACATTATTCTGCCGTTAATTCGCTGTTTTTTGCCAATTTCCAGGGATTTCATGGCGAAGCATGTTCCGTTTTTGCCGGTCCATATACAGTAACTCACCATAAATCAACATTACTGATCGCCGGTATGTATTCGTTTTTGAATGCTGGAAGTGGATCAAACCAAAGTAATCACCTGTATAAACTTGGGCCAATTCATCAGGGAATTATGGAGCGGGGGGCTAAAACTACCAGCGACTCTTATATTTTGTGGCCTTCCAGAATTGGGGCTTTTACACTTGTTATGGGTCGACATTATAAACACAGCGATACTACAGATTTTCCTTTCTCTTATATTATTGAAAGTAACGACGAAAGTATCCTAGTGCCGGCAGTAAATTTAAAAAGTATTGGAACTATTCGCGATACTCAAAAGTGGCCAAAACGTGATAACCGGAAAGATTCAAACCTGCTCGATTTAATCAATTTCAATCTGTTAAGTCCCTATACCATTCAGAAAATGATCAATGGGCGTGAAAAACTTCTGGAACTTCGCGAAACTTTTGGAAATACCTCAAAACGTTATAGTTATGATAAAATGGTTATTGATAATAAAGCGCTGGAACGTGGTATTCAGTTATATGAGATGGCCATTTGGAAATTTTTAGGCAATTCATTAATTACCCGTTTACAGGGAAAGGAGTTTCATAATAATAACGAAATTCAAAAAACATTAAAAATAGATACCTCGTTAGGAAGGGGAAATTGGGTCGATCTGGCCGGATTAATTTGTCCGTTTGAGGCACTGGATAATTTGCTCGTTTCAATTGAAAATGGAGAAACATCTTCTTTGGAAGAGGTGAATTCTGCATTAACAGCACTTCATAAAAATTATTATAACTACGAATGGACATGGGCTGCTGATATTTTGGAAAAATTTTCCGGAAAATCGATAAGGAAATTCAGTGCAGAAGATGTTGTTGAAGTGGTTGAAAAATGGAAATACAGTGTACTAAGTATCGATCAGTATTTGTACGAAGATGCACAAAAAGAATTTTCAATGTCGAAAATGACCGGTTTTGGAGTTGACGGACAAAACGGCGCGCGTGAGCTTGATTTTGCCAATGTGAGGGGAGAATTCGAAGAAAATGAAACGGTAAAGGCAATTAAAGTACACATGCAGACTAAGGAAAAACTGGGAAACGAACTAAATGCGCGAATGAAAAGAACGATTCAAGCCAAGATAACTGCAGTTTAAATTAACCTTCAATAAAAATCATAAATCAAATAAAATATGTGTGGAATTGTTGGATACATAGGTGAAAAAGATGCTTTTCCTATATTAATAAACGGACTAAAACGGTTGGAATATCGCGGTTACGATTCAGCAGGTGTGGCTTTATTAAATGGTACATTGGAGGTTCATAAAAAGAAAGGTAAAGTTTCGGAACTGGAACAATTTGTTAAGTCAAAAAATATAGCAGGAAACATCGGAATTGGGCATACCCGTTGGGCCACACACGGCGAACCAAGTGACAAAAACGCACATCCGCATCTTTCAATGAATGGAACTTTTACAGTAGTTCACAACGGAATTATTGAAAATTATAGTAAACTGAAGGAAGATTTAATTGAACATGGTTTTAAATTTATTAGTGAAACTGATACCGAAGTTTTGGCCAATCTTTTTGAATTTTTTTATAATCAGAATGAAACTATCTCAGCAGAAACAGCTGTTCAGTTAGCTCTTTCAAAGATCGTCGGGGCTTATGGAATAGCGGTTCTGTGTAGTAAGGAAAATGATAAAATAATTGTAGCCCGGAAAGGTAGTCCTCTGGTGGTTGGACTCGGCAACGGTGAGTATTTTATTGCTAGCGATGCTTCACCAATTGCGGAATTTACAAATCAGGTAGTTTATCTTAACGATGAGGATGTTGCAGTAATTCAGAGAAACAATTTCACTTTAAAAAATATAAATAACACTCCTGTTTCATTAAAAATTACCAACCTCGATTTGGAAATTGGTGAACTTGATAAAGGCGATTTTGAACATTTTATGTTAAAAGAAATATATGAGCAGCCAAAAACAGTTGAAGAAACTTTCAGGGGCAGATTGAAAACTGATTATTCTGAAATTGTTTTAGGCGGATTATTAAACGTATTTCCAAGAATTCAGCAAGCAGAGCGCATTGTGATTATTGGATGCGGAACATCCTGGCATGCAGCACTGATCGGTGAGTATTTATTGGAAGAATATGCTCGGATTCCTGTGGAAGTTGAGTATGCTTCTGAGTTCAGGTATAGAAAACCCGTATTGACAGAGAAAGATGTAGTTATTTTGATTAGTCAAAGCGGGGAAACAGCTGACACTTTAGCTGCCTTGCAACTTGCAAAGGAAAAAGGGGCTTTGACTTTAGGAATTTGCAATGTAGTTGGTTCATCACTTTCGCGTGAAACTGATGCAGGTGTTTATACCCATGCCGGAATTGAAATTGGCGTAGCATCAACAAAAGCGTTTACTGCACAGGTTACCGTGTTGACAATGTTTGCACTGAAACTGGCAAAAGCAAAAGGAAAGATTGATGAAGATTTGTACCAGGTTTTGGTCAAAGAACTGGCTTCGATTCCGGATAAGGAAAGACTGATCCTGCAAAATAATGAAGCAATAAAACAGATTGCGATAAAATATAAAGATGCTGTAAATGCACTTTATCTTGGACGTGGTTATCTTTTTCCTGTTGCTTTGGAAGGGGCTTTAAAACTTAAGGAAATCTCTTATATTCATGCTGAAGGTTATGCCGCCGGTGAGATGAAACATGGCCCGATTGCATTGGTTGATGATAATTTACCGGTGGTGGTTGTTGCCCCTCACGATGATTATTATGAGAAAATTGTTAGCAATATTCAGGAAGTGAAAGCCCGAAAAGGTAATGTTATTGCCATTGTTACAGAAGGTGACACCGGACTTAAACAAATGGCTAACGATATTATTGAGATTCCAAGGTCGCATCCTGCAGTTGCTCCGCTATTAGCAGTTATACCGCTTCAGTTACTTGCTTATCATATTGCAGTTTTAAGGGGATGCAATGTTGATCAGCCTACGGAATTTGGCAAAGAGTGTTACGGTCGAGTAAGTGGTAATAAATCGAATTTCCTTACAAAATATTCGAAAGGCAAGCCTTAATAATTGTAAAATAAAGGTTGAAACAAAGTAGTTTATATGGCTTATTTTGGATTTCCTTTATCTTTGCGCGCAGATTTTTAAAATAGAAATTATGAAGGCTTATGTATTTCCCGGTCAGGGAGCGCAATTCCCAGGGATGGGAAAAGATTTGTACGAAAATTCAGCAGAAGCAAAAGCTTTATTTGAAAAGGCAAATGATATTCTGGGTTTTAGAATCACCGATATTATGTTTGATGGAACTGTGGATGATCTGAAACAAACAAAGGTAACACAGCCAGCTATTTTTCTGCATTCGGTATTGCTTGCAAAATCACTGAAAGATTTTACACCTGAAATGGTTGCAGGGCATTCTTTAGGAGAGTTTTCGTCGCTTTGGTTGCAAATGGCACATTAACTTTTGAAGATGGCCTTGACAGTTGGTTTCAAAACGTGCCATGGCGATGCAAAAAGCTTGTGAAATTGAACCTTCAACAATGGCAGCCATTGTAGGCTTGGATGATGAAGTTGTTGAGGAAGTTTGTGCTTCAATCGATGAAGTTGTGGTTGCAGCCAATTATAACTGCCCGGGGCAGCTCGTAATTTCAGGATCGGTTTCCGGTATTGACAAAGCTTGCGAAATACTAACTGAAAAGGGTGCAAAACGAGCTTTAAAACTGGTTGTTGGGGGTGCATTCCATTCTCCGTTTATGGAACCGGCACGCGAAGAACTGGCAGCAGCCATTGAATCAACGTTATTCAGTAACCCGGTCTGCCCGGTTTATCAAAATGTCGATGCTTTGCCTGTGACAGATCCGGTTACAATTAGGCAGAATCTGATCGCACAATTGACTGCGCCTGTAAAATGGACACAAATTGTAAAAAATATGATTGCCGATGGTGCTGCTTCATTTACTGAAGTTGGCCCGGGAACCGTACTTCAGGGATTAGTTAAGAAGGTTGACAGAGCAATGCCAACTTTTGGTGTAAATAATTATCAGGGATAATTAATAATATCGCTAAAAGAAAAATCCCGGAATTTCCGGGATTTTTTATTCAAAATCTTTTTTCTGCAATAATCGGTAAATTGTTGATTTTCCAATACCCAGCTTCGTAGCTACGAGTCGGACATTATGATTGTATTTATTCAGAAAATGCTTTATTATTTCATGATTATATTCTTCAAGTGACTTTTCACTGGCAAGCAGATTCTGAACACTGTCATCAATGTTAAGATTCAAGTGATTGGCACGTATAACGTTTTTATTCGTCATTACGCAGGCCAGTTCCATTACTGCTTTTAACTCCCTGATGTTCCCCGGAAAATGATAGGAGAGGAGCAGTTTTCTTGCCTCTTCTGAAATATCCTTTGACTCCATTTCATTTTCCCTGCAGAATTCATTTACAAAATGTTTGGCAAGTAAAATTACGTCATTACCTCTGTCACGCAGGGGAGGAAGTTCAATTGGAAGTCCCAATAGTCTATAATAAAGGTCTTTTCTGAATTTGCCTTCTGCCACTAAATTTGTCAGGTTTTTGTGCGTTGCAGTTATAATTCGAACATCAAGAGGAATGGTTTCATTTCCTCCCAATCGAACCAACTCGCGTTCCTGTATTACACGTAGTAATTTTGCCTGTAAGTTTATATCAAGGTCAGCAATTTCATCCAGAAACAATGTTCCGGTGTTCGCTAATTCAAATTTTCCAATTTTACGACCATCGGCACCTGTAAATGCACCTTTTTCATGACCAAAAAGTTCACTTTCAATCAAACCATCAGGAATTGCGGAAACATTCACTGCCACAAAAGGCTTATTGCTTCGTTTTGAATTATAATGAATGCCTTTTGCCACCAACTCTTTTCCAGTTCCGGTTGCTCCGGAAATTGAAACTGATATTTGTGTCTGGACAGCTTTATCCATCAATTCAAAAATATGTTCAATTTCGCGGCTGCCTCCTTTAATTAAGTTTCTGAAATTATACTTTTCCTTTACCGCATCTTTTAAAAGGATATTTTCACTTTTTAGTTGATCTGATCGATAAATATTTTTTATGATGTTACTTAATTTCTCGCGGGTATCAGGAGCTTTCATAATATAATCATAAGCCCCGATTTTCATTAAATCTATCGCAGTATTTATATTTTCCTGAGCAGAAATAACGATAACATTTGTTTCTGGTTTTCTTTTCTGAATTTTTGTAAGAACGTCATGACCAGTCATGTCGGGAAGCGTATAGTCAAGAGTTACTACATCAGGATTCTCATCTAAATTGGCAAGAAAATCGCGTCCGTTGTGAAACATCTTTACCTGGTATCCATCGTCAACCAGCTGTTTTTTAAGAATCTGCGCGTAAAGAACATTGTCTTCGACAACAAAGATTTTGTATTGCATATTAATTTTGGAGTTGCTCATCTTACTATTAAAAGTTAAAAGTACAAAAAATTAGAACAATTACCTTATGATAAACAAATATCACTCGAAACATTTTAGGAAAAAATCAGATCCGAAGAAAACTAAATTATATGTGTTGTGTTTATGATTCATAGCTGGTCTTTCCGGTTTCAGGTAAATTAAAATTAGCGATATTTTTTTATTAACACACTTTTTTGCAGAATGTTTTTGTAATTAAAGAAAACAGATACTATAAGCGAAGCTATGAAGGGAATATATGAGATAAAGGTAAAAAAGTATAAAAATGTTTTTATCATACAATTTTGTTCTCAAAAAGAGCTTAGTTAAAAAAGAATATTATATTTTACACGATTTATAAATAATACAGAAGAGAATGAAATATAAGGCATTTCATAAACTATCTTATGGTTTATACATTATTGCAACAGAAATTGATAACAAAAAATACGGATACATTGGAAATACTGTATTCCAGGTTACTTCCGATCCATCGCAAATAGCAGTAAGCAGCCACAAAAAAAATTATACAACGGATAAAATTCTAAAAAGTGGTAAATTTTCCATTTCGGTACTGAAAAAGCAGGTAAATACTTCGCTAATTGGTAAGTTCGGTTTTATGTCGGGAAGTGAAATAGATAAATTTTCGGATGTTGAAACAATTACTGCTGCCACCGGAACTCCAATTGTGGTTGATTCAACGGTAGCGTGGTTTGATTGCCAAGTGGTTCAGACAGTTGATGTTGGCTCTCATATTCTTATTATTGGAGAAGTATTGGATAGCGATCTGGTTTCAGGGGAAGAACCTTTAACTTATGCTTACTATCGCGAAAAGTACAAAATGCTATCTCCTAAAAATTCACCAACATATATTGAAAAAGAAAAATTGAACTTGGAACCTGAACCGGAAAAGTCAGAGTCACCTGAACAAAGTGATGATGAATCAAAGCCAAAAGGAGAAAGGAGTTTCAGCAAATTTACATGTGGTGTTTGTGGATTTCAATACGATCCCGAAGAGGGAGATCCAACCGTAGGGATTCCGCCAGGAACGCCCTTTGAAGATTTGCCTGACGATTACAGGTGTCCGATTTGTAATGCTGGCAAAGAATATTTTAGAAAAAATTCGTGATATTAGTTGTCATATAATCAATATTTTATATTCGGGAGTCCATACTTCACAAAAAATATATTAACTAAATTTTGTACTGATCAATTTAATAAATTCATCGCGAGTAGCGGTTTTCTGAAATGCACCTGTAAAATCGGAAGTTGTAGTAATGGAATGTTGCTTTTGAATCCCACGCATTTGCATACAAAGGTGTTGCGCTTCAATAACCACTGCTACTCCCAAGGGATTAAGTGTATTCTGAATACATTCCTTTATTTGCAATGTTAGCCTTTCCTGTACCTGCAATCGGCGCGCAAACACATCCACAACACGAGCAATTTTACTTAACCCGGTTATTGTGCCGTTTGGAATATAAGCCACATGTGCTTTTCCGAAAAAAGGTAGTAAATGATGTTCACACATGGAATAGATTTCAATATCCTTAACGATAACCATTTGACGGTAATCTTCTGTAAACATCGCTGATTGAAGAATTTCAACCGGATCGGTTTTGTACCCCTGGAGCAAAAATTGCATTGCCTTTGCTACCCTCTCAGGAGTTTTATCAAGTCCTTCACGATTTGGGTCTTCACCGATAATTTTTAAAATACTGGCATAATTTTTTGAAAGTTCACTGGTGGCAAACTCATCATAGATCTCAATCTTTTCATAACCATTCGAACTCTCAGTTTTAGGCGAACACATGATATTTAAATTTAAATTCACACAAAGATTAACTTTTTTTGCTAAAATCAGTATGAATGTTTAGATGGTTTTTGAATTCAAAGAATTTTACTAAAGTTGAAAAATGAAAATTTTGATTGTTGCTGCTACCTGGATGGAAGTTAAATTATTAGCAGATGAAATGGTATTGGTTGATGATAAAAGTTATTTTCTTAAACAGTTTCGTTTGAAAGATATCGAAGTAGATATTTTAGTCTCAGGAATTGGAACCACTTTTACAACGTTTCATTTAACGAGTGTTTTGAAAGATGCGGATTACCATACCGTTATAAATATTGGAATCGCTGGTAGCTTAACGCCTGAACTTATTATTGGTGATATAGTAAATGTTGTTTCGGAGGAGTTTGCGGATCTTGGCATTGAAAAGGAGGACGAATTCCTGACTTTATTCGAAAGCGGCTTTATTGATTTAAATGAATTTCCGTTCCAACACGGTATATTAAAGGCAACCGACTCCAATGGTTTGTTTAATTTGAAAAAGGTAAAAGGTTTAACAACCAATAAAAGTCATGGCAGGGATTCCAGCATAACTGAGATCAATGAAAAATTTACAGCTCATGTTGAGTCTTCTGAAGGGGCAGCTGTTTTTTATGTGTGCAACTGGTTTGGTATTCCCTGCTACCAGATCAGGGCGGTTTCAAATTATGTCGGGCCACGTAATTCTGCCGTGTGGAATATACCCCTGGCGCTCGAAAATCTTAAAATCTCGTTGATTAGTATATTAAAAAAGCTTTCGGTTCCGGTAACTTGATCCAACTATTTTATTATAAAATTTAAGATATAATTCTTTTCATTGCCAAATGTTATTCACAACATTTTGATAAAATTTTAATTATTATTAGTTGATGTGAAACTTCCTTGCAAAGTATGAGAAAAGGATATTATTGAAAAGTGCATGACGGAAAAATAAGTGGTTATATTTCCAGTAATATTTTATTGATCCAAAAAGGGACAATTGTTTGTTATTTATACAATAAAAATTAAAGTAAGAAGTTTAAAAAGTAAGATTAAATTTTCAGAAAATAGTTTATTTACAGAATTAAACAAACCATTTGAATAAATGATAGTTGTTACTGGCGCAGCCGGATTCATCGGCAGTTATTTGGTTGGAAAGCTTAATGAGGCAGGTTATGATAACCTAATTTTAGTAGATAAGTTCGATGATCCGTGGAAAGATCTAAACCTGTTTCATAAAAAGTATCGAAAATTTGTTGATCGTGATAATTTTTTTAAATGGCTAATAAAACACGCTGACGAAGTAAAATTTATTTTCCATTTGGGTGCCAGAACTGACACTATAGGTCAGGAACCTGATTTATACCAGCAATTAAATTTAATTTATTCACAACGACTCTGGAATATTTGTTCGGAGATACAGGTTCCACTGGTATATGCATCTTCAGCTGCTACTTACGGAAACGGTGAAGTAGGATTTTCAGACGCTCATAAAAATGTAGCTAATTTGCGGCCGCTGAATCTTTACGGCTGGTCGAAGCATGATTTTGATGTTTGGGCATTAAAACAAGTCCGTACTCCTCCGTTTTGGGCTGGGATGAAATTTTTTAATGTTTACGGCCCAAATGAATATCATAAAGGTAGAATGGCTTCGGTGGTTCTGCATGCTTATAAAACAATTAAGGAGACCGGACAAATGCGACTTTTCCGTTCTCATCATAAAGACTACGGAGATGGAGAACAAAGTCGTGATTTTGTTTATGTTGAAGACATTGCCGATGTAATGATGTTTTTTATGGAAAACCGGAAAGAACCTGGAATCTATAATGTTGGAACTGGAAGGGCACGTTCGTTTTATGACCTTACTACTTCGGTTTTCAAAAGTTTGAATATAAAACCGGAAATTTCATTTATTGATACGCCAGTGGATCTGCGTGGCAGATATCAATATTTTACTGAGGCAAAAATTGAAAAGCTTCGCAAAATTGGTTACACCAAAGAATTTACTGAATTGGAAAATGGGGTCGATCAATATGTGGGTAAGTATTTAATGACCGAATCCTGTTTTTAATTTTCACACTGAATCTGCTATTTCTAAATCCGTTATTCTACTTATGCAATTTCTTTTTAAGGGTTAATGACTTCAATCCAAAAGCTTGATTTTAAAAGCAATCTCAATTTTCTGCAGTATTTAAGAAGCAATCTTCCTGTTGGAAAAAACTTCCAGGTTAGAACTAATAAAACGTTCAATAAACAACAAAACTGAAGAAGCAACTAATATTACTGCAATACCTACAGGTGCCGAACCTAATCTTTCAATTATGGATTTATAATCATTTGCAGTATTACCCGCATTGCCTAAAATTTTATTGGCCTGGAAAAATTTATCGATGATTCCACCTGTTTCACCTCCTGAAGATGAAACTAATCCAATAATTGCAAGTAAAACAACAAAAAGACCAAGAATAATCCAGAATCCTTTACCAAGTATTCGTTCTGCTTTAATTTTTTCAATCGCTTCGTTTTCCTCTAAAATCTTATTCATTACTCTTGAAGAAAAATTTTTATCCGGTGACTCCAGTTGAATATCCTGAAGTAACATTCTTAATTTTATGTCTTCTAATTCGTTCATAATAGGGTATAAATTTCGTCTTTCATCATTTCATTCAAAATTGTGTAAAGCTTTTTTCTTGCCCGGTGTAATTTTACTTTTGCATTACTTTCCGAAAGTTTGGTTACGCCTGATATTTCTTCAATCGACTGATTTTCGAAATAATACAATAATATAAGCGTGTACTCATCTTCAGGAAGTTTTTCTAAAGCAGCTTTTACAACCTGCGCTCTGTTTTCAGCCGGCAACCCGTCAAGATTAAAGTCGTTTTCATCCTCATCTCTTACATCGAAATCATCGGTTGAAACAAAGTATTGCTTTTTCTTCCTGGCTTTTGAAATACATCCATTATAGGTAATCCGGTATAACCAGGTTGAAAATTTAGCTGTGCCTTTAAATGTATGCAGTGAATTATAAGCTTTAACAAAACTCTCCTGCGCCATTTCTTCGGCATCTTCACGATTTCTAAGAACTTTTAGTGCGATGGAAAACACGATATCCTGGTATTTTTCTACAATATGAGAATAGTAATTGGATTGCCCTTCCAATACTTTTTCAATGTAGTAGCTATCATCATTTTTTTCCATCTGTGATTTTGACGTAAAAACATCAATCAGGTTACAATAATTGAAAAAAAAATTGCAGAATGTGTAACCGAATATAAAGCACGGCGTCCAAAGGGCAGAAAACAAAATATAAACAATTTAAAATCGAATATCATGGAAGGACTTTTTGTACCAATCGGATTTTTTCTGGCAACGTTTGCAATACTTTATGTTTACTGGACTACCCGCACAAAAGAACGGTTAGCACTGGTAGAAAAAGGAATGGATGCCGGAATTTTTAAAGGTGAATGTTCTCAGTTTGCACTTTTAAAATGGGGGATCTTCTTAATTGCACTATCTGTAGGCGTTTTGGCTGGTTTTGGTTTTTCAAATGTTATTAATGAAGTGGTTGCATTCTTTACAATGATTTTACTGTTCGGTGGCATTGGATTGATTGTAGCATTTTGGTTAACAAAAACGTTGTTGAAAAAAGAAAAGTAATAATTAGAAAGAGTTTAGAAAAAGGATGAATATTCTTCATCCTTTTTTTTGCACTCAAAACTTATTACTATTTTTATTATAAGGTGTTTATACCAATTTTGCACTGCTCTGAAATAATTATTTTAATTCTATTCTGTATAATACTGGATAATTTTTTTAATTGATTCAATGCACACCGGACAGAAATCCTTTGCTTCATTACTTTTCATCCGGCAATCCATAGACGGACTGTAAATTCCTTTCGTCATATAACCGCCACCTTCAAATACACCTACTGTTTTATTGTATTTTGCAACACGTGGCGTTGGAATTGGGACCGAATCAGGCACCATACTTTTCCATTTGGAATCAAAGTTTTTTAATGTGGTCAAATTTGGTTCCCAGGGTTCAATAGTAAGATTATAGAAATCTTCGTATGCGACCGATGAGGTGTAATATTCATCACCAAGTCCCGCGAAACCGTGGCCAAATTCATGTACAAAAACCTCTTTTGATAGTTCATTGTCGGAAGTACAAACAGTAACCAAGTTATAAAAACCGCCACCACCATATCGTTCGGAATTTACCAGAATGTAAATCTGATCATATGGAACACCGGCGGCAGCATCATAAATATCCTTCATATCGGTTGTGGTTAAGTATCTTGGCAGATCGAAAGTGTAAAATGAAGAATTAAAATAGGTGTTCCTGTAAATATTCTCACCCGGAATATCAGTGCCCGATTCCTGGGAAGGTGTAAAAACTGCTGTAATATTGAATTTGTTTTGTTCTGATTTGAAAGGTTCTTCTTCGAACAGGTAGCTGCCAACCCGTTTCGAATCGTCATAAAACTTCTGTTTGTCCAAATCAGTATATCCTTCAGCAAGAATAACGATATCAACCTTTTTTTCGGGATTGCCGTTATCAAGTACTTTGTAAGTTTCAAACGGAAATGATTTTTCAGCTAAAATAAAATAATCGTTAGGATCAATCTCTGAAGAATAGATGGTTTTAAAATTTCCTTCCCACTGACGGGCTTCAATTTGTAATTTTACCTTATGTTTTGGGAACGGAAAAATCGCTGCCTGGTAAAATGTTCTGTCTGTTTTTTTTGCCTCTGAAGTAGTTTGCCATTCCTGGAAAAGTGTACTAAAACCTTTTGAAAAAATCAAACTATCTGACTTTGCATCAAAAACCCTGAAACGGTAACTTCCGTAATTAAAAATATCCGTCAAATGCTCTTTTGATCCTGCCCAGTATGGTTCCTGTTTCATTTGAACCGGGTAAACCTGAACTTCAGTTTTATTCCCTCCAAGCAAAAAATCAAACCGAAGTGATTTGTTTTTGAAATACTTATTGTAATCAATCTGGGCGAATGCAAAAAAAGGACAAATAAGTAAAAGTGTCAAAATCTTCAGTTTCATTTCGGTCGCATTTATTATTTTTGGCTGAAATTAATAATTATCGGATAATCGCATGAACGAATTGGGTATTTAAATTAAAATCTGGAGTGAGGGAATTATGATATTTTAGGGTAGTTACGGTTCATGCAAAATTCAACATAAAATGAATAACGTTTATCAATATTTACTTGAACATTTTCGTGAAATTGAAGGATTAAGTTATTTCGCCAAATCTCTTTCTGCTTTAATCTGCATTTTAATTATTATTGTTATTGCCTGGTTTTCTCATTTTTTAACCCGGCAGGTAATTCTAAGAATTGTTGCCCGGATTGCAGAAAAAACCAAAACCGATTGGGATGATATTTTAGTGAAAAATAAAGTCTTCAACGGGCTTGCACACCTGGTTCCTGCGTTTATTATTTATTATACGGCAAATTTTGCTTATCCTCCAATACATCAGAATATTAGTGAATTAGGACAGGCTGCTTTGACAGAATTATCAAAAGATTATTATTTTGCCCTGGGAGGGATTCTACTGAAAATAGCAAAGTTTTATTTCACAATAATAATTGTATATGTTGGAAATACACTTTTGAATTCCGGACTGGAAATTTACAATACAACAGAATATGCCCATCATCGTTCGATGAAAGGATATGTCCAGTTAATTAAAATACTGATTTATTTTTTGGCTGGAATTATGATTATTTCCATTCTTTTAAACCGTGACCCTACAGTTTTGCTTGCCGGTTTAGGGGCAATGGCAGCCGTATTATTACTGGTTTTTAAAGATACCATCCTTGGTTTTGTTGCTTCAATTCAGCTTTCCGCCAATGAAATGGTGAAAATTGGCGACTGGATTGAAATGAAAAGTCACAATGCAGATGGAACTGTAGTTGATATTACGCTGAATACGGTTAAGGTTCAAAACTGGGATAAAACCATTTCAACAATACCGACTTATTCGCTTGTTTCAGAATCTTTTAATAACTGGAAAGGGATGGAAGAATCGGGAGGACGAAGAATAAAGCGTGCCGTTTATATTGACACAGGAAGCATAAAATTTTGTGACGCTGCAATGATGGAGCGATTTGAGAAATTTTTGCTGATTCGCGATTATGTGAAACAAAAAGAGGCTGAAATAATAGAATTCAATAAAAGTAAGAACATATCCGACGAAGATGTAATTAGCGGCAGACGTCAGACAAATATTGGTATTTTCAGAAAGTATTTAGAAGTATATCTTAAACAGCATCCGATGATCAACCAGGAAATGACATTTTTGGTCCGTCAGCTTCATCCAACTCCCAAAGGATTGCCAATAGAAATTTATGTGTTTTGTATGGATAAAGCGTGGGCTAATTACGAAGCTATTCAGGCCGATATTTTTGATCATATTTATGCTGTTATTCCTGAGTTTGAATTACGTGTTTTCCAGGAACCTTCAGGAGCAGATTTTTCCAAGACATTTGGAAAATAGTTTTATGAAAATTTTCGAGGAAGCTTTTTGTCCGAAAGGGATTGATTATTTACGATTTGTTATAATTACTATGTTTTTTAGCATGTATAATTAACAATCGTAGATTTTACATACTTTTGTTTTATAATTTATAACTTAATTAGAAAACAGCATAATGGATAATAAAGAGTTTTTGGAACAGGCTGCGGAAATAGATGACTTGGACGAAAGAATCCTTAAACTAATCACAAAAAATGCGCGAATCCCATTCCTTGAAGTTGCACGAGAGTGTGGAGTTTCAGGTGCAGCGATTCATCAGCGGGTTCAACGGCTATTAAATATTGGTGTAGTAAGTGGCAGTGAATTTATTGTAAATCCACAAAAGCTTGGATATACTACCTGCGCTTATATGGGAATTTATCTTGATAAAGCAAAATATCATCGTCAGGTTGTGGATGCACTTCGTAAAATACCTGAAATTGTTGAGTGTCATTATACTACCGGTCAATATGCTATTTTTGTGAAAGTTCAGACCAAAACAAATAAGCACCTGAAGCAAATTATTGACAATGAATTACAGGAAATTGAGGGAATTGCTAGAACAGAAACATTTATTTCTCTAGAACTTGATTTTAAACGGCAAGTGCCTATAAAATAAAAAAGGGCTGGTAAATTTACCAGCCCTTTTTTATGGTTTACTGTTCTTCTTTATAAACAAAATTATATGATTCTTCGTGTTGACTAATATCAAGACCGATTTTTTCACCATGCGGAGAAATTCGCAATGGAATGATAAGATCAGTGATTTTATACATCAATAGTGAACCGCCAAAAGTAAAAACGCCGACAATTACAAGCGCCAAAAGATGAAATAAAAATGTTTTAGTTTCACCATGGATCAAGCCTACGTCATTGGCAAAAATTCCTGTCATAATCATTCCCACGATTCCACCCATTCCGTGGGCCGGAAAAACATCAAGCGTATCGTCAAGTGTCGATTTACTTCTTAGGGCAATAGCATAATTACTAACAATAGCAGCAATAACTCCGATAAAAATACTTGCTCCCACACTTACGTAACCTGCAGCAGGTGTAATAGCTACCAAGCCCACAACCAGTCCGACAGATGCGCCAACAGCCGAGGGTTTTTTCCCTTTGGCAGCATCATAAAATATCCAGGTTAACATTGCCGCGGCCGAGGCAGTGTTTGTGTTCATAAGTGCAGTTGCGGCAACGCCATTTGCTGCAAGCGCTGAACCGGCATTAAATCCAAACCAGCCAAACCAAAGCATACCAGCTCCAAGCAATATGAAAGGGATATTTGCTGGCTTAAATTCTTTGTTGGCATCTTTTCTTCTGCCAAGGAAAATAGCCCCGGCCAATGCAGCAAATCCTGCCGACATGTGAACTACAGTTCCTCCGGCAAAGTCCAATACTCCCCAATTTCTAAGAAATCCATTTGGGTGCCACGTCCAGTGGGCCAGTGGCGCATAAATAAAAATCGAAAACAAACAAATAAATAACATATAAGCCCTGAAGCGCACCCTCCCAGCGAAAGAACCGGTAATAAGTGCAGGTGTAATAATTGCAAATTTTAACTGAAACATTGCAAAAACTGCCAAAGGGAAAGTTGGAGCTAAATCAGGATTTGTTCCACCACCAACACCATGAAACATGAAAAAGGTAGCCGGATTTCCAAAAAGTCCAAATCCTTTTGGCCCAACACTGTCGCCAAACGCAATACTAAAACCTACAACAACCCATAAAATACTTACAATGCCCATGGCAATAAAGCTTTGCAGCATGGTTGAAATTATATTTCTGGGCTGGACCATGCCTCCGTAGAAAAAGGCAAGCCCGGGAGTCATTAAAAGTACTAGCGCGGTTGCGGTTAACATCCAGGCTGTATCGCCGGCATTAATATTTGTATAATCCTGATTTCCAAGTCCCGATGGAATAATAATGCCCAAAATGGCTACTATTACCAATAGTGCCAACATGAGCCACCAACTCGTGCTATTTTTCATTGAATTAAATTTAATTATTTGCTGTCTGTGTCTAAAAATAGTAATTTGCTGTCAAATATCAAATATTGTGAAATTAAAATAGAATAATGAAAATATATGTGTTTATATGTTAACATTTTGATAACAAATGATGAGATATTTCTATCTATTAAATAATTGTGTTCATTTTGTCACATTTAGGGAAAAGTATTAGAAAAATGCTAAAATATTACCTGTTTTATATATTTTTAATGGAAATTTGTACAACATGACATTGAGAAATAAATTAGACGACGTAGATTTAAAGATACTTGATATTATAACGACTAATGCCCGTATTCCTTTTAAGGATGTTGCAGTAGAGGTCGGTATATCACGGGCTGCTGTGCATCAACGTGTAAATCGTATGATGGATCTTGGAGTAATTGTTGGTTCAGGTTATCATATCGATCCCAAAAAAGTTGATTTCAGAACTTGTACTTACATTGGAATCTTTTTGGAAAAGGGTGGTCTTTTTTCAGAAGTTGTAGAACGTTTGGAAAGCATACCTGAAATAGTAGAGTGCCACTATACTACCGGGCAATATGCAATTTTTATTAAAGTTTATGCTAAGGATAATGAGCATTTGAAAAAGATTTTAAGCGGACAGATTCAAAAAATTCCCGGGGTAGCAAGTACAGAAACATTTATTTCACTGGAGGAATCATTTAAAAGAACCATTAGGGTTCATGAGTGATTTCGTTGTCTTATAACTTCATAGATCATTAGGGCAGCAGATACCGAGACATTAAGTGATTCAATATTCCCAAGAATTGGAATTTTAAGTTTTTCGTTAGCAATTTCAAGTATTGCCGGAGATATACCACTTTCTTCTGATCCCATAATTATAGCGGCCGGAGTTTGAAAATTTGTTTCAGTATAAATTTTATCTCCTTTTTCTGTTGCAGCAAAAATTCTGACTCCTGATTCTGATAGAAACTGAACCGTTTTAGTAAGATTTTTGGTTTTGCAAATTGGCACATAGTACAAAGCTCCTGCTGAAGTTTTTACTGCATCCGCCCCAATTCTGGCCATACCTTTTTCAGGAATAATTATTGCATCAACGCCACCACATTCGGCTGAACGCGCAATAGCCCCAAAATTTCGAACATCGGTAATCTGGTCTAGTACCAGTAATATTGGATCTTTACCTGATTCAAAAATACCCGGCAACAAAACCTCTATGTTATTGTATTCAATAGGAGAAATAAATGCTAAAACTCCCTGGTGATTTTTTCGGGTAATACGATTTATTTTTTCTACCGGAACCTGCTGAACTGGAATACTAAATTCTTTAATAAGAGGTTGAAGTTGTTGAAACAATTCATTGCTCAATCCCTTTTTTATCAGGATTTTTTCAATGGAACGACCTGTATTGATAGCTTCAATTACGGCTCTTGTTCCAAAAATAAAATCTTCTTTATCCATTTACCATTTTTTTTTCGATTTCCAGGATTCTAGTTCATCGTTTTCAGTTTCCCACTGTTCCAGCATTTGATCCAGTTTATTTTTCAGTTGTTCATATTTTTCAAATACGGAGTAATCCTCCAGATGTTCAGGTTGAGACAACAATTGGTGCAGTTCTCCACTTTCCTGCTCAAGACGATGAATTTCATTTTCAGTATTAGAAACCTGTTTCTCTAACTTTGATATATTTCTGCTTATTTCTTTCCTCTCTTCAAAGCTGAAATTACTTTTTGAGTTTTTATCAGAGGTTGCAGATTTTTGATTAACCGATGAGGAAGCCTTTGTTTCTAATTCACGTAATGAATTTAATTTTTTCTTATTCAGGAATTCATATATGCCGCCAAGGTGTTGTTTTACCTTTTTATTTCTGAATTCATATACACAATTGACCAATCCATTCAGGAATTCACGATCGTGGGAAACTACCAGTATTGTTCCTGTAAAATTGCTCAAAGTATTTTTTAGTATTTCTTTGGATCGGATATCTAAATGGTTTGTAGGTTCATCAAGCACAAGAAAATTAACAGGTTCCAACATTAACCGGATCATTGCCAGACGGGTTTTTTCACCGCCGCTTAAAACTTTAACTTTTTTATCGGCGTCTTCCCCGGAAAATAAAAACGAACCTAAAATATCCCTTATTTTAGTCCTGATTTCACCGACTGCAATTTCATCTATTGTCTCAAAGACCGTTAAGTCTTCATTAAGTAACTGTGCCTGATTCTGTGCAAAGTATCCGATTTTTACATTATGTCCAAGTTTAATTTCTCCCTGGTGCTTTAATTCTTGCATAATAATTCGGGCAAGTGTGGTTTTTCCTTCGCCATTCCTACCTACAAATGCAACTTTTTCGCCATTTTCAAGTGTTAGGTCAACGTTATTTAAAACCAGGTTTTCTTCATAACTTTTTACAATATTTCTTGCTTCCACAACAATTTTTCCTGATCGGGGTGCGGGTGGAAAGCTTAATTTTAAAGTTGCGTTATCCTCAGGTTCTATTTCAATTCGATCAAGTTTCTCAAGTTGTTTAATTCTTGATTGCACCTGGACTGCTTTTGTGGCTTTGTATCTGAATCGTTCAATGAACTTTTCAATGTCTTCAATCATTTTTTGTTGGTTCCGGTAAGCAGCAAGCTGAATTTCCTTTTGTTCTTTTTTCCACTGAATAAACCTGGAATAATTCATTTTCTGATCGGTAATTCGTCCCAATGAAATTTCAATAGTTCGGTTACAGATATTATCCAGAAAGGCCTTATCGTGCGACACAAGTATAATTGATCCTTTATAGTTTTTTAGAAAATCTTCTAACCACTGAATTGATTCAATGTCAAGGTGATTAGTAGGTTCATCAAGTAAAAAAACGTCCGGTTTTTTTAGAAGCAATTTTGCCAGTTCAACACGCATTCGCCATCCACCACTGAATTCTGAAGTAGGACGATCAAAATCAGACCGTTCAAAACCAAGTCCGATTAAAGTTTGTTCCAACTCAGCCTCATAATTGTCGCCGCCAAGAATGTTGTATCGTTCATTTAATTCAGTGAGCCGATCCAGCTTTTTAAGATATGTTTCTGAATGATAGTCTTCGTCTTCTGTAATTTCAGTGTTGATTTGAGCTATTTTCTTCTCCAATTCAATTAATTCTCCAAAAGCCAGAACTGTTTCTTCTTTCAGAGTTCGTAAATCTGAGAATCTCATCTGTTGAGGCAAATAGCCAATTGTAGTTTCTTTTGGAATTGAAACGATTCCATTGGTCGGGTTATTTATTCCGGTTATTAGTTTTAATAATGTTGTTTTTCCAGCACCATTTTTACCAATAAGACCGATTCTGTCCCTGGGATTAATGAGAAAACTAATCTCCTTGAACAGCTCAAAGCCGCCGAAATTTAAACTAATCTTATCAAGAGAAATCATTCTTTATCTAATAAAAGTGGGCAAAGATAGCGAAAAATCAAAAATTTGTTGGATAAAAAGAATGCTTGAAATATTTGGATTATTGTTATTAGAAACCCTCAGGTTATAAAAAAGGAAGGGGAAAGAACTATGGACGCTTTTTGAAGATGATTGATGATTTACAAACCCCTAAACACAAAACCAATCATAAATACAGAAGTTACTTTCCCCTTTAAGTTTTATTATAGAAATAAAACCAACCATTAAATCAACACAAATATAAGCAAAAAAGATCCGACCTAAAAAATCATTCTTATCATAAAATTAAGAAAGTAGGGTAAATGGCGTTTGTTTTCTCTAAATGGGAAAAAGATTTTTCAAATGGGAAAAACCATATGAGTTTATAAAAATCTGTTCTTACCAAACTATTATATTTGCCAAAAAAATTGTGGGAAGGAATAAAAAAAAGCCATATTTTGAAAATATTGTCATTGAGGACATTGGAGCAGAGGGTAAAGCATTGGCAAGAGTAAATGATTTGGTCGTTTTCACCAAATATGCTATTCCTGGCGATGTAGTGAATTTACAAGTTACAAAAAAGAGAAAAAAGTACGCTGAAGCCATTGTTACTAATTATGTTGAATATTCCACGGATAGAGTTCAGGCTTTTTGTGAACACTTTGGTGTTTGTGGTGGCTGCAAATGGCAATATTTACCTTATTCCAAACAATTGTTTTATAAACAAAAGCAAGTAGCAGATCAATTACAGCGGATTGGAAGAATCAAGTTGCCGGAAATTAAGCCGATCTTAGGTTCTCCTAAAAGTGAGTTTTACAGGAATAAGCTTGAATTTACTTTTTCAAATAAGCGCTGGCTTGAAAAAGTAGAGATGGATGCAGGTAACCTTGAAATGAATGCTGTTGGGTTTCACGTGACCGGATTGTTTGATAAAGTATTAAACATAAATAAATGTTGGTTGCAACCTGAACCTTCCAATAGAATAAGAAATTTTATTTATGAATATGCCATCAAAAATCAGTTAGAATTTTTTGATATAAAGAATAAGACTGGTTTTCTCAGGACATTAATTTTAAGGACAAGCTCAACCGGTGAACTTATGGTCATTTTTTCTTTCTTCCATGAAGCATCCGAACAACGAATTGCACTTTTCGAAGCTATTAGAACCAGTTTTCCTGAAATAACCTCAATTATGTATGTTATTAACTCTAAAGGAAACGATACAATTACAGATCAGGAAATCCTTTTGTATCATGGTCGCGACTTTATTCTTGAAGAGATGGAAGGGTTGAAATTTAAAATCGGGCCAAAAAGCTTTTACCAAACTAATTCAGAGCAGGCATACCATTTATATAAGGTAGTGCGCGATCTTGCCAATTTTAAAGGTGACGAAACCGTTTATGATTTATATACAGGCACAGGAACAATTGCAAATTTTGTAGCAGAGAAAGTAGGTAGAGTCATTGGTATTGAATATGTTGCTGAAGCAATAGAAGACGCAAAAATAAATGCTGAATTGAACAATATAAATAATGCTTCTTTTTATTCGGGGGATATAAAAACTGTATTAAATGAAAATTTTGTTCAAAAGCATGGTCATCCAGATGTAATTGTAACAGATCCGCCCAGAGCTGGAATGCATGCTGATGTTGTTGAATCAATCAAAAGAATTGGACCTTCAAGAATTGTTTATGTGAGTTGTAATCCTGCAACACAGGCACGTGATTTGGCTTTGCTAGATATGGATTATTCAGTAATGGAAATACAACCTGTCGACATGTTTCCCCATACCCATCATGTGGAAAATGTGGTGCTGCTTGAAAAGAAATAGTTTTTTTTCAGCAAAAAATAGCATAAATTGTATAAGCAAAATTAAATAAGGGTTTTATAAAAGGTTAAATCTGGTTTTTTATAATCAGACCTTTTTTTCTGATTTGGCATTCTTTTTGCCTTTTTATAATGAAATTTAAATTTTACAGATATCCTAAATTCAAACAAAATGAAAAAATTAATTTTTATGCTGTTTGTAGCAATACCTGTATTGCTTTCAGCACAAAATGGTTGTAATTTCTTTGACCACCGAAAGATAAATGTTGAAAAAACAGAAATTAACACCACTCAAAGTGATTTTGGTCCTGCCATTGTAAATAATCAGTTATGGTATTCCGCGTACACGCCGGAAGAAATTGCAAAACTTACAAACGGAAACTCCAAAAATGTTTTTTACAATCTTTATAGTTCATCAATTGATAAAGATGGAAATGTAAGTACAACCAAACAACCGCAATTAGAAAAATTGAGTGCTGGTTATCATTCTGGCCCTGCATCTTATTGTGAAAAAACAAAGGAATTGTATGTTACGCTGAGTAATTATGATAATCCGGAAATCCGTAATAAAGTTTATAGAAAGGCGGAAGTAAGGTTAAAAATTATTGTGGCAAAGATGGTAAATGGGACTTGGCAGCTTGTTGAAGAGTTTCCATACAATAATCCCACATACTCTGTGGGACATCCGGCAATTTCAGTTACCGGAGATACCTTGTTTTTTGCATCAAATAAACCCGAATCAGGCTCAGGTGGAACAGATTTATATATGTCAATCCGAAAAAACGGTATGTGGGGAGAACCTGTAAACCTTGGGGGAAAAATAAACTCTTCAGACGATGATATGTTCCCGTTTTATTTTGATGGGGGAATGTTGTTTTTTGCTTCGGATCGGGGTGTTACTGAGCCAAAAAATTTTGATATATATTATTCCTGTCTTTCAGATGGTAGTTTTGGGGAGCCACAAAAAGTGGATGAATTAAATACTAATTCAGATGATTTTGGTTTGGTTATCGAACCCCATGGGAAATATGGTTATTTTGCTTCCAGAAGAGAAGGTGGAATGGGTGACGACGATATTTACAAAGTAGAATTTACTGGAGAATATAATCTGCAACTTACTGTAATGGATAAGAAAACAATGCAGGAAATTCCTAAACCGAAAGTTAGTTTTAGTGATAACGTCTTGGGATCTTTTAGTGGAAACACAATCGAACGCCCTTTGACCGAAAACTCAACGATTACGGCAACAACACAAATTAATGGATATCAAAATTCATCGGTTACGATTTCAACCACAGGTAAGCCATTTGGTGTTATAAAAGAAACCATTTTGGTTGAGAAAGTGGAAGTCGGTCAGAAATTCGTTATGGAAAATATCTATTATGATTTTGACAAATGGAATATTCTTCCGGAATCAGCTGCGGAATTGGATAAACTGGTAAAAATTATGAAAGATAATCCGGGTTGGAAAGTTGAACTTGGTTCTCATACCGATAGTAGGGGAAGTGATGCTTACAATATGAGATTAAGTCAAAAAAGATCTGATTCTGCTGTTGCTTATATTGTAGATCAGGGTATTAGTGAAGATAGAATAACTGCAAAAGGATATGGTGAAACCCAACTGGTAAACCGCTGTGCTAATGGGGTTCAATGCTCCGAAGAAGAACACCGCCAGAATCGTCGTACTGAATTTAAGATATTGGAAATGAACTAATCTGAACGATTATGAGATGAAAAGCTGTGGCTGTAAAGTCACAGCTTTTTTTGTTAAAATCTGTTCAAATGTATAAATAAACATAATATAGAATACATCAGCTTATTTATCGAATCATTTTCGTATCTTAATTAAATAAAAATCTTTTTAATGAAAATATTACTTGAAAATATTAAGGAACTGGTTCAGGTATCAAGAGAACCATTATTATTCAGGGCCGGTTCTGAAATGCAAAATATAAACACGATTAAAAACGCTTTTCTTATTATTCGCGATGAAGTAATTGAAGAGTTTGGCCGGATGGACCAGTTAAAAGATAAATACATTGACGATGATTTACTTGTTGAAATTGATTGTTCCAACCGGCTCGTATATCCCAGCTACTGTGATTCTCATACGCATATAGTTTATCCATATCCCCGTGGAAATGAGTTTGTTGATCGTATTAAAGGACTTTCTTATGAAGAAATTGCAAAACGGGGTGGAGGTATTTTAAACTCAGCCAAATATTTGCAGGAAATGGCTGAAGATGAACTTTATGACAGAGCCATAGAACGGATATGGGAAATTATAAAGACGGGAACCGGTGCTGTTGAAATAAAAAGTGGCTATGGTTTGGACCCTGAAGCTGAATTGAAAATGTTAAGGGTAATTCGGAGGATAAAGGAAACGGTTCCTATTTGTGTTCGTTCAACTTTTTTGGGAGCTCATGCAATTCCTGGAGAATATCGGAAAAATGTTTCAGCTTATGTAGATTTAGTGATAAACGAAATGATTCCGCAAGTTGCAGCTGAGGAAGCAGCAGATTTTATTGATGTATTTTGTGACAAAGGATTCTTTTCTGAACAGGATACAGACCGTATTTTACTGGCAGGAATGAAATATGGTCTACGTCCTAAAATACACGCAAATGAACTTGGTTTGAATGGTGGTGTGCAGGTTGGAGTAAAATACAATGCACTCTCCGTAGATCATTTGGAATATATTGGCGATGAAGAAATAAGTATATTAAAAGATTCAGAAACAATGCCAACAGTTTTGCCGGGTGCCGCTTTCTTTTTAAATCTGAAACTTTCTCCGGTAAGAAAAATGATTGATGCAGGGTTGCCAGTTGCTTTGGCTTCCGATTTTAATCCCGGATCTTCACCAAGTGGAAATATGAATTTTATTTCGTCATTGGGATGTATTCGTTATGGTATGTTACCGGAAGAAGTAATTAACGCAACGACAATTAATTCCGCTTATGCAATGGGCATCAGCGACAGTCTTGGAAGTATTACAAAAGGTAAAATGGCTAATCTGTTTATCACCAGCGAAGTTGATGGAATTGAGAGTATCCCTTACCATTTTGGCTCCAATTTGATAGAGACAGTTATTTTAAACGGCGAAATCCAATCGTTTTAACTTCTGTCAAAAGTCATTCATTATTTATTAAGGCTTATTAATTTCGCTGACTGTTAAAAGCTGCAATCAATGACAACGAAAAAAATTATTGAATGTGTACCAAATTTCTCTGAAGGGAGAGACTCCAATGTTATTAAGCAAATTACGGATGCAATAGAGAGTGTAAGTGAAATTCGTTTGCTCGATGTTGATCCGGGGAAAGCCACCAACCGTACTGTGGTTACTTTTGTTGGCGAGCCCGATGATGTTGTTGAAGCGGCTTTCAGGGGAATAAAAAAGGCGGCAGAAGTTATTGATATGAAACATCACGCTGGAGAACATCCTCGTTTTGGAGCTACCGATGTTTGCCCGTTGGTACCGGTGACCAATCTAACAATGGAGGAGGCAGTTGAATACGCCCGAAAACTGGCAAAAAGGGTGGGAGAAGAACTTGAAATACCAATATATTGTTATGAATTTGCTGCTTTTAATGAAGAAAGAAAAAGCCTTGCAAATTGCCGCTCCGGAGAATATGAAGCACTTAAAGAACGTATTACAAGTGAACACTGGAAACCGGATTTTGGCCCGTTTATATGGAATGAAAAAGTAGCTAAAAGTGGAGCTACAGCAATTGGAGCAAGAAATTTCCTTGTGGCTTATAATGTTAATTTAAATACAACTTCAACACGCAGGGCAAATGCAATTGCTTTTGATGTAAGAGAGACAGGTCGGGTTGTGCGAGAAGGTGATCCTATAACTGGGAAAATTATTACAGATGAAAAGGGAGAACCTTTAAGAATTCCTGGCTCACTGAAAAAAACACGGGCTATTGGCTGGTACATCGAAGAATATGGAATTGCGCAAATTTCAATGAACCTGACTGATATTACCATAACTCCAGTTCATATTGCTTTCGATGAGGTTTGTGAAAAAGCGCGGGAAAGGGGAATTAGAGTTACAGGCTCAGAATTAGTGGGACTTATACCATTAAGAGCAATGCTTGACGCTGGTAAATATTTCTTAAGGAAGCAAAATCGTTCGGTAGGAATTGCGGATGAAGAGATTATTAAGATTGCGGTAAAATCATTAGGGCTGGATGAACTATATCCCTTTGATCCAAAGAAAAAAATTATTGAATACATGATTGAGGATCAGGGTGGGAAGAAACTGATTGATTACACCTTGCATCAGTTCATGAATGAAACTGCAAGTGAATCACCTGCTCCTGGTGGCGGTTCTATTTCTGCTTATGTTGGTGCATTAGGAGCTGCACTTGGAACAATGGTCGCGAATCTCTCGTCTCACAAACGAGGATGGGATGATCGTTGGGAAGAATTTTCTGACTGGGCGGAAAAGGGTAAGTATTATCATGAAGCTTTGATACATTGTGTTGACGAAGATACAGCGGCATTTAACAAGATTATGACGGCTTTTGCTATGCCTAAAACTTCTCCGCAGGAAATATCAGATCGGAAGACTGCGATTCAGATAGCTACAAAACAAGCCATTGAGGTTCCTTTAAAAGTAATGCATCTTGCTAATGAATCAATGGAAATAGTTCTTGCAATGGCTGAAATTGGAAACCCAAATTCAGTATCTGATGCCGGGGTTGGGGCTTTATGCGCAAGAACAGCAGTTGAGGGAGCTTTTTTAAATGTTCGTATCAATGCATCGGGTTTTAAAGATGATGGATTTTTGCAGTATGTTTTTGAAAAAGCAGAAATCTATCTAACAAATGCAAAAACACTTGAAAAGAAAATTCTGGATATTGTAAATCAAAAAATAGGGCATTAGTTTTTATCTTTACAGCAATCTCAGGGTTATTTAAATAATGAAATTTCATTAATTATAAAGTTAAAGCTGACAGTTTAATATTGAAGATAAGATATATTAAGTTATTGCCTGTAAAAAATTCTCACACAACAAAATATTGGCTTAATTGTTTTAATTTCATACATAATTATTATGTTTAAGAAATCGTTGTTAAACAACTTAATATATTTTCCAAATGAAAAATAATTCCTTCATTCCAAAAACTTTCTTTCCTTTTATAGGATTCTTAATTCTGATATTTACTATTAGTTCCTGTAAAAAAACTGATCTCACCGGTAGTAATGTTACCTACCAAATGAGCTTTATGGCTAATGGTGAAAAAGTTGTCTATACATTGGAAGCAGCTCTTGTCGCTGTGTTTTCAAATGTTGGGAATCAATATAATGGTGCATTTGTAGGTTACGATTCTAATTCCAATATGGGTCTTCAGGTTTTTGATAACCAGACTATTAGTAAAAAGGAATATACGGGTTATACAACTTCAGGAACAATATTGGTTGGAGTATTAATGAGCTACGAGGATAGTAATGGAACTGTATATTCTCAAGCCGGTGAAGATGTTAAAGTAACTATTACATCATTAGCTCATGAATCGGTGAGTGGAACTTTTAGTGGTACTTTAAAAGCAAGTGGTAACCCCGACATGGCGATTACAGATGGGAAATTTACCGTAAAAAGGATTAATTGATCAAATTTATACAATGTAATTGATTTGCTATAATGCAAGATTTATAACAGTAATTCCGGCTCCCCCGAAATCAACATGTTCATCCTTAAAATTCCGTACCATTGGCTCTGTACGTAGATAATTTCTGATTGTTTCTTTCAATATTCCATGCCCTTTGCCATGTAATATGCGAAGCTGGGCAACCTCAAACATAATGGCTTCGTCGATAAATTCCTGGATTTTAACAATAGCTTCTTCTGCACGTTGTCCACGGATATCAATTTCTGATTTAAATGAAAGTCTGCGTTCCGAAAAACCACTGAGAATTCCGGAACGCCCCCCTAATGACCTGTTTTTTTCTATCTTTTTGGCTTCATTGCTGCTAATCCTTTCTACCTGATTGCGTGGAAGGGTGGTTATTAGTTGCCCAAAGGCTACCACCGCATTTTTTTCGTTTAATTCAATCAAATCACCGGTTGTATTTTGCCCTGTAATTCTGACTTTATCGCCAGGTTTTAATTCTATTCGTTCTTCCAGAATCTCTTTGGGAATTGGATTTTTTGATTCTTTGGGTCGTTTAGAATTTCTTTTCTCTTCGCGCTCCTTCAGCTTTCTTATTTTTTCGTCAATTAGCTGGTCATTCTCAGAAGCTTTCCGGTTGATTTCTTTCTTTAACGATGATATTTTTTCTCTTGCCTGTTTGGTTTTTTCTTTCTCTGCCTGTGCTTTTTTTATTTCATGAATGGTATTTTCAATTTGCTTGTTTACTCCGTCCAAAAGTAAATCAGCTTCTTCTTTTGCTTTTTTTAGGATTTCTTTTCGAAGCTTCTGAATTTCCTTAAGTTCTGATTCATAATTTTCAGCTGTCTCATCCAGAATTTTTTCCACCTTCCTGATTTTTGTCCGCTTCGTTTCCCAATATTGTTTATCGCGATTAATTTGTCTCAGATTACGGTCAAAATCAATATGATCTTTTCCAACTTTTTCAGTGGCCTTATCCAGAATATCTTCAGGTAATCCAATTTTGCGGGCAATTTCAAAAGCAAATGAGCTACCGGGTTTTCCAATCTCCAGTTGAAAAAGCGGGTTCATGTGCTGTGAATCATATAGCATGGCACCGTTTATAATTCCAGGTGCTGATGATGCAAAATGTTTCAGGTTGGTATAATGAGTTGTGATAACTGCAAAAGTTCCTAACTGATTTAATTTATCCAGAATTGATTCTGCAATTGCCCCACCAAGCAAAGGTTCAGTGCCAGTTCCAAATTCGTCAATTAGAACCAGCGTTTGCCAGTTGCTGTTCCTGACAAAATATTTCATGTTCATCAAATGCGAACTATATGTACTCAAGTCATTTTCCAACGACTGATCATCGCCAATATCAATAAAAAGCTGACTGAAGATTCCTGTTTTACTTCCCTCGCCAACCGGAATCAACAATCCGCACTGAAACATATACTGCAACAATCCTACGGTTTTCAGACAGACTGATTTTCCACCCGCATTTGGCCCTGAAATCAGTAAAATGTGGTTTTCGTCCGTAAGTTTTATATTTAGCGGAACAATTTTGCGATTTTCCCTTTTTAATGTTCGGTATAGTAACGGGTGAATTGCCCTGAACCATTCCAGGATTGGTTTGTCAGTAAAATCTGGAAGTATTGCATCGAATTCGACTGCAAGTAAAGCTTTGGATCTTATGAAGTCAATTTCCCCCAGAAAATCATAAGAATAGAACAGATCATCAAGATACGGACGTATATCATTTGAAAAATCAGTTAAAATTTTGATGATTTCACGGCGTTCAGCATATTCAAGTTCCCTGATTTCATTGTTCATTTCAACAATCTCGTTGGGCTCTACATACGATGTTTTTCCTGTGCCCGACTCATCGTAAACAATACCTTTTATTTTTCTTTTGTTTCCTGCTGAGATAGGAATTACAGCCCGCCCATCTCGGATTGAAACTGTAGCATCCAGTTCCACTAATCCATCTTTTTGAGCTTGTTTCAAAATGGCTTGTAGCCGTCTTGACATTCCTGACTGCAAGCTTAAAATTTCTTTTCTGATTTTAGCCAGTTCAGGAGTTGCATTGTCCCTGATCTTTCCTAATTTATTTAAGATGGAATCTATTCGATCGTAAATGTACGGGAAAACCTGTACCTGTCGGGTTTTTGATCTTAGAAGAGGAAAAACTTCATCATTCTGCTTATTAAAAAATGTTACAATGGCACGAACTGATTCCAGTGATCGTTTCAGGTCGAATAATTCTACTTCTTCCAGGAATCTACCTTCAATTTTTATTTTCTTCAAAGCACTGCGTAAATCAAAAAAGTGACTGGCAGGAAAATTGTCAAATTCGCGAACGATACGGCAAAACTCATTGGTTTCGCCTAACTGGCTTTGAATGGCTTCATAAGAATCCTGAAAATGCATTTTGTTAACCCATTCCAAACCCATGTTGCTGATACATTTTTGGCGCAACATTTCGCGAATGCGGTCAAACCCAATTTTTTGTTCAAAATTCTCAGGATAGATTTTTTGCATTGCTATTCATTTTCAGGGTAAAAATACTAAAGAAGTTTTTAGTTCTATGATCCTTTGAATGGAATTGAACGTTTTCAGGATGGAAATAAAGGTTTTCGGTCAAATAGAAGATCATTTTATAAACATTAATTTTTATCAACTAATCAACATGTTACGTTTGATAAGTAATGAAAAAAATAATGCTCCTGTTTTAAAATTTTTCCAACTTTAAAATTTATTGAACACATTGCAATATGTCACTTACTTCAATAAAATATAAAGTCTAAAATTTGATTTCTTGTAAGAACACAAAAACTGATCTAACTGAATTAAAATGAGCAGAATAAAAAAACTATTTTCCAACCTAAATATAAGATCAAAATTAATATTGATTAATGGAATGTTTTTAGTTAGCATTATTATTCTTGGTTCTGTTGTGAATTTGATGCTGAAGTCGAGCCAGACAATGTCGATTTTAATAAGTGAAGATCGGATCTTTGTTGAAAATTTTGGTTTTGGCAAAGAATTTTTTTTAAGATATGAGATTAGTGGTAAAGAGAATGATTTAACACACGCACTGGAACATTTTAATAAAGCTATTGATATTGCCTATAATTTTTCTATTATCGACAGTGTCCTGGTTAATATGCCTGAGGAAGAATGGAAACCTTATTTATACGATATCTATAAGGAAGGAACCGGTTTTAATATGCACAAAATGGAAATAATGGCTAGCCAGATAGAATTGTTTAATAAAATTAATCCGGATAAGCTTGGGGAGATAAAAAAGGTAGCTGGAGATGCCAGTAATTTAGTTCAGGGAATAGTTAAAAATATTCAGGAATATTCGCAAAACAAAACAGCAGAAAGGCAAATTGAAATTGAATCTCTGTTTGATGCTATGCCTGAGTTTACTTTACAATTTGCTCAAACATATGAGTCGGTAGGTAACTATGTCGATCGATTACTATATTTTCTAATTGCCTTCCTGGTTATATTTCTTGGTACAGTTGTAACTTTTGTTTCACTTATCATTTCAAAATCGATTACCAAACCGATAAATAATCTATCGGAAGATTTTAAACGAATGGCTAAAGGTGATTTAAAACCTTCGGTAAAAATAGACACAGAGAATGAAATAGGTGATTTATCAAAAGCATTTAATGAAATACGGGTTGGGATGCAGAACATTGTTTCGCACGCAAAGAAGATTGCTAACGGTGATTATGCATCAAGGTTAAAGCTATATTCCGAGAAGGACGAGTTATCCGACTCTTTAAACCAAATGGCTGCCCAACTTGAAGAATCAAAAGAACATTTCGAAAAGGAGAATTGGCTTCAAAAAGGACTTAGTGGTTTGGATGATCAAATGCGTGGTAACCACACTGTAAGGGAACTGTCGGAAAAAATAATCATGTATCTAAGTCAGTATTTGGGTATTGAAATGGGAGCTGTTTATGTTTTTGATGAAATCCCCGGACATCTTGAACTGACCGGATCGGTTGGTTTGGATTTAAGTGAAGTAAAGCAAATCGTTCAGCCTGGTGAAGGATTAATTGGTAGTGCCGTAAAAAGTACTGACTGCCAGATTATCGATACAAAAGATAAATTTCAAAAGATTTATAGTGCTTCAGGTGAAATATATCCTGAAAAACTCTACCTGATTCCCATGCATTTCGATGGCAAAATTCAGGCAGTAATTGAACTGGCGTCAGTAAATAGTTTATCTGATTTAAAGATTGATTTTTTGAGGTTAATTAAAGAACGTATTTCTGTTAACTTAAATGCCTCTGTTGCGCGATTCAGAAATAAAGAATTGTTAGATAAATCTTTGGAACAGGCAGAAATATTAAAAGCCCGTGATAACGAATTAGTGCAAAAGTTGGAAGAAAATCAGCGTATCAGGGAGAATCTCAGCCGCGAAACAGCTTTGCTGGATTCGATGATGCAAACTTTGCCTGACTATGTTTATTTCAAAGATATTGAAAGCCGGTTTTTGAGGTTAAGTGAATCATTGGCAAGTCTGTTTGGTACAAAATCAACTAAAGAAGCAATAGGTAAAACCGATTTTGACTTTTTCCCACGTAAAGAAGCTAAACGATATTATGATGAGGAGCAGGAAATTATAAAAAAGGGGAAAGGCATTTTTGATGAAGTTAGGACAATAATTGATGAAAATGGTGAAGAATTATGGACTTCAGTGACTAAATTACCCATGTTCGATGAAAATGGAAAATGCATAGGAACTTTTGGAATATCAAAGAACGTTACTGAGATCAAAAAACTGGAACTGGAAGTAAATAGGCAAAATGTTCTACTGAAAGAAAACCAGGAAGAACTAAAAGCTACCAACGAAGAATTACATGCACAGGAAGAGGAATTGAGGGTGGCAAATGAAGAACTGGCTGAACAAACAAAAATTTTGGTTGAGAGTGAAAAGAATCTCCAGGTACAGCAGGAAGAATTGCAGGTTGCAAATGAAGAACTGGAGGCGAAAACAAATTTGCTTGAATTACAAAAGAAAGAGATTCTGGAGAATAATAAGAAATTGATAAAAGCAGGAAATGAACTGCAACTAAAGGCAAAGGAACTTGAACAGGCCAGTCAGTACAAATCGGAGTTTTTAGCTAACATGTCGCACGAATTAAGAACCCCTTTAAACAGTATGTTAATTCTTTCAAAATTGCTTGGCGACAATAAAAGAAATAATAACCTTACCGAAGATCAGCTAAAGTCTGTATCTATTATTTATAACAGCGGAAAAGATCTGTTAGAGTTGATAAACGAAATTCTTGATTTATCGAAAATAGAGGCTGGCAAAATGGATTTCGATTTTGCTGATGTCCCCTCAGATGAAATCGTTGAGGAGATTAAAGTTAATTTTACTCCGGTTGCCGAAAATAAAAATTTAACACTCAATATTAAGAAGTCTAATAATTTCCCAGAATACATTTATTCCGACCGCCAGCGCCTTATGCAAATAATAAAAAACCTGCTTTCTAACGCTTTTAAATTTACCAGCAAGGGAGGAATTACGGTTGAATTTGGAATTCTTGAAAAAGATGAAAAACTGAGAAATCCTAAATTAAAAAAAAGCAACACCTGTTTCATATCGGTTGAAGATTCTGGAGTTGGAATTCAACAAAATAAAGTTGATGCAATTTTTGAAGCATTCCAGCAAGCCGACGGGAGCATTTCCAGGAAATTTGGAGGGACAGGTTTAGGCCTTTCAATTTCAAAGCAAATTGTGCAAGTTTTTGGTGGTGAAATTCATGTGTCCAGTGAGGAGGGAGTTGGTTCGGTGTTTACGGTTTATCTTCCGTTAGATAAAAATCTGGTAGGAAATGAACTGGTTGAAGACAAAACAAGTGAAGATGAAGATGAAGTTGAAGCGGATGAGAATAAGCAGCAACCAAAAGCGGTTGAGAAAAAGGAGAAACCTGCAAATAATCAACTTCCAGTTTTTGTTGATGACGACCGAAATTCGGCGGCAGATCAAATCAGCATTTTGATAATTAATGATGACTCTAAAAAGGCGAAAATGCTGATCGAGTTATGCCATAAGAAAGGTTTTAATGCGTTAGCTGCGTCCAGCATTTCCGATGGGATAAAACTGGCAGAAAATAATCCACCGCAAGCGATAATTATTTCTGCCGGACTGGACGATCCCAAAGAATTATCGAAGTTGAAAGATAACAAACTTACTGCCCGTGTGCCTTTGCATGTTGTTTCAAGAATCGAAGATTTTATGTTTGAAGATATTCAGGAACTACAGACTTCTGAATCAAAAGATTTTCAGGCAGGGGCAAAAAACATAGAAAATAAAATAGGAAAGGAATTTAAACAATTACTTATTGTTGAAGATGACCCTGTTACGCGAATGGCAATTCAGAAGCTTTTTGAAAACAAAGAAATCATTATTCACGAAGCGAAAACAGCCAATCAGGCTTATGAGATGATATCCACACAGCCATTCGATTGTATTATTCTGGACCTGGGCTTGCCCGATTTTTCAGGGATTGAATTACTGGAAAAACTCAGTGCAAATAAAATTCCAATACCTTATGTAATAATTAATACGGGGAAAGAATTATCTGCAAAAGAATTGCGAAAACTTCAAAAATACTCTGATTCAATTGTAATCAAGGGCGTAAAATCGGATGAACGATTAATAGATGAAGTTACATTATTCCTGCATCAGGTATCTTCTACCATGCCACGAAAAGCTCAATTGAATACCAGTGAAAATTCAGGTTTCAAAGGGAAAAAAGTTCTTATTGTTGACGACGATATCAGAAATGTTTTCGCAATGGCTCAAATTCTTGAGGAGCGTAAAATTGAGATCATGGAAGCCGAAAATGGGGAAGTTGCTATTGAGGTATTAAAAAATAACAAAGATATTGATCTGGTGCTTATGGATGTTATGATGCCGGTAATGAATGGTTATGAGGCAATGAAGATTATCAGAAAAACACCGGGAATTGAGAATGTTCCAATAATAACATTAACCGCAAAAGCTATGAAAGAAGATTATCAAAAAGCGATAGATCACGGTGCCAATGATTTTATTTCGAAACCCGTGGACGTCGATAAATTATTATCATTGTTAAAAATATGGTTATTTAAATAAAAACATGGAAATTCCAAAGATATTAATTGTTGATGATCGTGTAGAAAATCTAATAAGTCTTGAGGCAATTTTAGCTGGTTTTGATGTAACATTTGTAAGGGCTTTATCAGGAGTAGATGCATTGCGTGAGACACTTAAGGAAGATTTTGCACTGGCAATTTTAGATGTGCAAATGCCGGAAATGGATGGTTACGAAACGCTTTCTTTAATGCGTAAAAGGGACAAAACAAAACATTTGCCGGTTATTTTTGTTTCAGCGATTCATCAAAGTGATCTTCACATTATTAAAGGAATAGAGACCGGTGCAGTTGATTTTATTCCAAAACCAATTATTCCGGAGATTCTGGTAGGAAAAGTTTCCGTTTTTCTCGATTTATACATTCAAAACCAGAAGTTAAATGACTTATTAAAAAAGTTGGAGCAAAATAATAAGGAGCTGGAAATACAAAAAAGCAAAGCTGAGGAAGCAACCCGCCTGAAGGCTATGTTTTTGGCTAATATGTCACATGAAATCCGCACCCCGCTGAACGGAATAATCGGGACATCAAGAATATTGGAAGATTCAAATTTGGACGATGAGAAAACTGAACTTGTTCGCATAATCGCTACATCGGGTGAAAACTTACTTAATTTAATTAATGACATTCTGGATTTTTCGAAAATTGAAGCGGGACAAATTAAACTGGAAAAGATCAATTTTAATCTTTCCGAAGTTGTTTGCACAATTGCCAAGCTTTTTAAAATTAAAGCCGATTCAAAGGGAATTTCTTTAAATGTAAATATTGATAAAAATATTCCTTCAACGTTGAATGGAGATCCTTATCGTCTAAATCAAATTGTAACAAATTTGGTTAATAATGCCATAAAATTTACTGAAAAGGGGAAAATAGATATAAGTGTTGAAATTCTGGAAAAGAAGAGTAATAATATCTATTTAATGTTTAAAGTAACTGATACCGGAATCGGAATTTCGAAAGAAGGGAAACGGAGACTTTTTAAAGAATTCTCTCAGGTCGACAGCTCTACAACACGAAAGTACGGGGGAACAGGTTTGGGACTTTCAATTTGTCAAAATCTGTTAGCTATTATGAAAGGTGAAATTGGCGTTGAGAGCGAAGTGGATAAAGGATCTGAGTTTTGGTTTAAATTATGGTATGGGTATTCTATTGAAGATATTAAGTGATAAACAGGAGGCAAAAAGCAAAATTCCTGAAAACTTAAAAATCCTGTGTGCCGAAGATAATATTGTTAATCAGAAAGTAACTAAATTTATGTTACAGAAAATTAATGCACAGTGTGATATTGCAGGGAATGGTAAGGAGGCTTATGATATGTTTAAGTCAAAAAAATACGATTTGATATTAATGGACATGTACATGCCTGAAGTAAGTGGGTTGGAATCTGCACGTATGATTCGGGAATTCGAAAAACAATCAGGATCGGGAACTGCGCCGGTTTATATTGTTGCTGTAACGGCAAATGCTTTTTCTGAAGATAAACAAAAGTGTTTGGACGCCGGAATGAACAATTTTATAAGCAAACCATTTAAGGAAGCCGAATTATTGAAAATAATAAGAAATGCCATCAGACAGTAAAAATAAGGATACCGGGGTTGCCGTAAAGGAAAATATCGAAACAGAAGAAATTGAAATGAACCTCCTGTTGCAGGCAGTTTATTTAAAATATGGTTACGATTTCCGGCATTACAGTAGAGCTCACCTAAAACGACGTATTCATCAGCGATTAAAATTAAGTGGGCTTAAAACTGTTTCTGAACTACAAAATAAAGTGCTCTGGGACAAAGATTATTACCATATTTTTTTACAGGATCTTTCCATAAATGTAACCGAAATGTTTCGCGATCCGGAATTTTACATGGTATTTAGAAACAAGGTTATTCCTGACCTTTCAACTTATCCGCATATAAAAGTATGGCATGCTGGGTGTTCATCGGGCGAAGAGGTTTATTCACTGGCAATTATTTTGAAGGAAGCTAATTTATTATCCAGAACAAGGATTTATGCAACGGATATAAACAAGAGCGTATTGGAAGTAGCCAGACAGGGAATTTACAGTAATAAAGATATGGAGTTATATACTGAGAATTATATTAAGTCGGGTGGGCAAGGTAAGTTATCCGATTATTATACCTCAAAATATGGTTCTGTAATCTTCGATAAATCGCTGTCAAAAAATGTAGTTTTTGCCGATCATAATCTAGTGACTGACGGTGTTTTTGCTGAGGTTAATCTTGTTTTCTGCCGAAATGTGTTGATTTATTTTGACAAAGAGTTACAGGACAAAGTTCTTTCATTGTTTAATAACAGTATTATAAAAAGAGGTTTTTTATGTCTTGGCACAAAAGAGAGTGTTCAATTCTCGGATATTGCAGAAAATTACGAGGTAATTGATAAGAAAATGAAAATCTATAAGAAAGCACGCATTTCAAATGGTTAAAGCGATCGTAATAGGGGCATCTTATGGTGGTATGGAAGCAATTAGATCAATTTTAGCTGCACTGCCTGCCGATTTCAATATCCCTGTAAGTATTGTTTTACATATTGGAAATAACAATATTAATGTTTACCTGTCCATGCTAAATAACAATACAGGTCTTACGGTAAAGGAGGCGGAAGAGAAGGAAGTGATAAAACCTGGAATTGTTTATTTTGCGCCTCCAAATTACCACTTGCAAATGGAGCATAATTTTTCGTTCAGTCTTTCTACCGATGAGAAAATAAATTTTTCACGTCCTTCCATCGATGTTTTATTTGAAACAGCAGCCTGGGTTTATAATAATGAATTACTTGGTGTCTTACTTACCGGTTCAAACAGCGATGGGGCAGAAGGACTTAAAGTTATTAAAGAATATGGCGGTATTACAATTGTTGAAAATCCTGAAACTGCCTTCGCCAAAACTATGCCCGCCTCTGCGATTAAAAAGAAGAAGCCCTCGTTTATTCTTGATTTGGAACAAATTGCTGAGAAAATTGTGGAATTAACGAAACAAAAATCGATTAGTAAATAAGCTAAAAAATCAAATGCTAAACGCTGAATTCTTATCCTTTCGGAACTTTCTCACCGGGGAAACGCTCAGCATATTCTTTCCAGAATAATTTTACCTCCGTCTTCATTTCTTTTGCGAGTGATAAAATACCGAACAGGTTCGGAATAGTCATTAACGCAATTGTAATTCCCGATAATGTCCAGATTATTGTTGTATCAGTGAAGGAAGCCAGGAAAAAACCGATAACATAGATAATATGGTAGTAAATTACTTTACCTGAACCAAAAAGGTACGTAATTGCCCTGTCGCCGTAATACGACCAGCTAATAGCCGTTGAGAATGCAAATAGAAGTAACCCTATGGATACAATATATTTCCCGAAATCACCAAACCAGCTACTTGTAAATGCCACTGTTGTTAAAGGTGCGCTGTGCAGCAGCGATTTTCCGGTTAAAGTTAATCCGTTCTGACTGACAAGTTTCCCATTGTTAAATAGCAATTTTACCAGTATATGGCTTGTTGTTTAAAAAGACTTTTACATTTTCGGCAACAGAACGTGCATGGAGAATAGTTGGTTGATTCAGTATAGTTCCGTCTTCAACATTTAAACTACCAGTAAATAGGGGAAGATCCGCTTTCCCAATTAGGTAACTGTGTATCTCATTAATATCTTTGGGGTTTTGTTCCGACAATGTTCCGTTTAAAACAACAAGGTCAGCTTCCTGAAACTGATTTTCATATTTTTGATTCCAAACGCCTGAAGAAAGTAAAACTAATCCGGTTAATGTACAGATAATTATGGTATCAATAAAAGGTTCAAGCAACGCAACTAACCCTTCAGAAACAGGTTCGTGTGCACGCGCTGCAGCATGGGCGATTGGTGCCGATCCCTGCCCGGCTTCATTGGAAAAAAGACCCCTGTTTACACCACGATTAAATGCAAATGCGATGCTTCCACCCAAAAAGCCGCCGCTAGCTGCAGTTCCGGTAAATACATCACCAAAAATTGCTTCTATTGAAGGAATAATATTTTCGTAATTATAAAAAATCACAGCAATCGCCCCGATAAAATAAATCAATGCCATAATTGGCACAAGTCGCGAAGTAACTTTAGCAATACGTTTTATTCCACCAATAATTACAAATCCAAGCAGCAAAGCAAGTATTCCGCCAGTAAGCATGTGGTTTATTCCAAAAGTTTCAAACAGCGAATTTGAAATACTGTTAACCTGCGGGAGACTTCCCGTTCCAAAAGATGATAACACAGTAGCAATGGCAAATATTACTGCCAGCCATCTGAGTTTTAGCCGGTTTTTCATGTAATACATCGGGCCGCCTGCTATTGAACCGTCTTCAGCTTTTTCTCGGTATTTGTGCGAAAGGGTAACTTCTACAAATTTGGTTGTCATTCCCAAGGCAGCAGTCACCAGCATCCAAAACAAAGCAGCTGGTCCGCCAAGGTGAATGGCTAATGCTACTCCCGCAATGTTACCGGTTCCAACTGTTCCCGAAAGCGCCGTTGTTAAAGCCTGGAAATGAGATGTATCTCCCTGATCACCTTCCCTGTCAAATTTTCCCCGAACGATTCGCAATGCATGCTTCAGATAGCGGAACTGTGGAAACTTCAAGTAAATAGTAAAAAAGATACCGGTTCCCAACAAGAAAAAAACGAACCATTGAGATCCGCCAATATAACTGTCAATTAAAGAGAGAACATCGTTTAGTTTATTCATTACAGGCAGTTTTGTATTTTATTAAGGCTAAAAATAGCAATCTCTTTCTATTAAAAAAAGATAAAACCAGCGACTCGGGAAATGTTTTACCCGATACAAAAAATAATAAGATAAATTTTTTACCAATTTTTAATATCCATTACTGATAATGTGCTGTTTATATCGAATTAAAAACTTATTTTTGTTAGTATAAACAATGGAAACAAAACACTATTAAACAAAAATAAGCCATGTTACCACGATTTCTTTTAGCAGACAATTCACTTGAAACGCCGGACACTATTTTTGTCGTCCATACCGAAAGTCCTCGTTTTATTATCGAAGCAGATATTGATGATTTCTGGAATAACCAGGAAATTCACTGGATCGATGGAGAACCCGGAGACGAAGATTTGATTGCCCAACTGGTTGAAGAAGCGGAAGAATTTCTTGAAAGGGAATTCGAAAACGAGGAAATGCTCGACGAAATTGAAGAAGACGAAGAATGAAAATGGAAGTTGAGAGTCAGCCAAAAAAACTGTATCGCTCCCGTGATCGTGTTTTAGGCGGGGTGCTGGCCGGTTTTGCAGAATACATCAATGCCGATGTTTCACTGATTAGAATTGTTTATGTTTTGGTATCTATTCTTTCAGCCGCATTTCCCGGGATACTTGTTTATATTATTTGCTGGGCTGTAATTCCAGAAAAACCTTACAGTTAGTTTTGTTCTAAACCCTTCATTGAAAGCTGAATTCGTTTTCTGGGAACATCTACCTCTTTAACTCTAACTTTTACATGTTGGTGAAGTTTTACGATTTCATTCGGATCAGAAATAAACCGATCGGCCAGTTCTGAAATATGTACCAAACCAGATTCTTTAATTCCTACATCCACAAAAGCGCCGAATTTGGTGATGTTGTTTACAATACCAGGAAGTATCATTCCTTCCTTTAAATCGTTTATTGAAAATATTCCTTCGGCAAACTCAAAGATCTTGATTGGTTTTCGCGGATCGCGCCCGGGTTTCAGTAATTCGCTTTTTATGTCATTTAAAGTAGGCCAGCCAACCTCATCAGTGATGTATTTTTGAAAATCGATTTTTGAAACCATTTCATCGTTTCGAACTAATTCATTCAATTCGCATTTCAAATCTTTGGCCATTTGTTTTACCACTTTATATGATTCAGGGTGAACGGCAGAGTTATCCAGCGGATTTTCAGCATCCGGGATTCTTAAAAATCCAGCTGCCTGTTCAAATGCTTTCGCACCCATTCGTGGTACTTTTTTCAATTCATCGCGCGAAGAAAAAGCGCCATTTTCTTTTCGATATTCCACAATATTTTCTGCCAGTTGCGGTCCAAGCCCTGAAATGTAGGTGAGCAAATGCTGGCTGGCTGTGTTTAGATTTACTCCAACCGAGTTAACACTCAATTCCACGACAGAATCGAGGCTGTTTTTTAGTTTTTTCTGATCCACATCGTGCTGGTACTGCCCAACGCCAATACTTTTCGGGTCGATTTTTACCAATTCTGCCAGCGGATCCATTAATCGTCGTCCGATGGAAATTGCACCGCGAACAGTAACATCATACTGCGGAAATTCTTTTCGTGCAATTGATGAAGCTGAATACACAGAAGCGCCATCTTCGCTAACCACATAAATTCGAAGTTCGCGGTTGTAGCGCAGGTTTTTGACAAAATGCTCCGTTTCACGACTGGCCGTTCCGTTTCCAATGGCAATAGCTTCTATTTTATAAATCTCAACCATGGAAGCGATTTTTTTAGCTGCCATCTTTTTTTCTTCCTGCGGTTTGTGCGGATAAATAGTCTCGTTGTGCAACAGGTTTCCCTGCTCATCAATACAAACCACTTTACATCCGGTTCGGTATCCGGGATCGATGGCAAGAATGCGTTTTTGCCCCAGAGGCGGAGCAAGTAACAGTTGTTTCAGATTTTCGGCAAAAACTTTTATTGCCTCTTCATCGGCTCTTTCTTTTGAAAGATTTGCAAATTCGGTTTCAATGGATGGCTGAACCAAACGTTTGTAACTGTCTTTTACGGCCAATTCAACTTGTTCAGAGCATTCGCTGTTCCCATGAACAAAAAATCGTTTCAGGTTTTCGATTGCTTTTTCATCATCAGGTGAAATGCTTACTTTTAGAAACCCCTCATTTTCTCCACGACGCATGGCCAGCAACCGGTGCGACGGGCATTTCTTTAGCGGCTCTTTCCAGTCGAAATAATCCCTGTATTTAGCCGCTTCCTCTTCTTTGCCTTTCACCAGTTTTGAAGAAATAACCGCGTCCAACTCAAACCCTCGCCGGACAATATTTCTGGCTTTTTCATTTTCACTGATCCATTCGGCAATAATATCGCGTGCACCGGAAAGTGCATCTTCAACTGTTTTGACTTCTTCATTCAGAAATGAACTGGCTCTGAATTCAATATTCTGTTCCAGTTGTTTCATAATAATTTTTGCCAGCGGTTCCAGACCTTTTTCTCTGGCTACTGTCCCACGGGTGCGTCGCTTGGGTTTGTACGGTAAATAAATATCCTCGAGCTCAACCGGATCAAAACAGTTCTCAATTCGCTCTTTTAGTTCAGGTGACAGATTATCCTGCTCTTTAATGGTTTTTAATACCGTTTCCTTGCGTTTTTCAAGCTCCGTAAATTTTTCATTCAACTCTTTTATTTGCAAAACCTGCACTTCATCAAGACTTCCGGTACGTTCTTTCCGGTAACGGGAAATAAAAGGAACAGTAGCTCCTTCTTCCAAAAGTAAGACTGTGTTTGTAACCTGGGCATTCCTGATTCCAAGGTTTTGAGCAATTAATTGGGTGATCTTTGAATTCATGTAAATTAATTTGAAAATGCAAAGGTAGAAAAAGAGAACTTTTCTCTTTAAACTTTTATCATTCAACTTTAAACTTGTATTTTTGCACCTCAATTTGAATAGATACAAAAACGATGTTTGAGAATTTAAGTGACAGGTTGGACAGGTCTTTCAAACTACTGAAAGGTCAGGGGAAAATTACAGAAATAAACGTTGCAGAAACGTTAAAAGATATTCGTCGTGCATTGCTGGATGCTGACGTTAACTTCAAAATTGCCAAGAAATTTACCGACGATGTAAAGGATAAGGCGCTCGGACAGGATGTATTAACTTCGGTCAAGCCCGCGCAATTGATGGTGAAGATCGTTAAAGATGAGCTGGCTGCATTAATGGGAGGTACTTTTGCAGATATTCAGTTAAAAGGAAAGCCGTCAGTTATTTTAATGGCTGGATTACAGGGATCCGGTAAAACCACTTTCTCGGGGAAGCTGGCCAGATTGCTGAAAAGCAAAAAGGGGCGTCATCCGCTTTTGGTTGCCTGCGACGTTTATCGTCCGGCTGCTATTGAACAGTTAAAAGTTCTTGGTGAGCAAATCGGTGTTCCGGTTTATACTGAAGATGGAAGTATGGACCCGGTGAAGATTGCTAAAAATGCAATTCAGGAAGCAAAAAACAAAGGTTATGATGTAATAATCATTGATACCGCTGGTCGTTTGGCAATTGACGAGCAAATGATGAATGAGATTGCGGCTATTAAAACAGCAGTTGATCCGGATGAAATTTTGTTTGTTGTCGATTCAATGACAGGCCAGGATGCTGTAAATACTGCCAAGGAATTTAATGACCGGCTTGATTTTGATGGTGTAGTTCTTACCAAACTTGATGGTGATACCCGTGGTGGAGCAGCGCTTTCCATTCGTGCAGTGGTTGAAAAACCAATCAAATTTGTAGGAACCGGTGAGAAGCTGGATGCATTGGATGTTTTTCATCCTGATCGTATGGCCGACAGAATCCTCGGAATGGGTGATATTGTTTCGTTGGTTGAAAAAGCACAGGAGCAATTTGATGAGGAAGAGGCAAAACGACTGCAGAAGAAACTGGCAAAAAATACCTTCGATTTTAATGATTTCCTGAAACAGATCAACCAGATAAAAAAAATGGGTAACCTGAAAGATGTAATGGGAATGATACCGGGAATGGGTAAAGCTTTAAAAAACATGGATATTGACGATGATGCTTTCAAACACATTGAAGCAATTATCTTTTCAATGACACAGGCTGAGCGACAAGATCCGGCGTTAATAAACGGAACCCGAAGGAAACGTATTGCGGAAGGATCGGGAACCGATATTCAGGAAGTTAACCGGTTACTGAAACAATTTACTGAAACACGTAAAATGATGAAAATGGTAGCCCAGGGTAAAAATGTACAGCGAATGATGGGTGGCGTGCAGGGGAGAAGATAAAGTTTGCAGTGATCAGTCTCAGTTTGCAGTGACTTATTTTGTCATTTCGACTTGAAGGAGAAATCTCCCAATAAAAGATTTCTCACCCAAATGGGTTCGAAATGACAATATTAATTCGGAAGAAACGAAATCAAAAATATCAAATGGAATTAATTGACGGGAAAAGAGTATCAGCAGAAATCAAACAGGAAATTGCAGCAGAAGTAGAAAAAATGGTGCAGGATGGCCATAGGAGGCCACATTTAGCTGCAGTTTTGGTTGGGCACGATGGTGGAAGTGAAACTTATGTTGCCTATAAAATTAAAGATTGCGAAGCCGTTGGTTTTAAATCCTCACTTATTCGGTACGAAGATGATGTGACCGAAGAGGAACTGCTGGCTAAGGTACAGGAATTGAACGAAGACCAAACCCTTGATGGTTTTATTGTTCAGCTTCCGTTACCAAAACATATTTCGGAACAAAAAGTCATTGAAGCCATAGATCCTAAAAAAGATGTTGATGGTTTTCATCCCGAAAATGTTGGCCGTATGGTAATTGGGTTACCATCATTTGTTTCCGCAACTCCTTATGGTATTGTTGAACTACTGAAACGATGCAACGTTGAAACCAATGGCAAAAACTGTGTAATTGTCGGACGGAGTAACATTGTTGGAAGACCATTGAGTATTTTAATGTCACAAAAAGCGATTAATGCAACTGTAACTGTAGCTCACAGCCGAACTGCAAATTTGGAAGAAGTTTGTCGAAATGCCGATATTCTTATTGCTGCGATTGGTGTTCCCGAATTTATAAAAGGCAACATGGTTAAAGAAGGCGCTGTGGTAATTGACGTGGGAACCACACGCGTTAAGTCCGATCAAACCAAGTCGGGTTTCAAACTAAAAGGAGATGTTTTATTCGAAGAAGTGGCAGGTAAATGTTCTTTTATTACACCTGTTCCTGGTGGAGTGGGGCCAATGACCCGTGTTTCGTTGTTAAAAAATACATTACTTTCAGCAAAAAAAGTGATTTATAAATAGCATTTGTTTTAAATCAGAAAGAGGCTGCACGGTCTCTTTTTTTTATTGAATATTTTTTAGAATCAGTATAAATTAAGTGAAAATCAGGTATTTCGGAGTCCAAAAACAACATAAATCATATTTAGAATAATTATTTTTTTAATTTTGAATAACTAACCAAATTTAAAAAACAAAAATTGAAGGCATGGAAAGCGCTGATAACAAGGAAGGAATGAAGAATTCTGATAGTAAATTCAATCAGGAGATTTATTCTAAAGTAGTGAGAGCGGGGAAGAGAACCTATTTTTTTGATGTTAAAACTACCCGTAACGATGAGTATTATTTAACTATTACTGAAAGTAAAAAGCGATTTGGCGATAATGGAAAGTTCCATTATGAAAAGCACAAAATCTTTTTATATAAGGAAGATTTTGAAAAATTTATTGAAAATTTACAGGAAATAGTTGATTATATTCATGATAATCAACCGGAAATAGTATCTGTTGAAAGAGACAACAATGATACTGAAGATGCAAAGGTGACCAATTTCACTAATGTTGATTTTGAGGATATTTAACCATAACTACTGTTCTTAAGAAATGAAGCGAATTCACAGGAGTTCGCTTAATTCCAGCCATCGAAACTCTTTCTCGTCGAGAAGAGTTTTTATTTTGTCCAGTTCCAGCGATTTCGTATACAATTCATCGTGCGGCAATGAGCCCGAATTCAATAATTCATCGAGTTCTTCAATCTGTTTTTCCAACTCTGGAATTTCCTTATTTAGCTGCTCAAATTCCCGTTTTTCGTTAAATGATAACTTCCTTTTTTCCAGGCCAGACGTTTTCCCTTTCGAAGATTCACTGCTTATTTCATTCACTTTTGTCTTGGCCTTAGCCTGAGACTTTGCCTTTGCCTTAACATCCTCTTCTTCCAATTGTTTGTTCCGGTATTGAGTATAATTTCCGGCAAAATCGTTAATCACTCCATCTCCTTCGAATACAAAAAGATGATCAACAATTTTATCCATGAAAAAACGGTCGTGCGTCACTATGATCACACATCCTTCAAAAGCGGTGAGATATTCTTCAAGTACATTTAATGTGATAATATCCAGATCGTTAGTTGGTTCATCCAGGATCAGGAAATTAGGATTTTGCATTAATACAGTACATAAATACAAACGACGCTGTTCTCCTCCGCTCAGTTTTTCTATATAGTTATACTGAGTATCCGGTGGGAAAAGAAAATGGTTTAGCATTTGAGCAGCGCTCATTTTTGTGCCGTCTTCAAAATAAATGTATTCAGCAATTTTATTTACTGCGTCAATCACTTTTTCTTTCGGATTAAAAGTGATCCCTTCCTGCCGGTAATATCCAAATTTTATGGTTTGGCCGATCTCTATTTCACCTTTATCGGGCTGAACAGCCTGTGTAATAAGATTCAAAAAAGTCGATTTTCCTGTACCGTTATTTCCAATTATTCCAACTTTTTCGGCTTTGGAAAATTTATAGCTAAAACCTTTTATGAGGTCTATTCCGGGATAAGATTTGAAAACCCCGTTTAGTTCGACAATTTTTTTACCTAACCGTGCCGATTTAATATTTATTGAAACACTGTCACTGTTGAATTGTTGTGTTGCCTTGTCTTTTAAATCATAAAATGCATCGATCCTGTATTTTGCCTTATGGCTTCGAGCCTGTGGCATTCTTCGCATCCACTCAATTTCAGTTCGAAGCAGGTTTTTTGCCTTAACCACAGATGCCTGTTGCATTTCAATTCGTTCTTCGCGTTTTTGGAGAAAATAGGAATAATTTCCCAGGTAACGATAAATACGATTATCCTCCATCTCTATGATTTCGTTACAAACACGGTCGAGGAAATAGCGGTCGTGAGTTACCATCAGCAACGTTGCTTTGGTTTTTTCGAGATAATCTTCCAGCCACTCAATCATGTCCAGATCAAGGTGATTGGTTGGTTCATCGAGAATGAGTACATCTGGTTTACTGATCAGAACTTTTGCAAGTGCAAGTCTTTTTTGTTGTCCTCCCGATAAAAACCCTACTTTCTGTTCCAGATCGTTTAATTTTAGTTGGGTTAAGATCTGCCTGATTTCCACTTCAGCATCCCATGCATTTAACTGGTCCATTTTGGCTGAAATCTCAGCAATTTTATCCTGGTTGTTATTAGTAATTGCTTCTTCAAAGGCTTTTACAACCTGCAATTTTTCATGAGGAGATTCAAAAATTTCCTCTAAAACAGAATAATTTGAGTTTAATTTTGGTATTTGTTCAAAATAACCAATTTGAATATCGTTGGTCACTGTGACCAGTCCTGCATCAGCCGACTCTTTACCTGTGAGAATATCAAGTAATGTAGATTTTCCGGTACCATTCTTTGCAATTAAAGCTACCTTTTGCCCTTCAAAAATAGTGAATGATATATTTTCGAAAAGCATCAATTCTCCCCAACGCTTCGCCAGATTTTCCCCTTGAAGAAATGGTCTCATCAAATTTAATTTTTGGCAAAAATAGGAAATGATACGGATAAACCTTTGACTATAATTCGGCCAACAGTAAAACAGTTCTCAACTATTTGGATGCTATCATATTGGCTCTGTCCTTTTTTTCAAACAAAAGGTCGAGAAATTCAGGAACAGTTTTGGTTCCCATTGTATTTGGTGAATTCGAAAGAAAGGCAATTCCAACATTTTCATCGAAGCAAACTGCAATTTCGGCCCGGTAACCTTGCACATATCCGCCATGATATGCAACGTCACGATTTTTATAATTTACTTTTCGCCACCCAATTGCATATTGCTTTGATTTTACATGATCCCAGTTTTTGAAATAACTACTATTTAGCGGTGAAACAATTTGAGGAGTGAAAACAAGATTGCGGATATTATTATTTACCACTGTAGAAGAGGTGTCGAGTAAGGTAAGCATGAAATGTGCAAGATCAGAAATACTTGCGTTGATTCCGGCAGCAGGTGTTGTAGAATAATAGCGGCTGTTAAGTCGTAATGTTCTGAATTTCCCATTCGATCCGTAATGCGGATAAGCCTTATTTTGATTTTGTTCAAAAGCCTCGAACCCAGTTGAAGCATCGGTCATATGAAACGGTTCGAATACTTTTTCATTAATCAAATCTCCAAAATGTTCGGATGTTTTAATTGCTGCTATAGTATCATAAATACTGAATATCACATTCTGGTACCCGTAAACTTGTCCCGGAGCTGCTGAAATATCAACATTACTAAGTTGGGTTAAAATCCTTCCAAAAGGCACGTGTTCTTCTACCAGGTTATCATACGCATGCGGTATCAAACCTGATGTGTGGCTTAAAATATTTTTGACTGTCAATTCTTTAGTACTCTGTGGATTCTTTAACTGAAATCCCGGAATAAAATCTACAATATGATCATCCAGGTTAATAATATGCTCATCATCCATTATGCCGGCAAGAACGCCACTAATTGTTTTTGAAACGGATGCCAACCGGAAAATAGTATTTTCATTTACCAGTGCACTTTCACCCTTCTTTCTTACCCCAAAACATTTCACAAAAGCAATCTGATTTTTATAGGTAATAACAACTGCAGCTCCAATTGTCCCTGTCTCTTTTACCTGACTGCTTATAAGAGTGTCATATTTATCAAGTATTTCTTTTATTTCAGTGGAATGATCTACTTCGACTGGTACTACAGGTTGCACTGTCACAGGAACCGGATCAGTTTTGTCGATAATAAGTCCTTGGACTGTAAAAACTCCAACAATTAATAACAATATTGCGAAAATGAGGTAATATTTTGAGCCCTTCATCAAATCAAATTCTGTATTTAGTTTTGACGAAGATAAAAAACCATTTCATTAAAGAAAAAAAATGATTGAAAAATTATATCACATGTTATAAATAAAAAAAACCGGTCAACACCGGTTTTTTATATGCTGTTTAATTAACTAATTTAAAACTATTTCTAATTTGGGATAGAAATAATCGATTAGTAATTCTATAACAGTGGACGGTTAAAAATTGTTTATGTTACGAACTCAATTAAAAATATTTTACATTTAACCTGATTTAATTAATATGAGAAAAGGCGATTTATTTGAATATGTCATCCAGTATTTTCAACATGCCATGCCGATTGCTGAAACGGAGTTGGAATACCAGAATCCGTTTGATCTGATTGTTGCGGTTATTTTATCCGCACAATGTACAGATAAACGTGTTAACCAGATTACCCCTGATTTGTTGAAACGTTTTCCAACACCGCAAAAAATGGCGGAAGCAGAGCCTGCCGAAGTTTTTGAATACATTAAAAGTTGTTCCTACCCAAATAACAAAGCCAAACATCTTGTTGGGATGGCGCAGAAACTTATAGAACTATATAATGGCGTAATCCCCCAGGATATTGATGAATTACAAAAACTTCCCGGCGTTGGACGAAAGACGGCTAATGTAATTGCTTCAGTGGTTTTTAATCAGCCTGCAATGGCTGTTGATACACATGTTTTTAGGGTAGCGGCAAGAATAGGGTTAACAACGGAAGCTAAGACTCCATTGGCAACAGAGAGACAACTGGTTAAATACATCCCGGAAGAATTGATTCCAAAGGCACATCACTGGCTTATATTACATGGAAGATATGTTTGTATTGCCCGCAAACCCAAATGCAATAAATGTGGCCTGACAGAAGTATGCAGTTATTTTAAACAATTGGAAAAGAAGAATAACACCTTGTTGAAATAGTTAAGAATAGTTTTAAATTACCGTGGAAGTTTAAGAAAATATTAAGAAAATATTGTTGTAATAGGCAGTGAATCAAAGTTTTGTGTTATTAACGTTTGGATCTTGGTAAATTAAGAAAAGATACATATTGATTTTTAGTGAAACTTATTACATTTGTGGCAAATAACATGTTAAACTTAAATAATCGCTGTTATGGCATATAAAATTTCTGATGAGTGTATTGCGTGTGGAACATGTATTGACGAATGTCCGGTTGAGGCAATTTCTGAAGGTGATATTTACGTAATTGATCCTGATCTTTGCACCGACTGTGGTTCATGTGCAGAAGTTTGCCCGGTGGAATGCATTTCGATTGACGAATAAAATCCGGACAACATAAAAACTTTTACCCGTTGGTTCGTTCCGACGGGTTTTTTTTGTTTTTGAGTTTACGATAACAAAACCATTATCTCTCCTGATAAATCTTCTTTAATATCTAATTTTCTACTATATTTTATACAGCTTTATCATCTTTATGAAGTAAATAAGCTCTTATTGCATGTTGAATTAACCAACAAAATATAATTACCGGTAAAAGCTTAAAATGAAATTCAAGATTGTGCAGTCTAATTTTCCGTTTTTTTATAGGATTAGATTAAAATGAAAAAGCCCATTGAAAACTTTCTCAATGAGCTTTTATAATTTTATTTTGACGCGTTTAAATCAAATACAGCTGAATCCAGCCCTGAATAATTTCACCCGTTTCCGGGTTGAGTTGTGAACCAAACATACTGTGAGGAATAGAGTAAACCAGCAACATCACAATTGACGCGGCAATAGTGTAAGCAGGCCGCTCTTTTTTTCGGTTCATTATAAAAGCAAGAGCCCAGAAAATAATTGCAATCAGTGTTTTGTTGTCGGTTAAATCCCATGCAAAAGGAACACCGGCCCACCATTCGCCAAATGCATAATACTGCACCCACGGGCCTAAAATCATTCCTCCAACAAATAAGGCAATAACCGTGAGATTAGTATAAAACCTGAATTTTTTGTACCTGAAAATAGCCATAATTCCTGCCAGGTTTCCCAGCAACATGGCAAAGAACATAAAAAAGATGTGCGGAATCAAAACACTTCCCGGAACATCGCCTTTAAAACGTATAATTACCGAATTTCCACCGTTAAGCGGATACTCTTTTCCATTTTTTGATAATATAATTTTATACTCATATTTGCCCGCTGGAGGAAGATGTGGTAAATATGCGCTAATATTTTCATACTGACGTTTCATTTCAACTTCGGTCCACTGATCTTTTGTAGGGAATTTACGGTATTCCAGTTTACCACTGACATCCAGATCGGGAACTGTTAATTCAATTTTACAATCTTCTTCCCCTCCAAAACTTCGTAATAGTTTGAATTTATATTGAACGTTATCAATCGTTTCTTTTACCCTTTTTTCATAAGTTGGGCCTGTTCTTTTCTGGTAAACAATGGCTGCAAATGTTACCAGTATGGCTAATAACCAGTAAAAAATAGCTTTCTTCTTCATCTCATTTTTAAATTTGAATTTTGCAATGATAGTTACTTTTTACTAAAAAGTCAGTTTGATGATTAATTTTTATTGATTATATTTTATCCACAACTTCTTCAAAGCATTGTTAATGTATTATTAAACGTGTAGCTTGTTATAATATTTGGAAAACTAACCCTGATAATATCTACGATACAATTTATTATCATTCTTCTTGTGACAATTATGGTTTTTATTTTCCGGTGATAAAATATTTAGGAGAAGGAACGAAAATCTTGCGAGTAAAAAGAGGCTTTAATCTATGTCTGAGTGATCCTGTCAATATCTTGTGTATACGTGATACCAGTAAATATTCCAGTCTTTATAAATTCTTTATGTCCTGACTTTAAATTCTTATAAAACCTTTATGAAATCCTATTCAACTTTGTAATGTCAATAACAAATCGAATTAATTATGCGATTGACAGAATGGGAAATATTTCATGAACTCACCAATTGGCAAATCGTTGGGGTCATTTTTCTGGTTGCGGTATTTCTCTTATTACTATTCAAAACCATTTGGGTGCTTTTTAATTTTATGATTCATAAAGATGATTGATGTTGAGCTAAATAGAAATATATATATAACCGAAAGGAATACTTTTAAAGTAGTATTTAAGCAAATCGGAAGCCTCTTAATTTTGCTTGGATTGGTTATCGCAATCCCCTCAATTGTTTCTGTTATTTATGGCGAATGGTATTCAGCTTTGGGTTTTTTGCTTTCTGGCGTAGCTACCTCATTTAGCGGTTATTTATTATACCGTGGGTTTTTTTAATGCAGAAGAACCGCAATATAATCACGCTTTTATTGTTGCAGCTTCCGGTTGGTTGGGAATAACATTGCTTGGTGGGTTACCTCTTCTTGTCATCGCGTATATTACTCCGGTTGATGTTATGAATCATTTTATCCCACAAGGCGCTTCCTATTCTTTTTCAAGCCTGATGTATTTCAGAAATCCGTTACATTGTTTTTTTGAGAGTATGAGCGCTTTTACTACAACTGGGTTAACAATGGCTGTACACGAGCCGTCAGTTGGTAAAGGAGTCCTTTTTTACAGATCGTTGGCACAATGGGTTGGAGGTGCAGGGTTTATTGTTATGGTTTTGGCAGTATTCAGACAACGTTCAGGGAAAAGTGCGTTGTTGCTTTTTGGGGTCGATTCAAGTGGCGAGAAGTTAAAACATAAGGTAATAGAAACAGCAAGAGCAATTTGGAAAGTTTATACATTAATTACCCTGTTTTCGGTTGTTTATCTTGTTATTGGCACATATCTTATTTTGCCAGGTTACCCGATAGGTAAAAATATTTTCGATTCTGTTAATCATGCAATGGCCGGTCAGTCAACAGGCGGATTCAGTACGCTGGATAACAGTATCGCAGATTACAATTCGCCATATATGGATATGCTTTACCTGTTGCCAATGATTTTGGGTTCTTTCTCAATGCCTTTCTTCTATAAAATCATCTATAAAAGAAAATTCAACGAAATCTGGAAAGATATTCAGACGCGTTCATTACTAATAATGTTTTTCGGTGGAAGCCTGATTCAGTCGTACCTGCTTTTTCATGCAGGCAGAGTGCCGTCGCCTTTGCGCGAAGGAGTTTTTCAATTTGTCAGCGCCATGTCAACAACAGGCTGGCAAACTTCAGATATCGGCAGTTGGGATTGGCTATCATTGGTATTTATTATTTCTACAGCCATGTTTGTAGGAGGTGCCTCGGGGGCAACAGTGGGAGGCATTAAAATGATTCGTGCACTGATAATTAAAAAGGGGATTTTCTGGCAGATCAGGAAAGCTTTTTTTTCAGAAAATACGATAAAGGTAATCCGGTTTAACGGGAAGACGTTGTCGGCTGAAGAGTTAAATGAAGAATTTACAAAGGCAGCTTCATTAGCTATTTTATTCTTTTTGCTCATTATTGGGTTCATCTATAGTCGCATCTTTTTTTGTTTCCGGCAACTATAATTTTGCAGATGTTTTGTTTGAATCAACATCTGCACAATCAACTGTAGGTTTGTCAACAGGTATTACTTCTCCTGAAATGTCCCCGGTTGTGGAATTAATTTTCATATTTCAAATGTGGGTGGGGAGACTTGAAGTGATACCGGTATTTGCAATGATAAGAGCCATATTTTTGGGAACAACACCGCATAGAATTTAAGGTTAACTAATTTTGTTTAAACTGTTGATTTTACGCTTAAATTTGTATTATATAATTGGCTGAAATGAACAAGAAAAAAGTCATGAGAAACAACCTTATTTCACGTTTAACGGGTTTGAAATTACGGGTTAATCACTTTTTACTTTCATTAATTATAATCGGGCTGACTGCTTTTTTATGTGTCCCGCTGTCCAATTCGAAAAGCTATTATATTGTATCTTTCATTTTGTTGTTTGTGGTTTCCATTATGGCAACCTTCATGAAGACCGCCCCTGTTTTACTTGCTTCAACGTTGAGCGCCCTGGTTTGGAACTTCTTTTTTATACCTCCGCGAAATACATTTCATATTGAAAAGGCAGAAGACATATTAATGTTTGGAATGTTTTTCATTATTGCTTTACTAAATGGAATATTAACTACCAGGGTTCGAAGACAGGAAAGATTGGCTTTGGACAGGGAAAAAAGAACAGATGCCTTGTTCCAATTAACAAAAGAATTGTCAAAGGCAGGCGGTATGAACGAGGTTTCATCTGTAGCCACACAATACATAAAGAATTATTTTTTGATGGAATCTTTTTTCATTCTGCAGGATGGAAATAATGTGTTGAATATTTCCTTGCAGTCGCAAAAAGAAAAAGAACTTACTTCAGCCGATTGCAACGCCGCATACTGGGTATTCAGTCATTCGAAAGAAGCCGGAAAGAATACCGATGAGCAACCCGATATAAATAAAACATTTTATCCTTTATCAGGAACCAAAATCAGTCCCGGTGTTCTTGCAGTGAAGACAAGTGAGCGTTTTACAGGCGAAAAAAAAATATTATGGGACACTTGTCTTACCCTCATATCAAATGCTTTGGAAAGAGAATTTCTTGGAGAACTGGCACAGAAAGCCCGTTTTCTGGATGAGTCTGATAAACTCTATAAAACCTTGTTTAATTCCATTTCACATGAGCTAAGGATACCTGTTGCCACCATACTTGGTTCTGCTGACACCCTAATGACAACTCCCCATCCTGAAAATATACAATCGGCCCTGCATCATGAGATATTTATGGCTTCGTTACGCCTCAACCGGCTTATCGAAAATTTACTCAATATGTCGAGGCTTGAAAGCGGGCGGATTTCAGTGCGTTTAGACTGGTATGATATAAACGATTTGGTCAACAAAGTTTTTGATGATTTGAAGGAAGAACTAAAAGCGTTTAAACTATCGGTTTCAATTCCTGATAACATGCCATTGGTTAAAATTGATTTCGGATTAATGGAACAGGTGCTCTATAATCTCTTGTTTAATTCGTGTGAATATGCAGCAGCTTCCTCAGATATTATATTGGACATTTATCATGAAGGCGATAATCTGGTCATGCAAATTATGGATAATGGCCCGGGTTTCCCGGAAAATGCGATAAAAGATGTGTTTAAAAAATTCTTCAGGGTTGACGGGAGCAAAACGGGTGGATTAGGGTTGGGGCTGTCGATCGTAAAAGGTTTTGTCGAAGCACATAAAGGAACTATTACTGTTGATAACAGGAAGGAAGGAGGGGCAAGGTTTGTTATTACCATACCGACAAAAATCCCCGGTTAGATAATTTTTCAAACAGAAAGAGTATGAATGGAAATGAAACCATATTGATTATTGACGACGAAATACAAATTCGCCGTTTACTTGAAATTACGCTTTCGGCTAACGGGTACAAAATTATCCATGCAATTAACGGAAAGGAAGGATTGATTAGCGCTGCCACACAACATCCCTCTCTTATTGTTCTTGATCTGGGACTACCGGACATTGACGGACAGGAAGTTCTGAAACGGTTAAGGGAATGGTTTTTTAAACCGGTAATTGTATTATCGGTTCGCAGTTCCGAAGAAGATATTATTGTGGCTTTGGATAACGGGGCAAATGATTATCTCACAAAACCATTCAGAAGCGGAGAGTTACTTGCGAGGATACGTTCTGCCTTACGATTGGCTGAAAACATGGAAGAAATGGCCATTTTTGAATTTGGATCACTGACCATTGATGTGGCCAACCATATTGTTCGGAAAAACAATGAAATGCTGAAACTGACATCCACCGAATTTTCGCTGTTAAACCTTTTTGCAAAAAATTACGGACGGGTGCTCACCCATCAATATATACTCAAAGAAGTGTGGGGATACGGATATGTTGAACAAACACAATATCTCCGTGTATTTATAGCGCAATTGCGAAAGAAGATTGAAGACAACCCGTCGAAGCCAATTTTGTTAATTACCGAATCAGGAATTGGTTACCGGTTTGGGGAATAACCATTATTCAGTACTTAGCCTGTAAAACAATTGTTTTAGAATTAACAGTATGCTATCTGCAGGTTGTTAATTTTAAACCTTTTACCCCGGAAGAACAAAAAAATTGTATTTCATTTTGTGCATAACATTCGGTAATAATATCCTAATGTTTTTATTTTTTGTTAATTTGGGCTTGCCAATACTGGTTAAACAATAATAATTGAAACTCGTCGATGGCACTTAATTACATCTGGATTTTCTTTTTTCTGATTGCTTTTGTAATAGGTTTGGTAAAACTTATTTTTTTTGGCGATGCCCAGGTATTTCCCGACATGGTAAATGCCACATTCGACATGGCTAAATCAGGTTTTGAAATTTCACTCGGATTAACCGGAGTTTTAACCCTGTGGATGGGAATTATGAAAATAGGGGAGAAAGGTGGAATTGTTGGCGTATTCTCCAAAATTATCGGTCCCTTTTTCAACAAGCTTTTCCCTGACTTGGGAAAAGATCACCCTGCACACGGGCCAATTATGATGAATATTGCGGCAAATATGCTTAATCTGGATAATGCCGCTACTCCCATGGGATTGCAGGCGATGAAAGAGATGCAGGCAACCAATCCGGATAAAAAAACGGCATCGAATGCACAAATTATGTTTTTGGTACTGAATACTTCGGGATTAACTTTACTGCCAATAAGTATTATGGTTTACAGGGCGCAACTGGGAGCGGTTAATCCTTCCGATATTTTTATTCCGATTTTACTGGCAACCTATTTTTCTACGCTTGGCCGGACTAATTGCAGTGGCTATTTACCAGAAAATAAATTTATTCGACAAGGTAATTCTTGCCTATTTGGGTGGACTTACCGCATTTATTGCCGCAACAATCTGGTATTTTTCAACGCTCGATAAAGATGCCATTACTCAAATTTCAAGTGTTGTCAGCAACCTGATTTTGTTTTCGGTAATTATTGCTTTTATTGTAATGGCGTTGATTAAAAGAATAAATGTTTACGAGGCATTTATCGATGGTGCGAAAGATGGTTTTAAAACGGCGGTAAAAATTATTCCTTACCTGGTTGCGATTTTGGTTGCCATTGGTGTTTTTCGCGCATCGGGCGCAATGGACTGGCTTGTTTCCGGTTTTTCCTGGGTATTTCAGCACCTTGGAATTAATACCGATTTTATACCTGCACTTCCAACGGCATTAATGAAACCGTTAAGCGGAAGCGGGGCGCGTGGAATGATGGTGGATGCAATGACGACTTACGGGGCAGATTCGTTTGTTGGTCGTGTGGCCAGTACTGTGCAGGGAGCAACCGATACTACCTTCTACATTCTTGCAGTTTATTTTGGCGCAGTTGGAATTAAAAATACACGTTATGCCGTGGTTTGCGGATTGATAGCTGATTTCGTTGGAATTGTTGCCGCTATTTTAATGGCTTATTTGTTCTTTCATTAATCTTTGCAACCCATCTGATAGTATTTCCAGCAAAAATTTTATTGGTTTATTAACTCTTCAATTTCAGAAATATGCAATTTAAAATGTCGGGGAAAGTCTTCCACCATTTCCTTTAAAGTGACTTTTTCATCTTTATCGGCAATCCATTCATTTTCAAACTTTTCAGGGTTGATTTGCTGAATGACATGAAGATAATGCAGATGTGAAAATTTCCAAAGTTGTACCAGGTTGTTCCAGTCTTCCTGTTCGTAATTCTGAATGGCAATCCAGCGGTCGTTATTTCCGTAAGTTGCATAGTTTGGGAATTCGAGCGGAAGTTTGTTGTATTGCAAATGAACCACACGGTGAGTGTTATTTGAAGCCGAATCTACCATGTGTCCAACAATTTGCCGAATGTTTCGGTTTTGACTGTTTCGTGGAAGAGAGATTTGTTCTCCTGAAAGGGAAATGAATTGCTTTTCCCATTCAGTGATTAGCGGCTGTAATTCATTGTAAATAGAATCGAACATGATAAATTTATTTAGTTGGTCAATATTGATTTTGATCGTTTCAACCTGTATTTGTACGTCATGCTGAATTGTTTCAGCATCTTTTTATTCAAAACAGATTCCGAAATACATTCTGGAATCATTGGAAATATTGACCTCTAGGATAGGTGCGATATTTATTTATCCCGACTATAATTGTATTTATTGTTTGTTTTAATGTAACCAACTTTTCCAAAAGCGATTCCAGTAAATCCAGCTTCAACATATTTGCTCCGTCCGATTTTGCAACGGCAGGATTTGGGTGTGTTTCAACAAAAATACCATCAGCACCCACAGCAATTGCAGCTTTGGCAACGGTTTCAATTAATTCTGGTTTGCCACCGGTAACTCCGGTGGTTTGGTTGGGCTGCTGAAGCGAGTGGGTAACATCCATTACCACCGGAACATTCATTTCCCGCATCTCAGGGATTCCCCGGTAATCAACTACCAAATCCTGGTAACCAAAAGTTGTTCCGCGCTCCGTTAAAATAACGTTGTTATTTCCGCTTTCAAGCACTTTATTTACCGCAAATTGCATTGCACCGGCAGAAAGGAACTGACCCTTTTTTATGTTCACCACTTTGCCGGTTTTTGCCGCTGCAATCAATATATCCGTCTGGCGACACAGAAAAGCAGGGATTTGAAGCACATCAACATATTCTGCAGCCATGCCGGCTTCTTCTGTCGAATGAAAATCCGTTATCGTTGGAATGCCAAATGTTTTACCAACTTTCGCCAAAATTTTTAATGCTTTTTCATCGCCGATTCCTGAAAAAGAATCGAGCCTGGAACGATTTGCCTTTCGGTAAGAACCTTTGAAAATATAGGGGATTTTTAACCGGTCGGTGATAGCAACAATTTTTTCGGCAATTTCCAGCGCCATCTGTTCACCTTCAATTACACATGGACCTGCCATCAGAAAGAAATTTCCGCTGTTGGTATTTTTCAGCAATTTTATATCAGGAATCATTTTCTATTTGGTTTGAAAACAAATGTACAAAGTTATCCTGATTTCACAATCTGCTTCGTTGAAACCAAATTGATTTTACAAAAACGTTAATTTGTATACGATAACGCGGAATAGAAATGTCAGGGGCAATAAGAAATTCTGTCATATCCTTACTTATAATACCATATTTACTTTTATCCGATATTTATTTTTAAGTGAAATATCGAAAAAGAAGAAAGTAATGAAGGTAAAACACAAATATATGAAGGTATCTCCTAATATTGAATGCACGGTTATAATTCCATGAACAGGCAAATTGGCCGTCATTACCTTATTATTTTCATCAAAACTGCTCATTTGAGAAATCATCTCACCATAAGGAGTAATGGCAGCTGAAAGTCCAAATCGTGTTGACCTCACTATAGAATGTCCTTGTTCTATTGCTCTAAAAGCAGCCATTCTCGTATGTAAAGGGTCAATTCCACGCCAATCTGATGATGGAACGGCAACAATATCGGCTTTTAAATTTCCAAATTCCTGTGCGATATACGGGAAATCATAATCATAGCAAATAGCTCCGCCAATCTCACTTTCAGACACTTTAACGGTTTTAAAAGGTTCTGTTCCTTTAATTGCGGGTTCTCCCGGAACAGGCTGATGTTTTAGATATACGTATTCCGTTTCTCCGTTTTTGTTTATAAAAACAAATTTATTTTCATACTGGAAAGGTATTTCAGAAATCGGCAAAACATAAGAAGCAACAATTGAAATATTTTTCTTTTTTGCCACCGTTTTTATTAAGTTAATGGTGTTTGTTTCGTCACCGGCCAAAGTAAAAAATGATGCTTCATTCCAAACAACTAATTCAGCCCCTAAATCGGCCGATTTTTCTGTCTTTTCGAGTAAATCAGAAATTACTTTGTCGTTACTTTCTTTTGTTGGCAGAGGTAACCCGTTAACTTCTGAATTTGTGCCTACAGCAGCAACTGTCATTGTTTTTTCACCTTTTGATTTTTCAATATCAATGCGCAGTGAGCCAAAAATATTAATAAGTAATAAGCTTAAAACCGGCAAATAAAATGATAACAAAGTTGGTTTTCCTGTTGTAATTATTTTGGCTATGGAAGCATTTATCCAATAGATAAGAAAACTCAATCCTGCCATTCCAAATACAGATGTAAACTGCATTATGTTTATGCTGTGCGATTGCGAATATGCCATAACTCCCCAACTTGCAAAAGGTGTAAAGGTGTACTGTATCCATTCCATAATTGCAAGAATTGCAGGGAATAAAAATATCGCTAATTTATGTGTTTTAAACCTGTCCCAAATTAAATAAGCGGGCAAATGAAACAAACTTATCGGGATGGAAAATAATAAAATCATTGCATAGGGTATTGGTGGTGTAATTGTTTTAAAAACAGCAAACGACCAAGCAACAATTAGAACTAAAACAAATAACAGCCGTGTTTTCCAACCTTTTGTAAGACTTAAATAAATTAGAAAAGGAACATTTGCAAACCAGGCAAAAAGGTCCACACCAATTGACATATGTGTAATGGAAATACTTGGAATTCCTAAAATTAAAAACCAAATTGGATTAGCTGTTTTTAAAAATGCTTTCATTGTTTTCATTTTTTATCATTTAATTTTCAATCAAAATTATTGTGATAAAAAATGGTTGCCATTAACATTTGATAAAAAGCGACTAACTCATCAGATCTTTTCGCAATCTGCTTAAAGAAATATTTGTAATTCCTAAAAAAGAAGCAATATCAGAATGTGGAATGAGATTTTCTAACGTTTTGTAATTTTTCCGAAATTCTAATAATCTTTCCTTTGCCGTTAATGAAGCAAGCCCGATTTCTTTTTCAACTTTTGAGATAAGTTCATTTTGAAGGACTGTATTTGCAAAATTTCGGATTTCTATATTCTCAATCATTAAGTTTTCAAATTCTTTAGCGTTAACCGATGCCAGTTCTAAATCCGTTAATGCTTTAAAATTCAGGTTAGAAATTCCTTTAGAAGTTCTTATTTGGTACGGCGATAAAATACTACTTTCAGTGAATAATGATATAGTAATTTCATCTCCGTCAGGATTTAAGAGGTAGCTTTTACAAATGCCACTTAAAATGAAATATTCCTTTTCATTTCGTTTGTTTCTGTAAATAAATGTTTCTCCTTTTTCGAAAGTCTCAAATTTCAGCAAATTTTCAATTTGTTTAATTGAATTTTCCGACATTGGGAAAACTTCATCAATAATATTTTTTACTTTTTTATTCACGAATTAAACCCACGATAAATTATATGAGCAGAGGCAGATTTTGTGGTAGTTTCCTGTCAAAATACTAAGCAGCTTAAGCAGGCTACATGCCTCGATATTTTGCTCCCCCTGCCATTATTTAAACTTTATTTTAATCTTGCTTTTATTTTTTAAATATTATTTTCTAATAAAATAAATGGATTAAAATATACGCCCTCAGCTAATTCGCTTAATTCAATATATTCATTTCGATTTGTTTTGCTGGAAAATTATTCCAGCAAAACAAATCATTTGTAAATCTTTATATACTGATATAAACAGAATTTATTTAGTTTCACTTGCTTCAATAACAGCTTTATATGCTGGCTTGGGATTCAAATCGCCATCAAACAAAAGTGCAGCTTGCCCCCGGCGCCACGACCTGGTATCGCTAAGGCCCCAGAAGGTTACGCGTTCGATCACATCTGAATGACGCATTAAAATTTCGAATATCTTTTTGTACACTTCAGCCTGCTTCTGAAAGTTCTCTGGAGGGATGGTTCTATCGCCCTGACTTACACCGAAAGCGCCACTATTACCACCTGTTGCTGTAACGTCCAGTTCTGTAATAGAAACCTTCAGCCCAAGAGATGCGTAATCCTCGATCGCTTTTTCAAGGTCATCAAGATTACTGTCCAGGTGCCAATGTCCCTGAATTCCCACACCGGTGATTGGAGCACCTTCTGCAATGAGACGCTTGAGTAGTAACATGGAACTGGCGTGTTTGCCTGTGTTTTCAACTGCGCCCTGCTCGATGTTGTAGTCGTTGTAGTTTAGCTCAGCGTTTGGATCAGCTTCGTGCGCCCACTTGAAAGCCAGGGTCAAAACATCGGGACCTACGGCCTTATACCAACTAAAAGTCCGAAGATTTTCTGTTGTACCGTCACCACCGTCAGCAATCGATTCATTGACTACATCCCATCCCATAATACGCCCTTTGTATCGGCCGACCACAGTCATGATATGATTTTTCAGACGTTCCAGAACGACTTCACGGCTTGCCTGCGGGCCTGTATTGCCGCCTCGACCCCCAAAACCACCCATGTTAGGGCGTTGTCCATTAGCACCCGGTGCTTGCGCAGGAGGAGTTGCAGGTTGAGCCGTTTCTCCGGTCGCCGGATTCTTTTCCTGGAAGAACCAGTTGGGCGTTTGTGAATGCCACACCAGGGTATGTCCCCAAACCTTTAAGCCATTCTTCTCACACCAGTTAACCAATGCATCAGGGGTTGCAAAGTTGTATGTATCCTCTGAAGGATGGATTGGCTGCGGTTTCATACAATTTTCGGGGGTAACGATGTCGTATTGCGATCTAATATTTGCCTGGTAGGCCTCGTTATTCGATGTCAGATCATCTGCACATCCTATAAGAAATTTCCCGGCGTATGCTTCTTTTAACGTTTTTAGAGGCGCCGTATCGTTATTTCCCTGACCGTAAACAGTGACAACCAATGTCAAACACAAGATGAAACTTGTAATCATTTTTTTGTTGATCATAATTTATTTTCTTTAGATGATTTAGTAAATATTTTTCAGCATAAACATACTGATTTCAATTCTAAAAATTTATTTTATTGAGCATTTATTGAAACTTTCGCTTTAACCCCGTGTTACACCATCATTTTTATGCACATCTATTTCTTAGTGTAGGCATATTTTCGGACGGGTCAACACGGCTCGCCCTAACAAAAAGATACTATTCAATTAACTGTGTCAAATATAAATTGAATTCCGGTGAGCGCATTCCCTGATTGCTTTGCCAGCGGGTAATCGAATGAAACAATAAAAAGTCCTTAACGGAATCGCCTTCCTGCCGGTCAGGCTGAGATTCCCCGACTCCCGACATTTGTTGGGATACTGCGAGGAGTTTCAATAATAAAATTGCCGCTCTTAAAAAACATGTAGTTGTCGGAAATATTAATCATGTGAATTATTTAAGGATATTTTCAGGAAATAAAGGTTTGTATTAAATTGCAGTTTCTCATTTTAATCTGTCTTTTATTATGAAAGATAATTTACCGGTAATACTTTTTGAAACCGAAGCAGAGTGGGCCGATTGGCTGGAAGAGAGTATCATCGCTCCCGGTGTTTGGGTAAGAATAGCAAAAAAGGGGAGCGGCATTATTTCAATTTCCTACCAGCAGGCGGTTGATGTTGGGCTTTGTTACGGTTGGATTGACGGGCAAAAGCAAAAGTACGATGAGACGACTTTTGTACAACGTTTTACCCCCCGAAAACCAAAAAGCAACTGGTCGAAAATAAATAAAGATAAAGCACTTCAGTTTATTGAAGAAGGCAAAATGAAACCTGCAGGTCTGGTTTCCATTGAAAATGCAAAGAAATCGGGTGCGTGGGACAGTGCTTATGAATCTCAATCCAAGATTGAAATACCGGAAGATTTACAGAAGTTTCTTGATGAAAATAAAGAAGCGAAAGAATTCTTTGAAACATTAAACAGTGTTAACCGGTATGCGATTTTATATCGACTGCAATCGGCAAGAAAACCGGAGACCCGGGAGAAAAGATTAAAACAGTTTATTGAAATGTTAAACAAAAAGGAAAAAATCTATAACTAAAATGAAGACATACAATTGGGCCATTCTTGGCTGTGGCAGTATTGCCCGAAAATTTAGTAGTGACTTAAAACTTCTTCCTAATGCAAAACTGTACGCAGCGGCTCTCGCGATTTAGGCAAAGCACAGGATTTTGCTAATGAATTTGGTTTTGAAGTAGCTTACGGCAGTTACGAGGAGATGGTAAACGATCCTAAAGTAGATGTGGTTTATGTGGCATCGCCCCACTCGCATCATTACGAACACACGCTGCTTTGCCTGAAACATAAAAAGGCGGTGTTATGCGAAAAAGCATTTGCCATCAATAAAAAAGAAGCAGAAGAAATGATTACCTGTGCCAAAGAGAACAACACTTTTCTAATGGAAGCTTTCTGGACGTATTTTCATCCACATTATATAAAAGCGCTTGAAATTATTCATTCAGGCGAGATGGGAGAATTAAAAGCTGTGCGTTCCGATTTTGCTTTTAATGGTGAAAAAGATCCAAACAACCGGATGTACAACATTTCTCTTGGCGCCGGCTCGTTACTCGATATAGGAATTTACCCGGTTTTTGCTGCGTTATCCACGCTTGGTAAACCTGAATTGATAAAAACCATGGTCGATTTTAGCAGCCTTACCGGATCGGAAGAAAGTATCAGCATGATTTTTAAGTACAAGGACGGAAAAATGGCCAGCCTTTTTTCCAGTTTCGCTTCATTTTCACCGGTTCAAACCGACTTCTGGTTTGAAAAAGGTTATATAACATTGAATCCTGAGTGGCACGTACCAACAACAATAACTAAACAGATTCGGGGAGAAAAATCAGAGTTACTCGACTCTGGTCATACCGAAGGATTTGGTTACCAGTATGAAGCGGCACATGTAATGGAGTGCCTTGATGCCGGTAAAATTGAAAGCGCCCGGATGACCTGGCAACTCAGCCTTGATTTAATGGAAACACTCGACCGGATTCGGATCGATGCCGGTGTATTTTATCCGGAGCATGATAAGAATATGTTCTTTTAATTAATGAGGCTAAAGCCTTGTTCTGATAGTGATTATTATCCGTTCAATGAAGTGAACGGGAATAAAAAGTTTAAAACTTGAAAGTATTCTAATTTTCGCCATCGGTTTTAACCGATTGTGAATATTGTTCATTCTTTAAAGTGAATGGGAATATTGGATTTGTAAAAAATATAATGTTGTGATATTGCCGTCGGTTTTAACCGGAAAAATAAATAGAAAACAAAATGGCTTTAGCCACATAACTTCTAAAAATTAAATCAAAGTAATGAGTTGGATAAGAATATGGGTTCATTTGGTGTTTTCCACAAAAAACGGAACTCCTTTTTTACTTACTCAGGAAATAAGAAAGAAAGTATTCAATCATATTTCCGAGAATGCGAAAGAAAAAGATATTTGGTTAGATGTTGTAAATGGACATAAAGACCACGTTCATTGCTTATTATCACTTGGCAGAGAACAAACAATTAGTAAAGTCGTGCAGCTGATTAAAGGTGAATCATCTTTCTGGATTAATAAAAATAATTTGACACCGCAGAAATTTTCATGGCAAGATGATTTTTGGGCAGTGGGTATTAGTGAAAGTTATGTGGATGCTGTGAGAAAATATATTGACAATCAGGAAGAACATCACAGGAAAAAGACTTTTAATGAGGAAGTGGAAGATTTTATGAAAAAGTACGGATGGAAATATGTTTCCGGTGATAATGAATAATGTGGCTAAAGCCTTACTTAAATTGTTAAAGTAATCCGTTCACTAAAGTGAACGGGAATGTAATGATTTGACTTAGGATATTATGCTAAAATTGCCATCGGTTTTTACTGATAAATGAAATATAATCAGAACAATATTGCCGTCGGTTTTAACCGACGGATAAATGAGATGAAAACAACTGGCTTTAGCCACATTTAAAATATTAATTACCTGATTTAATAGTTATTAAAAATGAAATTAAAACCTACTATTGTACTATTTTTTATCGTTAGTACTTTTTCAGCCTGTCATTCTCAAAACAACGAAAATATGGATTATTCAACAATAAAGGAATTGGATCTTCAACGGTACCTTGGAACCTGGTACGAGATTGCCCGTTTTGATCACCGTTTTGAAAGAGGTCTGCAAGGCGTAACTGCAACTTATTCGATGCGCGATGATGGCAAGATTAAAGTTGTAAATCAGGGCTACAAGAATTCGTTGGATGGTAAGTTAAATGTTGCCACAGGCAAAGCAAAACTGACCGATGATCCCGGAAAACTGAAAGTTTCTTTCTTCTGGATTTTTTATGGCGATTATTATATTCTTGAACTGGACAAAGATTATCATTGGGTTATTATTGGTAGTTCGTCACCCAAATATTTATGGATTTTAAGTCGCACCCCAAAACTGGAAGAACCGGTTAAAAACCGGATTCTTGAGCTTGCTCAAAAGCGAGGATACGATATTTCCAAATTGATTTGGGTAGAGCAAAAACCTGTTATAAGTGACTAAATTATGAAGAAATCATTTTTTTGTTGCAACCAGAATAATAATCCCGATGCGGGCGACCACAAAAACAAATATTCCAAAAAGTGGATCGACAAGTGCCATTTTCAGACCGTCAGCAAGTAAACTTGGCGTTAGTTCTCCATGCGCGGCAACTGCATCAAATGCATTTATTAATCCAAATGTTCGGCCCATAAATCCCCATGCAACGGCAAACCAGCCAATGTGTTTCATTAACGACATAAATTTTTCCTGATTCGCTTTATTCATGTATGCTGCTGCAAAAAGGGCAAGTACGAAAATAAGGCAGATAAATATTACTACCGTAAAAACAGGGCCTCCGTCGATAAATTTTCCGATTAGTGATTTCATTTTTTTATGGTTTTAAGTTTATACTGACATAAAAGTAAAGGGAAGATGAAAGCCATTCTTTTATTTGCGATTAGTGGTCAGCATACTACCCGTTTCAACCGAATTAAAGATACAAATTGAAATTTGGAATTTAAATGCAAAAAAAGGTGCTAAAACGGTTACTTATCGATAAATGGGTTTCAATCCCCGGATTTTCAGTAATATTGTTCTTGTGAATTGGCTTAAAAAAACAAAAATCAGAACAATCCTTTTTCACCTTCTTTTCTGGATTGGTGTCTGGTTTTTCTTTTTTTACTTTTTTAGCTACAATTCCGACGATAAAGTTTACGTTACCTGGTTTTCGAGTTGTTTGCTTCCTGTAACTATGATGGTTACTTATTTCCTGACCTATTTTCTGATTCCCCGATACCTGCTTGCAAAAAAGTATTTTCTGTTCGGTTTGTATAGTTTTTATACGCTCATTTTTTCATCTTATTTAATTGTGTTAGCCATTTATGGCTGCCTTATATTTTTATTGAGTTTCAATATTGAAGTGATGCCGCCAATGAGTAAGAATTTCTTTTTTATTTTGTTACTCGTTTTTATTGTGTCGGGCGTAGTTAGCTTTGTTACTTTGCTGAACCACAATTTCAAAACCCTGTCGAAAAACAAAGAACTTCAGAATAAGATTTTAGAAACCCAGTTGCAGTTGAAGGAGCAGGAATTGCACTACCTGAAAATGCAGATTCATCCTCATTTTTTATTTAACACGCTGAATACGATTTACGGTTTTGCATTGAAACAGTCGGTGCAAACACCCGAAATTATATTGAAATTATCGAATCTGCTTGACTACATTTTATACCAGGTGAATAAACCACGAGTAAGTTTGAAGGAGGAAGTTCTACATATAAAGGAATATATAGAACTGGAAAAAATCAGGTTTAAAGACACATTGAAAGTAATTTTCGTATCTGATGAAATTGATGAAAATTTACAGATCGCTCCAATGCTGCTGATTCCTTTTGTTGAAAATGCATTTAAACATGGAGGTTTATATGAAGATTATCTTCGAATTGAGATAAAAGTTGCTGTTACCAAAAATCGGCTTGATTTTTCCATTCGAAATACTTTTAAAGAACAGGAAAATGGCAAAAGTGGCATCGGACTGGAAAATCTGAAAAAGCGCTTAGAACTTCATTATAAAGGGAATTATTCGCTCGAAACAAAAAAAGAAGGAAAGTGGTTTAATGCTGAATTGAGCATCAACAACCTAGACTGAAACAAGATGACGGAACAGATTCAATGCATTATTGTTGACGATGAGCCAGTTGCTCGCGAGATACTCGAAACACATCTGGCAAAAATTGATAAAATTAAGATAGTTGCCAGTTGTAAAAATGCCATTGAAGCGTTTAATGCCATCAATATGTATAAAGTAGATTTGATTTTTTTGGATATTAATATGCCTGAGATTTCAGGTTTGTCATTTGCCAAATCCATTAACCAAAACAGCAAGGTAATTTTTACCACTGCGTACCGTGAATATGCCGTTGATGGATTCGATTTACAGGCAGTAGATTATTTGCTGAAACCCATTTCATTTGAACGACTTTTACAGGCTTTAAATAAATATCTGAACGAAAATACTCCTTTTCAATACTCAGAAACTGTTCAGATTGAAGAAGAAAAAAGCGATTACTTTTTTGTGCGCTCCGACCGGAAAATGATTAAGATTTCTTACGCTGAAATCCTTTATATTGAAAGTTTAGGTGACTATTTGAAAATCCATTTAAAAGATAAAAGTGTCGTTACCCGTGAAACCATAGCCAACATCGAAACAAAACTTCCCCAACAGGATTTCATTCGAACACACCGATCTTTTATTGTGGCGAAATCAGCAATTGATTCCTTTACCAGCGAGTTTGTAGAAATAGGGAAGAAACAAATTCCAATTAGCAGGAGTTACAAGAATGAAGTGGTGGAAAAATTGACCATGGAGAATTTATGATTTGTACTTTAATTTCTTAATTTTCTCTGCTACTGTGCCTCTTTCTCCAATTCGAATAATCGATAATACTATTTTTGCACCCAATCCCGGATCAGTTATGATTTTTGATTTCTCAGCTATTTTCCCATCACGGTTCTGAATGCTAACATTCTTCTCCGAGCCTGTTAATTTTACTAATTCAGTGGCAAATTTCCATGCACCGTCGCGGGCCAGCTCCATGCTGAAATTTACAATCAAGTCATCAACTACTCCGGTTTTTTCTAATGTCTTTCCCAACATTGGCCATATAGAAACCAGTTTATTTTGAACGTCGGTTACCTGGGATGATAATATTTCATTGATTTTATTAAAATCGTGATGAAGGTCTGAAATATTTGAACCATTTGATATTTCAGCAGCAGCTATTCCAAGGTCAAGATTAATGTGTGCATTCATCCCCATTAATAAATGCTGAAGTACAATAGGATTGATTCTTTCTGCCAGAGAAAAAGCCTTTTCCCATGATTGGGTAACGGGTTGATCAATCTTCCAGCATTCGTAAGCGTCGATATAACGTTTGGCAAATATTATATCCAGCTTTTCCATTCGGGGGCCATTTTCAAAAAAGTTATTTGTAATTCCCTCTTTTACTTTTATGGTAACCTGCTGGTATAGCGCTGCAAAGTATCCAGGAGGATCATTGTTCTGAATCGAATTTTCGATGATCTCTTCCAATATCTGAATGATATCATCAATAGTTTTAGCTGTGTTATTTAAATTCATAACATATTAAATCGCAGGAGATACGTGATTTGTTCATTCGTGGTGATGAATTTATCCGTTATTAATAATTAATATGTGTTATGTTGAATAACTTTTTTTAATGTCAAGTGTTTTACAGTGAGATTAATAATTACCGACAGTATCTAAAAATTAAAATTATGGATGAAGTTCAAAATCACTGGCCGATTATTGTCGTTGGCGGGGGGCAGGCAGGGCTCGCAGTAGGTTATTTTTTGAAAAAGTCAAAATCCGATTTTATTATCCTGGATGAGAATGATAATATTGGCGCATCCTGGGAAAAGAGATGGGATTCTTTGCATCTTTTTACTCCTTCGAAATACGACGGTCTTCCTGGAATGAAATTTCCAATGGAAAAAAATAGCTTCCCTGCAAAAAATCAGGTGGCGAGATACCTGGAGGATTATGCTGAGCAATTTAAATTGCCGGTTCAGTTAAAAGTAAAGGTGAAAAAGATTTCATTAAATAACGGAACTTTTCTACTTGATACCTCTAACGGCGTTTATCATGCTGAAAAAGTGGTTGTTGCATCAGGAACTCACCCGGTTCCTAAGATTCCCGCTTTTGCATTGCAACTTTCACCCGAAATAGAACAAATTCATTCATCGGAATACAAAAATCCTGATATGATAGGAACTGGCGATGTTTTGGTTGTTGGTGCCGGTACTTCGGGGGTGGAAATTGCTTTGGAAGTTTCAAACGAAAGAAAAACTTATATTTCGGGGAATCCCACATTTCATGTTCCGGACAGGGTACTCAAATATGCAGGTAATTTATACTGGTTGTTTATTAGACATGTTTTAACAATTAAAACACCGATAGGAAGAAAAGTAAAATCTAAAGTATTGAAAGGTGGTGGGCCACTGATAAATATTTCCGTTGAGGATTTAGATAAAGCCGGTGTAATTCGTTTAGAAAGAATGAAGGGAGTCGAAAATGGTCTGCCTGTAATGGAAGATGGAACGGTTGTAAATGTTAAAACAGTGATTTGGTGCACCGGATTTAAGCCGGATTTTTCGTGGATTGATATTGACATACTTAATGCAACAGGATGGCCGGATACAATGCGGGGAATTTCAACAAAACAAAAAGGTTTATTTTTTATGGGAATGCCGTTTCAATTTGGACTGGCATCAGGACTTGTTGGTGGAGTTGGACGCGATGCTAAATACGTAGTCGAAAAATTAGTAAGCCGGTAAAGTGTTGATTTCTTTGATATTGTTTTCATTTTTTTTATTGATTTCCCATCACAATATATCTTGAACTGAGATTCTTGCTAGTTCCGATTGTATCTGATTTTTATCTTTTTCCAATAAAATAAATTTCAGGGGTGGATTACACATTGCTTTTGTGCATTTCGTCCCAAATTGTATCTTTACAAAAAACCAGATGAACCAGATTAAATCGAGATTAATATAAAACCTTGCCAATGAAAACTTTCAATTTACTGACTATTATCATTCTGTTTTTAGTCTCCTGTAATCAGCGGGAAAATAAAGATATTCAAATTGACGGGGAATTACGTCAATGGCATAAAATTACGATGACAATACACGGACCTCAAACTTCAGAGTGGAACAAACAAAATCCGTTTCTTGATTATAAATTGGATGTAACCTTTTCAAATGGGGACAGAACTTATGTTGTGCCTGGATTTTATGATGCCGATGGTACTGCTGCTGAAACCTCAGCTGATGAAGGAAATATTTGGAAGGTTCGTTTCCGCCCTGATAAAACAGGGAAATGGAATTATAAGATTTCCTTTAAAAAAGGTAAAGATATAGTAGTAAAAGATGACGACCCTAATGCAGACAAGATTTATCCTGATGGATTGGAAGGAAGTTTTGATGTTGCTGAATCGGATAAATCAGGTGATGATTTAAGAGCAAAAGGTAGAGTTGTAAATGGAGGGAAAGGCTATTTCCGGTTTCAGGATTCAGATGAGATTTGGATAAAAAACGGTACTGACAGTCCGGAGAATTTCCTGGGATATGCTGATTTTGACCAAACACTCAGGTACAGTAGCCAGGTAAGGTCGGGTGAAGCCGATCCGAAAAAAGATTTGCATAGATATGAATCGCATATTCACGATTGGAAAGAAGGTGATCCAACCTGGCAGGGAACAAAAGGAAAAGGAATTATCGGGGCATTGAATTATCTGCATTCGGTCGGCATCAATTCGGTTTATATGCTTACAATGAATATTATGGGCGACGGTAAAGATGTTTGGCCTTACACTGATCGGAACGAACGTTACCGGTTTGATTGTAGTAAGCTCGACCAGTGGGAAATCGTTTTCGACCACATGGATCAGTTGGGAATGATGATGCATTTTGTACTTCAGGAAACAGAAAATGAATGTTTATTGGATGCCGGTTATACCGATGTTCAACGAAAACTTTATTTGAGGGAATTGATTGCACGTTTTGGGCATCATCTGGCTGTAACCTGGAATATTGGTGAAGAAAACGGACCTGCAAGTTGGTCGCCGATTGGGCAAACTGATCGGCAGAAAAAAGATATGGCGGATTATTTTAAAAATACCAATCCGTACTCAAGTATTATGGTTCTTCATACGCATGCAGATGATGAGCATCAGGATGAATATTTAACTCCAATGCTTGGTTACAAAAATCTTGATGGCGCGAGTATGCAAATTGGAAATGTTTCCCGCGTACATGAGCGCATTTTGAAATGGGTTAATGAATCAAAAGAAGCTGGCAGAAGCTGGTTGGTAAATCTGGATGAAATAGGTCCGGCTGACAAGGGTGTTATGCCTGATGCTTTTGACGCCAATCATGACACAATTCGGCAGGAATGTTTGTGGGGAACATTAATGGCAGGAGGCGCCGGAGTTGAATGGTATTGCGGATACCGTTATCCAAATAATGACTTAAATATGGAAGATTTCAGAAGCCGCGATGACTGGTGGAAACAATCTACATTAGCAACACAATTTATGCAGCAATTTCCTTTGGAGGAAATGATTTCTTCTGATGAAACAGTAAATATGCGTGGTGCTTATTGTTATGAAAAACCCGGAGAATTGTATTTGATTTATTTGCCTGAAGGAGTTAAGAATACCACAATTAAAATATCAGGAATGGAATCATATTCTGTAAATTGGTTCGATCCTCGCAAAGGTGGTGATTTGCAAAAAGGTTCTGTTGCCTCAATTCAGGGAGTAGGTGATCAATTCATCGGCAATCCGCCTTCCGACCCTGGAAAAGACTGGTTGGTTATAATTCAATAAAATAAATTAAACGGATATAAAAATGGAACTACTTACTAAAACGATTTTTATTCTTTTACCTGTTTTTACGGCATTAACTTCTTTTTCGCAAAATTCAGTACAGAGTGCAAACTCACCAACTTTTTATCAATGGGCAGAAACTCCGCCAATGGGTTGGAACAGTTGGGATTGCTTTGGGCCGACTGTTAAGGAAGATGAAGTTAAAGCGAATACTGATTATATGGCCGAAAACCTGAAACAGCATGGCTGGCAGTATATTGTGGTAGATATTCGCTGGTACGTGGAAAACACAAAAGCCCATGGTTACAACCAAACCGATCCGATTTTTTGCATGGATGAATACGGACGGCTTACTCCGGCAACAAACAGATTCCCGTCTGCTGCTGCTGGCAAAGGATTTAAAACTTTGGCGGACTACATTCATAGCAAAGGATTAAAATTTGGTATCCATTTAATGCGCGGTATTCCGGTTATTGCTGTGCAAAAAAATACTCCAATAAAAGGGACAAATCTTCATGCCACTGATATTTACTCCAAAGAAATGCAATGTACCTGGCTTCGTGACATGTACACAGTAGATGCCACAAAACCGGGTGCGCAGGAATATTACAATTCATTGTTTGAATTATATGCTTCTTGGGATGTAGATTATGTAAAAATCGATAACCTGTCACGCCCGTATCATAAGGCTGAAATTGAATTGATTCGAAAGGCTATTGATAATTGCGGAAGACCAATTGTGTTAAGCACTTCTCCAGGAGCAACTCCGTTGGAAGATGCAGAACATGTTATGACGCATGCTAATTTATGGCGTATTTGCGACGATTTTTGGGATAGCTGGCGATATATGAAACCCATGTTTGAACGATGCAGAAATTGGTCTCCTTACAGTGGCCCCGGTCATTGGGCTGATGCTGATATGCTGCCTTTGGGCAAGATTTCAATTCGGGGTGAGAGGGGCGATGAACGTTGGACAAGATTCACCAAAGATGAACAATACATGTTGATCAATCTTTGGGCAATTTTCCGTTCTCCATTAATGTTCGGTGGAAATTTACCGGATAACGATGCTTTTACTTTGGCGCTAATTACGAATGATGAGGTTTTAGGTGTTAATCAACACAGTTTAAATAATCACGAATTAAAAGATGAAAACGGGCTGGTGGTTTGGGTTGCTGATGTTCCCGGTTCAAACGATAAGTACGTAGCTTTTTTCAACAGCACAGAGGCCGCTGGTAATATTTCAGTAAATCTTGACGAATTGAAGATTAACGGAAATTACATGGCGAAAGATCTTTGGACAAAACAGTTGATCAATCTTAAAAGCAATACTTTAACCAAAGAGATTCAACCACACGCTTCGGCAATTTTTAGATTTGTAAGGAACTAAATAAAAAGGAATAAAAAAACCGCAGAATTCTGCGGTTTTTTTGTTTTATGATATGATTTATTAGTAAGCGTTGATAATCTGAATAAAATCATCTGCTTTTAACGAGGCGCCGCCAATTAAACCACCATCAACATCCTTGTTGGCAAAAAGCTCTTTTGCATTTTTTGCGTTGCAACTTCCACCGTAAAGAATAGAGGTTTCTTCAGCAATTTCATCGCCAAATTTTTCAGCAATGGCAGCACGAATATTTGCGTGCATATCCTGAGCCTGATCAGAAGAAGCAGTTACTCCTGTGCCAATTGCCCAAATAGGTTCGTAGGCGATAACAATCTTTTTAAAATCTTCAACAGAAAGTGTAAAAATAGTCTCAATCAATTGTTGTTTTACATATTCATTATGTGTACTGGCTTCGCGAATGTTTAATGCTTCGCCACAACAATAAATAGGCGTTAATCCGTTTTCAAGAGCCAAAGCCAGTTTTTTATTCAGTGTTTCACTGGTTTCTCCATAATATTCGCGACGTTCAGAATGTCCAATTATAACATAATTTGCACCGGTTGATTTAACCATTTCAGCGGAAACTTCACCTGTAAATGCGCCCTTGGCTTCGGCTGCGCAGTTTTGAGCAGCAACATTAACTCTGCTTCCGTCAACAGTTTCAACTACTTTAGTAATATGTGTAAATGGTGTTCCCAAAACAACTACAACATCTTCTGCCCCTTCTAAAGTAACTTTTTCATTAACTGCTTTTGCCAGTTCAATACCTTGCTGTAAATTGGTATTACATTTCCAGTTTCCTGCAACTATTTTTTGTCTCATCTTTCTGATTTTTAGATTTTAAGGATAATTTTTTACCGATGGCAAATTTATAAGGTTATTGTATTTTTAGGGAATCATAATGGTTCTGGATTCAACAATTAACTATTTTTTCATCTGTTTATTATCGTTTATTTTTATGGCAACAGATGGAACTCCTATGAAAGAAAATCAGGTTTATTTGTTAGAAAATCTTTATCATCGTCGTTTCATTCGTTCATGAATTCCTTTTTGAATTCTTCAGGAGTAGGGATATCATTGTAATGCCATTTCCCAACAATGGTTCCACCTTTAAGCACAACTAATCCCGGATTGGAGCGAATAATGGTTTTTAATGTAATTTCATCGCAATTGAAAAATTCGTAAGGCGCTTGGGTTTCTGCTCTAAATTCTGAGGATTCATCGGGCAGAGATGAAGTCAAACAGAAAAATGACAGATTAGAACCCATTGCCCAATTGGCCAGTTCATTAATTTTATACTGCGCCTCCCGGTTAGTTTTGTCAAGACGATATGCGACCAGCATAAACACATAATTTTCGTCGTTCATAAAGTAATCTACAACATCTTCCCCGTCAGGTGTTTCAATTCTGAAATCATGAATTGGAGCGTGATATCCTTCTTCCACCAATTTCGATTCCATGTTATCAAATACCCAGTTAACAGTATCTTGCCACGGGTAGTTGTCTTCTGTAAATCTTTCTACTTTGCCGGTATTCTTATTCTTGTAATAGAAAATATTTTTATAAACATCTTTAGGTGCATCTTCAGGAACCGTCATTGCATCCAGAATATTTACACCAACTTTGTATGGCCTGAAATCAAATATTGGCAAGTGGTTGTATGAGTAAAAGACAATGATTCCGTAAGCGAAAATTGTAGCTACCCCAAGCACTTTGGACACCTTTTCCCCAATTAAGCTTTTCATGTTTTTTCGATAGATGACAACAATAATAGCTAAAATTGTAAGTGCGATATTTTTATAAAAAGTAGCCCAGTTCGAAATAACCAAAGCGTCGCCAAAACAGCCGCAGTCGGTAACTGGGTTCTTTATGGCCACCCACAAAGTCAGCGGCAAAAATATAACCATAAATAAAAGCGCCAGCCACGAAAAAAAGCGGGTGAAAATATTGAAAAGTAGCGCTACTCCAATGGTGAATTCAGCCAGAGCAAGTAATACTCCGAGTGGAAAGGCTGCCCAAAGCATCCATTCCATTCCCATGGCATTAAAATAATCGGTGAATTTATAGGTTGATCCCAGTGGGTCTATTCCTTTTACAAAACCCGAAAAAATAAATGTAATCCCGATCAGGATTCTGGCGATATGCTTGATAATTTTCATACTTTCTATTTATTTTCAAATTCAATTTTAATCATAGCAAAAACGGCATAATTAATCATATCCAGATAATTTGCGTCAATGCCTTCAGAAACCAGTGTTTTTCCTTTATTATCTTCTATTTGTTTGGTTCTTTTTAATTTCATCAGTATCAAGTCAGTATATGAACTGATGCGCATATTTCGCCAGGCTTCACCGTAATCATGGTTTTTGGCTTCCATCAAAGTTCGGGCTTTCTCAAAATACCGGTTATAAAAATCCATAGTTTCATTGGCTTTCATTTCTTCCTGTGAAGGCCCCAGTTCCAGTTGTATTAATCCCGTAATGGCATAATTGATAATCCCGATAAATTCCGGCTTGATTCCTTCACCCACTTTGTTTACCCCCTTTTCTTCAATACTTCTGATGCGCTGTGCCTTTATATAAATCTGATCGGTCAGCGATTCCGGCCGTAAAATGCGCCAGGCTGTTCCATAGTCATGCATCTTTTTTTCAAACACGTTTCTGCAAATCGAAACGACTTCATTATATTGTTCAATCGTTTTTTCCATTAATAGCGAAAATTCCCTTGTTTTTGCTGTGTTACTTAAATTTTAAATTTCAATTGTCTGACCATAAAAAGCCTGTAATCATCAATCTTAACATAAAGGCATAAATGTATTAAAAAATGAGGAATTTGAATGCTTTTGTTTTACATTTGTGTTCATGCAAATGTAGAACTTAAAACCTTTTTAAGCATGTTGATCAGCCAGTCGGCAGGCAAATTCCTCAAGCGAAAAAACAGTATTGAAGTGGGTAGCGAAGCTATCGATTTAACATTACCTGTTGTAATGGGAGTGGTTAATATTACTCCCGATTCGTTTTACGATGGGGGTAAACTGGAAGATGAAAATGCAATGCTGGCTGCTGTGGAAGAAATGATAAGGGAGGGGGCTGCATTAATTGATGTAGGAGCTGTTTCAACGCGTCCGGGGGCAAAGCTGGTTTCAACAAAAACAGAACTGGAAAGGTTACTTCCCACGCTGAAAGCCATAAGAAACAGCTTCGCGAAGATTCCTGTTTCGGTGGATACTTTCCGTTCTTGGGTGGCTGTTCGAGTAATTGATGAAATTGGGCCGATCATTGTTAATGATATTTCCGGCGGAACGTTAGATACAAAGATGTTTGAAACTATTGGGAAACTTGGCATTCCATATGTATTATCGCATATACAGGGAACACCTCAGGATATGCAGGAGAATCCTGTTTATCAAAACATTATTAAAGAAATATCGGCATATTTTAGCGAAATGGTAAAACGATTAACGAAGTTTGGTGTTAATGACATTATACTTGATCCGGGGTTTGGATTTGGTAAAAACTTAGAACACAATTATGAATTATTAAACCGCCTCGATTCATTCAAAGTTTTTCAGTTACCGGTAATGGCAGGGTTAAGCCGGAAATCAATGATCTGGAAAACATTGGAAAATACACCTGAGATGGCTCTGAACGGAACAACAGTTGTAAATACAATGGCTTTACTTGGCGGTGCTGATATATTACGTGTTCACGATGTTAAAGAGGCTGTTGAAGCTGTAAAGATATTTACCGAAATTAAAGCGACGATTATTCAATGATAGCTTTTCTTACCATACGATTTCTGGACATCCTCGATATTTTCCTGGTGGCATTGCTGCTTTATCAATTATATCGTCTGATCAAGGGAACGGTGGCATTTAATATTGTAATCGGGTTGTTTTCACTTTATCTTTTGTGGTTGGTTGTCAAAGCATTGAACATGGAATTGCTGGGTACCATTATGGGGCAATTTATAAGTGTTGGAGTTTTGGCGCTGATTGTCGTTTTTCATCCTGAAATCCGAAAATTTCTGATTCTTATCGGGTCAAACTATGCCGTTAATAAAGTACTTTCGCTAGATAAACTTTTTGGCAATCATAGACCCAAAACTATTAAGAATGAGCAAATCGATGAATTGGTGGATGCCTGCATGTCGATGTCGAAAATAAAAACAGGTGCTTTGATTGTGATTGCCAGAAATTCAGAATTGAATGAACAAATAAATACAGGTGAAAAAATTAATGCAAGGATATCTTCACCATTAATCCGGAACCTCTTTTTTAAAAATTCCCCATTACATGACGGTGCGATTATTATTAAAGGAAATAAAATAGTTGCGGCGGGTTGTATCTTACCTTTAACACAAAGAGAACTCGATATAAGTCTTGGTCTACGACATCGGGCAGCTATAGGAATAACGGAAGGTACTGATGCGATTACCATTGTAATTTCAGAAGAAAGAGGATCAATATCTTTTGTAATGAAGGGGGAAATCCGTCGTCGGATTTCTAAAGAAGTTTTAGTCGAGTTGCTAGAAGAAAGTCTTCAAATGGATAAATAAATCGATCAGGATTTTATCAGAAAATTTTTTATTATGAACCGGATTTGTGCGTTGTTTGGCATTGAATTTCCAATAATCCAGGGAGGGATGATTTGGTGTGCTGGATGGAGGCTGGCTTCGGCAGTAAGTAATGCCGGCGGACTTGGATTGATAGGTTCAGGTTCAATGCATCCTAAGGTACTCGAAGAACATATAAAAAAAGTAAAGGCGGCAACCTCGAAGCCTTTTGGGGTTAATGTGCCGCTGCTTTATCCCGAACAGGAAAGAATAATGGAAATTATTGCAGCCGAAAAAGTCCCGATCGTTTTTACATCAGGTGGTAGTCCAAAAAGATGGACAGGCTGGTTAAAGGATAAAGGGATCACTGTTGCGCATGTCGTTTCAAGTTCGATGTTTGCTGAAAAAAGCGAAGCAGCCAATGTTGATGCAATTGTTGCGGAAGGTTTCGAAGCCGGTGGCCATAACGGAAGGGACGAAAATACGTCACTGACTTTAATTCCACAGGTACGCAAAGCTACATCCTTGCCATTGTTGGCTGCAGGAGGGATCTCGTCGGGAAAAGCAATGTTTGCTGCTATGATTTTGGGTGCAGAAGGTATTCAAATGGGATCAAGATTTGCCGTTTCTGAAGAATCTTCGGGCCATCACGACTTTAAAAAGTTAGTCGCTCAAATTGGTGAAGGAGATACCATGTTTATGTTAAAAAAACTGGCACCGGTAAGAATGATTAAAAACCACTTTTTTGAGCAGGTAAGTGAGGCAGAACAAAGAGGTGCTTCTGTTAAAGAATTAAAAGAATTATTAGGCAGGGGGCGTGCTAAAAAAGGGATGTTTGAAGGTGATCTTGAGAATGGGGAGCTGGAAATCGGACAGGTATCATCTCAAATCAGTGAAATACTTCCGGTAAAAAAAATAATGGAAAACCTTCTTGCCGAATTTAGCACAGCCAAAAATTCTGTTAGTACCGCAAATAAATTCAATTTTTAAGCATTCGGCGGAAATTTCTCCCTGATACGCTCATCCAGGTTAAAATACTGAAAAGCCCAAAACGTATATGGAATAAGCCAAAGAATGGAACTAACTACACTTGCTACTCCGGAAATAACCCAATACCATGACGGAAGTTGTTCCACATTTAACTTTTCGGTGCCTAAAAAATCTATTGAGCCTCCTATGAATACTGCAGGAACAGAGATCAAAATGCTTGCCGTATAAATAATAACAATTGACAGTAAATTCAATAATAATGTATTCCACCATTGTGTATTCACCATAAATGCTGTTCGCAGAAAAGCATTTGCTGTTCCTTTTCTTTCAAACATATACACCATAACCACAATCGATAGCGTGTTGGCAAAATAAAGGCCGGGAACGATGCACAAAAATAATCCGGTTACTACAATCAGAAACAGAAGAAGATTGGCTTTTAGCGCCATTACGCCATTGGAAAATAGTAGCGGAGTAATTTCTGAGAGAGTGAAATTTCCTTTACCTTTTTTAATGTATGCTTCAACGTATGAATAATAAGTTGCAATAAGCAAACTCTGAACAAACAAGCTAAAAATTCCGGCAATGAGCAGGTTTGAATAAACCGGGCCAATATTTGCCATCAATGTTTCAGAATCAGTAAAATCGATTTTACCCAAAAACTTTTGTTGAACCTGTATTTGTACATATGCATAAAGTAAAATAAAGGGCAACACATAAATAACTGTCAGCTTTAAAACCGGTTTATACTCCTGACGAAGAAATTTAAATGAATCTGTAATTACGTCCCCGATTTCCCGTTTTTTCCTAAACTCAATCTCTTTTTCAATCATTCAAAATAAATAATAGAGAATTAATCAAAAGGTTTTTTTATCGATTTGATACTTATTCCTTTCGCTGGCGCTTCGCGAGATTAATTCTCCCAAAAAACCACCCATAAAAAATTGCGCACCGATAATCATTGAAGTAAGTGCAATATAAAAATAAGGACTTGATGTTATCAAGTGTCCTGAAATTCCGCTTTTAAGTTCTATAATTTTTTGAACCCCTAACCAAATCGCCGCCGCAAAACCAATAAGAACCATTAAAACACCAAGGATTCCAAAAAAGTGCATTGGTCGTTTTACGAAGCGGGAAATAAACATCACCGACAGCAAATCAAGTGGGCCGCGAATAAAACGTTCAATCCCAAATTTGGTAACCCCGTATTTTCGTTCGCTATGAACCACTACTTTTTCGCTAATATTTTTAAACCCTGCCCATTTGGCCAGTACCGGAATGTAGCGGTGCATCTCACCGTAAACTTCAATACTTTTAATTACATTTTTGCGGTACGATTTTAACCCGCAATTCATATCATGAAGTTTAATACCTGTCATTCGCCGCACCGTCCAGTTATACAGTTTGCTGGGTAGATTTTTTGTCAACACCGGGTCACGACGTTTTTTCTTCCATCCGGAAACAAGATCGTAGCCATCTTCAATTATCATCCTGTAGAGTTCGGGTATTTCTTCGGGACTGTCCTGTAAGTCAGCATCCATGGTTATAACCACGTTTCCCTGGGCTTCTTCAAAACCGCAAAACAAAGCGGCTGATTTCCCGTAATTCCGTCTGAATTTTATGCCTTTAACATTTGAATTTTTTTTCTGAAGTTTTTCAACCACATCCCATGAATTATCCTTACTACCATCATCAACCATAATAACTTCGTAGGTGAAATTATTTTCCTTCATAACCCGCTCAATCCATTGAGCCAGTTCAGGAAGTGATTCTTCTTCATTAAAAAGTGGTACAACTACAGAAATATCCATATAAAAATCAATGTTTTGTTTTATTCAGGTACCTCGTCATCCGGGTTCTTTTTAACAAAAATACCTGTTATTAATGATACGATCAATCCTGTTATCGCACCGCCGAAAATTGAGGTAATTATCGATACTGGAGGGGTATAAATTTTCATTAAAAAGTTAACAATACTATCGATCTGTTCTTCCGGTACTTTACCTTGTTGCATTAATTTTTGTTCCAAAAATATCCTCATTTGATCCATTACTGATGGATCAATAACTTTATAAAGCAAATAGGAATAGATAGCTGATAATAATGAAGCATAAATAAAAGTAACCACGCCGCTTCCAACGGCTTGTCCGTAAGTCAGAGTTCCGCCAAGCGCCTTTTTGTGAGTAATTTGGCCGAAAATAATACCTGCAATAATTACTGGATAAGTCAGGTACGATGCCTTGGTTGAAAACATATTTCCGGTAACATAAAAAATTACCGATATAAGAATTACTACTATTCCCAGATAAATAGCCGGTAATAATGTGGTTTTCCATGCAGAAACAGTTTTTTCTTCCATGATAGTTTGTTTTAGTTCGACAAATATAGGTTTATTTTTAAAGCTTTTCTTATTGACATTTGGTTTTATTGTCTTGCATAAGCGACTTCCGGAACCAGTACTTAAAGATAATAATTTTCATCTTTTCAATGAATTGGTAGCTGAATTTGATGAAAATTACGAGACCCTTGGTTTTTATTTGGTGGTAATACAAAAATTCATACTTTTGCAGCCGGGTAAGTCCTGTGCGACCAGCTCCTGCTGAAACCCCCCAGGGCCGGAAGGCAGCAAGGGTAGGCGGTTGTAGCGGTGCGACACAGGTAGCTTACCCACTTTTTTTTGAAATAAAAAAGGCGCAGGAAAGATTGAAAAAAGTTTTGCAGAATAAGAAATTAATTCTTTACTTTGCGCCGCTGAAATAGAAAGCAGCAAACGTTCTTACGAAGATTTATCTTAATTAAATAAGCCGAATTAGCTCAGTTGGTCAGAGCACGTGATTTGTAATCTCGGGGTCCACAGTTCGAATCTGTGATTCGGCTCAAAATATTTTAGGGGAGTTACCAGAGCGGTCAAATGGGGTAGACTGTAAATCTATTGGCAAAGCCTTCGGTGGTTCGAATCCATCACTCCCCACTTAAAACCTTTCATTTTTTAATGAAAGGTTTTTTTATGCCTTATGTTTTATAAAATGTCTATTCATAATTCATAGTGGTTGAATAGTGTCGAGTATAAATCTATTGGCAAAGCTTTCGGTGGTTCGCCCCGATGCTTCGGAGCATCACTCCCCACGAAAGGGAATCACAATTTTGTGGTTCCCTTTTTTGTCCTTTTTTATTTGAATAAAAGCGGTGCAAAATCATTTAACGATCTTCTCCATGTGAGCCATTCGTGTGCAGTTCCGGGGGATTCAAAATAAACATTTTTTATTCCGGCTTTATTAAGAATTTCATGCGTTTGTTTTACCCTTGGCCACGGCCCTTCCGCAGTCCCGATACTTTGAAAAAATACTTTGAATTTTTTGTTAAAGGCATTTGCGTCTGCTCATTGTTCCATTGTACTATGTTTTTATATCGTCATCTGGTGAGATTCTCATTCCGCCACTGAATGCACCAATGTATGCGAAAGTTTCAGGATGTTCGAAAACTGTGTTAACCGTTAAAAAACCACCCATCGATAATCCGGCCATTGCCCGATGTTCTCTGTCAGAAATTGTCCTAAAAGTTTTATCTACAAAAGGAATCAGGTCATTAATCAGCACTTCCTTAAAAGTTGATGGACCCGACATCCACTCGTTTGAGCCCGGTGTGCCACCCATCATCATCCCGCCGCCGGTTTCTCCCGGTTTTACCGCGTTACTGTTTTCCATTACAATCAGCATTGGAACGGCTTTGCCGACTGCAATCAAATTATCCAGAATAATATCCACATCGCCTTGTCTTACCCAGCCGGTTTCATCTTCGCCACCGCCATGTTGCAGATAAAGTACCGGGTATTTTTTATTCATATCGTTTTCGTAGCCCGGTGGACAATAAATGTAAAATTTTCGCCAGTCATTCGTAGTTTTTGAAAAATACCATTTGGAACTTACCTGGCCATGCGGTACATTTTGTACAGTGTAAAAATCAACTCCTTTTTCAGGAATCTCAATACCACTCGACATTTTGTTAACGCCAAAAAATGATTCGCTGGCCGGATCGGCAACAGAAACACCGTCAATTACTAAATTATAATAATGGAATCCCGGAACCTGAGGCTCGGTTGTTACTGTCCAAACACCCTGTGCACTTCTAGTCATCTCATACACTTTTCCAAGGTCTATTTGTACTTTTTGTGCGGTGGGAGCATTCACCTGGAAAATAACCCGCAGATCAGATGTAATTTTCGGATATCCATTTCTGTTAATATTTGTTGATGCCGGTTGTGTATCAGTTTCCATATTCTGACCGAAACTATAATTCGACATAAAAAATAGGATTGATACGATGTAAAAGATTTTTTTCATTTTGGTTGCTTTAATCAGGATTTAAGAGGTTTAAAGGTAAAAATTGTATTTGAGATTTTCTTTAACCTGTCTTCGATTTTTTAGCCACGAGCAATGCCCCTGAAATTACCAGTAGTGCACCCAAGATGGTAACCAAAGAAAATCGTTCATGAACAACCCATGAAACATTTATTTTGGTTAATATTCCCATTGTTATAAAAGTAATAATCGGGTTGAGAATTATAATTATACTTACCCGGTTTGCTTCAGTATATTTTAGCGCTCTTGCCAGCGAAGTATAAGCGATAAAAGTATTCAGACCTAAAAAAATGAGCAATAACCACCATAAATAATTCAGTTGTAATAACGGTTGAAATTTTATAAATGGCAAGTAAACGATTGCCGGGAACCCAAACAGAAAAAGGTTCAGGCTTTCGACAGAGAATTTAGTAACGAGTTTCTTCTGAAGGCTGGCATAAAATGCCCAGGCCAGTGCCCCTGAGATAGTTAAAACAACTCCGGCGTTATAATTTCCGCGACTTTCAAAAAATGCTGAAAGTTGATCGCGGTAAAAGAATGAAAGTCCAAGAAACGCCAGTGAAAATCCAATAATTTGGTTCCTTTTGATTTTCTCGCGGAATAAAGCGAACCCTGCAATTGCCAGCACAATTGGCCCCACTTGAATGAAAAGCTGTGCATTGCTTGGCGTTGTATAATGGATGCCAAACATGTATCCCAAATAGTTCCATGAAAGACCAATAGCAGCCAGAAATAAAAATAATGGCGGACGTTTCAGAATCTGGAATGAGGATGGATTTTTGAGGACTTGCCACACCGCAAGAATGATAAATGCAACGACAAAACGAAACCACACAATGGTAACAGAATCAACCGTTTGGTTGGCAACTTTTAACGCAATAGCCAGAAAACCCCAAAAGAATGCGGTAACCGATGCGTAAATTATTCCTTTGGTATGGTTTTGCATATAAATTTTCTTTAAAACAAAAATCCCGGAAAAAATCCGGGAAATCTGTAGATATTTTGGTTTACCGTAACTCGGCTTCAAATTCCTTTGAAAAGACTGTAATCAGTCGTTGCATGGTTTTATCAATTTGTTTTTCATTTAACGTTCGCTGATCGTCGCGCAGAATAAAACTGAGTGCATACGATTTTTTATTCTCAGGAATTCCTTTGCCTTCATAAACATCAAACAAATCAACCTCTCTTAAAATCTGGCGTTCGGTTTTAAATGCAGCTTCCTTTAATTGGGCAAAAGTCACTGACTTGTTCAGTAACAAAGCCAAATCGCGGCGAACTGCCGGGAATTTTGGTAACTCGTTAAATTCAACTGCATGTTTTTTATGTTGTTGGAATACAGCTTCCCAGTGAATATTCGCATAAAAAACCGTATTTTCAACGTCAAATTTTTTCAGCAGTTTTTTTGTTACGTAACCAAATTCAACCAGCGTTTTGTTGTTGAATTTATAATTTAATCCAGCAGAAAAGATTTCATTTTCTGTTTCTGTAATCTGGAGTTGTTGAATGGAAATTCCAAGTCGTGAAAGAATATTTTCCACGTAAGTTTTTAAGGTGAAGAATGTCGAAGGCTGTTCCTTTTCTGCCCAGTTTTCTGTTTCCTTATCTCCAGTGATCCACAATCCAAGATGTTCTTCTTCCCAGTAATTATTGGCAGGCTGATCTTTTAAATGCGTTCCTTTAAAAAAGTAACAGTTACCAAATTCATAAAAACGTAAATTCCTGCTTTGGCGATTCAAATTGTATGAAATGGTTTCGAGCCCGCCCATAAGAAGCGTTTGGCGCATTCCGTTCAGGTCGGCGCTTAAAGGATTCAGAATTTTTACCGTCTGCGTTTCAGGATAGGTTTTTAATCCTTCATAATAAGCAGCTTTTGTAAGTGAATTCGACCAGATTTCATTGAATCCTTTTGATGTCAACATTTCTGAAATCTGATTGCGAACTTTGTTAGGGTCCGGCTTTTCAGCGGTTTGTAATGATGCATTAATCTGCTGCGGAATTTCAACATTATTGTATCCATAAATCCGTAAAATCTCTTCGATGACATCTGCTTCCCGTTTTACATCAACACGGTAGGGTGGGACTAAAAGTGAAAGTTCCGTTTCGGTTTCACCGGTAATTTTAATTTCCAGTGAAGTAAGAATCTTTTTAATGGTTTCTTTTCCAAGTTCTTTTCCTATTAAACGTTTCACGTTGGCATAAGAAACGGTAACGGAAAAATCCTCAGCCGATTCGGGATAAATATCCACAATTTCTGATGAAATGGTTCCACCGCCAATTTCTTTCATCAGCAGGGCAGCCCTTTTTAGTGCGTAAATTGTGCCATTCGGATCAGTGCCGCGTTCAAACCGGAAAGAAGCGTCGGTGTTCAATCCATGTCTGCGGGCCGTTTTACGAATAAAAACCGGATCAAACCAGGCACTTTCAAGGAAAATATCTTTAGTTGTTTCTTTTACTCCTGAATCGATACCGCCAAAAACACCGCCAATACACATGGGTTCTGCTTCGTTACAAATAATCAGGTCGTTTTCATCAAGTGTGCGTTCCTCTTCGTCAAGCGTTTTCATTTTTGTTCCGGCTGGCAATGTTCTAACCGAAACCTTTCCACTTGTTATGGCCAGCAGCATCAAAAGCATGGAGAGGTTGACCGGTTTCAAACAAAACAAAATTGGTAATATCAACCATATTGTTGATGGGAGTCTGGCCGATAGATTTTAAACGGTTTTGAAGCCATTCGGGAGAATCTTTGACTTCAATTCCGGAAATGGTAACTCCCGAGTATCTGTGACAAGCTTCAGGATTCAGAATTTCTACCGGAATCTCCAGGTCGTGATTATCAACTTTAAAATCATCCACCGACGGACGTGTATATTTTATTTTTTTCTCTTTTGAAAGATAAGCAGCCAGATCGCGGGCAACACCAATGTGTGAAGCCGCATCAATACGGTTAGGGGTAAGGTCAACTTCAATTACCCAATCCGATTCAATTTTGAAATAATCTTTTGCCTGTGTTCCAACTTTTGCGTGTTCATCCAGAACAATAATTCCTGCATGGTCTGTGCCAATTCCAATTTCGTCTTCGGCACAAATCATTCCTTCAGAAACTTCACCCCTGATTTTTGATTTTTTGATCGTAAACGATTCATCACCCATGTAAAGCATTGTCCCTACCGTAGCAACTACCACTTTTTGGCCTGCAGCAACATTGGGAGCCCCGCAAACTATCGGTAAAATGGTATCATTTCCAATATTTACAGTGGTTTTACTTAAATGGTCTGAATTCGGATGTTTCTCACAGGTTATTACCTCACCAATGACTAATCCTTTCATTCCGCCTCTTACAGTTTCCACTTCCTCAATGCTTCCTACTTCCAACCCAATTTGAGTTAAAATGGTGCAAATTTCTTCGGGTGACTGCTCCAGATCGATGTAATCTTTTAACCAGGAATATGAAATATTCATTTTTAAATGATTTGTTCAGTTTTTGAATTCGACAAAAGTAAGGTTTTTCTATTAAAATATTCAGGAAGGTGATTTGAATAGGGCAGTGAATAGATCAAATAATTAATTATTGATTTCTGAATGTTAACATGCAAAATTATTTGTTGTTTGTTTTTAGTGCACCTCATTAAAATTATATCGGAACGAACTGTAACCTTTGTTATTTATAAGCTCAATTGAAATTCGTAATAAATAATGAAATCAATCATTAAACACAGGTTGAAAATTATTTATATTGCGCAATCAAAAAAACCAAATCAATTTGTATGAAATGAGCCATGAAAAATCCACCATTAGCATAAATTATTATATGGCGAATTACATCGAGTACCGATAAAGATCAAAAATTCAATGAGATGAAAAAACTGTTATTTATTTTTGCTGTTACACTTTTGGCAGTTGTTTCGTGCCAAAGTGGGAAAAAAGATGTTGCATCGATGGGAAATCCTTTTTTTACTGAATGGAATACGCCTTTTGGAGTTCCTCCGTTTGATCAGATTAAAGTGGAATATTTTCTGCCAGCAATCAAGGAAGGGATAAAACAAAATGAAACTGAAATTGGGGCTATCGTTTCTAATTCAGAAGAAGCTACCTTTGAAAATACCATTTTGGCTTTCGATAAATCAGGAGAATTACTTGATAAAGTAAACGGTGTTTTTGGTCCGTTAAATTCAGCTGAAACCAATGATGAAATGCAGGCTGTGGCTCGTGAAATATCGCCACTGCAGACGCAACATCGGGATAATATTATGATGAACCCGGATTTATTCAAACGGGTAAAAGCTGTTTATGAAAACCGAAATAACACGGGATTGGATGCCGAACAACTCCGTGTAGTTGAAAAATATTACCAGGATTTTGTTCGGAGTGGTGCAAATCTTTCAACTGAAAATCAGGAAAAACTAAAGAAAATAAATACTGAACTATCGGAATTGAGTTTGAGGTTTGGAGAAAACCAGCTGGCTGAAACCAATAAAAATTTCAAGTTGGTAGTCGAAAACAAAGAAGATCTGGCGGGGTTACCCGATGATGTTATTGCTGCTGCAGCCGAAACGGCCGCAAAAACCGGTGACGAAGGCAAGTGGGTTTTTACACTGGCAAAACCAAGTATGATTCCTTTTTTACAGTTTGCTAAAAATCGTGATCTGCGTGAAAAATTGTATCGTGGCTATTTTATGCGAGGCGATAATGATAATGAAAACGACAATAAGGAAATCGTTAAAGACATTGTTAAGTTGCGCGATGAAAAAGCTAAGTTGCTGGGATTTAATAATTATGCAGAATATGTGATCAGCAATAATATGGCCAAAACTCCTGCAGGCTGTTTATGATTTTTTAATGGAACTTTGGACACCCGCTTTAGAAATGGCAAAGCAAGATGTTAAAGATATGCAAGCCATTATTGATCGTGAAGGCGGCAATTTTAAACTGGCTTCATGGGACTGGTGGTATTATTCAGAAAAACTTAGAAAAGAAAAGTTTGATTTGGATGAAGCGGAAATCAAACCTTATTTCAGTTTTGAAAATGCACAGAAAGGAATATTTTATGTTGCCAACAAATTATATGGTTTAAAATTTGTCCCTCGTCCTGATTTGCCAACTTATCATTCTGAAGCTGAGCCTTTTGAAGTACAGGAAGCTGATGGTTCCTTAGTCGGGGTATTATATATGGACTTTCATCCGCGTGATGGGAAAAGGGTAGGTGCGTGGTCAACCAGCTTTCGCGATGCACATTACAAAAACGGGAAAAGAATTCCTGAAATCGGCTCGATAGTAATGAACTTTACCCGACCGACAGCAGACTCTCCGGCTTTATTAAGTTTTGATGAGGTTTCTACTTTATTTCATGAATTTGGGCATGCTCTGCACGGATTATTTACTGATGGTCAGTACAACAGAACTGCAGGTCGTGTTCCGCGCGATTTTGTTGAACTTCCCTCACAGATTATGGAAAACTGGGCAGCCGAACCGGAAGTGATGAAAGTGTATGCAACCCACTATAAAACAGGCGAACCAATTTCTGATGAACTGATTGAAAAACTGGAGAAAAGCGGAACGTTTAACCAGGGATTTATTACCGGCGAATATGTGGCTGCAGCATTGCTCGATATGGATTATCATACTGCGGAAAATCCAAATATCGCAGATGTCAACGCATTTGAAAAAGCATCAATGGATAAAATTGGGTTAATACCCGAGTTTATTCCCCGTTATCGTAGTACCTATTTTTCTCACATTTTCTCGGGTGGGTATTCAGCTGGATATTATGTTTATATCTGGGCTGCTGTATTAGATGCTGATGCTTTTGATGCATTCAAACAATCGGGCGATATTTTTAACCCGGAATATGCGGCAAAATTCAGAACACTTTTGGAAAAAAGCGGTTCGGATGAAGGAATGGCGATTTATGAAAAATTTCGTGGAAAAGCGCCATCGAAAGAACCTTTGTTGCGAAAACGCGGATTATTATAAAGTGTAGTATTTAGCTACGAGTATAAAGTAAAATCGTCGTATCACAAAAATGGTACGACGATTTGTTTTTTACACTTCAATATTTTCTAATTCTACTTTTTTGTTTTATCAACTATTGGGAAAGGTTTTGTAGCCTCACCGGTATAAATACTCATGTGTGGGAATGGAATTTCAATTCCTTCTGCATCAAATGCAGCTTTAATTTCCATAAACACAGAATTTTTAACTTTTAAGTAATTGGCTTTTTCAAACCACACTCCTAAAAGAATATTTATTCCACTATCTCCAAATGATTTGAAAGTAATCAACGGCTCCGGTTCATCAAGGCACAAAGGATTATCTCTAACTACTCTTTCAATAATTGATTTTACCTTTCCCAAATCTTCCTTGTAGGCAACACTTAAATCAAGATCAAAGCGTCGAATTGGGAATTTTGTAACGTTAATAACTTCAGAGCTAATTACGGTTTGATTTGGTATTCGAAGCAAAAGATTATCAAAGGTTTTTATTTTAATCGAAAGTAAATCGATGCTGTAAACGGTCCCACTTTTGTCCCCAATGCGAATTACATCTCCCAATTCAAAAGATTTTTCGGAAACCAGAAAAAAACCGCTAATAATATTTCCAATGCTGGTTTGCGATGCAAAACCGATAATTATTCCAATTACCCCGGCAGCTCCAAAAACGGTTGCAAGACTTTTAGTCAAATCCAACTCAGAAATTAAAATGAAGAAAAGGAATACATAGCCGGAATATTTGATAATCCGGTTTACAATCATTCTTCTCTGTTTTGACCAATTATTGGGAAGTAATTTTCTGACGATTAAAGCAATTAAATTTATAACCGCTAATCCAATAGCAAGTATAATAACTCCAATCAATAGTTTTTCCAGAAATGCCGATGACATTTGATATTTCGACCAATCAATACTCATTATTCAGTTCTATAAATTGTTTTCATAAAATGGAAATTCAGTTTTACGTGGCTCTTTCCTGAACTGTTTCTTGGTTTGGCAAGAATTTCCTGTTTTTCTCCGTTAAAGGCTTTTGAATACTGGTAGTCAACTGAACCTATAATTTCCTGTCCTTTAAACTCTATCTGCACATGGCTGGTTACAATCCGATTTTCATTCCTGTACAACGTCAGAAATTCATCGCGGATTATCAGGCGTTGAATGCTAAGATTTTCATCGGCAGTATTTTTTACTGAGACCGGGCAAATTGCTTCAAATCCTTCAATCTTAATGTTATTAAAATCAAGGCTATATTCACTTCCTAATGTAAACGCTGGTTCGCCGGTGTCGGGTTCACCAAACCACGTGTTTGAAAGCCTTTTGTAAACAATTTCTTTCAACAGGTTTTCCGGCTGAACTTTTGAAAAATAAATCTGGAAAGTTAGAGGAATTTTCAGAAACAAAGTAATTTTTTGGTCGGGCAAAACATTTAACCCTGTTCCCTTGAAAACCATTGGTTTTACAGGTAAAGCAGGAGCGATAATCAACGAATTTGATTTCCCGGTTTGAAAATAGTCTGCCAGCGTAGAATCCTCATTTAGAGCAATATCATCATCGGGACAATTATCTGTTGTAACTAAATGCCAGCCTTCTTTTAAGCGCGTTGCCGAAAGTTGAACACAACCTATATCAATAACTTTTGTTGTGCCCGGCAAAATTTGAAGTTTCTGTAAAATTGAATCTAAATCCATTGATCATAAATAATTACGGGCGAAAAATACGAAACATTTGGCAACCTGTTGAATATGTTGCAAAAAAAATCCGGGATTGGCCCCGGATTCTATCTTATCTAACCAATATTTGTTTATTGTTTTTCTTTTTTATTTTGGTTGATGTCAATATCTCCTAAATCAATATTTGCAGCTTTGGTAATTTTGCTAATATCTTTCGGGTCGATTATTCCGCTAATGCTGATAAGTGTATTTTCATCACCTCCAACGACTAAAAGTAAATCTGCAATTTTCCCGTTTCCTGCATCTTTGGCAAGAAAACGCACCACTTCATTGTCTTCTGTAACTTCCATCAAAGGTTCGTAGTTGTTGTTTTTGAAGAAACCGTCCTTTTCCAGTTCAGCATAAAAATCAATTTTTTTATTGAGTTCATCGTCTTCTACAGTAAGAATTCGGATTCCTTTCAAATTTGAAATCATGTTGGAAGTAGCTTCGTCGCCAACATCCAGTTGACTTGCAAAGCCAAGTAATTTCCCGGAAATATTAACAGTAGTTATTCCTTTTTGGTTGGCATATTTATCGAACAATTTGTCAACCGGTGTTTTCTGTGCAAGCACTGCCATTGGCAATACAATTGCGAGCGTTAAAATTAGCTTTTTCATGGTATTCATTTTTTTAGTGTTATTCATTCTTTTTATTCTCCGGAGTATCAACAGATTTTTCTATTTTTTTTACGTTATTAAAAAAATCATTTACAGGGGCAACCCCTTTTCTAAGTGGTTCTTCCGCCTTAGTGAGTTTATCGAAGTTGGCCAGCGCCGATAAACCTTTATTATATTTTTCGGAAACAAATTCAAGTGTCTGTTCAGCTACCACGTAAGCTTTATCCGGATCTTTAAAGGTATCCTGAAAAGGTTGCTGCCTTTGTTGATAAAACAGGAATCCTCCAAGAACAATTATAATTGTTGCAGCTACACCGGTTACCGTTTGCCACATGCGGCGGAATTTTATTTTATCCCGGTGTTCATTTTCCAGGATATAATCCATAATATCTTCTTCCAGCGCTGAATTATCTTCAGCTTGCGCCAGTTCAGAAATTCCTCCGAAAAATTCTGCATATTCCTTCAATTCATCCGCAACTTCATCTCCTGCGAAATAAGCTTCCAGCTTTTTTTCATCAGCATCTGTGCTTTCCCCGTCAAAATAGCGTTGCAGTAATTGTTTTATTTCTTGTGTTTCCATCTGAATTTATTTTTAAAAATTCATCACGAACCTTTTTCCTTGCTCTCGAAAGATTAACCCGAATTGCGTTCACTTTTAAGTCAGTAGCCTCAGCAATTTCTTCATACGAAAGTTGTTCAATATCCCGCATTTGCATCACTGCGCGCTGAATATCTGGCAACTGTCCGATCAGCATTTTTATTTGCATTGCCGATTCGCTTAATTCAACCTTAGAATGAACGTCAACCGTTTCCAGTTTCATTTTGCGATCGGTTTCCGCATCAATTGCAACAACCCGGTTTGCTCTAATTACATCAAGACAACGATTTTTGGTCATCCGCATCGCAAAAGCATCCATATTTTCAATCTCGGAAAGCTCGTGCCTCTTTTGCCATAATTTCAGGAAAACATCCTGCACCACATCTTTTGCCGCATCCTCATCTTTTAGGAAGTGAGTGGCAAATCGCAGCAACTTTTTGCTCATCGGCAGTACACTTGTTTTAAAATCCCTGGCAACCATTTATCTGTTGTCTTTTTCAATGTTCAAAG
>CAWKJY010000038.1:0-14056 GCA_963849985.1 uncultured Prolixibacteraceae bacterium | reverse complement strand
TGCTTGTATTCTGAAGATTATTTCCAATGCCACCTCTCATTCGCGCCGGAAATGCAGGTCTTGTATTCGCTCCCTGTGCTGCATTTCCAAATTGCCCTGGCGCTGCGGTTCTGAAAAAGTTTCTTATCACAGTATCGACCTTTGCACCGTTTTCAAGCCTTGCCCAGTCACAAATGTCCCATGCATTTGTCCAACTGGTTCTTGTCTGACGCGGTTCTAACCATTTTTGAATAGCTGCAGCAATTTCAGGGTTTTCCCGAAGTGTAATCGAATTTCCCGGGAAAAATCCAAAATTGGCAGACATGTTATGTCCTTCATTACCCCTTTTCCAGTCTTCAATCCAAACCTGCAACAAGCCATCCTTCCCAATCTGGTAGGGAGGTCTCTTTTCCAATGCAGCGGCTAATGTTTTTCCAAACTCCTGATCCGTATTTAATATTTTTTCTGCTTCAATACAATTTGGGAAAAGGTCGTTGATAATACCTACATTCATTGTGGTTGAGGAGGAAAGAAACATCTCTACATTATTATCGTCAATAAAATAACCCTCTTCAGGAGACATTGAGAAAGGAACTACCAACCAATGATGTTTGGGTTCAGTTCTCATAATATCTAAGAAGAACTGTGCTGAACCTTTCATTATTGGATAGTACTCTCTCAAAAAATCAACATCACCTGTATAGAGGTAATGTTGCCAGATATGCTGGCAAAGCCAGGCGCCTCCCATTGGCCACATGCCGTAACGTGCTGCATCTACCGGTGCAGTTCCACGCCATAAATCGGTATTATGATGTAAAACCCAACCTCCTGCATTATAATAATCTTTGGCAGTTTCCGCTCCGTTTTCAGCCAAATCCTTTAACATATCAAACAAAGGCAAATGGCATTCAGATAAGTTGGTCACCTCGGCAGGCCAGTAGTTCATCTCGGTATTAATGTTGACCGTATATTTACTTCCCCAGTTAGGAAGTAAATCCTCATTCCATCTTCCCTGCAGGTTTGCCGGTTCACTGCCTTCACGGCTGCTTGATACGAGCATGTACCTTCCGAATTGAAAAATCTTGGCTAAAAGATCCGGGTCGAAAGCCCCATTTTTAAGATTAGCAACCCTTTCATCGGTTGGTCTCTCATTCATTGCCGGGTCGCCTATTTTAAGGTGTACCCTTCCCATCAGGTTGGTGAAATCTTCCAAATGAGTGTTCTTAAGTTCCTTAAAATCTTTTCCTTCAACACCCGCCATTACTTTTTCACATTTGGCTGCGGGATCTCCACTAATATCTTTATAATTTACAAAACTTGTCGCTGCTGTGAGAACGAATGTTACTGAATTGGCATTGCTGATTACAAGGCTTGAATCGGTGGCCTCCATACTTCCTTTTTCTGGCATTGCAACCAGATCAGTCTGAAAACTCATTCCCTTCCCATCAACTTTGGCAATAAGGTCAAATTTCTCTTTCGGGAAGATATTTCCAGGTTCCGTTCAAAATGAGTTTATTATCCTGTGCTTTTATTTCTTCGGTAAACGGACTTTTCAGCTTTGCTTCAACCGATATTTTACCAGGTTTATCAGCTGAAACTTTCATAACCATCACGTGGTCGGGGTAAGACATAAATACCTCGCGGGTCATCTTCACATCGCCATCCATGTAACTTACTTTCACTACACCTGTTTCCATATCCAATTCCCGATAGTAATCCTTTATGGAATCACCACTTACAGCAAAGTTCAGAAGAAGATCACCCAGCGGTTCATACGCTTGTTGGGCAGCAGGTTTTCCGTAGAAATGTTCATTTACCATTTTCTCCGCTTCCTTAAATTTATCAGCAAAAACAAGATCCTTTATCTTGTCAAAATAGTTGTGCGCATTCGGATCGTTGTAATCATGGGGTCTTCCCGACCAGAAAGTAGATTCATTTAAAGCAATCCGCTCATTTTCTACTCTTCCAAAAACATTACCGCCCATATATCCATCCCCGATAAAAAGCCCGTCAAGCCATACATCACCAGCAGGTTTATCATACCAAAGTACCATCTCTTTTGATTCCGGAGACTTTTGTTGTGTTGAACAGGCTGAAAACAAAAATGTAGGAACTACTAACAAAACAAATGCAAGTTTTGTTAAATAAATTATTTTTTTCATAATTGGTTGTTTAAATTTCTTTAATAAAATTACACTGAATAACATCAATAAAAGAAATTACTTTTAAATAAATTATCTGCACGTAAAGTCTGAAGATGTTTCGTTGTCGTTATCTTCAGAATGTGTCAAACCACATTCTCTATTTTAGAATAAATATCCATAAAAAAAAGCCAAAATACAACCTGTTGATTCAGAGTAATCTCAACGCAAAGGTTTGCGGAAACTTTTATATTTAAATAAATGTTGAATAACATTTATTTAACGGAACCATAATTGTTGGAATTTTGAAAACTTGGGCAACAAATAAAATATCGATCTAAAAATTATCCAATTTTTGGATTTTTTGAGGGATGGAAATTATTATCTTACTCAACTATCACAAATAAACTGAGGAATAAAAACAGATTATGATAAAATTCAGTATTACCTTTTTGATTTGTTTTGTTTTAATCGGCAAATCAATTTACTCCCAAAATAAAAATGAACAAGTTGTACAGGATGAAATGAGCTGGTGGTATAATACCCCGGCAACAAAATACTGGGAGGGACTTCCCATCGGGACTGGCAGGTTTGCCGGAATGGTTTTGGGCAAAACTTCGGATGAGGTTATCCCTTTTAATGATGAAACCCTTGTGGACAGGCGGGCCATACAATCCAAATAATACGGATGGGCCGGAAATCTGTAAAGAACATTCGGAAATTTGTTTTGGCAAAAGATTGGGTGGATGCAAATACAGAAGCAGAAAAACTTTCCAGCGACCCGATGAGTGTACAACACTACCAGCCAATGGGAATACTTAATGTTCAATTTCCCGGACATGATCAGGATAAAGTAAAAAATTATATCCGAAAACTGAGTATGGACAGTGCTTTGGTTACTGTTTCATACCAATTTGATGGCGTGAATTATAAAAGGGAAGTTTTTGCCAGCTATCCTGACCAGGTAATTGTAATGCGTTTAACTGCCAGTAAAAAAGGTGCAATTGATATTAATACCTGGTTATCCAGCATTCAGCCGTCGGCAACTACACATCTGGAAAACAATGACATTGTGATGGAAGGCACAACTATTGAGAACACTACAGAGCCATACAGACAAAGAATTTTACCTGCACAAATGAAATGGCAGTCAAGATTAAAAATCATTCAGGAAGGCGGAACTTTGACGCAAAGTATCGATAGTAATATCAATAAAATTACGGTTAAAAATGCAAATGCCGTTACGCTGATTTTAGCCGGAGCAACAAACTGGAAAAGCTGGAATGATGTTTCAGGAAACGAAAAACAAAGATGTAACGATTATATTTCAAAAGCTTCACAATACACTTTTGCTCAACTTAAAGATCGGCATATAAAAGATTATTACCCGTTGTTCCATTCATGTAAAATTGATTTGGGTAAAAATGAAAATTCAAAGCTAAATACAACAGAAAGAATGGATAAGTTACGGGTGGGAGAAGATGATCCGCTTTATATATCGCAATACTTCCAATATGGCCGTTACCTTTTACTTGCGGCAGCCCGGGAAAATACACTGGCTTTTAATAATCACAATATCTGGCTGGATAATTTAGAAGGACGCTGGCAGGGCAGATGGACATTAAATATTAATATTGAAGAATGTTACTGGCCGGTGGAAAGTACGAACCTTCCCAATGTGAATGAATCATTGCTTTTATTTGTTGAAAATTTAGCCCAGGCAGGTGCCAGAACAGCCAAAGAGTTATATGGTTGCCGGGGTTGGGTTGCGCATCACGGAACAGATGTGTGGTTTAACACGGCTCCAACCGACGGAAACCCGCAGTACGCAACGTGGCCAATGGGAGGTGCGTGGCTCATGCAGCAATTATTCGATCATTATAATTATACACTCGATACAGCTTACCTTAAAAGAATATACCCTTTATTAAAAGGATCTGCTGAGTTTTATCTCGATTTTCTGATGACAGATCCTGAAACAGGTTGGCTGGTAACCTGTCCGTCAACCACACCGGAAAACAGTTTTGTTACGGATGATGGAAAAGTTTGTTCGGTTTCTATGGGAACTACAATGGACAATGAAATCATACGCAATCTCTTTCGTAATTGTATTACAGCATGCAAAGTGTTAAACAGGGACAGTGAAATGCAAGAACAACTTAAGGCGGATTTGGCGAAGCTACCTCCTTATCAAATTGGACGTTTTGGGCAATTGCAGGAATGGTTATACGATTTTAAAGAGATATGAACCTACACACCGGCACCTGTCGCACCTTTTTGCAGTTTATCCTGATGATGATATTACATTACGCAAAACACCGAAACTGGCAAAGGCAGTTGATGTGGTTCTTGAAAGACGGGGAGACATTAATCTCGGCTGGTCAGGTGCATGGAAAATCAATCTTCATGCGAGATTGGAAGAGCCGCAACCAGCGTATAATATCTTAAGAAATATGTTAACAGAAGTTAGTCTTCACCCAAGACGTGAAGATAGCCGGATTACGCCTTCCTTTGAAGGAAACCAGGCAATCCAGGGAGTAACCGCCGGCATTACAGAAATGTTAATGCAAAGTCATTCTTCTGAAATATCGCTTTTGCCTGCACTGCCTAAAGAATGGAAAAACGGAGGTATTCAGGGACTTGTTGCAAGAGGCGGCTACAATGTATACTATTTTATGGAATAATGGCAAATTAACCAAAGCATTTATTGACTCTAAATTCAATAACAAGTGCCGGATTCGAACCAAAAACAAAGCAAAAATCCTTTCCAACGGAGAGGAAATTGAAACAAACAACCCGGAATTAAATGTATTGGAATTTAATGCAGAAGCAGGAAAAACTTATGAAGTGGTTAGTTTATAATAGCCTCCCCTAACCCCTCCAAAGGAGGGGAATCAAAGGAAAGATATTAGCAGAAATGCTGTCTGAAAATTTTGTTTAACAAGAAAAATTAAAAATAAAGAGAAGAAAATAACTAATTGAACCAGTAATGGAGAAACGTATATGTGAAAATTCGGGATTAAAATTATCTGTTATTGGAACAGGCTGCTGGGCCTTTGGAGGAGGCGAATACTGGGGGGAACAAAACCAGAACGATGTTAACGAAGTCGTTCGTGCATCTGTTGATTTAGGTATTAATTATTTCGATACCGCAGAGGTTTACAATGAAGGCAGGAGCGAAATTTCTTTAGGTAAGGCAATTAAAGGAATTCCAAGAGACAAAATAGTAATAGGTACAAAGGTAAGTCCGTCAAATTGTTACAGGGATGTAATGATTGAACATTGCAATGAATCATTAAAAAGGTTACAGACTGATTATATTGATTTATATATGATTCACTGGCCGATACATGCCCATTCAATCAGGCATTTTTCTTCAGATAAACAGATTATAGAAAATCCTCCACAAATTGAAGAGGCATGGGAAACTATGGAACTTTTGAAAAAAGAGGGTAAAATCCGCCATGCCGGTGTTAGTAATTTTAGTTTTAGCCGTCTGAAAGATTTGCCGCTCGACAAAGTTGCAGTAAACGAACTTCCCTATAATCTTTTATGTAGAGCCATCGAATACGATACCTTGTCAGTCTGCGAAAAAAACGGGATTGGGGTTATCGGATATATGGCGCTTCTGCAGGGAATTCTGGCAGATATTTACCCGACACTCGACGATGTACCTGTGTGGCGACGACGTACCCGGCATTTTAATTCCAGATCGAACAGCGAATGCAGGCATGGAGAAAAGGGAGCCGAAGAGGAAACAACGGCTGCGCTTGAAGGCATCCGGCGAATTTGCCGTGAAACCGGGCTTTCCATGTCTGAACTTTCCATTAAATGGATTCTTGAGAACTCATCAATTACATGTACAATTGTTGGTTCGAGAAATTTGAAACAATTCTCGGAAAATGTAAAAGCGGCAGGCAATCCGTTGGCAAAGGATGTAAAAGAAGAACTCGATAATATTACATTACCGCTCATGGAAAAATTAGGGAATCATTTCGATTATTATGAAAGTGCACAGAACGACAGGACGAGATAATATGAATAGTTTAAGAAGAACAATTTATCAACTTTAATTTGATCTTATGGATCTGGCAAAGAAAAGAATTCCGCTGATTAAAAAAATATGGCTTATGCTGCTGGCTATTGGACCAGGTATTTTTTGTATAGGATATACCATTGGGACAGGGAGTGTTACATCCATGATCAAATCAGGAAGCCAGTATGGAGTGCAATTGTTATGGGTCTTGTTTTTAAGTGCGTTTTTTGCGTGGTTGCTTATGCATGCTTTCGGGCATTTTGCTGCAGTTACCGGAAAAACGGCGATAAATAGTTTTAAGAATCATTTGAAATGGGGAAAAACCTGGGCGGTGCTGGCAATTATTGGCATCGTAATGGGTCAGTGGAGTGCCTTGTCCGGTATTCTTGGACTGACCAGTAACGCACTTTACGAGGTGATGCGGCTGTTCTTTCCCGGGTTAAATGAAAACAATTATTGGTTTGTTTTAGGAATTGCAGTTGCCCTTATTTTCATTATGTATGCTTTTTTGCTGGTAGGTAAATACTCATTTTTTGAAAAGGTGTTGGTCATTTTTGTAACTATAATGGGGATTTCATTTATTTTATCCATGTTTATTACCCTTCCATCACCGTCTGAAGTTGTAATGGGTTTTGTGCCAAGTATCCCGCCTGGCGGAGAATTAATGGTTGCAGCGTTTGTTGGGACTACAATGGCCGCTCCTACATTTGTCGTCAGGACTTTAATTGTAAAAGAGAAAGGGTGGAATAAAAATCATTTGAAAGAACAAAAAAGAGATGCGCTGATTTCAGGGATACTGTTGTTTATTATTAGCGCGTCCATTATGATTGCTGCTACAGGAGCCCTTTTCCATGAAGGTAAAATTGTTACAAAAGTACTTGATATGGTTTATGCCCTTCAACCGGTTGCAGGTAAGTTTGCCGTTGTTATTTTTATGTTTGGAGCGATGAGCGCCGGACTTTCCTCCATATTTCCTATTTTAATGGTTTTACCATTATTAATTGGTGATTATCGCCAGGGCAAAATGGATTTAAAATCGAAATCATTTAAAGTACTTGCAGCAGTTGCCTGTTTGGTTGGACTGATTGTTCCCATATTGGGTGCAAACCCGATAATGGCACAGATAGCAACCCAGGTTGCCAGTGTTTTTATTCTTCCGGTAGTGATCGGTGGTATCATCGTATTAATAAATAATAAGTCGTTGATGGGCGAATACAAGGCAAATAACTTGCTGAATATTGGCTTGTCAGCAGCATTTGTTTTTTCACTTTTTATTTCATATACAGGAATATTGGGTTTACATGAATATATTACAAATTTGAAATAAAGCCAGACACTCCTGTATGGGAAAATTTAAGTCAATAATTTTATTACGAACAGAAACATTTTGAAATTAACTTATAAAATCTATAAAAAATGAAAGCTCTTGTTCTTGAAGCATATAATCAGTTAAAATTTACCGATAACTTTCCTGTTCCTGAAATTGAAGATGATGAAGTACTGATACGTGTAAAAGCATGTGGTATTTGCGGTTCCGATGTGCATGGAATGGACGGAAGTATCAGGACGGCGTATTCCTCCGCTTGTTATGGGGCACGAAGCCTCGGGGGTGATTGAATCGGTCGGGAAAAGTGTTGTTAAATGGAAATCGGGCGACCGTGTTACTTTCGATTCAACCATTTACATGCTTAACGATTGGTACACTTTGCATGGCCATTATAATCTTAGCGACAACCGAAAAGTGCTGGGGGTTTCACCAGGCGAATATCGGAAACATGGAGCTTTTGCTGAATATGTTACCGTACCCCAACACATAATGTATCGTATTCCTGATAATGTAAAATTCGAACATGCTGCTATGGTAGAGCCTATAGCTGTTGCCCTGCATTCTATTTCGTTATCCGGGATTCAGTTGGGTGACACCGCCACTGTTATCGGGGCAGGTATGATTGGTACATTTATCATCAAATTACTGAAGCTTTCGGGAATAAAAGTAATTGCTGTTGATTTGGATGAAACTAAACTAAAACAGGCCAAACACTCGGGAGCCGATTATGTTTTAAATGCTCAAAATGAAAACATTGAAAAGGAAGTAAAAGATATTTGCAATGGGCGTGGAGCTGACTTTGCTTTTGAAGCGGTTGGCATAAATGCTACTGTTGGAACAGCAATTTCCCTGGTTCGAAAAGGAGGAACAGTAGTTTTAGTCGGAAATCTTTCACCAAAAGTTGAATTTCCTTTGCAAAAAGTAGTCACTCAGGAATTAAAAGTTTTAGGCAGTTGTGCCATTAATGGTGAATATGAAAAGGTACTTCATTTGATGAGTGAAGGTTTGATTAATGTAGATGAGCATATTTCTGCAATTGCTCCGCTTAATGAAGGTGCAAGCTGGTTCAAACGACTTTACAATAAAGAAGAAGGATTAAATAAAGTTATACTTGTTCCTTAAATTAATACGATGAAAAAATACAAAATCGGAATTTTGGGTTGTGGAAAAGTAGCCCACCTTCACGCAAAAGCAATTAAAGAGATACCGGATGCAGAACTTGCCGCCGTTTGGAGCCGTACGAAAAAGACTGCTGAAAATTTTGCTGAACAATATCGTGTTAAAGCGTATGATTCAATTACAAAAATGGTTTCTGAAAATCAGATAGATTTGGTAATCGTTTGTACACCGCATCCTTTTCATAAAGATCCGGCAGTTGAAGCAGCGCAGGCAGGTGCCAGTGTATTGGTTGAAAAACCGCTGGCTTCTTCGCTTTCCGACTGCGACGAAATGATTATTGCCTGCCGTAAAAATGGTGTCAGGCTTGGTGTTATTAGCCAACGCCGTTGGTATGCACCGACAATACGGGTGAAACGGGCCATTGAAGACGGGAAGATTGGAAAGCCGATTTTGGGAACAGCAACCATGTTAAGTTGGCGCGACAAAGCCTATTATGATGCCGACGAATGGCGGGGAACCTGGGATATGGAAGGTGGCGGAGTGCTCGTAAACCAGTCGCCGCACCAGCTTGATGTTTTGCTTTGGATGATGGGCGACATTGATGAATTATACGGTATATGGCGAAACCTGAATCATCCGTATATTGAGGTAGATGATACTGCTGTTGCCGTTATTAAATTTAAAAACGGCGCCATTGGAAATGTTCTTGTAAGTAATTCCCAGAAACCGGGAATGTATGGAAAGGTTCAGGTGCATGGAGAAAATGGTTCGTCTGTGGGCGTGCAAACCGAAGGAGGCGCTATGTTTATTGCCGGAATGACTGGAATATCGGAACCACCTGTAAATGATATGTGGACAATTCCCGGTGAAGAACATTTGCTTGAGCAGTGGAAAAAGGAAGATTCGGAATTCTTCCAAAAAATTGATGCTACAGTTTATTACATAAAACTGCAAATTATCGATTTCGTTGAGGCATTAAAAGAAAACCGGGAGCCTCTTGTTACAGGCGAACAAGGTAGAAAGACTGTCGAGCTATTTACAGCAATCTACCGGTCAACAAGCAGTAATTCACCTATAAAATTTCCGCTGGTTTAATAAATCAAAAATGACTTTATCAAATAAAAATTCTAATGTTTCCTATTTTAATGTAAGTTTTATTGCCCAGTCTGTTTCCGACCGATCAGTATTATCAGGAAATTGAGGCAAAACAATTTGTCCTGATTCATCGGTGATAACTGGCGCTTCCACATGTATCCACTGACCATTTCGTGGATTGAACCAACTTGCATCATATTTTGCATTAGATTTTATTCCAGAGATAACAGCACGTGGACAATCCTTTTCGAAATATATTAATAAAAGATCCTGTTTCTGTGTTTCGGCACCATAAGCCCAGCCAGTTGTAACATCGTTTCCTCAGCTGATTTATTCGGTTGATTTTCTCTGTACACGGAACTAAATCCTGATATTTTGCTCCTTCCGAAAGAATAAACGCTTTTAAGTGTCGCATCTGATCACCTGATTGCCACTGAATTACTTGCCACATGGGATAATCTGGAAGCTGTTTCCACTTCACCGCTCCAAACACCGCCGGCCCATCCGCCTGCCCCGTAAATATGGCCTCCGAACCCTCCTGAAAGCACGCTGCCATACATGGCAGAACGACACCATAAAGCAGCCTCTTCTGAGCCTCCTTCAGCACCCTGCATTCCATCGTAATAAGGTTCTCCGTTAATTGCCGGAACAGGAGGTTTGGTATTGAATATTTCTGTCAATAAGGAGAAACTGTCGTGCGTGCGGAGGTTACCTATTTGATGGAAACCAAGCCAGTGTGCCTTGTCCGTATGTCCCCAATTTCGCAAAGATGAACCGGTAGGATTTGTGCCAGCCAATGTTCCAAACGGTGGATGTCCGTATTCTTCAATTACTCTGTTGGCAGCAGCATTCCAATCGTCGGCGGGAATGGTTTCCTGGTCATAATCAAAATGGATGGGACTGTACAAACAAACGTTAGCCTGATACCGGCTCCAGATATACTGAATATAACGTACATAAGATTCCGGCCAGGGATAGTACTTTTTCCAAACCTGGCCAACGTCTCTTCTGGCTACCTCTATGAACGGGACAAATCCCTGGGAGTTTAAGTAATCCATCTTCCTGTCGAGGGATTTAAAGTATGCCGGATTGATTCGCTCTACATCCGGGAAGTACGATTCATATCCGGGTACTTTGCCAGGGAACAGAAAAGCTGTGTTTCCATCTTCATCAGTCATTGTTTTGGCGCTGTTTGTTCCGGCCTGCCGCCATCCGGACCGAATGATCGTTCCATCTTCCATTGTCAGTTTTGGTGGTTTATCGTCGTTAGCCCAGTTTGGTAAAGCTGCAAGGATTGCTACACAGTTGTACTCCTGGTTTTTCCGGTAATCTACATACTCTTTAAATCCTGCTTTCGGTCCAAGTGGACGAATTGTATCATCATCCCGCCAAAGAAACCGAAAAGTCGGATGTGGCCCACCACGTGTCTCCAACGAGAAAAAATGGAGTGCCGTCGGCATACTGAAATGCATGTCCGTTGGCCGAAGGTTGAATCATACCTCGCCGTGATGGATTCTCTGCTTTCTGCGCTTCAGTCCAGTCAATAGCAGTGAAAGATCCACTTACTCCATCCAACCCGGAATCTGCCGGTTGCGATCCGCTTCTCCATGTCCAGGTTCCGGGTGCTGTAGCCATGATCCGAATACGAAAAGTATCGCCTCCGTCCCAAAATCCATAACAACGTTTGTCAAAACCAGGTCCCTTCAAATCAACCCAAACTGTTGCATCAGTATAAGGATTATTGTATTTAGCCTTGGCCTTAAGGGTAATTTCCACTTTTTCCCATACATGATGTGTTTTCCCTTCTGTTTTCCTGGAAGTGCAGGATTCTGCAATTACACTCGATACAAGGAGAGTAATCCAAATTGTAATTATTCGTAACTGAAAAAATAGTTTGATCATAATTTAGTGGTAATGTGATTAAAAATTAAATCAATATTAAAGCTCTTCAGTAATTTGGATTGAATTTCCTTTCGTGACGTCATAAGTTTTTGTTTTTTCTCCATAACGAACAACACACGGATTACCTAGCAATGATTTTATTTCAGCACTTGTTAATTTTCCATCTTTCCATTCCATACTTATTTCAAATCCACCTCTTGCCCTAAGTCCGGTAACCGAGCCATCTTTCCAACTTACAGGCAATGCCGGCAATAATGATATTTCTCCTGTATGGCTTTGTAACAAACATTCCGCAATACTGGCAGTAAATCCAAAATTAGAATCTGACTGATATGCTGCCGAATTTTGAAGATTATTTCCTAATCCTCCTCTGGATGTGGTGAAAAAATCCTTAATAACCCTATCAACCTTTTCACCATTTTCAAGTCTTGCCCAATCGCAAATATCCCAGATGTAATTCCACCATCCTGGGCTTACCTTACGCGGTTCCAGCCATTTCTGAATAGCTTCAGCGAATTCAGGATTTCCACGTAATGTAATTGAGTTTCCCGGAAAGAAACCAAAATTGACAGAGGTATTATGTCCTTCATTTCCCTTTTTCCAGTCTTCAATCCATACATCGAGAAGACCGTCTTTCCCTATCCGGTAAGGTGGTATTTTTTCCAAAGCCTCAGCTAAATTCTTACCGAATTCCTGATCTGTATTTAATATTTTCTCTGCTTCAATACAATGAGGGAAAAGGTCTCTGATTATGGCCTCATTAATTGTTGTTGAGGAAGATAAAAACATTTCTTCCGGATTATCATCAACAAAATATCCCTGCTCAGGAGACATTGAAAACGGAATAACGAGCCAGTTGTGTTTCGGTTCATAGTCCATAATATCCATAATGAATTGTGCCGAGCCTTTCATTATCGGATAGTACTCTTTCAGAAATTCAACGTCCCCGGTATATAAATAGTGTTCCCAAATGTGCTGGCACAGCCAGGCGCCTCCCATCGGCCACATACCATAACGAGCCGCATCAACAGGCGCGGTTCCCAGCCACAAATCGGTATTGTGATGCAAAACCCAACCTCCTGCATTATAATAATCTTTGGCAGTTTCAGCTCCGTTTTCAGCCAAATCCTTTAACATATCAAATAAAGGCAAGTGGCATTCGGATAAGTTGGTTACCTCGGCAGGCCAGTAGTTCATCTCTGTATTAATATTGACGGTATATTTACTCCCCCAGTTAGGCAGTAAATCCTCATTCCACCTCCCCTGAAGATTGGCCGGTTCACTGCCTTCACGGCTACTTGATACCAGAATATAACGCCCAAATTGAAAAACCTTCGCTAACAAATCCTGATCAGGAATGCCTTTCTTAAGGTCTGCAATCCTTTCATCCGTTGGCTTTTCATTCATTGATGGCTCACCTATTTTAAGGTGTACCCGTCCCATCAGGTTGGTGAAATCTTCCAAATGAGTGTTCTTAAGTTCCTTAAAATCTTTTCCTTCGACATCTGCCATTATTTTTTCACATTTGGTGGCGGGATCTCCGCTTATGTCTTTATAGTTTACGAAACTTGTTGCTGCTGTTAAAACTAATGTCACTGAATTAGCATCGCTGATTACAAGGCTTGAATCGGTGGCCTCCATACTTCCTTTTTCAGGCATAGCTGCCAGCGATACCTGAAAGCTCATTCCCTTTCCGTCAACCTTTGCAATAAGGTCATATTCCCTTTCAGGAAGATATTTCCATGTACCATTTAACATGAGTTTATTATCCTGAGCTTTTATTGCTTCGGAAAATTGACTCATTAGCTTCGCTTCAACCGAAACCTTACCTGGTTTGTCAGCCGATACTTTCATAACCATCACATGGTCGGGATAAGACATAAATACTTCGCGGGTCATCTTCACATCTCCATCCATGTAACTAACTTTCACTACACCTGTTTCCATATCCAACTCCCGATAGTAGTCCTTTATTGAATCACCACTTACAGCAAAGTTCAGAAGAAGATCACCCAGCGGTTCATACGCTTGTTGGGCGGCAGGTATCCCGTAGAAGTGCTCATTCACCATTTTCTCTGCTTCCTTGAATTTATCAGCAAAGACAAGATCCTTTATCTTTTCAAAATAATTGTGTGCATTCGGGTCGTTGTAATCATGGGGCCTACCTGACCAGAAAGTAGATTCATTCAACGCAATCCTTTCATTTTCTACCCTTCCAAATACATTGCCGCCCATGTAGCCGTTACCAATGAATAGTCCGTCAAGCCAAACATCACCTGCAGGTTTGTTGTACCATACAACCATTTCTTTTGATTCAGAAGAATTTTGTTGTGTTGTTGAACAGGCTGAAATAAAAAATGTAAACCCTATCAACAAAACAAACTTGATCTTAGGCGATAAAATTGATTTTTTCATTATTAAAGTGATTTACAATGAATGTTTTACTGGTCTGATCTT
>CAWKJY010000037.1:0-14584 GCA_963849985.1 uncultured Prolixibacteraceae bacterium | reverse complement strand
AGAATAAAAAAGAATGAATATCTTTGCACCATGTAAAGCCATGAAAAGTGTTCATTAATAACAGATTTGTTACCAGACACTTTTCCAAATTTTGCTAAAGTTCTTTATTTTAATACATTACAACTTTACCGGGGCTGATTGGTTTTGACAGCGGGTAGAAGAGGTAAGTAAGCATGCAGGGTTTTGATTGTTGACCCTTAAAAAATAATGATCAAAACAACAATTGGCGAAAATAATTACGCTCTTGCTGCGTAACCGAATCAAGTAGGTTACCTTTATCCTGATGCAAGGCATTGGGACGAGACATCGCCCGGATGTTATGCTTTGAAACGGTCCGATCAGGCGGTGCAAGTAAATCGAAGCTAGTGGAAATGAGGCTCTGGCATTTCTGCGAAATTAAAAGAGATAAGGTAAACATTGGTGGCCCTGATCCGGTGTTTATTCGAAAATCAAGTCCGGGGATAAGCATGTAGAAAGCTTATGGCTTCCTCGTTTGGACCGGGGTTCGACTCCCCGCAGCTCCACCTTCGCTCACCGAAGCCTTGGCGTAGGTGAGCTTCACTTTTATAACAAATAAACCTTGCCCAAGAGTTGAATGTTATATTCAACCCTTCGGCGAGCTTCGGTGGACGCAGTCCACTAAAAATATCACAATTATGCACTACGTTTACATTCTCAAATGTTCTGATAATTCCTATTATACCGGTTGTACAAATAATCTAGAAAATAGACTTGAAAGACACAACAATAAACAAGTACACTATACCAAAGACAAACTTCCAGTTGATTTGGTAACATACATTGCTTTCTCAGATAAATACAAAGCTTATAATTTTGAAAAGTACTTGAAAACGGGTTCTGGAATTGCTTTTCGGAATAAACGGTTGGTTTGATATTTTCAAAAACCGACTAAAACAATCCGTAGGCTACGATTCAAAATATACACCTCCATCCTCCAAAGCTTTTCTGAGACGTTGATAGGGTAATTGCCGGCTGGTATAATTTCCAAGTGCGCACAGTGCAGCAGCCGTTCCGCTGGCCTGCCCCTGCCCCATGCAACTTACTGTATTTCTCGTGGACATATGCGCGTTATGGTCAGAAGTGATCATCATTCCCGACACATAAAGATTGTCGATTCCCTTTACACATAGCGCACGATAAGGTATTCCGTAACTTCCACCATTTTTTATTTTCCAATGGGGAGCCATATCGTGGAAACCATATACAAAAACATCGTCATCGAAATGGACGCCTTCTATTACGTCTTTGTGTTTAATATCATAATCACAGGTAATTAATCTTCCCCTGCGAATTACCAGCGAAGGAGCTGTTCTTGTAATAAAAGCCTTTTCAAATCCGGGTATATATTCGCGGAGCAATTCCACACCTTTTTTCATTCGTTTGCGAAGCTCCAGTTCTGTTTTGGCAACAACATCCCGGTTGGTCGGACTTACAGGCAACTTCAAATTAATTTTAATAAACATCAGGTAATTATCATGAGTTGTGGTGGATATAGCTGACAGCCCGATTTTCTGTGCCTCTTTTCGGAACTCTTCAGGATAACCAGTAGCCCCTTCCCCACCAATACGGACAATTTTTCCCGGTTCACCACTGCGCACACCATAAGCCAATTGGTTAACAGCATCCCTGTCGGCTAAAAATTGATAATATCTTTCAATATCAACATTCCCCAGCCCCATACTGTTTGCCACTGACTGGTCGTTAGGCTCTGTATATTCTGCCCCGGCATGAGCGGCCAAATCAGCATATCCGGTAGAATCAACAAACGATTTTGCAAATATAACTTCTCGTCCTGAGCGACTTTCCAGAATTACCCCTTTCAGGCGACTTCCTTCGACAACTGCCCCGGCAAGCAAAGTATTTACACACACATAAACACCTGCTTCATCCAGCATTTCATGAGCATTGAGTTTATATAATTCTGTATCAATGGCTGTACAAACGGAATCGTAGTCATAAAATTTCTCCATTTCAGCATGTCCGGTAGCACCACCCATCGCTGTTAAGCGATCTACCATCTCTGCAGGAATTCCGCGCACAAGCTGCCTTTTTTCAACACCGGGAAATGCCTTCCACAAATTGTAAAAGCTATGCAGAGCTGTTCCTCCTTCAACGGCAACTCCTCCAACATATCCCTTATTTTCAACAAGCACTGTTCTTGCCCCGTTCCGTGCCGCAGCAATTGCCGCAATCACACCTGCAGTGCCTCCACCTGCAACAACAACATCAAATTCCCGGGCGGGAAGTTTTTTTGCTTCTTCATTATAAAACCCCGGTTCGGGAACTTCACTTAATTCATTTGCTAAAACTGATTTTCCTGCTAAAAGGCCCACGCCAAGGGCTCCGCTTGTTTTGTAAAAATCTCTCCGGTTCATACTGGTTTAGTTTAAGATTTTGGTTTATTTACACAATGTGTTCAAAGCAAAATTAACAATTTATCCATCCAATCATATAATTATTTCTCCATGTTTTGGAATAGTAACCTTAGTTAGCTTAACATAAAATTTATTTTTTACCCGGAATAAATTGAATCTCCCAAAAACTTGTGAAATAACAATTAAAATTCTGTCGCCTTATCATTCATTGATTTAGTAATTATCTTTTTTGCACTTTGAGAAAGCCTTCCTTTATTCTATTCAAAAAATCGTGTACTAAAGTAGTCTGGTTTATCCGGCCTTATCTTCTTTTCCCGTTGCAATTTTAAATAAAACTAACGCGAGTAACCCAAATAAAATCAACCCAAGAACGTCGCCCCAACCGCCAAGTGCATCGCCAAGTGTTCCGGCTGTGTTGCTTGTAAATATTCCCACTACCACACGATGAACTTTTTCAATAAATGATATTGGATTACCTGATGCATCATGGCCCACAGTCCAACCGATTAATACAGCAACCAGAATTCCTGTAATCGCACCGCCGGCAATTAAACCCGAACTGAACAAAGCGCCGGGACCTGTTTCCGATTCCTGCGATTTTTTCCGTTTATCAACCAGCCATTTAATTATTCCGCCTGCAAAAATCGGGGTAGTTGTGGATAACGGCAGGTAAGCTCCCACTGCGAAAGCCAGCGACGACACACCGCATAATTCAACGACAAGAGAAATGCCCATGCCAATAAGAACCAATGCCCATGGTAAATTCTGACTTAATAAACCCTTGATGACTGTTGCCATCAAAATAGCTTGCGGAGCCGGCAGAGGGTCATGATGTGCAGGTGTTATTGTTCCGATTCCTATTGTTCTTTCAAGCAAGAGCAGTGTAAACCCAATGGCAACAACAGAAACTAAAACCCCGATAATTAAACCAATCTGCTGTTTTACAGGAGTTGCCCCCACTAAAAAACCGGTTTTAAGATCCTGGGATGTTGAACCTGCATTGGCAACAGCTATACAAACAATGGACCCTACAACCAAAGCCAGGGGTTCATAAAAATCTCCTGTCCAGCCAATACCAACAAAAATTAATGAGGTGGCCATCAATGTGGCAATTGTCATCCCGGAAACAGGGTTGGAAGAAGAACCGATCAAACCAACGATTCGTGAAGAAACCGTTACGAAAAAGAAACCAAATATTACGATCATAACGGCTGACAAAAAGTTAGTCGGTATAGAAGGAATTAAAGCCATAAAAACAACCAGTAAAAGACTTCCAACCAAAACAACCGACAAAGGCAGGTCACGGGAAGTACGTTCTACTTCTTTAACCACATTAGCCTGTTTGTTAGCTTTGTTTGATTTGATGTCACGGAACGAATCACGGAACGCGCTGACAATGGTAGGGATTGATTTGATAAGGGTAATCAATCCGCCAAATGTAACTGCACCGGCGCCGATATACCGAATGTAGTTGTTCCATATTTCATCCGGCGCCATGGAACTGATTACTTTGGTCCCGGGCGGGAAAACAGTAGTCAGGTTATCGCCGAGCAACGTAATCAACGGAATTAAAACAATCCACGAAAGTACCCCTCCTGCAACCATTATTCCGGCAATCCGAGGCCCTATAATGTATCCAACACCAAGAAGTTCAGGTGTAATTTCACCATTAATCGTTGCGTTGGGAAGTGCCGATTTTCTTCCAAATACAAAAGTCGGTACATCTTTCCAAAGTCCCAGTATCGACATGAAAAGCTTATATAAGAATGCAATTCCTAAACCGTAATATACCTTTTTGGCCAAATTGCCGCCTTTTTCACCGGCAACCAAAACATCGGCACAGGCAGTTCCTTCCGGATAGGGCAAAACGCCGTGTTCTTTTACAATTAATGCCCTTCTCAGCGGGATCATAAAAAGTACCCCTAAAATACCTCCAGCCAAAGCAAGCACAAAAATCTGGAAATATTTAAAGTAAGCCAGCCCACCAGGTAAAAACAATAAGGCCGGAATAGTAAAAACAACACCAGCTGCCACAGATTCACCAGCTGAACCGATGGTCTGCACAATGTTATTTTCCAGAATTGTTGCCTTACCTATTTTCTTAAATACTGAAATTGCCAGTACTGCAATCGGAATTGACGCGCTAACGGTCATGCCTACTTTCAGACCTAAATAAACAGAAGAGGCGCCAAAAATAATCCCGAAAATCGCACCTAAAAAAATTGCCTTTAATGTGAATTCAGGAATAAAATCTTTCGCGGAAATGTAAGGTTTGTAATTCGAATCGGGAGAATCTTTTTTTGCCATAAGTAATTAATTCTATGGTTAATTTTTCAACAAAAATTATTTACCCTAATTTAGGTATTTGTTAACGGGTTAGCAAAAATCAAATTGTTTTTATCTGTTAAAAAGACATAACAGCAAATAAGCCAATTACACAAAAATTATATTGCATTTCAAATTGACTGCAAATGTTGCGTTTTCAGATAAATATAAAGCTTCCTGTTTTGAAAAATAACTGAAATCAGGTTCTGGAATTACTTTTCGGAATAAAGGGTTAACTTAAATTTTTCTGTATAAATCGCACAAATCAGCATCAGCAGCTACAATTTAAAATGATTCTCTCACTCTCTCGGCAAATAAGGCATTTGGTAATTTGTTGGAAGTGGAGTCACGTAATTCTCTTCTGCCCAAATATTCCATAAACTATCGAGTCTGTTCACAATAGAAGGATATTTCTGTGATAAATCATTAAGTTCTGTCCGATCATTTTCTATGTCATACAGTTCCCAGTCTTTTCCTCTCAGTGCAGATAGTTTCCATTTTCCGTCATCCACAGCACGGTTCCCTTCGTGTTCAAAATATAATATCCTCGGCTCAACCGAATCACCTTGTAAAAGCGGTAATATACTTTCCCCTGCCAACGGAATGGTTTTGCGCCCATTATACTCTGCGGGGTAACTTGCACCGGCAGCTTCAAGTATTGTGGGCATTAAATCAATTAAATGACTCTGCCGATTATCAATTACACCTTTACGTTTTAAGCCGGAAGGCCAGTGTACAATAAAAGGTGAACTAATCCCTCCTTCATGATTATAATGTTTATAAAGCCTCCACGGTGTGTTTGATGAATTTGCCCATCCGGATCCAAAACTGTGATAGGTTCCCGGCCCACCCATCTTTTCAATTTCGTCTCCCTGATACAAAATGTTGTTGGGCCCCGTCCGAGTATCAAAACCATAAGGATCCCATTCAGCGCACGCCCCGTTATCTGAAATAAAAATAATCAGGGTATTATCCATTTCGTGTTCTTTCTTCAAATTGCTGACCACCCGACCAATATTTTGATCCATCACGTCAACCATGGCCGAGAATATTGCCATTCTCCTGGCCAAATCCAATTGCCTGTCCTCGGGAACATCAGTCCAGGCCGGATTTACACCGGGATCAGATTTAGCCCAGGCCCAGTACTGAGAACGGGGTGACAAAACTGTCTCTTCGGGCAAAATACCAATCTGTTTCATTTTCTGAAGCCGTTGTTGCCGAATCTCATCCCATCCGACTTTATATGTTTCAGCATACTTTTCAATATCACTTTTTGGTGCCTGCAACGGAAAATGAGGTGAATTATATGCCAGATATAAAAACCAGGGTTTATCCGGAGTTTCCCGTGCTTCCTGGAGAAAATCAAGCGCATAATCCGTCAACGCATTTGTTCCGTAAAACTCCCCATCGTTATAAGTTCTCTTTTCACGCCCCTCAGGCAAACGAATATATTGTCTGGAATCCCAGAATGATTGAGCGCTTATTAAAGTACCAAAGTATTCCTCAAATCCGTGTTTTGTCGGGTCATTGGTTCCCAAATGCCATTTCCCTGACATGAAAGTCCGATAACCGGAAAGCTGTAAAACCTGTGCTATTGTTACAGCATCATCGGAAATCCTGCCTCTGTATCCCGGCTGACCTAAATCCCTTATCATGTGCCCTAAACCCACGCGATGTGGATAAAGACCTGTGAGAATAGAAGCACGTGAAGGACAACACCTACCGGTTGTATAAAAGCGGGTTAATCGAATGCCATCGCTGGCTAAATTGTCCAGTTGAGGTGTTGCTATTTCTCCCCCAAAACAACCCAGATCACTGTATCCCAAATCATCTGCAACAATTAATAAAATGTTTGGTGGTTCATCTTTCTTGTTGTCAGTATTTAAACCCAGCAATATGCTAATTAGAATCAATACAACTAATAATGATATATAGTGTTTCAATTGTGCCCATTTAAAAAAATTTAAAGTCATAATTGTGAAATTTATTTTTAAAAAACAATCTTTTAAAATTGCCAACTGGTTAAGCTCTTACAATTTAAAGCATAATTTCAACATTAACAAAAACTGATGCATAACTAACGGGAATAGTACCTATAATAAATCTGATTATGCTTCCCTACTACTTAGTTCAAACAACCAACCTCATAAAACAGGATTCGTCTAATATTTTAAGTAATCTTCTTCTAATATCAATATAATAACTTTTTTGATACGGGAACTATTCAACTAGCTCATAAAAAGTTACACAATAACAGTAACATCTTCTAAAACCGGACAGCTTGGATAAACATATTGGATAAATATTAAACAATATTTCAAAAATTGTGTTGATTTAGCATAACCCTTATTTAGTACAGGAAAGGCTAAAATTTTATAGCATGATAAAAATAAAAAATTCAGAATGTCAGATATCGAATAAGATTTCAGTACAGACTGTTTAAATTAAAAACTACTATTATGAAACGAAAAAGATTATTATTCATTTGGCTGGTTACTGCTGGCGTACTTCTATTTGCACAGGCTTGCAACAACAATCAACAGGCAAGTACGAGCAGTACTGAAGTAAGCGCTGAACCTGCAATAACCAAAGCTGTTTGTGTACTTCATCCCACAGAGGGAAATACTGCCCAGGGGGTGGTAACCTTTACTAAAGTTGACGGTGGCATTAAAGTGGTTGCCGATTTAGAAGGCCTTTCTGAAGGCAAACATGGATTTCATATTCATCAATACGGTGATTGTTCCAGTCCTGACGGAACTTCTACCGGCGGCCATTTCAATCCTGAAAATGTGAATCACGGCGCACCAACAGATGCAGTCCGGCATGTTGGTGACCTTGGAAATGTTGAAGCTGGTGCTGATGGAAGAGCACATTATGAATGGACTGACACAATGATATCATTTAGCGGTAAACATTCAATTATTGGCCGTGGAATTATTGTTCATGCTGGTGAAGACGACCTGGTTTCTCAACCAACCGGCAATGCGGGAGCAAGAGTTGCATGCGGCGTTATTGGTATTGCCAAATAGGAAAAATATATTCCAAACATGAAAAACTCATCAGTGATAGTTATTGATGAGTTTTTTTGTTAAATACGATCAGGAGAATGCCATGATTTAGACTGGAAATTCTATTTATTTTCTTACGACAATCTAATTTCTAATCAAAATATTACTGGAATTTGACTTACATATCTTAACTTTAAGAACTGATTTACAAAAATAACCGACTGATATTCATGAGATTTAAAGACTTAACCGGAAAAATTTATAGCCTTACGCTGATCCTTTTAGCTGCAATTTTTTTTACTGCTTGCAGCAATTTACAGGAACCAGAATGTGAAATAACCAATTTGCAAGTCAGCTTAATTAGTTGTGTGACTGACAGTACTTATAACCTGACGATCAATTTTGATTATAAAAATCCAGGCAACGATTTTTTTGAAGTTTATACCAGAAATGATGATCCTGTAGGATATTTTAAACTTTCTGAACTCCCGTTAACACTTGAAAACTTTAAACGAAGCGGAAAAGATTTTGACTATATAAAAGTTTGTATTAATGATCACCCGGAATGTTGCGAAGTGTTAGAATTTGAGTCACCTGACTGTTCGGATAAAGCATGTGAAATCAGTAATCTGACTGTCGATATTGGCGACTGTACTACAGAAAATAATTACAATCTCACAATTGACTTCGATTACAGCAACCCGGGCAACAACTTTTTTGAAGTCTATGCAAGAGAAAATAAATTGCTTGGGTACTTTAAACTGACGGATCTGCCAATTACCATTGATAACTTTGAACGAAGTGGAAAGGATTTTGATTTTATAAGGGTTTGTATTAACGACCATCCTGACTGTTGTGAGGTATTAGAATTTGAGCCGCCTGACTGTTCGGATAAAGCCTGTGAAATTAGTAACCTCGTCGTTGACGTTGGTGAATGCACCTCTGAGAATCATTACAACCTTACACTTAATTTTGAATACAGTAATCCGAACAACAACTTTTTTAATGTTTACGGAAGAGAGAATAAATTGCTGGGATACTATAAATTGTCGGATTTGCCAGTTACTCTTGAAAACTTTGAAGGAAGCGGAAACGATAATGATTTCATTAAAGTGTGTATTAATGACCACCCCGATTGTTGTGTTGCGAAGGAATTTGCCGCACCTGACTGTTCAGATAAAGCCTGTGAAATTAGTAACCTAGTGGTAGACGTAGGTGAATGTACTTCTAAGAATCATTACAACCTTACACTTAACTTTGAATACCTTAACCCGAACAATGACTTTTTTAATGTTTACGGAAGAGAAAATAAATTGCTGGGATACTATAAATTGTCGGATTTGCCAGTTACTCTTGAAAACTTTGAGGGAAGCGGAAACGATAACGATTTCATTAAAGTGTGTATTAATGACCACCCCGATTGCTGTGTTGCGAAAGAATTTGAAGCTCCGATTTGTACTGATAATTCTTGTAAAATATGGAATTTGAATTTGGAGGCTGGTTCATGTATCTCGGACTCCACTTATAATCTCACAATTGATTTTTCCTTTGAAAATGCTAACAACGAATTTTTCGAAGTTTTTGGAAGAGAAAATAAATATATTGGTATTTATCATCTCTCAGATTTACCAGTCACAATTCCGGACTTCAAAAAAAGTGGAAAAGATTATGATTTTGTGAAAGTTTGTATTAACGATAATTCAGGTTGTTGTTCGGAGGCTGAAATAAAATCACCGAGTTGTCAATAATAGAATTAAATACGCTCCAAACTTTCCTTCCATTCTTTTACGAATTTCGAAATTGATTAACAAATTAATGCATTCGAAGACAATTTTTGAAGAGCTGCGTCATTTTCTGTTTTTGGTAATTTGGTTAGATAAAATTAAAAATGGATCCCAGGCAAACTGAAATCCATTTCTTTGTTTAGGAAATATTATTTCAAGCTTTAATCCAGATTCTTCCACAAATTCGGTAGAAAACGATAATACAGTAAATGTCTCCAGGTGGTTAAATCGTGAGCGCCATTACCACCAACATAATATTCATGTTTCACATTCATTTTATCCAGATCATTGTGCAACACTTCGTGTCTCGCACCCGGACGGGTTTCGTAGGTACCAGCCCCAATAAATAAATAATCGAGTTTTGAATTTATATCGGCGTCCTTCAAAGCCGGTGTTTGTTCAATTGGTATGGCGGCACTTAAAATTCCAATCGATCCAAACAAGTCAAGATTATTTAATCCAACAAACTGGGCATGCCTCCCTCCCATCGACAGGCCACTGACGGCTCTTGCATGACGGTCTTTTATTACACTGTAGTTTTCTTCGACAAAAGGAACAATGTGTTTTTTAAACTCTTCATTTACCAAATCGAAAGTTAGCTCAGTATGCTGCGGATGCGAACGATTAACTAACTGGTTGTTTGGCATGGCAATAATCATTGGCTTGGCTTTTCCTTCAGCAATTAAATTATCCATAATAAAATTTACCTGACCGTGCATATACCATGTCTCGGCTAAATCACCTGAACCTCCTAACAAATAAAGCACAGGATATTTTTTCGATGGATCATATCCCGGAGGAGTATAAACCAGCATTTTACGTTCACCATTGGTAACAGTTGAATGATAATAATGCCAGTGAATAACTCCATGAGGAACATCTTTTGCATCGTAAAAATTAGGACCATCTCCATGCACCCAAAGCATACTGAATGGCGGCATATTTGCCTGGCCTGTATAGGTATTATTTGGATCACACATGCGTACACCATCAACAGTAAGCCAATACAAATATATTTCGGGTTTTAACGGACCAATTTTACATGTCCAAATACCATCATCTCCTTTTACGAACGGAACCTGTTTGCGTGCATCATCGCCAACAAACATTGAGCCTGTTACTGTAACACTCGAGACATCAGGCCCTTTTAAACGGAAAATTACCGTATGATCGTCCATCACTTCCGGAGAAATTACACTTGCAGAAAACGGAACCAGATTTTCCTTATTCTTCATCGGGTCCCAGTCTTCGTTAATGTGTGCCTGTTGCGCTAAAATGATCTTTGCTAAAAAAAGCAATAATCCAATTAAAATAACACTCTGTTTTTTCATAAATCAAGTTTTTAAGGTTTATTATTTTATTTAAAATTCATTACGTTATGATACTCTTTTATTTTATATAAACTCCAGCTTAAAAATACCGCTGGCGGGAATCTCAAACTTATCCGATTGATCCCAATATTTATATTGTCCTCCCAATCCGGGCGCTCCTTTAATTTCAGCCTGAACCAGTTTTCCTTCTTTCCATTTCATATTGACTTCAAAGCCACCACGCGCTTTTAATCCCTTTACTTCCCCGTTTTTCCATTCGGCTGGCAAGGCAGGCAAAAATTCAATTTTATCTGCATGCGACTGTAAAAGCATTTCAGCAATACCGGCACAACCACCCATGTTTCCGTCGAGCTGAAATGGAGGATGCGCACAAAACAAGTTGGGGTAAGTGCCTCCACCATCTGAATAGTTAGTGCCTTTTGCGCCGGTAGGTCTTAATAAGTTTTTTAAAAGTTTATATGCACGATCTCCGTCTTTTAGCCGTGCCCAGAAGTTTATTTTCCAAGCCAATGACCAGCCTGTTCCATCATCACCGCGGGCGTTTAAACTCACCCTTGCAGCCTCTGCCAATTCAGGTGTTGTTTCCATGGTTATTTGTTTCCCCGGATATAGCGCAAATAAATGTGATGCATGCCGGTGATGATCATTGGGATCATCCACATCTTCTTTCCATTCCTGTAACTGTCCCCATTTACCAATGGTTGGAGGTAATATCCTATCGCGCACGGAAGTTGCCTGCATTTTAAAATCATCATCAGTTTTCAGTATTTCGCAGGCCTGAATGCAATTATTCAAAACATCCCAGGCAATCTGATGATCCATGGAAGCACCTTTTGATATTCCGCCATGTTCAGGCGAATACGATGGACTGGAAACCAAAAATCCATTTTCATCTTCCGTTAAATAATCCATCCAGAATAGAGCCGCTTCCTTCATTAACGGATAGGCAGTTTCTTTTAAAAAGGTTGTATCGCGGGTAAATGCAAAATGTTCCCATGCATGCTGACATAACCAGGCAGCGCCTCCGGGAAAAAATCCCCAAGGAAAATCCCAGCCAGTTGCCGTATAACCAAATTCATTATTCATTGTATTTACAATCCAGCCACGCGCATTGAAAAAATCTTTTGCAGAAACCCGGCCAGGTTCAACAAGTGTTTGCATGTAATCAAATAACGGCAAATGACATTCATTCAGATTGGTAACTTCTGCCGGCCAGTAAAGCATTTCAAGATTAATATTTGTATGATAATCGCAAGTCCACGGAGGATTTGTGCTGTTGTTCCATTTCCCCTGGAGATTCATCGGCAATGTGCCTGGCCTCGATGCCGAAATCATCAGGTAGCGACTGTACTGAAAATAAATTTGCTCAAGACCAGGATCATCAGTGCCCTCGGCAAATTCAATTAAACGACGATTGGTTGGAATTGAATCCCGAGTATTTTCTCCCAAATTAAGTTCAACTCCGTCATATAAATTCCGGTAATCTTTCAGGTGTTCTTTCCTGATTTTATTGTACGATTTCCCATTAATATTTGCCAGAATGTTCTTGTTCTCCGTCAAATAATCGTTCCCTTTATAAGTCGGATATTCAGGCAAATAATCCGTTGAAGCCACATGATAAATGGTTAAATTTTTTGCCCCGGAAATTATTATTTCTCCATTTTCGAAACTTACTTTCCCATCACTCTCTATCTTCAGGCAGGTTTCAAATTCCATTTTATTGTCAGCAACCTGACCTACAAATGAATACACATTGTTATTGAAAGTTTCTTTTAATTTATTATGCGGCGTTTTAAATTGAATTTTATACCCCGTTTTTGCACTGCTTTTAAAATGATAAACCAATATTTTTTGCGGATAATCGCCAAAGTACGTCCGTTCAAAATGATCGCCATCCATTTCGTAGGAAACCTTTCCTTCACCGGTATTTAAATCAATTTCTCTTTTATATTTCGAAGGTTCTCCGCTTTTATCAATGCGAATAAACAAATCGCCCATGGTTTGCTGGGCGCCAAAATTATCTTCAACACCAGTTAGCTGTTTTTTTGCTAAACGGTCCGCCTCATTAAACTTTCCTTTATTTAATAGTTCACGTACTTCCGGCAAGTATTTCCAGGCATCTTTTCGATTACCAAAATTATAATCAGAACTTGCTCCGGGGCCACCACTCCAGAGCGATCCTTCCGTAAACTGAATTTGTTCCTGACCGACACCGCCATAAAACATCGCACCCATGTAACCATTACCAACGGGGAGCGCTTCTGTCATCCAATCAGTTGCAGGTGCATTGTACCATAAACTCAAGTCGTTCTTTCCATTATCAGAAGTTTTGCAACGAACAGAAATAATAAATAATAGAATTAACAGGAAGTAAATTCTGATTTTCATAAGTTAGTTTATTCGTTTTAGTGACTAAAAATACATTCTTTCCTCCTAATCAGAAAATTAGAAATAAAAAAGCCGGAAGAAATTTACTCTTCCGGCTAATATTTTATTTTATTTCTATTCTGAATTATTCTTCCACAAAGTAACGCAACTGATCCAGCAAAATTGGAACATCATCTTTATCCACTCCCTGTTTCAAAAGAAAACGGAGATCTTCATCAAATACCTCAAAAAATTCCCGTTCGGTGAAATCGGTTTTAGCAATTGATTTTTTATAAAACTCGAGCGCCAGCTTCCTTTTTCCTAAACTCCACTGAACATGTCCCATATTCATTAAATCGTGTTTGCTAGGCTCATCATCCACCAGTTTTTTGAAATACTTTAATGCTTGCTGTTTTTTACCAGTAACAAACGAACACCAGCCAATAGGACGCCAGACCTTTTTATTATCCGGTGCCAGGTATTCCACTTTAAAATAATACTTCAACGCTTCTTCAAACTGTTCCAATTCAAGATAGCAATGTCCAATATTCAATTCTGTATTTAAATCCTCTTCATTCAGATTTTCAGCCATTAAATAATATTCAAGAGCTTTTTGAGGTTCTTTAAGATTTCGGTAACAGAGCGCAATTTTCTTGAAATTCCATAAAAGATTTAAATCAAATAACTCTGCTTTTTGATATGCTTTAAGTGCTTTTTGAAAATCTCCGGCTTTTTGATAACAATACCCAAGTTTCTGGTAAAGTTCACCGTTTTTCTCATTAGTTAGCATGTGTCTAAAAATCTCGGCAGCCTCCTCAAAATAGTTCTTTTTAAAATAATATTCGGCAATATTTCTGAGGATTTTATCGTCTTCTTTCAGAATATCACCCAGGATATTTTTATTATGGAAATCGAACCGCCAGCTAAACACATCTTCAAAATCGGCTTTACGCGGGTGAAGTTTATAAAACCGGTACAAATCCTGAATAACCTGGTTAGAAATAAAACCCGATTTTTTACCCGGATCAGTTAATTCCTCATCATTCTGCAATTCATTAAACTGGCTCATTTCCGCATTCATACCTTCAGCCATAAATTCACGGTTTTCGGGCGGAAGATTCTTTATGCTGAAACAAAACGAATATTTATCGGAGTTACATAAAATAGGCGCCATACTTATGGCTTCCATAAAACGATTCGCCGTTTTATCATCTTTGGGTAACTGCATGTCAACCTCAGGGTTTGCAGTAAAAAACGGCATAAACCAGTTATGAACCTCATAAAAAGGAAAACTCTTTAACATTGAGAACGACCCCATAAAAACATCAGCACCTTCCATCTGAAGCTCTGAAAATTCTTCCATTTTATCCATA
>CAWKJY010000036.1:0-183816 GCA_963849985.1 uncultured Prolixibacteraceae bacterium | reverse complement strand
CGAGCAATACGGGCCCTCCCCCTGCTCGACTTCAACCGTGTTGCTACACATCCAAACACCCGGATTTTTTGCCAGTTCGTTGCACATCACTTCAAACTGCTGCTGTAACTCAGGAGTACTAAGTTCGCAAACAAGTATATTTTTCGGATCGATTGCCGTGAAGTTGGTTAACGAATAACTGATCTGCTTTTTAAAAGTGAAAACGCTTATTATGAGAACTATAAAAATGGCAAAATGAAAACTTAAAAAAGAATTATTCAAACTGTGTCGCCTCCGTTTTGTAGCTGTTTGTTTTAAAAGAAGACGAACAACAGGAGTGCGCGAAACACTGTTTCCAATTAAGAAACCCGAAAATGACCCCGTAAGTAAAATAGTAAGGACCAGCAAGATCCAGGTTTGCCACATCCCGAATACTTCAATCCCGATTGTTTTATTTAGGGTAGAATTTATAAACGGAATTCCTGTAATGATGATCAGGGAAGCAGGTAAAATGCTCATAACTGAAACAAGGTTCGACTCAAGAAGTACCTGTTTTCGTATGTTATTTGCAGTGGCTCCCAACGCTTTTTTAGCTCCCATTTCAATTAACCGGTTCATGATTTTTGCCCGGGTAAGCAAAACAAAATTGATAACCGCAATGCACATAATTACAAAAGCAATGGCCATGTAATATTTTAATTCATTTGGATTCCCTGCCCTTCCAAAGATGTTTCCCGAAATATCTTCTGATTTTAAATAAATATCGGCAACTGGCTGGAGCCGGTAATTGCTTTCTTCTTTTATCCCGGAATCAATTGATTTCATTGTCCCGGCAATTTTGGCTTCCAAATCAGCAGGATCGGCTGCAGGTGATAAAAACAGGTACGTATAATATGATTTCTTTTCCCATGCCTTATATTTATCCTGATCAGTTCCAAATTCACCAAACATTTTCATCGATTGCCCAAACACTTCTCCCGACAAATCAATATCGGCAATAAATTCGGGGTGGAGGGTCGAGTTGGAAGGGAAATTGCTATAAACGCCTGATACCGTCAAATCAAGAAAATCGTTATTGAGTTTTACTTTGATTAGCGAACCGGTTACATCGGTATTCCCAAAATATTTTCTCGCCATGTTTACAGAAAGGGCGACCTCAGAAACAGTTTTGGCTGGCCTGCCACTTTTAAATCGTATTCCCAAACATTCAAATACAGAAGGATCGGTAAAAGCAAAATACTGCTCGCTAAGAACCTGGTTCTGATTGTTCTTAATCAATACATTGTCGGACTGATAAAACCTGAAATAATTTTGAATCTCAGGGAATTTATCCTTTAACATGGGAGCCAGCAAGTATGATTCCCTTGCTTCATTATTTTTTATCAACCTGTATGCCGACTGATGATTTGGAATATATCGGTCAAATGAATACTCGTGAATAATCAGAACGGAAAGGATCATAATACAGCCAAATCCAATTCCAAGTCCCAGAATACTTATCGTTGATTCGGTTTTGTTTTTGAGGATGTTTCTAAACGCAATTTTAAAGTTGATGAAGTTCATAGTCTAAGTTTTAAGTCTGAATCCCTTCATCAAAAACTATGCCTTTAGTTATGAAACTAAACAGATAGTTTTAATCTGTTTTATTTATTTGAAATTTCTTTGACTTAAACACTTTACTTCCGGGTCAATTCATTCCAGAAATTTTATTATTCATACCTCAACGCCTCAACCGGATTCCTCGTAGCAGCCCGCCAACTTTGCCAACTAACAGTCAGCAACGCAATTCCCAGCGCCAGCAAACCTGCCAAAGCAAAAATCCACCAGCTTAAATTGGTTTTATATGCAAAGCTTTCGAGCCATTTATTCATGGCGTAGTATGCAACGGGGGTAGCAATTACAAATGCAATAGCTACCCATTTTACAAAGTCTTTGTTAAGCATGGTTAATATTTCAGAAATTTTGGCGCCGTTTACTTTTCGGATGCCAATTTCCTTGGTGCGTTTTTGCATCGATAAAATGGTTAAGGCCAGCAATCCCATGCAGGCAATTAAAATGGCAATTCCGGCAAATACATTTAAACTGGCTGTAAGTTTACTTTCCGATTCGTACATTTGATTGAGCTGGTCGTCAACATATTTGAATTCAAATGGATATTCAGGAACAAATTTATCCCACACTGACTTTATTTGATCTGTTACAGCCGGCACACCTGAATTCGTCCGAACAATAATCTCGTTAAAATATACAGGGTTTATGTTAAAGCACATAGGCGTAATTTTGCTGTGCAACGACTTAAAATTGAAATCTTCAACAATACCAACAATAGTTCCTTCCTCGTATCCATGCAATGTTTTCCCAATCGGATTTTCAATCCCTATTTCCTTTGCAGCCGTTTGATTGATTATAAAACTACATTTTCCCCCATTGTCGTAATCAACAGCGTCGCCTTGAAACTCACGTGAAAAACCGCGTCCTTTGACTATTTTTAATCCAAGAGTTTCGAAATAATCGTAGTAAACCGAATTCCATTGCATGTTTACGGTTTCGCCTTCCGGCATTCCATCAACCCTGAAATTATCGGCAGAGGTTTGTACATCTGATGGCGAAGAAAAGGCAAGGGTAACATCCTTAACTCCCGACTGTTTTTTTAATTCTTCACAAAAAACATCGAGGTTTTCATTGTAAATCCCACTGCCAAGATGCATGTTTAACGGAATGGTCAGTAATTCTTCCCTGGCAAATCCGGGGTTATGTTTTTCGAGAAAATCAATTTGCTTGTAAAACAAAGTGGTAACAGCGATAAGGGCCACACTAATAGCAAATTGCCCGGTTACAAGGATATTGATAATACGTGGTTGCTTCTGTAACGATTGTTTATCTGCTTTGTAAATTTCCGGGGATTTCTGGCGTGAAACGAAAATAGCAGGGAAAATCGATGTTAATACTGCAAATCCAATGACGACTCCCAACAAAATGAGTAACAGCGTGCTGTCATAATCTTTTATCGAAGGAAGAAAGGAGATTTTATTTGCCAAAACAAAATTGTAAAGGATAACGATTAACAATGAAATTATGGTGCTTATTGTAACAAATGATAATACTTCGCTCAAATGGTCGCGAAACAACGATGCCCGGGAGGCACCACATACTTTTTTTATTCCTGTTTTTATTGCTCTTTTTGAAGCCATGCCAATATACAAAAGGAGAAAATTAACCGCCGACATGGTTAAAATTACAAGAGCAACGACCACCAAAAGATACAGGTAGCTTTTATTTATTTGTGGCACCGATTCCCAGCCGGTATTTATTTCAGTATGTATATTTTTCAGGGGTTGTAATACCAGCTTTTCAGGATTTTCTTTAACATGTTTCGAAAGGTAGTTGGTAATTTTGGCTGAAATAGCTTCTTGCTCTGCTTGTTTTCGGCAAGAATAAAAGTGTGAATATCTGTCGGATAATTCCATGAGGGTTCAATCCAAACCTGGGTTAATTTTGAAATAATTTCCAGCGGTAAAATAATATCGCCGCGGAAATTGGAGTTTGTTGCAAAATCTTTAAAAACTCCTCCCACAGTAAACAATCGGTCTTCTCCGATTTTTATTTGTTTGCCAATTACATCGGTTTCGCCAAAATATTTTTTTGCTGCACTTTCCGATAAAACTATGGAGTTTGGAGAACTCCAGACATTTAGCGGCATCACCATTTACAAGAGGGAATGAAAACAAAGTGAAAAAATTCGGATCGGCAAAAATGGTTTGGTTTTCATTAAACATTTTATCGCCCGCAGTTAGCGCCAGATAGCCATAGAAAAAACTTACCCGTGTGGCGTCTTTAATTTCCGGGAAATCAGATTTCAGACTTTGAGCCAATGGTCCGTAAGTTGCACTTCCTGATAATTCATTTTTGTCGTTTTGAGTTAAAACATGAAATATCCGGTTCGAATTTTTATATCCTGAATCGTAATTAAATTCCTGGTAAACATATCCCAGAACAATTATTGCTGCGGCAAGGCCAATTGCCATTGAAGAAATATTCAGCAGATTTAACCGGCTGTCTCTTTTGAATCCGCGAAAGAAAATTTTTAGTGTTTGCATATTTTCTGTCCAATGATTCTTATTAATACTTTTGAAAGTAAGATAATAGGTGTTATTAAAAAGAATTTTGTAGATGAAATGCATTTGAGTACATTTGAACGGTTAAAAATTGAATTTTAAAAGCATTTGTACCGTTGAGGGCGGTTGAAATTCTGCATTATATAGTATTCTCAAAATTTTGAATCTTTTATTTATTACTACTCATACCTGAGTGCCTCAACAGGATTTCCTTTAGCCGCTTTCCAACTTTGCCAACTAACAGTAAGTATAGCAATGCTAACAGCCAGAATTCCTGAAAAAGCAAATACCCACCAACTAATGGTTGTTTTATAGGCAAAATTTTCAAGCCAGCGTTGCATAACAAACCAGGTAATAGGGCATGCTAAAACGAAAGCAATCATTACCCATCTGATAAAACTTTTATTCAGCAATACCATAACTTCCCCGATTTTTGCTCCGTTTACCTTTCTTACACCAATTTCTTTTCTCCTGCGTTCAATAATAAACAGCGATAATGCAAATAAACCAATACACGAAATAAATATGGCTATAAATGAAAAGTATTTAAACAAGCCTGAAATTTTCAGTTCTGAATTATAAAGTGATTCAATGCTATCGTCGAAAAAACCAACTTCACATGCAGTTGCAGGGAGCAATTTTGCCCAGGCTGATTTAATTTCATCGATTGTTTGTGAAAAATTCTGAGGAGAAATTCTTGCTATCATATAATCAGGATTATTCATAAGAGGCAGGATAAGCATAGGCTCAACACCAACATGTAACGACTGAAAATGAAAATCTTTGACCACTCCGGCAATCATACCTTTCACATCATCGCCCGATCTTCCAAAATATTTTCCTACAGGATCATTTAATTTCATACGCCTGATTGCTTCTTCATTCAATATTACCTGAGGATTAGGCAGTTTTTCCAGATCGACCACTTTATTGTAAGATTCAGGAAATCCATTTCCTTCAGCCATTTGCATTCCCATGGTTTTAAAATAATCCTTGTCGGCATTCATAGTACATATTAAAACATCATTTTCCGGATCTTTCCCGTCCCAGTCAAAACCCCATGATGAATTACCACCATAAAAAGGTAACCGGTTGGTAAGTGTGAGGTCAACTACGCCTGGAATTTGAGCCATTTCCTGTTTTACAGCTTCGTATTTATTTTGCGATTCACCTGACAGAGGTACATAAATCAGATTTGCCTGATTATAGCCAAGATCATAATTGTTGATGTAATTTATTTGTCGTGAAACAACTATTGTGCTGCTTATTAAAACCACAGCTAAAACAAACTGGAATACTACCAGAATATTCTTAAGGTTGATACCTCCATTGCGAGGTACTATTCTTTTTATCGCTTGTGCCGGATTAAACGAAGAAAGATACAGTGAAGGATAAACTACAGATAAAACCGTAACAGTTAAAACCACTCCTGCCAACATATAAAACATGTATCTGTTATTCAAATCGCTAAATGTTATAACCTTGTCTGATACAGCGCGAAAAGCCGGAATAAAAATTATCACGAGGATAAAACTTAACAGAAGGCTCAAAAAAATCATGATTCCTTTTTCCTGTATAAACTGATTCAGAATTGAAATTTTTCCTGCACCCATTACTTTACGAATACCAACTTCAGGACGGCGGTGTTCTGCTTTTGCAACTGAAAGATTTATAAAATTGATAGAAGCTATCAGGATTATTATCAAGGCAATTCCAAGAAACTGATATACATACTGTATCCGGTTATTTTTCCCTGAATAAGAATACAATCTTTCCTTTTTAAAAGGGAAAGTATAGAGCGTGGTATTATTCTGGCCATTGTCCTTACACAGGTTTGTAACCGACTTTTCAAATTTTTTAACATCAGCACCATCGGCTAATAAAACGCTGGTGCGCGGCCAGTTATTTCCCCATTGAGTGAAGTCGGAGCCAAAAGCTTTATTCATATAATCAAGCGGGAAAACCATTTCAAAATCGATAGTTGAGTTTTTATCTGTCGATGCAATTATTGCTCCAACAGAATACGATAAACTGTCACTGACTTTTAACACCTTTCCTATTGCAGGCTCATCGCCGAATAGAACCGAAGCCATTTTTTCTGTTAAAATTATTTGATCAGGTTTTGATAAAACATCACGATCACCTTCAACAACATCGTAGGAAAATATATCGAGAAATTTCTCACCGGCGCATACAACCGGGCCTTCCTTAAATGCTTTATCTTCAACTTTGAATCGTTGCTCACCATTTACCCAAAACGTGGTTGCATATTCTACTTCAGGGAAATTATCCATTAAATACTGACTTAAAGGGAAAGGAGTACAATAGGTAAACAATTCCTGTCCTTCAGAGTATTGCTGATGCTCGTAAACCGTATAAATACGATCAATGTTTTTATACGATTGATTATAATTTAATTCATCGGTTACCCAAAACAGGATTAATGTGACAACCGCTATACCAAGTGATAACCCAGTAATATTTATGACAGAGAACAATCCGTTTTTTTTGATGTTTCTCCAGCCTATCCGTAAATTTCCAAAAATCATAGTTGTAGTTTTTGAAGTTGATTTTTTATTTGGTTTGAACCGATATTGTAAAGACTTCAAGAATGTTGGTTATGTTACAGTTTACTGGTCTCTTTTCCTTATTTTCTCATAATTACTCATATCTTAACGCCTCCACCGGATTCCTCGTTGCTGCCCGCCAGCCCTTCCAACTTACGGTTAGCAAAGCAACTCCCAAAGCCAGCAAACCCGCCAGTGCAAATATCCACCAACTTAAATTGGTTTTGTAGGCAAAGTTTTCGAGCCATTTATTCATGGTGTAATATGCAATTGGGCAGGATATTACAAATGCAATCACCACTCCTTTCATAAAATTTCGGTTCAACGAATATAGAATCTGACCAACACGGGCACCATTCACTTTTCGAACACCAATTTCTTTGGTTCGCTGTTCGGCTACAAAGGCAGCTAAAGCAAGAAGCCCCAAACATGCAATTAATATCGCCAATACGGAAAAGATTGAAACGATCTTTCTGGTCTGCACATCAGCAGCATACAAACGTCCAAAATCTTCATCAAAAAATACATAATCCAGGGGTTGCCCGTCAGCATACTTATTCCATGTTTGTTTCAATCTTTTTCAGGTTTTGCTGAATATCTCCCGATATTCGAACACTAAAGTATTGGCCATTAGACTTTAAAATGTCATCGCTGTCAAACAACACCAAGGGCTCCATTTCCTGATGTAACGAATTGGAGATGAAAATCCTTTATTATTCCAATAATAGTAAAAGCAGTCTCATCGGATTTTCGCCCCTTATACACTTTTTTACCTATCGGATTTTCTATATTTAACTCTTTTAGCGCCGTTTCACTAAGTACATATCGACCTGGCATTTTTCTGATTTCCCTCTTCAAAAAAACGACCTTCTAATAAGTTTAATATCATATGTTTTTAAAAAATCGGCATCTACCCACAGTTGGCTCATTGCTCCGCGCATCACCAGCTAATTCATGACGAAAATGTACTACCATATTTACTTCGTCCGGGAATACTTAGTAGAATTGCTTACTTGTAAAATACCCGGTTGTTCCAGTAATTCGCTTTTAAACGAAGGCTTTTTAGTCCACAGGTAACCTGCATTTTTTATGATTACCAGGTTTTCTTTGTTAAAACCCAATTCTTTGTTCTGAAGAAAATTGAGCTGTTTGCTTATGAAAAAGGTTCCTGAAAAAAGTACAATCGTTACGATTAATTGAAAAACAACCAATCCACTTCGTAATTTGCCATGCGAACCTCCAGATGTATGTATTCCCTTTATAACTTTTAACGGATTAAACGATGCCAAAAAGAAAGCCGGATAACTTCCTGCCATTATTCCGATTACGATTCCGAAGACAAGTAGTAAAGGAATGGTTCTAAAATTATCGGTATAATTAAATGCAAGTTGTTTATCGACTAAATTATTAAAGGGCGGAAGCAATACTTTTATTAAAGCCAAAGCAAGCGCCAATGCAATTAAAGTTACAAAAACCGATTCTGATAAAAACTGTAGAACAAGATTTTTGCGGTTTGAGCCCAATGATTTTTTCAATCCTACTTCTTTGGCTCGATTTACAGACCGGGCAGTGGACATATTCATGTAATTAATACAGGCAATTACCAGTATAAAAACGGCAATTATCGAGAATATTATCAGGTAACTTCTATTGCCCAAAGGTTCCAGCCCCGCTTTTACTTCATTATCAAGATGAATTTCTGTTAAAGGCTGTGTATAATATTTATATTGATTTCCCTGTGCTGTCAATTCCTCAAGCGATACTCCCCTATTCTGCTTCATATAAGGTCCAACATATTTTTTCACTGCACCTTCCAGTTTTTTATCTACATCTTTATTCGAAGCTCCTTCTTTCACAAGCACATAAGTATAAAGCATATTATTAATCCAATTCATACTGTTGTCAATTGTGGCAGCTTTTTATTGAAGCCAGAACATCAGGTTTTATATGCGAGTTTTCGGGAAAATCTTTTATTACCCCGGTAACGGTATAATCGATTGTATTGTTCCTGGTAAGCGTTTGCCCAATTGGGTTTTCATTTCCAAAATAACGTTTTGCATGTTGTTTCCGTTAATACCACCGTATAGGGTTGTGCCAAAGCCATATTTGGATCACCATAAATAAATGACGTCGAAAAGATTTTAAAGAAATTAGCATCGACAAAACACCACTTAGTCTCGTTGAACACTTTGTCTTTGTACTGCATTATCGGTTGCCAATAATTGTCTACACGAACTGCCTCTTCAACTTCCGGTATTTCATCTTGCATGACTCTCGCTAAATGGAGGACTTGAATTCGGCGAATTAAAACTGTTGCCGTTTGAGACGACAACACATATTCACCCGGTAAATCCGATCCGATTTTTCAAGAAATTTATCGTAGCTTAATTCGGATTGAACATACAGCATAATCAGAATACATGCAGTAATTCCAATGGCCAACCCAACAATATTAATTGCTGAATAAAACTTGTTTCTTATCAAGTTTCGGATGATGGTTTTTAGGTAGTACTTTATCATGGTTTTTTTTGGTTAATGTTGAAATTGACTTATTCATATCGAAGTGCTTCAACAGGATTTCGGGTAGCTGCTTTATAACTTTGTGAGATAACCGATAAAACTGAAATCAAAAATGCTGCAATACCTGTCACCAAATAGATCCACCAACTCATTGTGGTTTGATAGGCAAATCCCTGGAGCCATTTGCTGATTATAAACCAAGCCAACGGACAGGCAACAACAAATGCAATAATTTCAAACCGAATAAAGAAAGAGAAAACCAGCATCATAATATCTGTAATGGTTGCCCCATTGACTTTACGTACTCCGATTTCTTTGGTACGTTGCTGGGCAAAAAAGCTGATTAGCCCGAAAAGTCCAAGTGAAGCCACAATAATGGCAAAAATGGTAAACACGATCAGGATTCTGCTTAGCCGTAACTCTTCATTGTATTGTTTGTTAAAATAGTCGTTACTGAAGAAATAATCCATCGGATCATTCGGATAATGTTTATTCCAAACTGATTGAAGAGAGGCTAATGCCTTTGCAGGATTTCCTTTGATACGGAAAGAATAAAAGCCGAATTCATTCGGGTGAACATGCCTGAAGATCATTGGTTCTTCAGGCTTCTTTAATCCTTCATGATGAAAATCGTTTACAACGCCTTTAATAGTTTGTTGCCGGTTACCCATACGAATTCGCTGTCCCACCGCTTCTTCAGGTGTATGAAACCCTAACATTTTGGTCGTCAATTCACTTACAAGTATTCTTGCAGAATCTAGTCTTGGATTTTTATCAAAATTTTTACCCGCCAAAAGCCGAAGCTGATACGTATCAACGTATCCGTCATCGATATTTCCGATAGTAATTTCCTGTTTTATATCGGAAGGCCGGTCGGGTAATGAAACGTTATTACTGCGGAAACGTAACGGTTGACCGGGGACATTCATCGTTGCAGTACCGCTAACAAATTCAGCATTTTGAAGCACTTCTTCCCTGAAAGCACTGAACTGTTGAGACCGTAACGAATCGCTGTTGGTGGAAGCGGCACCTTTTAATACGATTACCTGGTTCAGATTAACGCCCAATTCAGCAGTTTGCATAAACCTGATTTGTTTTGTGATCATTATTGAGCAGATAACCAAAAAACAGGACATAAAAAACTGGAATCCCACAAGCCATTGGGAACCACTGTTTTTGTCCATTTTCTTTTGCTGCGTTAAGGCCGGATTGACTTTAAGCAGTGGCAAAGCACTAATCAGCGAGGTGAACAGTATTCCGGCAAGCATGACCAATAGAATAAGTACAACAATACTGTGATAGTTAATAAAACCTGTTCTAATAGGTGTTTCGATGAGGCGGTTCAGGATGTTACTGGTGGCAAAATACAATATTACAGTAACAATAATGGCACCCAGGTTAATAAGTATGCTTTCAATCAGTGATAATTTAATCAGAGAAAATTTGCTGGCGCCCAATTTCCTGTGAGTGGCAATTACATTAATTCTCTTGCGTGCCATAGCAATGGATAAATTGATGTAATTCATCCAGATAACAACTAAAATCAGGGCTGCAATCAGTTCCAGTGCTGAAATCGTTCTCTCACGGGTGCTGGTATTAAGTTCTCCGGTACGGTCGCTACTGTAATGGACCATTGAAATGGGTTGAGATACAAATATCCCGGTTCGATTCTGGCTGGCAAGACGGGTTAGATACTTGTCTGCGACAATCTTTAGCCCGGCATCTAACTGAGCCTGTCCGGCCCCTTCCCTAAGTTTTACATAAGTCCACCATCCGCTACCGTTCCAACTTCCCTGGGGTGAAGACCAACCGTAATAGACAAAAGTTTGATTCGGCATAAAAAAGTCGAAGTGGATATGCGAGTTCGAGGGAATATCTTTAAATACCCCTGTAATTTCGTGCGGCATTCCTTCATTTACATAGATCACTTTTCCAATGGCATCACTTATGTTCCCAAAAATATTTTTAGCCATCGATGCTGAAATCACACAAGTCAGTTTATCAGTGAGTTTCGACTCACCTTCCACCATATTAAAATCAAAAATTTTGGCGAAATCGCCATCAACCCAAAGGTTGGGCTGATCAGTGTAATATTTTTCACCATATCTTACAAGAACATTTTCAAGGTATGCCATCGCACTGTATTCTACTTCGGGAATTTCATCTTTCAAAACACGGTAAAGACGATCCGGTGTTTTTGCAGTGTGAAGCACATTTTGCCCTTCCTGCATAACATCGTAATTTACACGATAAATGCGGTCAGCGCCATCATAAGATGAATCGTACTCTTTTTCGTAACTGATGTAAACGATTAACTGAAAGAACAGCAACAATCCAACAGCTAAACCAAAAATATTCAAAAGCGAATGAAATTTATTTTTCCGAAGGTGCTTGAAAGTCGATTTGATGTTGATCAGGTTCATAAGGTCATAGATAATTAAGCAATTAAAATGTGGATATCAAACCGAAATTCAGTTTCAATCCCATTAATTTGTTTTTATCAGTTATGCTCAATTACTATGCCTGTTTTTTAAGCAATTACTTTTCAATATATTAAAAAGACTGTTGACAAAATGGGTGTCAAAATTTTTGACATTAGTGTATAATTTTTTGTCATTTATAAAATCAATATACCGCTCGTTTTTCAATTTACGAGTTGATAATGTTTGTAGGGAAATTCAGTATTCAGCTACTTTTCTAATCTTCAAACCTTACATTAACATTTCCACCTGAAGCATGCATATAAACCGGAATTCCTCCACCATTCATCGTTCCTTTTACGCGGTTCTTTTCCGATCTTCCTGAAAAATTATTAAGATCAATATTTACCCTTCCTGAACTCAAATCAAGATCAAGGCCAAGTTTATCGCCATTTTGAATTACTGCATCAATACCTCCGCCACTGGACGCAAGGTCTAATTCCTTACTTAGCCCGCTTATATTAACATGAACCGAACCCCCGCTTGACCTGGCTTTTACTGAACCCGATTCTCCGGTTACAGTAACACCTCCGCCGCTACTGCCGGCATCTACGTCGCCATGAATATTATTCAGGTGCACACCGCCGCCGGAGCTATGTGCTGACACGCTTCCATGCGCGTCGTTTAGAGTAACACCGCCTCCACTTGAACTAAGTTGAATATCTCCGTTTTGATTTGTGGCTTTCACACCGCCGCCCGATGATTTTGCTTTAGTGGAACCTGATACGTTTTCCAGTTGCACTCCACCTCCGCTACTTGAAAAATTATGTGTCCCGGCTACGCCTGAGATGTTTAATCCGCCACCACTGGATGATACATTGCACGACATTTCCCGGGGAACAATAATAGTAAGCGAAATACCTGCATTATTAAAAAAATTGAAATGTCCCTTGCGTTCAATATTTGCAGTAACAACGGAACCATTTTTTACCGATATCCAAATCAAAATTTTCTAAAACATCATTAACTGAAGGATCTGACGGAGATAAGCACTCTTCCGTTTTTTCGGACAAATAGCTGTACCACCACATTTTTCTCATCATGAGTTTTTACCACCACTCCGCCGCCCGATGATTTTGCATTCAGTTCTCCGGGCTGATCCATCTCAAATGTTTTTGTTATGGTTGGAGTTTTGTTTTCCTGTGCAAATCCATTACATGAGAGCAATGTTGCCAGCATTGCAATCATGGTGTACATTTCTATTCTAATACGAGTTTTCATGGTAAGATATTTTATTTATACGTTTAACAAAACCAAATTATAAATAGGACGCGATTTTATAATTTTAGTTACTATATGCCAGATATAATTTCTATTTTTCAGGCTCATCCTACTTATCTTGCAAAATAATTGCATTTTATCTGCAATAATTTGCATTATTCATATCTTAAAGCTTCAACCGGATTTCTTGTAGCTGCCCTCCAGCTTTGCCAACTAACAGTTAACAATGCAATTCCCAAAGCCAGCAAACCGGCCAATGCAAAAATCCACCAGCTCAAAGTGGTTTTGTAGGCAAAGTTTTCAAGCCATTTATTCATGGCATAATATGCAATTGGTGTGGCAATTACAAATGCAATTGCTACCCATTTTACAAAGTCCTTATTGAGCATTGTCAGAATTTCAGAAATTTTGGCGCCGTTTACTTTGCGGATGCCGATTTCCTTAATTCGGCTAACAGTAACCAGGTAAATTTGTCCGAGGATTCCCATGCATGTCAGTACAATTGCAACGATGGAAAAAAAGGTAATTGATTTTGCCAGTTTTGCTTCTTTCACGTACATGGCCTGAAACTGGTCGTCGTAAAAAGTAAAATTCATGGTTTCATCGGGAATCAGTTTATTCCAGATTTCACGGATTTGGCTGAGTTGCTGATGGATTGATCCCGGGTTTAACCTAACAGACAGCACGTTGAATTCACCTCTATGCGTGTCGTAAATCAAGGCCATCGGGGTAACTTTTTGGTGTAGCGACCTAACGTGAATATCGTTTGTAATTCCTACAACATTGTATCCACCCTCTATGCCATTATTGAACTTCTTCGCTATTAAATCTTCCCATCCATATTGCTTGAAAGCTTCTTCATTCAACAAGCAGGCTTTTCCGTGGTCGCCATCTATGAACTGTCGGCCTTCAACCAATTTAATTCCCATCGTTCTTAAATAATCATCCCCAATGTAAATACAATCCAGATCGAAACTTTTTTCACCGGTGTTGCTTCCCATGCTGTTGTTAATCATTCCCGGGCAACCAAAACTAAGCGCGCTGCTTTTTACAAACGAGAGTTTATCTGTCTCCTGTTTCAGGGTTGTAAGGTTCGGATTATTCAGTGGCAAATCAATCCTGAGCAGCATTTCCTTGTTGAAACCCAAATCGTAGTTTTTCACAAAATAAAGTTGCTTGAAAATGACCAGCACCACTGCAATCAATGCAATTGACGCAGAAAGCTGAAATGTTAACATAACTTGTTTCCCGATTTGTTTTCCTTTGCGTTTTCCAAAACCCGAGAGAAAATCGGTGATATTAAACCGCGACAACAAAATTACTGGAGCAAGGCTGTTTATCAGGATCACCATAAAAACTATTCCCAGAAACGCAGGTATTAATTTTAGTGCATTCCCGCTAAAAAACTGAAGTTCTTTGCCAAAAAACAGGTTGGAATAGGGCAGCAGCAAAAGTGTTATTCCTATTGAAATTAAAACCGATAACAAAATGCCGAAAGTAACTTCGGTAACGGAATAGGAAACCAGTTGAGGCCAGCCCGCGCCTACTGTTTTGTTGATGCCCGTTTCCTTTAATTTTGAATACTGTATTGAAATAATATAGTTCAGGTAGTTGATACTTGAAAGCGCGATGATGAGGATGGCAATTAAAAGAAAAAGAACCAGCATCCTGCTGTTTCCTTTGGAGTGCATGTCTTCCAGCGACAGCGGCGAAAGGTAAATATCAGCAAGGTTTTGAAGAGCTGGTTCTTTCAAATCCAGATTATAAGGGATCAATAGTTTGATCAATTTTTTCAGCAAACTTTTCCGGATCGATGCCCTCTCCCAAAAGTAAAAATTGATGGGTGAGATACCTGCATACACCGTTGTTGCATGACTGAAACAAACGAAACTCTTCGTTGTCGCTATTCAGCAGTAACTCAGGCCTGAACGTGGAATTCGCGGGTAAATCTTTAATAACTGCAGTAATTGTTGCACTGAAAATGTTGTGTATGTTAATGGTTTGCCCGATTGGGTTTTTGTCGCCATACATTCGTTTGGCAACCGACTCGGTAATTACTGCTGATTCGTTCCCTGAAAACGGTGTAGTGGATAAGCTTGCCACTATCTCCGGAGTAAAAACCGAAAAGAAATTGTTGTTCGTGCTTGCTACATTTTTGACACGTGTATCGGTATGAAGTTGCTCATCTTTTACTGAAAATTCAATGACGTCAAGATACGCCACCGGACAGGCATATTCCACTTCGGGGTAATTTTCAGCCAGTACCGGGTACAGTTCATAGTCGAGATTGAATGATTGTTTCGATTTGTCGTATAATCGGTAAATTTGTTTGTAATTAGTAAAATCCTTGTTCACGCTGTGTTCCGAATTATAAAATAACCCGATAAGGATGCAGGCTGCAAAACCAATCGAAAATCCCCCGATTATCAGGAATGAATAGACTTTGTTTTTAAGTAAATTCCTTATTACCAGTTTAATGTTAAAAAGTATCATCGTTTATTTTTTAAATTATTTCTAATTCTTTTTTCGTTCATTTTATTTTCTGCCTCAAGTCCTCCCTCTTTGGGGAAGGTACCTGCCTCCGGTAGGCAGGGAGGGGGCTTCTTATTCATACCGTAGCGCCTCCACCGGGTTTCTCGTAGCCGCTTTCCACGACTGAAATGAAACAGTTAGCAATGCAATCCCCAAAGCCAGTACTCCAGCCAGCGCGAATATCCACCAGCTTAATGTGGTTTTGTAAGCAAAGTTTTCAAGCCATTTATTCATGGCATACCAGGCAACGGGTGTGGCGATAATAAATGCAATTATCACCCATTTCACGAAATCTTTATTTAGCATAATAAGTATCCCGGCCACCCGGGCGCCGTTAACTTTCCTGACCCCGATTTCTTTTATCCGCTGTTTGGTGATAAACTCTGCCAGTCCGAATAATCCAAGACAGGCAACGATTATCGCCAAAATGGCGAAACTCCGGAATATAATGCCCATGCGCTGTACATTGTCGTACATCTTCGCATATTCCGCATCTAAAAAACTATAATTTATATTCAGGCCGGGTGAAACTTTATCCCATAGTTTTGTGACGACGCTGATTATTCCGGGCATATCAGCAGAATTTACCTTAATGCTTATAATATCCGGACTTACTCCGAGGTGCATTACGAGGGGCCTTATTTGATATTGCATATTATCGAAATTAAAATCTTTAACCACTCCAACAACCGTTAGTGAGTCTCCTCCTCCGGTTATCCGCTGGCCAACAGGATTATCCAGATTGAGTTGCCTTGCCATTTCCTGGTTTATAATTGCAGCTTTCAGGTCAGAACCTGCGTTTTCTGAAAAATTTCGTCCTTCTGTAATATGCAATCCCATTGTTTCAATATAATCGGGGTCAACAATCCAGTTCTGACAAGTAACACCGGGATCAATACCTTCCCTCCCTTCTTTGTAAAAAGGGTTACCGTTACGCATTGAATTTTCGACAGGTAAATACGCACTTGCAGACACACTCTGAACCCCTGCAACTGATTTTAACTCCTCTTTAAAAGGAGAAATTTTATTGCTCGGTATATTGCCGCCTCTTAACACAATAACTTGTTCTTTGCTAAAACCTAAATCCTTACTTAATATGAAATTCATTTGTTTAAATATGGCAAGGGTACACACTATTAAAATCAAAGATGCAGCAAACTGAAAGACAACCATTCCACCCCGCAAACTGACATTTTTCCTTTTTTCCAAAACAGGGCCTTTTAATATTTTAACCGTATTAAAAGAGGTAATATAAAGCGCTGGGTAAATACCGGCAAGACTACCGATAATAACTGTTACTGAAATCAATATAGGCATGAGCCACCATTCATTCCACGGTATAGTTAACGATTTTCCCGACAGAAGATTAAAATATGGCAGCAATAAAACAGTTAATCCAAGTGCAATGATGATAGAAAAGGCACTGTAAATCATCGACTCGCCAAATAGCTGCCTGATTAAAACACCTCTTCCGGCTCCAATTGTTTTTTTCAACCCGATTTCTTTAGCCCTGCCTGTGAATTTTGCCGTGGATAGGTTAATAAAATTAATGCATGCCAAAAGCAAAATAAAAAGTGCACTGATTCCCAATGCCCAGACAATTCTGGCATCTCCTACATCTGCATAATCGAAACTTGCATTCTGAAAAATATGCGCGGACTTTAAATGGATATCTTTTACAGGTTGTAATTCGTAATAATCTTTTGTCCTGTCGTAAAAAAACTGGTTTTGTTTTTTGTCGTAAGGAATGATATACTTTGTAACAATGGTTTTAAGTTTGTCTTCAAGCAAAGCAATGTTTGTGCCCGGTTTCAATAATACATAATTATGAAAACTACTAAAATTCCAGTTCTGCTGTGCAACCTTGCTAAAGGTTAAATCCATCAGGAAATTAAATTTCATGTGTGAATTTTCCGGAAAGTCATCGATAACTGCGGTTACGGTGATTGGGTTCTTTACATCGTTATTTACGATGAAAGATTTTCCCAAAGGATCTTCCCCCGGAAAGAATTTATCAGCAACCCGCTTTGAAATAACCACTGTATTTACCTTATCAAGGGCATGAGCAAGTTCACCTTCAACGACGGGAAAGTTGAAAATGTCGAGAATGCTTTGGTCAACGAATGCAAATCCCGACTCATTGAAATAGTCGTTGCGATCGCTTCGGCGTATCCGGTTTTTACCTGCGCCAAAATACATGATCCTGCCGGCATCTTCTATTTCAGGAAATTCATTCTTCATTGTTTCTGCCAATGGAGCCTGGAGGACAGTACTTGGTATTATTTTCCCGTTGATGTTTTGTACCTGGACCACCCTGAATATCCGGTCACCATTTTCATAATTTTTATCATAGCTAAGCTCATACCTGATATACAGGGCAATAAGAAAACATACGGCAATACCAATGGCAAAACCACCGACTTTAATAAATGAAAACAGCTTATTCCTTTTAAAATCGCGAAAGGTTATTTTTATAGTTTTTATTACCATGATCGATTATTATAAATTAATTAATTCCGTTACTCGTATCTTAACGCCTCAACCGGATTCCTCGTAGCCGCCCGCCAGCTTTGCCAACTAACGGTTAACAAGGCAATTCCCAGCGCCAGCAAACCAGACAACACAAAAATCCACCAACTTAAGGCTGGTTTTATATGCAAAACTTTCAAGCCATTTATTCATGGCGTAGTACGCAATGGGAGTGGCTATGACAAAGGCAATCACTACCCATTTTACAAAGTCTTTATTTAGCATAGCAAGTATTTCGGATACTTTGGCACCATTTACTTTTCGGATGCCAATTTCTTTAATCTTATTTTCACTCGAAATTGCAGCTTGTCCGAAAAGGCCCAAACAGGCAATAAACACAGCCAACATCGTAAAGAAGTTCAGAATACCGGCAATTTGATTATCCTTTTTGTACAATTCTTCATAGTCCTGATTAAGAAAGTGGTACTCGAATGGTATCCCCGGATTATTTTCGGCCCAAATATTTTTAATATAATCGATTGTTGCCGGAATATCCCCATTTATTCTGAAAAACAGAGAACTGAAATATGATTCTTCCGCTTCGTTGTTATACAAATGAAATACCTGTGGATTGACTTTTTGATGGAGTGATTTAAAATAGGTGTCTTTAATCACACCTACAATTTCCCCCTTGTTTCCGTATAGCGAGAATTCGGTACCAACAGGATTCTCCAATCCCATTAAGCGTACAGCTTCCTCGTTTACAATGTAATTTTGTTTATCACCAGAAATTTCTTCAGAAAAATTGCGACCGGCAACAAACTCAACATTCATCATGTCCAGGTAATGGTCATCAATGCGTGTAGTTTCCATGCCCACAGGATGCAGAGTATTTTGGTTTTGCCATTCTCCGTTTAGTTTCCATGAAATACCAACAGTTCCGTTAACCTGCTCAAAAGGGGGACAGTCTTTTAAGCTAATTTCAGAGATATTTGGGTTCTCAGTTAACAAATGCCTGACCACCGAAATTTTCTGATTTATTTTACCTCTTAAGTAAGTATATGCAATTTGATCGGTTTCAAATCCAAGTTTTTTGTGGTTGATGTACTGCATCTGTTTATTTACACCAATGGTGGCTATGATAAGCAGAACAGCGATAACATTCTGAAAAACCACCATGCTTTTCAAAATGCCTGACTTACGTTTGTTGTATCGATTCATCAGTTCAATAGCCTTAGCACCTGAAAACAGAACCGCGGGATACACCGTACAAAGTATCAGCGTGAAAAGCAAGATCAACGCAACAATGCCCGTAAAATCTGCGCTAAAAATATGTTCCCCAAAAGCTTTTCCCACCATCAATTGAAACGGCTGGCGGATGACCCCAATAACAGTTAATGATAAAATGAAAGAGAAAATTACCAGTACAACGTTTTCAGTAATATTTTTCAAAAAAATTGATTTACGGCTTGCTCCGCAAACTTTTGCAACTGATGTATCCTTTTGACGCTTTGCAAACATCGAAACGGTAAGATTGATAAAGTTGATGCAGGCGAGGACCAAAATTAGCAAAGCAACCGAACCAAAAATGTATAAATAACGATAATCACCAGTTTTTCCCAAGCGGTTGTTAACCGAGTAGTCGAGATAAATGTCTCCCAATGGTCTAAGATATGCAGAAACTTCACCCGATTGCAGTTGTGGCATTCCGTTTGACTTTGCAACACTTGTAATTTCTTGTTCAGCATTTAGCGGATCACTCCCCGGAGTTAACAAAACATAAGTACGGAAATTGGGATCTCCCCATTCCAATCCGCAGAAATGGTATTGTTCCAGCATCTTTTGTGGTAAAACATAATCGAACTGAATGTGAGATTGTGCTGGTAAATTTTTAATCACTGCCCGAACAGTTATAAATTCATTTCCCTCAATTTGAATTTCTTTCCCCAATGCATCTTCATCTCCAAAATAACGTTTGGCAAACGATTCTGTGATGACGATTCCATTAGTCTGATCTAATGCTTTAACGGGATCGCCATATAAAGTCTGAAAACTAAACATCCGGAATAGTTGCGGGTCTGCGGTGATTCCGTTTTCTTCGAAATACATATTTTCCTTGTATTTGAAGGCAAATCCAGGGGCATTTCTTAACCGCACAGCCGACTTTACATTTGCAATTTTATCTTCAATTATGGGCGCCAATGGATTAGGAGTTCCCGCCATCGACATTTCCCCTTTTTGATTCTTGAAATTAATCTGGTAGATATCGGCATAGTTCGCATTAAACTTGTCGTAGCCTGTTTCGTTGTAAATCCATGCCATTATGATAAAAACACAAGCTAAGCCAATTGTTAGCCCCAAAAGATTGAGCACAGTAAATAACTTGTGCCTCAACAAACTTCGGATTATGATTTTTAGGTTTTTCATTTTCAGTTGAATTTTTTATTCATATCTGAGTGCCTCAACCGGATTCCGCGTAGCCGCCCGCCAGCTTTGCCAACTTACTGTCAGCAATGCAATCCCCAATGCCAGCAAGCCAGCCAAGGCAAATATCCACCAACTTAAAGTGGTTTTGTAGGCAAAACTTTCAAGCCATTTATTCATGGCGTACCAGGCAATTGGAGTAGCCATAACAAAAGCTATTACTACCCACTTTACAAAGTCTTTATTGAGCATTGAAAGAATTTCAGAAACTTTGGCGCCGTTTACTTTTCGGATGCCGATTTCCTTAATTCTTCTTTCAGAAGAAAAAATGGCAAGTCCTAAAATTCCGATGCATGAAATTACAATGGCAATAATGGCGAAAAACCCAATGGTTTTGGCAAATCGTTCTTCCGAGCGGTACATGGAGTCAAACCACTGATCGTAAAACTGGTATTTTAAAGGATAGCCAGGTAATAAATTCTGCCAGGTTTTCCGAATAAAATCCATGCCCTGTGCCACATTATTACCCTCGAGTTTTATATTAATTGCCGAAGGCTGCATATTAGAGGTCACCATAATACAAAGCGGTCCGATTGCCTCGCGCATTGAACTGTAATGAAAATCTTTGACTACACCGGTAATTTGATATCCATCTCTACTTCCATTATTAAATCGTTTGTTTTCAAGATTGTCAAATCCAAAATGGTTATATGCTGACTCGTTGAAATAACATACTTTGCCATTGTCACCGGGTTGCAAATCCCGGCCCTTTATAATTTTCAGACCAAAAGTTTTAATAAATGCAGTATCAACAATCAGGCATGGAACGCTCATATTTTTGTCGTTATTTTCCATGTTTGATCCCATCCACATATTGATTTGCCCGGGAACTCCACTTGAGACAGATAAGCTTTTTATCTGTGGCGACTTCCTCAACTCATCCAAAAGAAGCATAGCTTTTTGAATATCATTGTTCTGAACGTCAGGAACATCAACCCGGAGGAGCTGATCTTCTGTGAATCCCGGATTAGTGTGTTTTACGTAGCTGATTTGTCGACCGACAATCATAACACAAAAGATGAGAACGATTGAAATTGAAAATTGAAAAATGGTTAATGAATTCCGGAACAAGGATTTATTTTTTAATGTACTGGCCGAACCGCTTAGAATTTTGACAGGTTTAATACCTGATAATAATATGGCGGGCCCGCTACCGCTAATAATCCCGATTAACAGCGCAGAAAACAGTAATATAAAAATGTAGGGGAATTTAAAAAGCAGGTTAAAATTGATCGTAGTATTAAATATTGAATGATAAAACGGTAATAAAATCCATAAGAAGATGATGGCAAGGAAAAATGCAAAAACCGAAACAATTACCGATTCAGAAATAAAATGCAAAAGAATATTTTGGCGGAATGCTCCAATTGCCTTTTTTACCCCGGTATCTTTATTTCTTTTGTTTTGTTGTGCAATGGTTAAATTAACATAGTTGATTATGGCCAATGTGAGAATAATGATGGCAATTACACCAAGCAATCGCATTAACCCGATATTTCCCTTTTTAGTTGCGCTTCCTACCGTTGAATCATGTAAATACATATCTTTTAGGGGAAGAAAATCAGTTTTACTAAGATAAGGCGAAAGAATTTTTGCGTTGTTGTTAATTTTTGCAGCCAGATTTTCGGGAGTTGTATTTTTATTTAACTGCAAATAAATCCGGAATGGCCAGCGATACGTGCTTAAATCGTTGCTGTTGCCAATCCAGCGGGAAAATTTGAAACTTTCATTTTCGGCGTTCACTATGATTGCTGCTGAAATACTTGAATTTTCCGGGAAATCTTCAATTACTCCATTCACAGTAAGCGGAATGCGGTTTTGAAGCATGATTTCTTTACCTAACGGACTTTCGGTTCCAAAAAGTGCTGTTGCCGTACTTTGCGTTATAACAGCTGAAGTTAAGGTAGAGAATGGTTTATCTTGATTTCCAATAATAAACGGTACAGTAAAAACCTTGAAAAAGCCATTATCTACTGACATTGCATTGTCAACGTAAGTTGCCTTTCCTTCCACCTGAACAGCCATGGGATGGTTCACAATCTGCACCAAACAACCATTTTCTAATTTCCGGATAATTTTGAAGCAAAATATCTTTCACCCTGTAATCGATTGAACTGGTGTTATCTTCTGAATTAATTAAGCGTACGATTTGCGGAGCATTTTTATGGTATCTGTCATAAGAATATTCTTTAATGAGGAACAGGGCAATTGCAAGACAGATGGAAATACCAAATGCGAATCCACTGATATTAATCACAGAAAACGATTTATTTTTCCATAAGTTTCTTAATGCTGATTTTAAGTAATAAGTAAACATGGCACTTTTCTTAGGTTATTTATATCACGAATTTTCTTAATGCGCCTGAAGGCGATATCGTATCCGCCATCAATTACAATGCCTTAATTGTAAATAACAGTATTACAGCAACTTATATTTTTGCCTGGAATAAAACATTGTCAAGTATTTTGACATTAGCGTATAATTATTTGTCACTGTAATTTTAGAATACAATTCAGAAATTTTAATACGTACAGGGTTTTGGGATTCGCACTGTTCCCCGCCCACATTAAAACATTTTGCATCCTGACGTTTCAGTTGACCAAAAATCTTCGCGGGTGCTCATATCTGAGTGCTTCAACGGGTTTCCTGTCACCGCCTGCCTTCGCATCAGGCAAGACCAGTTCAAAGCTATTCATAGCGCAAACTTTCCACGGGGTTTTTTGTTGCTGCTTTCCACGATTGAAATGAGACGGTGAGTAATGCAATTCCCAGTGCCAGCACTCCGGCCAGGGCAAATATGACCCAGGTAATATTGGTTTTGTAAGCAAAGTTTTCAAGCCATTTGGTTATTGCATACCAGGCTACAGGGGTAGCAATAATAAATGCTACAAATACCCACTTTACAAAATTAATATTAAGCAAATTAATAATCTGAGTAATATGGGCTCCGTTTACTTTACGCACCCCGATCTCTTTTCTGCGGTTTTGAGCGGTGTAGCTTGCCAGTGCAAATATTCCGAGCGATGAAATAAGTATGGCGAAAATGGCAAAATAACCAACTATTTTAGCCGTGCGTTCTTCCTTTTGGTAGGCAGCATTTAAAGCATCATCAATAAAATTTAGTGTTAACGGCTCTGATGGTGCAATTTCTTTATAAACTGCTTTTGCCTGATCTACGATAGAGATTAAATTACCGCCTGTTCCTCTTACCAATACATAAGTTGACCCTTTCATATCTGTTATTTGAAACATGGTCGGACGTGGTTTCTGGTATAATGACCTGAAATTCATATCGTCAACTACTTCACTAACTTTTACAACATTATTGTTGAATTTAAATTCGTTGTAAGGAGGATCAAGTTCCAGGTCATTAACTGCCGTTCGGTTTAAAATCAAAGCAAACTTATAGTCTCCCTGAACATTATCGGTAAGAGAAATTCTGTTCTTTAACGGGATTCCCAGTGCCGAAAAGAAAGCTGTATCAACCCTGAACTGATCGAAACTCTGGGGTTTTTCGTTATAAACAAAAGACTGATTATTTATTGGGCCTCCGGGAAAATCATTGCAAAAAGAAACGGCCTGCACCCCTGGAATTTTCATTAATTCATTTCTAAAGGTATTTATTTGTTTATTCGTCTCGCTGTTCATTTTTATGTAAAAGGTATGATCTTTATCAAATCCCAGATCATAATTTTTCATATAGTTATTTTGCTTTATAATGAATGCAACAACCACTATCAACGCAATAGAAACGGTGTATTGAAAGACTACCATTGCCTTTTGGCTAAAACTGTTCTTTAGCCGCGACGGAACTCCTTTTACAATTTCAATTGATTTGAATCCTGAAAGAATAAGCGAAGGAATTAAACCTGCAATAAACCCAATTATAAAAACTACCAGTACACTGCGCAACAGAAAACCGTTATTAAATATGTCGGAAAAGCTAAAAGTTGTATTTACCAATTGATTAAACTTCGACAAAAAAACGATGGTCAGCAGAATAGCTATTACAGTTGAAATTAAGCTGATAATGGTTGATTCCAGTAAAAACTGTCTGACAATACTCCAACGCATAGCCCCAATAATTTTTTTTACTCCTACCTCTCTGGTTCTTTTTACTGATTGGGTAATGCTTAAGTTAATGTAGTTTATTGCTGCAATTAGTACAATAGATAAAGCAATGATTGCAAGAATGTTAAGAAATTTTTTATTGCCTTGCCGGGTTCCAATATAACTAAGCGCCGGGAGATTAAAATAGACATCTTCAATCGGCGTAAAAGAGATTTTACTGTTTCTGTCGTTTTGAAAAATCCAGTAAAATTCTTTAGCCTTTTCAAGCAGCTCAGCTTCCCGCGTTTTTATATCGCTGTTTTTGTGTGCCATTACATAAAGCCCAAAAGAACTGTTCCCATAATTTTGTAAAAAATTCTTGGCGGCATTCTCATCCGTCATTCCCCATATTTTAGGCAACATCGAAAAATTGACAATTATATTTGGCTTAACAAAATGTGTATTGTCTTTAAAGTCCCGGAAAATTCCTGTAACAATAAAATTATTCCCGCTAAATTCAAAACTTTCTCCCATTGGGTTTTGATCACCGAAAATCGTTTTAGCAAAACTTTCCGATAATACTGCATACTCATTTGCAGATAAAACTTCTCCGGGTTCGCCAATCACTAAAGGGAATGAGAACATGGTAAAAAAAGCCGAATCCGCCAACAAACAATTACCGCTATCAAATTTTTTATCTTTGTAACTTATGGTTCCACTAAGCGAATAAGTCCTGGTATAACTTTCGACTTCGGGGAAATTATCCACAATATATTGTCCAAATGGAGGTGCAAATGTTTCAATTTTGTCACCATGCACACGGTATAATCTGTTTTTATTTACATGAAACGTATCTACCGAGATTTCATTGGAAACATAAGAAGACAGCAAAAGTACAAGAGTTATCGCGATTGCCAGGCCAAAAATATTTATTGCTGAATGAAGTTTGTTTTTCCTGAAATTGCGAAACATTAGTTTAAATTGTGTCCCAAACATATTTGTTACTTTTTAAGGTTGACGCTTTTTATTTTTATCTCATTCATATCGAAGTGATTCGACCGGATTCCGGGATGCTGCCCGCCAGGTTTGGACAAACGTTATTAATGTCTCCAAAACCAGGATGATTAAAATTCCTTCGGCAAATAACCACCAACCTAAATCTACTTTTACAGCATAACTTTTCAGCCAGTTTTGAAGTACAAAAAAGCTTAGAGGAATGGCAATTACTGCAGCAGTCAAAGTCCATCTCAGTGAATTGGAATAAATAAGCGCCAGCATTTTAAAGGTTGAACCGCCAAGTACTTTACGAACTCCAATTTCTTTGGTGCGGCGGGCAATACTTTGAGAAACCAGCATAAAAATGCCCATCATTACAATTACAACAGCCAGCGCCGTTCCCATCCGGGTTAGCTGACTGAGCCTATCTTCATCAACATAATAATTCCTGTAAATATCTGCTGTTTTACCTGAGCTAATAACATAACCGTCATCAAAAGACCGAAAAACGGCTTGTATTTTATTTAATGTGCCCTGATAATCGGCATGTTCATCCATGCGAACCATGATGTTCCACATATCGTCAGAATAGGCTGTCATAACCAACGGCTGAATGATTTTTGCTGCCGATTGATACCTGAAATCTTTTACGACACCTATTATTTCCATTGGTTCTTTGAACATAACAACCTGCCGGCCAACTGCTGATGACAGTCCGAGTGCATGAACGGCTGCTTCATTTAAAATTACACCGTTTTTATCGGCCGCACGTTCAGGATCAAAAAACCGGCCTTCTTTCAGGTTAAGCTCCAAAAGTTGGCATAATCCCGGCTGGATTCGGTATTCATTTATCGACATCACATTTTCAGCAGGAGCTTCAATTAACCTGATTCCCTGCCCGCTGGTTCCGCCTCCAACAGTGTGCGACGATGCTGCAACTCCTTTTATTTCAGGCATCCTTAATAGTTGGTCGCGAATGGAAGGGTAATGTTGTTTTATGTTGTCATTCAGGTTAAAAATATTTACCAGACCATTGGGATTAAAACCTGGCGAAAGGTTTTTCAGGTAGTTGGTTTGCTTATTAATTCCAAACAAAAATGTAATTAAAAACAAGGTGATAACCAGTTGTACTCCGCCGGCGAGATTCATAACATATTTCTTACGGTTTCGCTTGCCCGGTTGCGATTTCAAAATGGTTGAAGGATTAAATCTACTCAAATACAACGATGGATAACTGCCCGCCAAAACAATAGTGATTATTAATACAGTAATCCAACTAAGAATAAGAATCGGAGATTCAAAAAGGTGCATTGAGAATTGTCGTTGCATGAGTTGGCCAAACCAGGGCAGTAATAAAACAGCCAAAACCGTTCCTAAAATGAAAGCAATTCCAACTATAAAAGATGTTTCGCCAAAAAACTGCGCAATAAGATTTGCTTTTCCGGCACCATTCACTTTGCGAACGCCAATTTCCTTCGCCCTTTGTTCACCTTCAATAATAAACAGGTTCACGAAATTTGTTAGCGCGAGAAACATGACCAAAAAGGCAATTATGCCAACAATTATAACCGTATTCACACTACCTTGTCTGCCGAGGTCGTAAGATGATTTTGAATAGAGGTGCAAACGTTTTAACGGTTCAATTTCGGATGAAAAGTTATAATTAAAACTTTTGAACTTGTTTTTCAGCATTTGGGTGTTTGCATTGCAGATTTCTGCTGTAACCGTTTCGCTATCCGCATTTTTATTGATGAGATAGTAGGTGAAAAATTCAAGTCCGCCCAATTGCGATAAATAATCCAGCGATGACATCGGTAACAGCAAATCGAAGCTAAAATGGGTGTTAACAGGAACATCTTCAACAACTGCTGAAACAGAATAATTTTTCTCTCCAATTATAATTACCTTTCCAATTACCTGTGTATTCCCAAAAAGTTTTTCAGCAAGTTTTTTTGTTAAAACAACGGTACCGGGGTTGGTAAGTGCACCTTTTGTTCTTCCTTCTACCAGACTTAAATCAAAAATGTTGAAAAATGTTGAATCAACATATAATAGTTTATTTTGAGTAAACCGTGAATTATCAACCCGCAGTTCCACATTATTACCGCGATAAATTTGCACGCATGATTCGATACCTGAAACATTTTCCGGGATTTCAGTAAATGCCTGCCGAAGATTTATGGGCATAAAAGACGAGTTTCCTTCGTCGATCCAGATTGAATTTAAACGATAAATATCATCGGCTCTAGAAAAATACCGGTCGTAACTCCATTCATGGAGAATGAATACCACCAAAAGAATGGTTGTCGCCAAACCAATAGACAGGCCAATAATATTTGTAGCGAGTGAAGATTTATTTTTCCATACAGCGCGGCTTAGGTTGATTATTTTTTTGAACATTGTTTAAAATCACGTTTTTTGTTTTCATTGCTTTAAGGCATTTCAATCCTTGCGGGACTGACTAAGAGATCGGCAGTTATTAAAGTATTTCAGCCATCCTTTCGTTTACGTTTTCAGTAAGTACTTCACCATCGAACAGGTTAATTATGCGGTGCGCAAAACCTGCGTCGTGCATCGAGTGCGTTACCATAATAATGGTAGTTCCTTCTTTATTTAATTCTGTTAAAAGGTTCATTACTTCAAGACCGTTTTTAGAATCGAGGTTACCGGTCGGCTCATCCGCAAGGATTAGTTTTGGATTGGCAACTACTGCACGGCCAATTGCAACACGTTGTTGCTGACCACCGGAAAGTTGTTGCGGAAAGTGTTTTGCACGGTGTCCGATTTTCATGCGTTCCAAAACTGCGCCCACCATTTCTTTTCTTTCGCTGACTTTCTTTTTAAGATAGATTAAAGGAAGTTCCACATTTTCATAAACCGTAAGTTCATCGATGAGGTTAAAACTCTGAAAAACAAAACCAATGTTTCCTTTTCGCATTTGTGTGCGTTGGCGTTCTTTGAAACTACCAACTTCAATACCATCAAAATAATATTCGCCTTTACTTGGATTATCAAGTAACCCGATAATGTTAAGTAACGTTGATTTACCACAACCCGATGGTCCCATAATGGCAACAAATTCACCAGATTTTACATGAATCGATACTTCGTTCAGAGCAAATGTTTCAACTTCCTCTGTCCGGAAGATTTTTGTTAGTTTTTCTGTCTTTATCATTATTATTATAATTAAGTTATTATGATGCTTTTGCTATAAGACGCAAGAAGTTTGCATTAAGTAACATTTTTATAAATATAATTTACTTTAGAATCAGTTTATCGTTATCCCCGAATAAATCATATCCTGAAGTTATTACTTTTTCCCCTGCTTCCAAACCACTCAGAACTTCGTAGTATTTTGGGTTTTTCTGCCCGATACTTATATTTCGTTTTGTGGCAAAATCGCCTGAAGGATCGACAACATAAATCCACTGGCCGCCGGTGCTGTTAAAGAATGCTCCCAATCCGATAAGCAACGATTTTTTTGGCTGTCCAAGTTGTAGGTTGATATAATACGTTTGTCCGGTACGAATATTATCCGGCCGCTCATCTGTAAACACCAGGTCGATTTGAAATTGAGAATTCCGAACTTCAGGATAAACTTTTTTAACCCTTAAATTAAAAAGACTGTTTTGTCGCTCAAATGTTGCACTTAAACCTGGTCTGACTCTATCAATATAATGTTCGTCGATAAGCGCTTCAATTTTGAAATCGGTTAAAACGTTGATTTGTCCAATCCGCGTACCTCTGCCAATACTTTGCCCAACTTCGGCATCAAGCATCCCTAATTGTCCGTCAACCGGGGATTTTACATTCAGGTTGTCCAGGCGTTCATAAACGAGGTCAAGTGTTTTTTGCATTTTATCAAGATCCTGTTCAAGCTGCACCATTTCAGATGCCCGGATCATAGAATCGTTTTTGGCTTTTCTTTTGTTTATTTCCTGCATTTGAACAGCAAGTTCGTAATCTTCTTTTGCCTCCAGATAATTTTCCTTCGGAACGAGCTCTTCCTCAAACAATGCTTTTTGCTGTTCAAAATTCCTTTTCTTTTTTATAATGGCAAACTCTGAATTCAATAATGACCTTTCTGATTCGATCTGCGTTGTTTCAAAATTTATACGCGTTTGGCGGAGCATGTTTTGTTTTTGTGCCAGGTTCGATTCGCTGTTCATAATTTCCTGGTACAACTGCCGGTTTTCAAGAATCAATATTGTATCTCCTTTTTTCATGTCTGATCCTTCTTCAATCAACCGTTTTTTTACCTGTCCGCCTTCTTCTGCATCGAGGAAAATGGTAGTAATTGGCTCCACTGTTCCGTTGGTGCGGATAAAGTCGTCGAAATCACCGTATTTAACTTCCTCGATGGTAAGCTTGTCTTTATCTACTTTTAACGAAGTTACATTCGAGTCTTTAACAATTTTAAAGAGAAGAAGCGCCAATGCAATACCTGCTACACCATAAATGATGTGTTTTGGCCTGATGCCTTTTTTCTTCTCTATTTTTCTGTCCATTCCCATATTTACAAATTATTTAACTGTTTCTGTTTGAAAAATTGGTTTTCCCATATAAAAGTCCAGTGTCTTCTTTTTTAAGAGATACAAAAGTTTTGTTCTTAATAATTCGCTTTGTGCGTTGGAAAGAAGATTTTTACTGGTATATAAATCGATAATATTAAACATTCCCTGTTCCTTTTTCTTTTGAGCAATTTCGAACGCCAACTCATTGGATTCGGCCTGTTTTATTGCTTGCAGATATTCTGCTGATACGGAGGAAAGATCCTGACAATAGGATTCAATTTCGTAATACAATTGGTTTTTGAAGTTTTCAAGGTCCGTCTTTTCTTTTTCAAGACGAAGTCGGGATTGTTTTACCTGAGACCTCGTACCCCATTGACTGAAAATTGGAATAGAAAGAGAAAGACTTACGGATTGACGGGCATTATTTTTAAACTGATCTTTGAACGAAATTGGATTCCCAAACTGATCCTTTGTCGTTTCGTAATAGCCCGTGTAATAACCACCATTTAAACTCATCGACGGATAAAGTGAACCTTTTGAAATTGATAATAATTTTTCAACTGCATTAAGCTGAAGCATTCTTGCTTTAACTGAAGGCAGGTATTTCATAGCTAAGTTTAAAACACTATCAGAATTTTCAAAAACAGGTTGTTGAATTAAATCGGAATCGCTGATTTCTTTTAATTCAAGTTCTTCGTTTACCGGAAAGTTCATCGCTCTTTTCAATCCAAGCAGTGAGGCATTTAAACTATTTTCTGTTCTGATCACCTGTGCTTCTTCATCTGCAAGTCGGGCTTCAATCTCCAATAAATCAGTTTTGGCACTTAGTCCGACTTCGGCCTGTTTCTTTATTTTTTCAAGATTTAGTTGCGAAAGTTCTTTTTGGTCTTTTACAATATCAAGCAGTCCTTTATAATATAAAGTGTTATGAAAGGCGTCCATTACCGTGAACCCAATTTCCACTTGCAGGTTTTTTTCATTTTCAATTCCGGCAAGGTAAACAAAACGGTTATAGGCAATCCGGTTCGCTTTTATAAAACCCTGAAAGAGCGAAATACTACTGTTTAAAGAATAAGTATTCGAAGCAAAACTGTTGAAAATTACATCGTTGGTATTCGGGTCAACAGATTTACCAAAACTAATTCCATAATTAGTGTTCGCACTAATTCCGGGGAGTAAATTCCGCTTTGATTGATTAAAATCTTCTTTTAAACTTTCGTTGCTGATTTTCTGAGATTCGAGATCGAGATTATTCTCAAGTGCATACTCAATACATTCGTCCAAAGTCCATTGTTTCTGTGCCTCAATTGTTTCGATTCCGACAAACAATAAAAATAGTAGAATAAGAAAAATATTTTTGAAAGTCATATTTTTTGTATTTCTGCTATACTATGCCAAAAAAATGCCATGTTTTGTATTGTTTTGATAGATAAATATTTAACCTATGATTGAAATTAAAAATAAAAGCAAGGTGTAAAAAAAATAGACAAAATGTGTAAAATTATTTGACACATTATTTGAATTGAAAGGTGTTAAATGTATCTTTGATTTTATGCTCAATGCGTTGTTATATAATATTTTATGTGCATTAAGTATTTTTATCAAAAACTTTAGCATCAAATTTGATTTGATATTCAAAAGAACCGTTGTTAAAAGCTAAGACCTGTTAATTATGGAAAAAGGCAAAATTCTGGTTGTTGACGACAATAAAAGTATTTTAAGTGCTGTTGAAATATTGCTTCAGGATGATTTTGAAGAGGTAGTAACTATTGCAAATCCGAACCAGCTACCGTCACTTGTTGAATCAATTGAATTTGATTTGATTCTGCTTGATATGAATTTCTCTGCGGGCGTTAATACAGGGAATGAGGGACTTTACTGGCTTTCAAGAATAAAAGAAATTAAACCGGAACTTGAAGTGGTGTTGTTTACTGCTTACGGTGATGTGGAACTGGCAGTGAAGGCTTTGAAGCAGGGGGCTACCGATTTTGTGTTAAAACCATGGGACAATGAAAAGCTGAAGGCAACTCTTAGAAATGTTTTCAAACTTCAGCAATCAAAAAAGGAGATTAAAAAGTTAAGACAAAAAGAGAATGCGCTAAAAAGCGAAATAAACAAGGATAAACATTTTATTATAGCACAATCTCCGCAAATGCTGCGCATTTTGGAGTTGATAAAGAAGGTTGCTGCCACCGATGCCAATGTTTTAATAACAGGAGATAACGGTACAGGCAAAGAATTGATAGCCCGAGAATTGCACCGTTTATCCAAAAGGGCGGATGAAATCCTGGTTACCGTTGATATGGGCGCAATTAGCGAAACGCTTTTCGAGAGCGAACTTTTTGGTCATAAAAAAGGCTCATTTACTGATGCCCATGAAGACCGAACCGGAAAAATAGAAAATGCCAGTGGAGGCACACTTTTTCTGGATGAAATAGGAAATCTTCCGCTGCATATGCAGCCTAAACTTTTATCAGCCTTACAAAATAGGGTAGTTACGCCAATTGGTTCAAACAAAGCAATACCGGTCAATGTTCGATTAATTTGCGCCACCAACCGAAATCTCGATAAATTAGTTATTGAAGGTTTGTTCAGGGAAGATTTGCTTTACCGGATTAACACGATTCATATTGAAATTCCTCCTCTGCATGAACGCAAGGATGACATTATTGCAATAGCTAATTATTTTTTAAGAATTTACGGAAATAAATACCGCAAGCCAAATATTGAAATAACCCGGGCGGGGTTGGAAAAACTCATTGGTTACCAATGGCCGGGAAATGTTCGGGAATTGCAGCACACCATTGAAAAAGCTGTCATTCTTTGTGATAAAGGGGAATTAGCTCCCGATGATTTCTTTTTTAAACCTTCAATGCCCGGTATGGACACTATTTTTGAAGGAACAATTGAGGAAATGGAAATGAAAATGATTGCTAAGAATCTTCAGAAAAGCGGACAAAATCTGTCGGCTGCTGCTGATCAATTGGGAATAACGCGGCAAACACTTTACAACAAAATGAAAAAATATAACCTTTAAAAGCGAATGGCCAGCAGAAATTTCTATCTGAATATTGTTACGAGAGTATGGTTTTTGGCCATTAATGCTTTAGGCATGGGCTGGATGTTTTTTAGTAGTACAAATTATTTTATCGGGATTTTCTTTTTTCTGATTTTTCTGATTCAAATTGCAGAATTAATTAACTATTTAAATCGCACCAATAGAAAAATTGCTTTCTTTTTCGATGCAATAAGAAACGATGATTCAACCCTGAACTTCCCGGAAAAAACGGGGAACAGAGCACTTAATGAGTTGAATGCCAGTTTAAATAAGGTTAACGATTTGATAAAAAAAATAAAGTTTGAACTACAGGAACAAGAGCAATATTTTAAAACCATACTTGAACATGTTTCTATAGGAATTATTACTTACAATGAGAGAGGCACGATTTTTTTATCCAATTCGTCGGCAAGAAATTTATTAAAACACGAACATTTAACTCATATTAACCAAATAATTAGAATTGATAAAAAGCTTTTTTCCACGTTGAAGGAACTTCAGCCCGGAGATAACAGGCTGGTAAGCTTTAACGGAAAAGAAGGTTTGGTTCAGTTATCATTAAAATCTACATTGTTTAAAACAGCAACGGATAATCTTCAACTGGTAACCATGCAGGATATTAAAAATGAAATGGATACCAAGGAATTGGAGAGTTGGATAAAACTGATCAGAGTATTAACGCATGAGATTATGAATACCGTCGCTCCTATAACTTCACTGTCTCAAACTATTTTGGGGTACTTCAAAAATCTTGATGGGGATTTGCCTTCTGAAAAAGTCATTGGGAATACAGTAAAAGGATTGGAAGTAATTAATGAAAGGGGAATCGGCTTAATTGGTTTTGTTGAAACATATAGAAAACTTACAAGAATTCCTCCACCGGAGAAAAAAACAATAAGTTTGAAACAGCTTTTAGATAATACAATTACACTTATTGGGATTGATTCGTCTGACGAAAATATTCAGATTAAAGCAGAAGTAATTCCCGGGAATCTGGAAATATCAGCAGATAAGAAACAAATTTCACAGGTGTTAATCAATCTGGTTAAAAATTCAATAGAAGCATTAAAAAATAGTGAAAACGGTAAAATAATATTAGCCGGCGAAATAAATGAATATAGTAGGGTGCAAATTGCTGTTTCAGATAATGGTCCTGGGATTCCTGAAGATGTAATGGATAAAATATTTGTACCGTTTTACACCACAAAAGAATCGGGTTCCGGAATTGGGTTGAGCCTTTCGAGGCAAATCATGTTGTTACACGGTGGAAGTTTAAAAGTATTTTCAGCGCCGGGAGTACAAACCATTTTCACTTTAGAATTTTGAAAGTTAAAGGATTTTCTGATAATAATAACTTGTCTTTTCATTTTTTACATCAAAAGTGAAAATGTCTGTTTTCCTGTTACGGTGAAATAAGGTAAGCAAACCAATGTCTCCGGCACAAAACAAACTGTGGGCGCTCATTACAAATATGAAGAAATAAGCTGCCGGATTAGCTAAATATAAAATGACTCCCGCAAGTGAAATTATCTTAACCACAATTAATGGTGTTAGTGCAACAAAAGCAAACTGTTTTCGATTCAATACATGCTGATCGGCCTCGGCATAAAAAATAAATTTTCTTAAATATCCCCCAAAATTGATCTTTATAGCGCCGGTAAGTTTTAATGCGAAGGCATGTAACAATTCATGAATTATAATTAGTAATGAAAAACAAAATACCAATGCACCCATTGAAAAATACAGTGGTTCAGAAATGCCGTTAAAAGCTTTTACAATTGAACGGGTAAAAAAGAACAATCCAAGAAGAATCATCAGAAACTGATAAATCATATACGAAAATACCAGCTTTCCACCCTCAGATAATTGTTGTAAAACAAATTCTTTGATTTCATCATGATGAAGTCGGCCAATCAGCTCATAAGCACCCGATTCACGAAGTTCATGAATGGTAGGATTGCGCATAATTATTCGTTTTTAATAATGAGTACGAGGTCTCTAAAATTTATCAACTTAATGATGAAAGCGCTGAATAATGATGTGAAAATCAAAAAGAGATATCCAAAAAACCAGTTGGTAAAGATTTTTGAAACTGTAGCTAAGATCAGGATAGCCCCGCAATACACGATTAGCAAAAAGATAAAGCGAAAGTCAGGCTTTAATTTAAAAATCCTGACCGCGATAATAACCTGTGTAAAAGCGGTGAAGAATTGTGTTGCAAGACTTGCGTAAGCTGAGCCAAAAGCAAGAAAACGCGGAATAAGTACCAGGTTAAGCATAACATTCAAAATCATGCCGGCCGTTGCCATAATGTTGAGTTCTTTTATGCTTCCGTTTGCCGTTAACAGCGTTCCGAAAATATAGGTTGATTGCGATGCCGATAAAACCGGTCATCAATATTCCCAGTATTTCAGAGGAGTGCGCCGTATTTGACTTATACAAAGTGGACATGATCTCGTGGTTGTAATAAATACTGGAAACGGCAATAATCAATGCAGGAACGATCAACAAGTTAAACGATAGTTTTACCATCTCTCCAATGTGATCTTTTTGTTTGATCATTTTTGAAAATATAGGTAACAGCATTCCTGCCATCAAAACGCCAAACATTGCTACGGCATCAAGTAACCGGAATGCCTGTGCATAAATCCCGGCTTGTTCTTTTCCCAAAGGATCAGGCAGAAGACGTTCCAACATAACTGAATCGATACGGTTATAAAACGACATTAACAAAATGAGTAACGCATAAGGATAAGATTTTCGCAAAAATACCAGGGCAAACTTGATGTTGAAACGAATTTTGATCTTCCCCGATTTTTTCAGAACAATAAGAAATGTGACTAACGCGGTGAGAATGTATGCTAATGATTGTGAATAAACATACCACTCAATAGTGAAAAGGTTTCTTGTTAAAGGATTGAAAAGCAAGAAACTGCAAATTACAATCATGATACTCCGGTCGAGAACAGAAAGAAAGCTGTCGATACGGAAAAAGTGTAACCCACTGATATTTGAACGAAGATAAAGAATAAATGAGATCAGGAATTGATTGAAAATGAGGAAAAACAACAAGTGTATCTGAATGTGGTTGTATCCTATTACGGCAGCTACAATCAGACAAAAAATAGCATAAACCACTGCAAGAATAAGTTTAACACCTATAATATTCGACAAATGTTTTGGTAGCAAGAAATTGTGTTGGGCGATATTACGGTTGTTGTAATTCGTAATCCCTACATCCAGTAGGATATTTAATAATAATGAAAAACTAAGCAACGAGAAATATAAGCCGAAACTCTCGTCTCCTAAAAGGTTTTGTACTGTTCGGTCAATCCCAAAAATCCAGAATGGCTTAATTAGCAGATTGAGGGATATAAGTAATATTAGGTTAGTAACAAATTTCCGTTTCAAAATTTCCGTTTCAATTAGTTACATCATCAGCAATAAAGAAGAAATTGTGTTTTTCAATGGTAGCTTGTTCAAATGGCACTAATTTATTTTTATGTAATACTAACGCCGAATAGCCAAGGTTATTTAGTAGCTCAAAACTTTTTTTTCGGTTGTTGTTATCCCAAAGTTCACAATAGATGATAGGGTGATCTTTTTTTATCAACTTTTCTCCACCCTTCAATACAAAATACTCAAAATTTTCAACGTCTATTTTCATAGCTGTAACATTTTTCTCAGCAGTTTTTATTGGCCCAAAACCATCAAGACAGATAACAGGAACCTGGTATTTTAACCCTTCATTGTTTTTTGTATTTTCATCATGAATTACATAACTTAATCCATGCATCGGAACATTGTTTATTATTGGCATTACCATTTCCAAAACTCCGTTTTTTTCTCCAACAGCAATCAAATATTCCTGTAAATTCGTCAGATTATATTTCTTTTTTATTCTCTTTAGCGTGTTCATATTTAGTTCCAGCGGTTCAAATGAGAAGATGGTACTTAAGGGTAATTTTTTGGAAAGATGATAACTGGTAACTCCAATATTTGCACCTAAGTCAAGAACCAATCCGCCATCAGGAATTAATTTCATAAAATAAAAAAAGTCTTTCTCCTTTTTATCCCATCTAAGTTTAATAATAACAAACTGTGCAAACACATACAAATAGGTTTTCATGCCCAGCATTTTTTGGAGAATAAATTTTATGAAAGTCTTCATTAACGTTAACTTTGGCGCAAAGATATCAGAAAATATTTTCTATTTTACCGAATCATTATGAGGATTGCCGTAAATACACGTTTACTAATTAAAGGGAGGCTGGAAGGCATTGGCTGGTTCACCCTTGAAACGCTAAAAAGAATGGCTGTAAACCATCCTGAGCATGAATTTATTTTTATTTTCGACAGACCTTATAATAAAGATTATATTTTTTCAGAGAACATAATTCCGGTGGTTATTGGTCCGCAGGCGCGGCATCCAATTTTGTTTTATCTATGGTTTGAATTTCAGATTCCCCGGATATTGAGAAAGTACAAAGCCGATATTTTTCTTTCGCCCGATGGATATTTATCATTGCGCACAAAAGTTCCCCAGTTGGCAGTAATTCACGACATTAATTTTAAACACCGCCCGGAAGATTTACCCTGGTTAATTGCCAAATATTATAATTACTTTTTTCCGAAGTTTGCACGAATTGCAAAGCGAATTGCAACGGTTTCTTTTTATTCAAAAGAAGATATCACCCGATCTTTTAAAGTTGATTACGATAAAATTGATGTGGTTTACGACGGGATAAACCAAATTTATGAACCTCTGTCAGAGGAGGTAAAAGTTAAAGTTCGGCAGAAATATACCAACGGATCAGCATATTTTTTATTTGTGGGTGCATTACATCCGCGTAAAAATATTGTAGGATTGCTTAAAGCATTCGATGCATTTAAAAGTGTTGACGGAAATGATGTTAAGCTGGTTATTGTTGGAGGGGAGATGCATAAAACTGGTGATATTTATTACACTTATGAAAACATGCGCAGCAAAGCTGATGTAATTTTTACAGGACATGTTCGTACAGCCGAATTGCACGATATTTTTGGTGCTGCTCTTGCACTTACATTTGTTCCCTTTTTCGAAGGATTTGGAATTCCTGTGGTAGAAGCTATGAGCGCCGGAATTCCTGTAATTTGTTCCAATACAACGTCAATTCCGGAAGTAGGAGGAAACGCAGTTTTATATACCGATCCATTAAAAATTGAGCAGATCACCGATGCAATGATAAAAATTTCTGAAGACGACGATTTACGAAAAACACTTATTGAAAAAGGATTTATTCAAAAAAATAAATTTAGCTGGGACGAAACTGCCCGCCTGCTTTGGATAAGTGTTGAAAAAACGTTACAATGAATGAATGCACAAATGCTAAAATGTTTGAATGCCTGAATGAAAAAGAAAAAATTGCATTCTTTTTATAATAAGAACATTATTGAGGCAGGTTGCGATGAGGCCGGGCGCGGTTGTCTTGCCGGGCCGGTGTTTGCCGCTGCTGTGATTTTGCCTCTCGATTTTGAAAATGAATTGCTGAACGATTCAAAGCAATTATCGGAAAAACAACGTTATTTTCTCCGGCCTCTAATTAAAAAAGAAGCGCTTGCCTGGGCTGTTGAAATGGTCGATAATCACGAAATTGATGAAGTCAATATTTTAAATGCCTCTTTTCTGGCAATGAACAGGGCAGTGAAAAAGCTAAAAATTGAACCGGAACATTTACTTATTGATGGAAACCGTTTTCGCCCGCAAACTAAAATTCCGTTTACCTGCATGGTAAAAGGCGATGGAAGATTTTATTCCATCGCGGCTGCCTCCATCTTAGCTAAGACTTACCGCGATGATTTTATGCTGAAAGCACACGAAGAATTTCCCAATTACAGTTGGGACAAAAACAAAGGTTATCCAACAAAAAAACATCGGGAAGGCATAAAAAAATTTGGTGTAACAAAATATCACAGAATGTCGTTTCGCTTGCTGGATGAGCAATTGACAATAAATTTTTGAGCATAAAATAAAAGTCTCGCTTGATTAGCGAGACTTTTTTGTGGAGAATATGGGAATCGAACCCATGACCTCTTGACTGCCAGTCAAACGCTCTAGCCAACTGAGCTAATCCCCCATTGCGGTGCAAATATAAAAATATTTTTTCTTAGGGTTTTATTGAAATCAAAATTGTGGTAAAGTTTTTGTAGTGTATTTAGCATTATTAAAACAGAATTATTGTCGGTGTTCTTTGGTTGTTGTTTAGAATTAATAAAAACAAATTGGCCGAAACACGACTGAAAAGCGCTAAAAATGTTAAGCCTCTTGTTTTTATGTTTTGAACTAAGTTAGAAATTGCATTTACGAAATTTTTTTAATTTGCAATTGATAATTATTTTTTATCTTTAAGCCCCATTTTTAGGGTGAAAAGATCGACAAAAAACAATAATAAGATAGACTATGGAATTAAAGAAATCAAACAAAGCGGACCTGGAAAACAAAAAGAATGTTTTCATTTTGGTTGGTCTGGTCATCGCTTTAGGTGTTGTACTCCTGGCCTTTGAGTGGAAAACAAAACCAAGCAAAGCGGAGTCATTGGGTACACTTCAGTCGCAAGCTGTTGAGGATGAGTTTATTCCGATTACTCGTGAACCTGAGGTTAAACCACCGCCACCACCGCCACCTGCAGCTGTAGAGATTTTAAACATCGTTGATAATGATGTTGATATTAAAGATGAGCTCAAAATTGAAGACTCTGAAGCTGATGATAATACAATAATTGATGTCGCTCCGGTGGTTGTTCAAAAGGAAGAAGCAGAAGCAGAAGATCAGGAAGTTTTCTTTATAGTTGAAGAAATGCCGGAATTTCCAGGTGGAGAGTTAGCTTTACGTAAATGGATTGCCAGTGAAATTAATTATCCAACAATAGCACAGGAAAATGGAATTCAGGGCAAAGTTTATGTCACCTTTGTTGTTGGTAAGGATGGAAAAGTTAACAATGCAGTTGTAGCCAGGGGAGTTGACCCTTCGCTTGACAAAGAAGCACTGCGTGTTGTGAATTTAATGCCTAAATGGAAACCTGGAATGCAACGTGGTAAACCTGTAAATGTTTCTTATACTGTTCCGATTAACTTCGTATTGCAGTAAGAAATAAAAAAGATATTTTTGTGCTCCTGATCCAGTTTCTGGGTCAGGAGTTTTTTATGCGATAAACAGAAAATATGATAGAAACAGCACCCACAACAGAAAAAGCGGTTATTGTTGGATTGATTAATCAGAACCAGGATGAAAAACAGGCACTGGAATACCTGGATGAACTGGAATTTCTGGCAGATACGGCGGGTGCCATTGTTATAAAAAAATTCACCCAAAAACTTGATACTCCAAATTCAGCAACTTTCGTTGGTCAGGGGAAACTAGAAGAAATCGGGAATTTCATCAAAATGATGGAGGTTGATACCATTATTTTTGACGATGAACTTTCACCAACTCAATTGAGAAATATTGAAAGAGCGCTGGAGTGTAAAGTTCTGGACAGAACAAACCTGATTCTTGATATTTTTGCTAAAAGGGCTCAAACAGCACATGCAAAAACACAGGTAGAACTTGCTCAGTATCAGTATTTGCTTCCCCGTTTAACACGAATGTGGACTCACCTTGAGCGGCAACAAGGTGGTATTGGAATGCGCGGGCCTGGTGAAACACAGATTGAGACCGACCGACGGATTATTCTGGATAAAATTGCCCGTTTAAAGGAACAGCTTAAAAAGATCGACAAACAAAAGGCGACTCAACGAAAAAATCGTGGGAAACTTGTACGTGCTGCTTTGGTGGGTTATACCAATGTTGGGAAATCTACCATAATGAACATGATGGCAAAATCGGAAGTTTTTGCAGAAAACAAATTATTTGCAACGCTGGATACAACGGTGAGAAAAGTGGTGATTGTGAATCTTCCTTTCTTGCTGGCTGATACCGTTGGATTTATTCGGAAATTACCGCACGGACTTGTTGAATCCTTTAAATCAACACTAGACGAGGTTAGGGAAGCGGATATATTATTACATATTGTCGATATTTCGCATCAGGGGTTTGAGGAGCAAATTGAAACAGTGAATAATACGCTTAAAGAGATTGATGCCGGAGATAAACCGACAATTTATATCTTCAATAAAATTGATGCTTTTAGTTATGTTGAAAAAGATGATGATGATTTAAGTCCACGAACAAAGGAGAATATAACGTTGGAAGAGTGGGAAAAATCATGGATGGCAAAAAATAATACTCCATCATTATTCATTTCAGCAAAAGAAAAAGAAAACATTGAGGAATTTAAAGAGCTGCTTTATAATGAGGTTAAAAAAATTCATTCTCAACGTTTCCCTTTTAATGATTATTTATTCGATATTATAGAAGAGTAATAGAGATCAAACTATTGCTTTTTTTCTTTACAATTTTCATCCCCCTCATTACTGAGGCAAACCGAGTACAAATCAGTTCTTCTGTCCTTCAAATTTCGCACGGCGCCAAAAGTATGCAGTTCTTTAAGTAAGTCGAGATCAACATCTGCTACTAATATCATTTCGGTATTTGCAGTAGCTTCCGCTTTTATTCCGTTGGATGGAAAAGAAAAATCGCTTGGGGTAAACACTACCGACTGTGCAAATTGAATATCCATATTTTCAACTTTCGGTAAATTGCCCACCGAACCTGCAATTGCTACATAACATTCATTTTCAATGGCACGTGCACGGGCGCAGTATCTAACCCGAGAATATGCATTTTGGGTATCGGTTAAAAACGGTACAAACAAAATATTCATTCCTCGTTGTGCAAGAATTCGCGGAAGTTCCGGAAATTCAACATCGTAACAAATCAGAACGCCTATCGGTCCGCAATCGGTTTCAAAAACTTCGATTGTTTTTCCACCTGATAATCCCCACGCTTTTGCTTCATCCGGAGTTACATGAATTTTTTCGTAGGTTTCATAAGTTCCGTTTCTCCGGCATAAAAAGCCAACATTATACAACTTATCATCCTTTAATGAGGGCATACTTCCTGCAATAATATTTATGTTGTACGAAATGGCCAGTTGCATAAAACGCTCCCTGATATTTTCAGTGAAATCAGCCAGTTTTCGAATTGCGTCAGCTTCCGAAAGATGGTTGTAATCAGCCATTAACGGGGCATTAAAAAATTCGGGAAATAGAATAAAATCGCTTTTATAGCTGGCAACTGCGTCAACAAAATATTCAACCTGGGTAAACAGTTCGTCAATATCTTTATAAAGCCGCATTTGCCATTGAATCAAACCCAATCTTACAACCGACTTATATCCGCTTGCTTTGTCTGATGTTTTTTGATAATAAATATTATCCCACTGAAGCAGAACTGCGTAATCTTTTGATTCTTTATCGCCTGGCATGTAGCCTTTTAGAATTTTCTTAACGTGAAAGTCGTTAGAAAGTTGAAATGTTAAAGTCGGGTCAAACAGTTCCTTGAATTTCACCTTTTGAATGAACTCTTTTGGTGTCATTTCTGTGGCATGCAAATGATAATTCGGGATTCTCCCGCCAAAAATAATGGCTTTTAGGTTCAGGGTTTCGCAAAGTTCTTTTCTTGCATCATACAAGCGCCGCCCAATACGCAGTCCGCGGTAATCAGGACGAATAAAAATATCAATTCCATATAAAGTATTTCCTTTCGGATTGTGGGTATTGAATGTATAATTCCCGGTAATTTCCTGGTAAGTATGATCGTCGCCAAACAATTCATACTTTACAATGATTGAAAGTGCACACCCAACAACCACGTTGTTTACCAAAACAGCCAATTGTCCCTGAGGAAATATTTGCAATAATTTCTGAAAATGAGTTTCTTTCCAATAAGCTCCGGGCCAGTTGGCATAGGCTTCAATCATCGATTTTTTCAACTCGTCGTAATCTCCAATATTTAATGGTCGTAATTCAACGGTATCTATTTGTTCCATAATATTAACTTTTCTCTTTCTGCTTAAATTAACAAAAAACTGGCAGTATTGTGCAAAAAAAAGTCCGGTTTGCCGGACTTTCAAATATTTCAAAGTATCCCTACGATACTAAACTTCTCCATTCGCAATTAGCCATTCTGCAATTTGAACGGCGTTTAACGCAGCACCTTTTTTAATCTGGTCTCCAACACACCAAAATGTAATTCCGTTTGGATTTGCAATGTCTTTTCTTATCCTTCCAACAAAAACATCATCTTTACCGGAAACAAATAAAGGCATCGGGTACTGTTTTTCAGCCGGATTATCAATAACGGTTATACCATTAAAATTGTTGAAAGCGGTTTTTACTTCTTCAACTGAAAGTGGTTTTTCTGTTTCAATCCAAATGGCTTCGGAGTGCGCACGGGCAACCGGAATACGCACACAGGTTGCACTCACTTCTGCGTCAGTATGCATAATTTTCTTGGTCTCCCAGTTCATTTTCATCTCTTCCTTGGTATAATCGTTATCAAGGAAAACATCAATATGAGGAATAATATTCATTGCCAATTGGTATGGGAATTTACTGATCGTTACTTCCTTCCCCGCAGCTACATCCTGAACTTGCTGTTCCAGTTCTGCTATTCCCTGCGCACCAGCACCACTTGCCGCCTGGTAGGTTGCTACATGTACGCGTTGAATGTGCGATAATGCTTCAATTGCTTTTAAGGCTACTACCATTTGGATGGTAGAACAGTTCGGATTGGCAATAATACTGCGTGGTCTGTTTTTCGAATCTTCAGGATTGACTTCAGGAACTACCAGTGGAATATCATCCTCGTAACGAAAAGCGCTTGAATTATCGATCATAATTGCTCCGTATTTGGTAATGGTAGTTGCAAATTCCTTTGAAATAGAAGCCCCTGCAGATGTTAATGCAATATCGATATCCTTAAAGTCGTCACCGTGTTTTAATTCCTTAACTGTTAGTTTCTTCCCTCTGAAATCATAAACGTTTCCGGCACTTCTCGCCGACCCGAATAAAACTAACTCATCGAGCGGAAAATTCCGCTCATCCAGCACGCGGAGGAATTCTTGTCCTACAGCCCCGCTTGCACCAACAATTGCAACTTTCATACCTTAAATTTTTTTGTTAAATTGAAACTCTATTTTAAAAATTTTGCCAAAGGTAATATTTTGGTTTTAATGAATATGTTATGTCCCGCAATATTCCCAAATTATTAACATCCATACTGTTACTGTTGTTTAATTCAATTTCCGCACAGGAAATCTGGTCGGAACATTTTCTGATTCCCGAAAAAGGCGTTTGGGGAGCAGGTGACGGAACAATTAAATCTGATTTTACAGGAATCACAAATTGGTCGCTGGAATACGGTAATGTTGAACTTAAAATGCCGATGATTATGCAAAAACAGTTTCAACTTCAGGAGGTAGATTTGAATGCCGCGATATTAATGGTGAGGTTGTTTGGAAAAGTGAGCCGATTAATATTTCATCTTTTGAAAAAGTGAATATTCAATTGGAAGCAAACGAAACCGGAAGTGGAGCAAATGAAGAAACCAAATATTTAAAAGCTTTTTACAGGATTGATAATGGGTCTGAAATTCTATTTGAAGTAAATGGAGAAAACTATGGAAACTGGGGTTCTACTCTTGCTGAACAAAAAGGAATCACGGGAAATACAATACAAATCATCATTTATATTTCAAATTATTATGCTTCTGATAAAGTTATACTTGATGAAGTTTAGGTTTACGCAGAAGAAAAAGAATATCCCCCGGCGCTTCCCGGCGATTTGGTGATCAATGAAATTCTTTTTAATCCTTTTCCGGATGCCAATGATTTTGTTGAAATTTATAATAAATCGGATAGTGAGTTTCCATTAAAAAATTTGTTTCTTGCTTCGCGTGACAAAAATCTGGAGCTAACACAAATTTATTCGCTGGAGGGCGATAAATATTTGATTCCGCCAAAAAGTTACGTTGCATTTACAGTTGACACAAATGGTGTTTTTCCATATTATTCAATTAAATGCCCCGAATGTTTTCAGCAGATAGCAAAAATGCCGTCGTATAATAATGATGACGATTATGTGGTTTTGCTGAATGAGAATATGGAAATCATCGATGAATTGCATTACATTGAAGATTTACATCATCCGTTATTGAAAGATGTTGAGGGTGTTTCTCTGGAACGGACCGACGTAAATTCGCCAACCAACGATCTAAATAACTGGCATTCTGCATCCACCGAATCGGGTTATGCAACACCTGGTTATGAAAATTCGCAAATAATTCAGGAAGATATTCAAAGACCAAAAGTGACTTTTAGTACCGAATCATTCTCCCCAAACAATGATGGTTTTCATGATGATTACCGAATTGAAATTCAAACCGAAAAACCTGGCTATATAATAAATATATGGATTTTTGATGCTTTGGGAAGAAAGATTATTCAACTGGCACAAAATGAAATTTTAGGAACTTCAGATGAATTTATTTGGAATGGAACCGATGAAACCGGGCAAAGGCAACCACTTGGCGTTTATGTAGTATTGGTAGAATTGTTTGATTTGGACGGTCATGTTTACCGGTTTAAAGATGGAGTGGTATTAACCGATGTTTTCAATTAATATGTAACTTTATTACCCAATTATTACTAATAGAACAAAACGATTAGTTATTATCTAAATACGATTGTCTCAATACTCACTACTAAAAATATGAAACGTAACTTAATTTATTTTGCCTGGCGGGAATTTGTGCGATCTGCTACTTTAAATAGAAATTTGGCAACCAAGGGAATTCTTATTTTTCTGGCCATCTATTTTTCGTTAGTCGGCACTTTTTTTGGATTTCAGATTGCAGAAAAACTGGCAGATGAACCCAATAAAATGGAAGCTTTTAATAGTCTGATTTTATTTTACATTGGAATCGACCTGATATTTCGGGTGTTGATGCAAGAATTTCCAACTTTTGGATTTCAGCCTTTTTTGATTCTTCCGGTAAAACGGAAACGAATTGCACGTTATATGCTTAACAAATCGTTGCTGCACTTTTTTAATGTAATGCCGCTGTTCTTTTTGCTTCCGTTTGTATTTAAAATTGCAGTTCATGAATTGGAAGGAACAACGCTGGCTGCATGGCTGATTTCACTCACACTGATGATCTTTGTTAACCATTTTCTGGCCATTTATATCAAATGGAGAACCAACGAGTCGAATGCGTTTTTTTACGGATTTCTGGGGTTAGCAGCAAGTATTTTTGCCATTGACTATTTTGGGCTTTTTGATGTTAATGTTGCCTTTGGGAAGATTTTCGATAGTGTAATTTCACAGCCGGTTTTGGCAACTGCTTTCCCGATACTGATTATTCTGTTATACCTGCTGAATCAGCAATATTTGTGGAGCAGGTTTTATACCGACGAATTATCGCAAAAGAAGAAAGAAGGAAAAGCTTATGGTTTTTCGTGGTTGAACCAGGTAGGTGAATATGGAAAGATGCTTTCACTTGAATTAAAAATGATTACAAGGAATAAACGGCCACGGCAAACAGCATTTATGTCAGTAGTTTTCATTTTTTACGGCCTGCTTATTTATCGTGACTATAAACCGGATAGTCCTGAAGTTATATTTGTTTTGGGTGGTATGTTTATGACCGGTGTTTTTGGAATGATGTACGGACAATTCTTTCCTGCCTGGCACAGCCGTTATTATCCGTTATTAATGACACAAAACGTAAAAATGAAACAGGTGTTGCAATCGGCATTTTTTCTGATGGCTGTTTCGAACATTATTTTTTACCTGTTGTCATTGGGTTACATGTATATAACACCAAAAGTTTGGTACATCCACTTTGCGGTTATGCTATACAATATTGGCGTAAATACATGGGTAATTTTTGCTCTGGGCTTAAGTAGCCGAAAATCGATCGATCTTGACCAGAGGGCGAGTTTTAATTACCAGGGAATGAGTGCTTCAAAGTTTCTTATTTCTTTTCCAATATTATTTGGACCTTTAGCTGTTTATGGGCTGCTGACATTTGCTTTTGGCAATATTGTTGCCTATGTGATACTTGGTTCGCTGGGGATAATCGGGATTATTATTCACCCAAAACTGATTGATTATTTTACAGGTCAATACTTAAAACGGAAGCATAAAATGATAGCGGGGTATAAAGCTTCCTAAACGATTAAAAATTCAAAATGAAAAATTAGAAATTGAAAAATAAACAAATCATGATACAGGCAATTAATTTACAAAAAGAATACAGCGGAACAACCGTATTAAACATCTCGGAATTAACCATTGAAAAGGGTGAAGTTTTCGGTCTTGTTGGCAATAATGGCGCAGGGAAAACAACTTTATTCTCGTTGCTGCTTGATCTAATAAGGGCAACTCGCGGGAAAGTAATCATTAACGAAATTCCGGTTGCTAAATCGGAAGAGTGGAAAGAAAAGGTTTCGGCATACATCGATGAAAGTTTTACAATTGGGTACCTCACACCCGATGAATACTTTAATTTTATTGGTGAATTGCGAAATATGAATAGCACAGACGTAAAAATATTTCTTGAAAAGTTCAGCGATTTTTTTAAAGATGAAATTGTTGGGAAGAAAAAATACATTCGCGATTTATCAAAAGGAAATCAGAAAAAGGTGGGTGTTGTTGGCGCTTTATTGGGGAATACTGAAGTAATTATTCTGGATGAGCCGTTTGCAAATCTTGATCCGTCATCGCAATACCAGTTGCGAAACATCATAAAAGAATACGCCAAACAAAAGAATAAAACCATACTTATTTCCAGTCACGATCTTGATCATGTAACCGATGTGTGCTCGCGTATTGTTATTCTTGAAAAAGGCGAAGTTGTTCGCGATGTTCAAAAAACAGAAACCACGTTGGCAGAACTGGAAGAATTTTTTACGGGGGTAAAAGCTGAAAAATCATATTTCGACGATTAATAATTGTAAGTTTTTATTGAAATAAAAGGGATTACTTGAACAGTAATCCTTTTTTTTTCGGTACATTTTCCCTGCAAAAAACAAATGTTTATTTTTTTTATACTTTTAACGCAACCATTTACAACGACAAACAATCTTTGTTAAAAACGAAAAACTATGCAACCTAAAATCTCCTTCTCAATCATTGTCTTTCTGATGATTTCATCATTCGTTTCAGCACAAAATTTTAATGTCGGGATAGAAAACGGCATCAATTTTTCCAACATCAGAAAATCGGAAGACAACAGCCGTTTCCCTGCACAACCCGGACCGGTTAACGGAATATTTGTAAAATATGATCTTGGCGACTGGTTGACTTTACAATCGGGAGCAAACCACCTAAGTCTGTATTCCAACGAAGGCAGTGTGTACTATTATAATTATTATCCTGACGATATCTGGTATCATTCAAATTCAATTGCACCTCCTAATATAACTTATCCGGTTTACAGAAGCTTTCAGGGAAAATTCAGTTTTCTGCGTATTCCGCTTCTTTTAAAGTTTAAAACACCGGGGCGGTTGAATTTTGAAATCGGGGGCGGAGCATATTACGCTTTTCTAACCAACGATGAATACCGCGGAAAAGACCGCGATTACTATACAAAAGAATATCGCGATGAGAATTTTCCACCTTTGAATGATTGGGGTTGGATTCTTGCAAGTTCTGTAAATTACAATGTGAGTCCCAAATTTTGTTTGTTCATAAATGGACAAATTACAACCGGACATGAGGAATATTTTACGGATGGAAAGGGAAAAATGGGAGCAACTGAGGTTACCGTTGGAATTGGATATAATCCGTTTGTAAAAGGAAATAAGTTTGCCAAAACCGATTCATTAGGGAAAAATGTAATAATTATACCATATGCAGGAATAAATATTTCGCGAACGCACAGTACAAAGAATACAGGACAATATGGCAACAAAATTGGGCTTTCATCCGGAGTAAATTTAAAATTTTTGATGTCAGAAAACTTTTCTGTTTTTACAGGAGCATGGTACGAAAGGAAGGGGTATTCGCTAAATTATTTAGGGAACAGAAGTTTCATTTACAGACCGCTTTTAAACTCTGATGATCAAAATATTACCAGTATTTATTCAGACACACGTTTGGATTATATTACTTTTCCCTTTGGATTAGAAATTTCCGCTGGGGAAAAAATAAGGTCAAACTTTAGTATTGGTACTTATTTCTCCCTATTACAAAATGCATTTGCAGAAGGAGAAAGGCTTTCAACCTATTCTTACGACAATAATTATCAGGTTGACCGGGAATTTTTCAACGAAAGTCTGGATTACTGGTTCAAAAAAACAGACATTGGTCTTTTGCTGGGATATAGATTGGAGTTCGATGCATTTGATTGGGGGAATGTTTTTGTTGCTGTTAATCAGTCGATTGGAATGAAAAACCTATTTTACGCCCTGAACATAAGAAACCCTGGTGAGTTTTTCAATTTTGATGAAAAAATGCATAACAACTCAACTACCTTTTCTATTGGATTGACCATTCCTGTAACAAAAAATTAAACCCCATGAAAAAAATTATATACTTCCTGGCATTTTGTTTTTTCGCGGTTTCTTGTGAAAAATACCCGAATATGGTTTACGACAGTACTTTTTTCAGTTATACGTTACTGGGAAATAACCAATCTGCCGAAGCAGGAAATTACCTACCTGAAGAAGTTGGCATCCAATTTTATACAAACTCGTCAACACTAAATTATGAGTTCAAATTCAAAGTCGAGTTGGAAGTTATTGAAGGAGGCGGAATAATCGATAAACATTCTTTTGAAACAGATGGAAATGAACCTTTGACAACCCGGTGGAAACTTGGGTCAAATGGAAACAATCAGCTTATTAATGGAAATATTTATGACCATAACGGACATCTGATTTCAAAATTTGAAATTAATGCATCTGCTTATGTTTTTAATTCATGGAATACGATTACCCAGGGAACTCTTGTTGGAATACAGGATATGGTTTACGATACGATTCGTCAAAAATCAATGTTAATTTCTGTCGGGAAAATTTATGAGAGTACGGATAAATTTTATAACTGGAGTCCGGTTTATTTGAATTTTAATACAAGTATAAAAGAACTTGAAATAAATAGTAAAGGAGAGGTTTATGCCGCAGGATGGAATGGAGAGCTTTACCAAACATCAGATTGGGGACAAAGCTGGAATCAACTTGGAAAGCCAATCCCGGGAAATCAATATAATTATGAACTTACCATTACTAAAGACGATTACATCTGGGCGAACAAATGGGAGTACGGTGTTTATTGTTCGAAAGATAACGGATTAACCTGGCAAAAAGACACTGCGGGATTAATAACAGAGGAAGAACTGGGTCGTATTTATTCTTTTGCTGATTCGGCTCACTTGGCAATTTCACATCACAATTTGACGATTCTTAAAACGGTTGACGACGGACTTACATGGACCCCGGTGAATACACCCCAATATTCATTAAGCATGTTTGTAACCGATGAAAATGAAATAATTGCACAAAACCAAAATGGGTATCATCTGCATAAATCGGTAGATGGAGGAAAAACTTATAAGGAAGTCCTTTCAGTAAATGTTGCTTTTGGTACTCAATCGATACATTGTTTTAAAAAATTTAAAAACAACTATTATGTATTGGCGCCCGGAGGTGGCGTGTGGAAAACCAAAAATTTTGAACAATTTGAAGAATTAATCCGGTTCGACCGTCAGCGAAACTTGTTTATCGACCACAGAGGAGCCATTTATGTATGCGGATTTAACTATTCTAATGCTGAAGATGATCCAACATTGATCTATCTCAAAACAGATTAATTAAATTCGGATAACTTTTTTTGTAAATTGGGATCAAATTTATTTTATCCCTCTATTTTATTTTAGCTGAAGAAATAAGTAAAAAACTGCAACTACTTTAACAGAACTGGAAGAATTCTTTACAGGGGTGAAAGTCGAAAAATCATTTCACTACGATTAATCTCCTTTTTTACAGGATTATAGGAAAGCCATGGAATTTTCCTTAATTTTAAGGATTAAGAATAAATCAATCCGTTACCATGGAAAACCGGGAATTAATTGTTAAAGAAGCTTATTCAAAAATGGCGCAGTTGTGCAGCCGCTCAGAACAATGCACTGCCGACATCAGACGAAAAATGGTGGTGTATGAATTGGTGGATGAAATTGTTGAAGAGATTATCACAAAACTTCAAAAGGATAAGTTTCTTGATGATGAAAGGTTTGTAAAAGCCTATATTTCCGATAAATTCAGGTTAAACAAATGGGGGAAAATTAAAATGCAACACTACCTGAAGATGAAAGGATTATCGAATGAATTGATTCAGGAAGGGCTGGATTCCATTGATGACGAAAAATATATTGCCGCACTAATAAAAACCATGAAAGACAAAGCCAGAACCATCAAGAAAAAAGACAAATTTGAGAAAATGGGGCAGATTATCCGTTTTACACAAAGTCGTGGCTTTGAACCCGAACTGATTCACAGGTATTTGAATGAGATTCTTAAATAATAAATCAATAATAAATCTCATTTGATAGAATATATTGAATGATGTCAGGATCAAATCGAAATGAAAAAAATCATTCTATCAACTACTGGTATATTTTTTTGTCTATTTGCATACAATCAGGTAATTAACGGAACCATACTCGATAAGGAGACAGATGAAGAAATTCCTTTTGCGTCTATTTATTTTAACGGAACATTTGTAGGAACTTCTTCTGATTCTGAGGGAAATTTTACATTAAACATTTCAAAAAATAATTCAATGCCTTTAACAATAAGTTGCATTGGATATTATTCTTTGACTTTGAAAGATTTTTCATTTGATGAACCTTTGCAAATTTATTTGAAGCCTAAGGCAATTGAAATGGGAGAAGTTGTGGTTTCGGGAAAATCTTTTGTCAGAAAAAGAAGGGTCAATCTAAGATTATTTAAAATAGAATTTCTGGGAACATCAGTCAATGCGCAAACTTGTGATATTATTAATGAAGAAGATATTACTTTTAATTATGGCTCCGATCGAGATACAATAAAGGCTTATGCTTCGAAGCCAATCATCATTAAAAACAAGTCACTTGGTTATACAATAACTTATTATCTTGATATATTTGAGTATTATAGAAAAAGCAGATCCTTTCTATTCAAAGGAAATGGTATTTTCGAAGAAGACTTTCTGACGAAAGGAAATACAAATGATGAGAAATACAAAGAAAAAAGGAAGAATGCCTATCTTGGTTCCCGAATGCATTTTTTGAAAACCCTTTGGGCAGATGCTTTGGAAACTTCTGATTTTACTATCACAAATCCAGAAGATAAAAGTCTCAATTATAATGATATTGTTATTCAGCAAGTTGGCAATTTGCAGGATTCACTTAATTATTATATAAAATATATCTCATACCCAACTCCTATAACCATTTACTATAATACAAAAGTAAGTAAAATGAATCTTAAATATGAGCGGGTTTTTTTTGATAAAACCGGTTACGATTCACAAGGTTTAATTTGGGAAGGAGAAATGTTAACTAAACGAATTGGAGATTCACTCCCATTAGAATATGAACCAAATGGAATCAGTCATTGATATTTCTAAAAGGCAGAACATTGATTATATTACCCACTTACAAAAACCATGAGGCAAAGCCAAAACCATTAAAAAGAAAAACAAATTCGAAAAAGTGGGACAAATTATCCGTTTTACCCATAGTCGCGGTTTTGAACCTGAACTGATTCACCGGCATTTGAATGAGGTGGTAAAATAGTCACAGTAGGCAGTCTCAGTGATCAGTTTAAATGAGAAAGAAACAGACCATTTATTAACTAAACCCGCAAAGAAAGGCACAAGTATTTATTCAAAGCAACTTAAAATAAGCTTAAAATTTACGTGTTCATTATCTGCTCCGAATAGTTTAAATAAATAATTGTTAAACATGACTGCCAACTGTGACTGCCAACTGTGAACTTTTCCTCTAAATTCTTGCTACCTTTGCGGCTCAAGCAAAATAAAGTTTTATGATTTTTAAAGACCAGGTTGACGATTTGGTGGAGCGCCGGGATGCGCTAAGGAGGCATCTTTGACTACGATGCCAAACTAATTCAATTGCAGGAGGAGGAACTAAAAACACAAGATCCTGAATTCTGGAATAATCCAAAAGAAGCTGAAGCCCAAATGAGAAATATCCGTGGCATAAAAGTGTGGACGGATGGATTTAATCAGGTGAATCAAAATATTGAGGATTTACTAGTGTTGTATGAGTTTTTGGAAGCCGATGAAGCCACCGAAGAGGAAGTGGATAAAAGTTTTGCCGAAGCTATTGAAATGGTAGAAGCACTTGAGGCAAAAAACATGCTTCGGAACGAGGAAGACAAACTGGGGGCTGTATTGAAAATAAATGCCGGTGCCGGTGGAACCGAGAGTAACGACTGGGCTGAAATGCTTTTCAGAATGTACACCCGGTATGCCGAAAAACAGGGTTATAAAGTTAAGATTGATGATATGCAAGCCGGTGACGAAACCGGTATAAAAAGTTGCATTCTCGAAATTGAGGGCGAATTTGCCTATGGATATCTGAAAAGTGAAAACGGCGTTCATCGTTTGGTGCGTCTTTCGCCTTTTAACGCACAGAACAAAAGAATGACCTCTTTTACCTCAGTTTATGTAGCTCCCCTTGTTGATGATACCATTGAGATTGAAATTAATCCTGCTGATATTACCTGGGACACTTTCAGAAGCGGTGGCGCCGGAGGTCAGAATGTAAACAAAGTAGAAACCGGCGTTCGTTTAAAACATGCACCTTCGGGGATTATTATTGAAAATACAGAGAGCCGTTCACAATTGGGAAACAAGGAAAATGCATTGCGTTTGCTGAAATCGCAGTTGTATGAAATGGAGATCAGAAAAAGAAATGAAAAGACTGCAGAAATAGAGTCACAGAAAAAGAAAATTGAGTGGGGATCTCAAATTCGTTCCTATGTGTTACAGCCTTACAAAATGGTGAAAGATGTTCGGACCCATTATGAAACTGGCAATGTAAATGCGGTTCTTGATGGAGAACTTGATGGATTTATTAAAGCATATCTAATGCAATTTGGTGGTCAGTAGTATTTTATAATATGATGCATTTTCTTGAATTATTCGATGGCTTTTCTGATATTGCAAAAATCATTAATCGGATAAATAACTATGTATTCTGATCTGGAATTTATCAATCGTGAAATTAGCTGGCTTTCTTTTAACGAGCGTGTTTTACAGGAAGCAGAAGATCCGAATACACCGTTATTTGAACGGATTCGCTTTATTGGTATTTTCTCGAATAACCTCGATGAATTTTTCCGGGTAAGGGTTGCTACCGTGCGCCGAATGGTCGATTTTGGAAAGGATGAGGAAAACCTGTTGGGGAATTATACTCCACGGGAGTTGCACGATAAAATCCAGGAAATTGTTATCAAACAACAGAATAAAGTTCAGGAGATTTTTAAAAACATTTTAGAAGAACTCAGAGAAAACAATATATTTCTGCTCAATGAAAGTGAGTTAAATCATGCACAGGGGGTATTTGTAAAAAAATACTTTTATGACATCGTATTGCCGAACCTGATTCCAATAATGCTAAACAAGAAGAACAAATTTCCTTATTTGAGAGATCGGTCAGCCTACCTTGCTGTTAAGCTCACTAAAAAATTGGATCCTAATGACATGGCTTATTCCCTGATCCGAATTCCGGGTCGTTCTGTTCCACGTTTTTTGGTACTACCTAAAGCGGGGAAAAAGAAATTTGTAATCATGATCGACGATGTCATCCGATTTTGTTTTAAAGACCTGTTTTTCTATTTTGATTTTGATGTTTATCAGGCATACACCATAAAAGTAACCCGCGATGCTGAATTGGATATCGATGACGATATCTCGAAAAGTTTTATGGAGAAGATGAGCAGCAGCCTGAAAAAAAGGAAAGTTGGTAAACCAGTGCGTTTACTTTACGACAGGGAAATGCCCGAAGACCTGAGGGAATTTATTTACAAAAAAATGAAAATAGATCCTGAAGAAAATGCTATCCCGGGAGGGAGGTATCACAACCACAAAGACTTTATGAATTTTCCTGAGATCGGAAAGAAAAAGCACTATTATCCAAAACTCCCCGCGTTTCGACATAAAGATTTGCGGCCTAGCACCAGTGTATTACGTGTTCTTCGCCGTAAGGATATTATGTTGCATTTTCCATATCAAACATTTAATCATTTTATCGATTTTCTTCGTGAAGCTGCCATCGATCCGCAAGTCAGGGAAATAGGTATTACAATTTACCGTGTAGCCAGTGAATCGAAAGTGGTAAATGCCCTTTTAAATGCAATTCGTAACGGAAAGATTGTTACGGTTGTTATTGAACTCCAAGCTCGTTTTGATGAGGAAGCCAATATTTTCTGGTCGAATAAGTTGCAGGAAGAAGGGGCCAATGTTATCAATGGTGTGCCTGGAATGAAAGTGCACAGCAAATTGGCTTTGGTGAAACGAAAAGAAAACGGGACATATAAGAATTATGCATTTATAGGTACTGGTAATTTTCATGAAGGGACTGCTCAGATTTATGCAGATAATGGCTTGCTTACTTCAGATCCGCGATTAGCTGATGAAGTAGAAAATGTTTTTGATTTCTTCAAACATAACTACAAACATTTTCATTATAAGCATTTAATTGTGAGTCCGTTTGATATGCGCAATTTCTTTAATAATTGTATTGATAAGGAAATCAGCCTGGCAAAAAAAGGCAAAGAAGCGTGGATGATTGTAAAAATGAATAGCCTGATTGATCCTGAAATGATGAAAAAAGTAGTTGAGGCAGGAAAAGCAGGAGTGAAGATTCAGTTAATTATTCGTGGAATTTTTGGATTGAGCATTACCAAAGAGCTTTCTGAAAATGTTACCGCCATTAGCATTGTGGATAAGTACCTTGAACATTCCCGCATTTTTCTTTTTGGAAACGAAGGCGATGAAAGGATTTTTATTTCATCAGCCGACTGGATGCCAAGAAACCTGAATCGAAGAATTGAAGTAGCTTGTCCGATTTATGATCCTCAAATTAAAAGTGTTTTAAAGGAAATGTTGAATATTCAACTGATGGATAATACAAAGGCACGTATACTGGATTCAGAATTACTGAATAAATACAGTGGGGGAGATTCGGGGAAAAAATACAGGGCACAGGAAGATTATTATAATTTTATAAGAAATAAACACCACATTATTATGAAGATTTATCACAATCCGCGATGTGCAAAAAGCAGGGCTGGTTTGAAATATCTCGAAGAACAGGGGTATGACATTGAAATTAAAAAATACCTTGTTGAAGGAATAACGGAATCGGAACTGGAGGAAATAGTAGCAAAAACCGGCAAAAGCCCTTTCTATTTTGTGCGCACGCAGGAAAAAGAATTCATTAATAATTACCGGGGTAAGACACTCACGGACGAGGAGTGGATAAAAATTCTGGTGAATAACCCAAAATTATTGCAACGCCCGATTGTGGTAAATGGTGACAGAGCTGTTTTGGCTAATCCTCCAGAAAATGTTGAAGAAATTATCTGAATAGTTATCCTGGTTACTGGATATTTAATTTTTTTTGTAGCGAAACAATTTTGTTTTTAAGAAAGGTACGTTTTTTTAAAGCCTTTGACAGTGCAAACGCATCTTTTATCGCAATTTTGTCGTAATCTTCCAGAATGATATAGTAATATTCTTTGCCAAGGAAAACTGCCTTTAATCGTCGATCAGCATTATGAGCAATGAAATCAATTACTCCGTTGTCTTTGCCGTCACGGTAGGTAACTTTTTCCCATTTTAAATCCATAAAATCACTGTGATGGTTATAGGTGCTTCCTAAAGGAATAGTATCCGTTTTTGCATCGTCTTTTCCATCATAAACCCGAAGTGCAACATGGTCAAGCCAGTTCTTTCCGTAATAATTACTGCTTATATATAAATCACCGGTTTCATCAAGATGAACCTGTATATACGATCGATCCCAGCCACGTTCAAAAGTTTGCCGTTTATGAATGTATTGGGTATATCGGTCGATATCGGTCTTTTCTTTAACAAATGGTTTTTCCAGTTCAGTGATTTGTTTTTCCAACGTATCGAGTTCAGTTCCATAGTTTTGTAGAAGGTCGAAGTTAATTTCATTAGTCAAATTTTTAGCCGCATTTGCTGTAAAAGCCGCTTTTGGATATAATATTGAGATACTATCGAGTTGCAACAAAGCCGCTGTTGTATCATGATTTTCTACCAACGTTTTGGCATAATTTAATTTAACACGTGCTTTGTCTTCATCTGAAGGACCACATGAAACCAGTAACAGAACAGTAAAAATGGCAATTATAGCCGTTGAAATCTTCATAGCTTTTTATGTTTGTTGCAAAATTACTATTTTATCCGTGAAATGATAAATGGCTTTTTATGAATACTAATTCTGTAACATTTTTCAATGAAAATGAGATGAACCAGTTTTGAAAAAATTGCGAGCTTATTTTGGAAGTTTGGAGACCAGTAATCCAGGAAGCACAGGGGATATTATAGCTTTAGCACATAATGTTGGAGCGGGAAAAGTAATATTTGTAAACTGGGAAGTGTAATTTAATACGCTAAAAATTAAAAAAAAGCCGACTTTTCATTTGAGAAAACGAAATGGGAATTTATCATATCAGATGATTTTTTCGGATTAAAGGGTAAAGAATATTAGCTTATTGTTTTTGAAACCTGCAGTGGCACTGAAAATATTTACAGTATTGATTTACCCCCAAAAGCCATTATTCATGCAGAAAATAAATCTCGTGTATTGTCAGCCGAGGTTGTTAAAAATGGAAATTCGCTCAATTTAGGATAATACGGGAAAGTGAATGATGAATATAGTTTTCATTTTTCCAAAACTTTTTTACGGAATTATATTGTTTTCTTTCTTAACTGAAAGTGGTTCTTGCTGAGTCATACAGTGAATGCCTCCGCCATTTCGATTGAGCGGAAATACATCAATCCATACCTGCTCCCTGTCAGGGAAAACCTCTTTAAATATGGCTTTTACACGTTCCTCGTGTTCAACTGATGTTCCATGATTGATGTATGAAGCATTGATTACCATGCCATTGGTAATCAAAAAATTGAGATATGAAACGGCTGCTACCTTTATCTTTTTTTCATTAGAGGAATTCTCTGCTGTAGGTATGAAATTGTAACTCTCAGTTTCATCAGGGGTTTCCTCATTTTGATTATTATTAGGTAGTTCAACGATAGAAGGTAATGGAACTTTTATGATCCTGAATGGATTGCCATCCTGGTCGGTGGCCTTTTCCAGAATTTTTAAATTCTCTTTCATTCGATCGTACGTAATATGATTTAGCGGATTTTTGTTTTTATCTTCTTCATCAATCCATGCGAGTAGAATGGTATTTGCGTTGGCAAATCGTACAAATTCATCAAGGTGTCCGCCAACACCAGTAAAAATATAATTTTTATAAGGCAAAAACTTTCTTCCATCATCGGCAATGCCTTTTTTTAACCAGATTACCTTTTTGATATTTAAAACCCGACGATATTCCTTTTCAATTTGTTTTTTAGTCCATCCCGGATTACGCTGTAAAGTAACCTGTTCGCACTGAAGCAGTACTCCTTTCCCATTTGTTTCCAAAGATCCGCCTTCTATAACAATCTTTGACTTTATTAACTCAGAACCGGTAACAATTGCCATTCTTTGATCGAGTTTGCTCTCATCACTCATTAGTTCCACGTCTTTTAAAGCATATATGCCTTGGGCCATTTCAGGTCGTTCAGTTAAAAGCCAGTCATAATACCCATAAGAGCTCCATTGAAAATCAACAGCACCCAGTCGTGCATCATTATTTACCAGGAAAGTAGCTCCGTTATCACGTATCCAGAACCTGTCACCGGGAATCACATTAAACTCAATTTGGTCGAGATCAATACCATTTTTATCTAAGAATTTAATGGCACTGTCGCCTAATTCATAAGAAGCAATAGCCATTTTTATGGGTACTTTACCCTGAAGCTTCCTAATAATTTTTACAACTGTATTTTGAATAGCAGTGTCTTCCTTTTCCCAGCCAAACCAAACTGCCTGCTGTTGTTCAAACTCAGCGGGATAGCGAAAAGTACTGATGTTTTCCTGGGCTTCCACGGAGAAATTTCGAATCAGCAGGATGACTGAAATTGTGCATACAAGGACAAGCTTCGACAAGTGTATCGAATTACTCCTCAACGTAAAATATCTGTTCATTAATCAAGGATAAGAGGTTCTTTTTTGAGCACGCATTTTTCACGAATCCTTAGAAGATTCTTCGATTTATCATTGTATTGTATTTTGAGATTTGACTGTTTCATAAATCCAATTGTTTACACAACTTTTGACTGTTGTTTTCGACTAAAGTAACATGAAAAAAAATATTTTTTTTAAGGTCAACTACAGGCAAAATAAAAGTAAACTTCTTACTTCATCTTCTCTGGTTTTAGGCTCGGCAATAATAAATGACAGTTAAAATTCTATTTTGCTCCAAGCCGAATTGTTAACAAAATTCAAAATGGATTAAAAGATTGAATAATCGCATAGATTTTTTCTATATTTATAATTTAAAATCAACAACCGAGATGATAACTTTAACTCAGCTTGAATACATTGTAGCAGTAGATACGTACCGGCATTTCGGACGGGCAGCCGAGAATTGTTTTATCACCCAGCCTACGCTTTCTATGCAAATTAAAAAGCTGGAGGAAGACCTTGAAATAGTGATTTTTGATCGGAGTAAACATCCGCTGATTCCAACAGATGTAGGACAGCGTGTCATTGAACAGGCAAGGTTGACATTAAAGCAATCGGAAGAAATCAATAACATAGTAAAAGATCATAAAAACCAGGTTTCGGGGATGTTACGCATTGGAATTATTCCTACTATGGCGCCTTATCTTTTACCCATTTTTATAGGTCGTTATAAAAAGAAATATCCGAATATTTTTATCAAGGTTGTGGAACAAACCACGGAGAATATTGTAAAATTACTACACAAGGATCTCATTGATGTAGGTATTTTGGCTACTCCACTAAAAGAAGAAAAAATAAACGAAAAACCAATTTTTTATGAGGAGATGCTGATTTATGCCAATCCATCGCATAAACTCCATAAGCAAAAAGATATCACTATTAAAGATATTGCAACTCCCGAAATATGGCTGTTAAGCGACGGGCATTGCTTCCGCGACCAGGTAATAAATTTATGTAATTTTCTTGGGACAACAGATAGTGGCTTACCGTTTCATTTTGAGGCCGGTTCACTTGAAACACTGATGAATATAATTGATCGTGAAGGTGGATTGACACTTATTCCAGAGTTGGCTAAGGAAGGCATGTCAGAAAAGAGGCTTGGTAATGTACTTTCCTTTTCCAATATAAAACCTTTGCGCGAGGTTAGTTTGGTGTATTCCAGGCATTTTGCAAAGCATAAATTAATTAATTTGCTTTGGCGGGAAATCAAAGAATCGATACCGGAAGAAATGCAACAGAAGGAGCGGGGAACAGTTGTGGAATGGAAATAATTTTACAAGGTTAACTCATTCTGAATCTTTTATTCACGATTTTAATTTTTGAAAAAATTATTTACCTTTGCGCCGCTATTTTGCGGACGTGGCGGAATTGGTAGACGCGCTAGACTTAGGATCTAGTGCCACACGGCGTGGGGGTTCGAGTCCCTTCGTCCGCACACAAAGGCCGCCGACCTTCTACAATGAAGTGTTGGCGGTTATTTTTGCTAAACATTCTTGAATTAAATGTATAAATCATGAATATTACCAGGGAGAATATCGACAATGTAAATGCGATGCTGAAAGTAAGCATTGAAAAAGTCGATTATGAAAAATCAGTTGCCGACCAGTTAAAAGAATATCGTCAGAAAGCTTCCATTCCCGGATTTAGACCAGGGAGAGTTCCTGCCGGGTTAATTAAAAGAAAATACGGAGTTGCCATTTTAGTGGATGAAGTGAACAAATTACTTTCTCAAAAATTGTCGGGGTACCTGGTGGAAGAAAAACTGAATATTTTGGGTGAACCACTTCCCAATGCAGAGCTGCAGAAGAGTATTAACTGGGAAACCGATGAAAATTTCGAGTTTACTTTTGATATTGCACTTGCTCCTGAAATTAGTGTGACACTCGATAAGAGTAATAAATACCGCTATTATACGATCGAGGTAACCGATAAAATGATAGATGAACAGGCCGAAATGGCAGCAACTCAGCTAGGTAAAAATACTCCGGTTGATGTTATTGAAGAGAATAGTTCGGTGCGGGGCGATTTTGTTCAACTGGATGAGAACGGGGAGGCGGTTGAAAATGGGATTCAACCCAAAGGAGTGCTTATTGCCATTGACATGATCAAGAATGAAGAGACAAAAAGAGAACTGGTAGGGAAAAAGAAAAATGATTCTGTTGTTTTCGATCCGGTAGTTGCCTTTGAAGACCGCCATGAAGTGGGACACATGCTAAATATTAAGCATGAAGAAGCTCATGATTTAAACAGCAATTTCCGGTTTACTGTAACTGAAATTCTTAAGTTTGAGAAAGCAGAACTTAATGAAGATCTTTTCAAAAAACTTTATGGTGAAGAAACTGAGGTGAAAACAATGGAAGATTTCAGGGCAAGAATTAAAGAGGAAATTGCGGCAAACCTGAAATATTCATCCGATCATAAATTTGCTTTGGATGCTCGCGATACTTTACTCGAAGCAATAAATCCAGAAATGCCGGAAGCATTTTTGAAAAGATGGTTGCTGGCTGTAAACAAGGAACTTACAGAAGAACAGATCGATAATGAATTTGAATATTTTGTACAGGATTTAAAATGGCAACTAATTAAAGATGTAATTATTAAAGAGAATGAATTAAAAGTTGAACCGGAAGAAGTTCAGGATTTTGCTAGACAAATGGCCCGTGCTCAGTACCAACAGTATGGAATTTATGATATTCCTGATGAACAGCTTTCTTCATTTGCAAAAATCATTTTGGAAAAACCGGAAGAAAATGAGCGGATTTACAAAAAGCTTTTTGAAGATAAGGTAATTACCGTAATAAAAGATAAAGTCACCATTGAAGAAAAGGAAATTAACCAGGAAAAATTCAATGAATTGTTGCAAAAGTAAGAGCGTAATTTCAGTTATCTTGAAAAAATATCATTAAAGACACATAAAGCAAATTTTTATAACTTTGTAATTCATGTTTTATACATGAATTACAAAGTTATTTTTTTATAAGTCAATAAGTAAAATGGAAAATAAAAACGAATTCAGGAAATATGCGGTAAAACATGCAGGAATCAGTAGTATGACAATAGACCGCTTTAGTTCAGCATACAGTAATTATATTTCACCGACCATTATTGAAGAACGACAATTAAATGTTGCTTCAATGGATGTGTTTTCAAGGTTAATGATGGACCGGATTATTTTTCTTGGGGTTCCGATTGATGATACCGTTGCCAATATTATTCAGGCACAACTGCTCTTTTTAGAATCAACCGATCCGACAAAAGATATACAAATCTATTTCAATACGCCGGGAGGAGCGGTTCATGCGGGCATGGGAATTTATGATACAATGCAGTATATTTCTGCCGATGTTGCAACTATTTGTACTGGTATGGCTGCATCGATGGGGGCAGTATTATTAACAGCGGGAACTCATGGCAAACGTTCGGCACTGAAACATTCACGTATAATGATTCATCAACCAATGGGAGGTGCTTCAGGTCAGGCGTCTGATATTGAAATTACAGCCCGTGAAATTATGAAAATCAAGAAAGAATTGTATTCTATCATTTCAGAACATAGTGGTAAATCGCTTGAGCAGGTTGAAAAAGATGCTGACAGAGATTACTGGATGACATCAGAAGAAGCCGTTAAATACGGTATGATTGACGAAATTTTAGTCAGAAATAAAAAATAATGGCAAAAAAGCTGGAAATGGATAAATGTTCCTTTTGTGGACGTGAAAAAAAGGAGGTTAATTTATTAATCGCCGGAATTGACGGACATATTTGCGACAGATGTGTCGAACAGGCTCATTCAATTATCCTTGAAGAAATTAAAAAAGACAACACATTTGATCTTGACGGGGTTAAGCTTTTAAAACCCAGAGAGATAAAAGAGTTCCTTGATCAATATGTTATTGGTCAGAACCAGGCAAAAAGAATACTTTCGGTTTCCGTGTATAACCATTATAAAAGGTTAACACAACCAATGGATGATGATGAGACAGAAATCGAAAAATCAAATATTATTTTAGTTGGTGAAACTGGTACAGGGAAAACTTTGCTCGCACGTACTATTGCCAAAATGTTACATGTACCTTTTACTATTGTCGATGCTACTGTTCTTACCGAAGCCGGTTATGTTGGTGAAGATATTGAAAGTTTGTTAACCCGTTTGTTACAAGTGGCTGATTATAATGTGGAGGCGGCTGAACGTGGGATTGTTTTTGTTGATGAAATCGATAAAATTGCCAGAAAAAGTGATAATCCATCCATTACACGCGATGTTTCAGGAGAAGGAGTACAGCAGGGGTTACTAAAACTTTTAGAAGGTTCAATTGTAAATGTTCCACCCCAGGGTGGCCGTAAACATCCGGAACAAAAACTTATTCCGGTTGATACTAAAAATATCCTGTTTATTTGTGGTGGTGCTTTTGACGGCATTGAACGTAAGATTGCTAATCGATTAAATACCAAAGTAATAGGATACAGTGCTGCAAAAGATGCTGATCGCATTGAGCGTGAAAATTTACTGCAGTACATTGCTCCGCAGGATTTGAAATCGTTTGGGCTTATTCCTGAAATTATTGGGCGGTTACCCGTGCTTGCCTACCTTGATCCATTGGATAAAGACACACTTCGCCAAATTTTAACTGTACCTAAAAATTCGGTTATTAAACAATACGTCAAACTTTTTAAACTTGATGATATTGAACTTGAATTTGAAGAAGATGCTCTTCAGTTTATAGTTGATAAAGCAATAGAATTTAAATTGGGTGCCAGGGGGTTACGTTCAATGTGTGAAAGCATAATGAACGATGCAATGTTTGATTCACCTACCGAAAAAATTGAAAAACTGATTATTACAAAAGAATACGCCGAGTTAAAAATCAATCGTTCAGGAATTCAACGCTTAAAAGCCAGTTAGATTTCTGGTTTATTTTAAGGTTGGTAGCCCTTGTCTTCAAGTAAATTGGGTTGCATTGATGCTGCTACAGCTAGTTCATCGCAACGTTCGTTTAATGGATTGTCGGCGTGGCCTTTTACCCAGGTAAATTTTACCTGGTGTTTTGGATAAATAGCAAGAAACCGCATCCATAGATCCTGATTTTTTTTCCCTTTGAACCGTTTTTTCATCCATGTGAATATCCAGCCTTTTGTTACGGCGTCGGCTACATATTTTGAATCGGTAAAAATGGTAACATCACTCCCTGGTATTTTTAACGACTCCAACGCTACAATAACGGCTAATAACTCCATTCGATTATTTGTGGTGTGTTTATACCCATTCGAAAGTTCTTTTCTCAGTGTTCCTGACATTAAAATAATTCCGTATCCGCCGGGACCTGGATTTCCACGGGCTGCTCCATCAGTATAAATGGTAATTTTGGGTTGAGCCATTTTTTAAATTAAAATTCAACGTACAAAATAGTACGTAAATTTTATTAATAGCAAACTTCTGTTAAATAAAGTCAGTTTAAGATTTCCATTAAACAAAAAACCCTGCTGTTATTGGCAGGGCTTTGTGTTTTTTGTAATAAATATTATTCAACAATCTGCATTTCCTGTATCAGGTTTTCAGCGCCGGCATAAACATCAATCATCCAAAGAACAAAACGAATATCAACATTAATACAACGCTGAAGTTCAGGTTCAAAGGCAATGTCCCCGCTCATGGCTTCCCAGTTTCCATCGAAAGCAATTCCGATTAGTTCGCCTTTTGCATTCATTACAGGACTTCCTGAGTTACCGCCGGTGATATCATTAGTGGTAATAAAGCAGGCATGTAATGAACCATCTTTATCTGCATAGCGTCCATAATCTTTATCAAGTAACAGTTCTTTCATTCTTGACGGGACATTAAATTCTATATCACCCGGGATTTCTTTTTGAAGGTACCCCTCAGTTGTTGTGAAGTAATTGTAAGTAACCCCATCACGAGGGCTGTAATCCTTAACCTGCCCATAAGTTAAACGCATAGTTGAGTTGGCATCCGGATAAAAGATTTTATTGCTTTCCATTTCCATTAATCCGGCTAGAAAAAGTCGCTCACCTTCGGCACGTTTTCCAGCACTTGCACCAGTCATTGCACTGATTTCACGATATTTGTCGTAAATGTCAACACCAGCGTTATAGGCCATATCTTTTTTCAGGATTTTTAATGAAGGGTCATTCAAAAAGGCAGTCAATTTTTCTTTATCAGCAAACAAGGTCTTTTGGAATAGTTTTTCAGCATATTTGGTAAAATTGCCTTTATATTTTTTTTGAATTTCTTTAAAAAGTGTTGGGTGAAAGTTTGGATCAGTTTTTTCAGCGTAAAGTTTTAGCATTGCTGCAACTACTTTTTGGTCTGTGGCAGCATCATAATCTTTAAAATAATCATCCGATGTATTTTTTAGGCGATCTACCAGCGCATTAATTCTTTCCTTGTTTTCATCAGCATTCTCAAGCAATTCAGCCAAAGAGCCCATGCGGTAAGCAAATAAAAAGATTTCAGCTCCGCGAAGCAATGCTTCAGACATATACGACCTTGCTTTATATATGTCCATATTTTTATATGAATCTTCGATGAGTGAAAGCGCATTACCATATTTTTCCTTCCTTGCATTATTTGCATCTACCCAATCCGTGAATTTTCTTTCCAGAGCTTTTCTTTTATCTATTACACCCAGGTTTTTCAATCCCCTGTTCTCTCCAATACTGTATTTGTAGTAGTTGCTGCTTTGGGCATATTTAGTTGCATACTGAATGCGTGCCTTTTGACTGGTGCTCATATACTGTCCCCAGATATCAAGCAGTTTTTCCCGTACATCAATCCGAACAGTATTTGTTACCTGCATGGTGAATTCAACACCAAATGATGTTTCATAACGGTTGGTAGTTCCGGGATATCCCATAATCATTGTAAAATCTCCTTCCTTTTCTCCTTTTAAAGAAATAGGAAGGAAATGTTTTGGGTGATAAGGGACATTATCTTTTGAGTAATCAGCCGGACTTCCATCCGGTGCACAATAAACCCTAAACATGCTAAAATCGTTGGTATGACGTGGCCATACCCAGTTATCGGTTTCACCACCAAATTTACCCAGAGCCTGTGGCGGAGCACCAACCAACCTGACATCTCTAAAAGTCTCTGTTATAAAAAGATAAAATTTGTTGGAGTTGAAAAAACTTCGTACATATATTTCGTAATTCGAATCACCTTTTGCTCCTCTTTCCAATTCGTTACTTTTTCGTCTGATTACGCGATTTCTTTCTGCTTCGCTCATCTGATCAGTAACTCCATCAAGCACTTTATCGGTCACATCTTCCATGCTGATAAGAAAACTAACTGTTTTCCCCGGATTAGATAGTTCTTCCTCGCGTGAACGCGCAAAAAAACCATCCTGTAAATAATCGTGTTCAACACTTGAATGACTTTGTATTTCACTAAATCCGCAATGATGATTAGTAAGAAGTAATCCGTCATTTGATATTAATTCTGCAGTACATGAACCGCGGTCGAGTGCTACTACTGCATCTTTTATACTTGAATGATTGATGCTGTATATATCATCGGCGCTTAGCTGAAGCCCCATTTTTTGCATATCTGATATATTCAACTTATAAATAAGTGAAGGCAACCACATTCCTTCATCAGCCAATACCGATCCGCAAATAAATACGGTTAACAGCAGTATTAAATTTAATTTTCTCATTTTATCGAATTTCCTTTTGATTTGCAAATATAATTTTTCAATCCACACAGTTGGGTGATAATTGTTTGGTTTAATTAGGATTTACATATGAAATTTGCGGAATCGGGTAAATATTCGTAGTTAAAAGTCAACTATTATTATATCGGACAATTTTGATTTTGCACGGTTTTGGTGGTTAAAAAAATATAAACTACGGTATTGTTAGTCAATTCTTTCTAAATTTGTACTCCTTTAAAAACAGAAGCAAGTGGAAGAAAAAAAGAAAAGAAATTTTTTCGAGAAACTTAAATATCAGTATCGGTTGATAATTTATAACGATTCTACATTTCAGTCGGTGTGGAGTATGAAACTTTCGAGATTGAAAGTGTTTACAGTTACAAGTTTGACATCAGCCATTATTGTAATATTGGTAATTTTATTAATTGCCACCACCGGATTACGAGAGTACATTCCGGGTTACCCAAAAGTTGAATATCGGCAAATTCTCGTTGAAAATGCATTAAGAGCCGATTCACTGGAAATGGAATTAAAAAAACGCGATGATTTTTTTAAAGGGATTAAGGCAATTATTTCCGGGGAGATACCGGAGGATAATTTGGTAATAGACAGTACAGTTGGTGTAAGCGAGATTAATTTTAATGAATACAACCATGATTCAGTTTTTCAGGATAAATTACTTGCTGAACAGTTGAGTCTTTCAATTGATAATAATGATTCCCGAAAAACCGAAATGAGCCAGATGCATTTTTTTGTGCCGGTAAAAGGGATTATAACTGAGCATTTTAATATGGTTTCCGATCATTTTGGAATTGATCTTGTAAGCGATCCAAATGCCCGTATATCTGCGGTTCTGGACGGAACTGTTATTTTCTCCGGATGGACACTTGAAACAGGTTATACCATTTATATTCAACACGAATCGGATTTGATTTCGGTTTATAAGCACAATGCCGAATTGCTTAAAAAAACCGGCGACAAGGTAAAAGCAGGTGAGGCCATCGCAATTATTGGGAATTCCGGGGAATTATCAACCGGACCTCATTTACATTTCGAACTTTGGCATGATGGAAATCCTCTTAATCCTGAACAATACATCGATTTTTAGTTTATGAAAAAACGTATTGCCATTTTAGGTTCAACGGGTTCAATAGGAACTCAGTCACTGGAAGTAATAGGGAATAACCCCGAACAATTTGAGGTTGAAGTTCTGACAGCCAATAATAATGTAGATTTACTTATCGAACAGGCAAAAAAACACCAGCCCAATGTGGTGGTGGTTGCCAATAAGGAAAAATACGCTTACGTTTCAGAGGCTCTGAAGAATGAGCCGGTAAAAATATTTGCCGGTGCAGATGCATTAAACCAGGTAGTTCAAATGGATACGGTTGATCAGGTAATTACCGCAATGGTCGGATATTCGGGGCTGGTTCCAACCTATCACGCAGTAAAGGCAGGGAAGAATATTGCGCTTGCAAACAAAGAAACACTGGTTGTTGCCGGTGAAATAATAACCCGGCTGGCGCATGAGAATCATGTTGAAATACTCCCGGTTGATTCGGAACATTCAGCCATTTTCCAATGTTTAGTTGGTGAATTTATGAACCCTGTTGAAAAAATTTATCTTACCTGTTCAGGAGGTCCTTTCCGTGGAAAAACAAAAGAAGAATTACAGGAAGTAACTGTGGAAGATGCCTTGGCGCATCCTAACTGGGATATGGGGGCCAAAATCACTATCGACTCGGCAACGCTGATGAATAAAGGATTTGAAATGATAGAAGCACACTGGTTGTTCGGGTTGCCATCTTCAAAAATTGAAGTTATTGTTCACCCGCAGTCAATAATACATTCCTTAGTTCAGTTTGAAGATGGCTCCGTAAAAGCACAAATGGGACTTCCGGACATGAAACTTCCTATTCAATATGCCATTGGATTTCCTGTAAGAATAAAAAACAGTTTTCCACGGTTTAATTTCCTTGATTACCCCCGGTTAGACTTTGAGCCGCCAAATACAAAAATTTTTCGTAACCTTGCACTCTCTTTTGAAGCACTTGAAAAGGGAGGTAATATGCCTTGTATTTTAAATGCTGCAAATGAGGTTGTTGTCGAGGCATTTTTAAAGAAAAAGTTGAAATTTATGCAAATGCCCGATATTATTGAAGAAGCCATGCAGAAAGTGGCGTTTATTAAAGAACCAGTGTTGGAAGATTTAATAGAAACCAATGCTGAAACCAGAAGATTAACTGGCACGATAACAAAAAACAGATAGCAGAAATTATCACGAATGGAATCGATATTAATTAAAACTACGCAATTACTTTTAAGTTTATCCATTCTCGTTGTTTTACACGAAATGGGTCACTTCTTTTTTGCACGAATTTTTAAAACGAGGGTAGAGAAATTTTACCTTTTTTTTAATCCCTGGTTCTCCCTATTTAAAATGAAAAAAGGTGAAACCGAATATGGAATCGGATGGTTGCCACTGGGAGGCTATGTAAAAATTTCGGGAATGATTGATGAATCAATGGATAAAGAAGCCATGAAACTGCCGCCACAACCATGGGAATTTCGATCAAAACCGGCATGGCAACGATTGTTAATTATGCTTGGTGGTGTTTTAATGAACTTTCTTTTTGCTTTAATTATATACATTGCCGTTTTGTATGCATGGGGCGATTCATATTTGCCAACAAAAAATGTGGTTTATGGAATTGAAGTGAATGAGACGGGGAAGAAAATCGGTTTTCAGGATGGCGATAAAATTCTCTCGGTAGATCATAAATACATCGATAACTTTAATAAAATAATTCCAACAATAGTTCTGGATAATGCCAAAACTGTTCAGGTAGAGCGTGCTGGCAGAGAAGTTGATATTAATATTACTGACTCGGATCTGGCACTTCTTTTAAAAAGTAAAGATGTAATGTCTTTTCGTACCCCTTTCAAAATCAAAATAGGAAAGGTTGAAAAAGGATATCCTGCAGATAAAGCCGGCCTTCAAAAAGGAGATGAATTTGTTTCGGTTGACGGGCAACATTTTAATTTTTATGATCAGTTCACGAATTACCTGCAAAGCAAGAAAAACGAAACGATACAATTGGAACTGAAGCGTGATGGCCAGATAATTACTAAAGATATTACTGTGAATGATGAGGGTAAACTTGGGTTTAATGCCATGTTTACTAATCTGGATATGTTCAAGTTAAAAACAGTTAAATATAGCTTTCTGGAATCGATTCCGGCAGGAATAAAACGCGGTATTGAAACAACCGGAGATTATCTGAAGCAATTTAAGCTGTTTTTTAAGAAAGATACCAAAGCCTATGAGTCGTTAGGTGGATTTGCCACAATTGGAAATATTTTTGAACCTACGTGGGATTGGGGGCACTTCTGGACCATGACTGCGTTTATCTCAATCATTCTTGCAATTATGAACCTGTTACCCATACCGGCTCTTGACGGTGGGCATGTAATGTTTCTGATCGGAGAGATGATTACCGGCAGAAAACCGAATGAAAAGTTCCTTGAGTATGCACAAATTGTTGGAATGATCTTACTTTTGGCACTTGTGCTTTTTGCAAATGCCAATGATATAATTAAAATGATTAACGGTACTTTCTAACAAAAAAGTTCTATTTTTGTATTAAATCATTATTATCTTAATGTCATGAATTTATTTGTTTTAGCAGGATTTATAGGACCACAGGAAATAATTATTGTATTAATTATTGTACTGTTATTATTTGGTGGACGTAAAATTCCAGAACTGATGAAAGGTTTGGGGAAGGGTATGAAAGAGTTTAAAAATGCTACCAGGGAAGACGACGATGTGAAAGGGAAGTCGGATCCCGATAAAATTGAGAATTAATAACATCTGAATTTTTGTGAAATCCCGTGCCTGAGAATCACTCAGGTACGGGATTTTTATTTTTATTCTGGTAAGGTTTTTGTTACAATTGGGAATCGAAAATAATTCTAAAACAGGCAAATATGAAAAGCAAAATTTATATCGTTACGGTTTTGATCCTTATAGGTTTGTTTTTTCAGTCATGTAACGACAATAGCAGTACGCCTAGCAAAAGCATTACAGGGAAAGCCTACGAACTTATTGTTGTAATTTCAAATGCGTCCTGGAAAGGAGAGCCCGGAAAACTGATTCAGGAAACACTGGGGCAACCTCAGATGGGACTTCCACAGGAAGAACCGATCTTTAGTTTGGTAAATATTCCACCGGATGCATTTAAAAATATTTTCAAAAGTACCAGGAATATTTTACAGATAACTCTTTCTTCTACAATTTCAGAATCACAAGTTATTTTCAAAGATGATGTGTGGGCATATCCACAGGCAACGGTTCATATTAACGCTAAAAGTGCTGATGATTTTGCCAGGGTATTTAATGAAAACAAAAACAAGATAATGTCCTATTTTTTGGCTGCTGAAAGGGAGAGAATGACAATGAATTACGACAAATATTATGAAAAATCCGTTTACAATGTTTTAAACAAGGATTTTGGAGTTACAATGAAAGTGCCACCAGGATTCCAGATTGCAGCTCAAAAGAAAAATTTGATTTGGTTCCGCTATGATACACCAGACATTGAACAGGGAATTGTTCTGTATACTTTCCCTTATAGTTCTGATTCTACTTTCACCGAAAACTATTTGGTTGCTAAACGTGATAGTATTCTTAAAAATAATATTCCGGGACCTACTGATGGTAGTTATATGGCGACAGAGCTAAGGTTTGATCAGGCATTTAATGTGGCAAAACACAACGGGAATTATGCATCACAGATGCGGGGATTATGGAGAGTAATGAACGATTTTATGGGAGGACCGTACTTTTCGTTAGCTGAACTTGATGCTAAAAATCAACGGGTTATAGTTGCTTATGGCTATGTATACGCACCCAGTAAAAACAAACGTAATTTTATTAATCAGGTGGAAGCGATGATTTATTCGCTCAAATTAAATGATCAGAAAGTGGATAGTAAACTGAATGGTGAATTGGAAGTAGGAAAATAGAATAAATACAAGCATAATAGAACAAGGCTGAAGGTTTTTTATTAACTCTTCAGCCTTGTTTTTGCATTTAATGCTAAGCTAAAAAACTGCCTTTACAATTTCCTTCACATTGTCTGAAATTCCATACGTATAAATATGAAGTGAAGGAGCATTGTTTGCCACTAAATCCTTCGATTGGTGAATTGCCCATTCCGTTCCAACCTGGCGTGCATCTTCATTTGTCTTGCATTTAGCAAGTTCTGTTGCCAATTCCATTGGTAAATCAATGCTAAAAATCTTGGGAAGTACAGTTAGCTGGTTTTTCAGGTTAATGGGTTTAATTCCCGGAATTATTGGAACTGTAATCCCAATTTCACGGCATTTTTTCACAAAGTCGTAATACGCCTGGTTGTCAAAAAACATCTGGGTTACAATATAATCAGAACCGGCATCCACTTTCTGCTTCAGGTAAAACAAGTCCTGATCCATGTTTGGCGCTTCAAAGTGCTTCTCAGGATAACCGGCAACTCCAATGCAAAAATCAAGCGGAGTATTGTTTTTTAAATCTTGTTCAATATACTTTCCTTCACCCAATTCTTTGATTTGTTGAACCAACTCATTCGCATTTGCGTGCCCATTTACTGAGGGTTTGAAAACATGTTGGTTTTTTTCACCGTCACCGCGAAGCGCCAGAACGTTTTTAACCCCTAAAAAATTCAGGTCAATCAGTACATATTCGGTTTCGCTTTTTGTAAAACCGCCACATAAAATATGAGGTACTACCGGAATTCCGTATTTGTATTGTATTGAAGCTGCAATTGCCACCGTTCCAGGCCGTTTACGAACCACACGTTTAACAATCGATCCATCGGGCATTTCCTTGAATTCAAGTTCATCGCGATGTGTGGTCAGATTGATATACTTGGGATCAAACTCAACCAGACTTTCAATGGTCTGATAAATTCTGCCTGCGTCATTTCCTTTTAAAGGTGGTAAAAGTTCAAAAGAGAAAACTGTTTTTTCTGAATTATTTATGATGTCTATTACTTTCATTCTTAATTTTCTTTATTTGAATGAGTTTTCAATTTTACGCTGTGCCTTATTTAGCTCGTGTGTCACTTTCGCTTCTACAGAATTATTAAAATGAAAAATCATATCAAGTACCATCATTACGAGCATCCCTAAAATAAAGAAAATGAGTTTTTGCCAGAAGCTGCCTTTTTTAGTCTTTTTATTCATAGTTGTTTTATCGTGGTGTAAAAATACAAAAAAGTGTGTTTTTAGTGGATGATGTTTTACAGTGAACGCAAATATTTAATCTCACTTCTTGCAAATTGAAATGATTACAGGTATCGGTTCATCGATTCCTTTAGCCTTGAACTGATGAAAATATTCAGTACAGCAAGAACAACAAATGATATTAAAGCGGCAGTTACTCCTGTTTTGTTCAGCCCAAACACAAATACTATCCCTGAAACCTGGCCAACGAGAAGAATAATTCCCTGCGAAGTTGATTCCGGTGCGGGATAACTTTTTTCAGCTCCATATTGAAATCCAATAGGACCTGCACCCATAATAAAGAATCCAAAAATAAAAGCAGATATCAGCATATGAACAAATTCGTGAAAAACGGTTAATCCAACCAGCCCCGGCAGCATTAATAACATGGAAACCACACAGGAAAGGTTTTCTTTTGCTTTTCCGATCGGATAGCCACGGTAAAATCAAAGCGCCCAACACTCCTCCAATTAACATTATTCCTCCTACAATCCCTGTTTCATCCATGGTAAGATTACGACATATCTGGTCAATACATGTGCTGACAGCATTAAAAATTCCGAGACCAATAAAGAACAGTAGCAGCAATAATTGCATGTCTTTTATTTTAAAAATATCGGAAATACTTTTCCAAGGATTGGTTCTTCCGGTAAATTCTTCTGAAGTAGGCGGAGTAGGAGGTTCTTCACGAATTAATACAATTAGCAACGCCGCTCCGGCAACCGAAATTATTCCATATATCCATAACATTCTTACCATTGAAAAATGGCCGGGTTCTGTTTCGGTAATAATGAACGGAGTAACCACCAATGCGATAATAATACCAATATACTGCGCCAGTGTACCTAATCCGGCAACGGTAGCTCTTTCGTTTATTGGGAACCATTTTGCACCCACTTTGGTTACTGCATTCAAAATAAATGGCTGGGCGACAGCCAAACCAGTCTGCGCCACAGTAACCAACAAAATATTATTGGCTCCCCAGGCTTTCAAGGCACCAAAAAATCCGGTCAGAACTGCGCCAATAATAAGTCCTGTTTTTAATCCACGGGTATCGATGATAAGTGAAGCCGGAATACTCATCACGATAAAAACAATCATGTATATCATCGACAGAAAATCAATTCTCAACGCAGATGTATGATAAAAATCCTGAGCAGCTTCCGACACTGATGCAAAGGCAAGCCATTGAATTTGAATTATGATAGAAATAATTACGTAAACAATAAGAATAATCCAGCGATAGGGATAGATTTTAATTTCGGTTTTAGTCATTTATTAGCAAAAGTTAGGCTTATGTAATTTTAATTTTTCAATTATTTATAATTCAGGTTTGTTGGCAGAAATTTTTCAATAAAATCGATAGTGACATTCTTTCTGCGTGCATAATCTTCCACCTGATCTCTTCCAACTTTCTCAAGGCTGAAATAGCGCGAATCAGGATGTACAAAAAATTGCCCCGAAACAGAAGCATTTGGATACATAGCAAAATGTTCGGTGAGTGTTATTCCCACTTCTTCAGCCTTTAACAAATTAAACAGGTTCTCTTTTTCTGAATGTTCAGGGCAGGCCGGGTACCCAATTGCCGGACGTATTCCCTGGTAGTTTATTTTTAAAAGATCATCCTGTGAAAGGTTTTCGTCAGGAACATAACCCCAGTATTCCTTTCTCACAGCTTCATGCAGCCATTCTGCAAACGCCTCACTTAACCGGTCAGCAAGCGCTTCCAGCATAATGGCTTTATAATCGTTATTATCTCTCCTGTATTCGTCCTTCCACTTTTCTATTCCAATTCCCCCTGTCGTAGCAAATCCACCACAATAGTCAGTTTTTCCTGAATCAACCGGGGCAACAAAATCTGACAGACAAAAATTAGCAGCTCCACCTTTTTTCTTTTCCTGCTGACGAAGATGATAAAACCGTCCGATTTCATTTTTTCGGGATTCATCTTCGTAAAGAATTATATCATCGCCATCTGAATTTGCCGGCCAGATTCCAAATACAGCATTAGCCTGCAGCATTTTCTTTTCAATGATTTCGTCTAAAAATTCATTGGCTTCAGCATATAACTTTTTTGCTGCTTCGCCTTGTTCTCCATCTGAAAAGATTTGTGGAAAATGCCCTTTCAAACCCCAGGTAATAAAGAAAAATGTCCAGTCGATATATTTCCGAAGTTCTGACAAAGGAAAATCAATTAACTGGTTTACACCTTTAAAATTTGGTTTATATATTGGGGTACTATTCCAGTTGATTTGAAATTTATTTGCACGGGCCTTTTCCAGAGTAAGGTATTCCTTGGGTTTTCGCTGCCCCTGGAATTTGCGGATCTCTTCATAATCTTTTTTTACTGCTTCGATGTACTTCTGATTTTTTGCGACCAGATTTGAAACCACATTCACCGCCAGCGAAGCATCTTTTACATGAATTACCGGTTGTGAATATTCAGGTTCGATTTTCACGGCAGTGTGAATTTTTGAAGTTGTTGCTCCACCAATTAATACCGGAATATCCATTTTACGGTGTTCCATTTCTTTGGCAATGTCAGCCATCATTTCCAGAGAAGGTGTAATTAATCCGCTCAAACCGATAACATCAACTTTTTCTTTAATCGCTGTGTCCAAAATCTTTTCAGTAGGAACCATAACTCCAAGGTCGATGATTTCATAGTTGTTACATCCCAGAACCACACCTACAATATTTTTCCCAATATCATGCACATCGCCTTTTACGGTTGCCATTAAAACCTTCTTCCGATTGTCAACCGTATTGTTTTTAAGTTTATCAGCTTCAATATAAGGAAGTAAATAGGCTACCGCTTTTTTCATTACCCGTGCCGATTTGATTACCTGCGGCAAAAACATTTTCCCGGCACCAAACAAATTCTCCAACAATGTTCATCCCATCCATTAGTGGTCCTTCGATAACATTAAGTGCCGGTTGATATATTTTTACAGCCTCGGCCATGTCTTCGTCAACAAATTCAGGAAATCCTTTAACCAGAGAATGCTCGATTCTTTTCTCCAGTGGCAGATTTCTCCATTCGTCTTTTCTCTCTTCTTTTTTCCCGCTTGATTCCAGGTTTTGAGCAAAATCCAGTAATCGTTCTGTTGCATCCGATCGACGGTTTAACACAAGATCTTCAATTTTCTCAAGCAGGTCTTTTGGAATCTCATCGAAATCTGCAACATCCCCGGATTTACAATTCCCATGTCCAATCCGGCTTTTATAGCGTGGAAAAGAAAAACAGAATGCATTGCCTCGCGCACTAAATTATTTCCACGAAATGAAAAAGATACGTTACTGATTCCACCACTTGTTTTTGCGTAAGGAAGATTCTCTTTGATCCATTTTACTGAATTGATAAAATCAATGGCGTAATTATTATGTTCTTCAATACCTGTTCCAATGGTTAGTACATTTGGATCGAAGATGATATCCTGTGGCAGGAATCCAACTTTTTCAGTAAGTATTTTATACGCACGACTGCAAATTTCTTTTCTTCGATCCAGCGTGTCAGCTTGTCCTTTTTCATCAAATGCCATTACAATTACTGCAGCGCCAAAACGTTTTATTGTTTTTGCTTGCTGAACAAAAGCTTCTTCACCCTCTTTCATACTGATCGAATTCACAATTGCTTTTCCCTGCAAACATTTTAATCCGGCTTCAATAACTTTCCATTTCGATGAGTCAATCATTACCGGAAGTTTGGCAATGTCGGGTTCTGCCATCATCAGGTTCAGAAATGTTACCATCTCTTTTTCCGCATCGAGCATGGCATCGTCAAAGTTTACATCAATGATTTGTGCTCCATCTTCCACCTGAGCACGAGCGATTGAAAGTGCTTCTTCGTATTTCTTTTCGCTTATCAGCCGGGCAAACTTACGTGATCCTGCCACATTGCACCGTTCACCAATATTGACGAAATTGGTATTTGGGGTTAATGTAACAGGCTCAAGCCCGCTAAAGTGAGTATATGAATCAGGCGTATTAACGAGGTGCGGTTTGGCACTAGCTGCAATTTTTGCAAACTCATGGATATGATCGGGTGTAGTTCCACAGCAACCACCAATAATATTTACAAAATTATTGTCGAGATAATCTTTAAGATACCCCGCCATAATTTCAGGAGTTTCATCGTAAGTACCAAACTGGTTTGGCAGTCCGGCGTTTGGATGAGCACTTACATGAAAAGGCGCTTTTTTAGAAAGCTCTTTTACGTAAGGCCGAAGATCGGTGGCACCCAAGGAACAGTTTAATCCGATACTCAATAAATCAACATGCGAAACTGAATTCAGGAATGCTTCCAAAGTTTGACCTGATAATGTTCGGCCGCTGGCATCGGTAATTGTTCCAGAAACCATTAGCGGAAGTTTTATGTTTCTGGCATCAAGTGTTTCTTCAACCGCAAAAATGGCCGCTTTCGCATTTAGTGTGTCAAAAATAGTTTCAATCAGAAACAGGTCAACTCCGCCATCAAGCAATCCTTCAATTTGCTCACGATAAGCTTCTTTTACATCATCAAAAGTTACAGCGCGATAACCAGGATCGTTTACATCGGGTGAAAGTGAAAGTGTTTTGTTGGTTGGCCCCAATGAACCAGCCACATACCTTGGTTTATCCGGATTTTGGTTCGTGAAACTGTCAGCTACTTCTTTAGCCAACGTTGCAGCAGCTTTATTCATTTCGTAAACCAAATCCTGTGTATTGTAATCAGCCTGAGAAATCCGGTTAGCATTAAATGTATTTGTAAGCAATATATCAGCTCCAGCCTCCAAATATTTCCTGTGCACCCCTATAATAATCTCTGGTTTTGTTAAACACAGAATATCATTATTCCCTTTCTGTTCGTGTTTAATATTTTTCAATCGCTCATTACGATGATCTTCTTCAGTTAATTTGTATTCCTGAAGAAGTGTAGCCATTGCCCCGTCCATTACCAGAACCCGGGTTTTGAGTTCATCGCGTATATCTTTTTTAATCATAATAATTTTAGATATCTTACTATTCTCTGTGAAAACTTTGTGCTCTCTGTGGTTAATAATAACCAAAAAGTGGAGCAAAGGTTTCAATCTATTTAATTGGATGAACTTTACCTCAAAATCCGTATCTCATTCTCACCCTTAATTCCAATTTTGTCTTCGCAAATAATTAGTAGCGAAAGTATTTCAGCATACTTCTCAGAATAGTTAATTACCTTTTCAACATCATTGGATGACTTTACTTTGTTCCCAAGGGCAGTTGCAAAAGCATCAGCAAGTAAAACATCTTCACAAACTACCACAACTGCATCTGCTTTTCCAAAACTTAATGATGGACCAACAGTTCCTGCAGAAGTACAAATCCCCAGTTTCTCATGATCTGCAGGAATGACCAGCCCAATTCGTTCAGAAAGAGGTGATTCACCCGCAAAAACTGAAAGAATAAGTTCATTATTCAGCATATGTAAAAATATCACCCCCATTTTCTATTAGCAACTCATTGACAGAGAAATTTCGTATTATTTCCTCCCCAACTTCTCTTGCAAACAATCCTGCAACTGTCGACATCGGACCGATTCCAGCTTTTTCAGCAGCCACAGCCATTTCAATTGCTTCTTTTGGCGATCCTTCCGAAGGATGAAATGGTTTCAGGCTTTTTTTAAAAAATGGTTCAGTTTTAATGTATTCATCCAATTCCTTACGAAGTGCTATTACTTTTTGCAATGCCAATTCTTTCATCCCGGAATGAAATGATTCGGGATCTATGCCGATCCACAGATCAGTTTCGAGGTGTTGCACTTCAAACCCCTTAAAACGTTCCGTATTAAACTGTGATCGGTATGTTCGTGGCTGGAATAGATTCATTTATTAATTTTATTGTCATGCTGAACTTTTTTTAGCATCTAAAAGATTCCGAAACGTGTTCGGAATGACGTAAATTTACTTACCTAAAATCTATTTCAAACAGTTTTAGAGGGCAGGCAGGGATACACAATTCACAAACTACACATTTGTTTTTATCGAATTCCAGTTTCCAGGTTTTTGGATTCATAACCAAAGCTCCGGCAAAACAAACGGCAGTACAGTTCCCACAGTCAATGCATTTGTCTTCATGAAAATGAATGCGTTTGTCCAGCGATTCGCATACAATTTTGTGGCTTTTTATGTATTCAACGCCTTTCTCAATATTTTCCTGCTTCCCCTGTAATTCAAGTAGCAGACTTCCACGTTTCCCGGGAAAAACTTCTGCTTTCAGTATGTTGATCCGAATATCATAATCTTTAACCAAATGATAGGTAAAAGCTTTATCACCACTTTCAGGTGGAAAATTCAGAATAAATCTCTTTTTAATCATTGCCGGCCTCCGTTTCTTTTAAACTGTTCAACGATGTGTTTTTAGGAAAAAGTTGAACGGGTTTGGTAACTTCAAATTCCCCTTTTTGTAACCATTGCTTTAATTCTTCTGCAATTTTGCGGGCTTTTGCCAAACTCGAAACTGGTGCTGTGCGAATCTTTTTCCCATCCACTTTAATGGTTCCTGATCGTAATTCCTCATAAGTAACCTGTCCAAGTTTGGGCATTCCAACGGTGCCATAATCAAGCACCGAAGTTTCAATTTGACTGTTATTAACTGAAACCCGTTTCACCATATCAACATCAAGAATGGGAATTGGAATACCAATTCCGACAAACATACTTACCCCGTATTTTTCAAAATAAGCTGCCTGAATGTAATCTGAAGACATCTCTTTTAAATTTCCCATTACCGCAATTGTGGCGGCGTTGGTAACCGGAATCCCCAACTCATTTTTAGGTCGGGTGGTATTAAACTGTGTCCCCGGCCAAACAACAAACCCTTGTGTGCCTCCAAGGAATATTCGCGTTCCGATTCCAATAGTCCTAAATTCAGGATCATTCAGCAACGGACTTAACTCACCTGAAGTGGAATAAGTGGCATTTCGTAAGTTGGGTAACAATGTTCCCATGTAAGTATGAATCATCCTTTTTGTGGTATTTACTGCTACATTGTAGTTCTGGTAAGCATTGCGTGGATTAAAAAGAATAAACTCATTAATTGTATTGATGTTTATTTTTGTTTTGATATGTTTCCGCGGATAACAATCAGTTCCTTTTCCCCATGCTTCCAAAACTACGTCTTTCCCTTCCAGCAAATCCTGAATTACATGAGCGCCGCCATAAGTGGGATTTTCAGGATCGCAGGCAGTTGCTCCGATATATGAATCAACAGCGGCCAGACCTTCATAACAGGGAACACCATTCAACCGTATCTTTTCCATTCGAATTGGCGGACTGGCATGACCAAAGTTTATAATTGCACCCGATGAACACATGGCACCAAAAGTTGCTGTTGTTACCACATCCACTTTCTCAAATATTTCCTCAGGGCTGGCTTCTTTTGCCATTTTTGAAACTTCCTCAGCAGTTAATATTACAGCTTCACCCGACTTAAGTCTGCGGTTAATTTCTTCGTAAGATTTTGATTTTGACATTTTACCTGATTTTCAACATTTACACAAAATAATCTCTATCCTGAAAGCGGTTAAAACCGCTTTTACATGCACATATTTGAATTGTACAGGTAAGATGTAAGAAATAATTTGTACTGTTGTTTTTTCATGCTTCTTGTAATTATAATTCCGTTTCCGGCCGGGTATTGGCACCTTTCCCTTCATTTTATGGTTGGTTGCCAGAGTTTCTCAGAGCCCGCTCTCTCCGCTCTTCTGTATAATCAAAGCCTCTTGTGAAAGATTGTTTGATAAGCTGCAAAGTTAGCTGAAATTGCGTAATTTCAAATATTTCGAAGTGCTGAAATTTTGAACGTTAAAGATTTGGTTTAATTTCAACCGTTTTGTTTGCTAAATTTGGGGTAAAGTATTAAACTTGCACTCCGAAATTCAGACATGTAAAATGAATTTCATTTCGGGCCTATAGCTCAGTTGGTTAGAGCACCTGACTCATAATCAGGTGGTCCCTGGTTCAAGCCCAGGTGGGCCCACCACTTTTAATAAAAGCACTTGCAGAGATGTAGGTGCTTTTATTGTTTTTGGTTATTTTCAACTTGATTATTTTAACCCAATGGTAGCTTCGTGTTATATACTTTATAGTAAAGGCTTAGACAAATTTTATGTTGGAGTAACTCATGATACCGTTGTGCAACGACTTGATAGACATCATTTACATAGTTGTGGCAGTCACCGATTTACAGCGACAACAAATGATTGGGAAGTTTTTTTAATCCTCGAAACAGATGATTACGCTCATGCGATAAGGATGTAGCGAAAAATTAAATCCATGAAAAGTAAGGTTTATATTCAGAATCTGAAGAAATATCCTGAATTAAGACAAAAATTACTAAACCAAACAAGCACCTGACTCTTCCGATAACTATCGGAACAGGGGGTCGCTGGTTCCCCCGATAATAAACTGGACCAGGTGGGCTCATAGACTTAAAACGAGATAGTTGTAATTTATTTAACTCATCTCGTTTTTTTGTTGCTTTAAACTTCCTTTAATATTTAAGATGATTGATGCACTTAAACCGCTCTGAAATATGCACTTTATTGTACTTCCGTTATTTTTCTTTTTTGTCATCTTTACCAAATCATCAGGTTCGAGAATCTTTACATATTCTTCTTTTCGAAATAAATTATTTGTTAACTCGTTTTTTTAAAATCTTTGATGAGAAATCCCAAAAAAGTGCCCGCAAAAGCACTGGGAATAGTTATAATCCCACAAAAAATAATTTCAAAAGGAGCAAGATTATGAGAAGTCGAATCCCAAAATGTGGTATCGTAAATTATTCTGGCCAATATAGCAAGTACTACTCCAAGTGAAACCAACAGTGCAATTTTAGGTGACTTTTCATTTACGAAAAGCTTTAGTAAAAGAGATGCAAAAATAGCACCTACAGTCATAATTAGATACATATTTATTCCCAATACTGTACTCTGATTATAAGGTTGAAACCAATATGCAATTCCACCTATTATTAGTCCGACAAGAGTTATCCCAAATCTAATTTTGATTTTATTTTTCATGATTTTGGTTTTTATTTTAATCTTATATACGTATAAGACTTTTCATCAGCTATTGTATTAAGGGTTAGGCTGTCGGCCTCAACAGACCATTGAAAATTACTATTTGTTTTTCCAAAAAGTTCAACAGCATCGCCTTTAATTTTATATGTTCCTGGCTCGGAAGTCATAGGCACTAATATATACATATTTTTGGAAGCTGTAAAATCTATAATTTGCTTTGTTCCAGCAGAATAATCACCTGACCATTTCCCAATTATTCCAGCATTAATATCTCCTGCAATGCGCGTAAACTCTGTATTTCCCTCATTTTTGATAAAAGTCAATTTTGTGTTTTTTATTTCAACTTTTGCTTTTTGTTCTCCTGCACCTGGTAAAATCATAATGAGTGTATCGCCTTCAAGTTTATAATTAAAAGCTACGTAGGCACCTGCAGTAGAAATGAACTTCCCATCTTCATTAAAAGTATATCCTTGACCTAAACCACCGCTGCTTGTGTTTAAAGGAAACCATTCTCCAACAATTTCTTGTTTTAAAGAATTGTTTTGAGCACTGGAATGTTTTACTGAAAGAAGACTTACCATGAAAAGACCACATAACATCGATAAAAACAATTTACTATTTTTCATTTTGATAATTTAGTTTAATATAATTAATTTTATATTAAATTACCTATTATAACAATCTAATCATTACATTGTTTTAAATAGCTGATAGTTAATTACAAAAGAGCATATGTTAACGTGAAGTTTAATAAGAATTTTATGATTTGTAGAATCAGCTTATGGAATTTCGGCTGAGTCGTATTGAAGGTTAACGCAATAATTTTTTATCCAACGTTCAACCAATTACGATAATGAGAATTTCTGGCAGTAACAATAAAATATTTGTGCGTAAAGCTTCTTTTATGGATATTTAAATTTTATAAATCTTAATACGCAGATATTCAATTCAATATGATATTTTTAAGACACAGGTGGACCCACGAAAATTTAATTTTTGTTAGTAAAAAGTTCTTTTTTCAATCCTAAATATTTTAGCACATAAGGATTAGGATTTAACACTAACCATTTAAATCAAATCAATCTAAGTTATTGTTTTAGTCGATTCTGCCGGGTTAAAGTTTGCAGCCTGGTATGCCTTGTAACCTACGGTGATTAAGGATATTAAAAGGGTGAACAATGCTGCAGTTATTAAAAGAAAGACACTGATCTTTGTTCTGTAAACATAATTTTCCAGCCAGTTGTGCATAAAATAATAGGCAACCGGAATGGCAATTAAATTAGCTATTACGGCAAGTTTAAGGAAATACTTCAGTATCAGTTTCAGAATGGTAAGTTCACTTGCACCGTAAACTTTTCTGATTCCAATCTCTTTTGTTCGCTGCTCAACCATGTACGATGCCAGGCCAAAAAGCCCCAGACAGGCAATAATTATTGCAAGAATGGTAAACAGTGTAAAGATAAATCCACGTTTTTCGTCAGCTTCAAACTGGTTGTTGAATCTTTCAGTTAAAAATGTGTAGGAAAATGGTTGATTGGGAAATACTTCATTCCATTTTGATTCAATGAAGGTAAGTGAATTATTAACGTCCTTATCATTCAATTTTATGTAAACGATATTATTATTTATTCTGTAAGCGAGTAAGAGTGATTCTATTTCATTATACATTCCGGTTTGATGATAATCTGCCATAACTCCAATAACTCTTGCGCTTAGTGCATTCGGGTTTCCGTAAGCTTCAATTTTTTTACCAAGAGCTTCTTTCCACCCCATGCGTTTAACAAAAGTTTCATTTACAATTACTCCCTGAAAGGGTATCAGAAGGCATATCCTGCTGAAAGTTTCTTCCTTCAACCATTTTAATTCCTAGCGCATTTATAAAATCGTGGTCAACAACAGAAAAATTGATGCCTCGCTGAGACATCCCCAAATCTGTTTCCACATTAAATAATAATTTCCCTGATCCTTCGCCCATTGGTGTATTTGTTGAACAAACATATTTTATTCCGGGATAATTGAGTAACGCGGTTTTTAACACCGGGTATTTATTTACCATTGCCTGATTCAGTCTTAGGCTAATAACGTTTTTCTGATCAAATCCCTGGTCCATTGTTTTTAAGAAATTCAACTGATTGAAAACAACAAGGGTACAAACAATCATTACTACTGAAATTGAAAATTGAACAACAACCAGGACCTTACGAAAGTTACTACCTGAAGTTCCCTGGGTTAAATCACCTTTAAGAACAGTACTTGGATTAAAACGCGACAGATAAAATGCAGGGTAACTTCCTCCAAGAATACCAACAATCAGAATAATGCTGAAAAGGGTAATTAATGTTACCGGACTAATCAGAATGCTCAGATTAAATGATTTCCCGGTTACAGTGTTAAACCAGGGTAAGAATATTATAACCAGGATAATGCTTAACAAAAGTGATATTAATGTAAGAAACACCGATTCTGAAAGAAATTGAAAAAGTAAAGGGCCACGACGGGAACCTGCAACTTTTCTTAACCCAACTTCTTTAACTCTTTTTGTTGACCGGGCAGTAGCAAGGTTCATGTAATTCATTGCGGCAATTAATACAAGAAAAAATGCCACTATGGCAAATATATATACATAAGTTATGCTTCCGGTGGGTTCCGGCTCTCCTGCATTTGTTGAATAGAGATGGATTTTTTTTAAGGGTTCAAGGCTATATTTTATTTTAATATTTGCTACTTCAAAAATTGACTTCATGTAATTATCATACATCCCCTGAATTTTCGATTCAAAGGCTTTTACATCAATATTTTTGGGAAGTAGTAAATATGTGAAAACACCAAAATTTCCCCAACTGCCTATTTGTTTTGGCAAATTGTTTCGTGAAGCAACAGCATCAAAACGAAAATGAGAATTGGATGGCACATTTTCAATTACAGCCGCAACTTCATAAGTATTGGCTCCGGCGGTAAGCGATTTTCCAATTGCATCTGTATTCCCAAAATATTTTACAGCTATTTTTTTTGTTATGGCAATCTTATTTGGTTGGTTGATAGCAGCTTTTGCATCTCCTGCTATTACATGATAAGTGAAAATATCAAACAGTGTTGAATCGACATAAAAGAAATTATCTTCGTTAAACTCTTTGTCTTCGTATTTATACAATTCGCGGGGCATATTAATAAAGCGTACATATGACTGTACTTCAGGATAATCGTGAGCAACCTGCGGTCCAAACGGAATTTGTGCAACAATCCATGTAAACTGGTCGTCCCGTTCAGTTATTGTAGATGAAACCCGGTAAATTTGATCAGCTTTCTCATTGTAATTATCATAACTGATTTCGTCAGCAACATATATAACCAAAAATAGCGAACTCGTAATACCAATTGTAAGGCCGAAAATATTCAGAAAACTGTATCCGAAATATTTAAAAATATGCCTGATGGCCGTTTTGATTATGTTTTTGATCATGATAATTGACTTTAGGAATCTTTGCTGATTTTCAAGTAAAAGATAGTTTTTATTTTATAAATAGTTAGTATCTATGGTCAATAATTTATTACCCTAATTGACCTGTATTTTCATAGAATTTAAGATTTTTATACTGCTAACTATTTCTCATCCATCTCTTTTAGAAAGATGATGGAAAATACGATGTGGTTGATCTTAATCGTAAAGGTGGTAGTGGTGTGTATCAAACACAGGACGGTTTTGGATGGACAAACAAAGTCTTCCTGAAATCCCGGAATATATTGGAACAGTAATCAGGTAATTTATTCATTCTTCCAGATCGGTTTTAGAAATTGAAAATTTTAATAAATACAAATATTTTCAACAATTTTAAATTCTTGATTTATAGTATGATGTGTTTTCAAACAAATAGGTTGTATTAATCATTATTCTCAAAAAAATTAATAACCTCTTCTGATGCTTTTCGGGGTGATGCTCCTGAAGCGGCATCTGTACTTTTATCAACATTCCCGATTCGTAATACAATTATCGCCTTATAACCTTCAGGGATTTGAAATTTTTCTCTCCTTAGATTTACTGTCCTGGTCGGACTTCCATAGGGGCGGGCACCGAGGCCAAGGCTATGAGCTGCAATAAACATATTTTCAGCTGCCAATCCGCAGTCGAAATCAGGAGTAGTTCCATTTTCCGCTTCCAAACCAGAAACAACTATGAGCACATTCCCTGGAATTACATCGTTAATAATACTTTTCATTGTGGCTTCATCTTTTATTACTGTGAATTTCCAGGGCTGGTTGTTTAAAGCGCTCGGAGCCTTAATGCCACATTTCAGGATCAAATCGAGCTGTTGTTCCGTTACGGGTTCGGATGTATATGTCTTTTCAGAGTAGTCTGAAAGTATCGAATTGACAACACTAGTTTCGGCATTCTGACCATAAAACTTTGTTATGGCAAACAGGGCAATTATTAGTAACGGTAATTTGATTTTCATATCTGATTCATTTTAATTGGTTTCGGTTATAAAATAGATAAATTATATTATTCGCATTTTGAGTAAGATACAAAAATACATGGCATAAAAGCAAAAATATTTTTGGTCATGACGAAATTTCTTTCCTATTTTTCCATTGTCTGTAAGATTTCTTTATTCAAAAGTGAATTTTAGCAAAAAACTGAATTATTTACTCAACCTTATAAATTCAGTTTCAGATAACAAGAATTATATTTATAGTGGCAAATTCGCCGGATAATTATTTTCTATCTTTGGGCATTCTAAAATCAGACTTGTAGCATTATATCAATTTTGTAATTTACTATCTCAATTCTGGTATAACTTGAACTTAACTAAATATTATTATGAAAACGAGATTATTACATTTTTCCGCACTCTTTACTTTGATTATTATGTTTTTGTTGGTTATTGGGTGTACGACAACCGAAAAGGAATCCGTCACATATGAAGATGGATTACTAAGAAGTACTCCCGAGGAACAAGGCGTTCCGTCTGAAACAATCGCAAAATTCTTTCAGAAAGTAGAAGAAAAAGGTTACGATGTACACGGATTGATGATGCTTCGTCATGGTAAAGTAATTGTCGAACACTGGTGGGCACCTTATGGGCCGGAATATCAACACGCCATGTATTCAGCAACAAAAACTTTTACTGGAACTGCAATAGGTTTTGCTGTTCAGGAGGGGTTGCTGAATATCGAGGACAAAGTGATCTCGTTTTTCCCCGATTTGGTGCCTGATACAATTTCTCCGGAACTGGCAGAACTTTCAGTTAAACATCTATTGACAATGTCAGTTGGACATGCATCAACACGATATGCAGGTTCCGGGCTTAGCCAGGTACGTTCATTTTTAGCTGCGCCTTTTCAATATGAACCGGGAACATCATTTGCATATAATATTACCGCTTCACACATGCTTTCACATATTCTTACCAAAGTAAGTGGAATGACTATTTACGAATATTTAAAGCCCCGACTTCTTGATCCGCTTGGTATTGAAAATATCGTTTGGGAGATGGATAACGATGGCATTAATATGGGAAATGGCGGCACACACATGAAAACTTCCGATATGGCGAAAATGGGATTATTCCTTATTAATAAAGGGAAATGGAACGGAAAAAAACTGCTTGATCCGGCTTGGATTGAAGCGGCAACAACTCCTCATATTTTTGAACATACTGACTGGACCAAAGAGCAAATTGATAATGCAACAGATGATGGTGCACAAGGTTATGGATATCAAATCTGGATGGGACGTAAAAATTCTTATCGTGCCATAGGTGGGCAAAACCAGTTGATTATGGTTATCCCGGAATATGATTTTATACTTGTTTGTCATAGCCAGATTGGAGACGAAGCAGGTTTCAATAGTTTAATTTATGACATGTTGCCATCGATGAGTGACGAAAAACTTAAAGCAAATAACTCATTCAATCTCAAAGAAGAAATTGCCGGTTATGAGATCAAGCGACCATTTGAAGGCCAAAGTAAGAATAAAGTTACAATGGGTACCAGAAGGTTTGAGATGGATGAAAATACTGCCGGTATAAAAAATGTTTTGTTTCGTTTTGATGCTTCAGGGAACTGCTATATCACTTTTATTACTCCGAGCGCCGTTCACAACATCCCGTTTGGATTAGATAGCTGGCTTCACGGAATGACCGATCGGGCTCTTTCAATTGCTCGTACGGTTTATCCTAATAAAATGGGGGTAACACCTGTTCATACTGCCGGTATTTGCACATGGACAGACGAAAATCATTTATCCACGTATTATCTTTCAATGTTTAACCCGGGATCAGATGAAAGAATGCAGTTTACATTTGAAGGAGATCATCTTAAAATGGAGATTATTGCTCCTACTCAACAAAGAATGGGACCTCCCGGAATGCCACAACCAAATCCGGTGAACTTAATTTTTGCAGGGGAAAAAATGATTGACTAGAAAAATAAACGTGTATCTGCAAATGATCGACAAATTACAAGATTAGCATTTTATAAATAGTGTAATTGGTTTTTATTTGTGGCGGACTTAAGATATGTAAGATATGATATACATTTATAGAAAGTAGGTTTAAAAGTAGGGTGTTTATTATTTTCAATATTCTCGAGGGTGAGGTGTCTTCAAAAACAATAATCATTAGTAATAATTCATTGGCACGAGTTAATTCACAGAAGGCATTACATAAGTTTTGCCACTTGAATCAAACTTTGAGACCTGATCTTTTTCAATGCATCTAAATTACCTGCTATTTTTCCAAAAACATTTACGGGACTATAAGCTCTTGGTTTGTTATCTGTACTAACCGGGGTTTTGCCAAAGAAAATACAAAATGCTGAGCCAACTGGCCAAAAAGCCAAATCGCCAACTTCAACTTCTTCTTTTGCATCTGCTTCTTCATCCATCTTTACAGGAATTCCGAAATAAATCTCATCACCCCATTTTTGAGCATGCCCCTTAATTGGCAGCGCATTATATATTGCTTCTGCAGTGGGCGTGTCAAATAAAATGGCCTCTAATTCGATATCATTAATTGTAATTAATAATCGTTGCATAATTTAATTTCTTTTATTTGGTTTCTGAAAGAATCCAAACTTGCAGTCTAAGAATCAGATAGTAATATTTATAAATAGGGAAATGTCAAGTTTGATGCCTGTCAGCTTACTATGAAACAGTTTATTATTTTACTTTATTTTTAATCAAACGATTCACCGATGTAAAGTTTTCCGAAAGAATAACATCACCTTCATTCAATCCGGATAAAACTTCACAATATTCGTCTCCGATAATCCCGAGTACAATTTCTTTTTCTACAGCTTCGTTCCCTTCTACTACATAAATTTCTTGAACGTTTTTATCAGTAGTAAACTCAGGTCGTTTTTTTATCCGAAGAACATTGTCTTTTTCATTGGTAGTAATATCAATTAATACATTCTGATTGTCAATTAATCTTGGATCGCTGCTTTGGTCAAGGTGAACATTGAATTGAATTTTATTATTTTCAGCAGGAACAATTAGCCCAATCTGCCCCTGTAATTTACCATCATTCAGAATAACGGAAACGGGAATCCCGGTTTTTATTTGAGTGGATAAATTTTCATCAATTGATCCGATCACTTTAAACGATGAAAGATCCGACATCTCTACAAGGGTTGCATCGGCATTTATTTTTTGTCCTATATGCCCGTTAATATCCAGTATAATTCCCGATGAAGGCGCCTTAACATCCATTTTTGAAAGAAGCTTAATATAATCGTCGAGTGTTTGTGAATCAATTTTAATCTGTAACATCAGCCCGTTTTCGTCGGCCTCTAATTGCTTCACTCTAATGGAATTTTTTTCGACAAGCATTTTCAGGTCATCTTTGGCCAAAGAGACTTGCTGTCGGGTTTGTTCTACGCGATCGGGTGTAATGCCACCTGCGTTAAGTAATTTTTCCTGGTTTTCAAGTTGTGTTTGCAAAGAAGTAATTCTTGCCTTTTTTGCTTCCTCATTGTAATTCTGATCAATTTTAGCACTCTGGGCATTTAACTGCGTTTTCTCCAAGTTGTTCCGTCGAACTTCCAGTTGGTCTTTCATCCGTAAGATACTTGCCTCAACCCCTTCCGTATTTAATTGCAAAATAAGGTCATCCTCTTTTACATAATCGCCTGGTTCTTTAAGGATTCTTTGAATAATACTTGTGGCCGGACATAGCACAATAACCTTGTTTTCCGATTCAACAACACCCGTAGTTTTGATGGATGAAATTACGTTACCGCGCTCAACGGTTTCGATTTTAAATTTCCCACTTTTAAACTTATTTGAAACAAGAATGCCAGAAGTTCGCAAAATAATAGTTAATGCAATTACGGCAAACAATGCAATTAAAACTACAATTAATTTTTTAGTGGGTCCCATATGAATCTAATCGGGTTTTAAATATAACTTTTGATCTTTTGTCTTTGTAACATCCATTTTCCAGAACGATCAGCTAAACAAAGGTAATAAAAAGAGAGATGAAAAATTGACGATCCAAAAAATAGTTACTAATTCAAAACATAAAAAACGCCCTGATTCACAGGTCAGAGCGTAATAAAATATCAGACTATTTTCACCTGATTTTCTCAATATATAATTTTTGAATTTTACTTAAGTATTCCAGATCTATTTGGCTGGAACGAATCCGAATCACTTCATATAATTTCCCGTCGGAATAAAATGATGCTCTGGCAGCATCAAATTCGTGCCCATCCCAGTTGTATTTCACATCCATAGTCACTTTTGTAAAAGCATCCTGATGTAAATATTTTGGAATTTCGATATAAGCAAATGTTGGATCATCGATATTGTTATAAATGCCCTTCCCAATTTGTTCAAGATTAAGAAACTTCACGATTTTTACTTTAACTTCCAGTGTCCCTTTCAGCTTTTTGTTCATTAAAAATTCGACGCCCTGTTTTACATAAGCTTCCTGAATTTTTGCTACCATATCCAATTCCGGGAGGTGACGTACACGAATTACATTTAGAAATTCCGATCCAATCGTCATATACCCTTTTCCTGCATCAAAATTCCAGTCATACTCCTTCTCAATATTCTGAGTTGCTCTAAGGATCTCTTCCAGCGGATACTGGCGGGCCAAAACCATGTAAATATAAATGGGGCGCACGTTGGTAGGAGAATCATGATAATATCCGGGAAATGGATTTAACGAATCAAGGACCAGGCTACCCGGCATAATCTTTTCTTCAATTGCAAGTACCGTATCATTTTTTGTGAGGTTGACAAAAACTTCCATTTTTTTGTTATTTACCATAGTAATATCTTTGATTTTTATTTTACATATTTAACGTATGACAACTAAAGTAGTTCAATTTACGCATATAGGAGCAGTAAATTTCAGAAAAAATCGACGATCCAAAAATATAAAGATCAGTGTTAAGCCCGACAAATCTGTTCATGTTTCTTTTCCATATTTTGTTTCGGCGCGCGAAGTGACTGCTTTTGTGATTAAAAATGAACAATGGATTCTTTTTCAGCAACAAAAGTTTGAATCAAAAAAAAGTTTTATTGAAGAAGGAACGGTTGTAAAAACCAAGATTTATGAAGTGAAATTTGTTCAGGGAGAAGAAAATTCGGGACAGCGGGTTGGAAATGAAATTACCTTGAGCCTGGTTGATTTTAAAAGTGACTCATCAAAGCAATTTGTTGAGAATACGTTAACATCAATTTACCGTTTTGAAGCTAAAAAACTGCTTCCTCCCCGATTGAATGAACTGGCAAAAGAACATCAATTTCATTTCAATAAGCTGACCATCCGAAACAATAAAAGAAACTGGGGAAGCTGTTCTTCAAAAAACAATATAAGTCTGAACCTGCAGATGATGAAACTCCCTGATGAATTGATTGATTATATCTTATTACATGAGTTGGTTCACACCGAAATCAAAAATCATAGCACCGAATTTTGGGATAAACTTAATTCGGTAACGAATAACCGTGCCAAAGAACTGGCAAAACAGGTGAGGAAATATTCAACTTACACGCTTTAAAAAATTAGCTATTTGATACCATAAGTTTGAAATTTGTTAACTGGTTGTCGGATAATAAATTTTATCTCTTTCGTGGGCGGGACAAAATTCCGTTCTTTGGGCTAATTGGTTAAATTGAAAAAACGACAAGTTTAATTTTATCTTGATTTTTCTTTGTTTCGTTTCTTTTCATCAAGGAAAAGAAATGAAAATGAGTTTAATATATAAATAAATAGTGACTTGATTTTTTTAATTGATGTTCATGAAGATTCCGAATAAAATGTTGCAAATTTTTCCGGAATGACGTTCTTATTGTAACTTTACTGTTTTAATAAAATTGATGGATTGGAATAAACTACTTTCAGCAAAACGACTGGGGATGGAAGACTGGGAATCTTCCAAAAAACCGGAAGACCGCACTCAGTTTCAGCGCGATTACGACCGGATTATTTTTTCATCGCCATTTCGCCGGATGCAAAATAAAACCCAGGTTTTTCCTTTACCGGAACATATTTTTGTGCATAACCGTTTAACACACAGCCTTGAAGTAGCAAGTGTCGGTCGTTCTTTAGGTAATTTGCTGGCTGAAAAATTAGGTGGAAATATTCCCGATAATTCATTGATTCCTGAAATCGGAACAATTGTTTCAACTGCCTGCCTCGCACATGATCTGGGAAATCCTCCGTTTGGTCATTCAGGAGAAGCAGCCATTTCCAACTTCTTTACTAAAGGTTATGGGGAAAAATTTAAGAAGAAATTAAGTGAAGGCGAGTGGAAAGATTTTACGCATTTTGATGGCAATGCAAATGCTTTACGAATTTTAAGTCACCAGTTTAATGGTAAGCGTCCGGGTGGTTTTGCGTTAACGTATTCCACGCTGGCAAGCATTGTAAAATACCCTTTTGAATCGACATTGGCAACAAAACAGAAGTTTGGATTTTTTCAATCGGAACGAGAAGATTATCTTAAAATTGCCAATGAACTTGACATTAAATCGGTTTCAGAAAGTCCAATTCAATATAAACGCCATCCGTTAGTTTATCTGGTTGAAGCAGCGGACGATATTTGTTACCAGGTCATGGATTTGGAAGATGCTTACAAATTGGGTATTCTTGGTTACGAGCAGATTAAAGAACTTTACCTTGGTTTTTATGATTCGGAATCGGACAAAAAACAATTGAATAGTATTGTAAAAACTCTCAATCGCGTTACTGATAAAAATGAACAAGTCAGCTATTTACGTGCCGTTGTAATTAGTAAGCTAATTCATGAATGCATTCAGATTTTTGATGAAAATCAAACGAAGATTTTAAACGGAACTTTTGCAAAAAGTCTGATTGGCAGCCTTACAGAAAAATCTGCAACAGCGATGAATGAGGTGAAAGAGATTTCATATTCAAAGGTTTATGCGCATCGTTCGGTTGTTGAAATAGAAATAGCAGGATACAAGATTATCGGTACTCTGCTGGAAGAATTTATAGGTGCAATAATGAACCCGAAAGATCAATACAGCAAAAAAATACTATCACTTTTGCCAGAGCAATATAATACTGAAACCGATTCAGCTTACCTAAAAATTCAGTCGGTTGTTGATTTTATTTCGGGAATGACAGATATTTTTGCGCTCGATCTTTACCGGAAAATAAAGGGAATTAGTTTGCCGGGAGTTGTTTAGAAAGTAATCAGTTGGGCAGTTTCAGTATTCGGTTTGCAGTCTCAGTTTTCAGTAGGATAATTAATTTTTGTCATTTTTATCCCGAATTGATCGGGAGAGAAATCTGTTTTAACCAGATTCGATTCTTTATTAAATAAACAAATTCAAAATTGTTAAAAAGATAATCGATGCAAATCCAAGAAACGCAGATCCCAGGGTTTGTGTCCGATAACCCTGATTAACATTCATTCCGCTCATTTGAGTAACTACCCAGAAAAAACTGTCATTGGCGTGTGAAACTACAGCAGATCCTGCACCGATTGCAATTACTACCATTGCTTTTGAGATTTCAGTTTCCATTCCCATTGCCGCAAGCATTGGCGCAACAATGGAAGCTGTTGTAATAATTGCCACTGTTGATGAACCCTGTGCAGTTTTTATCGCGGCGGCAATCAGAAACGGGAGCCACAGACCAAATCCTGCACCTTTCAGGTTATCACCTAAAAGAGTAGCCATGTCAGAATTTTGAAGCACTTTTCCAAAAGCTCCACCGGCACCAGTGATCAAAATAATTATGGCTGCACTTTTTAATGCATCGCCAACCCAGCCAGTGGTACTTAACATTTCCTTATTTAACTTTTCGGGAAGCAAAAAAGAAACCACAACACCAATAAACAATGATACTACTGGGTGACCGATAAATCCAATGATCGACTTCAGGTTACCTTCGCCAAAAGGATGAGTCGGAAAATCAGCAACCGACCTTAAAACAATTAGTATTATAGGAATCAGTATGGGCAAAAAAGATTTTAAAACCGGAGGATGATAAGTTACTGAAGTTTCATCTGTAGTAGATTCTTTTCCAAAATCCGGGTCAATATATATTTTCTTTCCAACTCTTTTTGAATAAAAAATAGAAACGATTAACCCGAAAATACTGGTAATGAGGCCGATTAAAATTACCAGTCCCAAATCTGCATTTAGAATTCCTGCAGCTGCTATTGGTCCGGGTGTTGGCGGAACCATTGTATGCGTTGCAATTAAACCCAATGAAAGGGCAATGGCAGTTCCGGCCAATGAAAGTTTGGCCTTTTTCGTGAGCGCCCGGTTTAAAGAAGAAAGAATAACAAAACCGCTGTCGGCAAAAACAGGTATGGAAACAATATATCCGATAATTCCCATTGCGGTGTGTACCCGTTTTTTGCCCACTAATTTCAAAACAAAATTTGCAAGGGTTTGCGCTCCGCCGGAATTTTCGAGGAAAGCGCCAATAATAATACCTGCAACAATAATAATCCCGATGCTTCCTATTGTTCCTCCAAAACCGGAATTTACCGAATCTATAATTTGATCGAGAGGCATTCCGGTAAACAATCCGAAAAGGAAAGCAGCTGCCAGTAATGATAAAAACGGGTGAACTTTAAAACGGGTACTTGTGATTACAATAAAAAAAATGCAAAACACAAAAATAAGGATAGTTAGCATAACAAAAGTTTTAGTTTAGTGTAAATCGCGTGAAACTTCTGAGCCGGAACCACCAATCAGAAAATTAAAATCACAGCCTTTATCGGCTTGTTCAACATGTTCAATAAACATTTTAACATAACCACGGTCGGCCATTGGTTTTGGCGGAGTCCATTTGTTACGTCGTTTTTGTAGTTCTTCGTCCGAAACCTCAAGGTTGAGTTTACGGTTTTTTACATCCAGTTCAATCATATCTCCGTTTTGAACAAGTGCCAGTGTTCCTCCAATGGAAGATTCTGGCGAAACATGTAAAACCACTGTACCGTAAGCCGTTCCACTCATTCTCCCATCCGAAATGCGAACCATATCAGTAATTCCTTTTTTTACAATTTTCAGTGGAAGTTCCATATTTCCAACTTCGGGCATTCCGGGATAACCAACCGGGCCAACACCTTTTAAAACCATAATACAGGTTTCGTCAATGTCAAGATCCGGGTCATCCACGCGTTTATGGTAATCTTCAATGGATTCAAATACTACCGCTCTACCACGGTGATATAACAATTCTCCTGATGTTGCCGACGGTTTAATTACCGCTCCGTTTTCGCATAAATTTCCTTTTAAAACAGCAATACCGGCATTTTCCTTAAATGGTTTGTCAAGTTCAGCAATAACATCGCGATTGTAGCAAGGTGTATTTACACTATTCGCTACAATACTTTTTCCGTTAACTGAAATCGTATTTTTATGAAGTTGATCTTTTAATTCATCGATAATAACCTGAAGTCCACCTGCATAGAAAAAATCTTCCATCAGGTATTTTCCTGAAGGCATCAGGTTTACGAGAAGTGGCATGTGACTACCCAGCTTGTCAAAATCATCCAAATCTAAATCTACTCCAATTCTTCCGGCAAGTGCAGTCAAATGAATTAGCAAATTGGTTGAACCACCCACTGCTGAATTAATTTTAATGGCATTTTCAAAAGCTTCACGGGTAAGAATATCCGACATTCTTAATCCTTCTTTTGCCATTTCAACAATCCGGTTTCCTGAAAGATGAGCCATTACTTTTTTTCGCGCATCGACAGCCGGAATTGCTGATGCTCCGGGAAGTGTAAGTCCCAAGGCCTCAACCATGGTTGCCATTGTAGATGCTGTTCCCATTGTCATGCAATGACCAGCGCTTCGCGACATGCAAGATTCTGCCTCTACCAAATCATCACGGGTAAGCGTTCCTGCTTTTAGCCCTTCCGAAAGTTGCCATGTAAAAGTTCCCGAGCCAATATCTTGTCCGCGGAATTTACCATTCAACATCGGGCCACCCGGAACGACAATAGTTGGCAGGTTTACGCTTGCCGCACCCATTAATGTTGAAGGAGTCGTTTTATCACAACCTGTCAACAAAACAATTCCATCAAGCGGATTGGCGCGAATTGTTTCTTCTACGTCCATGCTCGCAAGGTTGCGCCAGAGCATAGTCGTTGGTTTCATTACTGTTTCTCCCAACGACATTACCGGGAATTCCAGTGGGAATCCACCTGCTTCGTAAACACCACGTTTTACAATTTCTGCAAAATCACGCAAATGCGCATTACAAGGTGTCAGGTCAGACCATGTATTGCAAATTCCGATTACCGGCCTTCCCCGAAACATGTGGTCAGGATGCCCCTGGTTACGCAACCAGCTGCGATGTACAAACCCCATTTTATCATCTTTCCCAAACCACTCAGCACTTCGGAGCTTATTCTTCTTATCCATTCTTTATAATGATTTTATTGTTCCCAATTATTTTAGTGGACTAAAAATAGTACAAAATAGAACAACAGAAGAATTTTATTTGAAGAAATAGAAAAGGCCATTTAAATGAATAAATGACCTTCCTGTAAAAATTCAAATGAGAATAAAAAAAAGACCTGCGTAATTATCCTTCCAACAAATTGTCCAGTAATCCGCGTCGTGCTTCTTTCCGAGAGTTTGGACCAGTTGTAGAAAGTTCAGCAATTAATTTTCTGATTGGCATACTTTGCAGCCAAACTTTTCCCCTTCCACGTAAAGTTGCAAGAAAAATACCTTCGCCGCCAAATATCATCGACCGTAAATTTCCAGCCTGTTCTATGCTGTAATCTATACTTGTTTCGAAACCAACAATACAACCTGTATCAACTCGTAAAACTTCATCATTCAGTTGTCGTTCAATTACTGTTCCTCCCGCATGAACAAACGTATTTCCGTCACCTTCCAGTTTCTGAAGTATAAAACCTTCACCTCCAAAAAATCCGGCGCCCAGTTTTCGGTTAAAAGATATTGAAATTCTTGTTCCCAAGGCAGCGCACAAAAATGCATCCCGTTGTACAATTATTCTTCCTCCCAATTGTGAAAGATTTAAAGGAATTATAGTTCCCGGGTACGGAGCGGAAAACGCAACGTGTTTTTTACCCCAGCCCTGGTTAGTAAAATGAGTCAGGAATAAAGATTCACCTGTAATGACTCTTGAACCGGCAGAGATAAGTTTGTCAAAAAAACCGGCATTTGGATTCGATCCGTCACCCATTCGTGCTGTAAACTCTATTCCATCTTCCATATAAAGCATGGCACCAGCCTCTGCAATTACTGTTTCTCCCGGGTCAAGTTCAACTTCTACAAGCTGTACATCGTTACCAATGATTTTGTAATCAATTTCATGTGATTGCATATTTCCAAAGTTTTTGTTCTTAATTTCTGATTAAAAGTAACTATCGTGATTTTTAAAGCGAAAAATTATTCCTTTTTTTTCCGACCTTTGCAAAAATCAGTCGAACTCAATGAAAAATAATTACAGCAGGGATAAAAATAGCGGGAAAGAAGGAGGAGAAAAACGAATAGGTAAAAGTCGTCCATCTAAATTCGAACCAAAAAATAGGGATTCAAAAAAGAGTGGTGGAGAAACCTCAAAAAAATTCGCCGGCAGGAGTGGGCCAAAGAAGTTTTCAAAAACAAAGAAAATAACTGACGATAATTTAACGCAAAAGCACGGGTCTTCTGGCGAAATGCGTCTGAACCGTTTTATTGCCAATGCAGGGATCTGTTCACGAAGGGAAGCCGACACATATATTTCTGCCGGAATGGTAACGGTTAACGGTAAGCATATTACTGAATTAGGAGTCAAGGTAAAATCCGGTGACGATGTACGTTTTGATGGTCAACGTATTTATCCTGAGAAGAAGATCTATCTGTTGCTAAATAAGCCGAAAGATTATGTGACAACAACCGATGATCCACATGCTGACAAAATTGTGATGGAGTTGATTAAGGATGCCTGCGAAGAACGTGTTTATCCTGTAGGACGACTTGACCGGGGAACAACGGGGGTTTTGCTTTTTACCAATGATGGTGATTTGTCGAAACGGCTGACCCACCCGAGCCATAACATGAAAAAGATTTATCAGGTTTCGCTTGATAAACCAGTTACTTTAAATGATTTGCAACAGATTGCTGATGGTGTTGAACTGGAAGACGGAAATGTTCATGCCGATGCCATAAGTTATGTAAATCAACAGGATAAAAATGAAGTTGGCATTGAAATTCATTCAGGGAAAAACCGTGTGGTCAGACGTATTTTTGAACATCTGGGATATCGAGTCAGAAAACTCGACCGGGTTTATTTTGCCGGGCTAACCAAAAAGAACCTGCCTAGGGGCAAATGGCGCTTTCTAACTGAAAAGGAAATTCAATACCTGAAGATGCAATGATTCGATAAACTATATTTGACAATATCTAACTAAATTCATAAATAGATAGAATTTTACAAAAAACCTGTAATTTCCCATTTTTATAAATACTAATAATTCGATTTTGGAGAGAGATTTTTTACAGATAATTAAAGATAACCAAGGGATTATACACAAGGTGTGTAACATTTATTGCGACGATCAGGAAGACCGCAATGATTTGTTCCAGGAAATTGTGGCTCAGCTCTGGAAATCTTTTCCCTCTTTCCGGCAGGAATCGAAGGTAACAACGTGGATGTACCGGGTAGCTTTAAATACGGCGATTACGTCGTTTAAAAAACAAAAACGCAGGCCCGATCAAAATCGGTTGACTTACGAAAATTTTCAGATAAAAGACGAAAATTATGATCATGAAACAGAAGAAGATATTAAAGTTTTACACCGGGCAGTGGCTCAACTTACCGGAGTCGAAAAATCAATTATCATTCTATATTTGGAGGAGAAGAAATATGAAGAAATAGCTGAAATTACAGGGATCACACAAAATTACGTTCGGGTAAAAATGAACCGGATAAAGAAGAAACTCAAAAAGATAATGGAAACTGGGGAATAGGAGATGGATTTAAAAGATTTAAAGAAAACATGGGATAAACTGTCGGCTGGCAAGGATTTGGATGAGAACCAGATAAAGGAGTTGTTGGGGAAAAGAACCAAAACTTTAATTGAAAGAATTGATCGAAATATTAAGATTGGTTTTGTCGTGCTTTTCGTTCTCATCTTTGCATTTGCGTTCGACGACTTCTTTTTTTCACCGCTAATTTCAAAAGGAGTAAGTGAGAATCTTGAGATTCCGAAATGGCTTCTTTTTCTTGGTGTTTTTAGTAATACGTTGATATTTACAACTTTCCTGTTTTTTGTGATCAAATATTATCGGGTCAGGCGAAGTTGTGATGTAATGTGTAATCTACGGGAAACGCTTTTAAAAATTATTGATACACTGAGTATTTATCGCAGGTTATTTTATCTTGCACTAATTACACTACTACTTGCAATGGGATCCGGACTTGTAACCGGCATGTACGAAGGATTTCTTGATGGGGTGCAACAAAAAGGGGTTTCACTTTCTGAAATTCATCCAGGGCAATTAATTTTACCAATATTTATTGGAATTGTGGTTCTGGCTTTATTGGTTGGTGGTTTCTTTTTGATTTTACGCTGGGGTTTTCGAAGATTGTATGGGAATTATATTGATAAACTGAAACTTACTTTGGTAGAACTGGAGGAAATTGAAGAATAATCAATAATGTTATGCAGTTTTGCAAAGCCTTATTAATTTTGTTTTCCAAACGCATCTCTTTATAAAATGACACTAATAAAATCAATTTCAGGAATTCGTGGAACTATTGGCGGCAAACCAGGCGAAGGATTAAGTCCGCTTGACGTAGTAAAATTTACAGCGTCTTATGCTACATGGGCAAAAGAAAACCGGGGGAAGAATAATCTCACCATTGTTGTGGGCCGCGATGCACGTATTTCAGGAGAAATGGTTAGTTCCCTGGTTATTGCTACACTAAACGGCATGGGCTGTAATGTTGTTAATATTGGACTGGCAACTACACCAACTACCGAAATTGCAGTAACCGGTGAAAATGCGGATGGTGGTATTATTTTAACGGCAAGCCACAACCCAAAACAATGGAATGCACTTAAACTGCTTAATTCAAAAGGTGAGTTTTTAAATGCGGAAGAAGGAGCCCGAATCCTTGAAATTGCCGAAGCTGAAAATTTCCAATTTGTAAAAGTCGATGATCTGGGAATTACAACAGAAAAAGATTATACAGAAAAACATATTCAACACGTTCTTGAACTGGATTTAGTAAACGTTAAAGCAATTCGGAAGGCAGGTTTTTCAGTGGCTGTTGATGCAGTAAATTCGGTAGGTGGACTTGTAATGCCTAAATTGTTTAAAGCTCTTGGAGTAAAAAATATTGTTGAAATAAATTGTGAACCCACCGGACAATTTGCCCACACTCCCGAGCCAATTCCTGAAAATCTGGTTGAAACTTCTGCGATTGTTAAAAAAAGCAATGTAGATGTTTGCTTTGTAGTTGATCCTGATGTTGACCGGCTGGTTATTATCAACGAAGATGGCACCATGTTTAACGAAGAATACACATTGGTTGCTGTTTCCGATTATGTTTTGGGCAAAACTCCCGGAAATACGGTTTCCAACTTGTCATCAAGCAGGGCTTTGCGAGATGTTACCGAAAAACATGGGCAAAGTTATTCGTCAGCAGCAGTCGGCGAAGTAAATGTAGTGGCGAAAATGAAGGAAAGCAATGCAATAATTGGCGGCGAAGGAAATGGGGGAGTGATATATCCTGCCAGTCATTATGGTCGAGACGCGCTGGTTGGCGCAGCACTGTTTTTAACTCATCTTGCAAAAAGCGGTGTAAAATGCTCTGAATTACGAAAAACATATCCCAATTATTTTATCTCAAAAAATAAAATTGAACTTACTTCGGATATCGATGTAGATCGGATACTCATTCAGATAAAAGAAAAATATTCAAAAGAAAAGGTAACCGACATTGACGGGATTAAAATAGATTTTCCTGAATCATGGGTACACCTGCGAAAATCAAATACCGAACCGATCATTCGAATTTATTCTGAAGCAAAGTCGGAAGAAGAAGCTGATCATTTTGCTCAAAAAATGATCATTGAAATCAGATCATTAATTTAACATCAACACACGATTAACTTAAAGTTACCTGTACTCATAAATTAAGTTTTCAATAAGATTTTGTTTTCCAGCGGGTTACTATGTTATTGTTTGTCCGCAATTACTAAATTTGCAGGCAAAAGCAGAAAACAATTATGCCGGGAAGTGTCCCGGAATTCCGTCAAACAAAAATTAGAAACAATGAAGAAGAAAAAAAATATTGCAATTGTTGCACACGACAATCGCAAAAAGGATATAATTGAATGGGTAGCATTCAACTGGAAAGAACTAATACAACACGATCTTATCTGTACCGGTACCACCGGGAAATTAGTAGAAGAAACATTAATTGAAAAATGTATTGAGAACAATGCGGTTCCGCCAACAGTAGCCAAATTAAAATCGGGGCCGCTTGGCGGCGATCAGCAGTTAGGCGCTTTAATCGTAGATGGCGCTGTGGATATCCTGATTTTCTTTTGGGACCCTATGCAACCACAACCTCATGATGTGGACGTAAAAGCGTTGCTACGAATTACAGTGCTTTACAATATTCCGACGGCGTCAAACCGTTCAACGGCGGATTTTATTGTTTCATCGGCTTTATTCCATGAAAGTTATCAGCCTGCATTAAAAGACTATAGCGGATACATTTCGCGTGATGTTGAGTTGGTTGAGTAACCTTATATTTTAGTTAAGCAAAATTTAATGAAGAGTGGAAAGGAGATTATTTTAGTCTCCTTTTCTTATTTTAGAAGAAATAAAGGGTAGAAATTTCTAAAATTCCTGCTAAATGTTATTTAATGAATTTCATTACTTTTGCCCCCGAAAAACTTGGTTTAACATTCGCAGGTTCCATCACCCTGCGGTAAAAAATTAAAAAAATGCAAAATGAGATCCTTTGGCTGGCCATGCTTCTGGTCAATTTTTTCCTGATTATTTTAGCTTATCGGTTATTTGGTAAATGGGGGCTGATTATGTGGATTCCCATATCAGTTATTGTTGCAAATATACAGGTAATTCAAACGGTAAAACTGTTTGGCCTGGCTGCTACACTTGGAAATATAGTTTATGCGACTTCTTTCCTTATAACCGATATTTTATCAGAGAATTATGGGAAAAAGGAAGCAAAAAAGGCGGTCTGGATTGGTTTTTTCAGCCTGATTTCGATGACACTTTTAATGAACCTCGCGCTTTATTTTCTGCCACTTGCCGGCGATGAGTTTGCACAAACCACACATGAGGCAACAAGTACCATTTTCAAACTAATGCCCCGGATTGCATTTGCAAGTTTAACTGCATACCTGCTTTCACAAAGTCACGACGTTTGGGCTTTTCATTTCTGGAAGAACCGTTTTCCTCATAAAAAGCATTTATGGCTGTGGAATAACCTAAGTACAATGGTTTCCCAGTTGATTGACAGTTTGATATTTGTACTTTTAGCTTTTTACGGGGTTTTTGAAACCGGTATTCTTTGGGAGATATTTTTAACCACCTATTTTTTGAAATGGATTGTTGCCGCCGCCGACACTCCATTTGTTTACTGGGCAAGACGCATTGGCGGGAAGAACAAATTTCTTCTTGGAGAAGATTGATTAGCCTAATTTCTCCAGAAAGTCCGCGTAAAAACAATGATGAAAGAATAAATTTCAAGACGTCCGATTACCATAAAAAATGTGAGCAGGTACTTTGAGGTATCATGCAGGTGCAGGAAATTACTTACCGGACCAACAGTACCAAAACCAGGACCTATTCCGGCCATGCAGGTAGCAACAGAACCAAATGATGTAGCAGTATCGTTGCCCAAAAGAACCATTACTACGGTTCCAAAAGCCAGAATGGTGTAATAGAGTAAGATGTAAGCCATAATTCGGTTAACATAAGTAGCATCGAGTACATTGTTATTGTAACGGATAAGATGAATAGCTTTTGGTGAAGTGATTTCCTTAAACGATTGTTTAATTTTTTTAAAAGCAATGACATGACGGATAACTTTTACCCCGCCCCCTGTTGAACCGGCTGAAGCTCCAATAAGCATTAGTAATGCAATAATAAGTATTGCCTGAATGGGCCACTGCAGGTAGTCGGCAGTGGCGAAACCTGTTGCAGTAATAATAGAGACCACCTGGAAAAAAGAATCACGAAAAGCCCGTTCAAAAGGTACATTTCCAGATAAATAAAGTATAAAAGTAATGATCAGTCCGGCTATACCAATAATAGTAAGATAAGTTCGCAATTCTTCATTTTTAAATGGCTTTTTAAAATTTCCTTTCAAAGCAAAAACATGAAGTGCAAAATTGACTCCTGAAAGTGCCATAAAGATCATAACAACATATTGAACATAAGGAGAAAAAGCGGCGATACTTGCATTTTTCGTAGAAAATCCTCCGGTTGCTATAGTAGCAAAAGAATTACAAACGCTGTCAAAAAGCGATACTTTACCGATCAACAACAAAATGATTTCTGCCACGGTTAACCCAATGTAAACCAGCCACAAGTTGCGGGCGGTATTACGAATACGAACCGAAACTTTTTCTTCGGCGGCTGTTGATGTTTCGGAACTATACAGATAGATTCCGTTAATATTCAAGAAAGGCATTATGGCAACAACAAGTACGATGATTCCCATTCCTCCAATCCAGTGCGTTTCGGCACGCCAAAGTAAAATACTTTTTGGTAAAGCCTCAATATCGGCCAGTATTGAAGATCCTGTAGTTGTAAAACCCGAAACAGACTCAAAAAAGGCATTGGTGAAATTGGGAATAGAGCGGGTGATCAGATAAGGTACGGTTCCTACAAGTCCCATAATAATCCAGCCGATGCAAACAATAATAATGCTGTCGCGTCGGGTAGGTTCTTTATGACGTTGATTTTGCGTGAGAAGATTAAGAACCAAACCGGCAATTAGAGTAAAAATGAAAGCCTCGAACAACAGGTTGGTGATATTTTCTTTATTATAAGCCGAAACAATAACCGTTGAAAGCATAAAAAGACTTTCAAAAACCATTATTATCGAAACAAAATGAAGAATTTGAGGAATATTTAATTTTAATTTGAACATGCAATCAATTGCAAATTTTTACTTTGAAACCCTATATTCAGTCACCAATGAAAAGATACGACGAATTATCCGTTCATAAAAAGGGTGGCGAAAGATCACTTTGAAAATAATTTTCTATGAAATTGATTTTTTGTTCTTCATCCCCTGAAAAAAATCGATGTGGCAAAACAAAGTCTGTAAATTGAAAATTACCCGAACAATAATCATAAAATCCTTTATCAGAATTATCTTCTTCTTCATCCTCTGCAAACAATAGAGTTGACATACCATAATTCTGCCAGTCTGAAACAGCTACCTCATCCGAATTATTTTCAATTGCAGTTATGTTTGGTAGTTGAAAACTGGAAACGACCAAAGACAGCAGAAAAAACATACCTGCAAAAACAAAAAATGAATATTTATGACCCTTATCTGTAATTGTCTGTCGCAATGGATAATTTCAGTATTTACCCGACAAAAGTAGCTTTTATATCGATAGCCTGTGCTTGTTGATTTAAAGAACAACTTTAATTTCAGAATTTTTTAAAAGGAACACCTTGTTGAGAAATTATAGTGTGAGTATTTTCACTAGTTTGAAATACTCATTTCAATGGTTTTTCAAATAGGATTAAAACGCTCAATTATGAAACTTGTCTTTACCTAAAATGGAACATGATCCGGGTGAAAACCAGTACGATTATTTTTATCCAGCCCGTCGATCTTTTGTATATCTTCTGAACTTATTTCAAAATCGAAAATGTCTGCATTGGAAATAATTCGTTCTGATCTTGCAGATTTTGGAATGGTAATAACACCTTTTTGAATATCCCATCGAAGAACAATTTGAACAGGCGTTTTCCCATATTTTGCCCCCAGTTCCTGTAACAAAGGAATTTTATTTACCTTCCCTTTCATAATTGGCGACCAGGCTTCCATCTGAATACCCTTATTTTTACAGTATTCCAATAAATTGGGCTGAATCAGTTCAGGGTGAAATTCAACCTGGTTTACTGTAGGAACGATTCGACATTCAGGCAAAAAATCTTCCAATTGGTGAACTAAAAAATTACTGATACCAATCGCACGAATTTTTCCCCTATTATATAATTCTTCCATTGCACGCCAGGTATCTACCGATTTTCTTCCTTTCGGCCAGTGGATCAGGTATAAATCGACATATTCCAAATCGAGTTTAGCCATACTTTTTTCAAACGCCTCAAATGTAGATCGATAGCCTTGATCGGAATTCCAGACTTTTGTTGTTACAAAAATTTCTTCGCGCGGAATACCACTTGCTTTAATGGCTTTCCCAACCCCTTTTTCGTTGTGATACATTGCAGCTGTATCAATGCTTCGTATCCGTTTGCCAAAGCAGTTAATACCGCATTTTCCACTTCAGCTCCTTCTTCCGATTCAAAAACACCTAAACCAAGCCAGGGCATTTCTACACCATTATTTAGTTTTACTCTTGTTGAAATATCCATGATTTATTAATTGTTGACCGGCATCTAAAATAATCATTTTTTTTCGGGAAGAGCTGATATTCATTATATCCGTTTCGTGGGAATATTATAGTTTTGCTAAAACTTTAGAAATAGTTAAACATGAAGATTTATAAGTTCGGTGGTGCTTCGGTGAAAAATGCTGAAAGTGTAAAAAATGTCGCAGGAATTGTAAAAAATGAATCAGAGAATTTGGTAGTTGTGATTTCAGCAATGGGGAAAATCACTAATCTATTGGAAACCCTTATTAAAGCTTATTTTGAAAAATCGCAGGAGAAATGGAAAATTCTACTGGAATTTAAAAACTATCATCAGCAAATAATCGATGAATTGTTTGGAGAAGATAAAACGCCTGCACAGGTTAATGACCTTTTTTCTGAACTGGAACTGAAACTAAAAAAGGCGCCTTCAATGGATCGTAATTTTGAATACGACCAGTTTATTTGTTTTGGTGAACTTATTTCAACTACAATTGTAAGCGAATATTTGAATTTATTGGGGATTGAAAACCAGTGGGTTGATGTTCGCACCTGCCTTCGTACCGACGATCTATATCGTGATGCCAATGTTAATTGGGAAAGGACTGAAGAACTGACCCGGGAAGTTTTTAACTTTAACAACCAGAAACTATATATTACCCAGGGATTTATCGGTTCAACGGTTACTAACCTGACTACTTCTCTTGGGCGTGAAGGCTCCGATTTTACCGCAGCTATTTTGGGGAGTGTCCTAAATGCAGAAAGTGTTTCAATTTGGAAAGATGTGCCGGGAGTTTTAAGTGCTGACCCCAAGAAAATGGAAGGTACCGTAAAAATCGATTCTTTATCCTACCGCGAAGCAGTTGAAATGACGCATTCAGGCGCACAAGTAATTCATCCGAAAACAATGAAGCCCCTTTATAATAAAAATATTCCACTGTATGTAAAATCATTTATTTCACCTGCCGATTCTGGAACAGTAATTCATACAATTGATCATAAGATTAAACTTCCACCTATTTTTATTCAGAAAGAAAACCAGGTTCTGATAACGCTTTCACCTAAAGATTTCTCCTTTATCAATATAGAAGACATTAATCATGTGGTTAATTTTTTGATTGAGAACAGGATAAAAGTAACCCTGATGCAGCAGTCGGCTATCGATTTAAACCTCGTTCTCGATGCACCTGAAGCTAATCTTGAAGATATTTTTGGTTCCTTTTCGTCCTATTATACCGTTCGTTATAACACAGATCTTACATTAATAACCATTCGGCACTACACAGAAGAAACGCTCGACTGGATGGTAAAAGAGAAAGATATTTATTTGGAACAACATAGCCGTTTAACCGCCCGTATGCTGGTTAAACAATAAATTATCGGTTTAATTTAAATTTCGTACGCAATATATTGTAATTATAACAGATCAAAATCGACCTATGAAAAAAAACTAATCGGAAAATGAAACAGAAAAAAATACTACCATATGCGATTGGGGTGTTGGTTGTAGCTATTATTTTATTGATTGTTGGCAAAAAGCAAGGTTGGTTTGGTAATGATTTTAAAATCAATGTTGCAGCTGAAAAAGTTGTTAAGCAAAACCATCACAGAATTTATAAATGCAAATGGGAAAATTCATCCTGAAACTGAAGTGAAAATAACTCCAGATGTCTCTGGAGAGATAATTGATTTGTATGTTGAAGAAGGAGATCAGGTTAAGATTGGAGACCTACTTTGTGTAATAAAACCTGAGATGTACATTTCAGCGCTTAACAGGGCTGAAGCAACATTAAATTCTTCAAAAGCCAGGCTAGCCCAGGCGGAGGCACAGGAAATTGAACAAAGTCTCACTTTCAACAGAACCAAACAATTGTACGAAAAAGGCACAGTTCCGGTATCAGATTTTGAGTCAGCCCAGGCATCTTATAAAGTGGCACAATCTGAAGTAAAGGCTGCAGAGTTTTCCATAAAAAGTGCTGAGGCAAGTGTTTCGGAAGCTCAGGAACAGTTGACAAAAACCAAAATATATTCTCCGATTGCAGGTACCGTCGCCGCTCTCAAAGTTGAAAAGGGTGAACGTGTTGTTGGAACAAATATGTATGAAGGAACTGAAATGATGGTAATTGCTGACCTGAACAGGATGGAAGTACAGGTAGAAGTAAATGAAAATGACATTGTGAAAGTAGTAAAAAACGATACTGCACTCGTTGAAGTTGATGCTTACCTGGGACGTAAATTTAAAGGTATTGTAACTGAAATCGCCAATTCTGCAAGTACTAGTGGGACAACAGCTGACCAGGTAACTAATTTCGATGTTAAAGTATTTTTATTGAAAGATTCTTACGCTGATTTGATTGATTCTGCAAACGGTAATTTATATCCATTTCGCCCGGGAATGTCTGCAACGGTTGACATTCTTACCGAAACAAAGGATAATGTAATTTCTGTTCCGATCTCTGCGGTTACCACACGTGTTAAGCTGAAAGGAGGCGGAACCGCCGAAGTAAGCGATGAAACGGAGGATGAAACAGAAATTAGTAGCGAAAAGACGACAGAACGGGAAGAAAAACAGGAAGTTGTTTTTTTAGTTAACGGGGATCGGGCGAAAAAAGTGGAAGTAAAAACGGGTATTCAGGATAACAACAGTATTGAGATCCTCGAAGGGGTTAAAACAGGTGATGAAGTAATTGTTGCGCCTTACAATGCAATCAATAAAACATTAAAAGACAGCATGCAGATACAACTCGTTAAAGAAGAGGAGTTATATAAAACGGATGATTAGTATGAAATTACGTAGATATAATAGAATGCCTTTTGTCTTTTTGCAAAGGGCATTTTTATTTTGAATCGATTTTTTCTCCGTAGGCCAGATCTCCGGCATCACCAAGACCGGGAACAATGTATGAATGTGGTGTCATTCCTTCATCAACAGCACCCAGCCAAAGAGTTACATTTTCGGCAGTAATATTTTTAGTAATATAATCAACTCCCTGTTGACTTGAGATAATGGAAACTAGATGCACATATTTGGGAGTACCTTTACTAAAAAGAGCGTGATAGCCAATCTCCATCGATTTCCCTGATGCAAGCATCGGATCGGAAAGAATTACCACTTTATTGTTGAGAGAAGGAGAAGCCATGTATTCAAATTCAATTTCAAAGTTGCCCCCTTCAGTATATTTGCGGTAAGCGGAAATAAAACAGTTTTCACCACGGTCGAAAATTTTAAGTAACCCGTAGTGAACTGGCAGTCCTGCGCGTAGAATGGTGGCTAAAACCGGCTGGCTTTTTAATTGTGGAACTTTGGCAATCCCGAGTGGAGTGGTTACCTCTTCTTCCTCGTAATCCAATGATTTGCTTATTTCGTAAGCAAAAATTTCACCAATGCGATAGAGATTCTCACGAAAACGTAGCGGATCCTTTTGAATTTCGTGATCTCTTATTTCTGCCAGGTATTGATCGAGGATGGAGTGATTATTTCCTAAAATTTTTATTTCCATTGATTGTGCTGATTAAGTAAAAATTACATCGCCGTCGCCATCCTGAAAAAGGAGGGGTGGATTCTGTTTAACCTGAAATGAACCATAAATTTTCTGACCATATTTTCTACCATACAAAAATGGGAATTTTCGTTTTAAAAGAGCATTTGCAATGTCAAAATTATAAATGGTTACCATATCTATCTTTTGCTGAATGCAGTAGTTTTTTATAAATTCTGCAATATCATTTTCCAATCCGGCAGAAAATTCAAAAAGCAAAGTTTTCAGGTGGTTGTTTTTTATTGAGAAAAGAAAAAAACCAACAAACTTATTTTTTTGAAAGATTTTTACGGTTCGATACCTGAAATCTTTAGAAAAAGATGAAAACGGGTAATTTGCTTCGTAATCGTCTTCATTATTAGTCATCCATGGATATTGAAAAATCCAGTTTAATTCAGTTCTTCCCCGTTTGAAAAATAAGTTTGAATGATTTTGTTCTGTTAATTGCAAACAAATTTCATCGGGCAATTCCAAAAGGTCAAACCGGATGTCATGATTTTGCCGATACTTATAAGTCCCGGCTCGTCCCTTTGATATCAGGGAAAGCAGAATGTTCATTAAAGAAAGAATTACTCGAGATATGATATTTTTATTCGCTTCAGGAAAAAGGTTATCTGGTTTAGGAAACAGGTATCCCCGAAATCCATGAAATTGATGAATGACAAAGAATCTTCCGGTTTTCAGGTAGAGCTGTTCAGAGTTTGGCGCATAATTAGTAAACATCAGTTGTCCTTTCCAATCAGTAAAAGCCTCTTTTAGTAATTGTTCTGAAAAACCTTTTCTGCGGTAATCAGGATGTACCCAGTTACCACTGCACCAGCCAAAGCGAATCAGCTCAGGTGTTGTATTTGCCTGTCCGGCAAAAAAGGTTCTAAAGGCTACCAATTTTTTATCTGAAAACCCAAGATAAAGAACAACATCATCCGGCAATGCAACGGGATTATTGATGTATGAAGCAACTCGTAACCCAGTTATTGGAATAGTTTCAAAATCGGTAAAAATTTTACTTTTAACAAAACTTTCCAGTTCACTTAGCTTTATTTTTGAGATATTAATTTTCAATGTTTTACGGTTGCTTTTCCAAATATTTTACGTAGTTGAAAATATACAAGTTCTGATTTAAGATCACCTATAACATTGGTGGAATTTTCTATCGGGTAGCGTTGAAAGTGTAAATCAAGTTGATCAAATTTAATCCCGGCAGTACCGAACGAAACATCGCAGATTTTTTCTCTCTGAAGCGCTTCCATTACAGGTCGGGCAACACCTGAATCGGAAAACGGGAAAGCGTAAGCTTTTACTTTCGGATTAAGATGTTTTGTGAGCCAATTCATACTAGTTATAATTTCCTTTTTTTGTTTCTCTTCCGAAATTAGCCAAAACTCAGGATGATGATTACTGTGTGCGCCAATTGCAAAACCTTTTTGCTGAAGATATATTAACTGATCGGTTGTTAGATAGGGTTGTTGTCTGTTCAGGAAATTCTGAAAATCGATCTCCAGCATTTTAGCTGCCTGATCTATTAAATCAGCCTGTAAAATATTGGCATTTAATATGTTTTTTCCCGATAATTTATGCTTCGCCATTAATTTTTCAACTGCCGAATTTTCTGTTTTTTGTAATTTCCGGTAAATCAGGCTTGCTTTATATTTATGAAAAAGTGCTTTGTTGTCCACAAAAGCCGGATTTACAAAAAAAGTAGCAGGGATTCCTTTTTTCAATAAAACAGGAGCTATTATTTCTTCACACTCTCTTAACCCATCATCAAAAGTAATGTGAAATGGTTTTTTAGTTGATGGAACAGGGTTGAGTAAATCTTCAATTGAAACGGGATTAAAATGTTCAAGATAAAAATCGAGTTCCTTTTCAAATTGTTCAACATTCCGGTAGCTGTAGTTTAATATATGTGGGAGATCGTCATCGCTAACAACGTGGTAAAACGGAAGAAAAACCGGTATAGATGTTTTTAAGAGCGAGTTTATCGGGACTAACTTCCCAACCTGTTTGCTCAGAAAACGAGGAAAGGTTTTTATCATCGGTCTAACGTTTTAGCCACTTTAGTAACAAAGGTAACCGATTAAATTTAAGTTGAAAATAAGTTTCAGGGAGTGCACCGAAACCTTCATAAAACCTTGCGACGCCCGGAACCATTGATCCTTCGAAATCAAGAATAATATTTTTACCGGCATTTATTTTAATAAACTGATCGAGCAGGTAGAACATAGCCCGAAGTTCTTTTCCATGTTCATCGGATACAGCATTCAGATAAATAACCCGATCTTTCCAGCGACAAAAATAAGCCGCAGCACATAAGCGGTTTTGATCATTATATACCCCATAAATTTCACCCATTCCCCTGTACTGCCCATACGCGATAATATTTTTTAGTGTATTAAAATTGTTTTGAGAGAATTTTGTTGTATGGCTTTTCTTAAACTCCAAATACTCTTCCAGCCTGATTCCTGCTATTAAATGCAGATTATTTTTATTTGCCCTGGCAATATTGCGTTTTATATTTGTGGAATAATCGGTTGAAATATTCTTGTAGCTTTTGTTGATTAAGAGCAGATAATTTTTTCTCGGAAGGAACGAAAATTCATGTATTTTTTCAATAGATGGATTTATTGAATTTAAGTTAACATCCGCATACCTGACCTTTTTGTAAACCGTTTCGTAAAACAATTTAGCTTTTGAGATGGAAGGCTCAGGAAAGATGCCAAGCTGCTGACAAAAAAGTGGTTGATATACATATTTTATTCCCCATTTTTCACGAACTGGTAATGGCATCACATACTCATAATCACCCCAAATAAGTGCATCCCATGTAACTGCAACTCTGTCAAGATGCCAGTTATTTGCATAAATCCTTGAATTAACTGATGTTTCGATACAGTGATTCCACTTCGCTGTATTTATTTCACTATGACGAATGTATTTGATTTGATCTTTGCTATTCATTAACCCACTTAAATCCCAGTTGATTCATGTTTTCAAAAACTTCCCGATATCCTTTCCACGCACCAGCATCAGTTAATGTTTCATTGTGCCAAATACTTACAAACGTACCGTTTACCTGTTTTACTTCCAGCATTAACTGTTCAATTTCTTTTGAAGCCTCTTCCGGAGTAAGTTTCATGTAGTCACGCAGTGTAACATCCATAATCTGAAACGGCAAAATAACCAGGTTTGTTGTGGTTTCGGTTTCCAGATCATAAAAATTAAAAGGTGTGCAGATGCCGGCCCTGAAACCGGTCTGATCGGCATATCCCATTGTGTAATCTTCCAAAATACCTGTATTAAGTAATTGACGATAAGTAACAGGAAATTTTAATCTAAGAAAATGCTGACGGCTTTTGGTAATTTGTACTCCGGTTATTTTTTGCAATCGTTTTAATTCTTTATTGGTTTTTTTGGTTCCTTTTTTATTACCGGTTTGAAAAGAAGGATGAATACCGATATCATATTTTTCTGAAATTTTTTGAATGAGTTCCCTGAAAGAGGCATTTTTAAACGAAACATTCTTATCGTATTTGCCATAATTACCCAGTAGAAAAAAGAATTTTACCTTATCAGTATTCTTTCTAAACACATTATCAATATAGTCGTAAGTGTCATAAGGATCTTTTTCTTTTTCCACCAAAACAGCCCGGCGTTGTTTTACCTCAGTGAAATTGAATTTTAATACTGCCTTAGCAAGTGCCGCGTTAGTACGCCAGGTTCCCTTGTTCTTATAAGCCCACGCATTATCTATGTCAATAGTCGAAATAAATTTGAAATTCTTATCAGGAAACTGAAAGTCAGGATATTTTTTTTGAAAAGCATCCTTGATCATATTTGCCCAAATATTAACAACGGGCTTTTTTAACAGGTTGTATTGATGTAAAATACTTCTGAACGAAGGATATCGGTCAAATTTATCGAATTTAGTTTCCTTGTATTCTTCGTAACGCGTAACCAGATAAAAAGAAGCTGCAAACGGATCGAAAGGAAATAGGGAATCATCTGAACTTTCGCAAAAGTATTTTTCATCGGCCATCCAAACCGGGTTTATGTTTGGGGTAATCAAAGTATTATGATGTAATAAATAGTGTGGTTTTATATATAATTCATCACCAAATTTCTGACTGGAGTAGTTAATTTTCGGATCAGTTGATTTTAAAAACTCATCGGGATTGCTTGTAAATCCTACCTTAACCTGAAGAATTCGGGAGAAAATCAAGCGGGCGATGTATTCAATTCGAGGGGTAATTTCTTCAGAATAAAATAAAACCATATTTCACTTTTTTGATTACAGGAGGATCCCCTCATCGGCAAAACTAAGATAATGGTTTTGACCGATAATAATGTGATCGAGCACGGAAATGTCCATTAATTTTGCTGCATCGTTTATTTTTTTTGTGATTTTTAGGTCTGCTTCCGATGCCTGCATGGTTCCCGACGGATGGTTGTGACATAAAATAACAAAACTGGCTAATTTCTCGATGGCGCGTTTCAGTATAATTCGAACATCAATAACAGTTCCTGAAAGTCCGCCCTGGCTGATCATAAAATGATCTATAATTTTGTTGCCACGATCAAGCAACATAATCCAGAATTCTTCGTGGGTAAGGTCACCGAGAAGTGGCATAAAAAAGTCGGCAGCATCTTTGCTTCCGGTTATTTTGTTTTTATTAAATACTTCGGCATCTTTTCTGCGTTTCCCCAATTCCATTGCAGCAACAATCGTTATCGCTTTGGCTTCTCCAATTCCATTGAATGTTTTTAATGCATCAATACTTTTTCTACCTAAGCTCATTCAAATTATTGTTGACTGATGTAAGTATCCGACGAGATAATTCAACTGCAGTTTCATTCAGGTTTCCCGAGCTAATTAATATGGCAATAAGTTCAGCATCGGATAACGACCGGGCTCCATTGATCAGTAATTTTTCCCGTGGTCGATCTTCAGCAGCCCAGTCTTTAATGTTAAGTTTTTTGTATTCTTTCATTTGCGTTGGAGTTAAATTTAAAAATAGCCAATAAAATTGAGTTTAAAAAGTGAATGGATAAAATGAGGCACAAAAAAACCTCTCCGAATTTCGGAGAGGTTCCCTTTTATCGTAAAATATTTTTTTACAATTGATTGATCTTAACCGCTAGTTTTGATTTCAGGTTGGATGCTTTATTCTTGTGAATAATATTCTTTTTAGCCAACTTGTCAATCATAGCAACAACCTTAGGAAATAGTTTTGTTGCTTCTTCCTTGTCACTTGTATTACGCAAAGATTTAAGAGCATTACGCATTGTTTTTGCGTAATATTTATTATGAACTCTTTTCTTTTCGTTTTGTCTGATCCTTTTTAATGCTGACTTATGATGTGCCATAATCTAATTTATTTATAATTTAAGTAGCCCGTAGGGGAATCGAACCCCTGTTACAAGAATGAAAATCTTGCGTCCTAACCCCTAGACGAACGGGCCATCCTGTTTTCCCACAATTTTGGGACTGCAAAAATACTTCATTTTTGAAATACACCAAATTTTATGTGAATTTTTTTAAGCTAAATTCCTCTTTTTCTTTTAAAAGCGGATTTAATTTTAGCGATGCAAAGGAAGAGATGTTTTTTGAATCTGCAAACTATTGAATCACGATTTTAATCCAGTCGCGATATATTTTAACGCAGCTCGAAATTCTGTCCTAGATAAACCCGTCTAACATCCTCGTCTTCAGCTAGTTCTTTTGCAGTCCCTGCTTTCATTATCGCCCCCTCAAAAAGCAAATATGAGCGGTCTGTTATCGATAAAGTTTCATGTACATTGTGGTCGGTGATTAGTACACCAATATTTTTTTCCTTTAGTTTTATAACAATCTGCTGAATGTCCTCCACAGCAATAGGGTCAACACCGGCAAAAGGTTCATCGAGTAAAATAAATTTAGGGTCAATGGCCAGTGCACGGGCAATTTCAGTCCTTCTTCGTTCACCGCCCGACAGTTGAATTCCCTTACTTTTTCTGATGTGCTGTAATCCAAATTCCTCAATAAGCGTCTCCAGTTTTTCCTTTTGATACTCTTTGGTGTAGTCAGTCATTTCCAACACCGCCTTCAGATTGTCTTCAATGCTTAACTTTCTGAATACAGAAGCTTCCTGGGCAAGATATCCTATTCCTTTTTGGGCTCTTTTATAAACTGGCAAACGGGTGATTTCTTCATTATCCATAAAAATTTTACCTGATAAAGGCTGAATTAGCCCAACAATCATATAAAAGGAAGTTGTTTTTCCGGCTCCGTTTGGTCCAAGCAGTCCAACAATTTCGCCCTGTTTTACATCAAAACTTACTCCTTTAACGACCGTACGTTTTCGGTATTTCTTTACAATATTTTCTGCATGTAATATCATTGATGGCAAAGTTGGCAATTTATGTTAAGAATTACATTTCATTGAATTCTTTTTCACGTTTTTTAACGACCCTTTTTGATATCAATATACCAACTTCATATAATGCAACCAGTGGAAGAGCTACCATAATTTGACTGAAAACATCAGGAGGAGTTATTATGGCAGCTAGTAACAACATAACAACATACGCATGTTTTCTGTAAGTTTTCATAAAGCCCGGGGTAAGAATTCCAACCTTGCTCAGGAAATATGAAAAGATTGGAAGGAGAAAAACTATACCTCCGGCAAAAGAAATAGAAGTTACGGTACTAATATAAGAACGCGTATTAATTTGATTGGTTATTTGCGACGATACACTATAGGTTCCCAAAAATTGGATGGACAAAGGCACAATGAGAAAATAGCCAAAAAGTATTCCTGTAATAAATAAAGCCGAGGTATAAAATACGGCACCCGTTGCGTGTCTTTTTTCTTTATCGTATAAGGCAGGTTTAATAAACCTCCAGAATTCATAAAAAATAATCGGCGAAGCTAAAATAAGGCCTGCAATGATTGAAGTCATAATATGGATCATGAACTGATCAGCCATTTTTATGGCAATTAGATGTAAAGGATGTTGATTGATTTTAAGAGAATCTGTTCCTACTAATTCACCAAGTTTTGCAAGCATTCGGTTGGTCCAGAATTCGGGAGTCATTGGTTTTAATATGATTGAATCGAAAATAAAGCTTTTTAAAATAAAAGCTATAATTGCAAATACAAACACAGCTAAAACTGAACGAATAATATGCCATCTTAACTCTTCGAGGTGATCGAGAAACGACATTTCTCCCTGTGGATTCTTTTTATGTCTCCTTTTTGTAGTTACCTCTTCCCGGGTTTCTCCGTCGCTCATATAATGTTAAATTATTATTTTTAAAACTCCACAAATATAAATACTTATTACTATTAGGAGCATTTACAAATATTTAAATCTTTCTGCTCGTTCTATTAAAAAATGAAAATTATTATATCATATCGACATTTTTGTTACTTTTAATAATTCAGAAATTAAGCTGAGAAGGATTTGTGGTAAGGGAAATTGTTAATTAAAATGTATCAGGAAATTGTATTAACAGATAAATTACAACATTATTTCGGTTTTGATCGATTCAAAGGTCAGCAGGAAGAGGCGGTAAGAAATGTTTTAAGGGGTAAAAATACATTTGTGTTGATGCCAACAGGTGGAGGGAAATCATTGATATATCAGTTGCCTGCACTGCTTATGGAAGGCACAGCAATTGTAATTTCACCGCTGATTGCGTTAATGAAAAATCAGGTTGATTCCATTCGGGGAATGCATACTGTTGATAATGTTGCACATTTTCTGAATTCATCGCTGTCAAAATCTGCTATCCAAGAGGTTAAAAACGATGTTTTGGAAAAAAGTACAAAGCTGCTTTTTGTTGCTCCTGAATCGTTAACGAAAGAAGAAAATATTGAGTTTTTAAAAAAGATTAAGATTTCGTTTTATGCTATTGACGAAGCACACTGTATTTCTGAGTGGGGTCACGATTTCAGACCTGAATACCGTCGTATTCGACCGATTATTGAAGAAATCGGTAAGTCTCCGGTAATTGCGTTAACTGCAACAGCTACAGCTAAAGTACAACACGATATTCAAAAAAACCTTGGGATTCTTGATGCTGAAGTGTTTAAAGCATCGTTTAATCGCGAGAATCTGTATTATGAAGTAAGGCCAAAAATTAAGGCAACAACCCAGATCATTAAATTCATTAAGCAAAATGAAGGAAAATCGGGGATTATTTATTGCCTGAGCAGAAAGAAAGTTGAAGAGATGGCTGAAGCGCTTCAGGTGAACGGTATTAAAGCGCTTCCATATCATGCAGGTATGGATGCGGCAACACGTTCCGGCAACCAGGATAAATTCCTCATGGAAGAAGTGGATGTTATGGTGGCAACCATAGCATTTGGGATGGGAATCGATAAACCTGATGTGAGATTTGTAATTCATTACGATATTCCTAAAAGTCTCGAAGGATATTATCAGGAAACAGGTCGGGCTGGTCGCGACGGCGGTGAAGGGAAATGCATTACTTTTTACAGTTACAAGGATATTCAGAAACTCGAAAAGTTTATGCATGGCAAACCGGTTGCGGAACAGGAAATCGGGAAGCAACTTTTGCTTGATACGGTTTCTTATGCTGAATCAGCAATTTGTCGCAGGATAATCTTACTTCACTATTTTGGTGAAAAATACGAATCGGATAATTGTGGAAATTGCGATAATTGCTTAAATCCAAAAGAACAGGTTGAAGCAAGTGATGAAGTGGTTCGTGCCCTTAAAGCGATACTTGAAGTGAATGAACAATACAAAGGCGAACATATTTCAAATATTCTTATTGGGAATAAAACAGCAGCTATAAAATCATTCAAACATTACAATTTGAAATGTTTTGGAAAAGGGGCTGACCATGATGAGCGGTATTGGAATGCGGTTTTCAGACAAGCAATGATTGCAGGGTTGGTTAATAAGGATATAGAAAATTACGGATTGCTGAAGGTAACACAGAAAGGCCATGATTTTTTGGCAAATCCGATAAGTTTTATGCTGGTTAAGAACCATGATTATGAAAATGCTGCAAGCGAAGAAAGCACAGGTGGTGCTCCATCCGGTGGGTCAGGAGGCGATCCGCAACTGTTTTCCATGTTAAAAGATTTAAGAAAGAAAATAGCTAAAAAACACAATCTCCCCCCGTATGTAATTTTTCAGGATCCTTCTTTGGATGATATGTCTATTCAATATCCAATCAACATGGAAGAACTGCAAAAAATCCAGGGAGTTGGTCCCGGCAAGGCGCGTAGATACGGAAAGGAATTTGTTGAGCTTATTGGTAAATATGTTGAAGAAAATGAAATTGAACGTCCCGAGGATTTAGTAGTTCGGACAGTTGCAAATAAATCGAAACTAAAAGTCTTCATTATTCAAAGTATTGATAGAAAATTATCTTTTGAAGATATTGCTGATTCAAAAGGAATAGAAGTAAAAGACGTGATTTCCGAAGTGGAGGCTATCGTTAATTCAGGTACTCACTTAAACATCGATTATTATATCGATGATGTTCTCGATGAGGATCATCAGGAAGAAATTTTTGATTATTTTAGGGAAACGCATGAAGACTCTGTTAAAAAAGCGCTTGATGAATTGGGGGAGGAAGAATATACAGAGGAGGACATTCGTCTGATGAGAATTAAATTTATTTCGGATATGGGCAATTAGACGCTTCAGTAAAACCATTTTTAATTTAGTTCTCCGTATTTAAAGCAGAATTTGTTAGTTTTGCGCGAATTTTTATTGAAACAAAAAGAATTAGAAAATGAATGTTGCAGTGGAAAATAAGTTGGATTATAAAGTTGCCGATATCAAGTTGGCCGATTTTGGTAGAAAAGAAATAGAAATTGCTGAAAAAGAGATGCCTGGATTAATGGCGATCCGGCGTAAATTTGGACTTGCAAAACCATTAAAAGGTGCGCGCATTACCGGAAGTCTCCATATGACAATTCAAACCGCAGTTTTGATTGAAACATTAGTTGAACTTGGGGCAACAGTGCGGTGGGCAAGTTGCAATATCTTTTCAACCCAGGACCATGCTGCAGCAGCAATAGCGAAAGCCGGAGTTCCTGTTTTTGCATGGAAAGGCGAAACGCTTGCAGAATACTGGTGGTGTACGGATCAGGCACTTGACTTTGGCAACGGACGTGGACCAACATTAATAGTTGATGACGGTGGAGATGCAACGCTTATGGTACACCGGGGATTTGCTTCGGAAAACGATCCTTCAATTCTTGATTTACCAACCGAAGGGGAAGATGAAATACAGCTTAATGATATATTAAAAAGGATTTTAAAAGATAATCCAACTCGATGGCATCACACTGCTGCTGAAATAAAAGGTGTTTCAGAAGAAACTACTACTGGTGTTCATCGTCTTTATCAAATGAAAGAGGATGGTAAACTGCTTTTCCCTGCAATAAACGTAAATGATTCAGTAACTAAATCAAAGTTTGATAATTTATACGGATGTCGTGAATCATTGGCTGACGGGATTAAACGGGCCACTGATGTAATGATTGCGGGTAAAGTTGTTGTAGTTGCTGGTTATGGCGATGTTGGCAAAGGTTGTGCCAAATCAATGCGTGGCTATGGAGCAAGGGTAATTGTAACTGAAATTGATCCTATTTGCGCGTTACAGGCTGCTATGGAAGGGTTTGAAGTTAAAACGATGGAAGATGCCGTTTCTGAAGGAAACATTTTCGTTACTACAACAGGAAATAAAGATGTAATTACTGCCCAGCACATGGAAGAAATGAAAGATCAGGCAATTGTTTGTAACATTGGGCATTTTGATAATGAAATACAGGTAGCTAAACTTGAGAAATGGGAAGGGATTGAAAAAGTAAACATCAAGCCCCAGGTAGATAAATATATATATCCTGATGGTCACAGTATTTATTTGTTAGCCGAGGGCCGTTTAGTTAACCTTGGATGTGCAACCGGGCATCCTTCATTTGTAATGAGTAACTCATTTACAAATCAAACGCTTGCCCAAATCGACTTGTGGCAAAACAGTTATGATATTGGTGTATATCGGTTATCTAAAAAGTTGGATGAGGAAGTTGCCCGTTTACATCTTGAACAACTGGGTGTTAAACTTACAACTTTATCCGATGAACAGGCAAAATACCTGGGTGTTTCTAAAGAAGGTCCTTTCAAACCGGAACATTACAGATATTAAAACAAAATAGTTTATAATCATCTAAGTCGGGTTTGTATTGCAGATCCGTCTTTTTTAGTTATACACCCTAAGTGTAAAACTGTTTACCTGAGAAATCCGGTACTGTTTTAATGGTGCTGCTGCTGGTCCGGAAGAAGGAAAAGCGTCATATAAAAGCACAAATTGTGAACCGCAGCATTCACAGGTTGCCAGAAAACCATTATTTTTTATTTTGCACGTTTGGCTTATTTCATAAGTGCATGTTGCATCATACGCATAATAAACCCCGGGGGATTGGCACGAAACAATTACACCCCCAAAACCTTCTTTGGGGAAAAATCTGGAATTACCTGGAATAGCAAGGTCATTAAGGATATTTAAATCGATATAAAATGAAAATGTCACATCAGGAACCTGTGAATCATTGATCTTATTGCAACCATTAAAAATAAAGAAGGTTATAAAGAAAATAATTAAATACTTTGCACTTTTCAGCCCTGGCTGTGTCATTTTTCTTATTTTTACTAAAAACTTCAAAGGTAGATATTTATTGTAATCCAAAGAAACATAGAATGGATGATATAGTTGTTATAATACTGACTTTACTGGTTGTTGTAATTGGGATAGTGGGGCAAGCAAAAAAACGTAAAGCAATCAGTCAGCAGCCAAAAACCGGTAATCCTCCTCAAAATATTTGGGATTTGCTGGAATCACAAATGACACCTGAGCCACAAACATATGAACCTGAACCGGAGTTGGAACCGGAAGATGAAATAATGGATGTTGTTCCAAAAACACCGGTTTATGAATTTGATGCAAAAAATGAAGGGAAAAGTGTCATTAAAGATAAAACAGACCCTGTGATTTCTGTTGAGGAAAGGCGAAAATCGAAAAAAGAAAAATTTCCATTACGAAAAGCCGTTATTTACAGTGAAATATTAAATCGAAAATATACTTAGTCATTTCTAAATGGTTCATTTATAATATTATTTAGAAAAGATTAGTTTTAATTTAAAGAAATTATATAATTTTGTCCAAGGAAGAGTTCCGGACCTCCGGAGTTCTTTCTGTTTTTTTATACGGTAAAGGATAACAAGGAGGAAATAAATAATGTCGAAAGTAACATATTTGACTAAGGATGGTCTGGTAAAGTTGAAAAAGGAACTGGAACACATGGTAAATGTGGAACGTCCGGCCATCTCAAAACAAATTGGAGAGGCAATTGAAAAAGGCGATATCTCTGAAAATGCCGAATATGATGCTGCTAAAGATGCGCAAGGTATGCTGGAAGCTAAGATTGCAGTACTGCAAGGCAAAATTGCCAATGCCCGAATTCTCGATGAATCCAAAATAGACACATCGCAGGTTCAGATTTTGAATGTTGTAACCATTAAAAATAAAAAGAACAATGCTGTAATGAAATACACGCTTGTTCCGGAAAGTGAAGCCGATCTAAAAAAAGGTAAGATTTCAGTAAGTACTCCGATTGCTAAAGGGTTGATTGGTAAAAAAGTAGGAGATGTTGTAGAAATAAAAGTTCCGTCAGGAATTATTCCTTTTGAGATTGTTGATATTTCTATTTAAATGGCATGGCAAGCATTTTTACAAAAATCGTGAATGGTGAAATCCCGGCATATAAAGTTGCTGAGGATGAAAATTATCTTGCTTTTCTCGATATTTTCCCGGTAGCAAAGGGGCATACTTTGGTCATTCCGAAAAAAGAGGTCGATTATATTTTCGATTTGGATGACGAATTATATACCGGACTACATTTATTTGCCAAAAAAGTAGCTGTAGGATTAAAAAAAGCAATTCCTTGCGAAAAAGATAGGTGTTCTGGTTTTGGGACTTGAAGTTCCCCATGCCCACATACATTTGGTGCCAATGCAAAACGAAGGAGACTTGTTGAATTTCTCTCAGAAAAAGAAATTTACGTCTGAAGAATTTCAGGAAATTACAAAATTAATAGCATCAAATATTGATTGAAAGACCGGTTCAAGCCGGCTTTTTTTTGCCCAAAATTATCTTCCATTTTTTATCAACACCCCGAAAACCACCCATCAAAATCTTTAACTTTATAGCATCGTAAAAAGGATTGATGATAAATTTCTCAAAGATTAAAGAAAGATGATTCCATTTACACATTTACATGTACACTCGCAATATTCAATTTTAGATGGCGCTGCCAGCGTTAGCGCGCTGGTTAACAAAGCAAAAAATAACGGAATGGCTGCGCTGGCGCTTACTGACCATGGAACCATGTTCGGAATAAAAGAGTTTCATACCACCTGTAAAAAAGCACAAATAAAACCTATTCTGGGTTGTGAAACCTACGTTGCCGCCCGCACTATTCATGATAAAAACGATAAAGTTGATCGTTCGGGATACCACCTTATTTTGCTTGCCAAAAACAAAAAAGGCTACAAAAATCTGGTAAAGCTGATTTCAATTGCCAGCAGTGAAGGTTTTTACTATAAACCACGTATCGACAAAAATCTGTTGGAAAAATATAGTGAAGGGTTGATCGTATCATCATCCTGCCTTGGAGGAGAAATTCCTTCCCTGTTAATGAACAACCACCTGAATGATGCTGAAGATTCGATTCAGTGGTACAAAAAAGTATTTGGAAGCGACTACTATCTTGAATTGCAGCGGCATCCTTCAGAATTTCCGCAACAAAGAATGGATGTATATGATAAGCAGGTGGAAGTAAATAAAATTATTTTATCCCTGGCAAAAAAATACGGTATTAAAGTAATTGCGACCAACGATGTTCATTTTACTAATGCCGAAGATGCTGACGCACATGATCTTTTAATTTGTCTGAATACAGGCAAGGATGTTGATGATCCGAACCGGATGAAGTACACTAAACAAGAGTGGTTCAAAACGCAGGAAGAAATGAATGAGCTTTTTTCCGATGTTCCCGAATCGCTGACCAACACGAATGAAATTGTTGAAAAAGTTGAAGACTATGAGTTGAATTCTCAGCCTATTATGCCTGTTTTCCCTATTCCGAAAGAAATTGGCACCGAAGAAGAATTTCAAAGAAAGTTCTCTGAGGAAAATCTTCTCGAAGAGTTTGGTGAAGATGCAATTAAGCGATTGGGAAGTTACCATGATGTGGTGCGTGTGAAACTGGAATCAACTTACCTGAAATACCTTACACTTAAAGGAGCAAAAGAGCGTTATGGCGATCCTGTACCTGAAGATGTGGTTGCCCGACTGGAGTTTGAATTGGAAACCATCAAAAAAATGGGTTACCCGGGTTATTTCCTTATTACCCAGGATTTTATTAACAAGGCTCGTGAAATGGGCGTTTTGGTTGGTCCGGGTCGTGGTTCTGCAGCAGGATCTGCAGTTGCTTATTGTACCGGAATTACAAATATCGATCCGATTAAATATGACTTGCTGTTTGAGCGGTTTCTGAATCCCGATCGCGTTTCGTTACCTGACGTTGATATTGATTTTGATGATGATGGGCGACAACTGGTACTCGATTACGTAACAGAAAAATACGGTCAGGACAAAGTAGCGCACATTTGTACTTTTGGAACTATGGCTACAAAACTCGCAATTCGCGACGTGGCAAGGGTATTAAAACTCCCGCTGGCAGAAGCTGACCGATTGACGAAACTGGTTCCGGATGCTCCCAAAATGACTTTTGAAAAAGCATTTAAAGAAAGCCCCGACCTGAAAAAGGAAAAAAATTCTGATAATGAATTAATAGCGCAAACTATAAAATTTGCCGAAACACTGGAAGGATCTGTTCGTCAAACCGGTGTGCATGCCTGTGGAATCTTGATCAGTCGCGATCCACTAAATGAACATATTCCTTTGATGCCAACAAAAGACGAGGAAAAGCTTTTAATGACCCAATATGACGGTCGTTTTGTGGAAGAAATTGGCCTGTTGAAGATGGACTTTCTGGGGTTGAAAACACTTTCCATTATAAGAGAAACCCTTGAAAATATTAAACTTTCAAAAGGAATCACGGTTGATGTGGATAAGATTCCGTTTGACGATGAAAAAACGTACGAATTATTCAGCCACGGCGAAACTACTGCTATTTTCCAGTTTGAATCGGATGGTATGAAAAAGCATTTACGCGACCTGAAACCCAATCGATTTGAAGATTTGGTTGCAATGAATGCTTTGTACCGCCCTGGCCCAATGGATTTATATCCCTGATTATATTGCGCGTAAACATGGCAGACAAAAAGTGGAATACGATCTCCCCATGATGGAAAAATATCTGAATGATACTTACGGGATTACCGTTTACCAGGAACAGGTGATGTTACTTTCAAGGTTACTTGCCAATTTCACTCGTGGTGACTCGGATAGTTTGCGAAAAGCCATGGGGAAAAAGATTAAGGATGTAATGGCAAAACTAAAAGAGAAGTTCGTTGCCGGGTGCAAAGCAAATTTCAGGTTCATCGATGAATGTAGTATTACCGGCAAAAAGCCGGAGGATGTAATCGAGAAAATATGGAAAGACTGGGAAGCGTTTGCATCTTATGCATTTAATAAGTCTCATTCAGTATGTTATGCCTACATTGCATATCAAACCGGTTATTTGAAGGCACATTATCCGGCTGAATTTATGGCTGCCAACTTAAGCCGTAACCTGAATAATATTACCGATATTACCAAGTTGATGAATGAATGCAAGCGAATGAAATTAAATGTTTTAGGGCCAGATGTCAACGAAAGTTTCATCAAATTTACAGCCAATAAAAACGGGGATATTCGCTTTGGAATGGGTGCCATTAAAGGAGTTGGTGCAGGTGCAGCCCTGGATGTAATCACTGCCCGTGAAAAACATGGCGAATTCAAAACTATTTTCGATTTTGTTGAACATGTGAACCTGCAAACGGTAAACAAGAAAAATCTGGAAGCACTGGCAATGGCAGGGGCATTCGATAATCTTAACGGAATAAAAAGAAGTAGCCTTTTTGCCGGTGATGATGAAAATGATCCCACATCATTTATTGAAAAGTTAATACGATATGGCAATAAAATTCAGATTGAAACACAAAGTGCGCAACAAAGTTTATTTGGTGCTTTGTCAACCAGCCAGGTAATTAAAAAACCAGATATACCACAAGTTGAAGAGTGGCCTAAATTATTATTGCTCGATAAGGAAAAAAACCTGATCGGTATATATCTTACTGCACACCCGCTTGATGATTATCGGCTCGAACTTGAAAGCTTCTGTTCACGGGAAGTATCATTAAAAGATTTGAATAACGACATCGAACAATTTAAAGGCAGAGAATTTACTTTTGGCGGAATGGTAACTGCTGCGCGTGAGGCCACATCGAAAAATGGAAATCCGTTTAGTACGCTTACATTGTCAGATTACACCGATTCGTATGAATTTTTCTTCTTTGGTCAGGATTACGTTAGTTTTCACAACTACTGTAAACCCGGACTTTTTATATTGGTGAAAGGAGCAGTTAAACAGCGATTCAACAGTGAAACCTACGAATTTAAAATTTCAGGTATTGAATTACTTTCAGAAGTAAGGAAAAATTATATCAAAACAGTAACACTCAACTTGCCGTTAAATAAGCTGGATGAAGCGGTAATAGCGGAGATTGAAAGAATGGCAAAAAACAATAAAGGAAAATCTTTGTTAAAGTTTAACGTTTATGATCCGGATAGTAATATGAATATTCAAATGTTTTCGAGAACCTCAAAAATTAATTTCTCTGATGAGTTTTTGACCTTTTTTGAAAACAAACCGGACATAACTTATAGAATTAATTAGCTAATTTTGCACGAAAAAAATAGTAATAAATAAAACAGTATTATGGCAATAGAAATTACAGATGCCAATTTTGAAGAATTGGTTGTAAAATCAGAAAAACCAGTGATGATCGATTTTTGGGCTGTTTGGTGTGGACCTTGCCGGATGATTGCTCCAATTGTTGAAGAAATGTCAGGCGAATATGGAGGTAAAGCGGTAATTGGAAAAGTTGACGTTGATTCAAATCCTAATGTGGCAATGAAATACGGGATCAGAAACATTCCGACCGTTCTGTTTGTGAAAAATGGCGAAGTAGCAGACAAACAGGTGGGAGCCGCTCCAAAACATGTGTTTACAAATAAATTGGACGCACTGCTTTAGAAAAATTTTATTGGCTGTCATTTCGACGAAACATGAGGAGAAATCTCTTTTTTACATTAAGAAATTTTCTCGTTCAATGCTTATTCGAAATGACAGTTTTATTTTCTTATCATTTTGAAGAATATTTTCGATATAGAACAATTTCACCAGTTCGACAACCTGGGTTTGATTGCACACGAGGTAGTTGAAGGATTTATTACCGGGTTGCACCGAAGTCCTTTTCATGGGTTTTCAGTGGAATTTGCTGAACACCGGCTGTACAACCAGGGAGAATCGACCAAACACATCGACTGGAAATTGTTTGCCCGAACTGATAAACTTTTTGTAAAGCAATATGAAGAAGAGACTAATCTGCGTTGCCAGTTGGTAATCGATACTTCGTCTTCAATGCTTTTCCCCTATTCAAAAGGTAAAAAACATTTGCACAATAAACTGGCATTTTCAGTTTATACCGCTGCAGCCCTTATTTACCTTATGCGCAAACAAAGAGATGCGGTGGGGTTAACGCTGTTTTCTGATAAGATTGAATTTCAGACTAATCCCCGGATTTCTTCAGTAAATGCAGAGTTGATGTATGGTAAACTGGCAGAACTTATAAAACCTGAAAATGCAAATCTTCGGAAAAATACAAATACTACTGATGTTTTGCATCAGATTGCTGAAAACATTCATAAACGTTCGCTGGTAATTATTTTCAGTGATATGATGGATAGCAGCAAAACAGATGAGCTTTTTTCTGCGCTGCAACATCTTCGGTATAATAAACATGAAGTTATTCTTTTTCACGTAACCGATCATTCATTGGAACGGGAATTTGATTTTAGTAACCGTCCGCATAAATTTGTGGATATGGAAACCGGGCAGACAGTGAAATTCAATACGTGGGAAGTAAAAAGTCACTATGTTTCAACGGTTAGCTCCTATTTCGACGATCTGAAAGTAAAATGCGGCCAGTATCAGATTGACCTTGCAGAAGCCGATATCAATAAAGATTTTAGCCAGGTTTTATTTTCCTATTTAGTTAAAAGGAAACGATTATTTTAATTTTTATTCGATGAATTCACGCTAATTTGTCGAATGGACTTGATGAATTCGTGGCAGAATACTTATTTTTCGCTTTCAAATAAAATCTTTATTTTTAAGATCAAACTAAAATCCCCGTTATCAATGTTAGTTAAAACCTTCGGAAGCGCTGTTTTTGGAATTGATGCAACTACCATTACCATTGAAGTTGATGTGACCACCGGCATTAAATTTATGCTTGTTGGTTTGCCCGACAGTGCAGTAAAAGAGAGTCAGCAGCGAATAGAATCGGCATTAAGATTAAATGGTTATAAGTGGCCGCGTTACAAAATCATTATCAACATGGCTCCTGCCGATATCCGCAAAGAGGGGTCTGCTTATGATTTGCCTCTGGCAGCAGGTGTTCTGGCGGCTTCAAATCAAATTAGTGCCGATAAACTCGATAAGTACATGTTAATGGGAGAGCTTTCTCTTGATGGAACATTGCAACCAATAAAAGGAGTTTTGCCTATTGCAATTAACGCCCGAAAAGAAGGTTTCGAAGGATTTATCCTGCCAAAACAAAATGTCCGGGAGGCAGCTGTCGTGGATAAATTGAAAGTTTATGGAGCAGAAAACATTAAGGAAGTTATTGATTTTTTAAACGATGAGATTGAACTGGAACAAACTATTGTCGATACACGTGCTGAGTTTTATGAAAGGGTAAATAACGCAGCGCTTGATTTTGCTGATGTGAAAGGACAGGAAAATGTAAAACGTGCCCTTGAAATTGCTGCAGCTGGTGGTCATAACATTATTTTAGTTGGTCCGCCGGGTTCAGGAAAAACGATGCTGGCAAAACGAATTCCTGGAATTCTGCCTCCTTTCACACTGAAAGAAGCGCTTGAGACTACCAAAATCCATTCTGTTTCCGGAAATATGGACAAGGAAACGTCACTGATGACGCAGCGCCCGTTTCGAAGTCCGCACCATACCATTTCTGATGTCGCTCTTGTCGGTGGGGGAAATTATCCACAGCCCGGGAGAAATTTCTCTGGCGCATAACGGCGTACTTTTTCTGGATGAACTGCCGGAATTTAAACGAACGGTTCTGGAGGTGATGCGCCAACCGCTGGAAGACCGGAATATAACGATCTCGCGTGCAAAATTTTCAGTGGAATACCCGGCTAGTTTTATGTTAGTAGCTTCTATGAATCCCTGTCCTTGCGGATATTACAATCATCCGACTAAAGAATGTGTTTGTGGTCCGGGTGTGGTGCAAAAATACCTCAATAAAATTTCAGGTCCGTTGCTTGATCGCATTGATATTCACTTGGAAGTGGTTCCTGTCCCGTTTAAAAAACTTTCAGAAATGGACTCTTCTGAAAAGAGTGAAGCGGTTCGTGAACGTGTGATGACAGCCCGGAAAATTCAGGAAGATCGTTTTGCTGATCAAAAAGGGATTTATGCCAATGCACAGATGACATCAAAACTGATACGCAAATATGTGGTTCTTGATGAAGCCAGCAACGAGCTAATCAGGCAAGCCATGGACCGGCTCGGACTTTCAGCACGCGCTTACGACCGCATTTTAAAAGTAGCACGCACCATTGCCGATCTTGAAAATGAAGGAAATGTACAGGCGCATCATCTTTCGGAAGCGATTCATTACCGTAGTTTGGACAGGGAAAGCTGGGGAGGATAGAAATGGTTGACGGTTTCTTTCAATTGTTTGATACAACTTTGGAACAGAAAAGATTTACCGGCTATAGTAAAATTTTTTTACCACCCTGTTTACATGATTCTTTAATTGCATCAACAATCACCATATCACGGAGTCCTTCTTCCCCGGGAGTTTTCGAGGGCCTTCCTTCATTTATGGCCTCACACATGGAATCCATCTGAAGGGCTTGTTGTCTTTTTGGCATATCGAAATCAAAAGTTTTACGGTTAGGCAGAAAACCGTGCAACCCACTGTAATCCATAAATGGCTCCAGTCCATAAGTTCCCCTCATGGCATTAATGTTCAGGAAATTAACCCGGGCTCCAAAGCTGGCCAGACAGTTGGCAGTTGCACCTCCAGGAAATTCGAGTTGGAAAGTAGTGGTTTCATCTACTTCGCTGATATTCTGGGGATCGGGATTAAATCGCTGTGCCGAAACAGAAATGGGTTCTTTCCCGATTGAATATCGCGCTGCCTGAAGAGCATAAACTCCCATATCCATCATTGCCCCCCCGCCGTAAGCAGCCTTGGTTCGCCACTGATCGGTCGGGCGTCCCATATAAAATCCATCTGCTGCATTTACGTTCTGTATATGTCCGTACCTCTCTTCTTCTCCGATCTTTGCAATTTCCAGGTTATAGGGCTCATAATGCAACCGATATCCTATTGAAAGAAAAACACCGGCCTCTTTACAGGCAGCTATCATATCGCGGCATTCGGCTGCATTGAGTGCCATAGGTTTTTCACATAGCACCTGTTTGCCGGCTTTGGCTGCTCTGATAACATATTCCTTGTGCATACTGTTGGGAAGGACTACATAGACTGCATCGATGTCTTTATTATCGGCAATCGTATCAAAATTGGTATAATTATAAATGTTTTTTTGAGGAATATCATATTTGTCAGCCCAGATTTTTTCTTTCGAAGGCGTGCCTGTTACAATTCCAGCCAGATAACATTTTTCGGTTTGCTGGAGGGAGGGTGCCAATACGCTGGTGGCATAATTACCCAACCCGATCAGGGCTATTCCTATTTTACCCTGTTTTGACAAAGGTTTGCCGTAAGTTATAAAGGGAAATCCTGTGGTACCTGCAGCAACAGTAGCAACTGTTACATTACGGATAAACTGACGTCGTGACTGATTCTTCATTTTGGATAGATTTTGGATTTAAATCAAATTAATAAATTTTATAACAATCGGAAAGTCAGTTAGGTTCCGTAAATAATCCAATTTTGTATTTTTAGAGCTTATTAGGAATTTCATGTCTAAATTTATGGGAAAGACCGGTTCTGATATTTTTTGATCTGATAAGTACATTGGCTGCAAACGAGGGGTAGTTTAATTTATCCTCAACATCTTTGAAAATATCATTTACTTAAATTCAATTTTAAAACCAATAACTTCCCAATCGGGTAATTTTGACGGTTTTTTGATGGTTAGTGCGTTATTTCCCTGACTCCATTCCAATTTTTCCTTACTACCAAGCATTTTTACAGAAGCCACTTTTTTACTGCTTATTTTCGAATCAGTTCCAAGCGAAGTAATCGTAACATCATCAGTCGGATTTCCCATACAATAGGCATAAAGTATTTCACCTTTTGTAGTAAAACGAATATCAGTGGATTCATAAGGACGAACATCTCTTACGCCTCCAAAAGTTCCTCTTGCCTGTTTTTGCATTGATGGTCCCTCACCATAAATTTTCCAGGGACGTGTTCCGTAAATTCCTTCCCCGTTATCGGGAATCCAATCTGCAATTACATTTAATATATCCAGAACATCCTGTTCCAAATCACCTTCCGGTGTTTGCACAATATTTAACAGTAAATTTCCATTTTTACTTACAATGTCAACCAACATTTGGATCACCTCGATTCCAGTCATATATTTCTGCCCGGTTCGGTAAAACCAATCGCCAATTGAAGTGTCGGTTTGCCAGGGAAAAGGACTTATTGAATCCATTGCACCCCTTTCGATATCTCTCACCCATCTTCCTTCAGAAGGCACCGATTTGGCTGTATAAACAACGCCTATTTTACCTCCGTTTCTTTCCATGTCTTGATTATAATAGTGTGCCAGCATAGTTCTTCCTATTTCACCAAAAGGCAGTTCACTATCTGAATACAGTAAATCAGGATGGTACATATCAATTAATTCTGTGATGCTTGCCAGCCACTCTTTTTGGTTTTCCGGATCATTTGTTAGCCAGCCGGTATCATCGGGAGCAGTTTTTTTGTGGTATAAATCCTGGTATTCAGGATTGGCGCCGTCGTAAGGAACACCTGCAAGCGGTCCGGTTTTATCTGCTCCGTGACTCGGCTGAAACCAGGTATAACTTGCACCCAAATGTTCCGAAACTCCGAAATAAAGCCCTTCTTTTTTAGCTGCTTTTTGCCATAGTCCAACCACATCTTTTTTAGGTCCCATTTTTACGGCATTCCATCGATGAATTTTTGAATTCCATAAAAAGAAATTGTCGTGGTGGGTGCCCATACTCACAAAATATTTTGCCCCGACTTTTTTGTACAATTTCATTAATTTTTCAGGGTCCCAGCGCTCGGCTTTCCACAAAGGAATGATATCCTTATAACCAACCTTTGAAGGATGTCCGTAATGCTCTACCTGGTATGTATAATCAGGGTCTGGTTTTCCTGTTGGTTCATTGGTTCGGCGATTGGGAACATCCGATATATACATCTTTCGGGCATACCAGTCGCCTTGTCGCGGAACTGCTTGAGGCCCCCAGTGAGCCCAGATTCCAAACTTCGCATCCCGAAACCATTCAGGATATTGATACTGTTTAAATGATTCAATATCGGAAGTAAATTTTTGGGCAAATAATTGACCAATACCGGCAATAAAAATCAAAAAAATTAAAACTGTCGTCATTCTTAAAATTTCTTTTAATCTTTTCATTTTTAGGTTCTTTATTTGGTTCGATTTATTTTATTAAATTTTTCTTGAATTTATTTAAAATGTTATGAATAAAATAAAAATAGAATATTAGTTTGTCGAATTGAGTTTATTTCCGAATAATAAATATCACAGCTAAAATTTTTGTCATAAAAATAAAATTCGGATTAATTTAAGAAATTTTAAAATAAATCTTTAAGGCATGAATATTAAAAGTCTTTTGCAAAGCTTTGCGGTGAAAAAAATTGTTGCATAACAGTTTTTTCGTCTTGTTTTAATATTTTTTTGAAGATTAACCTAAAAATAAAAATCAGTTTAAAATTGTCGCACGTTCCGGAGTTTAATTTCCGAATCTTGGATTTACCACATTATTATATATCGAGCCGAAAGTGTAAGTAAAACCAAACATAAATGAATATGAGTAGCTTGTTTGTTGCTGTTTTCTTTGAGTTAAAATATCTTCAAGCGATAGATCACCTTTAGTTAAATTAATCTGGTCATGGATAATTGAATAATTTCCATATAAGTTTAATGAAAGGCCTTTTACAATTCTAAATCTTAAATTTCCATAGAAATATAGATTGTTTAAAGACCAGTCGTGCAAATAATTCCTGTAACGAAAGGAAACATTAATCGATCCCCATTTTTGAATTATTTCATATGCAGACATAATGGAATGAACGTATAAATCTTCATGTAATTTTAAAAATATGGTAGTATCATTATAGTTGGCACAGTTATATCCTATCTGATACAGAATCCGAAGTTGTCTGCGGGTTGATTCAGAGTAGGGAAACAAATCATACTCAATGCCCGGCATAACTTCAATAAGTGAATTATAATTATTATATTCTGATGTGCGAATCCCCGCGGAACCACCGTATGACCAATGGTTTGAAATACTTTTCACTATTCTTGCATCGGCACCTCCTGATTTATCATTATTTGTATAAGACAGATTTTCGTATTTCGTAATTTGATTATTATAGTATGCTTCCATTTCTACTTTCCAGTCCTCTGTAATGCGTCTGGCAGAGAGTGAACCATAATAATATTTTCTTTTTAAAGTTTCCTGACCACTAAATTGAGTTGTAAGCGATGTTTCAAAAACCCAGCTTTTCCATTTATCTGTTGAAACTGTTTCTTTTAGAGGCTCACTAAAGCTAATCCGAATGTATTGTGCCAGCGGTGTTTTCTTAATGTAAGGGATCAACCCCATTTGTAAACAATTTATTTCTTTTTGTCTGATTTGTTCAGTTGTTTCATCTGGATTGGTACTGTAGGATATGGTGTCATTCATACCTTCAAATTCATGCTGCCCGGTCAGGTAATAAGTATATTCCCTACCTCCCGAACCATTGTATTGCGAAGTGGAAATAATATAAACACCGGCATCTTTCAAATCTCTAACATAATTTATAAAGGGTATTTCCCTTCGTATATAATCATAGGGCGAATTCATATAAACATTAAGGGCATTTTTTCGAAGCGAGTCTGATTTTGTTTCTATTCCTTGTGAAAATGAAGTAGTCACCAAACATAAAGCGATAATTGTAAATAAGGCACGTTTCATAGTTTTTTGTTATAAAGTGAGGTGTTCGTTTTAATTACCAACGAATTTGTATTGTTAATCAGAAAATGCAATAAAGAAAAAAAGATAAGACATAAAGGCAGTTAAAGCAATTTTCATAGTTTAAGGTTTTAAATTACAGGTCTATTTTAGATAACGTTTTTGGTCTCAAAAATTATACCAGTTAATAATTATATTAAATACATTTTTGTATTTAATTATTTAAATAAGAAAGAGTTGCATAAATCTTTGAAGTTAAGTTATTCAGTACGACAGATTATAAGTTAGTTTCTTTAGAAGTCAACCAATTTTGAATAAAGGTGATAAAGATTTATAATTAATTTGTGGAAGTGTAAAAGAAAAATTTACCTGATTAACATTGGGTAGTCAAATTTGCACAGCAAAGATTTTTGCCTGTTGCAGTTGAATGACAAAAGAATTCATCTTCGTGATTAATTATTAAAGTTTATTTGGGGATTAACATGTCAGATAAAAAGACCACTATGATGATTTCAGAGTGGGTTACTGTGTTTTTACAATTGAGCAAGAAACCAAAATCTAAAAGGCTGTTCAGAAGATTGTCCGGGTCCCATTGCACCTCCAGGCATACCACCGCCGCCCATGTTCCCGCCGCCGCCGCGGCCACCACCTCCGCCACCCATTCCGCCTGACATTCCACCACCTTGAGGGGCAGACGCAGGTCTTGACTGACCACTTACGGAAGAACCGGTTTCAATACCTATTGAAAGCAATTCATCAGGTTTAACAGAAATTTCATTCAAGGGCATTTTTACTGTTAAGATTAATTCTGTAGGGCTATTTGATTCTAACTTAACTGTTATTGGATTATTATTTTCGTTTCTGTCAAATACTACTTCCCCATCATTTTTCTTCCATGTAATTTTTTCCAATTCTTTTGTAATTGATTCAGCTACATTTGAGTTGAACCCTCCCGGTCCCTGTCCTGTACCCTGTTTCCCGGAGCCTGGTTGTTCGTTGCCATTTTAATAAGATCCTCGGTGGTCAGATTATTTGATGCCGGTCTGCCTCTTCTTGTTCTTTCGATAATCAATGCATAATTTTTTTTCTTTTTAGATGAAGGATCAAAATAAATATGTAATCCCCCACGCATAATCTTCATCAGGTCTTCTTGTTTGTGAAAATTAACTTGCAGATACAAATTTGCGTCATCATTTGAAACGCCAAATTCAATATTTTTTTTAGGAATTGAATTAACGGCAATTTTTTGAGTTGAGTTTACCTCTACTTTAGGTTCAGTTCTTTTGCTTTCGTATACAGGCGTTTTGGCACATGATGAGAAAAGAAAAATCGTAAGCAAGGCTAACGGCATAAAGACAATTTTCGTTTTCATAGATTTTAGTTATTATAAAGATTAATGAAGAAAAATTCGGGTAGAAATTTGATTGTTTTTTACCCAGCTGGTAGTGGCAAATCATCTGAGTAACACGTGGTTTTATTACTTGACAACAAGCTGCTTAAAGTTAAATAGCCTCCAATTACATTGTTCTCATCTCATATAAAAATAGCAGAAAACAAAAAGGCAGATCATTTTTTAAACCACTTATAATAATAAACCGCATATGAGACTATTACAACAGTCTAAAGTTTAAAATTCAAATTAATGAAACTATGAAAGGCTGATAATTTTAATTAACTTGTAATACTTTTTGTGAACTTATTCGACTTAGAGTGGTTCAATTATAAAATCAGAAATTAACAGACAATGGCAGACAGACTTTCAGACCCAATCGGACGTTTAATGGGACTTCGTTACAAATCACATCCATGGCACGGAGTTTTTATAGGTAAAGATGCACCGGTGGAACTAACTGCTTTTATTGAGGTAGTTTCAACCGATACGGTTAAATATGAAATTGATAAAGAAAGTGGTTACCTTAGAATTGACCGTCCACAGAAGTTTTCAAATGTGGTACCGGCATTGTATGGTTTTATTCCGCAAACTTATTGTGGCGATAAAGTGGGTGAATTCTGTAACATGAAAACCGACCGTAAAAACATAAAAGGTGATGGTGACCCGATTGACATTTGTGTTCTTACAGAAAAGTCACTGGCTCATGGCGATTTGTTGGTAAATGCCCGTCCGATTGGTGGTTTTAGAATGATTGATGGTGATCAGGCTGATGATAAAATTATTGCAGTACTTAGAAATGATACGGTTTATGGGCATTTCAAAGATATTAACGAGGTGCCTAAAATAGTAATTCAACGACTTGGAACATTACTTTCTTAACCTACAAAGATATGCCGGGACAAGACAGCAACACGGAGATTGCAGCAACTTACGATGCTAATGAAGCATATGAGGTTATTAAACGGTCGATGGAAGATTACAATGTAAAATTTGACAATTTAGGGAAACTACTTTCCTGAACAAATCATATCTGGTGTTGGACTTTTTAAGTCCAACCAATTTCACTTAGAAAATCTGGAAAATTTTTATGGATTTATTTCCTTTCCAGGTTCAGGTAAGAATAATGGAAATCCATTTTTGTCATCATAGAAATCTTCACGTAAGGTTTCATTCCATTCTGGAGTAATCTATTTCAGGGAAATAAACATCAGCATCAAAAGGCTTGTGTACCAAAGTGAGGTAAAGTTTTCCGGCTACAGTGGTAAAATTGCCGGTAAACCATTCCACCGCCAATAACAAATGCTTCCTTTTCATCTTTTACTTTTTCAATTGCCTCTTCAATGGAAAACACCACCTCGCAGCCGTGAAAGACATCATCTTTTTTGTCAGTGATAACAATATGACGACGATTTGGCAGTGGCCATTTCGGCAACGAAAGCAACGTGTTTCTGCCCATAATTAAACTGTGCCCCGAAGTGATTTCTTTAAAGTGTTTTAAATCGTTTGGCAAATGAAAAAGCAGGTCGTTGTTTTTACCAATGGCAAAATTCTCGGCAATAGCAACGATAATGGAAATGTTTTTATGAATCATGTTTTTTAAATTTCAAATTTCAAAATCGATTTTCTGATTTGTTACTTGGTTTTTGATTTTGGTGTTTTAAACAGCTACTTCTCCTTTTATATGCGGGTGTGCCTGGTAACCCACCAATTCAAAATCTTCGTAATTTAAAATCAAAAATATTTTTAACGTCCGGGTTGATTTTCATGGTTGGCAATGGATAAGGTTCACGTGTTAACTGCAATTTTACCTGTTCAATATGATTGGAATAAATATGAACATCACCAAATGTGTGAACAAAATCACCGGGCTGCAAACCAGTTACCTGTGCCATCATCATTGTTAAAAGTGCATAAGAAGCAATATTAAACGGAACTCCCAGAAAAACATCGGCGCTACGCTGGTACAACTGGCAGGAAAGTTTTCCATCGTTAACATAAAATTGAAACAATGTATGACAAGGAGGAAGCCCTGCTTTTGCCATCTCTTCAACTTCCGGCGGATTCCACGCTGAAACAATTAAACGCCTTCCGTTTGGACTCTCTTTATTTTCCTGCAAATATTTAATTTGTTCAACAACCCATTTTATCTGATCTATTCCTGAAAAATCTCTCCATTGTTTTCCGTAAACTGGACCAAGTTCTCCCCATTTTTTAGCAAAATCATCATCATCTGCTACTTTTTGAGCGAATTCTCTAATTGTTTCGCCCTGAAAATCAGGACTGTTTTTGTATCTCCTGTATGGCCAGTCATCCCAAATGTGAACATTATTTTTTGCCAGGTACTGAAGATTTGTATCTCCATTTAAAAACCAAAGCAACTCGTAAATAATAGATTTCAGGTGCAGTTTTTTAGTGGTAACTATCGGAAATCCTTCACTTAAATCAAAACGCATCTGATGTCCAAAACGACTGATAGTGCCTGTTCCGGTGCGGTCCTCCTTTTTTGTTCCTTTTTCAAGAATCGTCTCCAACAAATCTAAATACTGCCTCATTTCCTTCTGTTTGATGCAAAAATACTTTTTTGTAAAATGCAGATTCAATAATGATACATATAAATATCCACAAATGTTTAGATGTTTTTAACCGTTGGTGCCCAAGAATGTAGTAAGTATTTGCAGTACTTAGATTTCACATAGACATGCTTTTATTTTTTTCTAAAGCGTAGGGAAATAGAATAAAAAAAGCTTTCCTGTATCGTCAGAAAAGCTTAAATAAATGAATAGTTAAAATCCTTGTTATTAAGAATTTTTTATTAAAATAATTGATCTACTTTGAAATAAGGTAATCCAAAAGCATCTGCAACACCTTTGTAAACTACTTTCCCATCCACAACATTCAATCCCTTACGAAGAGAAGCGCTGTCAATGCAAGCCTGTTTCCATCCTTTTTCAGCAATTTGAATAGCATACGGCAAAGTTGCATTTGTTAATGCAATGGTTGAAGTACGCGGTACAGCACCAGGCATATTAGCTACACAGTAATGTATTACATCGTTGATAATAAAAGTTGGATCGGCATGCGTAGTTGCGACAGTAGTTTCAAAGCATCCTCCCTGATCAACTGCAACATCCACTAAAACTGTGCCCGGGCGCATGGTTGAAAGCATTTCGCGTGTTACCAAATGCGGAGCTTTTGCGCCGGGAATCAAAACAGCACCAATAATAACATCGTGAGTTTTTACCATTTCACTAATGTTATAATGGTTGCTCATCATGGTTTTAACATTAGCCGGCATAATATCATCAAGGTAACGAAGACGTTTCAGGGAAACATCCATTATAGTGACATCAGCACCCAGTCCGGCAGCCATTTTAGCTGCTTCAGTTCCAACAATACCCCCGCCAATAATCAACACTTTTGCAGGAAGAACACCGGGAACACCACCAAGTAAAACGCCATAACCACCATACGTTTTTTCCAGGTATTTTGCGCCTTCCTGAACTGACATCCGACCCGCAACTTCACTCATTGGAACAAGTAACGGCAATGAACGGTCATCCAGTTCAACTGTTTCATAGGCCAAACAAATCGAACCATTTTTTATCATTGCGTTGGTTAAAGTTTCAGAAGAAGCAAAATGAAAATAGGTATATAAAATTTGTCCCTTTTTAATAAGTTTATATTCCGATTCAATGGGTTCCTTCACTTTAATAATCATTTCTGCCGTAGAATATATATCCTCAATGGTAGGTAGCATAATGGCGCCGGCAGCTAAATAATCTTCATCCTTAAAGCCACTTCCGCTTCCTCCACCGGCTTGAATAAAAACTTCATGCCCGCGTTTAACCAGTTCGGCAGCACCGGCTGGCGTAAGCGCCACGCGGTTCTCATTATTTTTTATTTCTTTTGGAACACCTATTATCATTTCATTAAAGTTAAATCGTTTGAAAGCTCAAAAATAGATACGTAGGAGTTACAAAAACATGATAAATATTAAGGATTATGTGAATTTACATAGTTTGAACTTTATTCAACTATTGCGGTTAATAGATTGGAAGTTAATTTTTTAATAAAATATCAAAATGAAATTTTATTGATTTTATATATTTCAAATTGATACTTGTATATTTGCTAACTTTTAAAAAATATTTTATAACATGCCGACAGTATCAGACAGGGGAAGAATAATGCCTGATTCGCCAATCAGGAAATTAGCTCCGTTAGCTGAAAAAGCTAAAGAGAGAGGGATAAAGGTGTATCATTTAAATATCGGTCAACCCGATTTACCTACTCCTCCTGAAGCGCTCGCGGCAATAAGAAATATTGACAGAACAATCATTGAATATTCTCCCAGTGAAGGAATACGGTCGTTTCGTGAAAAACTGGTTAAATATTATCACAAATTCAATATTGAGGTTGAGGTTGATGATATTATTATTACAACTGGTGGAAGCGAAGCGGTAACTTTTGCGTTTATGAGTTGTTTGGATCCGGGAGACGAAATTATTGTGCCGGAGCCAGCTTATGCCAATTACGAAGCTTTTGCAATAGTAGCAGGTGCAAAAATTAAACCGATTGTTGCAAAAATCGAGGAAGGTTTTTCATTGCCTCCTGTGGAAGAGTTCGAAAAACTGATTTCTCCAAGGACAAAAGGAATAATGATCTGCAATCCGAATAACCCAACCGGATATTTATATACCCGCGAGGAAATAAATAAAATTCGCGATCTCGTGAAGAAATACGATTTATATTTATTTTCTGATGAGGTTTACCGTGAATTTTGTTATACAGGTGCTCCGTATATCTCTGCTTTTCATCTGGAAGGAATTGAACAGAATGTAGTTCTGGTTGATTCGGTTTCAAAACGTTACAGTGAATGTGGATTACGAATTGGCGCACTTATTACAAAAAACAAGGAAGTAAGGCGAAACGTAATGAAATTTTGCCAGGCGCGTTTAAGTCCGCCATTAATCGGACAAATTGCTGCTGAAGCATCATTGGATGCCGATCCCGACTACATGCTGAATAATTACAATGAATACGTTAACCGCCGGAAATTCCTTATTGACCGCTTAAACCGGATTGACGGTGTTTACTCTCCCATTCCTATGGGGGCTTTTTATACCGTTGCTAAATTACCGGTTGACGATGCCGACAAATTTTGTGCATGGTTACTTTCTGATTTTGATTATCAGGGAAACACTTTGATGATGGCTCCTGCCTCTGGTTTTTATTCTGATCCTAAAGAAGGAATTGATCAGGTGCGTATTGCTTATGTTCTGAAAAAGGAAGATTTGGCTGTTTGTATGGAAATTCTGGAAGAAGCATTGAAAGTTTATCCGGGCAGTAAAGTCAGGCAAAAAATTGCCACAGAGCAACAATAGATAAAAATCCGGTTTGAATTTTCCTCAAACCGGATTTTTTTATTCCCTCTTCATTGGAGAGGGTTAGGGATAGGCTATTAATCTAACTTTTTAATTCTTTCCATTGCTTCCAACACATTTTCACGATCGGCAAACGCAGAAAAGCGAAAGTACCCTTCACCCGATGGACCAAAACCAGAACCGGGAGTTCCCACTACATTGGCTTCATTTAAAACCTTGTCAAAGAAGTCCCATGATTTCATACCGTCTTTCGTTTTAACCCAAATGTATGGTGCATTCTCGCCACCAAAAACTTCGTATCCGGCAGCCTGTAAACTACCTTTCATGATCCTTGCATTTTCCATGTAATATGAAATTACACTGGCCACTTCTTTTTTGCCTTCCTCGGTAAAAATAGATGCTGCAGCTTTTTGTACCGGGTATGAAACGCCATTGAACTTTGTTGTATGACGACGGTTCCATAATTTTTTAACCTGATGCGCATTCCCTTCAGAATCATAAGCAACCAGTTCTTGCGGAATTACAGTAAAAGCGCAGCGGGTTCCGGTAAATCCCGCCGTTTTTGAGAAACTTCGAAATTCAATGGCTACCTGTTTTGCGCCTTCAATTTCATAAATCGAATGGGGAATTTCATTGTCCCGAATAAATGCTTCGTAAGCAGCATCGTACAGAATGATGCTTTTGTTCTTGATGGCAAAATCAACCCACTTTTTCAGTTCTTCTTTTGAAGCAACTGTTCCGGTCGGATTATTCGGGTAGCATAGAAAAATTAAATCCGGTACCTCAGTTGGAAGTTCAGGAATAAATCCGTTTTCGCTGGTGCAAGGCATGTAAATTATTCCTTCATAATAACCATTCGGTTGATAAACACCTGTTTTGCCAGCCATTACAGTTGTGTCGGCATAAACCGGATAAACGGGGTCGCAAATGGCAATTTTATTTTCATTACCAAAAATTTCCTGGATATTTCCCGTATCACATTTTGATCCGTCAGAAATAAAAATATCTTCAGCTGAAATATCAACTCCCCGGCTTTGGTAAGAATGTTTTGAAATTGCTTCACGTAAAAATCCATAACCCTGTTCTGGCCCGTAACCTTTAAAAGTTTCACTTTTAGCCATTTCATCCACGCCTTCGTGGAAAGCTTTAACTACAGTTGGAACAAGTGGTTGTGTTACGTCGCCAATTCCCATTTTAATAACTTTCTTATCGGGATTGGCTGCAATAAATTCATTTACACGCCGCCCGATCTCCGGGAAAAGGTAACCAGCCTGAAGCTTTAAATAATTTTCGTTGATAAGTGCCATATATTTCGTGTTTAATAATAAGCTTTTATGTATTCTGATTTGGCACACAAAGGTACGAATTTGCTTTACTATCAGTCAAGTTCAATATCACTTTTACAGGCGTATTAAATTTGAGTAACTTGAGTATTGATAATTTTTACGCAACCATATTTGATTCAATATCATCTAAATAATTGATTACGTTATTATTTTGAACTATTTTAAATATTAATTAACCAAAGAAGATAAGATATGAAAATCAAAAACGTATTATTAGTGATTTTAATGTTGGCTGCAATCATTGTTTCCTGCGAAAAAGAAGAAAATTATAAATCAACAGGAATAATTACAGGACCAGATATTCGCGAATGTATTTGTTGTGGTGGATATTTTATTGAAATAGGTGATTCTACATACAATTTTGATACTTTACCGGCATTCTCCGCAATTGATCTGGAAACAGAAACTTTCCCAATTAATGTCAAATTAGATTGGTTATACGATAGAGATTGCGGAGGTATTGAGTATATTGACATTTCGAAAATTAAAAAGCAGTGATTCTTTCTGAATAATTTTTGATATGATTTTCATACTTTTGAATAAATATCAGAAAAATGGAAAACTTCTTTGCAAAATCTCACGGTTTAGGGAATGATTATATCGTTTTAAACAGCGAACGCATTGATTTCGAACTAACAGAAAAGGCAATAATCAGAATTTGCGATATTCATTTCGGAATTGGGTCTGATGGAATTCTTTTAAAAGTTAATAGTTCGGTCGCTGATTTTGGTTTAAGAATTTTAAATCCTGATGGTTCGGAAGCTGAAAAAAGCGGCAACGGACTTCGGATTTTTGCCAAATATTTGTACGATTACAAATTTGCTGCAGAAAAAAGTTTTACCATTGAAACTCCGGGAGGAATTGTTCGGGCAGAGATTATTGAAGAGGTAGAAGGGAAAGCTAAAACCATAAAAGTAGATATGGGGAAGGCTTATTTTAAATCTGTAGATATTCCTGTGAACTGCGAAAAAGAAGAATGCATAAACGAAACGTTGCATTTGGAATACAAAGATTATCAAATCAATTGTGTTTCGGTTGGAAATCCGCACTGTGTGATTATAAAAGATGATTTGGATGACAAGGAAATCAGACAATTTGGCCCACAGATTGAAAATCACCCGATGTTTCCAAACCGGATAAATGTACAGTTTGCAAAAGTTATATCACCTTCAGAAGTTGAAGCTATTATTTGGGAACGTGGCGCTGGCTGGACACTGGCCTCAGGAAGTTCGTCGTGCGCTGTTGCTTCGGTAATGGTGAAACATGGGTTAACCGAGCGGAATTTGACCATAAAAATGCGCGGTGGAAATTTGAAAATTGAAATTGCCGAAGACTGGGAAATAAAAATGACCGGCGAAGTTCGCGAAATCGCATCAGGGTTTTTAAGCAACGAATTAATAGCAGACTGTAAATAAGCGAAGTTTTATATTATACAAAGTAGTAATGTTTAAGTAATCTTTGTATCAAATCTTTTCTACTAAAGGATTTCGATTATCTTTGCGCTGAATTTTAAGTATTTAATATAGAATTCCCATTTGGGAAGGAACACCTAATTTTTGAAATTATGACACACAAAGCAGGTTTTGTGAATATTGTGGGCAATCCGAATGTAGGAAAGTCAACAATTATGAACGCCTTAGTTGGAGAAAAAATCTCCATCATTACGCAGAAAATGCAGACCACGCGTCACCGGATAAAAGGCATTGTTAGCGGCGACGATTTCCAGATTGTTTATTCAGATACTCCCGGAATTTTAAAACCCAGCTACAAATTACAGGAAACCATGATGAAATTCGTGGATTCAGCATTAATTGATGCAGACATCATTTTGTTTGTAACCGATGTAATTGAAAAACCAGATAAAAATCCGGAGTACATTGAAAGAATCCGCAAATCGAATGTGCCGGTAATTGTTTTAATCAATAAAATTGATTTGTCGAATCAGGAAGAAGTGCTAAAGCTTTACGATTATTGGACTAATATTTTTCCAGGTGCTACGGTTTTCCCGATTTCAGCACAAGAGAAATTTAATATTGAACCAATTTTCGACCGTATTTTGGAATTGCTTCCTGAGGCTCCGGCCTATTTCTCAAGAGACGAATTAACTGACCGGAATGAGCGTTTCTTTATGCAGGAAATAATTCGTGAAAAGATATTGCTAAATTATCAAAAGGAAGTACCCTATTCGGTTGAGGTGGAGGTTGAAGAGTTTAAGGAGACTGAGAAAATAATCAATGTACGGTGTATTATTTATGTTTCACGAGAAAGCCAAAAAGGGATAATTATCGGGCATCAGGGCAAAATGATAAAAATTGTAGGCACACAAGCCCGGAAAGATGCTGAAGAGTTTTTTGACAAGAAAATATACATGGAGCTATTTGTAAAAGTAGCTAAAGACTGGCGCGAAAAAGACAAGCAGTTGAAGAATTTCGGGTACGATGCGCTTTAGTTTTTAATATTGAGATTTTTCAGTAACCAGAGAATCAAAAATTAACCCCGACTTTTAAGTTGGGGATTTGGGAATCAAAGAAGGAGACGGGCTTTAGCCCTTAATAAAAAGAAAAGAAATGAGCACCAGAATAGTAGCAATAGTAGGAAGGCCAAATGTAGGGAAATCGACTTTGTTTAATAGGTTAATCGAGCAACGGAAAGCAATTGTTGATGAGACTGCAGGAGTAACGCGTGACCGAAATTATGGGAAGGGACAGTGGAATGGTGTTGAGTTTTCGGTAATCGATACAGGAGGATATGTAGTTAACTCTGATGATGTTTTTGAAGCTGAAATCAACAAACAGGTTCATCTGGCAATTGACGAAGCTGATGTAATTCTTTTTCTTGTTGATGTTGAATCGGGAATAACAGACCTTGACGATGCTATTGCAACCATTTTACGTCGTGGGAAAAAGCCGATTTTGGTGGCCGTAAATAAAGTGGATAACAATGCCCGAATCGTTGATGCACAGGAATTTTATTCACTTGGGTTGGGAGAGATTTACTGCATTTCGTCAATGACTGGAAGCGGAACAGGAGATTTACTTGATGTTCTGGTAGAGAATTTTCCACAAAAAGAAGAAAATGATGAAGAACACGAACTGCCTTATTTGTCGGTTGTCGGTCGTCCGAATGTGGGTAAATCGTCATTTATTAATGCACTAATTGGTGTTGAAAGAAATATTGTAACTGAAATAGCAGGAACAACTCGGGACTCAATTCACACGCGATATAACAAATTTGGTCACGATTTTATGATTGTGGATACTGCCGGGCTACGGAAAAAAGGAAAAGTAAGCGAAGATATCGAATTTTATTCGGTGCTTCGTTCGGTACGCACCATTGAAAGCTCAGATGTTTGTCTGCTTATGATTGACGCTACTCGTGGCGTTGAAGCGCAGGATATGAATATTTTTAACCTGATTATTAAAAATAAAAAGGGTGTTGTCATTCTCGTTAATAAATGGGATTTGATTGAAAAAGATACGCATTCAACAAAAAAAATTACGGAAGAGATTCAGGAACGAATTGCCCCGTTTACTGATGTTCCGATAATTTTTATTTCAGCCAAAACCATGCAACGTGTGCACAAGGCACTTGAAACTGCCGTTGAGGTTTTTGAAAGAAGACAACAAAAAATAAAAACCTCGGAACTAAATGATCTCATTCAGGAGGCAGTAGAGGCTTATTCTCCGCCCTCGGTAAAAGGGAAATTTATTAAAATAAAATATGCAACCCAGTTGCCTTCGCCAACACCTTCTTTTGCACTATTTGCCAATTTGCCTCAATATATAAAAGATCCATATAAGCGTTATATTGAAAACAAAATTAGAGAAAACTTCAATTTTTCAGGAGTGCCAATTCAAATCTATTTCAGGCAGAAATAAAATGGTATGCTGTTTAACTCGCTGATATTTGTTGTATTTGCAATAGTTTTTTTTATTGTTTTTAAATACTTTGGGAAGAATGTTAGCGGGCGGTTAATTTGGTTATGTATTGCATCCTTCTTTTTCTACGGTTGGTGGGATTGGCGGTTTTTATTTTTGATCATTTTCAGCGGGTTTGTTGATTACTTTGCGGCACTGGGAATGGAAAAATATCCTTCCCAAAAAAAGTTATTGTTAATCTTTTCTGTTCTGGCTAATTTGGCCTCTCTATCAATCTTTAAATATTCAGGATTTATTGCTGAAAATATTGACAGTTTATTAGGTTTAACAGGAGGTCATTCAATCGCAGCTCACATTCCAGCCTTTTTTTTGGTGACCCCAGTGGGCATTAGTTTTTATACTTTTCAAAGTATGAGTTACACAATTGATGTGTACAAGGGACAAGTTAAACCGACCAAAAATGTGGTTCATTTTTTCGCTTATTTATCGATGTTTCCACAATTGGTTGCCGGCCCGATTGTAAGGGCAAAGAAAATGTTACCGCAATTACTAAAAGCCAGAACAGTTTCAAATATTGAGCAATGGAATGGATTTCAGTTAATTGTGAATGGTTATTTCAAAAAAATGGTTATTGCCGATAACCTGGCTCCTCATGTTGTAGCGGCTTTCAGTTCCCCTGAAATGAATAGTTCTTCACTTTACTGGTGGGGTGTAATGATTGCATTTGCCTTTCAGATTTATTGCGATTTCTCAGGTTACAGCGATATCGCCCGCGGTCTTGCAAAATGGATGGGATATAATTTTCCCGATAATTTTAATCATCCGTATATTTCAACTTCAATAAGAGAATTTTGGACGCGTTGGCACATTTCGCTGTCAACATGGTTTCGCGATTACGTTTATATACCATTGGGGGGAAACAGAAAAGGAATATTTAATTCGCACCTTTATCTTTGGATAACCATGCTGGTTTCGGGCTTGTGGCACGGAGCTGCATGGACATTTGTAATTTGGGGTGCTGTGCATGCATTTTTTGCGTCGCTTGAAAGATTTGTTCGCTGGCCGGTAAAATTATCTAACCACCTATCATTTCGATTTTTTGCATGGTTGTTGGTCAGTGTGCAGGTTTTAATCGGGTGGGTATTTTTCAGGGCTAATAATTTTAATCAGGCATTAAAAATTTTACATACTATGTTTTCATTTCACGGACCATTTAAATTTAACTGGGGACTCGATATTACCATTTTTATTGTGGTGATGTCGATTCGCGAATTGTTGGCTGCGCTTCGATTAGATCATAAGTTTATGAAACGACCTGCTTTGATGATGGCATTTTATACTCTGCTTATTGTTGTAATCATCTTTTTCCGTGGGAAAGGGAGCGAATTTATTTATTTTCAATTTTAATGAGACGAACACCAAATATCTGGATTCCAACAGTTCTGGCACTTTTTATAGCCCTTGGACTAAGCTTTGTGCTGCCAAAGGATGAGGAAAGATATATGAGGGATCGTTTCTGGATTCATAAAACATTTGCTCCTGCAAAATACGATGTGGTTATAATGGGAGATTCAAGAGTGTATCGCGGAGTATCACCGGATGTTATGGAGAAAAAGCTGAAAAACTTTAAGATACTGAATTTTGGCTATTCAAATGGTGGGCTTAATCCCGAGATGTATAAAGCGGCGGAAGAAAAACTCGGGAAAAGTGATCGGCCTAAAATTATAGTATTAAGTATTTCGGCAAATGCGATAACAGGATTTTCAAGAGATAATACGCAATATCGGCAGGAGAGAACACTATCCCGCGAAGAAAAAATTGAAGGTTTGTATTTAAATAATATTAGTTACTGGTTTTCGCCAACCTCACCGCAAAAGTTATTGGATACGCTTAATGGCAAAAAGGAAAATAAATATTACAGAAATCATTATAACATGAATGGTTATGTGGCTTCGGAAAAATTTCCGGTCGATACAACAGAGGCAATTTCCTCTTATGTAGATGATTTTAACCATTACAAAGTTGATGAAAAGTATTTGCAGGAACTTTATTCCCAGGTTAAAAGCTGGACATCAAGAGGCATAAAAGTGGTAGGATTTCGGCCACCGGTATCATTGCCAATGCGGCAATTGGAAGATTCACTTGGCAGGTACAACGAAAATGAGATAATGACCGGATTTGAACAGGCTGGCGGATATTGGTTAAATCTTAATCCGAATCAATACAAAACGTATGATGGCAGTCATTTAACTATTGAATCAGCTAAAAAATTATCAGCAGTATTGGCAGATAAAATAGAGACACTGATTAAATGATATTCTACTAAAAATGTACTCCGACTAAGTGAAACCCGCAAATTGTTATTGAATTCCAGTGAGCGCATTCCTCGTCAGCTTTGCCGCGAGGAGTTTCGATGAATTAATAAAAAAGCCAAACAAAACTTGATATTTTAATCAATTTAATCATGAATAACTCCTTCAAATAATACCAGTAAATCGTCCTTTTTTCAAAGTCTGATTAACTTAATTTCGTTGTCGCCGGAAAGATTTTAAAATTATTTCTATTTAACTGTGTGACGAATTTATTTTTAGAACGTTAGAATTCATTTCTCTTTTTAAATTTGTAGAAAATTAAATCGAAAGGTTATGTATATCGTGCACGTTTTTGTTCATGTTAAAGAAAATTGGGTTGAAGATTTTATTTCTGAAACAACAGAGAATGCAAAAAGCAGTATTGATGAGCAGGGCATTGCAAAGTTTGATATCATTCAGCAGCAGGATGATCCAACCCGATTCGTGTTGGTAGAAGTGTACCGTAGTTACGAAGATCCGGGCAAGCATAAACTCACAGAACATTACGGCCGTTGGCGTGATGCTGTTGCTCACATGATGGAAGAACCAAGAACAAGTATAAAGTATTATAATATATTTCCGGAGGACAGCGGATGGGATTAAATTTTGCGTACGCTACAGCATCAGAAATTATTTTTGGATCCGGTTCATTTGACCAGGTTGGGAGACGTATTGCAGGAAAATATAAAAGTACTTTAATTGTTTGCGGAAAAAATACCAATAATGCAGAAAAACTCCTTGATATTCTTTCACGTCAAAATATTCAGGGAACAATTTATAAAATTTACACTGAGCCAACAATTGATGTAATTCAGCAAGGAATAGAGTTGGGACGCAAAATTGATTGCGATATTGTTTTTGGAATTGGAGGAGGAAGCGTTATCGATAGTGCTAAGGCTATTGCCGCTATGATTCCGAATCAGGGAGCATTACTGGATTATCTGGAAGTAATCGGGCTTGGAAAACCTCTAACACAATTGCCAATTCCTTGTATTGCAATTCCAACAACTTCAGGAACAGGAGCTGAAGTAACCAAGAATTCAGTAATAAAATCAACAGATCAGAAGGTAAAAGTTAGTTTACGAAGTGATAAAATGTATCCGGTTTTGGCCGTGGTTGATCCGAAACTGGCTTTAACAATGCCTCAAAACATTACAGCCAGCACTGGTGTCGATGCGTTGACACATTTAATGGAAACATTTGTTTCGAACCAGTCGAATCCGTTTATTGATCTATTTTGTCGCGATGGGATGAAACGAATTGCCAGTTCACTTGAAAAAGCATATTTAAACGGACATGATCTGAAAGCACGGGAAGATATGGCGATGGCAAGTATGTTGGGAGGAATGGCGCTGGCAAATGTTAAATTGGGTGCTGTTCATGGTTTTGCAGGGCCGATGGGTGGAATGTTTCCAATACCGCATGGAGAGGTGTGTGCCTGTTTATTGCCTGCTGTAATGGAAGTAAATACCGAAGCATTAAAAAATACTGACCAGCAACAATTTCTTCAAAAGTATCTGGAGGTTGCCCAAATATTTACGGGGAAAGAAAACGTTGAAATTAAGGACGGAATTGAACAGATAAAAAGATTAGTAAAAAAACTGCAAATTCCGGTATTATCAAATTTTGGGATCACATCAACAGATTTTCCTGAATTGGTTGAGAAGGCTAAAAACGCAAGTAGTATGAAGGGAAATCCGGTAAAATTAACAGACGATCAACTAATTTCTATTCTTGAAAAATCAATGTAATTGGTTGTTAGTAAATTGAGCTAATCATTTTTATGTTGTCATGTAATTTTAAAAGCTACTTCTTAATTTTTAAAGATTTTAGTTCAATCCGTTTTTATCGAATAAACCTTATCTTTGCAAAGTATTAGAATTTCAGTAGTTATGATTGGGAAGTTTTTTCATACACCGCCGACAAAGAGGTTTCATATCACCCCGCGGTTTTATGATCCGGATATGGAAGCCCGCGATGAGCGGGAAAGAAGGATAAAAGAAGAATTGGGTATTGTTGAAGAATGGGATCCTAATAAACCATACAAGCCAAATATAAAAGGACAGTTTAGAAAAACGGGTGAATGGCAGGCGAAGTCTTCTGCTGAATCCCGCCGGTCACAGAACCGTCGGTTAATCATCCTGATTCTTGTTTTAGTATTAATTGTTTACTTGTTTTTTTATTCCGATTTTTTGTTTTAATCATCCAGCAATTCATCTTTTAAACAGAAGTCTTTGAGTGACATTATTCAATTATTGCCCGATTCAGTAGCTAACCAGATAGCTGCCGGAGAAGTAATTCAACGACCTGCTTCGGTTGTAAAGGAGTTAGTGGAAAACGCACTGGATGCCGGAGCTACTGAAATAACCATTCATATTAAAGATGCTGGAAAAACACTAATTCAGATTACAGATAACGGTTGTGGAATGTCTCCAACCGATGCCCGAATGGCATTTGAACGACACGCAACGTCTAAAATTAGTTCAGCAAACGACTTATTTTGCATTCGTACCATGGGATTTCGTGGTGAAGCTTTGGCATCAATTGCAGCTATTGCCGATGTTGAATTGCGCACAAAAAAAGTAGAAGACGAGGTTGGCACATTGATTCATATCATTGGTTCTGAGGTGAAAACACAGGAACCGACTGCATGTGCCAATGGGACAAGTTTTATGGTTAAAAATCTGTTTTTTAATGTGCCTGCACGTCGCAAATTTTTGAAGGCAAACACAACAGAGCTAAAACATATAATTTGGGAAACACAGCGGGTGGCGTTACCAAATCCTGAGATTCGTTTTTCACTTTATCATAATAACATACTTTTATACGATTTGCCAAAAGTAAATTACCGAAAACGTGTTATTGATCTTTTTGGGAAGAGCCTCAATCAGAGTTTAGTAACGGTTGATGAAAAAACAAGTTTGGTAAAAATTTTTGGTTTTATAGGACAACCAAAATTTGCACGGAAAACAGTTGGGGAACAGTTCTTTTTTGTGAACGGAAGATACATGCGCCATCCTTATTTTCATAAAGCGATTATGCAGGCTTATCAGCAACTTTTGCCGCCGGAAACCTTTCCTTCATATTTTTTATACCTTGATATTGATCCTGCGGAAATCGATATTAATGTTCATCCAACTAAAACTGAAATTAAATTCGAAAATGAGCGAGAAATTTGGCAAATAATCCATGCGGCTGTTCGCGAATCACTGGGAAAACATAATGTTGTTCCCTCAATTGATTTTGACCAAAGTGGCAACATCGATATTCCGGTTCCTCAGAAGAAAGGAGAAAATGTTCCTTTTCCCGAAATACAAATTAATCCGGAGTATAATCCTTTTAATGCAGGAAGAACTTCTCAATCAGGTCTGGGGAATGTGAAAACCACCAAATCTAATTTAAATCACTGGGAAGATCTTTATCAGGGATCGCAGCTAAAATTGAAACCGGAAGAAATTTCAGGGAAAGACAAAGAGAGAGAAAGTGACTGGTTGTTAAATACATCGGAACAATTTTCAGGGAAAAAAATACTTCAGCTAAAACAAAAATACATTCTAACCCCGGTTAAATCAGGGTTAATGATTATTGATCAGAAAAGGGCACACGAGCGGATTTTATTTGAACGTTTTATGGAAATACTACGATCGGAAACTGTTGCCAGCCAGCAACAGCTTTTCCCGCAAACAATTGAATTAAATCCTGCCGATGCCGCTATTTTAAAAAGCATTTTAAGTGAATTGATGGCGCTTGGTTTCGATATTCGGGAATTCGGAAACGATACATTTATTATAAACGGAACTCCCGGGGTATTAGATGTTACGTCGCCCGAACTCATTGTGGAACGTTTGCTTGAAGAATATAAAAGCTCACCGGTTGATGCACGTAAAAAGGCCAAAGAACAAATTGCAACTTCTTTAGCAAAAGCATCGTCACTTGATTATGGTACCGATTTAAAGCAGGAGGAGATTGATCAGTTAATTGATCAGCTTTTTGCCTGCGCAACGCCTAATTTCACGCCAGATGGGAAAAAAGTATTAACAATAATCCCAACAAGTGAAATTGAAAAAGGCTTTCAGAAGTGACAAGTTGTCGTTATTTTAGCCTGAATTTGAAATGGTCTGGCTATTGTTAATGTCAACCAGTTATTAAATTGAGTGTTATTTAAAGAGGATTTGGGATAATAGAAAATGAATAATTATCTGCTTTTTAAAAACTAAGAAATATGAATTACAGACCAGCGTTTAATTTGCCACCGGTTGTAAAAAACCTGATTCTGGCCAATGTTTTGTTTTTTTTGGCTACCATAATGCTTCAAAGATCAGACATTAATTTATATGAATATTTGGGTTTGTATTTTCCTGCTTCGGCACATTTTAAATTGCATCAATTCTTTACTTACATGTTTATGCATGATGCTTCGGGAATCGGGCATATTTTCTTCAATATGTTTGCTCTATTCATGTTTGGGCGTACGCTAGAAAGTGTTTGGGGACCTAAACGATTTCTGATATTTTATCTGGTCACTGGTGTTGGCGCGGCGCTTATACAAACACTTGTAGGTTTTATTGAATATAAGAGCATCATCGCAAATATGGATCCTCAGCAAATTGCTTATGTTAAAGAAACTGGGGCAACCATTTGGGCACAGGGCAAAAATTTTGGAGATCCTTTGTCTGGAAAACTAAACGCAATGCTAAATACCCCGACCATTGGTGCATCGGGAGCGATATTTGGCGTTCTGCTGGGCTTTGGAATGTTGTTTCCCAATACACAATTGATGTTACTTTTTCCTCCAATTCCGATTAAAGCAAAATATTTTGTTATTGGTTATGGTTTACTGGAACTGTTTTTTGGTGTGTCCGGAATTCAGGGGAGTGTAGCCCACTTTGCTCATCTTGGTGGAATGCTATTCGGTTTTATCCTGATAAAGTATTGGAATAAAAATTCAAAACATTTTTATTGAAAATGGAAATTTTCGATGATATAAAACGCACATTTAAAGAAGGTTCAGCGTTAACCCGGTTGATATACATTAATTTGGGTGTATTCTTGGTTGTTAAAATATTAGGAGTTTTTTTTTACCTGGCCAACCAACCATTTTTATTGGTAAACTGGCTTAGTGTGCCATCAACTTTCTCAGCACTACTGGCTAAACCCTGGACATTGATAACTTACATGTTTTTTCATGTAGGATTTATTCATATTCTGTTTAATGTGTTAGGATTATACTGGTTTGGGAAGCTTTTTTTGTATCATTTTGAAGGAAGTAAACTTACCAGTGTCTATTTATTAGGTGGTATTTCAGGAGGATTGCTTTATGTACTTGCTTACAGTTTTCTTCCCACTTTTCAAGGGATAAATGGACTCTTACTTGGCGCATCAGGGGCAATTATTGCTATTTTGGTAGCAGTTTCAGTGTATGATCCGAACCGTGAAATATACTTATTTTTTATAGGCAAGTTTCCGTTGAAATATGTTGCTGCATTTTATGTTTTACTATCCATAATTGGTATTTCAACCTCCAATCCAGGTGGAAATATTGCTCATTTGGGAGGGGCATTATGGGGCTGGTTTTATATAGTACAATTAAGAAAGGGAAAAGATATGGGTGATGGTTTTATTCGGTTTTTAAATAAAATTGCCGATCTGTTTAAGCCAAAAAGCAATATGAAGGTAACTTATAAACAACCTCCGCGTGATGATCATGAATACAATAAAATGAAACACGAGCAGCAGGAGGAAATTAATAAGATATTGGAAAAAATTGCCAAAAAGGGTTATGATAGCCTTTCAAAAAGTGAAAAGGAATTGCTTTTCAAACAAGGGAAGAAATAAAATCAATCTTCTTCATTTTTTGTCCGGGCACTGTAAATACTGGCATTCAACTCAAATCCTACCAGTAAAATAACCGACATTACATAAATCAAAAGTAGAATAATAAGCAAAGTTCCTATGGAACCATAAAGTGCATTATATTGGCTGAAATTGTTTATGTAGTATGTAAAACCGGCAATTGCAATAATACTTAAGATAGTTGAAAGTGTTCCACCAGCAGAAATAAAACGCCATTTTGTTTTTTTTGCCGGAGCCATATAGTAAAGAAAAGAATAGGCAAAAAAGAACAAAGCAAAAATTATTATCCACTTTCCTAATGTTAGAATATAAACCGTAAAATGGTCTTGTAAAATGTTCTTATTTTCCAGGAGATTTATTAAGGCTTGTCCCCCTGTTAAAAGTGCAATAGCAAGGGTTAGCAGAAATGATAATACGAAAAGCATTATTATGGCAGTAATTCGCTGGCTGACCCAGGTGCGGCGATAAATGCTGTTAACAGTAGCATCAAAAGCGCTCATCATTGAAGCCAATCCATTGGTGGAAAAAATTATAGCCAGGAAAAAACCAACAGAAAACCAACCCCCGTGTGGTAGGTTAAGGATTTCATAAACGGTACCTTCGATTGTCGCAAATGCATCTGGTGGAACTATTTGCTGAATTAGAAGAAAAAGTTCGTTCTGAAAATTATGAAAGTGAATGATAGGAATTAAAGTAAATAAAAAGATAATAAACGGGAAAAGAGCTACAAAAAACGAAAAAGCAATTGCTGATGCCCGTGTTGTAATTGAACCGGAGTAAATGCTACGCCAAAAAAACAATGCAACGTCGTAAAGTGGCACTCCATCGAAAAACGGAAGTGTTATTTTTTCCGCACGCTCAGTAATTTTTTCACCTATTTTTACTATTCGTTTAAACCGAAGATTCACTCTTCCCATTCAGTTTATTGTTTTTCAATTCTTAGCTGATGAATATAATTCTTTCCATCGCTTGATTTCAGTAGAAAATAAACTCTGAAACTACCGTTATTGGTTTTTAAGTTTCCAATTGCATACCAGGCACCTTCTGTTTCTCCTGTATGTATTACAGTGAAATTTTCAGGTTTATGAGAACTAAAAAATTTATTCACAATTTGTTGTGCCTGAGCCTTGCTGTAAACATTATCATTTTCCAGTACAACTAATTCAACGTTCTTATTAAAATAGTCCGATAATGTTTTCGAGTTTCCGTTTTTAATACTCTGTAATATTTGATCGGGTATTTGCGCCTGAGTAGTAATGGCAATCAGCATAAGACTAAAGATGATAAAAACCGGGGACAGTGTTTTTTTTATTAGTAGCATAATTGTTATTTTCGATAAAGTGACGGGTTTGAGCCTCAAACCTGGCTTGGTTTAAAATTCAATTTTATTACAAATTTAAAAAATTATAATTCATTTGTCAGAAGGTAAAAGAGTTTCGTGGTCCATTTTAAGTTATTAAAAGTGGTTGTATTAATTATTAGAAGTTTAAGCAACTATAAAATTCACGTTAAAAACTGAATATAACCTGCAAATTCTAAATAATTAGTTTTGTCGTTTTTCAATTTTTAGCAAATGAATATAATCTTTCTGGTTCGTTTTTTTAAACATTATATAAACCCTGAAAGTAGAGGACTTGGTACTTAACAAACCGATTATATTTTGAGCGTCTTGTTCAGGCGTGTTTGTAAGTATTTTAAAATTTTCCGGTTTGTTTTCGCTGAAAAATTTAGCCAGAATTTGCTGTGCCTGTGCTTTGCTATATATATTTTTATTCCCCGTTACCGTCATTTCAACGTTCTGGTTAAAATAATTGGAAAGAATTTTTGAATTGCCCGTTTCAAAGCAACTGATTATTTTTTCCTGCATTTTGGAATCTTGAAAAGAAACAAACGGCACAAAAATTGAACAAATTATAACTAAGAAAAAGGTTTTTTTAATTAAAAGCATATTTTTTCAATAAATTCAATCAAAAACTGTAAAGTACTCAAAAACTGTGCAAATCTTGTCCAGTCCTTTAATTTTAATGTAATTTTATAAAATCAATAATCAATTACCAAAATGAAGGTCACCTTATTGGTCGTCGGGAAAACAGATTTAACCTACCTTACAGAAGGGATTAACGATTATGTAAAACGTCTGAAACATTACGTTAATTTTGAAATGGAGGTAATTCCTGACATTAAAAAGAATAAGAATCTGAGTATTGAAAATCAGAAAAAACTGGAAGGCGATCAAATTCTTTCAAAAATACTGCCTGGGAAAGAATTGCATTTGTTTGATGAAAATGGAGTTATGTACTCTTCGAGAGAATTTGCCGGTTTTCTGGATAAGAAAATGATAAGTGGATTAAAAGAACTGGTTTTAGTTATCGGTGGCCCGTATGGTTTTTCGGGGGAGGTTTATGAAAAGGCAGTTTCTACCGTTTCATTGTCAAAAATGACTTTTTCACATCAAATGGCGCGACTTTTGTGTGTGGAGCAGATTTACCGCGCTTTTACCATTTTAAAAGGCGAACCATATCATCACGATTAATTTATGTTGTTGAAACTAAATAAATACGTTTACCTTATTTGTGCCGTTGTTTTTTTCACCGTGGCGGCTATCATTGAGAACGGATTGTTAAAGAAACATCCCGAAAATCATTTGATTGCTGATTTCCAGGCAACCCTCGAACAAAATGAAATTTTTTTAAGTGAAAATATGGATAAAATTGGCGAAATCATTCTATCGGATGATTTTGCCGGCAATTTTTTTGAGGCGCTGAAAGATTACAATGTTCTTGTTGATCAAACTGGTCTTGGTTACCTTGTTTATGAATCAGGAACATTGAATTACTGGTCAGACCGGGCAATTGCGTTTTATGGAGACATACGTGATTTCAAAACACGGGAAGGATTAGTAAAAATGCCGAATGGATATTATTTGGCAACAAACAAAATAATCGGGGATTATGAAATTGTAGGGCTTCAGTTAATTAAATACAATTATGAACATGAAAACAAGTACTTGCAAAATTCATTTTTCAGTGATTATAAGTTGCCGGAGGATTATGAAATTTCAGATGAGATAGTAAAAAATGCTTTTCCAATAATTGGATTAAACGGAGAATATCTTTTTTCAATCATTCCAAAAGGGCAATACTTATGCAGTAAAAGCCAGCTGTATTTTCCGGGTTTAATTTATTTGCTGGGACTACTTGTTTTGCTTGTATATTTTCGCCGGGAGTTTCTGGAATCAAAGACCACATTTTTTCTCAAGCTTTTTGGTCTCGGGGCAGCACTGTTTATTGTTTACTGGTTACACCTGATTTTTAAAATTCCGGCGGTGTTAAATTACATGCCTTTTTTCAGCCCGGAGATTTTTGCATTGAATGACTGGCTTCCTTCACTTGGAGATTATTTTCTCATGGTACTTTTCTTTTCATTTTGGCTCTATAATTTCACCCTGGGTGTAAATGTTGAGGAAATAAAACAGAATTCGGCTCTTTCAAGAAACATGATTGTCTCGCTTTTGCTGCTTTTTAGTGCCAGTTTATTTTTATTTACCAATTATCTTATCGAAGTACTGGTTAACAATTCCACCATTTCATTTTCACTGAATAAAATTATTAGTATTACGATGCAAAGTGTCTTTGGCATTTTTTCGGTAGGACTAATGTTGCTGGCAATAGTTTTATTTAATGTAAAAATTATTGAGGAAGCGTGCAAGAAATGTAAAATACTTATAATAGTTAGCATTATAACAGGAATAGTAGTATTTCTGGCAATTATTCAGGTGCTGGTAATTAACCATATTACGTGGTATGCTTTTGCATTTTTCTGGACAACATCCGTATTGGTTGTTATATTCAGGAGGGGTTACATGAAAAAATATGCTCTGAGTTCGTTGATTATTTTTGTTTCAGTGGTATCAATTTACTCATTGCTGGTTTTTTACCATAGTATTAGCCAAAAAGAGCGGGCAAATCAAAAAGTATTTGCAGTAACCCTGGCAGTTGAGCGTGATCCGGCAGCAGAAGAATTTCTTTCAAGAATACAGGTACAAATGGAAAATGATCCTGCCATTATACCACTCCTTTTGCAGAATGTAGATGATTTGAAAGAATACATTGAAAGTACCTATTTTAATAGCTATTTCCGGAAATATACTATTGAGGTTTATGTTTGCAACAATGATTCCAAGCTGATGATTGTTCCGGAAGAACAGTTGGTTCCCTGTTTCCCCTTTATGGACGGAATGATAAAAGATATGGGAGATTCGATTCCCGGAACTAACTTCTATTTCATTAATAATATGAATGGCAGAATTTCCTATACCGGAAGGTTTCATTATACTTTACCTAACGATTCTTCGGGCATTACAATTTATATTGATCTGGACTCTGACCTGTTATTTGAAGGAATTGGGTTCCCTGAATTGCTAATTGATAAATCAAATACACGATCAGAAGACAAACGAAAATTTAGTTATGCAAAATATTTTGGAGGTGAACTGACAGATAAATATGGCGACTATAATTATAACTTTTACGTAGATTATTATATTGATACTGCTCATCAATCTTCTATCCCCGAATTTACCTATAGAAAATGGGATAAAATGGAACACCTGATTTATCACACCGGAGAAAATAACTATGTGATTGTATCGCGTGATCTGTTTACTTTTAATCAATACCTGATTTCATTTCCTTATATTTTTGTTTTCTATTTTATTTGCATGCTCATTATAATGTTTTTGAGTAATCGTCATTTACGATTGCGAAAACTGGTGTTCGACCTTAAATTTAAAATTCAGGCAGCCATTATTTCCATTGTATTTGTTTCGTTACTTTTAGTAGCTTCTGTCACTATATTTTATAATGTTGAAGAGTACAAATCAAAACACCAGAATGACCTGGAAGAAAAAATGAAATCTATTTCAGAAGAGATTGATTTACAACTTGATGAAATGAACGAAATTACACCTGAAGTTATTGATTCGCTTCAGGGCGAATTAGCCAGGCTCTCGAATATATTTCAAACAGACATAAATATTTACGGATTAGATGGAAATATACTGGCTTCATCACGCCCCGAAATATATCAGCGTGGCTTAGTTTCATCACGGATCAATTCTCAGGCCTTTTACGAGATATTTTTAAATTTTCAGTTCAATGATTTTTTCCAGCCCGAAAAAATCGGAAAACTTTCATACTTATCAGTATATAAATCGATAATTAACAGGTATGGAAACCCGCTTGGCGCGATAAATTTGCCTTATTTTATTAAAGAGGATAAGTATAGCCAGGAAATTTCAACTCTTGTTGTTGCATTTATAAATCTATATGTATTATTGTTCCTTGCCAGTATTATTGTGGCCGTTTTTATCGCCAATCAAATTACCCGGCCATTGACTTTAATCCAGGCAAATTTGAAAAGAATAACTCTTGGAAAACGAAACGACCCGATTTTTTATCCCCGAAATGATGAGATTGGAAGCCTGGTTAAAGAGTATAATAAAAAGGTAGACGAACTTGCTGTGAGTGCAGAATTGCTTGCCCGTTCCGAACGTGAGTCGGCGTGGCGCGAAATGGCCAAACAGATTGCACACGAAATTAAAAACCCATTAACTCCGATGAAGTTAAATATTCAGCATTTACAGCGAACCAAAGGCAAAAATAAGGAGTATAACGAATTTGTAGAACGGGTAACTGCAACATTAATTGAGCAGATTGATAATCTTTCGAATATTGCTACAGAATTCTCAAATTTCGCCAAGATCCCATTGGCAAGAAACCAGGTTTTTGTTCTGGCTGAACAGTTACAAAAAGTGATCGATCTTTATGAAACTCATAATCGTGCGCACATTGAATTTTATCCCGGCAATTGCAGAAATATTGAAGTGAATGCAGATCACGAACAATTGTCAAGAGCTGTTATCAACCTGATAAAAAACGGCATACAATCTATTCCTGATGAGCGAACGGGTATCATTAAAATTTCGCTTGAACGGCGCGATCAAATAGTTGTTGTTTCCGTCGCCGATGACGGAACCGGAATTCCTGAGGAAATACAGGAGAAACTTTTTAGTCCCAGTTTTACAACCAAGACAAGTGGCATGGGACTTGGCCTTTCAATTGTAAAAAATATTGTTGAGAATTTTTCAGGGAAAATCTGGTTTGAAACTGAACCTGGAAAAGGCACTACGTTCTTTTTTGAAATACCGATTCATGGGGAATCCGAAATTAAAAACCGTCATGGCTAATGGATTCTGGTATTTAAATCATTCAACTAAACAAAAATGGAAAGATTGAAGTTGACAAGTACGATTTTTTTGATCATAATAACCTTTTCATGTAGTAATACAGTTTCAAGAATCGATTCCGGAACCTATGCGGAATTTCAAAAAAAGGGGGATGAAATAACGAATCTTTCCCAGGCAACTTTACTGGGCAATGTTGGTAAAGCAATACAAATAGGTGGAACAGAATATGCGGTTGAATTTTGCAATTTAAAAGCATCTTTAATTGTTGATAGCTTAAACGCAATAAATAAGTGCACAATTACAAGAGTTTCTGAGAAGAACAGGAATCCGGAGAATTTCCTGAAAAATGAAGTGGAAAAACAACTCATTCAAAAAATGAAAACTGGAATTACAACAGACACTTTAATTCGCTCTGGGAACATCATAACCTACTATAAACCAATCACAACAACGTTGTCAGCCTGTTTGAGATGTCATGGCCATCCAGGTTCAGATATTACGCCGCCCACATTAGAAAAAATCAAAACGCTTTATCCTAATGACCTTGCTACAGGTTATAATCTGAATGATTTCAGGGGAATGTGGAAGGTGGAATTTAATTTAAATTAGTAGCTAAAAATCAGGTTTTGAACAGGTAAAATACTGTCGAAGTTGAGTTATCCACCTTGTTTTGTTCATAAATAGCAGGAATACACCGTTTTATGAACCGTTACTTTTATTAACATTGTGTACCCTTATTTTTATCTTCATTAAATTTTGCGAAACACAGGGTAGCAGGTGGCTACCCTTTTCTTTTGTCTTGTTTTAAGAAGGTTATAACTCCTGTTTCCATATAAATAAAAAAGGAACCCACTTTACTGAGTTCCTTTTTAGTTGACCTGCCAGGGCTCGAACCTGGACTCTTCTGATCCAGAGTCAGACGTGTTGCCAGTTACACTACAGGTCAATGTGGGTGCAAAAATAATATAAAAGTTTTAATTTGGAATTTTCTGTTTTAGAAATCTTAAGACATATATAGTTCATGTAATATTTCACAAAATCAGCACTTTATTTATATTATTTAAAAATTTCAATATAAATAAGTTTACCAAAATTTAAGTTTTAATGTTCAAATCCAATATTTTTATGCACTACCTTATCAGCATTGAAAATCTTACAAAAAGAACTTTGGAGTAAATATTATTTTTATAATAAAATGAAGTTCTCTTATAAATAAAATATTTATTACGTTATGAAATATAATCTGACATATTACATATTTTTATAACCGGAATTTTCAGACCATTTAAGTCTTACTATTTTCAAGAAAAGTTGATTGGAAATGTTTGGATAAAAAAAAGGAGTACAGGTAATTCTGTACCCCTAATTTCTGGTTGACCTGCCAGGGCTCGAACCTGGACTCTTCTGAACCAAAATCAGATGTGTTGCCAGTTACACCACAGGTCAGTCCTTCTTTGTCCTTTCGTTAAAGACGGTGCAAAAGTATAAATTTTTTTCTTTTGGGAACATTCTGTCATTTATTTTTTAAATGCTTAATAAATAGTTGCCAGAGACAAAACATCCGTGCTACATACCATTCTTTTTTTGAAAAATGTATCTTTGTCCTATTCAAATAAAGAATCATGCGAAAAACAATTACGATCAACAATATTCTTGGCTGGCTGGTGTTCCTGATAGCTGCATTCACTTACTTTTCAACCTTTGAACCTACGGCTAGTTGGTGGGATTGCAGTGAGTTTATTACAAGTGCATTTAAGCTGGAAGTTGGTCATCCGCCGGGTGCTCCATTTCAGATGATTCTGGGAAGAATATTTACGCTTTTAGCTTCCGATCCGTCGAAAGCTGCTGTTATGGTAAATTCAATGTCTGCTTTAGCCAGCGCCGGAACAATAATGCTGTTATACTGGAGTATCGTTCACCTGGCCAGGAAGTTATTTGATTCTGAAGAATTGACCCCGGGAGAACAATGGGCAGTTTGGGGAAGCGGTCTGGTTGGTTCACTTGCTTTTGCATTTACTGATTCATTTTGGTTTTCAGCGGTTGAAGGTGAAGTTTACGCGCTTTCGTCGTTATTTACCGCAGCAGTATTTTGGGCAATTTTGAAATGGGAGAATGTTGCCGACGAGAAGCATGCTAACCGTTGGCTGGTACTAATAGCTTATTTAGTGGGACTGTCGATAGGTGTTCATTTGTTAAACCTTTTGGCTATACCTGCTATTGGAATGGTATATTATTTCAGAAAGTACAATTTTAGTTGGAAAGGGGCAATTAGTGCTTTTATTGTTTCAGTATTAATTCTTGGAGGTATTCAATATGTTGTAATTCCGGGAGTGCCAAAGGTTGCTTTTCTTTTTGATAAGGTGTTTGTTAATAGCCTGGGGCTACCTTTTAATTCAGGAATCCTGTTTGCGGTTGCAATAATAACGGCTGTAGCAATATGGGGAATTATATATACAAAAAAACGAAATAAACCAGTTATTAATTTAGCAATTATCATGTTTATGGTAATTCTGATTGGTTATTCTTCATTTGCAATGATATTGATCCGGGCATCGGCCAATCCACCAATGAATCAAAACGATCCTGCCAACGCATTTGCATTACTCCGATATTTAAACAGAGAACAGTATGGCGATCGCCCCTTGGCTTATGGTCCTTATTATAATGCCCCGGCAATTGGAAATAAGGGGAAAAAAGATCAATATAACGAAGTGGATGGAAAGTATAAGGTTACTGGTTCTTTAGCTGAAGGAACAGAATATGATCCTAAAATGGAGACTGTATTTCCGCGTATGTATAGTAGTAATTCGGGGCATGTAGCCGTTTACAAAGAATGGGGAAAGATAAAAGGGATACCCGTTAGGGTGCGTACCGGTGGCGAAGTAAAAACACTAATGAAACCTACATTTGCTGAAAACATTCGTTTTTTTGTAACCTACCAGATTGGATTTATGTACATGCGCTATTTTATGTGGAATTTTGTTGGCAGGCAAAATGATGTACAGGGGCAGGGAGACTTTATGAACGGCAACTGGGTTAGCGGAATTGAATTTTTGGATAAAGCCAGGGTAGGGCCCCGCGAAAATATGCCCGATTTTATGAAAAATGAAAAGAGCCATAATACCTATTATTTTCTACCACTTATATTTGGATTGCTTGGTTTATTTTATCAGTATAACAGAGGTAGAAAGGGAAAAGAAGGGTTTGCCGTAACCATGTTGTTATTCGTTTTTACAGGGATTGCGATCGTTGTTTATCTTAACCAGTATCCGTTGCAACCACGTGAACGTGATTATGCTTATGCAGGCTCTTTTTATGCATTTGCAATTTGGATCGGACTTGGTGTAGCAGCCATTTATTCGTTTGTGAAAAAATATATTAAAGGAGTTCCTGGAGCAGCTATTGTTACCGTTGTCTCACTTGTTTTAGTGCCCGGTGTTTTGGCTTCACAAAATTGGGATGACCACAATCGTTCCCATCGTTACATGGTACGCGATTATGCTATTGACTACCTGGAGTCATGTGCACCTAATGCAATTTTACTAACATATGGTGATAATGATACTTTCCCTCTTTGGTATGTTCAGGAAGTGGAAGGCGTTCGGCCAGATATAAAGATTGTGAATATGAGCTATTTGGGAATGGACTGGTACATAACTCAGCAATTGCAAAAAACCTATGATGCACCGCCAATCCCATTCACTTTTGATAAGGAAAAATATTATATGGGAAGAATGGATGCTGTATTATTTCAGGATCGTATTAAAGAATCGGTCGAGTTAAGCGAAGCGATGAAATTTTTGGGCAGCGACGATGTTCGGTCAAAAGTGAAAGTAGTTAGTGGAGATATGATGGACTTTTTACCATCGCGCAATTTTCATATTACGGTTGATAAACAAAAGGTACTCGAAACAGGAACCGTAAAACCTGAGGATGCTGATAAGATTGTCGATAAAATTGAATTCAGTATTAATAAAAGTTACCTGAATAAAAGTGAAATGGCGGTTTTAAATATGATTGCTGCCAATAACTGGGAACGACCGATTTATATTGATCACAGTCTGAGGTATACCGGAAACATTTTCTTCACTGATTATTTACAGTTTGAAGGATTAGCATATCGGTTTGTTCCAATAAAAACTACAGGCAGCGGAATTAATATCGGAAGAATTGATACGGATATTTTATATGATCATGTGATGAATAAATTTGTTTGGGGAAACGTGAATAACCCTGATGTTTATCTTGATGACTATAATAAGAAAGCAATTAACATTATTCAGGCGCGTTACATGTTTGCAAGGTTGGCACAGGCTCTGATCAATGAGGACAAAAAAGAAAAAGCCATTGAAGTTGTTGACCGGATGTTTGAACTATTTCCCAACGACCGGATTCCGCTAACATATGATTCAACTCCGGCAGCTGAGATGTATTATCTGGCAGGAGCGAATGAAAAAGGGAACAAAGTGGTCAGGGAAATAGCTGACAACAGTTTGCAAATGTTGGAATATTATATAAAACTTCCTGAAAAATTTGCCGCAGTAGTTAAGGATGAACAAAACCAGGAAATGGCAATTGTTCAAAATATGCTGGTAATTACTGAGCGTTACAAACAAGATGATCTACACAAGGAGATTGATGATAAACTGCAGGTTTTAATTAACAATTTGAAAGAAGAAGTGGGTTCATAAAGAATTTTCAATTCAACTGTTTTCTGAGCAAAAGAACAAGTTTTTTGCCCCTTGATCTGATTCCGGCTGTGGAATGATATTCCATTTCGTGTTCAATTATTGAAAGTACTTCACTTTTTAATTCAGGAAACTTTTGGGCAATGTAAAACAGGTTTTGCATGGCGTGTACCCGAACTGCCGGTGGCTCTTTTCCTGAAGAAATTGTTTGGCAGCAATAATCGAAAAGAAATGAGTAAAAATCCTCAGGGATTTCATTTTGACTGATCAGTTTTAAAAAGTGCCTTTTTTTACTTGAGTTCGTCTCAATCTTTAACTGATCCAGCATTGGTTTGAGATAAGGTTGAAGTAAGTCGGGCTGTAAATCGGTTATTTTATCCAAAAAATATGCAGCCCGCCAACTTTTTGGTTCGTTACTGTGTAATGCGATTTCAACAAGTAATTTGTAAAGTTCTGGCTGACGAATAATTTCCTGTTGAAGCCATTCTATATTTATCCAGTTATCAATTAATTCTGTTAATTCCTGGCTGGTCATCATTTGGGTTTTTACAAATATATATATCAATTTAGAGTAATTATTTATTTTCTTTACCAAAAACAAACAAAAATGTTAAAGGTAGCCTGTGCAATTATCATAAGTAACGGGAAAATTTTGGTAACCCAACATGGTGCGGATTCAGATCATCCTTTTCAGTGGGAATTCCCGGGTGGAAAATTAAAGCCGGGTGAAACGTTTGAAGATTGTATTTTTCGTGAGATCAATGAAGAACTGGAAATTGAGATTAGTATTTTGAAAAGGATGCATTCAGTGCAATGGGATTACGGATTCAAAAAAATTGAACTGGTTCCTTTTATATGTTCAATTAAATCAGGCGAGATTAAGTTGACCGAACACCAGCATTTTCTTTGGAAGAATTTGGAATCAATATTAGAGCTCGATTTTTCTGAAGCTGATCATGAACTTATCAATCTTCCTGCAAATCAATTAATTTTAAAAGAATACTTTAGGGAAAATATGAACAATTCCTGAAAGTACAGCTGCCCAACCAACAATTGACATAATCATGTAAGGTACGGTTTGTTTACGCTTTGAATAATATTTGTTGGCTAAGAAAGCGCCTAAAGGAATAGTCAGTATAAATGGAGTTGCAATTATAATTCCCCAAAAACCATAGGTGTTTCTCAGTTTTACAAGAAAACGTCGTCTTTTTGTAAATGCCTTCACCGGATTTTTTGTCAATCGTTTTTGACATATAGTCTTGTACTTTGTTTTGATAAAACGGGGAATATACTGGCATATAAGTGGCTGTAACCGCCCCAATCTGCTCAAAAAAGGTTTGCTCAGATAGTAGAAAAAAAGAAAACCCCCGATTCCGCCCACTAATACAGTTATGATAGCTTGTTTATAATCTAAACCAATAAGCATCGCATACGGCAATGTAAAAAAGTATTTTACCGACGCTAAAAGTGCCACATGTACAACCTTAAATATCATAGTAATTCATTAGCAAAAAAGCAACGCAAATATCAATTAAAAAGTTTATGAAAAAACGACGTTAACTTTACATTTAGGTATTATTAACTAAATTTAAATTCCTATGAAACAATAAAATAGAAAGGACAAGTATGAAGTATTTTAATTTCAGATGTTTACCACATTTTGAGGACTTCCGTTCAAAAATGCTTTAATATTTTCACTTGCAGTATGCATTAATCTTGTTCGCGATTCTTTGGTAGCCCAGGCAATGTGAGGTGTAATAAAACAATTTTTGGCTTTTGGAAGCGGATTATCTACTGTTGCGGGTTCAACTGCAAGGACATCAAGACCGGCTCCGGCAATCCTTCCACTGTTTAAAGCATCAGCTAAATCCTGTTCATTTATAAGCGGTCCGCGACCTGTATTCACAATGAAGACGGAAGGTTTCATTTTTGCAATGGTATTCTTATTTATAAAACCCTTATTGTCAGACGTTAATGGACAATTAATACTGATAAAATCACTTTCCGCAAAAAGCGTGTCCAAATCCACCTGTTTTGCTGAAGGGTGCGTTTCTTTTTTACTCCTGTTAGTAAAAATTATTTTCATTCCAAAAGCTATCCCGATTTTTGCAACAGCTTGTCCTATTTGTCCGAATCCAATAATGCCAAGTGTTTTATCTGCAAGCTCGGTTTGAGGCGTTTTCCAGTAAGCAAAATCGATACTTCGTGCCCAATCGCCATTTGAAACTAACTTTGCATGTACGGAAACATTCTGGGCGAAATTAAGGATGTGCGAAAAAACCATTTGCGCAACCGAAGCAGTACTGTATGCCGGAATATTAGTGACGATGATCCCTGCATTTGAAGCTGCCTGCACGTCCACAACGTTATATCCGGTAGCCAGCACCCCAATGTATTTAAGGTTCGGAAGTTGATCAATAATTTCTTTATTGAGAATTACCTTATTTGTAATTGCTATTTCCGCATCTTTCAATCGTTCAATTGTAAGTTCTGATGAGGTACGATCGTAAATCGAACAATCACCAAGTTGAGTAATTTCATTCCAGGTTAAGTCCCCTGGATTTAATGTATATCCATCAAGTATTACAATTCTCATCATATGATTTTAAACGCTGAAAATAGGTATTTCAAACTTCTTCCGCAATGCCGAATTAAGGATTAAGCCTGGCAAATCTCAATTATTTTTATTTTGTAAATATCCGATCTTTATTTTCTCTTCTCATATCGTGTATTTTGAAATGATATATGATAACTTTGCCTGAATATTCCAATAATTATTATTAATTTCACCATCTAATATTATTTCAAATCTACCCCTATGTTTTGGGATAATAATTAATGGGACGTAAACAATCAAAAATATAGCGGCATAAAGTTCAATTGTCATCTTCTAGGTTTGCACTATTCAGTTTCTAATTGCGCTCATGCCGCTTTTTTCTAAACAAATCTTATGTATTATAGTTCAGTTTCCAAATAGCTAATTCAAAGTTATTACTATACAATATACAGAAATTTTTTGTGGTAATGGCAGTAAAAGTTTAGCAATAAAATGACTCTGCTGAATTAGAGTCAAAATGAATTTTTTTACTTTTTTGAAAAAGCTGATTTATAAAATCCGGAATTATGTTGCGATAATCTTTTGGCAACATTCATCGTCTCCCGACATAAAACTTGTCGATTGATTCGCTGTAAATGATGTAAACAAAATGTGTCATGGTAGTTAAAATAAAAAAGGGAAAACTTGCATCTTCCCCTCTTCAGTGGTACCACCTGGAATTGAACCAGGGACACACGGATTTTCAGTCCGTTGCTCTACCAACTGAGCTATGGTACCCCTTATTTTTGGTGTGACAAAAGTAAACATTTTTTTAAATTCACAAAAAATATTTATGTCGAATCAAAGTGGTTTTGAAAAATTGAAATATCATTGTGGACTTGCGTTCCGCATTTCTTTTTATACTTTTGCACGCTGATTAATTTTATTCATGGTAGAAGCTGATTTTCTGACATATACACTGGCCAATGGTATCCGATTGATTCATCATAAAACCGACTCCACAGTTGGGCATCTTGGTGTGCTTATAAATACCGGATCGCGTGACGAACTGGAAGTGGAGCATGGCTTGGCTCATTTTATTGAACATTCGGTATTTAAGGGAACAAAAAAACGTCGGGCATTTCATGTGCTTAGCCGGATTGAGGATGTAGGAGGTGAACTTAATGCATATACCACAAAGGAGGAAACAACGCTGTATTCTACATTTTTAAGCCAGGATTATGAAAGGGCTGCAGAACTTTTAAGCGATATTTTGTTTAACAGCGTTTATCCACAGAGGGAGATTAATAGGGAAAAAGAGGTAATTGCAGAAGAAATTAATTCATATAAAGATTCACCCTCGGAACTAATTTTTGACGAGTTTGAAGAACTAATTTACGATGGGCATCCGATTGCCAGGAATATTTTGGGGACCACGCAAAATATCAGCCGTTTTACAAGGGAATCAATTCTACAATTTATCGATAAAAATTATCATACTGATCAAATGGTAATCAGTTCAGTTGGAAACCTCGATTTTCAAAATCTGGTAAAATATGCAGAACGTTATTTCGGGCCTGTGGAAACAAAAATCAGGAAAAACAAGCGTGTCCCTTTTGATAATTATATGCCTGGTTTCAGAACGTCGGTAAAAGATACTTTCCAAACACATTGTATGATTGGAAACATAGCATACGATGTTCACCATTCAAAACGTATTGTAATGCTTTTACTGAATAATATTATTGGAGGTCCCGCAATGAACTCACGACTTAACCTTGCACTTCGTGAACGAAAAGGAATGGCTTACAATGTAGAATCAAACTACACAGCTTATACTGACACTGGGTTGTTTAACATCTATTTCGGTACGGACAAGGAAAACTTTGAGCGTGCAGTGGCAATTGTTAAAAAGGAATTTAAACAGCTTCGTGAAAATAAGCTGGGTGGTGTTCAACTTAGTAAAGCAAAAAAACAAATGATTGGACAAATTGCAATTTCAACCGAAAGTCATGATGATTTAATGCTGGCAATTGGTAAAAGTTATTTGTTGTATGATCGTGTCGATCCGTTAAAAATAGTTTTTCAGAAAATTGAAGAAATCTCGGTATCAGACTTGCTTGAAGTGGCCAATCAGATTCTGGATGAAAAACAATTAAGTACGTTGATTTACCATTAATTTTATTTCGATGAATCTACAGAAAGAACTGGAAAAATACATCCTGGATCATATCGACCAGGAAGATGAAGTATTAATTGAACTAAACCGTGAGACGCACCTCAATTTGGTAGGTGCCAGAATGATTTCCGGTCATTTGCAGGGGTTGGTACTAACAATGATCTCAAAAATGATTCAACCCAAAACAATACTTGAAATAGGAACCTTTACCGGGTATTCTGCAATATGTCTTTCAAAAGGGTTACAAAAAAACGGAAAACTAATTACCATTGAAATTAAAGATGAGTTGGAAAGCATTGCTTCAAAATATTTTAAGAAGGCAGGGATTCAGCATTTAATAAACCAGCTAATTGGTTCTGCTACCGAAATTATTCCAAGCTTGAATGAACAGTTTGATCTGGTTTTTATTGATGCCGATAAGCGGGAATACACAATGTATTATAATTTAATTTTCAGTAAGGTAAAAAGAGGTGGATTTATTCTTGCAGATAATACACTTTGGAGCGGGAAAGTACTTAAGGAACCTGCAATTGATGATGAACAGACCAGGGGAATAATAGCCTTTAATGAAATGATAGCTGACGATAACCGGGTTGAAAAGGTTATTTTGCCACTTCGTGATGGCATAACGTTGATTCGCAAAAAATAATTTGGTACAACTGTCCAATTAACATAAAATAAATCACTACTGTTTAACAGCATAAATATACCCCGATTAAAATCAATAATTTATTGATTTTTAAAATTTTGCGCAGTAAAATTTGGTTTGAATTTAAAGAAATCTTATTTTCGGTCAGTTTTTTGAATGCGATCGATAAAAACCAGGACCAAATTGAATTACTGAAGAAACCATTAAATCAAAAAAGTTAATTCAGGATTTTAATCAGGTACGTTTGAATTCTATTTTAATTTAACAGAAAAGTTGAAATTTAATGTTTTGCATGTTAAATCCAAAAAGGAAAGGATTTAATAACAGTGGAGTAGGAGGTGTTAAAACCTCAAATTAGAAAATGTAAAACTATGGACGAGCTTTTGCCCGAGGAAATCTTAAAATCAATTCCCCAAAAATATTATGTAATTGATACAAAAGCAAAAAGAATTGTTCAAACCAATGACGAAAGTTTGAATGATGAAAGGAGAAATTGTTATCAACACATTTTCAATAAAGAATTGCCATGTGATAATGAAAATAACCTCTGTATCTGTGAGAAGCTGTTGGAATCCAGTACCAAAGCCAGTTTTGTTATCAATCAAAAGGAAGGCTCAAAAGAAAGGTATTTTCAAGTAAAGGCTACAAAATTGCGAGACAATTTAGTACTTGAAACGATGATAGACGTTACAGAAAAGGAACTTGTAAATAAGGAACTGAAAATTAATAACAAACGGTTGGCAAGAGCCGAAAAACTGGCTGATTTCGGGTACTGGGAGCTTAATATGAACGATAAAACCGTTTTGGCATCTGAAGGGGCCAGAAGAATATATGGGTTACAACAAGATGTGGAATTAACAATAGCTGAAATTCAAAAATATCCTTTGGATAAATACAGGAAAAAACTGGATAAAAGTTTACGTGATTTAATTTTAAAAAACAAACCATATAACGTAACATTTGAAATAGAACGAAAAAGTGACGGAGAAAATCGTTTGGTAAGATCAATTGCGGAATATAGAAAAGACAAAAGAATGGTGTTTGGGATTCTGCATGATATTACTCAAAATGAAAAGGCTCAAAATGCACTGGATGAAAGTCTGAAAAATTTAAAACTGGCCCAGCAAATTGCCAAATTAGGACACTGGCATTATAACCCGAACAGTGAAGAAACGGAATGGTCGGAAGAGGTTTATAAGATACTTGAAAGAGATGTTTCCTTGTCTTTGTTCACTGCTGAAGAGTATAGGTCGTTTTTAGGTGAAGACAATTTTGTTGAATTTGCCAAATCTCTTAACATGGCTCTTAACCAGGGAATCCCTTTTCAGTTTCACTGTAAGGCAAATATTTCAAAAGACAAAACAAAATGGATTGAAATAATATGCCATCCGGAACCTGACTCAGGCGTTAAAGGTCACATTCTTAGAGGTACTATTCAGGATATTAGTGAAAGCAAACAAATTGAAGTTGAACTCAATAGCTCAAACAAACTTCTGCGGACGGTAATTGATAATATTCCAGACGCCGTTTACATGAAAGATACAAATTTCAGGAAAATAGTTGCAAATAAGATTGATGCACAGCGGAGTAATATAGAAATAGCGGACATGATCGGCAAAACGGATTACGAAATTTATCCCCTGGAAATAGCAGAAAAATACGCTGAGGATGACAAGAAAGTTTTTGATACCGGAATGCCGGTTATTAACCGTGAAGAGATTTTGCCTTTTGGCAACAAATTTAAGTGGGTGCTAACTTCCAAGTTTCCTTTGCAAGACGACGAAAACAAAATACTTGGTTTAGTTGGTATAGGTCGTGATATTACAGAAATAAAGGAAAAAGAATCAAGACTAAGATTGTTACAAAAAGTAATTGAGCAGAGTCCGCTTTCAATAGTTATTACAGACACAGAAGGTACGATTCAATATGTAAATCCCGGATTCGAAAATGCAACAGGTTACACCAGACAGGAAGCAATTGGTAAAAACCCAAAAATATTAAACACTGGGTCGCAAAGCAGGAATTACTATGTAAATCTGTGGGAAACTATTCTTTCAGGCAAAAACTGGTATGGTGAATTTCATAATAAAAGAAAAGATGGAACATCTTATTGGGAAAGCGCAGTAATAACACCAATTTACGATGAAAACAATGAAATAAAACAATTTGTGGCAATTAAAGAAGACGTAACCAATATTAAACAAATGGTTAAAGAACTTGAAACTGCAAAAGAAAAGGCAGAGGAAAGTGACCGTTTAAAAACCGTTTTTCTGGCCAATATGAGCCATGAAATCAGAACTCCTTTAAATGGGATTCTTGGTTTCTCCAGTATTATTTCTTCTGGACTTTGTAATAACGATCAGTTAGAAAAATACGGAAAAATAATTGAAAATTCAGGTCAAAGGTTGATGACGGTAATTGATGATATAATTGATATTTCAATGATTCAATCGAACCAACTAAAAATTGAACAAATTGAATTTGATTTAAATGACTTGCTTGAAGAAGTATTCGTTGTTTATAAAAATCAAAAAGCTGCCCAGTTGGAAAATATCCGGTTCGATATGGAATCGAAATTGACAAGGAGCAACAGCAATATTATTTCGGATAAAAACAGGATTTACCAGGTTCTGAAAAATTTACTGGATAATGCTTTCAAATTTACCAATTCAGGGTACATAAAATTTGGGTGTTATGATTCGGGTGACCCGGAAGTTATATTATTTGTAGAGGATACGGGAATAGGAATTGAGGAAGGGAAAACCAGTTTAATTTTCGAAATATTCCGGCAGGTAGAAGAAGGAAATGCAAGAAAATACGACGGATCAGGGCTTGGACTGGCTATTACAGCCGGTATTATTGAGAGGCTTGGAGGAGAGATTGTGGTTCGGTCTGCAATAAATAAGGGAACAACATTTTATGTGACGCTACCACGTAATGGCAAAATAAAACACAAAATCAACGAGAAAAAAAATCAATCTGTAAAAATGGAAGAAAAAAAAATCAAATTTGGGAGAATTGTTTCCTTTGAAGATGATAAAACAAGTTCACAATACTTGAAAATTGTTATCAATATGCTTGGCTATGAGCTGACAAATTTTGACAATGCACAAGAAGGAATTGAATACCTTAGAGGTAATAAGGCTGATTTGGTATTAATGGATGCACAATTGCCGGGGATGAACGGCTATGAAGCTACGCAAATTATTAAGTCGGAAATGCCTGAAATGCCGGTGATTATGCAATCGGCATTTGCAATGAAAAGCGATGCAGACAAAGCATTAGCAGTTGGATGCGATGATTATTTGTCGAAACCGGTTTCAATGAATAATTTAAAGGAAAAATTAGAGAAGTTTTTTGAGCATAAAATTGAAAAGGTTTAAATTTTTAGTTACCTGATTAGTAATAGTTTAAGTGCAGAGAAAAAGGGTTCAACTTTTGTTGAACCCTTTTTCTTTCTTGTATTCTTGAATCTGCAGTTAAATTTTCTTTCTGGAATAATGCTTTCTTCTGTGTTTATTACTGTAAGATTTTGATTTTTTGTCAAACCGGTCCACACGTTCATCAAGCACTACTTCCATCGAATGTTCTTCTTTAACTTTATTATCTTCTAAAACGACCGATGGTTTTATACCTCGTTTATTCTTTTGAATTATGTCCTTAACCTCTTTCAATGTAAGGCTAAATGCAGAATTCATGTTCCCGTCAAGCATATACCATATTTCCTTTTTCAGATAATCTGTTTTGAAAGGTTTCGCGAATCCTTTCTCAAGTTCAAGGGCGAGTAATTCATCCGGGAAATCATTACGTGCTTCTATATAAACATCCAGTTCGTAAAGCAGGCAGCATTTAAGTTTTCCGCAGGCACCTGCCATTTTCTGAGCCGATGGAGACAAACCCTGGGTTAGCGCTGCATCCGATGAAATACTGGTAAAATTTGTTCGCCAGCTCGAGCAGCATAATTCCCTTCCGCAAGATCCTATTCCTCCAATAATTCCGGCTTCCTGGCGGGCACCAATTTGTTTCATTTCAATTCGAATGCCAAATTCCTGCGCGTATTTTTTTATTAGCTCTCTAAAATCTACCCTGCCTTCAGCAATGTAATAAAAAATGGCCTTTTTATTGTCTCCACGAAATTCAACATCACCAATTTTCATTTCAAGACCCAACTCGTTAACAATTTGTCTGGCCCTGATCATGGTAGTTTTTTCGCGGTTTCTGGCTTCCTGCAAAATTTCCAGATCATTAGGTGTAGTTTTACGATAAATAGTGTTTAATGTATATCTGGCCGGATTTTTTATTTTGAGGTTAAATTGTTTTTCTGCCAGGTAGCCTGTCAGCGAAACCTCTCCTACATCATGTCCCGGAGCTGTAGCAACTACAACTTTGTCGCCTCTTTTTAATTGAATTTTATCGCGGTTTATAAAATATTCTTTTCTTGTCGATTTAAATTTAACTTCAACAATATCCGACTGGTCGGCCGTGTCAGGCAAATCATTTAGCCATCCGTAGCTGTCAACCTGCAATGTACTCGTTGAATTATTAAATGAACATCCATTACAACTCATTTCATCCCCTTCTTTTATAATAAATCAGTGCAAAGATTGAAAAAAGAATTAAATATCCGTAAATTATACTGTTTAATTTTAAAATTGATTATATGGATATTGGACAAGTTATGGGAAACATTAACTGGCTTGCAGTATTAGTAGCAGCTCTTGCTTCTTTTATTATTGGCTGGTTTTGGTATGGTCCGCTTTTCGGAAAGAAGTGGATGATGCTTAACGGTTTTACAGAAGAACAAATCAGGGAAGAAAGAGGGCTTTCAATGCCGGTTATTCTTATTATTAACTATGCAGCTACGGCTCTGGCAGCATTGGCCATTGCCATGTTTATTGGTGCTGAAGCAAATGCTGGTTTTGGAATTTTTGCCGGCATTATGATCGCTGTTTTCTGGATTGGCACCAGCCGGCTGAATGATGTGCTTTATGAGAAAAAACCCATGGGATTATTCTGGATTAATGTAGGGTATTATCTTGTAATCTATATCATTATGGGAGCTGTTTTGGGTGCATGGCATTAAAATTCTACTCTCTGGAAATTGCGGGATGTTTGGCGAATAATTGGGATATTGTTGACATCAGGAGCGTAGAATAGCAAAACGGCTCGCAATTTTCTCTTATCTTTTCAACCCTATTTTTTCCACGCTTACAGCAAAGAATTATCTTTGTCATCTTATGGCAGAAAGTAAAAAATATGTTGAAACGCCTTTGATGAAGCAGTATTACCACATCAAGGAGAAACATCCCGAAGCGTTGCTGCTTTTCAGGGTTGGCGACTTTTACGAAACATTTGGAGATGATGCCATAAAAACTTCCGGAATACTGGGAATTACACTAACCCGGCGTGCGAATGGTGCTGCCAGTTATGTTGAATTGGCTGGATTCCCATACCACGCTCTTGACACTTATTTACCAAAATTGGTTCGGGCCGGGCAGCGGGTTGCTATATGTGAGCAACTTGAAGATCCAAAGCTCACAAAAAATATTGTAAAACGGGGAATAACCGAATTGGTAACACCTGGCGTTTCCATTAACGACAATATTCTGGAAAACCGGGAAAACAACTTTCTGGCATCGGTACATTTTGATAAAAAAATAGCTGGCGTTTCATTTCTTGATATTTCAACGGGCGAATTCCTTACGGCACAGGGGAATTTTGAATACGTTGACAAACTACTAAATTCATTTCAGCCCAAAGAGGTACTTTTTCAACGGGGCAGGGGAAAGGAGTTTAACGAGATTTTCGGATCAAAGTATTACACTTTCAATCTTGAAGACTGGGTTTATACCAGTGATGCAGCAAACGACAGGCTGAAACGTCATTTTGAAACTACTTCACTGAAAGGTTTTGGCGTGCAGGGTTTGCCGCTGGCAATTATTTCAGCGGGTGCAATTTTACATTATCTTGATCTTACGCAACACAACAGGCTCAGCCATATAAATGGGTTAAGCCGAATTGAGGAAGATCATTATGTGTGGCTCGACCGGTTTACCATTCGAAATCTTGAATTATTTTCACCACTTCAGGAGAGCGGGAAGTCACTGATTGAGGTAATTGATAAAACGATTTCTCCCATGGGATCGAGGTTGCTGAAACGCTGGATGGCATTGCCATTAAAAGATATTATTCCCATAAACCGACGGCTTGATGTTGTTGAATATTTTCTTAAAAATCACTGATATAAAAGAAAATCTGGAAGATCATCTTCATCTGATTGGCGACCTCGAACGTTTGATTTCCAAAGTTGCAGTTGGGCGCATTAACCCGCGGGAAATGGTGCAGGTGAAAAATGCATTGAATGCCATTCTTCCCATAAAACAGGAATGTGTCGCTGCCAGTAATGATGCGCTTAATCATTTTGCTGAGCAGCTGAATCCGTGTGATGGAATCAGGGAAAAAATCAGAAAAGAAATAATTGATGATCCTCCGGTTGCAGTAAACAAGGGTAGGGTAATTGCACCGGGAGTTTCAACAGAACTGGATGATTTACGCAGCCTTGCCTATTCGGGGAAAGATTACCTGGTTAAAATTCAGCAACGCGAAAGTGAACGATGCGGAATTCCTTCGTTAAAGATCGGGTTCAATAATGTTTTTGGCTACTATATTGAAGTAAGAAATACGCATAAAGATAAGGTTCCAGATGATTGGATCAGGAAACAAACGCTGGTTAGCGCCGAGCGATATATTACCGAGGAATTAAAGGAATATGAATCAAAAATTCTGGGAGCTGAAGAAAAAATAGTAGAGTTGGAAACCCGGTTATTTAATGAACTTGTTCAGGCTCTGGCAGAGTATGTTTCGGCTATCCAGTTAAATTCAACTATTCTGGCACAAATCGATTGCCTTCTTTCCTTTGCAACATGTGCAAATGAGTATAAATATTTCAGACCGGAAATGAATGATACCAATTCCATCGATATAAAAAATGGCCGTCATCCGGTAATCGAGCACCAGTTGCCAATCGGTGAAACCTACATTTCAAACGATGTTTTTCTCGATCAGGATGATCAGCAAATTATCATAATTACCGGCCCGAACATGGCGGGTAAATCTGCACTTTTACGACAAACTGCATTGATTGTTTTATTGGCACAAATTGGAAGTTTTGTTCCGGCTGAATCGGCAAAAATCGGTTATGTCGATAAAATATTTACACGTGTTGGGGCATCGGATAATATTTCGTTGGGTGAATCGACATTTATGGTGGAGATGAATGAAGCCGCCAGCATCCTTAACAATGTTTCCGATCGCAGCCTGATTCTTTTTGATGAGTTGGGGCGGGGAACATCAACCTACGATGGAATTTCAATTGCCTGGTCGATTGTTGAACATTTACACGAACATCCGAAAGCAAAAGCAAAAACATTGTTTGCCACTCATTACCACGAACTGAATGAAATGGAAGGCGCTTTTCCAAGGGTAAAAAATTATAATGTTTCCATTAAGGAAGTAGGAAATAAAGTTATTTTTCTTCGGAAATTGGTTCGCGGAGGTAGCAACCACAGTTTTGGAATTCATGTTGCGGGCATGGCCGGAATGCCTAAATCGGTGATTAAACGGGCTGAACAAATCCTGAAAAAACTGGAAGGCGGCAAAGAAAAAGAGGCGCTTTCGAAACCTTTGGTAGAAATAGGCGAAAACCGGGAAGGAATGCAACTTAGTTTTTTCCAGTTGGATGATCCGGTTCTTAAACAAATTCGCGATGAAATTGCCGGGCTCGATATCAATAATTTGACTCCGATTGAGGCATTAAATAAGCTCAATGAAATCAAGAAATTGACGGGTTTGAAATAAGGGGCTATTTTTATTTTAATATTTTGTGAGAATAAAAATTAGCAATATATTTGCACCACTTAAAAAAACAGGTTCTTTTATTTACGCGGGAATAGCTCAGTTGGTAGAGCACGACCTTGCCAAGGTCGGGGTCGCGAGTTCGAGTCTCGTTTCCCGCTCATTATTTTAAAGGGGTGTCCTTATTATTAGGGATTATCCGCTTTTTATTCTCAGGATGCCCGGGTGGTGGAATGGTAGACACGTTGGACTTAAAATCCAATGACCATTATGTTCGTGGGGGTTCAAGTCCCCCCTCGGGTACCATTGCGGGAATAGCTCAGTTGGTAGAGCACGACCTTGCCAAGGTCGGGGTCGCGAGTTCGAGTCTCGTTTCCCGCTCAATAAAAAAGCCTTGCTAAAAAAGCCTTGCTAATTTTAGCAAGGCTTTTTTGCATATTATTTGTGAATAATAAGTAAGCTATTTCACAATCTTCACCAAAGTTCCTCTCTGCAATCTGATCAGTTAGTTTAACCTCATTTAAAAGTGCCACCTCATTTAGCTGGCTTGCCGGTACACCTAAAGATGCTAACACTTCTTTTGCAGTTCCGTCTTTTTGAACCTGTTGAATTTTTATCCGTTTCGGCTGAACATTTAATTTGCCTGCATCGGTTAACCGGCTAAAACCTGCCATAGTCGATTCAAAAGCATTTGAATAATCGCTGAACCCTGGCTCCATCTGCAACACCCTGGAAAGTAAAAATCTGATTGTTATAATTAATATAGTATGACATTACCATTATTGTTTGTTCCTGCCCGGTTTGCTGATCCTGGGAAACCTGTTTTGAAATGGCTGAAATGGCCGGAAATCCGTTTACAGTTATTTTTTTGCTGTCAACCAACTGTTAGATTTAAATCCTCAACATTTTTCTTTAGCGCTTCATCCAGCGTTTTTTGTGTGGATAATGAGAAAACAATCAATGCTTTTCCATCTGCAGGCGCCATTTGAACCTGAATGGGAGAGTTTTGAAGTTGCCACCCTGCCGGAACAGGATATTTAAATTTCATTTGCGGATGATAAAAAACACTGTTTTCAACAAATCCCTGTCTTGGATCTTCACCATAAACCAATCCGTCAATCATTTTCAGATAATCGTTTTTATCCACTAGTCCAGTTGGCTCTTTTCAGGCTGTCCTGCCAAATGTTGGCTAATTTGTTTACAGCATAATAACGGTCTGCCGGATCAGGGTGAGTTGATAAGAATGTTGGAACACCTCCTTGTGAGCTGCTCATTTGCATTTCCTTTAAAACATTGAAAAAATTAGCCATTTTATGCGCATCGTAACCAATTTTTGAAGAATATTCAACCCCCAGTTCATCCGACTGGCTTTCATTGTCGCGGCTGAATTTTAAGAATAGCAACTGCATTCCCTGCATAGCATAATCTCCAAATTCCCTGAAATTTTTCAGAAGCAAGCATTCCCCCGATTAAAAGTAATTGACCCAGTTGCTGTTTACTTTGCTGGCTTGCTGTGTGCCGGGCAGTAATATGCCCCATTTCGTGACCAAGTACACCAACCAGTTCGGCTTCGTTATTAAATTGTGCCAAAATTCCACGGGTAAAATAGATATAACCACCCGGCACTGCAAAAGCATTTACAACCGGGGAATCCACAATTTTCACCTGGTAGTTTACATTTGGGCCGATGCGAAATTTTTCCCATTTCAGCTGCCTTCTCATTTAATAGTTTTGTTAAAGGTTCATTTTCATACAATCCAAAAGTGGCAATAACTGTTGGATCATATTGCGCACCCATGGCTGCTTCCTGTGATTCTGACATAAGCATCAGTTGTTTTTTTCCTGTTACCGGATTAATTGCACAGGAAGGCACAATCAGCAGGATAATAAGAATAAATTAGAGCATGCGATAAGCGAAGTTTTGTATTCATAGCTGAATGTTTTTATTCTATAATTTAATGAAAATAATATTCATCTGGATGAAGAACTTGCGCATTGTTTCTGAAATGCTAATTTTAACAAAAAACTCATTCATAATCATTATTGTATATAAGATGTTATTACATAAAATTGTTTTTTCCATTATTGCAGTTTTCTTAATTTATATTAACCAATGCTCAAAACGAAGCGCTGGATGCAATTGATCAAAACGACTTAAAAAATCATTTAACGATTATTGCTTCGGATAGTTTAATGGGAAGGCAAATTGGTGCAGATGATAATGGTCTGATATGGCGGCAGATTACATTAAAACTACCATTGAAAAAATGGGACTCTCTCCTGTAAATGGCAGTTATTTTCAACCGGTGGAGATCGTTGGATCAAAAATCAATCCTAAAAATACATCTAATCAAATTCAGGCAAAAAATATAATGGGAATGATTGAAGGTAGCGACCCTGAACTGAAAAATGAGTGTGTAGTTTTAATGGCACATTACGATCATTTGGGAATTGATAAATCGGGCGATGTTTATAACGGTGCCGATGATAATGGTTCGGGAGTTGTTACCATACTCGAAGTTGCAGATGCATGGATACATTCATCGCAAAAACCGAAACGTTCCGTTTTATTTTTATGGGTTACAGGCGAGGAAATTGGTATGTTTGGATCGCATTATTATACGCTACACCCGGCTTTTCCGCTTGATAAAACCGTTACCTGTATTAATATTGATATGGATGGCCGTGTTTATGAACCACGCGATTCGGTGTGGAAAGATTCGCCCAAAATGGTGAAAGATTTTGATGGGTTATATACATTAACCGATGATATCTGGCCCGGATTAAAAGAGATCAACTCTGAAAAATGCAAAGAACTTGGATTGGTGCCTGATTACTCACTACCATCTAATTTTTTGCGTAGCAGCGATCATTACTATTTTCATAACAACGGGGTGCCAATTCTAAACCTGGCAACCGGATATCATTACGATTATCATAAAGTTACCGATGAAGTATCACGAATAAATTTTGATAAAATGAAACGGGTAACCGATTTATGTTACCTGGTAAGTTATGAAATTGCCAATCTGGATAAAATAGAATTTTAAATTTTGGGTACCTCCTCATCAATTATTTCTTTAAAAGCAATCATATTTTCAGTAGAAACATTTGGTGGCATTCCACCGCCACACGACCAAATAACACGTTTTTTGTCACCAAATTCCAGTACCATTTTCCTTGTTTCCTCACGAACAACTTCAGGAGTAGCAGCTGCCAAAACATCCCTTGGTGGCAGGTTTCCCAACAATGCAACTTCCGGTCCGGCAAGTTCCCTGATTTCAGTCATGGTGTGTTCAAAACTAAAGTTAAACAGATTAACGTTCATCTCTTTTAAATACGGAGTTGAAATCAATCCCTGTGCATCGTTGTGAAATAAATTCAGCTTTGAGTCGAAGGAATTAAAAATGCGCTTAATATAAGGAACGGCAAATTCTTTGCATTCGTCGTCGCCAATAAACCCAACAATATCATCCAAAACCAGAATCCCTTCAATCGACGGGAACATTTTTTTCTGGTATTCAATCCAGTTTACTGTAAACTGAGTAATCGTTTCAAGTAATTTGTGGCTGTTTTCAGGATCCATCATAAATCCCATCATCAGTTCGGTAGTTCCCATTAAAAAAGACGCGATATTTAAAGGTCCGCGTGCAATTGCAAACTTAATTTCGTGCCCCATTTCCTGAATCCGGTTTTGGTTATTTACCAAACGCTGAATGATAAATGGAAGCAACCCATCAGTTTTTGGATTAGGGATTTTAAGTTTATCAACATCTGAAACACTATCTATAATTTTATCAGCATGTGGCAAGCTTAATTCGCTCCAAACCAGTTTGGCCCCAAATGCCGATGGTTCAGTACACATACCAAATTCAGACCAAAATCCCGGCAGAAAAATAATATCCGGAAATGTTTCAATGGCTTTTTTATTGGCCTGAAACCAGATTTCCTCGGAAGAATAAAATTGTAAAGTTGATACTCCTGCCCAACCAGGAATCCATGGGCTATCAATAATAAAAGCTGTAACCGGTTTTTTTGGTGTAACACCCTGAACTGTATTTAATAACAGTTCCCATTGTTCATTTGTCATGTTTCTGGTATTAGTTGAGCCAACAAATTTAAGTTTCGAAACGGTAATTCAAGGTGTAATTTTTAAAAATTTGTAACCCTTCAACATTTTTTTGTATTATTGAAACATTCATACTGTCTGATTTTTGTATGTATAAGGAGACGGAGTTTAATTAAGAGGCTTTTATGAAACTGATGCATGAACAAATCGATTTCCCCGGTCTTTCACCTGTAAAGGTAAAAGTGCGTGAAATGCCTTATTTTACTTATCCCTGGCATTTTCACGATGAATACGAATTGCTTTATGTAATGGATGGATATGGAACCCGTTTTATAGCAGATAATATTGAAGTATTTGAATCGGATGACCTGGTATTGGTTGGAAGTAATGTTCCGCATTTCTGGAGAAGTGACGATTCCTATATAAACAGTGAAGACAGGCGAAACGTAAAATACATCGTCATTCAATTCCCGGGTAATTTTTTAAAAGAAGAGATTAAAAGTTATCCCGAATATCATTTAATCGGAGAATTGCTTAACAGGTCAACAAGGGGAATAAAATTTTCGACTCAATTTAGCAAAAAGGTTTCAGGAAAGATTAAAAAAATAGCGAAGAAAACAGGATTCGAAAGAATACTTTTGTTACAGGAATTGTTGCATATTTTGGCTAAAACGCCCGATTTTAAATTACTTGCCGGTGAACTTTATAAAGCTGAATTGCATGACTTTACCAGCGACAGGCTAGCCAAGGTAATGTTGTTTTTGAATGCTAACTACCAGCAAAAAATTGAACTTGAAAAAGCTGCTGAAATTGCCAATTTACATCCTTCGGCATTTTGCAGGTATTTTAAAGGTAAAACAGGTAAATCGCTTTCTGAATATGTGAATGATATGCGCATTGGTTATGCATGCCGGCTGATTATTGACGGGAAAATGTCGATTTCGCAAATCGGGTTCGAAAGTGGATTTAACAACCTTTCCAATTTTAACCGGACGTTTAAA
>CAWKJY010000035.1:0-75164 GCA_963849985.1 uncultured Prolixibacteraceae bacterium | reverse complement strand
CATTTTTTAAACCGGAAACTGATAAGAAACGTCTTGAACTTGTATCAAAAAATACATTGAATGAAACGGAAATTAAGATTAAATCCGACAAGGAAAAGGTAAATGCAGTTTTAACCAACCTGGTAAAAAATGCCATTAAATTTTGTGATAAGGGAAGCATTGAAATAGGATGTATAGGAAAAGACAATTTTCTTGAATTTTACGTGAAGGATACAGGTAAAGGAATCACACCAAATAGACTGGATGCAATTTTCGAACGGTTTGTACAAGCCGATATTGATGATAAGGATGTTAAAGAAGGTTCCGGGCTTGGCCTGGCAATTGCAAAATCTTATGTGGAATTATTGGGCGGTAAAATTTGGGTTGAAAGCACAAAAGATATTGGTTCAACATTCTTTTTTACAATTCCATTTACGCAGGCAACGTCAGTTGAAGACAATAAATCTGTTCCCAAAGATAATATTGAAGACAAAATCCAAAGACTTAATATTTTAATTGCTGAAGATGAACAGGTTTCTGAATTACTTGCAAAATTGATGGTTGAAAAAATCAGCAATAAAATATTAGTAGCCAAAACCGGGGTAGAAGCAGTAGAACTGTGCAAAAACAATCCTGATCTCGATTTAATTCTGATGGATATAAAAATGCCGGGAATAAATGGGTACGATGCAACCCGAAAGATTAGGGAATTTAATAAAGACGTAATTATTATTGCAATTACAGCTTTCGCATTAACCGGAGACAGGGAAAAGGCTTTGGATGCCGGGTGTAATGATTATTTATCTAAACCATTATCACAAAGCCGACTTGACGAATTATTGCAATTATATTTTTAGCTGCTTTAATTAATTCGTTAAAAAGTCGAGTACACTGCTTGCCCCACTTGCACGGCTTCCTCTGTAAAATTCAGTATAACCGCAATGGGTGCAGGAAACGGCAGTAAATTTGCGATTTTGAATGTTAAAATATTTCGTAAAGCCAGCTCCTGTAGTTCTAATCTGATCAACATCCGCTTTTCGTCCTCCGCATTTTGGACATGTGTAACTTCTTTGTTCCATGACTTTGTGAATTTATATTAAAATTGATTGATTAATTTTTCTGTTTCTATTCTGCCCCGCTTGATGAGTAGATGAACCAACTATTTCATTACAGTCATTTATTATTTCTGATTTTTAATTCGTTTTGCATCTTTTAATGCATTATGAATTATCCACTCCAACTGACCGTTTATGCTCCTGAAATCATCGGCAGCCCATTTTTCAACGGCTTCCATTATTTCAGGATTTATTCGTAATACAAATGTTTTTTTCTTCGCCATCTTCACTCCCTTCTTTTCAACGTTTCATTTTAATAGCTGAATTATTCCAAATATAAGAATGACTACGACTATCTCAATTGCGAAAATTATCAGAATCTTTTTTGCCTTCTTTCCAAGCCATCCTTCCACTTGCTGACCATTCTTTTCGCCTGTTGAAGGCTTTCCATTCTCCCCCATAATTTTACACATGGCAGATTCTATGGCTTGCTTCTTTTGTGTGCCAATCAATAATTTTTTTCCGTTTTTAAAATAAAGCTGCAAGCCTATATTTCCCGAAATAGTATATGCCTGTCCGGATGTTCGCCTACTTCTAAATCCATACCCCCCGTATTCACGCTTTGCTCTGTACTTGCGAATTTCAAACCGCTCAATTTCCTGAACTTCTATTCTGTACGATTTTCTCTTCAGTGGTGGAAATGTGATAAAGATTCCATCGTAAGTTATCTTTGTTTTTAGCCTGCTTAATAGCAATACGATTAATACTGCAACAATAAACAATACGGCTACACTTCCATAAAGAATAAGACGTGAAAAATCCTCTGAACCTGTATCCCACGACTGTGCCGAAAGTTCGTTGGCAACTGGAATTACTATGGACAGTAAGGCAGAACCCAATATCAACCAAAGCCACCACTGCGTAAAACGCTGTTCTTCTTTAAAAAGAATCTTTTCCATTTTGTTTTTAATAAAGTGTACCGGTATTTACAATTGGTGTGAGCATCTTTGTCACCACATAAAACAACCATTAAATTACTTACCATTGAAGCCTTTTTCTCTTCATCCAAATTCACAATTTGCTTTTCACTCAGTTGTTCCAATGCCATTTCAACCATGCTCACTGCCCCTTCAACAATTTTAAAACGAGCTGCAACAATTGCTGTTGCCTGCTGGCGTTTTAACATGGCCTGAGCAATTTCCTGCGCATAAGCAATATGATTAATTCGTGCTTCAATAACTTCAATACCCGCAATATCAAGCCTTTCGATAATTTCGCGCTCCAGTTCCTCGTTCACTTCTTCTTTACCATCACGTAATGTAACTTTTGCTGATTCATCTTCGATATTATCATAAGGATATAATCCTGCCAGTTTTCGTAATGCTGCTTCGCTCTGCACGACTACAAAATGTTCGTATTCATCCACTCCGAAAGCAGCTTTGTAAGTCTCCTCAACGCGCCAGACCAAAACAAGGCCAATCATAATCGGATTACCCAATTTATCATTCACTTTAATGGTTTCACTGTCGAAATTTCGTGCCCGAAGTGAAATTTTCTTTTTAACAAAAAAAGGATTTACCCAATAAAACCCATTGCTCTTTATTGTTCCTTTATACGCTCCAAAAAGCACCAAAACACAACTCTGGTTTGGATCCACCACTGTAAAACCAATGGCAACCAAAATAAAAACGGGAATTAATATTATAGATGGGACAATCATCATTTTTATAAATCCAAAAACAATGAAAACCAAGATCAAAAGTTCCACTAAGAGAAACATGTAGCCAGACAATCCAGTATATTTCTTTTCCATGACATTAAAATTTAATTAATATGATATTAAAATAATATCACAAAATTAAAACATTTGTTAGAAAAAACAATACTGAATTAAAATTTTCTGAACAAAAAATTGTATTTTGATTTTAAACAAAATCGAGGTTGAGCGAATTAATCTTTTTAAAGCACTAAATGAAAATAATCAAAGAACCTTTAGCCAAATTTATTCGGCTTGAAACATCAGGAAGTATAATTCTATTTGCAGTTACAGTACTTGCTCTGATCCTTGCAAACAGTCCGGTAGGAAATAATTTTCAGAGCTTCTGGGATAGTTATATTACAATCAGCCTTCCAGGTCTGGAACTTTCGAAGCCAATACTGAAATGGATTAATGACGGATTGATGGTTATTTTCTTTTTTCTAATTGGACTTGAAATCAAACGTGAAATCCTTACCGGCGAATTAAATCATTTAAAAAAAGCATCGCTCCCAATTTTTGCTGCCATTGGTGGAATGATCTTTCCTGCACTTCTTTTTTTGTTATTTAATCAAAATAAACCCGGTTCTGAGGGGTGGGGAATTCCGATGGCAGCCGATATTGCCTTTTCACTGGGAATTTTAAAGCTCATTGGCAAACGTGTTCCGTTAGGACTTAAAGTATTTTTAATGGCATTTGCGATTATTGACGATTTGGGTGCTGTACTCATTATCGCTTTTTTTTACAGCACCAATTTAACTTGGCTATTTATTTTTATTGGTCTTGCTATCATTGCATTTCTTTTCTTTTTGTCATCTCGCGGACTCTATTCAAAATACCTGTTTTTTTTAATGGGAATTATTGTATGGATCTTGTTTCTTAAATCAGGTATTCATACCACAATCGCTGGTGTTTTACTGGCATTTACTATTCCTTTAAAAAGAAAAACAAATTCTGCATCATTTTACAATGAAGGAAAAGAAATGCTTGAACAGTTTGTAAGCGACTGCGATACAAACATGGAGAAAACGATTTTAACAAAAAATCAGATTAATGCCATTGACGGGCTTGAATATCTAACAGAAAAAACTGCACCACCGTTACAATATATTGAGCACAGATTACATGGTTGGGTTTCGTATCTTATTATGCCACTTTTTGCTTTTGCGAATGCAGGTGTAGTTTTTAGCCTTTCCAGTGACACAAATTTCATGCTTTCATTAAACATTGCCATGAGTTTGCTAATTGGAAATGTTGTGGGGATCTTTTCTTTTTCTTTTCTAGCCATTAAATTAAAATTGGCCGAATTGCCTGAAAATGTTACGTTCTTTCAATTGGCGGGAATCTCTGTTTTAGGGGGTCTTGGTTTTACTATGGCATTATTTATAAATAACCTTGCCTATACTGATCCAGTGCTGATTAATTCTGCAAAAATGGGAATTTTAATTGGCTCTTTTATTGCAGGGTTATTAGGATATTTAATTATACGATTAGCCTTAAAAGATTATAAAAATAAAGAGGCGTCCTAAAATAGACACCTCTTTATTTTTAATTTAAAATCATTTCCACATATCCCGTTTCTTTGGTCTTAATCACCTCGTAAGAACGGGCGAAATTGAGAATGTTTTGTATGGTTCGATCTGATGGCATTTTTTCATCATTTTCCATCCTTGCTAAAGTCTTTCCTAGCTGATGATCATCGGGGTCGAACAGAAATGATTCAGAATCAGAATTAAAACGTTTAACAAAATAAATTAGAGTAGAATTTTTCTTCATACGCATTTTTAAATTTCTTTAATCTAAAAACGCTACACCACCCCTTTTATTGTGTTAACAATCGTTAAAACTTGGTCAGGATCAGTTTCTTTTTCTCGATAAGTTTTCTCAGGTTAATCAGCGCATACCGCATGCGTCCCAATGCTGTATTTATACTCACATCAGTTTGATCCGCAATCTCTTTGAAACTCATGCCCATATAATGACGCATATAAATAACCTGCTGCTGATCATCGGGCAGTTCCAGGATCAGATCTTTAACTTCGCTCAGAATTTGAGTTGTCACCATTTGGTCTTCAATGGTTTCTTCGGAAAACTTGTGCGAATTAAAAATATCCACATCCAAACTGTCATTCGAAATAGTACCTTTTAGCTTCTCTTTTCGAAAATGATCGATAATCAGGTTATGGGAAATTCGAAGCACCCATGAAACAAATTTCCCGTTCTCGATGTACTTGCCACGTTTCAGCGAACGAATAACTTTGATAAAGGTTTCCTGGAAAATATCTTCAGCCAGTTCCTGGTTTTTCACAATAAGCAGAATATACGAAAATACCCTGCCCTTATGACGTTGAATTAAAATTTCCAGAGAATTTTGATCGCCTGTTATAAATTGCTGAACGAGCTCATTGTCATTCAGTAAATTTTCTTTGAACATTACCTTCTATTTAGTTGTAAACAAAAAGTAAATTTTTCCGATAGGCGTCAATTTTTAAGTGAAGTGAAACTATTTTTTAATTTTGCACTTGGTAAAAATCAGTTTTTTTCTTGAAAAATACAAGCTTTTTTAACAAAATAATTATATATCGTATTGAATTATGCCTGAAAGTAGTCGGAGGAAAGCCATAGAAATACATCATGCGAGGGTGCATAATTTAAAGAATATCAGCTTAAAAGTCCCTTTAAACAGCTTTGTTGTTGTTACTGGTGTTTCAGGTTCAGGAAAGTCTTCTTTAGCTTTTGATACGCTGTTTGCGGAGGGTCAGCGACGCTATGTGGAAAGCCTTTCTTCTTATGCAAGACAGTTTTTAGGCCGAATTAATAAGCCGGAAGTTGACTTCATAAAAGGAATTCCACCGGCGATTGCAATTGAACAAAAGGTAAATACCCGAAATCCACGTTCTACAGTCGGTACTTCAACGGAAATATATGACTACCTGAAACTATTATTTGCCCGGATTGGCAAAACAATATCGCCTGTTTCCGGGCGAATAGTTAAACGCGATTCGGTCTCTGATGTCCTTGATTTCATTAATTCGTTTGATGAAAGCACTCGGATTATAATTGCATCGCCATTGAAAACAAAAAAAGGAAGAACAATTTTACAGGAAGCTGAACTCTTAATGCAACAAGGATTTACGCGAATTGAAATCAATAACGAAATCAAGCAAATTGAAGAATTACTGACTAATGGCAAAGAAGATTTTTGCAAAGAAAACCGTAATATCGTAATCGATCGTGTAACCGTTCAACCGGACGAAGACTCGCAAACACGAATGGCCGATTCAGTTCAGACTGCTTTCTTTGAAGGACATGGTGAGTGTATTATAAAAATATTCAAAGGCGACCAAGTTATTTCACACCATTTTTCAAGTCTGTTTGAAGCGGATGGAATTGAATTTGAAGAGCCTAGTGTCCATACTTTCAGTTTTAATAATCCGGTAGGCGCCTGCCCCACCTGCGAAGGTTATGGAAAAGTAATTGGCATTGACGAAGATCTTGTAATTCCCAATAAATCACTCTCTATTTACCAGGATGCAATTGCCTGCTGGAAAGGTGAAAAAATGGGTGAGTGGAAAGATGAACTGATTTACTCTGCTGAAAAATTCAATTTCCCGATACATAAACCCTTTTATGAACTCAGTGAAGAACAAAAATTTCTGGTTTGGACGGGAAACAAACATTTTCAGGGATTGAATCGCTTCTTCAAATTTCTGGAAGAAAACAGCTACAAAATTCAATACCGGGTTATGCTTTCGCGTTACCGTGGAAAAACAACCTGTCCCGAGTGTAAAGGAAGTCGACTAAAAAAAGAAGCCGGTTATGTAAAAATAAATAACCTATCTATTCAGGAGTTAGTTTTAATGCCTGTTTCAGAGCTAAAAGAAGTTTTCGCTAATTTCGAATTAACACCTCACGACACAAAAATTGCTAAACGAATTTTAATTGAAATCAATAATCGATTGAATTTTCTTTGTGATGTTGGGTTAGGATATTTAACATTAAACAGATTATCTTCCACTCTTTCAGGAGGAGAATCGCAGCGAATAAATTTGGCTACTTCATTAGGAAGTAGTTTGGTTGGATCACTTTATATTTTGGATGAACCAAGTATAGGGCTTCATTCCCGTGACACAGATCGATTAATAAAAGTTTTAAAACAGCTGCAAAAAATTGGGAATACGGTTTTGGTCGTTGAACACGACGAAGAAATAATACGGGCAGCCGACGAAATTATAGATATTGGCCCTTTTGCCGGACAACACGGTGGTGAAATTGTTTTCCAGGGCAATCACACTAAATTGGCTGAAAAACCTGAAAGTCTAACTACACAATATTTAACAGGGATTAAGAAAATTGAAGTCCCGAGGCAACGTCGGAAATGGACTAACTTTATCGAAGTAGTAGGCGCAAGGGAAAACAACCTCAAAAACCTACGGATAAAATTTCCATTAAATACTTTGACCGTAGTTACCGGTGTTAGTGGCTCAGGGAAATCATCGCTGGTTTCAAAAATCCTTGCACCCGCTTTAACAAAAATACTTGGTGGTTACGGTGAACGAACCGGACATCACGATGCAATACTGGGTGATTATAAATTGCTGAATGCACTCGAATTTGTTGATCAAAACCCAATTGGCCGATCATCACGTTCGAACCCAGTAACCTATTTGAAAGCTTACGATGAAATACGTAAACTTTACTCTGAACAACAGGGAGCAAAAATACAGGGATTGAAACCGTCACACTTTTCATTTAATGTTGACGGCGGAAGATGCGATGAATGTCAGGGCGAAGGAACAATTAAAGTTGAAATGCAGTTTCTTGCCGACGTGTTTTTGATTTGCGAAAGCTGTAATGGGAAGCGATTCAAGGAAGATATTCTGGATGTCAGATACAAAGAGTACAATATTGACGATATTTTGAATTTAACCGTAAACGGAGCTATCGGTTTATTTTCAACGGGAAAAAGTTCCACCGAAAAGAAAATTGTTAAAAGACTAAAACCACTGCAGGATGTTGGGTTAGGATACATAAAACTTGGACAATCATCAAGTACATTATCCGGAGGTGAAAGTCAACGGGTAAAACTTGCTTCCTTTCTTGCAAAAGAAAAAGATGAACCAACATTGTTTATTTTCGACGAACCAACTACCGGTCTTCATTTTCATGATATTAAAAAGTTGCTCGATTCATTTAATGCATTAATCTCAAGAGGACACTCAATAATTATTATCGAACATAATCTGGAAGTAATTAAATCAGCCGATTGGATGATTGATCTAGGTCCCGAAGGCGGAGACAAAGGCGGAAATATTGTTTTTGAAGGAACTCCTGAAGACTTAATAAAAATTAAAGGATCTTATACTGGAGAAGCTTTAAAGGAGAAATTGAAATAAAAAATGCTGTCCCGTATTTCACCAAACAGCATTTTACGGTTTATGTAATTCTTTAATTCACAGTCATTATTTTTTCAACGACGACTGGTTTTACGACAGTTGTTAGAGCAATGTTGTCAGCAATTGGGCAACGCATTGCAATTTCTTTTAAAAATGCTTCTTTCTCTTCCTTTGTCATATCAGCATCAATATTTACGAAACTTCTAATCTCAGTGAATCCAGCCCTTCCTTCCGTTGTTTTTCCCATCAAAAAGTCTTTGTCAATATCCCCTTCAATGTCAACTTCAATTCCACGAAGATCAATTCTTCGCTGGCGAGCAATTATTCTTCCAATAGCGCAAATGCAAGCTGGTAAACTTGCCAGAAATATTTCCAGCGGATTAGGACCTTCATCATTCCCTCCGGCTATTTTTGGCTGATCGATTATAAATGGATGAGAACAGTTAATTTGTGTGCTGAATGTTCCACCCATAGAAGCATTCACCTTTATTTTTGATATAGCCATTTTTAGTAAAAAAAATTGTTATAAATATTGGTCTAATATTATAAAATCATAGAAAAGAAAACCATGACATTTTATAAATAAAGAACATATATTCACAATAAATTAACTTGAGTCAACTATCTTAAATAAGACAGAATATATTTTATGAAAAATTTATAAAAGAGAAAAAACAGAATTTACAAAAATCGATAATATGAATAAAATACTTCAGCATTAATCATTGCCCTACCAAATTCGTCATTCTCTCATGAGCAAGAAAGTTGAAATTTAAAGGTGTATCGTGGTTTGTTTCTTTGGCAATAACACCATAAAACGTAATTTTGTACAGGCAGAAAATTAATTATGAAAGAGGATAAAATCAATCAGCAAATTAAAATTAATCTCTTCTCTCCGAAGACAGAAGTTGCACTGGAAGCGTTGAAACAGGTAGAATTAGTTGGGAATCGGTTATATATTCCATTACTGTTTGATCTATTACTTTCATCTCCAGAACCTGAAATTGAAAATGAAGTTAAGAATATACTCGGAACAATTAAGGATAAACAAACCATTAACAGTTTCATGCGCGGAATTGAAGAGGAAAAATATAAATCGATTAGGAAGAGTATACTCACGGCTTGCTGGCAAAACAGTTTAGATTTCTCGAACTTTTTACCGATTTTTATCGATCTGATTATTAATGAAGAATGGAAAATTGCTTTTGAGGCATTTACTGTTATTGATAATCTTGAAATGATACCTGGCGATCCTATTCTGAGTATTTCAATTGAAAAAATTAATAACGCACTTAAAACGGCAACAAATAAAAATCAATATTTTCTTAATGAAGTTTTGATTAAACTTCTATAGTAACAAGAGTAAATTAGCCTGACAAAAGAAAAGTCCAGTTTGTGTTACCAAACCGGACTTTTCCTACTTAACAAACTTCATAAAGTCTTTACGCTCCACCCTGCCAAACTACTCAATCAGAATTTCATTTTTCTTAGTTTTTTGCATTTGCCATGGGACTATAAATTGCTCATTTTCAAACCCCCTAATGCTTCTTTCGTTACTAAAATAGAAACCCAAACCCTGATATTGTGATCGGCGTTCATAATCCGATTTGGTTTTTTCCTTTGTTTTCATAACACATATCCTTACGGTTAAAATCGTATTTTGTTATAAACAAAAGGCCACTTTAAAATAAAATAACAAAATTTAACACTATTGTATTTAACCTGAAATATTAGAATCTGATTTGAATTTTAAAATCGAACCGAAAAAAATTCACCAGAAAATAAATTATGATATTAACTTCAATTTCTTAGAGTGCAATTCTATTGAAAATACTACTTTCACGAGCTAACTATATTTGAAATTTGATGAATCGGCGGCTTACTATTTTTATCCTATTTTTATTACCACAAATTTTGTTTGCTCAGGATCCGGAGTTTTCCCAGTTTTTTGCCAATCCTCTTTCCCTTAACCCCGCTTTTACCGGAACAATGGAACTTCCACGGGTAATCTTAAATTACCGAAATCAGTGGCCACAGAAAGGAGCAACATACATTACATATTCCGTATCCTACGATCAGATTTCAAAAAAAATGAATACGGGATTTGGCTTTCAGATTATTCGCGATCGCGAATTAAATAATGTGATTAACAGCAGTTCGGCTATATTTTCATATTCATATCATATAAAATTAGATGATAGAAAATTCATGAATCTGGGACTGCAGGCAGGTGTAGTTTTAAAACAATTTAATACATCAAATCTTATTTTTCCTTCCGACATTGACCAATTAATTGGAGAAGTTATCGATTCGGAGATAAATAATTTTTCAGATGAGAAAAAATTGTTCCCTGATTTTGCGGTTGGAGCATTGGGGCAACAAAATGATTTTTTCTGGGGTGTCGGTGTACATCATATAAATCAACCTAATGAGTCAATAATTGAAGGAGACCAAAAAGGTGATCTACCAGTAAAAGTAACATTGCATGTTGGAGCGCGTTCGCGAAAACTTCATCATGGACTTCTTTCCCGTGAATACACAATTTCGCCAAATATTTTATACCAGCAACAAGGCAGTTTCAAACAATTAAATCTCGGCATTTATATGATTGAGAAATCATTTCTATTCGGTAGTTGGTTCAGAAATAATATTGATATACGCCCTGATGCAATTATATTATTAGCCGGTTTTGCGCGTGAAAAATTCCAGTTTGGATATAGCTTTGATTTGACGCTTTCAAAACTTTCAAACTATAGTTACGGTTCGCATGAAATTTCGGTCACCTTTTTTATTGGACAAAAGCCACTTGTACCTATACGGGATAAACTTTTAATTCCAATGATTTAGAGCTAGTTATGAATTTTCAGAATAACAAAGTAACGGTTCCCTGTTGTTTATGTTTTTTACCCAATATATCTAAATATTGTATCACCCATGTATAAACACCCAGCCGGTGCAAAATTCCCATTTTTCATTTTCCCATTCCAGCCTGAATTTTGGCTATTCGATTCAAAGAAAGTTTCTCCCCAGCGGTTGAAGATCAACAACTGGTATCCTTCGTTCTGAACTCCCACTGAATGTATTCTGAATTCCCTGTCTTCTTCCAATTGGGCATTTGGCGAAAAAGCATTTGGTGGAAAAATCTGATCAAACGAAACCGAAACCTGGTGAACAGTTGTATCTCTGCAACCCAAATCATTCAGTGCCGTTAATTTCACATTATAAAGTCCAATCCCGGAATATAAATGTTCAGGACTTTCCGATCCAGATATAACAGATTGATCATCGAAATCCCACTCATATTGATTTGCCTCAGTGCTTTGATTTTCGAATTGAATAATTGGATTGCTGATTAATGCTGTATTTGGAATGGCATCAAATTTGGCAACTGGCTGTGAAAAAACATTTACTTTCCCGGCAATCTCGAAAGTATCTCTACATCCCGTTAATGAAGAAAGTGCTGTCAAGCGAACCGGAAACCCGGAACCGGATTGTGTATAAATATTTTTAACTGTTTCTCCCTGATCGGTATTTCCATCGCCAAAGTCCCAGAAATATTGTACCTGATCTACATCATCTAAAGTTTCAGCCAAAAAATTGACTTCAAGTGGCGGGCACCCTTCACTATTACCCATTTCTGCCCTAATAACCGGTTTACGACTAAATGTTTTTACTATCGAATCTGTTTTACACCCATATTTTGTTGTTACTTGTAAACCAATATCAGCGGTAGGTTCAGAACTTCGTTTAAATTCAAAAGGTCCTTTTGTGTTGCCAGGTGAAACTACTATTTCGTTTGGGGCAAAATCAGAAAGGTCCCATAAAAAAGTAGCTTCATCAGATGCAGATCCGATGTAATTTAATGATGCAAGCTCATTGTAACATTCATCCTCAGAAAAATCAAAATCAATGGTTGGAATTGGATGAACAGTCACCAGACCCCTTAATGTCCCTGTATTTTCGCATCCTTCAGACGAAACAATTTTCAATGAAATATCAAAGTTTATATCGGTTGTAGTTAAATTCTGATAAAGGTGCTCCGGTTTGTCAACAGAAGAAATACCGCCATCACCAAACTCCCAGCTGAATTCACTAACAGGCTCGGTAGAAGAATAGTTAAACAAAACATTTAACGGTGTACAACCTTCAGCTGGTTCTGCCCAAAAATCAAGTATGGGTTTAACTGTAACAGGTATTTTCAATGAATCAATACAACCTTGCTCGTTTATCTTGAGTCCGACTGACCGATTAAGAGTTCCATATCCTAAAGGAATTTCTATTGCACTTTCATTTATCCCGGAGAGAAATAATGAGTCGTTTGAATACCAGTTAAATGTTGCATCTTCAAAAGTTTCTCCCTTGTATTCAAGCTGCAAATTATAACCCGCACAAGTTGCATCGTCAATCTGAAATTTCGCGGTTGGCTGATTATGAAATTCAATATTAATGGTGTCTGCAAATTCACAGCCTATTGCATCAACCATGTCCATTTTAAAACTATACACACCAAATTCATCAACCTGAATAAATGGTGACAGTGTTGATTCATTAGAAATCTGAACATTTGGCTGTAAGGCATACAAAAGTGTAGTTGCGTCACCACTTTCAAAAGATAGATTTAGTTCTTGTTGTTTTGATCCACAAACCAAATTATCCAATTCCTTATAATTCAATTCCGGACGTTTACTAAATTCCACAGCCGTCTCCACATTTTGTTTACAACCAAATTCATTTGAAATTTTAACCGAATATGACCCTTCTTCTGAAACAGTAATTGTTTGCCCCGTTTCACCATTTGACCATAAATACGAAGTATGTTCACCTGGATTTAGAGTAATTGAACTCCCTTTACAAACAACATTTATATCATCTAACTCCGAAACTGGAATTGGATTGACCTGAACTTTAAATTCGGCTTCTGAAACGCAACTTTTTAATTCACCAATTACCTTATATGTTATATTTTGAGTTGGAGAAACTAACGGATTATAAATATTTGCATCACTCATACCCTCATCAGGCGTCCATGTATAATTACTTGATCCGGATATCTGAATATTATTTAACCTGATACTATCACCCAAACAAATCTCAAAATCACGTTGATCAGAAAAAGCTATTTTTTGTATTTCAATTATTGATGTTGCTGATAGTTGTAATTCCGGATCTCCCTCCGTCCCACCAAATTCTACGACAAAGCCCTGAGGACGATAGTATTGAGAATTCGGGCCATCACCACTATTCCGTAAGTCATTCCACGTTTTTATTTTTCTTTGAGGATTCTGATTAATGTGGGCATAATCCTCGCCCACACCATTATTGACATCGGTGTACAGATTATTTGGTTCTCCTTCTGACCAATATGAAAATCTGCCATTCACAGGATATCCATTAATGTTATTTCCTTGCCAGAATTGAGTTCCTTGCTCAGGGCCAGTTACCCATTTCCAAACTCCTTCCGTTTCTTCGTCGCTTGCACCAATCCATCCAACCCCATCAATTTTTGACCATATGAAATCGTTTTCAACTGCCGAAGTTATCGTCGCCAAATACCCTTGCAGCCCGTTGTATGTCATTTTTAAAGCTGAATCGCGCGCTTCTTTCCATGTAATATCTAGTTTTGGGATATACTTATAAAAATGCTGCGTTGCAGGAAGATAATCAGCATCTTTTAATGTGACTGTAATATATCTGTCATCTAAATTTGGAACTGAATTAATATTCTTGTAATATACTTCTTTAACTGCCTGCTGATATTCCAGTGCTGTTCCAATTCCTGTAATCTCTAGATAACCGTAAGTGGAATTCCAGATTGGAGTAAATTTATTATTTCCATGATAAACCAAGACATCTTCGTTCTTTTTGTAATTAGCAATTGAAATTCTGATTCCTTCGTTATTTTCATTAAAGTCATCTCCTTCAATAAAAATGAAAGGAGCAGCTTTTACAGAATCGGAACAAAATGAGGTGCGATTATCTTCCGTTCCATAACGAATTTTTAGTTCAAAATGTACTGTATCTGTTTGGGCTAATGCATTAATTACAATACTAGCTAAAAAGAAAGTCAGCCAAATTTTTATCATTTTTATTTCCGGTTCGAAAAGTATTTCATGAACTGTGAACGTTCATATAGAAGTGGATCAGGAATATTTTTGTATGATAACCGGCCTCTAAAATCGGATAATCGTTTAAAGTTCCATACTTTCATAAATTCGGTCATGTCCTTAATCATTCCCGGAATTATTGAAGATCCGTTAATATAAAGTGTGGAACAAAGCTGTGCAACAGTTGCACCGGCCAATAGTTGTTTTAACACAGCGCTACCATCGTGAATACCAGTTGAAGCAGCTATATCGAGTTTTGGCACGGCGGATGAAACCAATCCAACCCAACGCAATGTTCTGCGAATATCAGAAGGAGAACTAAATACCTCGGAGGAAGTAATTTCAAGTGTTTCAAGATTAATATCAGGTTCATAAAAACGATTGAACATCACGATTCCTGACGCTCCGTTACCCTTCATTTTTTCGGCCATCCCAATAATATTACTATGGTGAACGCCAAATTTCACTGAAATTGGTATTGATACTTCCAGTCTTACTTTTTTCAAGACATCAAAATAAAGTTGTTCCACCATTCCCGGCCTTTCATGACGGTCAACCGGTACATAAAAAATATTCAACTCAATTGCATCTGCTCCGGCTTCCTGAAAATCTTTGGCAAATGTTGTCCATTCCGAAGATGTAATACCGTTTATGCTTGCGATAATAGGAATGTTTGTTTTTTTCTTTACCTCCGTTAATAATTCAAGGTGCTTTTTAATCGTATTATCGCGTAGGTAATTTTTAATGTAATCAACTGCCTCCGGATAATCAGCATTCTGGCTTTCTTTCGCCAACATACTTGTAACCTCGTTATTGATCTGTTCCTCAAAAATGGATTTTAAAACCACTGCACCAATACCTGCATTTTCCAATTCCCTGATTTTTTCTACTGAACTGGTCAACCCTGAACTTGCTGCTACTAATGGATTTTTAAGTTTTAATCCAAGATATGTTGTTTCCAAATTTGCCATAATTAGTTTTTTCAGTTGATTTTTATTTTTCTTAATAATTTCTTTCTCCAAAAATTTTACTGCCAATCCGAATCATAGTGCTGCCTTCCTCAATCGCAATCGGGTAATCATCCGACATTCCCATTGAAATTTCAGTAAAAACTTCAGAATCCCCAAAATAATCACTCTTTAGTGTTTTAAAAATTTGGGTTAGTTTTTTAAACTCACTTCTAACCTGGTCCTCTTTATCAGTAAATGTTGCCATTCCCATTATACCGGTAATTTTTACATTTTTAAGTTTTGTGAAATCATCTGACTCAAGAATAGTCTTTACTTCAGGCAGCGAAAAACCAAATTTAGTGGATTCTGTTGCAATATGAAACTGCAAAAGACATGAAATTACACGATTATGTTTTACAGCTTCTTTATCTATTGTTTTCAGCAACTTGAACGAATCTACGCCATGAATAAGAGAAACAAACGCCGCGATAAATTTCACCTTATTAGTTTGCAGATGCCCAATAAAATGCCATTCAATATCTTTCGGAAGTTCCTCATATTTTCGAACCAGTTCCTGAACTTTGTTCTCGCCAAATATTTTATGCCCGGAATGGTATGCATCCAGAATATCTTCGTTTGGTTTGGTTTTCGAAACTGCAACCAGTTTTATGCTTTTTGGTATTTTCGATTTTATTTCTGAAATATTTGATGCAATATCCATTCTCGCCATATTTTTTGTAAAAATAAAAATATTGAGTGGGATTACCCGAAAGTTTCAGGTCAAATTATAGAGAACAATTTTTTTACCTTTACGTGCTGAAATGAAACCTGAAGCTGCAATTATAAAACAAATGAATGATTGGGGAAGAAAGAGAATTCCGTTTGGGTTTCTTATTGATTACAAGGGCAAAAAGCCCATTATTTTCCCTTTAGGTCAGCCTGATAAAAATATTTTCTGGTCGATACCTCAAAGCAAAAGATTAGAAAATAGCAAAGGACTAACTTTGCTTCAGAAATGGGAAACCCAGCCAGTTAGTTTTGCTGATTTTAAGAAGAGATTCGATAAAGTGCAAAAGGCAATACACAACGGCAATACATACCTTCTGAATTTAACACAACCAACGCTTGTTGAAACCAATCTTACACTGGAAGAAATATTTTATTCCAGCACTGCGCTATACAAAATCTTCTACAGGAATAATTTTGTCTGCTTTTCTCCCGAGACATTCATCAAAATCAGGAACGGTAAAATTTATTCCTACCCGATGAAAGGCACTATTGATGCTTCTGTTGAAAATGCCAGCCGACAAATAATGGAAGATACCAAGGAAATTGCCGAACACAATACAATTGTTGATTTGATCAGAAATGACATGAGTTTGGTCGCTGAAAATGTTACCGTTGAAAAGTTCCGGTTTTTAAGTCAGGTTAATGCCAACAATCGAAATTTGTGGCAGGTAAGTTCCGAGATTTCCGGAGATCTTCCTGAAAATTATACCGAAAATATTGGCGATATGCTTTCAATGATGTTGCCTGCAGGTTCGGTTACCGGAGCACCAAAAAAGAAAACACTGCAAATTATCGATGAAACAGAAAATTATGACCGGGAATATTATACAGGTATTTTCGGTATTTTCGATGGAATGAACCTTGATAGTTGTGTGTTAATCCGTTTCATTGAAACAGATAATGGAAAACTAATTTACAAAAGCGGCGGTGGAATTACATTTTTAAGTGATGCCGAGAAAGAATATGAAGAAATGCTGAAAAAAGTTTATGTCCCAATTATTTGAGACCATAAAATGCGAGGATGGAAAACTTCTTAATCTGGAGTTCCATCAGGATCGTTTCAATCGTTCCAGGAAGGAGTATCTTGGAACAGATAAGATACTTTTACTTGAAGAAATTATATCAATCCCTGACATTTGTAAATCGGGTATTTTTCGCTGTAGGGTAACTTATTCTAACAAAATCGAAAAAGTTGAATTTCTCCCCCATCAACTCAGAAAAGTTGAAAGCTTAAAACTGGTATATGATGAAACCATTGATTATCAGTTTAAATACAACAATCGGCAACATTTAACCCAACTTTTCGAAAAAAGAGAAAATTGCGATGATATTTTAATTGTAAAAAATAATTGCGTTACTGATAGTTACACTGCCAATCCCATTTTTTTTGATGGCAAAAACTGGTGGACTCCCGATACGGTTTTACTCCCTGGAACACAAAGAGCCAAATTACTGAAAGAAGGTAAAATATTTACACAAAGAATTACGCACGATAGTCTCTACAAATTTTTCAAGGTTGGTTTAATAAATGCGTTCCAGTCGTTAGAAAATATGCCAGTGATTGGGATCAAAAATATTTTCAAATAAACGAACATAAAAAAGGCCCTGTATAATACAGGGCCTACAAAATATCATTTTCATGAATCTTACTTCACTGTAGATTTTGGACACTCCTTGTTTTTGACCGGTTCATTTCCTGTAACTTCCCATGTATTTCCTGATTTTAACAGATCATCAACACAAGTAATTTTACGGTTTTGCTTAACCTGATTAATCTGAGCTACCATTTCAACGTCGTAAACCAATCCGGGGACACTTCGTATTACACCAAATACTACAGGGAAATCAGGTAGTTTCATATTAATAAGCGCCATGTGCAGCGTTGGGTCCTGTTCCATGGCGTCATGAACCAGGATATCGTCAAGTGTCACTCCGTTTTTACCAATGATAGCAACTTTAAGTTTACCCTTGTCAAAGATTAATCCTTTTTCATTTTCTTCACCAAAAACCATCGGTTTTCCATGCTCAAGTATTAGCTGTCTTTCAGCGCGATGAGCCGGATCGGTAATCGCATCGTGAATTCCGTTATTGAAAATCACACAATTTTGTAAAACCTCAACGGCAGAAGTTCCTTTGTGTTTTGCAGCTGCTTCAAATACCGACTGGCTAAGTTTCAAATTACTGTCGATTGTACGTGCAAAGAAAGTCCCGCGAGCGCCAATTATCAATTGTCCGGGCACAAACGGATCTTCAATTGTTCCAAAAGGAGATGTTTTTGTTTTTACTCCCCGATCAGAAGTTGGAGAATACTGTCCTTTCGTCAAACCGTAAATCCGGTTATTAAACAAAATCAGGTTAATATCAATATTTCTCCTGATAAGATGAATAAAATGGTTTCCACCAATTGCCAATGCATCACCGTCACCAGTAATAACCCAAACGCTCAGCTCAGGATTAGCAAGTTTTACACCCGAAGCAACGGCAGCCGCTCTTCCGTGTATCGTATGAAAACCATAAGTACTCATATAATACGGGAATCGTGAAGAACAACCAATTCCTGAAATTACTGCAAATTTTTCGTGTGGAACTCCCATATCAGCCATTGTACGCTGAACGGCGTTCATAATGGCATAATCACCACATCCCGGACACCAACGAACTTCATTTTCGCTTTTAAAGTCTTTAACTGTATATTGTAAATCAGTCATGATTTAGTCCTCCAATAATTTATAAACACTCTGTTTCAACTCATTAACAGTAAATGGCAATCCTTTAACCTTGTTCGCCTGGTAATATGTAAATTGCGGTAATCTGTCGCGTAGGTAACTTACAAACTGTCCCATATTCAACTCACAAACAATAATTTTTTTGAATTTGCTGAATACTTCTTTTGTATTATTAGGCAGGGGTTTTATGTAATTAAAATGAGCCAGACTTACATTTTTACCTTCTTTACGTAATTCTCTTACAGCACTGATCAAATGCCCGTAAGTTCCACCCCAGCCAACAACCAAAACATCGCCGTCATCATCGCCACAAATTTCCAAATCAGGCACCATATCAACTACTCGCTGAACTTTTGCTTCCCTAATATCAGTGTTTAACTGATGATTATCCGGATCATGACTTACTGTTCCTGAGCTGTTCTTTTCCAAACCACCAATGCGGTGTTCAAAACCTTCCATTCCTGGGAAGGCCCATTCACGGGCAAACGTTTCCGGGTCACGACTATATGCCAAATATCCATCTGCCTTTTTCGCTATGCGTGGCTTTATTTCAGGCAACTCCGACATTTGCGGAATTTTCCATGGTTCACTTCCGTTTCCTAAAAATCCATCTGTTAACAAAATCACAGGAACCATTCTTTCCAACGCAATTTTAGCCGCTTTAAACGCATACCAGAAACAGTCGGAAGGAGTACTTGCTGCAAGAACAACAACCGGACTTTCACCATTTCTTCCATATAATGCCTGTAATAAGTCTGATTGCTCTGTTTTTGTAGGAAGACCAGTTGAAGGACCGCCACGTTGAACATTCACAACAACAAGCGGAAGTTCTGCCATTACAGCTAATCCAATAGCTTCACCTTTTAAAGCCAGTCCCGGACCGGAAGTTGTAGTAACCGCCAAATCGCCGGCAAAGGCTGCACCCAAGGCAGATGTTATTCCAGCAATTTCATCTTCAGCCTGAAATGATTTTACTCCCAAATCTTTTCTATCAGCTAACGCTTGTAAAATATCAGTTGCGGGAGTTATTGGATAAGAACCAATAAATAATTCCAGACCAGATTTTTCAGCAGCTGCCAATAATCCCCAGGCAGTTGCATGGTTTCCATTTATATTTCGGTAGGTACCGTTTTCAATATTTGCCGGATTAACCATATAGCTTGGAGTCATGTGCTGCATGTTCATCCCATAGTTAAAACCATCGTGCAAAACCTTAATGTTCGATTCAGCAACCAAAGGCTTTTTGCCAAATTTATTCTTTAAAAATTCTTCTATATAGGTAAGAGGCCTGTTAAACATCCAGCAAACCAAACCAAGTGCAAACATATTCTTGCTTCGAAGAATACTTTTATTATCTAACCCAAATTCTTTTAAACTTTCTTTTGTAAGCGAAGAAATGGGTACCGGAATTTTAAAAAAGTCTTGCAGATTGCACTCCGTAAAAGGATCGTCCGTTTCAAATTTTGCCTTCTGTAAATTCTTTTCATGGAATGAATCAGAATCATAAATAATTGTTCCTCCCGGATTCATGAATTTAGCATTGGCTTTTACCGCAGCAGGATTCATGGCAATTAATACATGAGCAAAATCGCCGGGAGTATTAATTTGCTTACGACCAAACTGAACCTGAAATCCTGAAACACCTCCAACAGTTCCCTGGGGTGCCCTAATTTCGGAAGGATAGTCGGGAAAAGTGGAAATATCATTTCCCAACAACGCTGTAGCATCCGAAAATAGTGTACCGGTAAGCTGCATTCCATCTCCAGAATCTCCGGAAAACCGAATTGCCACTTCTTCCAGTTCGATGACTTTTGCGTCTTTCATTTAATTACTTTTTATTTTTAAATAATTTCATTTCAAAAGAAAACCGATCTCAAAAATACAAATCTATAATTTTTGAAATCGATTAATTTTCCTCTATTCACATAATTTTTCAGAGCAAAAATAACCATTATTTAACAAGTTAGTAAAGACATATACAATTATTTACAGGTTTTAATATATTTGAAACCAATTTAAAATTATTATAGATAGTGGCATTAATTAAAACATTAAAAGGCAAAAGCCCTATAATTGGAGAAGGGTGCTTTCTTGCTGAAACAGCTACACTTATCGGAGATGTGGAAATTGGGAATAATTGCAGTATTTGGTACAATGCTGTCTTGCGTGGCGATGTTCATTATATCAAAATTGGAAATAACACCAATGTTCAGGATAATGTTGTAATTCATGCCACGTATCAAAAATCGCCTACGAATATCGGAAATAATGTTACTATCGCCCACGGTGCAATTGTGCATGGTTGTACTTTAAAAGACAACGTAATGATCGGGATGAATGCCGTGATTTTGGATGACGCAGTTGTTGAAAGTAATTCGATTGTTGCTGCTGGCTCGGTTGTTACAAAAGGTACAATTGTTGAATCAGGTAGTGTTTATGCCGGGATACCAGCAAAAAAGGTAAAAGACATTAGCCCCGAGCTTTTAAATGGTGAAGTTCTGCGCATCGCAAAAGCCTATGAAATGTATGCCAGCTGGTATAAATAAAGATTTGCATTTTATTACCCGTTAAATTCTTATTTTAAATAATTGGACAACGCTTGGAAAGAGGCTGTTTTTTTGTAATTCATTATTCTTTCTTATCATGATTAATCATTAGATTTATTCGTTATAAAGAAATAAGAAAAGAATGAATACAAAACCAAGCATCGCTGTGAATACTAAAAAATCGTATTTCTTCCCGATGGTCATCATCAGTTCGTTATTTTTCATTTTTGGATTTGTTACCTGGTTAAACGGAATTCTTATTCCTTACCTTAAAATTGCCTGTCAGTTATCAGACTTCCAGGCCTTATTTGTAGCTTTTGCTTTTTATATTTCTTATACAATTATGGCGCTCCCTTCTTCGTGGATTCTTAAAAGAACCGGCTTAAAAAACGGAATGATGGTCGGTCTTTGGGTTATGGCTGCCGGAACGTTGATTTTTATCCCGGCAGCAATGATACGAACTTATGCCATTTTTCTCATTGGCCTTTTTGTAATGGGAACAGGGCTTGCCATTCTACAAACAGCTTCAAACCCATATGTAACCATTATGGGGCCGCAGGAAAGTGCAGCCAGGAGAATAAGTATTCTTGGAATAGCCAATAAAGCCGCAGGAGCAGTAGCACCACTGATTTTGGCCTATTACATTTTAAATGACGGAGATGCTTTTATTGCCAATCTTTCCACAATGAATCTGGCAGATCAAACTATTGCTCTTGACGGGTTAGCACGACGGGTTATAAATCCTTATATCGTAATGACAATTGTTTTATTCATACTTGGGATTATTATACGTTTATCTAGACTGCCAGAACTTGAAATGGAATCAGATGAAGATATTAATGGCGATAAAATTGAAACAAAAAAGAATATTTTGGGATACCCGCATCTGATTCTCGGTGTGATTGCATTATTCTTTTATGTTGGAGTCGAGGTCATTGCAGGCGATACAATTATCAGGTACGGGTTGTCACTGGGAATAGCAATGGACAAGGCAAAAGCTTTTACATCTTACACCATGGCCACGATGGTTTTGGGATATATCCTGGGAATTGTTTTGATTCCTAAAGTTATCAGCCAACAATTTGCGCTTAAGGTTTCGGCAATTCTTGGAATTCTTTTTGCTATCGGGGCTATTTTTACTTCCGGATTTACTTCTGTAATTTTTGTTGCTTTGTTTGGCCTTTCAAACGCTATAGTCTGGCCAGCTATCTGGCCACTGGCCCTTCATAATCTTGGCAAATTTATTAAAACCGGTTCCGCGTTATTAATTATGGCCATCTCAGGCGGGGCTATTTTACCTTTGTTGTGGGGAACACTTTCCGACTTGTTCGGGGCTCAAAACGCTTATTGGATTATGATTCCAGGTTATTTGATTATTCTTTTTTATGCCGTTAAGGGATACAAAATCAGAAGCTGGACACCATAATTTTTTGCACCGTTGAGCTTGCCGGGAAAAATTATGATTTTACTTTTACCAAAATAAAATACTTTAAAATGAAACCAACATTACTAATACTGGCAGCAGGTATGGGAAGCCGTTTTGGGGGACTTAAGCAGGTTGAACCGGTTGGCCCAAATGGAGAAGCAATAATCGATTATTCAATTTACGATGCTATCAGGGCCGGCTTTGGGAAAATAGTATTTATAATTCGGGAAAGTTTTGCTGATGCTTTTCGGGAAAAATTTGATAAAAAACTAAAAGACAAAATTGAGGTAGAATATGTTTTCCAGGAACTTGATATGTTGCCAGAAGGTTTTAGTTTACCGGAAGGCCGTGAAAAACCGTGGGGAACTGCACACGCAATTCTTGTTGCAAAAGATGTTATTAAAGAACCTTTCTGCGCATTAAATGCTGACGATTTTTACGGGTTTAATGCTTACAAAGCAATGGCTGACTTTTTAACGACTTCAGAAAACGAAACTGAATTTGCAATGGTTGGGTACAGGTTAAATGAAACTTTATCAGAACATGGATCGGTTTCCCGTGGAATATGCGATGTGGATAAAAATGATAACCTCATAAAAATTGTTGAAACAATAAAAATCATAAAAAGAGATGATAAAGTTATTTCTTTGGAAAATGACGGCAGCGAGAAACTGCTTACCGGGTATGAAAGCGCGTCAATGAATAACTGGGGCTTTAAGCCAGCAATTTTCAAAATGCTGGAAAAAAAGTTTGTCGAATTTTTGAAAGCTCATATCCATGAACCAAAATCGGAAATATATATTCCTTCGGTAGTTTTCGATATGATTTCTGAAAAGCAGGCAACAGTTAAAGTATTGCAAACTGAATCTCCCTGGTTTGGAGTTACCTACAAAGAAGATAAACCATTCGTTATCGAAAAATTGCGCGCATTAATTGATAATGGTGACTATCCTGAAAACCTTTGGAGTTAATTTTAAATTACGTTGTGTTGATTTATAAATGAACATGTTCAGCTTTTACCGGCTGCCCCATAAAAAGTGCAGCTTTCTCTTCAAAATTTTCAACTGATTCAGTCGTCTGGTAATGAATCTTTCCATTTTTAGATAATTTATTTTCAATTTCCGGATGTCTTTTTAAATAATCATGCAGCTTTTCAGCAACAATTTCGCCCTGAACAAGAATATTAATGTTCTCGGGCAGATACTTCCGAATGTTCTCAAGCAATAGTGGATAATGTGTACACCCCAAAATCAAAGTATCCAGTTCAGCATCTTTTTTAAAAATATTCTGAATATTTTTACGAACAAAATAATCTGCACCTTCTGTATTAATTTCATTGTTTTCCACAATTGGCACCCACATTGGGCAGGCTTCCTGAACCGTTGATTTTACATGCCCGTCAGACCATTTTTCCAATTCAATTGGATACGATTCCGAAACCACAGTTCCAACCGTTCCCAAAACTCCTACATGTCCGTTTTTCGTTATTTCGGCAACTTTTTCTACACTTGGGCGAATTACTCCCAGCACCCTCCTGTCAGGAGCCATTTTGGGTAAATCGAGTTGTTGGATATTTCGCAAAGCTTTTGCAGACGCTGTATTACATGCAATTATTATTAATTGGCAGTTTTTGCTAAAAAGATATTTTACAGCCTGTAATGTATATTCGTAAACTACATCGAATGAACGTGTACCGTATGGTGTTCGTGCATTATCACCAAAATATAAAAAATCATATTCAGGTAAAGTTTTGACTAATTCCTTTAAAACGGTTAATCCACCGTAACCTGAATCAAAAACACCAATGGGAGAATGATCCATGACTTTTAATTAACGTTGAACTGCAAGGTTGTATGCTTTATCGTAATATTTTCCCAGGTTTGACCAGTCGAAATGCAATGATGATTCCTCACATTTATACCGAAAAGAAATTCTTTCACGACGCGATATTTGAGCAAATTTGAACATGATATTTGACAAATCTTCCGCAGCATCAAAGAAACTTCTTCCATGTCGATTAATAATGTACATCCCTCTTTCATCATGATCAGGTATATTGTTCACAACATAATCGCCAAACCCCGCCAATTCACTGGTTACTGATGGCAAACCGCTTGCAAGACATTCCAGTGGTGTATATCCCCACGGTTCATACATACTGGGGAAAATTCCAAGATGGCAACCTCTAACAAACTGAGAATAATCCATTCGGAAAAGCGGATTTGAGGTTGAAATAAAATCAGGATGATAAACGATTTTTACTTTATCGTGTCGGTTATTTACAAGATTTGCTGTACGCAAAAAATTAAGGATTTCATCCGTTTTGTCATCATGCAAAGTATGCGTAATTATTTTAGGTAACCGTTTGGTTTTCCAACTTTGAATATTCCGGCGTAATTTTAATCTTAAATAATCATCAACCATTGCTCTAAGATCCGGGAATTCATAAGGCCCATCTTCCGATGTAATGTGCGTATAAAGACGTTTTCCTACCTGTTCTTTAATTTCTTCGCAGGCGCGCCAAACATCTTCAATTTGCGCCTTTGATTGTAAAACTTCTGGATTGAAGGAATAAAATGGTCGCTTAGTGACAAAAAAGAAAACAACGGTTACATCCATTTTAGCCTGCTGCATTTTGTAATTCAACCTTGCAAGTGCTTCTAACGTCAGATCAAAACCTTTATTATGATATTCATATCTTCCTGAAGTAAAAAAATACAATGTTTTATCCAGGTTAAATGAGTAGCTCTGAAAGAAATGTCCCATTACAAAATTATGAATCTGATCTTTTAAGTTAACATGCTGGTTCTGTATCTGGTGCAAAGCTTCAAAACGCTCAATATTTAAACCATTTGGCAAAATCATATCCGGTGTACGCCCTAATAAATAGGTACATTCCTTCCCTGTAATTTCACTAACAGTAGTGAAAACATGTGCACCGTGAGCAGAAGCCCTTTCAATTTCTGCTATTGGTTTTACATTAAAATTTACAGCCTCTTTCTCCCAATTGTAAAATGGCAAATGATCGTAAAATTGCGGGTCGTTCATAGCAAGATAACGACCCAGTAGCGTGGCATGAGTTGTAAAGACAATTTTAATATTCAAATTTCCCTTACGAATTCCGGGAATTGGTAAGCCAGCCATCCACTCATGAAAATGAGCGATCATATTTCTTTCTGCAAAGCCTGAACTACACAAATAATAGAAAAACTCTTTTACCTGAAACCCAAATGCTGATACTTTATCAAGAAGTTCATCACCACCCGGCACTGAAATATTGTAATCCTGCCACAAGAAATGTTTTATTTCTCCCAGTTTATCATAAACTGAATATGGATTAAACAACACCACATTGGGCCTACCGGAAACAATCCACTGTCCGTAATGAACATCAAAACCACGTTCCTGTAATTTTAAAACCGCCTTACCAATGGGCGTTGAAAAGTCAGTTGCAGGATCAAAATGAGCAGCAGCCTGTTCAGCAAAATAAGGGCCAATCAAACAATAATTATCGTGTCCCCATTTGCTGATCACCGAAGGAACTTTGGAACGGATTACCGTGTAAATGCCCCCAACCTGATTACAAACCTCCCACGCAATTTCAAAAAGAAACGTATTTTCAGGAACTTTAAATTCACTTTCCGGTTTTATTTCTACAGCTGCCATATTTATTTGCCTTTTCATTTATTCCAAGCCATTAAATATAATTGTAAATCCCAATGAAAACAATAAAATTGAATGTTTTAGGCAAAAAAAACCACCCGTCTGCTGGCGGATGGCTCATATCTATAATTTAGTTTTCTACTGAATTCCAAGCTTCTGTTTTACCAATGGAAGAATATCCACGCTTTGATTTGATTTATAGAGGACACTATTTGCATCGAATACATAAATTAAACCTTGTTCTTTTGCAACTTCTTCAATAACTTTCAAAGCTTTATCATAAATAGGTTTCATAAGCTCGGTTTGTTTATCCTGCAATTGTTTCTGAGTCGATTCTTGGAAATTTTGTATGCGTTGCGACAAATCTTGAATCTCAGTCACTTTTGCATTTCTTTTAACTTCCGTAACATCAGCACCCAGTTTATCGAACTCATCCAATTTTGTTTGATAATCCTTTTGCAAATCATTATAAACATCTCCCAGGTCGCTCTGGAATTTATTAAATGTGGTTTCTGCAGTGGCTCTTTCAGGCATAACCTGCATAAGTGCATTCATATCAATATGGCCGAATTTCAGCGTTTGAGCATTTACCGATGCTGTTACACCCACGAAAAGTAAAACAGCACTAAATTTCATTAAATTTCTCATAATCAATGTAATGTTAATTTTTTTGGTGACAAATATAGTATTAATTATTTATATCCAAGCTTTTCAAGAACCTGATCGCTTAAGTCGTAACGAGGATTTGTAAAAAACAAGGTTGTCCCACCCGCTTTGTCAAAAATAACCGCGTATCCACCATCATTCGAGATCTCCTGAACAGCATTGAAAATATCATCTTGTATCGGTTTGATCAGCCCTTGTCGTTTTTTAAATAAGTCACCGTCAGGGCCAAAATATTTCCGTTGTAATTGTTTATAATCTTTTTCTTTGGTAACGATTACATCTTCACGTTTTTTTTTCATATCATCCGAGAGTAACACACTCTCGGCCTGAAAGTCACTGTACATCTGTTCCAGTTCGGAATGCATTGATTCAAGTTCTTTCTGATACTGTGATGATAACTGATTTAATTGATCTTGTGCTGCAGTATAAGCCGGAATGTTTTCAAGTATATATTCCGTATCAATAAAAGCAAATTTCTGTGCCTGAGCACTTATTGCAAATCCTATTAATAATACAAAAACTAACTTTTTCATCTTATTCAAATTGTTTACTTATTTTATGTATAAGTTGCCTGCATCATCGGCAGACACAGAACTCGTCCTGATCAATCAAGACTCGTTCATTTCAATTTATTTTCCCTAACTAAAACCAAATATCACATACTATGCCAAAATATTATTATCAGAACTCCTGCCCCATTACAAAATGGAAATTAGAACCGTTGGCACCCGGATTACCCGGAACTTGATCAAATCCATAACCCCAGTCAATTCCCAACAAACCAAACATAGGAAGAAATATTCTAACACCAACGCCTGCAGACCTGTACAACTTAAACGGATTAAAATTCTTAAATTCATCGTTGGCATTTCCTCCTTCAAGAAACGTTAAAGCATAAATTGTTGCACTTGGCTTTAAGGCAACAGGGTAACGTAATTCCATTGCGAATTTCGAATACATGCTTGATCCTGAAGTTCTACTTAGACTATAGTCCTGGTAACCACGTAGTGCAACATAATCAGTGCCATACATATTATATCCCGACATACCCGATCCTCCAACAATAAAACCTTCAAACGGTGATCTTATGTGACGATTATAATATCCGACAAAACCCATTTCGAATCCTGTACGAAGAACCAGATTTGTATTTTTCGACAAAGCTGTATATAACTGCCCTTTCAATAGCCACTTATGATATTCAATCCATTTAAACTTTTCATTATTCGATGCAGTAGTATAATCAATATTTTTAAATAATGAATATGGCGGAGTTAATTTCAGCGTCAACGAAATGTTTGAACCTTCTCTTGGATAAAGGGGCTGATCGACAGAATTACGACTAAAAACTGTTTTTATACTAAAGTTATTAAATGTACCATTAACCTGCCCTGTAGAATCGGCCAGAAAGTAAAAGTAATTTCCCATATTCTGTAGGTTGTAATGCTCAAAAGAAACTTCATGGTACAAAGTAAAAAAATCGTCAGGGAACGATAATCTATATCCATATCCTAATGCAAGTGCAGTTGTTGACCAAATCTGATCCTGCGACTGATCAGTATTCTCAGAAGCATAGTTATACTGATATTGATAATAATTGTTATAATAGGAATCGTAATTACCATATCCACCATATCCACCGTAACCACCGTAACCACCGTAAGGCGAATAGCTGTTTCCGTAATACGGGTTAGTTTGATAATATTTATTGGCACTATAATTCATTCTTTGATTAGATAATGAAACCGAAAAAGAATTTGGTTTTTTACCTCCCAACCAGGGCTCAATAAATGAAAGACTGATGGTACGATAATATTTTCCGCTTGTTTGATATCGGATACCTAAAGTTTGTCCGTCACCTGTAGGCAATGGTCTCCACGCTTCTTTATTGAAAATATTCCGAACAGAAAAGTTAGCAAATTTTAATCCTACAGAACCGACAAACATTTTTGCTCCAAATCCTCCGGAAAGCTCAATTTGGTCGTTTGCTTTTTCCTGTAACTGGTATTCAATATCCACAGTCCCGTTTTCAGGATGTGGCTGCACATCAGGATTAATTGCTTCAGGATCGAAATGCCCTAGTTGAGCCAATTCCCTGTAAGAGCGCATTAACAGCGATTTACTGAACAAATCGCCCGGGTAGGTGCGAAGTTCCCGCCGTGCAACGTGTTCGTTAGTTTTTGTATTCCCGGTAATACGAACATCGTTAATTGTAGCTTGCTTCCCCTCATACATTCGCATTTCATAATCGATTGTATCATTTTTAATGTTCACTTCAACCGGATCTAAATTAAAGAACAGGTAACCTTTATCAAGATATAAGTTATTCAATCCCTCATCATTATCGAACAACCTCTTATCCAATAATTTCTGATTGAAAACATCGCCTTTCTTAATGCCAAGTGTTGCACTTAAATAATCAGACGGATAAACCGTATTTCCAACCCATTTAATATCACCAAAATAATATTTATCTCCTTCTTCCAAATTTATGTCGATGTCAACTCTTGGTTTCTTTTTTCTTCCCACCTCAACCTGATAAACCGAATCATGAACGATTATGGCGTCACGATAACCTTTTTCGTTGTATTTATCAATAAGCAACCCTTTATCTTTAGTATATTCTTCCTGCAGAAATTTCTTGGTTTTAAAGAAATTTCTAAGCGTCCGTGAATTAGTTTTTTTCATGGCGCGTTCCAGGGTAACATAGCTAACATTCTTATTCCCATGAATAAAAATATCATTGACCTTTACTTTCTCTTTTTTATCCACGTAAATGTCAAGAATTATGCTGTTAGTCTGCGTGGTATCGTCACGCTGAATAATATTAACAGTTGTATTCAAAAATCCCTTTCCCAGAAATAGATTCTTAATAATACGTTCAGCATTATTTACTTGATTATCATTAATCTGCATCCCTTTAAGTAAAACAACTTTTTCTGTAATATCATCTTTTTCCGATTTGGAAACCCCCATAAAATTTATTTCGGAAAGACGCGGTCGCTCTTGTAAATAAATTTCTAACCAAACCTTATCCCCAACAATTTTGGTTGCTGTAATTTTTACATCAGAAAACATTCCCTGTTGCCATAATTTTTTAATGGCATTCGTTATTTTTTCTCCCGGCACAAGTATCTCATCACCCACTTTTAATCCGGAAAGCTGAATCAATATATCCTTATCGTAATAACGGATACCTGTTACCTGCACATCTGCAATTATTAATTTTTTCGCGCTGGAATAATAAATGGAGAAGTTCGTACTATCTGCCTCTTGTGAGAATCCTTTCGGAACCCATACAACAAATAATAAAAAGAGTAATATTAAAGTTTTTTGCATTCTAAACATACATTATTTTTCACATCAACTGTTCGCTGGTTTTTCCAAATCTTCTTTCCCTGTTTTGAAAATCATAAACGGCTTCAAAAAGATCTTCTTTCCTGAAATCGGGCCATAACTTTTCAGTAAAGAAAAGTTCGGAATAGGCAATTTGCCATAGCAGGAAATTACTGATCCTAAACTCACCGCTGGTCCTTATCAAAAGTTCAGGATCGGGAATTTGAGCAGTGTTCAAATACTCTTCGAACAGCTTGTTATTAATCATTTCTGGCTTTATTTTCTTATTCATTGCATCCTCAACTAAATTTTTAACTGCATTAACAATCTCCCATTTCGAACTGTAACTTAATGCAAGAACCAGGCTTAACCCAGTGTTTGAACTTAATCTGCGGATGCATCCTTCAAGTTTCTCTCTCACTAATTCGGGCATCAACTTTAAATCGCCAATAACTAATAACCTTACATTATTTTTCATTAGCGATTCGGTTTCATTCTCAATTGCATGAACAAGCAACTCCATCAGCGCTTCCACTTCTTTTTGTGGTCTTTCCCAATTTTCAGTAGAAAACGCATACAGTGTTAAATATTTTATTCCTATCTCCCCTGCTCCTTCCACAACCGAACGAACTGAATCAACGCCACTTTCATGACCAAAAATTCTGGCTTTACCATGTTTTTCTGCCCATCGGCCATTCCCATCCATGATAATTGCCACATGCCTCGGAATTCTTTTTTTATCTAACTTATTCCTGATTGATTCCATTTCTATTCCTTACTCTCGTAGGCCGGGCAAGCTTTTTTCCCAATATAAATTTTATACGTTACATGCATTCCCAGGTAGCCCGACCAATCGTTATTATGCCACTGATCGGTATAATAATGATCCTTCCCTTCATCGTCGACAAACGCAATTGGATCATCGAGGTTATCCAGTTTATCCAAAAACATTTTTCTCATCTGATACTCAATTCCAAGACCCCAGCGTTCTCCCAAATTAAATTTAAAACCGAATCCAAAAGGAATTGTCGTCGCAATTTCCGATTCCTTAATATTAACTAACGGTCTCCCACTATAAAACATCGGGTGCATGGGATTAAATGTTGCTATCATTGCCGGATCAAGTTCATAGGGATAATAAACAACACCTAATCCACCCATAATATAAGCTGTATATGGGGTATTTTTTACTCCCAAAATGTACTTCAGATAATTAATTTCAACCTGCAGCGAAAGATCCTGAACATTTTTAGTAAATGACCAGGGTTCACCTTCAATTACACCATCGGCCGAAATTTTACCTGTCAAAATCATAGCACGTAATGCAACCCTCGCGTTGAAATTGTATCTGAAATATCCACCAAAATTTAAATTGAACGTTTCCAGTGGCGGCGCCTCATCCACATCTCCGATATATAATGAAGTTCCGCCCCAAATTCCTATGTCCGCCGTTCTCTGGGCATATCCTGAAACAGTTATCCAAACTGCTACAAACACCAATGCTATTTTTTTCATGTTGGTATTCAAAATCGTTTAATTAACATTAGTTTCAGGCAGGTTATCCCTGCTTTTCCGTTCAGTTTAGACCATAATAATTAAAGATAAATTTACCGCTTGTTTTCGCCGGAATATAGCTGAAAAATTCCTGGTTTTTTTCTTCAATTACCATTTATAACATACTGAACTTCAAATAAATTGTACTGTTTGCCCCTTAAATACCACGGCTTTCAAGAGGTACAAAAGTAATATAATTCAGAAAATAACATACCTGAATGTTATTATAAAACCCAAAAGAAGATTAAAAATTGTTAAGGCAGTAAAAATTTGATAACATGCTATAAATACAACAAATACAGGCAAAAGCTTTTCTACAATTTTTAATTTAAACTGAATTAACTCAAAAAGGTAAAATCAGAACAGATGAATTTTTTTGATGTAAAAATAATATGCTTTATGCAAATGATAAGCGAATGTCAATCGTTTTTAGTTTCTACGATCAACTCCCCACATCAGTTTATTCCTCAAAGTATTAAAAAATGTTTGGTCAGGAAGTTGCAGTGTTTTTAATTTAAATTTCGCCTTTTTTACAATAATTGTTGTGTTTAAGTCAACCGCCACAGACCTGAAATCAAGCGAAGTAAGAAACTGCGTGCCTCTTCCTTTTACATGCAATTTTATTTCATAATGGTCGGGAACAACCAGGGGCCGTACCGTTAAATTATGAGGAGCCAGCGGAGTAATAACAAAATTCTCAGAATCGGGCGTTAATATCGGCCCACCCACACTTAATGAATAGGCAGTTGATCCTGTTGGAGTTGAAATAATCAAACCATCTGCCCAGTAATTATTAAGAAGCTCTTTATCAAGATAAGCCGAAATATTTATCATGGCTGAAGTGTCAGTTTTCAAAACAGCCATTTCATTCAAAGCAAAATTAAAATCGAGATTATCTTGTCCTGAAAATTCCACCTCGAGCATTGAGCGTTCAACAATTGAATAATTACGATCAAGAATATTTGATAATGCTGACTGAACCTGGTTTTCTGAAATATCGGCCAAAAAACCAAGACGACCACTGTTAACCCCAACAACCGGTACATCGAAATTACGGATATTCATAACTGAATGCAAAAAGGTGCCATCACCACCAACGCTAAAAATAAATTCATTTTCAGGATCAAAATCCTGGTGTGATTCAAAAAAACCTGAATAATATGGTTCTGCATTTAGTTCGTCACTCAAAAATCGATAAAAAGGCTTAAATATTTGAACATCTACATGGTTCCATTTCAGAAACTGAAAAAACTCCTGGAGAACAGGAACAAAATCACTGGAAACCGATGTTCCAAAAACTGCCACTTTCATGTTCGCAGATTAAATGTTCATAAATTTCATGAATTGATCAAAACGATCTTTATACAAATCGTTTAACATCGAATGATCGAGGTAAACGGCTTTAACATCATAATCGTATCGCATAAACGTCTGTATAAGAGGTGATAATTCATCATTATCAAGTTTCAGGATTACATCGAGATTTGATGTACCGGGCTTACGATCAAGGAAACAGCTCAGTATTTTAATGCCGTTACTTTCCACAATCTGACTTATTTCTGAAAGCGAATAATCCTGAACATTCATTTCCAGAATAATCACACCTCCCATTTCCTGGAGCGAAAAAAGATTCGCAAACTTTCTTGCCAAATCATATAATGTAATTGAACCAAGGTAATAGTGATCGGTATCAAGCACCGGAACTACACTTAACTTCAATTTATACATTACCATGGCTATTTCAAAAATATGCTGGTCCTTATGTACATGCGTGGTATTTAATTTATCAAGTTGAGTTTTTATTGGCTTGTCAAGCAAATTCAGGTCATAGATAAGTTTGTCGGAAACCAGTCCCAGGTATTTCTTATCGTCCACAACAGGTAAATGCGACACCCTAAAAACATCCATCCAGTTCAGCGCTTTTTGTCCTTTCTCCGCACTGCTTACTGAAATAACTATATCCGATATTAACTTTTCTGCCAGCAAAACTTTAATTTTATATTCCGGTCATTATAACTGAAAATTGTAACTTGCGCAACTAAATTTTCAAAAAATGACAAGACTAAGTGTAAATATAAATAAAATAGCAACACTACGAAACTCTCGCGGCGGTAAGATTCCGAGTGTCAGAGATGCTGCAATTAATTGCCAGAAGTTTGGCGCTCAGGGAATTACAGTACATCCCCGTCCCGATGAAAGGCACATAACACGCCACGATGTTTATGAACTTAAGCCATTGATTACTACTGAATTTAATATTGAAGGCTATCCAAGTGAAGATTTTATTAAAATGGTTATTGAAGTGAAGGCTGACCAGGCAACTCTTGTTCCTGATACACACAACCAACTTACAAGTGACCATGGCTGGGATACATGGAAAAACCTAAGTTTTTTGAAAGAAGTAATCGCACGGTTACAGGGAAACGGTATCCGCACTTCAATTTTTGTTGATCCCGACATAGAAGCAATTGAAGGTGCGGCCGAAATCGGAACCGACAGGATTGAGTTATATACTGAACCTTACGCCAGTATGTACCCGATTGACAGGCACAAAGCAATTGAGCCGTTTATTGAGGCAGCGAAAGCAGCACAGAAAATGAATATTGGAGTTAACGCAGGCCACGATTTAAATTTGGAGAACCTTAATTATTTGTATAAAAATATTCCCAATTTAATGGAAGTTTCCATAGGTCATGCATTAATTGCTGATGCATTGTATTTGGGACTGGAAACTACTATTCAGAAATATCTTGACTGCCTTCAGTAGTTCAGAGTTTGGAGTTCAAAGTTCAAAGTATAAAGTTTTTTGATTTTGGAATTGTTTTACAGAAAAGAAGGAAATGGTCCGCCATTGGTTATTGTTCACGGATTATATGGTTCATCGGATAACTGGATGAACATTGGTAAACATATGGCTGAAAAGTTTACCGTTTATATGCTTGATTTAAGGAATCACGGACACTCACCATTTGCCGCCACGCATACATTCGATGATATGCGAAATGACCTTGCCGGGTTTTTCGAAAAACACAACATTGAAAAAGCGACATTGCTTGGGCACAGTATGGGGGGTAAAACCGCTATGTGGTTTGCAGCTGATTATCCTGAAAAAATTGAAAAATTGGTTATCGCTGATATTGCACCCAAAGATTATATGTTGGTAAAGGAGGATAGTCAGTATTATCTGCACCAGAATATTTTGCTTGCAATGATGGAAGTTGATTTTACGCAGGTAAAATCAAGAAACGATGTAGATGATTTTATGGCGCAAAAAATTGACGATGAACGCATCAGACAATTCTTGTTAAAAAATGTAGCCAAAGACAAAGAAACCAAATTATACAAATGGCGTGTAAATGCTGAAGTTTTGTATGATCATCTGGATGAAATTGTAAGTGGAGTCAACAAAACCTGGCTCGAAGACCGAATTCCAATAACATCTTATCCAATCATTTTTATTCGGGGAATGAATTCGAAATATATTTTGCCCGAAGACGAAGTTTTAATCAAAGAAATATACCCTGATGCAACTATTGTTGATATTCCCGATGCCGGGCACTGGCTGCACGCCGAGCAACCCAAAAAGTTTATGAAAGCGGTGATGTTGTGTTGTTAAAGTGAGCTTTTAATTATTGATTGAATCCTATTCTTATTAAAACGATTACTACACCAACAATATAAATTGTTGTGAAGATTATTTTATTATAACGTGCCAACCAGTTTGGAAGGAAAATGTCAAAATTATCTTTTGTTGAATCCGAGTATTTTCTTGCCAAAATTGTAAGTGGACAAAACATTTTAAAAATAAGTAACACAACTCCTTCTGCAATAACCAAACCAATGGCAATCCATGTAAAAGTATTGACTTTGTTGCTAAGTCCTGAAAATAAAATGTAAAAAATTGCAACTACAAAAAACAACCAGATCAGGGTGTGAATAATTTTTATCGCTAATAATTTTCCGGGTTTATTCATTGCTTAGTTATAAGATAGTTTAACGGTTACTTGTAAGTTGTCGTTTTTAAATTTCTTCGGGTTTTATTCCAAGCATGAACAGCGTTTCCTTTTCTGTTTCGCAACCTAGTTCCTTTGCCTTTTTTAAATCTTCTTTTGCTGAATCGTTACTGAATGGAGGCTTTTTCTCTGGAGTTCCTTCCGCCCTTTTGGCATTAAACATTGAACATTGCCCAACTAATTCAGCTTTGGCAATTCCCCTTTGCTTATATGCATTTCCATTCTCCGCATTAAGTTTAATTGATTTGTCAAATTCTTTAATAGCTTCCTCATATTCTTTTGACTTTAGATACTCCATTCCTTTTTCGAAATGTTTGTCCTGTGGCTGCACTCTGGTTAAATTATCGTAACCTTCAATGCTATTTGTCTCGAAAGGATTAAAACTATGATTCGCATGAATGAAACCAGTGAACAATAATAAACTAATTAGAAAAGTTAGATGTTTCATGATTCTAAGTTTTTAGTTTTTGTTTATTTTAATTGTTTTTCAGTTTATTGTCAGTCCTAATTTTTTACCTAATCCTTCCTCGAAAATTTTAAACAGAGTAGAAATCTGAATGTCAATTTTTCCATTTTCCAGTCGCGAGATATAACTTTTTTTAGTCCCTGTTTTTTTAGCCAGATCTTCTTGGGTGAGATGAGCCTTTTTTCTTTCTTCTTTTATCATTTCTCCAACAATAAAAGCTTTTGCTTTCATTTCAAATTCATCACGTTTTTCAGTCCCAAGTTTTCCATATTTGATGTCTAATAATTCATCAAAGTTTGTTGCATCTTTTATTGTTTTCATTTTCCTTCTCCTTTTTTATTTTTGAAATAATCCTCTTTAATTTTTAATGCTTTTTCAATTTCTTTCTTTGGTGTTTTCTGACTTTTCTTCTGAAATCCGTTGAATAAAACAACAATCCGTCCAGAGTCAAAACAGCAAAACACTCGATAAATGTCAGACCCAACTTTTATTCTTATTTCATAAAGTCCATCCGTACTTTCGATATGTTTAAAAAACTTCTGAGGGATTAAGTCCACAGTTTTTATCACTTTAAACACATATTCTATTTTTTCTTGAACCGACGAGTCAAGCGAAATATAGAAGTCAATAAAATAGTTTTTATAAAATTCTATTTCTCGGGTCATTTTGCAAAGTTAACAAGTTTGTAAACATTTTGATGTATAAAATCAAAATATTATTGAGGATTTTTATTCTTTTCCACTATGCGCATAACGTACGTGTATATTACCATGTCACTTATATTTAATTATATAGTGGCATTATAAGTCTCTGTTATTCAATTTATATTATTAAAAATCCGATCAATAGAACTTTTTATATTTGCAAGAAACTTTTTTTGCTTTTATGCTCCTAAGTCGTGTTTTTACTCTAAACTCATCAAACAAGAACTAAATTTATTGAAATCCTGGGGTGGCAGTCCTGCGTTTCGAATCGTTAACCTTTGTCACTGGGTTTCACGGGAATAAAAATAATAATAACAAACGAACAAGGATTGCCGGATTTTTGGAAAGCGTCTGAATAACAAAAATTCCGGTAGTATTTTTCGAAAACCGCCTGCGGAGTATAAGTAAAATTATATTCTATATATAAAAAAGGGATTTCATCTTTTGGGAAAGATGGAATCCTGTACTCAAAAAAGATTACCGGTTATATTTCTTAGTAAGTTCTTTTAAAAATTGTTTTTGCTTTATTTTCAGTTGGTTCCATTGAAACCGCCAGCCCCAGTTTCCATTGGCAACGCCGGGTGTGTTCATTCTTGCTTTTCCATCCAACTGCAAAATGTCCTGCATCGGGATAATAGCCGTTTTTGCCACCGAAGCCATTGCCATTTCTATCAGCTTTTCCAATCCTTCCAAATCGAATTTGCCAATATATTTATCTGCCAGTTTTTTTTCGTCCCCATCAACTGTCTGCAACCAACCAAGCGTGGTATTGTTATCGTGAGTACCCGTGTAAACAATAAAATTCTCCCCGTAATTATGCGGTAAATTTTTGTTGGTTTCATCGGTTGTAAATGCAAATTGCAGCACTTTCATTCCGGGTAAAAGAAACTCTTCACGTAACGCATCGACTTCAGGAGTTATAATTCCCAGGTCTTCAGCAATTAATGGCAACTCCCCGACTTGTGATTTCAATTTTTTCAACATTTCTTTCCCAAACGCCGGAACCCATTTTCCGTTAATTGCCGTTTTTTCTTTCGCCGGTATCGACCAGTAAGATTCCAGTCCACGAAAATGATCGATTCGAACTACGTTAAAAAAGTTCAGGTTAAAATGAAGTCGCGCCATCCACCAATCGTAATCACGTTCTTTTAGCCGTTGCCAGTCGAACACCGGGTTTCCCCAAAGTTGACCGCTTTCCGAAAAATAATCGGGAGGAACCCCGCCAACTTCAATTGGTTCCAGGTTTTTATCCAGCAGAAAAATATCGGTGTTTGCCCACACATCGGCGCTCTCTCCCGATACATACAAGGGAACATCTCCAACTATTTGAACCCCTTTTGAATTGGCATAATCTCTTTAACGAAAACCATTGCCTGAAAAACAAAAACTGCAAAAACCGATGGTAATCTACCTCCTTTTCCAATTGCTGACCAACTTTTTTCAATGCTTCTTTTTTGCGGAACTTAAAATCATTGTCCCACTTGTGCCACGAAATAACTCCAAAATGTTCTTTAGCTGCCATAAACAAGGCATAATCGTGCAGCCACCAACCGTGCTCGTTCAGAAAGTAATTGTATTCATCCAGGTATTGATGAATTTTTTCGTATTGAAACCGTGCAAATGCTTTTTCGAAAAGCCCATGTTTCCAGGATCTCACTTTTTCGAATTCAACTTTTCGTTTTAAAAAAGGGGGAATGTTTTCGAGTTCTTTGGCAGACAAAAATCCTTCGTCCTGCAAAATTTGAAGGTCGATTAACTGCGGATTACCTGCAAAAGCTGAGAAACACTGATAGGGCGAATTCCCAGCACCAACCGGACCAAGCGGCAAAATCTGCCAAAGCTGCTGACCTGTTTCCACCAAAAAATCGACAAACTGAAATGCATTTTTACCCATCGTCCCCACTCCTTCATCACCGGGCAACGATGTTATATGTAGTAATATTCCGCTATTGCGCATATTCATACCTCTATTTTCATTTGCTCCAAAAATAGTGTTTTGAAATGAATTGGAATTATTATTCATTCTGAGTAGTCATTTTATGTACTTTTGAAATTATATTGAATAAAATGAATCAACCATGATGATAGATTTTAAACACAATCGGCAAGATTTTAATTCTTGGCCTTGTGTCTTGATTCTTGCGTCTTGGCTCTAAATTTAAAAAGATGAAAGTATTATTTGTTGGCGGCACAGGAATTATCAGTTCAGCGATATCGAAGCTGGCAATTGAACGGGGCATTGATTTGTATCACTTCAACAGGGGGCAAAGTCATCGAAAGATTGAAGGCGTAAAATCCATTTCCGGCGATATCAGAAATGTGAAGCAAACCAAAGAACAATTAAAAGACTTTCATTTTGATGTGGTGGTAAACTGGATCACTTTTACGCCGGAACAGGCACAGGCAGATATTGAAATTTTCAACGGAATTACCGATCAGTTTATTTTTATCAGTTCGGCGTCGGCATACGAAAAACCAATTTCAAAATTGCCAATTACCGAAGAAACGCCATTGATTAATCCGTACTGGCAATATTCAAGAGACAAAGCTACCTGTGAAAAAATCTTTTTAAAGGCATGGAAAGACAAGCAGTTTCCGGCGACTATTGTTCGTCCTTCGCACACTTACGATAATACCTTAATTCCAAACGACTGGGGTTACACCATTCTCGACCGAATGATAAAAGGTAAAAAAATCATTATTCAAGGAGATGGTACCTCGCTTTGGGTGCTCACACATAACACCGAGTTTGCGGTAGGTTTTGTTGGGTTGTTTGGGAAGAAAGAAGCTTTGGGAGAAGCTTATCAGATTACTTCCGATGAACTATTGACCTGGAACCAAATTTATCAAATGATGGCAGATGAACTTGGTGTGGAATTAAAAGCTGTTCATATTCCTTCCGATTTTATTGCAAGATTCGATCCTGAACATGGCGCAGGATTGTTGGGTGACAAAATGCATTCGGTGATCTTCGATAATTCAAAAATCAAAAAGCTGGTTCCTGAATTCAATTGTAAAATTCCTTTTTCAGAAGGAGTTAAGGAGATTATTTCCTGGTATAAAAGCAATAAAGATTGGCAAATTGTAAACGAGGAAACGAATTCCCGTATTGATGAAATAATTAAGGCTTACGAAAAGTAATGAGCTGAAATTCATTCCCACTTTAAACGTCATTCTGCCCCGAATTTTCGGGGTATTTCAGAATCTAAAGGAAATCACAAGACCCTGAAACGAGCTCAGGGTGACGAAAAAAAGGATGCCATCCCTCATATTTTAGGATTGCATCCTTTATCTATTACCACTAATTCTAAATAGGTTAGTGTTAAGTGCAATTGTCGGAGTCGTCATTCCGAACTTGTTTCGGAATCTGCTATTTATCAATGAGATGCTGAAATACGCCGAAAATTCGGGGCAGGATGACGTTTAAATGTTTCATGCTTAACACAACACTAGAAGCTAACAGCTATTACTTTAAATATTTATCCAACCAATTAAAGAAAACACGTTGCCACAGAATTCCATCCTGCGGTTGAGATACCCAATGATTTTCATCGGGAAAATATAATAACTCGGCAGGAATATCTCTTAAAATAGCTGCGTCAAATGCTGCCATTCCCTGACCTTCCGGTACCCGGTAATCTTTTTCACCCTGAACAATTAAAATCGGTGTATCCCAGTTCTGCACAAATTTGTGTGGCGAAAATGTGTAGGAGCGTTGAGCTGCAGCATTCGTTTTATCCCAGTAAGGGCCGCCTAAATCCCAGTTAACAAACCACATTTCTTCGGTTGTGGTGTACATCTGTTCAAAGTTAAAAATACCGTCGTGTGCAATAAATGCCTTAAAGCGCCCTTCATGATGACCTGCCAAATACAAAATTGAATACCCACCGTAACTTGCACCGACAGCGCCCAGCTTATCCTTGTCAACATACGGTTCTTTTGACACATCATCAATAGCAGTAAAGTAGTCCTGTATGTTTTGCCCACCGTAATCTTTTGAAATTTGTTCGTTCCATTCCTGTCCAAAGCCCGGAAGTCCGCGACGGTTTGGCGCCACAATAATGTAACCGTTGGCAGCCATCATCTGAAAATTCCATCGGTATGACCAAAACTGGCTAACAGTACTTTGCGGGCCGCCCTGGCAATAAAGTAAAGTTGGATATTTTTTATTCGGATCGAAATGCGGCGGATAAATTACCCATGTTAGCATCTGTTTCCCGTCTGTGGTTTTTTGCCAGCGTTTTTCAACTTTTCCAAAAGTTAACTGATCCATAATTCCCTTGTTGATTTCAGTCAGCGCCCCTTCATTTCCGTTAAGAGGATCGATCGTCACCAGCTCTGCCGGTTGCGACATCGAAACTTTTGTTACCACAAGCTTATTTCCGGAAATCCCAATTCCGCTGTAATTATGAATTCCGTCCGTTAAACGAACGATGGAACCATCAGCTACATCAAAACGATAAACCTCATCGGTGGCATGAATATCACTAATAAAATAAATGGATTCACTGTTGTTGTTCCAGACAAGGCCGGCAACATTCTGATCAAAATTTTCGGTACAATATTTTTTTTCTCCTGTTTCAAGGTCAGCAATAAACAGCCGGTTTTTATCCGATTCATAACCATCACGTTCCATGCTTTCCCAGGCAATGTATTTTCCATCGGGCGAATAAACCGGATTTTGATCGTAACCCATCATCCCGGAGGTAAAATTGATGGTTTTACCTGATTCAATGTTGTATAAATAAATATCGGAGTTGGTAGAAATTGCATATGCTTTTCCAATTTTTTTCTTGCAGGTGTATGCCAGTGTTTTACTATCAGCGCTCCAGGTAATCTGTTCGGTTCCACCAAATGGTTTCATCGGTGAATCATATTTTTCACCGTCCATAATATCTTTCCCATCAGTAATTTTTCCACCCGTGTAATTTGCTACAAAAATGTGATTGTAAGTATAATCATGCCATTCGTCCCAATGCCGGTACATAATATCGGTTTCCAACCGGGCATTTGCTTTTGGCAGATCGGGAAATAAATCATGAATATCCTCGTCAAGTTTTACACTCTTCAGGTAATATATTTTCGAAATGTCAGGGGAATAATCAAATCCCGAAATCCCTCCGTCAATATTAGAAACCTGTTTTTGATTGCTACCGTCAGGATTCATCTCCCAAAGCTGCATGCTCCCCGATGCAGAAGATAGATAACCTATCTTTTTTCCATCGGGCCGCCAAACCACATTTGATTCATTTGCCGCTGAATTAGTTATGTTTTTTTGTTCGCCTCCTGCAACCGGAATGGTATAAATATCACGGTAACCCTTGTTTTCTTCCAAATTATAATAAGCAATTGTATATGCAACCGTCTCACCATCAGGCGATACTTTTGCTTCTCCCAATCGTCCAAAAGACCAAAGAACTTCAGGTGTCATTAAATCAGAATTTAACTTTGGTGTTACAGGCACATAATTAGCAGTTGTTGAAACAGGTTCCTTTTTTGAACAGCCAAATAAAAGTAAAATGGCAAGTGCAATCAATAACAGTTTTTTCATGTGTTTAAAATTATTTGTTTTTTATGGTAATCCCGAATAATCAGGAGAACTCGCTATAATCATGCCCTTGAGTCTCAAAAAGTTTTTGTGATGGCTCGTTTCATTTATTTCGAACTGAAGATTATAACCTGAGGTCAAAATAAAGAAAATAATGAATGAGATAAGTAACTTTTGTGGAAGAGATTAGAATTTATTTGTTTTATTAAAACGAAAATAAAAAAAAGAGGTACCGATTCCGGTACCCCTTCACAAAATTACAACACCTTAGTATTAATTGCTCTCACCGTACACATAAGTTCCCTCATATAAAAACGGATTACCATCGTAATCCTCGCAGGTCACATCAAATTTCACCGAATCAAGACCTGCCATCATTAATGAATCCAAATGGAAAGAAACGTATGCAGTATATGGAATAGATTCCAGATCATCGTTACTGTTATGTCTCAATTCCAACTGAAATGGCTGATCAACAGCGGTTAATTCACCCGGTTGTTTCACCAAATTGATAAAATGCGTTTTGGTAGCACCTAAGTATTTAAGTTTAAAATTTACCATATCATTGGCAACCCATGCATCCTGAACCACAATTGGGTCGTTACCAATGCTATCTTCATTTTCAGATGTGATGTCTAAAATCTGTTTTAGTAGTATTTCCTCCAGTGAATTAATTTGCACCATGTAAGTTGTTACGTTGGTAGAATCATTTGTTGAATCATCGAGAATTGTAAAGTTTACAAAAACCCGATCGCCGGAATCCAGCCCGTCCCGCGTATTAAAACTGGAATAAGCAGAATTATTGTACGATATCGCTTTTAATAAATCTCCATCATCCATTTTAATCCACAGATTATCCGTGTTTTGTACAACTCCAAACCCTATCCACTGATCTCCCAAAGAATATCCGTCGTCATTCAGACATCCATTAAAAATAAACATGAATCCAAGCAAAATTAAAATTCCTATCTTCTTCATTTTTCTCCAAATTAATTGTTTCAAGTTAATTGATTCCAAACACCTTAATAAGGTTGCGTGTAACTAATAATTTTTTTTCTGTCATTTTTTCTGTCGTGTCAGATTTCTAATCTAAAAATAAATTTGGCATAACAATTGATTCAATCAATGTTATATATCTAAATATTTATATATTTGCAATTATGAAACGGGCATGAGTAAATTTTGACAAAGACGACAAACATTAATCGCGACAAATGTCAGGACATGTGAGTTCCATATTATACCTTAACAAATAGACAATTTTAGTAAGATGAAACAAATTTCTAATTTAAATGAACTAAAAACTACCTATTCAACAAACGGAAATGTTTGGTTGTTGTTATATAAAAGAGGTTCTGAGCAAAGTGATTGTGCTATTGAGAATTATTCCTCTTCGGAAAAATACCTTAAAGAAGGTGTTCTTTTAAATGCTGATGTAAACGAGGTTCGCGATATTCACCCTGAATACAGGGTCACAACCGTTCCTACACTATTGCATTTTGAAAAGGGTGTTTTGAAAAATATGGTAAAGGGATGTCATAGTCCTGAGCAATTTAATGTTATATTTGAAAAGTCAGCATTTGTTATTCAGCCTGGGGATGAAAACAAACAACAAAAAAATGTTGTTGTTTATACCACACCAACTTGTACCTGGTGCAATTCAGTTAAAAGACATTTCCAGGTAAATGGAATCAAGTTTCGCGAGGTGGATGTGTCTGTAAATCAAAAGGCTGCGGAAGAGATGGTAAGAAAAAGCGGACAACAGGGAGTACCACAAACAGACATAAACGGACAAATTGTGGTTGGTTTTGATAAAACAAAAATAAACGCGTTATTAGGAATAAATTAAATTTGGATATCATGAAAAAATTAGCATTCATCCTGGTCATTGCAGTTTTTACGTTGCAAAGTTGCAGTAGCAGCCAGGCAAAAGATAAGGGCAACGAAAAACAGCAAACTCCTGCAAAAAATGTTTCCATGCAATCGGGAGAGGAAGGTGGTTCAATAAAACTCACTAAAGATCAATTTATTGCACAAATATGGGATTATAAGAGTTCACCTCAGGCATGGGTATATAAAGGAGATAAGCCAGCAATAATTGACTTTTATGCTGACTGGTGCGGACCATGTAAAATAGCTTCACCAATTCTGGAAGAAATATCAAAAGAATATGCCGGAAAAATTAACGTCTATAAAATCAATACTGATAATGAAAAAGAACTGGCGCAGGTTTTCGGAATTAGTGGAATTCCGGCCTTTCTATACATTCCTTTGAAAGGGAAACCAGCAATGACATCGGGGATAGCACGTACTCAGGATGATACAAAAAAGATGTTCAGACAAAATATTGAAAAAATACTTCTTTCAAACAACGCTGCTCTGTAGAAAGTAATTTGTCGGAATCTGAATTTCGTTAGCTGAAATGCAGATGAAGACTTGCTTTAATAAATTAAATGTTTAATTAAAGAATAGTGAAAAAATGAAGGAATTACAGCCTATTAACCAAAACGTTCTTCTGGAGCTGTCGGAAGACAAATCGGAACAAAGAACTGCTTCGGGAATTATTATTCCTGACTCTGCAAAAGAGAAACAGGAAATTGCAAAAGTAGTTGCAGTTGGAAACATCGAAAATGCAGAAATAGCACCAGGTGACGAGGTTCTCTACAAACAGTTTGCAGGAACTGAAATTGACTTCGAGGGTAAAAAATACCTGTTGTTGCCTTATGCAGAAATCCTGTCGAAAGTTGTAGTAACCGAATCAATTTAAATTAAAGCTGGATTCAGAATTTTATCTATTCTGCCAAAACATTTTAAAATCGACAATATAAAAAGCCGGAATTTATTCCGGTTTTTTTGTTAACCCCTCCTTAACTTAAAGGAGAGTAACAAAAGGTTATTTTTTGTATGATTATTTCTGCAAAATTTCGATAAGTTCTTGAGATGAAACTAATTGTTGCCCGCCAGTTTCCATATTTTTCAATGTAAATTTACCTGATTCCATTTCCGATTCACCGGACAGCACAACAAACGGAATTTCTTTTTTATTTGCATAATTCATTTGTTTCTTCATTTTGGCGATTTCCGGAAAAATCTCTGTATTGATTCCCAACTTTCTTAATTTGTTCACCACCGGCAAACAATAGGTTGCTTCCTTCTCACCAAAATTTACAAACAGAACCTTCGTCGTTTCCAAAGAATCTTTTGGGAAAAGGTCAAGTTGTGTCAATACATCGTAGATTCTTTCGGCACCAAACGAAACACCTACCCCGGAAACATTTGGTAATCCAAAAATACCGGTCAGATCGTCATAGCGTCCACCGCCACAAATGCTACCCATTTCCACATTTTTTGCTTTCACTTCGAAAATTGCACCGGTGTAATAATTAAGTCCTCTTGCAAGTGTTAAATCAAGTTCAACTTCAGTTGACAAATCCATTTTTTCCAGATATCCAAACAAAGTCTTCAATTCCTGAATACCTTTATTTCCCGTTTCAGAAGATTGCAGAATTGATTCCAGCATTTCCATTTTAGCATTCAGGTCACCTTCCAGTGCAAGAATTGGTTGAAGTTTTAAAATCGCTTCGGGTGAAACACCTTTTTCAGTCAATTCCTGATTTACTTTCTCCAAGCCTATTTTATCCAACTTGTCAATGGCAACAGTAATATCATTGATTCGTTCATTCTCCCCAATAATTCCAGCAATTCCTGCCAAAATTTTTCGGTTATTGATTTTTATTACTGTTTCAATTTTTAAACGGTTAAAAACATCGTCAATAATCTGTACAAACTCAGCTTCATTCAATAAACTGTCACTTCCAACTACATCAACATCACATTGATAAAACTCGCGGTATCTTCCCTTCTGTGGGCGATCAGCACGCCAAACCGGTTGAATCTGGTAGCGTTTAAACGGAAAAGTAATTTCATTCTGATGTTGTACAACAAAGCGGGCAAACGGAACAGTTAAATCGTAGCGCAATCCTTTCTCAGAAATATTTAATGTTAGTTTTATCGAGTTTTTTTCTTCAATAATGTCATCAGGAACTTTTGTCAGATAGTCCCCTGAATTCAAAATTTTAAATAAAAGTTTATCGCCTTCTTCCCCATATTTCCCCATTAATGTAGAAAGATTTTCCATTGCCGGCGTTTCAATGGGCTGGAAACCATACAAGCGAAAAACATCTTTTATTGTATCGAAAATAAAATTCCTTCGCACCATTTCAACTGGTGAAAAATCGCGGGTTCCTTTTGGTATGGAAGGTTTTTGTGCCATAATCCTTTTATTTGGCGGCAAAAATACAGAAAAAGAACGAAATTCGATTGTTGATTTAAAATGGATAGAAACCTGGAACTCTTAAAACCTGTTTAGTTATTAAGTTCTATTCATGATAAAAAACCTGAAAAATTGCGCTTCAACTCCTGTAATTTTTGTTATTTCGTGGTCGAAAATGTTCAATAGATGGAAGAGCGTAAAAAAGACGGCAGATATAGCAGGATTTATAAACAGCTTAGTGAACTGGTTTTAAAAAGTAACAGCGCTTCAGCCCGAATGGCAACTATTGTTGCAGTTCTCCATCATAAAATGGAATACTTTTTCTGGACTGGTTTTTATCTTTTAGAAAATGAGAAAATGACAGTTAACATTTACCAGGGTCCTGTTGCCTGCCAGATTCTAGAAAAAGATAAAGGAGTTTGCTGGGCTGGTTATAATAAAAAAGAACCTGTTTTAGTTGAAGACGTGCATACTTTTCCGGACCACATAGCATGTGATTCACGTTCAAATTCGGAAATTGCAATTCCTTTTAAAAATAAGGAAGGTGAAACTCTCGGCGTTTTGGATGTGGACAGTAAAGAAAAAGCTTCGTTTTCGGAAGTTGATGCAAAATGGCTTACAAAGATCCTTGAACTGGTTTGGGTTTAAGAGAAATGTACATTTTAAATTGCTATCCCTAAATTCTCAAACTTAAAAAACTAAAATCTTTTATTGTCTGTCTAAATTTCCGCTGAATATTTAACTTTATCAGATTGAACAGTATTTATGAAAAATTCATTTATCCTTCCTTTTCTGGTTGTTTTAATTATCGGCGTCACGGCATGTAATTCACAAAAGATGCTAACCAAAACTTCAACATCAAAAGCGGATAACAGCATGACATCGTTGGATTGGGCCGGAACCTATCAGGGCATTTTACCTTGTGCCGACTGTCCCGGAATTAAAACACAACTTTTGCTAAACAGCGACATGACTTACAAAATAAAAACCAGCTATTTGGAACGAGGAGTAGGCATTGAAAATGAAGGTAAATTTTCATGGAATAATAAAGGCAACATAATAACTCTTGATAGCAATTATAATCAAAAATATTTGGTTGGCGAAAACAAGCTTTTTAGTTTAGATGGAGAGGGAAAAAGAATCACAGGTGATATAGCAGATCGGTTTATTCTAACAAAAGATAAACCTGAATTAACCGGGAAAAACTGGAAATTAATAACGCTAAACGAAAAGGCAGTAAAAAGTAATACAAAACAGCCATTCATGATTTTAACTAAAGAAGAAAACAGGGTTTCAGGAAATACAGGTTGTAATAATTTCTTTGGCACTTACGCATTGAATGATCAAAACGGGATAAAATTTTCAACTTTAGGAATGACAAAAATGGCTTGTGTTGGTGATAACCCGGAACAGGAATATACAGAAGCACTTGAGAAAACTTCTAATTATTCGTTAACTGCAACTACGTTAATTTTAAGCGATGAAAATGGAAACGTTTTAGCAAAGTTTGAGGAAGATTATTTTCTGGAATAAAATTCTTTACTTGGGTGCATTAAAATAAAAATGGCTGATTACGCATTTATTCCCTGAACTATCTGAATTTCTATCATCTGTTAATCTGATTTGCAAAGTATGTCTTCGATTTCTTAAATTATCGCCCAATGTAAAATACAGCGGTATGTGCTTCTCTGTATTTAAGGGATAAAATAAATCCTGCTTCTGCCAATCTGAACCATCAATACTGTAATCAATTATGCCTGCATCAGGAATAGCAACAGTTTCAATTCCAACAGCATTTCCTTTAAATTGAAATTTGATGATTTTCCCAGGATAATCGCCAACGAGGAAAGAGGAGTTTTTCTCTTCTACAACCATTTTCCATCCTTTTGCAGGTTTTGGCGGGTTGGGTTCAATAAAAACAACATGTGTAAAAATTGATTCGTTAATTTTTTGATTATCCTGTGCAAACAGATGCAATCCAAATATTAAACCAATAAATATGAAAAGAAAATTTTTCATAATGTCAATTATTCATTCCATTCTACTTTTTCGTTGATGTCTCCACGCCCTTGTGAAGGATAATCCATTGCAATCTCACCAACATAAAAAAATCCCATAGGTTTTTGATTTTCTTTTAGATTAAGTAATCCAATTAAATATTTCATAAAGTCAGGTGATGCCCAAAATGCTCCCAATCCAAGGCTTGTTGCAGTTAACCACATATTCTGAACGGCAATGGAAACCGCTGCAACTTCCTCCCATTCGGGAAGTAATTCTTCATTACTTCTATTTAAAACAATAGAAATAACCACCGGAACACGTTTCAAATCGTCCCTGAATTTATCCATCTTTTGCTCGTTAATGCTTTCTCCTGAAGCAACTTTTGCTTTTAATTGGTTATATGCATCCTCCGCAAATTTTTGTTTAGCATTCCCCATAAAAACCTTGAAACGCCACGGTTCTGATTTTTTATGGTTAGGCGCCCAATTTGCGTTCTCCAGCAAATTTTGAATTATTTTTTTTGGAATTTCTTTAGTTGAAAGAAATCTGGCTGGTGTAGCCCTGCGATTTTTTATGATATCATTTATAAGATTTTCCATAATCGTGCATTACAAAGATATAACATGTGAAATTCTAATTATGAATTTCACAAAAATAAAAATATTTAAAAGGGTAATTGGAAACGATTATTTCTCGTAACCTAAAATTTTAAACATATCCTGCGCCGACTGTTCATTTCGGTAAACATAGTCAACAATGTTACCTTTTTCATCGCGGTCGATAATAACATGTTTTGGTGATGGAATTAAACAGTGTTTTATACCGCCATAACCGCTAATTGCATCCTGATAGGCTCCGGTATGAAAGAATCCAAGGTAAAGAGGTTCCTTATCTTCTTCAGGATAAGCCGGTAATAAAACTTCCTGGTTAAAGTCTTCAGAATTATAATAATCCGAATGGTCACAACTTATTCCGCCAATATTTACTCTCTTGTACTCATTGTTCCATTTATTGATGGGCAGAAGAATAAATTTTTCAAAAATTGACCACGAATCGGGAATAGTATTCATCAAACTATTATTAATAATATACCAGCTTTCGGTATCGTTCTGTTGTTTTTGTTCCAAAACTTCAAAAATAATGGCCCCGCTTTCTCCAACAGTATATTTTCCAAATTCGGTAAAAATATCAGGTTCCTGAATTTTCTCGTTAGCACAGGCATCTTTAATATTTGTAACAATTTCGTTAATCATGTACTCGTAGTTATACTCAAAACCAAGATGGTTCCTGATTGGAAAACCTCCACCAAGATTAAACGAATCCAATGTATTACACTGTTTTTTCAGATCGACATATAATTTCAGTGCTTTCTGAAATTCTCCCCAGTAATACAAACTGTCTTTAATTCCGGAATCAACAAAAAAGTGAAGCATTTTAAATTCGAAGTTCTTTTTTCCTTCTATATTTTGTTTATAAAAATCAATAATGTTGTTATGCCTTATCCCCAATCTTGACGTATAATATGATGACTGTGACTCTTCATTAATCGCCATTCTGATACCAACTTTAACTTTAGCATCGCCGGCAAGTCTTTCAATGCGTTTTAATTCATTAATACTATCGAGAACAACAATATTGTTTTTAAATCCCAATTCCTGAAGACTCAGAATTTTTACTAAATAATCGTCGGTTTTGTAACCATTGTGAACAATAATTCTGTTCTTGTCAATTTTTTTATCATGAAATAGACTAAGAATCAGATCAATATCGTATGATGAAGAAGTTTCAAGATGCACATTTTGTTTCAGTGCTTCTGTAATAACATGCGAAAAGTGATTACATTTTGTACAGTAACAATAAATATAACGCCCCTTATAATTATTCTTTTTTATTGCCTTATTAAACAGGTTACGCGCTTTTTTGATCTGATCTCCGATTTTAGGTAAGTATATAAATCGAAAAGGTGTGCCATACTTATTTATCAGGTACTTTAATGAGATTCCATGAAACGTCAGATAGTTATCTCTTAAATCAAAGCCTTCCTGAGGAAAATAATAGCTTTGTTCAATCAAATCAAAATAGGTATTTTTCATTCTACGTTATCATAAATAGTTAAATCGATTTATTGTTTTGCACCGCAAATAAAGACATTTTTTCCGAAAATATTTATTAAGATCCTGAAAATTTAAGAATGAGAAGATAAGGAATAAAATTTAAAACACAAGAAGTTACATTTCTGGTAATCAATGAGTGCCATTACAAAAAATCAGTATTAGCGATTTGAAAGTTTTAACGTATTAATTTCATGAAACTTTCATTTAAGATTACTTAATATTTACACCATAAAATCGTTTACAAAATTTCTTAAAATCAGAGATTCTCCTCAATTAAAAAAATACTTAATTTGTCTTTTTTCCAGGGATTATTAAATTGAAAATTCTTTTGTTAAGCAAAAGATGCTTAATTTTGATAGAACAATAAAAATGAGTTTAAAATGAGCAAAATATTGATAATTGGTGCCGGGGGAGTTGGCCGTGTTGTTGCCAGTAAATGTGCCGATAATCCGGATGTTTTTTCTGAAATAATGCTAGCCAGCCGTACTAAATCGAAGTGCGATGTTATTGCACGGGAAGTTGGAAAAGGTCGCATTAAAACCGCACAGGTAAATGCTGATAACATACCTGAAGTGGTTGAGTTGATAAATCAGTTTAAGCCGGAGTTGGTAATCAATGTTGCTCTTCCTTACCAGGATCTTCCAATTATGGATGCTTGTCTGGAAACTAGTGTTAATTATCTCGACACAGCCAATTATGAACCAAAAGACGAAGCAAAATTTGAATATAGCTGGCAGTGGGCATATCACGATCGTTTCAAAGAAAAAGGAATAATGGCAGTGCTTGGTTGTGGTTTCGACCCTGGCGTAACCAGCATTTATACTGCTTATGCAGCCAAACATCATTTTGATGAATTGAATTATTTAGATATTGTTGATTGCAATGGTGGAGATCATGGAAAGGCATTTGCTACTAATTTCAATCCTGAAATCAATATTCGTGAAATAACGCAAAACGGACGTTACTGGGAAAATGGGAAATGGATTGAAACCAAGCCACATGAAATTAAGAAAGCGCTTAATTACCCCAATATAGGCCCAAAGAACTCTTATGTAATTTATCATGAGGAGTTGGAGTCACTGGTTAAAAATTTCCCCACTTTAAAACGTGCACGTTTCTGGATGACATTTGGCGATGAATATCTTACTCATTTAAGGGTAATCCAAAACATTGGTATGTCTCGAATTGATCCGGTGAAATACAAAGGAGTTGACATTATCCCATTGGAATTCTTAAAAGAAGTTCTTCCTAATCCAGGCGATCTTGGTGAAAACTATACTGGAGAAACTTCAATCGGTTGCAGAATTAAAGGATTAAAGGATGACAAGGAACAAACCTATTATGTTTGGAATAATTGCAGCCATCAGGTAGCATACCAGGAAACAGGAACCCAAGGAGTTTCTTATACTACCGGGGTACCGGCAATGTTGGGAGCAATGATGGTTTTAACCGGGAAGTGGAGTGGAAAAGGTGTTTTCAATGTGGAAGAATTTGATCCTGATCCATTTATGGAGCAAATAGGAAAACATGGATTACCATGGAACGAAAAGTTTAATATCGATCTTGAAGTTTAATTATAGTGGACTATACAAAAATCCCGTCGCCATCATTTGTTCTTGATGAAAAACTTCTGCGCAAGAATCTGGAGTTGATTAACGAAGTTCAAAAAAAGGCCGGAATAGAAATAATACTTGCTTTTAAGGGATTTGCCATGTGGAGTGCTTTTCCTTTGGTAAGACAATATTTGAGCGGAGCAACAGCAAGTTCACTTTTTGAAGCACGTTTGTGTTTTGAAGAAATGAAAACGCGGGCACATGTTTACTCTCCTGTTTATTTTGAAGATGAGTTTGAGGAATTACTGAGTTACAGTAGTCATATAGTTTTTAATTCGTTTACCCAATTCAATAAATTTTATCCCAGAACGCAAAATGCAGATCATTCAATTTCATGCGGAATCAGGGTTAATCCGGAATATTCAGATGTCACAACTGATTTGTATAATCCAAGTGCAGCAGGTTCAAGATTAGGAGTCGGTTCAGAAGAATTTCCTGAAAAATTACCGGAAGGAATTGAAGGTATTCATTTTCATGTTTTATGTGAATCAGACTCTTACAGTTTGGAAAAAGTGTTGGAAAATCTTGAAGTAAAATTTGGGAAATACCTTAACCATGTAAAATGGGTAAACATGGGTGGTGGTCATCTAATGACAAGAAAGGGTTATGACCATAAGCATCTTATCCGACTACTACAGAATTTCAAAAAAAAATACGATGTAAAAGTTATTCTCGAACCGGGAAGCGCAATTGCATGGGATACAGGCGTACTTGCGTCAACTGTGAAAGACATTGTAGGGCATAAAAAAATAAAAACCGCCATTCTTGATGTCTCATTTACAGCTCACATGCCCGACACATTGGAAATGCCCTATCGCCCTAGAATAATCGGAGCCAAGGAACCTGATAAAAACAGCAAACATCTTTACAGACTGGGAGGCGTTAGTTGTCTTGCCGGGGATTTTATGGAAGCCTATGATTTTGGGAAAGAATTGAAAGTTGGAGATCGTGTGATATTTGAAGATATGATTCATTATACTATGGTAAAAACTACCATGTTTAACGGCGTTAACCATCCATCAATCGCAATATGGAAAGAAAATGATGAATTAGAAATCGTCAGAAAATTTGACTATTTAGACTTTAAAGACCGCTTATCATAGCCTTTTCACGCGCTTACATTATTATCAACAATTGTTAATATCCTTGGTTAACACATAGTGGATTTAAACATCTTTAAAACCCTTGCTAAAATTTAAAAATAATTTAACTTTGATTCATCAGATGAGCGATAAAGGGCAGTTTTGAAAGTGTGGAAATGGGAAAGTTACTTAGCTGGAACCGAAACATTTCTCTCCAATCTTCGGGTTGGCACACCGAAAAAACCAAAGTTTGAATGAGATAGTCTGGATATCAAATTTCATTCAGTCGTCTGGAGGAAAATCCAGAAGTTCTTTCAAGATTGAGTCGTCAGGCAGGAGTTAAAAAGGTTTCGACTTGACTAACACACTGCACGAAAGGAAATGGGTAAAACCAGGAACTTCCGATTAGAAAATACAGTTTCCGCAAGGAAAATGCATGGACTACTGGCAGACACTTTGTCCACAAAGACAGTCCGGAAAGTCGAGTGGACCACCAACGAGATTTTAGCCGTAAAAAGCAAAATCCGGGGTGAAGGGCATAGTTAATCGAAAGATAAACGAAAGCCGGCCGAAATAACAGTAATCTGACACGAGAAGAAACTTCGGTTACTTTGAGTGAATGGGAACTATTCGTAACAGAATGGTTCCCATTTGTGTTTTATAGAAATGGCAATTATAAATGGTAAATCCCAACTGCATCTTTTTAAAAACAACTTCTTTTATTTAGTTTTAATTTAAATGTTAAGGTTTTTAGCAATTTTTCACTAAGAGAGGGTTACTTTTTTCATTAAAACAGGATTTATTAGTAGGAAGGACGCTTTACCCTAAATTATTAAATCAATTATTGGAAAGAAACTAAGGAGACAGCCGTCTCCTTTTTTCTTTTACATTCTTTCCGGCATTTCGATACCTAGTAAATTCATTCCTTTTTTTACCACATCTCCAACTACCCAGGAAAGTATCAACCTGAATTTCTTTCGATCCTGATCTGGCTCTGACAAAATAGAATGATCGTGATAAAACTGGTTGTACTCTTTAGCAAGTTCGTAGCAATAATTGGCAATTATTGCAGGACTGTAATTTCCCCCTGCCTCTTGAACAACTGAGGGGAAAAAAGTAATTTTTTTAATCAGTTCCTTCTCCTTAGATAAAATATTCCAAACTTTTAATTTGTCATTAACTGATACATTTTGCTCCTCTGCTTTACGAAGAACTGACTTTATTCGTGCATAAGTATATTGAATAAAAGGTCCGGTATTCCCATTAAAGTCAATAGATTCCTCAGGATTAAACATCATATTCTTCCGTGGATCAACTTTAAGAATAAAATATTTAAGTGCCCCCAAAGCAATCATTCGATAGGTGTCTTCTGCCTCTTCTTTTGAAAGTGATTCCAGTTTCCCCAACTCAACTGACATATCGCGGGCCACTTGAGTCATTTCTTCCATCAAGACATCTGCATCAACAACTTTTCCTTCCCTTGATTTCATTTTTCCTGAAGGCAATTCAACCATCCCATAGGAAAAATGATATAAGTCCCTGCCCCACTTAAAACCTAATTTATCTAAAAGAATGGCCAGCACCTGAAAATGATAATTTTGTTCATTTCCGACAACATAAATCATTTTATCGATCGGGAAATCATTGTATCTCATTTTAGCAGTGCCAATATCCTGAGTCATATAAACCGAAGTACCGTCGCTTCGTAAAAGTATCTTTTTATCAAGCCCATCCGAAGTTAAATCAGCCCAAACAGAATTGTCTTCCATCTGGTAAAAAATTCCTTCTTTAACTCCCCTCAGAACTTCTTTTTTGCCTTCTAAATAGGTATCTGATTCGTAATAAATTTTATCAAAATCTACACCCATTTTTTTATATGTTTCATCAAATCCTTCATATACCCATTCATTCATGTTCTTCCAAAGTTGAACCGTTTCGGGATCACGAGCCTCCCATTTTCGCAATAATTCACGAGCTGCCAGAATAGATGGAGCATTACTTTCAGCTTCTTCCTTAGTGTAACCTTTTTCAATTAATTCGGCAATTTCAGCTTTATAGCGTTTATCAAATTCAACATAAAATTCTCCAACCAAATGATCACCTTTCATCCCTGAATTTTCGGGAGTTTTTCCATCTCCCCATTTTTGCCATGCATACATCGATTTGCAAATATGGATTCCACGGTCGTTTACAATATTCGTTTTGATTACATTATATCCATTTGCTTTCAATATTTCAGAAAGCGAATATCCAAGCAGATTGTTTCGAATATGACCTAAATGAAGCGGCTTGTTCGTATTTGGAGAGGAATATTCAATCATTATATTTTCTGAATTCTCCTTCGGGGCTTTAACTCCAAACATTTTATCAGCAAAAGCTTTAGCAAGTTCATCAAGCCAGTATTTTTCATCGATTTCCATATTCAGAAAGCCCTTAATCACATTAAAAGACTTAACAAAATCCACTTTGTCAATAATATAATTGCCAATTTCATTACCAGTTACTTCAGGAGACTTTTTTGAAATTTTCAGAAAGGGAAAAACAACAAGAGTTATATCACCCTCAAGGTCTTTCCTCGTATTTTGTATTTGAATTAAAGAATTGTCGTTTGTTTCAAATTTATATAGATTTTTTAGCGCATCAATTGTAGCGGAATGTATTAAATCTTCAATCTTCATTGTGGTAACTTTTAAAGCGACAAAGATAATACTTTAGCTTCAGCTATATCGAAAAAAAAGCTCTGCCAATTGGCAGAGCTTTTCAGAATATATTAAAATATCAAATCTTACTATTTTCTAATCTTAGCCTCTTCAAATTCAACCCTGCGGTTTTTAGCCCTGTTTTCTCTTGAAGTATTTGGAACTGCGGGTTTTGATTCTCCATAATTGTGCGAACCGACAAATGCATTATTAACACCTTTCATCAACAAGTACTTAACAACTGCCTGCGAACGTCTTTCTGAAAGTTTCATGTTATAAGCATCGGTACCAATATTATCAGTATGTCCACCAACTACAATACTGTATTCTTTGCTTGCGTTTAATTCAGAAGCAAGTTTGTCAAGTTCGGCTTTTCCTTCCGGTTTCAAATCAGACTTATCGAAATCGAAATAAATGTTACTCAACTGCAATACTTCCCAATCCGGGCAACCATTATTACTTGCAGGACCTGCCTCGGTCGGACATTTATCTTCACAATCAATTACACCGTCACCATCAGAATCTAGTGGGCAACCATTTACGTCCACCGGGCAACCTTTTGGTGTATCCGGACATAAATCACTTTTATCAGGAACACCATCACCATCCGTATCAGGACAACCCTTGAACTTTGCCAAACCGGCCACATCCGGGCATTCGTCATCTTTGTCCGGAATTCCGTCACCATCTTTATCCGGACAACCGTTAAATTTAGCATCTCCTGCCTGATCCGGACAGTCATCCTTATAATCAGGAACGCCATCACCATCTCTGTCAAGTGGACAACCATTTTCATCAACAGCTACCCCCGGAGGAGTTCCAGGACATTTATCTTTTTTATCTTTTACACCGTCACCATCTGAATCTTTAGCTGCTCCAAAAGCAAACTCAAGAATGCTGGTAACCATGAAGTGATTGTCAGTAACTGGTCCCAACACTTCTAACACCTTTAATACCATTCACATATGAACCTGCAACATACAGTGATGTATTTGGACTCACCGGGAATTTTAAACCGGCACCACCATCGAAGTTAACTCCAGTTTTAGTGTTGTCCCATAGGTAACCAACACCGCCAAAAAGATAAGGCTGTATAGCATTGTCTTCCTTGAAAAGTTTCAAACGCAGGTTCAATAATGGGTTGAAAACATCCACTCCCGACTTTTCGAAAGACATCCGTGAATCCAACATCAGATCAAATCTCGGACTTAAATAACGACTGAAGTATAAGTCACCTAAAACGTCTGCTTTCTTAGTATTTAAATTATAATCAATACCAGGACCGAGTCCGATTGCCCACTTTTTTTCTGCATTTTGGGCAATAACACTTCCAAATACAAAAAACAGGCTTAAAAGGAAAAGAGTAAATTTTTTCATAATTTTTAAGTTTTATTTTCGCTTATTGATTTTCTGAGCAATTTATAAATTAATTACTATCTTTCAAAGCAGTGTAATGTTTGATTGTTTTAATTTATTAACAAAATTAAACATTTCAATAATATTATTATTAAATATTTAAAAAATTGTTTACAATAATTGACATTGAAACAACCGGGAACAGTTCAAAAAATGGAAAAATCACTGAAATTGCCATTTACCAGCATAACGGCCAGAAAATTACAGATTTTTTCTCCACTCTAATTAATCCGGAAATGGATATTCCGTATTTTATCACAAAATTAACCGGGATTGACAATGATATGGTTAAAAATGCACCTAAGTTCTATGAAGTGGCTAGAAGAATAATTGAATTGACTGCAGGAAGAACATTTATTGCACATAATGTACATTTTGACTATGGCTTTTTAAAAGAGGAATTCAAACGACTAGGCTATGATTTCAACCGAAAAACATTATGTACAGTACAATTATCCCGAAAGCTTCTTCCCGGGCACCGATCCTATTCTCTGGGAAAACTTTGTGGTGACCTTGGAATCGAGATCAACGGCAGGCACCGAGCCGCTGGTGATGCATTTGCCACTGTCGAATTATTTGAAATTCTTCTCGAAAAAAATAAATTACTAAATGAATCAAAAGTATTGAATAACCTTAAACTGTTTTAGCTCAGGCTATTATTCCTTATCGCCAGTTTCCTCTCCTTCTCCCTCTTCATCTTCAGTAAAATCCAACATTTCCTTTTCCTGTAAGGTATTGTACCACATCAAAACCTTTTTAATATCGGATATATAAACCCGATCCTTATCATAATCCGGGACCACTTTCTCAAAATAAGATTTTAACTCACTATTAGTAGATTTATGTGAAATAGCCGGATCCCCGTTAGCCAAATCATAAATAGTTTTAAAAATTTCTTTAAGAGGTTTCTCCCCTGTTTCAGTGTAAATCGCAATATCTTCAAGTGCGGAAATCTTAACCGTAGAATAAACGGGCATCCGTTTTTGAGTTTCCAATGACTCAACAATTATATTATTTTTTGATTCAGCCACTAACTTAAAAAGCCCTGATTGACCTGTTATCGATAATATTCCTTTTAACATATTTTGAATTTTTTTGCGAATATACACTTTTTGATATTTCTGAAAAATTATTCCTTTTTAACAATCCTGAATCGGTAAATAATTCCCGCTTTAATCCATTGACCGGGTTGCGGAACATTTCCTAAATCATAGAAATTCCGATCGAAAATATTATTTGCAGACAAATAGAGCCTTAATGCTTTAAAAACGTAACTTACCTTACCATCAATAATCCAGAATGACGGATAACTTATTTCTTTTCCATAACTTCCGTTTTCAAAAACGGTATAAGTCCCAGCCCTATCCTGAAATGTAAATTTTAGGTCAAAAATCAGATGTTTAATAATCTCATAATTAATGGAACCAACAAATTTATGTTTTAAATTATCAAGAACGTAATTCGAAATAAAATCAGTATTCTTTTTTCCCAGATTATTATAAAGATAGTCGATACTGATAAGTTGTGGCAATCCTTTTCCCAACCACTTTTCAAGATTTACTTTTGATTGAATTTCAATACCATAACTGGTAAGATGAGTTAAGTTTTGGGGTTGCCACAAATCATTTTCTTCCTTTTTAACCCAATCTATTATGTCGGTTCCATTACGATAAAATGCTACCAGGTCTCCCTGAAATACAGGATGATTCCATTTAAGTCCCCCTTCAATTGTCGCTGATTTTTCCGGTTTTAAATCCGAATTACCAATGTTTGTCGGTCCCTTATAATATAAATCAGTAAATGACGGCATCCTTAATGAAGTATTAAATGAGGTAAAAACTTTACCCCCTGTAAATACCTTGTAACTTAAATCAATTCCCGGAAATATATTTAATCCCAACCCACTGTTCAATATATAATTACCCATAACACCGGCTGTTGCCGAAAAATTATGATAAAAAACCGAATGTTCAAGAAATACGGAAAAAATTTCCCTTGAGTCTGATTTGGTAAATTGAGCATTCTCACCATGGACAGGTTTAGGTTGTGAAAGATCTTTACCCAAAACATTACTTAAAATATTTTCAGAACGATATTCAGCTCCAAACGCCGATTTTCCTGCACTCCACTCAACCCACGAGTTTACATTTGCCCCGTAAGTATTGGTTAAATGATAATTATGGTTTTTGTACCAATCAGGAATTGTGTCGTTATTCCAAACATAATGTTCACCATCAACTAATTGATATTTATCTTCTCGATAAAGTTCAAATCTATCCTGATGTCTTCTGTAATATATAACCGGGGTAAAATGCCACTCTCCTTTCGATTGCCATTTAACAGAAGTGAAAAACGTCTTTGTTTCTTCATATTGATTGGGGTACTTTGGGGTATAAAAACTATTTGCCCCAAAACCTTTCAATCCTCCACCCATCTGAAAATTCAGAGTTCCGGAATTCAAATTTAACTTACCGGAATAAAATATATCCTTTAAAACAAAGTCAGTGTTATTTATGTATCCATCCGAACTTTTTTTGTCAAATGAAATGGTATGTTGTGTTTTTTTTGTTATGATACTTCCCAATCCGTTAAAATCAAAATAACCAAAACTACCACCTTCAAATCCAATCTCAACCAGAGAATTGTCTGGTTGACGTGTAATTATATTAATAGCACCTGAAAATGCATTTGGCCCGTAAACTCTGGCTGCGGGACCTTCAAGAATTTCAATTCTTTCAATTTGATTTAAACTAACAGGAAGATCTAGATTGTGATGACCTGTTTGGGGGTCAGTGATATTAACTCCGTTTAAAAGGATCAACGTCTGATCAAATGTTCCGCCTCGGATGCTTATATCCGCCTGGACACCTTCTGCCCCTCTTTGACGAACATCAACTCCGGCAATGTATTCCAGTAAATCCTGAACACTTGATACGGGGGCATATTCAATTTCTTCTCTCGGAATAACAGAAACCACACGTGCAACCTGTGAATATAACACCGGCGCTCGCTGTGCACTAACCTCAATCTCATCAAGGTCGTACTGCTGCTTAATTTCGGTAGTATCAGGAACAGAAGAAATTGATTTAACCGGAACTGATATTAGATAACTAATAGCAAGAACCGAGATAATAACTTCTCTTTTCATGGTTTGGAAAGCTGCATAATTCTTCCTTCTCCATCTACTAAAAATTAGAACATTCCGTGCATTTTTTCGAACTTTTCTAACTCTCATATTTAAAATTTTGTGTGTCGAATATACGATATGAAAAATGAAATACGAAGCTATTTTTTCATTTCGCTTTTAATAGATACGTTAAAATCAATGATTTTTAGCGAGTTTAATATTTACTTAAGATTTAACCCATTTTAACTTATAAAGATTCTTTATAATGTATAGAAAAAATCAACTAACAAATACCTTAAAAGACTTTTGTTTGAATGTGTTACAGCTTATATTTGTTTAGACAAATTAAAAATAACACCAAAAATATGCATCATGACACAGATTCAATTCAACAACGCACTCCTGAGTTTAAGTGATAAATTGCATTATTATGCTCTGAGCTTAACATCTGATTCAGAGAAAGCAGATGATCTTCTACAGGAAACTTTTCTGAAAGCTTTAACATATCGTGATAAATTTACTCAGAATACCAATTTCAAAGCCTGGATATATACTATTATGAAAAATACATTCATTAATGACTATCGCAGGAATGTTAAAACAAAAAATACCTTCGATGGTTCAAACAATGATTTTCATCTTTTGTTCTCGAAAGATAAAGTATATCCTGCACCGGATTCTTTTTACAGTTCTAAAGAGATAACCAAAAGCATTAACGCTCTTGAAGATGAATATAAAGTTCCGTTTACTATGTTTTTAGATGGCTATAAATACAAGGAAATAGCGGAAGAACTTAACTTACCGTTGGGAACTGTAAAAAGTCGTATTTTTTTCACACGTAAAAAGTTGGAAAAAGCTCTAAATGAATACTCTGAAAACTAATATTTTTTTAATCGATATAACTGAAAAAGATTCTCCGTATGAGGGTCTTTTTTTTTGTTATAATTTTATCCTGTGATATGAGTATAAAAATAAAATTCGCTCAGATCCAAATTATTATAGGTTCATGCGAATTCTACCGTGTGCTTGGGATTGTAATTATAAAAATTTAAATGATGAAAAAAATAGCTGTATTTCTTGCTGAAGGATTTGAAGAAATTGAAGCCATTTCGATTATTGATGTATTAAGAAGAGCATCATTGGAAGTAACCACTGTTTCAGTGACCGGTGATTTACAAGTTACCGGTTCTCATAGTATCACTATTTCTGCTGATAATATCTTTGAAAGAATGGATTTTCGTCCATTTGATATGCTGGTTTTACCCGGTGGAATGCCAGGTGCAAAAAACCTAAACAACCACAAAGATTTAAAAGAACTGATTCTGCAATATAATGAGTCGGGAAAACCATTAGGCGCCATTTGTGCGGCTCCACTTGTTTTTGGCCAGCTTGGAATTTTGAAAAATAAAAATGCTACTTGTTTTCCGGGATTTGAGCAATTTCTTGAAGGGGCAAATGTTACTGGTACTTCAAAAGAGGTTGCCGGAAATATTGTTACCGGAAAAGGAGCAGGTGTTGCAATAGAATTTGCTCTTCAACTCGTTGAAATATTAACGGACACAAAAACTGCTGAAGAACTGGCAATCAGAATGATTGCAAACTAATTTTATCCATCATTTTTTCAACAATAATCTATTTTATTTTTTCAATGATCCAGTTTCTGGCATTTACAAAAGCCTGAATCCAGGGGGCTATTTCGTCATTTTTTCTTTCCGCAGGATAATACCCCCAAAGCCATGGCATAAACGCTCTTTCCAAATGTGGCATCATTACCAGGTGACGACCATCTTCTGAACATAAAGACGCAGCATTATAATGGGAGCCGTTTGGATTACCGGGATATTCTTCATGGCTAAATTTCATCGGGATGTGATACTGCTGCTCATTAAACGGAAGATAAAATTTTCCTTCACCATGAGCTACCCATATTCCCAATTTCATTCCTGCCATATTTCCAAGCATTACCGAATTATTTTCCTGAATTTCAACATTGAGAAATGAAGATTCGAATTTTCCCGATTCGTTGTGCAGCATTTTGGGTTGAATGCTATGCTCAGGGTAAACTAATCCCAATTCAACCATTACCTGGCAACCATTACATACACCCAGGCTTAAGCGTATCTTCTCTTCGGTAAAATTTCTCCAAGTGCAATCCGGGCTTTTTCGTTGTATTTGAAAGCGCCTGCCCATCCTTTTGCTGAACCTAAAACATCGGAATTAGAAAATCCACCGACAAATACAATCATATTAATGTCTTCCAGCGTTTCGCGACCAGCAATCAAATCGGTCATGTGAACATCTTTCACATCCATTCCTGCCAGGTACATAGCATACGCCATTTCGCGGTCGCCATTTACGCCTTTCTCACGAATAATTGCAGCTTTAACACCACTTGGTTTTCTTCTGTTTAAATCAATTCCGTAATCGGCAGCTTTTCCGGTAAAGCCTTTAAAATCGTACTGAAGATTAAAATCTTTATAATTTTTGAATCGATCAAGTGCCAATTCTTTTTTTGTTTGCTTTCTGTCGAGTAAATAAGACGTTTTAAACCACAAATCGCGCAATGATTCAATATCAAAATCAACTTCAGCATCAAAATTCTTAACTCTGACTTTTCGGAACGAGACAGGAAATCCAAGCGATACAAATCTTAACTTCATTCTCGTCAAGCTGTTTTTTAACCACCTCCGAATCTGAACATTGGATGACAATTCCCGGATTTTCGCTGAAAAGTACTTTTGTCAAATCTTCTTCTCCAATTTCTGAAAGATCGACTTTCATTCCACCTTTTTTACTACTAAAGCACATTTCAAGTAGTGTGGTTATTAAACCACCCGAACCAATATCGTGACCTGCTAATATTAAATTCTGTTCAATCAGATTCTGGATCGCATTAAAAGTATTTACAAACTTTTCAGGATCAGTAACCGTTGGCGCTATATTACCCAATTTATTAATTGATTGCGCAAACGCGCTACCTCCAAGTGCACGACCTGTAAATGAAAAATCGACAAAAAGAATTTCTTTTGATTCATCGTTTACCAAAACTGGTTCAACAACTTTTCTAATATCAGAAACCTCGCCTGACGCACTAATAATCACGGTTCCGGGTGCATAAACAACATCGTCTTTATATTTCTGTGTCATCGACATTGAATCTTTTCCGGTTGGAATATTGATTCCAAGTGCACAAGCAAAATCACTGGCAGCTTCTACAGCTTTATAAATCCGTGAATTTTCACCCGGATTTTTTGCCGGCCACATCCAGTTGGCACTTAATGATACACTTTTGATTTTATCTGTCATTGGCGCCCAGATAATATTGGTCAACGATTCTGCAATAGAAAGAACCGAACCTTTTGGAGAGTCAACTAATCCCGCAACCGGTGCGTGACCAATTGAAGTTGCAAGACCGGCTTTCCCCTGGTAATCAAGTGTAATAACGCCCAAATTATTCAACGGCAACTGCAACTCTCCTGCCGTTTGTTGTTTGGCAATTCTTCCGGTTACTGAGCGGTCAACTTTGTTGGTTAACCAATCCTTGCAAGCCACAGATTCCAGTTGAATAACATTTTCAACCAGTGTATTTATTTCATCAACATTATACTCAAGTTCTTCAAATTCAGCCTGAACAGTTGTATCTTCCAAAATTGTTTTTGGAGGATTTCCAAACATGTAACCCAGTTGCCAATCGATTGGTTTTTCGCCTGTTTTGGAATTCTCAAAAGTAAACTGCATGTCGCCGGTGGTTTCACCAATTTTATAAATCGGCGCCCGTTCACGTTCTGCAATTTTTGTTAGCAACCCAACATGTTCTTCTTTCATCACTAATCCCATGCGCTCCTGAGATTCATTTCCAATAATTTCTTTTTGTGATAAAGTTGGATCCCCAACAGGAAGTTTTGCAGTATCAATTTTCCCACCGGTTGATTCAACCAATTCCGACAAACAATTTAAGTGTCCACCGGCACCGTGATCATGGATTGAAATAATTGGATTATCATCCGATTCTGCCAATGCACGAATAGCATTGTAAACCCTTTTTTGCATTTCAGGATTTGCCCGCTGAACAGCATTTAGTTCAATTGCATTTTCGAATTCACCTGTGGCTACAGAGGAAACTGCTCCCCCACCCATTCCAATTCGGTAATTGTCGCCACCGAGTAAAACAATTTTATCGCCAACGCCTGGCTCATCTTTTAAACTATGATTCTTATTTCCAAAGCCAATTCCTCCGGCCAACATGATTACTTTATCGAAACCATATTTCTTGAAATTTTCAAAATGCTCAAAAGTAAGTAATGAGCCATTTATAAGTGGCTGACCAAATTTGTTTCCAAAATCGCTGGCACCGTTTGAAGCTTTTATCAGGATTTCTTCCGGTGTTTGGTACAACCATTCACGTTCTTCGGTTGCCTGTTCCCACGAACGATGTGCTTCCGTTCTTGGATAGGAAGTCATATAAACTGCTGTTCCGGCAATTGGCAAACTTCCTTTTCCTCCTGCAATTCTGTCGCGAATTTCTCCTCCTGAACCAGTTGATGCCCCGTTAAAAGGCTCAACTGTTGTTGGAAAATTATGTGTTTCAGCTTTCAGGGAGAGCACTGTTTCAATATCTTTAACTTCAAAGAAATCAGGTTTATCCTGTGTTTTTGGTGCAAACTGCTCAACAACCGGCCCCTGTACAAAGGAGCAGTTATCTTTATAAGCAGAGATAATTTTATTTGGATTTGTACTCGACGTTTTCTTAATCATCTTAAAAAGCGATGATTCCATTTCTTTTCCATCAATTATAAAAATCCCGTTAAAAATTTTATGACGACAATGTTCCGAATTAACTTGTGCAAATCCATAAACTTCGCTGTCTGTTAAAGATCTCCCAATAGATTCAGAAACCGAATTCAGGTAAGTAATTTCGTCTTCACTCAATGCGAGTCCTTCCTGAATATTATAAGCTGCAATATCTTCAATATTCAGAATTGGATCCGGTTTTTTATTTATGGTGAATATGTTTTGATCGAGATTATGATACAATCGCTGTAACATTGGATCATATTCTGCATTTTCATTTTCCACTGGAAAATACTCTTCCATTCGCAAAATCCCTTCTATTCCCATATTCTGAGTAATCTCAACGGCATTTGTACTCCAGGGTGTAAGCATCTCTTTTCTAGGCCCAATAAACCAACCTTCGAGTGATTTTTGTTGAATAAATTCCGACTCGGAAAACAGCCAATTTAATTTTTCTACAGTGTTATTCGATAATGAATTTTGCGAGTGAACCGCGATAATGGATTTACTTTGGGTTCTGAAAAACTGAATCATTTTTACAGCGATTTAATTAAATGGAATATGTTATAAAACACGCAACAAAGATAAGAAATTATCGTTGGCTTTACGGGCAAGTTATTAGCACTGGATGGGGAGTTTTTAACAACGTTAACACTTAACAAACATTATTATTACATGTGTTGATTTTTGTTATTACTTTGAATTAAAATTGAATATAATGTATCGATTTATTTTTTTCGTATTGCTATTAATTGCAGTTGGCTGTAGTTCACAACGTAATCTTCAGCGAACATACATTGGTAAACCTCAGGCAGAACTTGAAAGCAAGTTTGGTTATCCGAAAACTATTTTGGATCAAGGTGCTGAAAAAGTTTATGTTTACGAAATTATTAAGAATCTTAAAAGTACCGAAATCGGACAGGGAAAACTGACCCTTGATCCAATAATGTCACCAATGGTTCAAAAAACGGAACGATACTATTTTACTGTAAAAGATGGAAAAATAATCGACGTGAAACTTGAAGAAGAGTACGAAAGATAATTTTCGAATATTTACTTTGAAAATCGATTGCATTTAAAAAAATTTTTAGTTTTGCACTCTCAATTTAAAGAGTTGCATTCATTGCAAAGTTCATTATTTTATTGCCCGGATGGTGGCCCCGATCCCGAAGACTCGGGACGGGGGGCAGGCACGCAAGTCACCTCATGAAATATTGCCCAGATGGTGGAATTGGTAGACACGCAAGGTTGAGGGCCTTGTGCCGGTTACGGTGTGCAAGTTCGAGTCTTGTTCTGGGCACTAACAAACTTCGATAACAATCTTTATTGCAAAGACTTATCGAAGTTTTCTTTTTGTTACTTTAACATTACTGAAACATTTTTAAATCTGCAAGAATGAAGTAGTGTCCCCCATAACCCATTTTCCAATCTATTTTCAAAAAATTTCCATAGAGGCAGTAAAAATAACCTTGAAATTGCACGATGTGTTTATAATTGAGGGAAAGGCTTATTTCGTTTGGTATTTTAAAATCATCGTTTGAAATCAACTGTTCACCTGTCAATCTGCTTATAGAATGAACGAAATGTGGACCGTTTTTATCTTTAAGAAATTGCAATCGTACATTAGAACAAACAGGTTTTTTATGTTGAATTTTTTACCACATTTTACGAGAAGATTTTTTCCCTGTTGGTGTATGCCAAAATAAAAAAACGCTGAGAAAAAGGATATAAAATTATGTGACTTTTTTCCTTTTATTGAATTAAATGATAATTTCTAATTAAATTTCGTTGATTTACAAAACGAAAGCATTTTTGCTTTAATTACATCCTACGCTTTACATAACTACTCTCAAGTTCTTTCAAAGAAGCACAACCAATTAATTGCAAGACCCGGGTGATCTCGTCCTTTAGAATGTCAAAAACACGGCCTACTCCTGCTTCGCCACCGGCAGCCAAACCATATAAATATGCCCTACCGACTAATACGCATTTTGCCCCCAATGCTAAGGCTTTTACCACATCGGCTCCCCTAGTAATTCCACCGTCTATCAGAATTTCAATCTTGTTACCCACTGCATTAACCACATCAGGAAGCAAATCCAGGGTGGCCGGTGCGCCATCCAATTGCCGCCCACCATGGTTACTGAGAATAATTCCAGTTGCCCCGATTTCGGCAGCCTTCACAGCATCTTCCACACATTGTATTCCTTTGAGTATGAAAGCGCCTCCCCACTGTTTACGCATAATTGCCGCATCCTGCCAACTCACTGATGCTCTAAATTGTTGATTCACCGTATCAACTACTTTCAAAGCTGCTGCGCCATGAGACAGGTGTTCCGTCATATTCGCCATTGTCCATTTCGGCTGAGTCAGGAAACGATAGAGCCACGCCGGTTTGCTAAGTGCTGATAAAGCCACATTTCTGCGCAAGATAGCCGGCCTTCCATGTCCATTTTTAATGTCCCTATCTCGTTTTCCCAAAGTGGCTAAATCTACGGCTAAAATTAATCCATCATACCCTTCTTTATGACTTCTTAAAATAAAATCCTGTACCATAGCCTTATTGTGCCACTCATATATTTGGAAAAATTTCGGCCCAGTAGAAGCAGCAGCAATATCTTCAATAGAGGTAGTGCTAACAGCGGACAAAGCATAAGCTCCCCCAGCTTTATGTACCGCTTTCACCACAGCTCGCTCACCGGTGTAATGAAACATGCGCGACATACCAGTTGGAGCTGCCATGACAGGCAAGTCCAAAGTAACACCCAACACTTTTGTGGTGAGGTCTATTTGGCTCACGTCTCTTAATACATGTGGCACAAATTCGTATTTTTGAAACGCTTTTTGGTTCCAATCAACGGTTATCTCGTCTTCAGCACCGCCTTCAATATAATCGAACATTATGCTTGGCAGTTTTTTTCTTGCCAATTTTTTCATATCTGCAATCGACACGCAGTGAGTAATTTCAGACATTTATTTTGCAGTTTAAGGTGAATTTTAATATGAATTGAACATTAAGATAAATGTAAGAAATTGATCACATATTCCGGTAAAATTCCTGCTATATTTTTGGTTACGAATATCATAAGACAGTGTAATGGATAATAATTTTATTTGATTCAGTTATGTTTGAAATTTTGGCTTTATTTTTACCAATCAAATTTTAACCGGGGTATAATAAACATTTAAAAAGTTTTGGATCAATATTTTCGCTTTAGTTAAAGCGATATATCTTAGGTCGGATTAGGGTAAGATATTTTTTATTAGAATTATATGCCAACAAACATATTTTCTATATTTAATAAACTTGTCAGTCTTCAATATGCAAGTGTGATTAATCGATAGAAATACACACCTTTTTTAAGATACATTATTTTAAAAAGATTCATTATTTTATAATTCCTTTACGAGTAATTTTCTTCCCTGCAAATCATTTATTTCAAATTTAGTCTTGTTCTGATCACTTAAAAAACTTTTGGAAACAGCATTATCCCAACAATTTCATTTTCTACTTATGATTTGCACAACAAATAAATTTGTTGTTAGTAGCTCTATGAATTCGGGATTGGTGAATTATATACCCCTGTCAAAATGAAAAAACAGGTAGTCCTTAATATTACAAGTCGCTTTTTTACTCTCATTTTCCATGCCCGAATAATTGTTTTCAAGGTTTTTAGAAAACTACTTATTGACCAGACAATTACTCTTCTATTGCACATATTGATGCCACAGAACAGGTATTCGACTTAAAGAATAATATACAAAAGAACAAACTTTATTACAGCCGTTGCCACCGCGTCAGAAAGATATTTAGCCATTAAACCGGAAGAAATGTTACTCATAAAGGTATTATATGAAAATACCTTGAATAGTCAATTGGTGACTATTTTAAAATATCGCATTTGTAATACATTGGCTATTAATACTTTATTTTTGCGTATGTTTTAAAACATATAAAAAAAAATATATTCTTGGCCATCTTTTGTTTTATGTGTGTAAATTTAGAACAGGAGATTGAATTATTATAAACAAGTTTCATAGGTTTAGTTTTATTAGTTAGTTGAAGTACCTCTTTGGTTAGTGGGGGGTATATAAATAAAACGACATATGAATAAAATAATTTTGATAAAATCTTTAAAAACTATATGCTCTGATAAAGAGTTTGTCATGTTGGTGAAAAATGAAGCTTACAAAAAAGATGGGGAAAATTGGAGCTTTGATCACTGGAAAAGGTTTGAAACAGAACGAAATATACATGATAAAAAAAAGTCTAGCACATTGCTTGATAAAATTCACCATGAAATAGATATTAAACACCGGGAAAGAGAAGACTGCGAACTGATATTTGATAATGAAGCTATTACAAGAGTAGCTGAAATACCGGAAAGAATGATTAATGTTGAAATACAAGTGGCTGACTACGTAAAGTATCTATCTTCCACTATTACATTTTTTGATAATCCCCTGTATCGTATTCTATATTTAATGAAGGAGATCACTCCTTTAACGTACAAAATTTAGCTATGAAAAAACAATCAAACGGTTCTTTTTAAAACAAATAATAATAATTTAAAAACTAACTTATCTTAACTTAAAATGAATTGCCTATGAAAAAATAAACTTAAGCCTATCTTGTTTGAAAAAACAACAAGGAAGTGCGGTTACACTTCCTTGAACGTTAAAAAAAATCCCGGTAGAATGCAACCGGGGAATTCTAAACTTAACAAAACAAAAATATGAAAAAAAACAGTTTTTTTCTTTGGGAATGGAAAATTCCAGGATTACAAAGATTATTAAGAACGATGAAACTTACTATCTTCTTAATACTACTATCTGTAATTAGCGTATTTGCGCAACAACTAAATATCTCTGGTAAAGTAACAGGTGCGGATAATCAGCCACTGCCAGGCGTAACCATTATAGTCAATGGCACAACTAATGGTACCACTACCGATACGGATGGGAAATATTCCCTTTCAAATGTTCCGAATAATGCTATCCTTCGAGTCTCTTTTGTGGGAATGATCACACAAGAGATAAATGTGCAAGGTCGGACCAACATTGATGTTGTAATGGCAGAAGAAAATATTGGTCTTGAAGAAGTTGTTGCAATTGGTTATGGAACACAGAAGAAAGAGACCTTAACGGGAGCTGTTTCCAGTATTGGGTCAGACGAACTTTTAGAGACCAAAAGTACCACTTTGGCAAGTTCTATACAGGGAAAGCTTGCAGGTGTTCAGATTCGTCAGCAAACCAGTGAGCCGGGCGTATTCGACAGCCGGATAAGCATAAGGGGCTTCGGCGATCCCTTACTGGTTATTGACGGTGTAGTGCGTGATAACATGTCTGATTTTGAGCGGCTCAATCCTGAGGATATCGAGAGTGTATCGATCCTGAAGGATGCCGCTGCTTCTATCTACGGAATGAACGCAGCCAATGGTGTTTTTATTGTAACAACCAAACAAGGGAAAGTGGGCAAAACCCAGTTCTCACTCTCTAGTATGTATACGGCTGCAACGCCTACCGTTTTCGAACACCAGTCGCTGGCCGATGCTTACACACTGAAATATATGAACAACGAAATGTCGAGGAATTCCAACCTTTCTCTGCCGATCAGTGATAGTGAACTTGCAAAATGGAAAGCCGGTACCGAACCGGGTTATACTGATTACGATTGGATGAAAAATCTGATGAATAAATGGGTTACTTCTAATACTACGACCTTCAACGCAAGTGGAGGTAATGAAGGTATCAGATTTTTCTCAAGTTTCGGATTTAATGACGACCAGGGATATTTCAAGATTAATGAAAACGAACAGTACAAAAAATACACCTTCCGTACCAATGTGGATGCTAAAATTGCAAAAGGATTATCAACAAGACTCTCATTTTACGGAAGATATGAAAATCAGGTACAGCCCACCCAGGGTGTTTTCTGGATTTACAAACGTACAATGATGAATGACCGCGGATATGGTGCGTACACACTGGCTAATGACGGCCATCTCAGCAGGGTTCCTGCCGAAAACACCAATCCCATTGCCGAGCTGACCAGAGACATAAGCGGGTATGACCAGCACCTGGATTTCCAGTACCAGTCATCGATAAACGTGACTTATGACGCCCCATTTTTAAAAGGACTACAATTGAATGTACTTGCCTCTTACGACGGAAGTTTAGGTGATAGAAGGCAATTAAGCAAACCTTTTCAATTATATGATTACAAGACTGATGCTCCTGTTGGATCTCCCGGGTTAGTTACTTTTACGAATACCATTACAACTATGACCCGGAAAAATATACAATCCAGGATTACATACAAAACCACCGTTGCGCGGGATCATAATATTACTGCAACTCTTGTTAATGAAGTCAGAAAAATTGATAACAACCGTTTAACGGGCAAGAGGCAATATGATGACCTGTATACAACGGATATCCTGGACCAGGCGAGTTTGACAAATCAAAGTACTGGCGGATCTCGCTCCTACCAGGCATACGTATCCTACCTGGGACGTTTCAACTACGACTATAAGAATAAATACCTTCTTGAATTCAGCTTTAGGGAAGATGGTTCATACCGTTATGCTCCCGCAAAGAGATGGGCATTCTTTCCTGCTGCTTCGGCCGGATGGCGTGTAGACCAGGAGCCCTTTATAGCAGATAATATTCCGATAATTTCTAATCTGAAACTCAGAGGATCCTGGGGTCAGTCGGGTTATGACGCCGGTAATGCATTCGAATATGTGGAAGGTTATACATTCACCAATATAAGCGGTGGATACGTCTTTAATGACAACGTACTTACCCTCGGTATGGTTCCTCCGGGAATTGTAAACAGTAATTTATCATGGGTACATACCACAACAACTGACGTTGGTTTTGATCTGGAGTTATGGAGAGGAAAATTTGGCTTAACAGCTGATTATTTTGAAAGGCTGGAAGAAGGATTGCTTGCAACCCGCGTTTCCACCGTTCCAAATACCTTCGGTGCATCTTTCCCACAGGAAAACCTTAACAGTCAGAAGACAAAAGGTATTGAGTTAAGCGCTTCACACAAGAATAACATTGGAAAATTCAGTTACGGTGTAAACGCAAATGTAACTCTCAGCCGTCTGTTTTACCTCCACAGGGAACAATCACCCTACAGGAGCACCTGGGCCGAGTGGTACAGCAATTCAGATGGTAACGGTCGTATTACCGGCAGATTGTTCAATTACAAAAGGGATGGGATAATGACCAGTGTAACTGATGCAGAGACAGCTCCTTTAATAGGTGGTACATTGGGAAACTCGCTTAGGCTTCCCGGTATGGACAATATAGTTGATGTTAACGGTGATGGAGTAATAAACGGTAGCGACCGACTACCATATATGTACGCTAACTCAGGATTTTTTGGCACCGCTCTAAACCCTCCCCTCCAGTTTGGTCTTAACTTGTATGCCCGTTACGAGAACTTTGATTTCTCCATGGGTCTGGCAGGAGCAGGTATGTATACTATGGGCAAGTCCAGATACGACCAGTGGGGATATGGCACCAGGTACCCGATGTTCTGGTCGAAATATCTCGACAGATGGCATACAGAAGATCCGACGGCAAATCCGTTCGATCCTGCAACGGTATGGATCCCGGGAGAATGGGAGGCACTGACAGCAAATGACAGTAATAATGGTACGGGTCTGACGACAGATAAATGGCAAATGAATGCAACCTTCCTGAGAGCCAAGAACGTTGAACTTGGCTATACCCTGCCCGCCAACGCTACAAGGAAAATAGGATTTACCAGTGTAAGGGCATTTGTGAACTGCTTTAACCTGTTTACCTTAGTTAATAAGAATCTAAAGGATGTGGACCCGGAACGTGCTGAAGGAGCTTATAGAACAAGCAATACATATCCGCTTATGAGGACGTTCAATTTTGGGCTGGAAGTTAAATTTTAAACATTAAAGATATGAGAAAGATTATTATTTATATATCAGTATTCGCTTCCATCTTAATCATGGGGGCATGCAAAGATTTCCTGGATATTCAGCCTCTGGACAAGACATCTGCAGATGTTTTATTCGCAAATGTTGCAGGAGTAAAAACCGTTCTGGCAAATATCTATCAGCGGATGCCGATAGAAGATTTCACCTGGACTGGTGGTACTGCATTTAATTCACATCCCGGAGGGGCATTCGGGGGATGGCACAAAGCAGGAATGACTGATGAAGCTGTACTTGAACCCAATAATGGCCAACAACCTGGGGTTTTCCCCGGCAACCTCTGGAATTATAATGATATAAGGCAGGTGAACCAGTTCCTTGAGACTATACTTAGGCTTAAGGATGAGGGTAAGTTGACTGAAGATGTATATACTCATCTTTATGGTGATGGTCACTTTGTCCTTGCTTTCATGTATTATAAATTAGCAAGCCGTTATGGCGGGGTACCTATCATTGATGAGGTGCAGAAGTTATCTGCAGATAATTCAGCATTATTCGTTCCACGTTCCACAGAGAAGGAAACATGGGATTTCGTCCTAAGTGAATGTGACCTGGCAGCAGCCAGCCTGCCTCCTGAAGTAACATCAGAAGATGGTACCTACAGGGCCACCAAATGGGCAGCCCTGGCGCTCAAATCACGGGCAGCACTTCATGCAGCTTCCATTGCAAAATACTGGAATAAGGCTCCTCTTACAGGTGAAGCCGTAACAGCCAAACTGGTCGGAGGAATGACTACAGCAGATGCAAATAACTATTACCTGCAGTGTATTAATGCATCAAAAGAAATCATTGATAATTCCGGCAAGACACTCTATATGCCCAATCCGGCGAATGCCGCAGAAGCTGCAAAGAACTATCAGGATATGTTCGAGACTCCCACTATGGCATGGGATGAGATTATATTCATGAAAGCATATATTGATGGTTCCGCTACCGGTCAGCAGGGTCACGACATTGATTACTGGCTCTATCCGCAGCAAACCAAGTTCCAGAATCAATATATGGCTGCAAGGTTTGGAGCCTCACTGAATATTGTTGACGTATATGAGGATTATACTGATGATGGTACCGGTATGAGTGCACCTGTTAAAACACGTACTGACGGAGTTGAGAATGATTATGAAGCCGATCCGAAAAACCTGACCAGCATAACCAGACCTTTAATGCACTATAACAACCTGTATGATATTTTTAAAGATAAAGATGCAAGACTGGGAGCCAGTGTCATATTGCCGGGTTCTATGTTTCACGGTACTCAAATCATTATGCAGGGAGGACTGATTAAAACAGACGGGACAACTACAATTTATTCGCAGGATGTAGCCACCGGGCTGGACGGTAAAACTTACTACACCTACGGTTCGGAAAACGAAGGGGGTTATTCAG
>CAWKJY010000034.1:0-6196 GCA_963849985.1 uncultured Prolixibacteraceae bacterium | reverse complement strand
TGGATCTTTCCAACTGGAATGAAATTGTGGTACCTTCCAATATGGAAATCCAGGGTTATGGTATTCCTATTTATACAAATACAGGTTACGAATTTTATCCTGAAAGAAATTATAAACCACCATACATTAACGACCTCGAAAAGGAAAACATTGGCTATTACCGCCGGGAGTTTGAGATTCCGCAATCGTGGAATGGTCAGGAGATTTTCGCCCACTTTGGAGCTATTAAATCAGTTGGATATGTTTGGGTGAATGGTCAGAAAGTGGGCATGAGCAAAGACAGTAAAACGCCACAGGAATTTGATATTACCAAATATGTTAAGCCAGGCAAAAATTCAATTGCTGTTGAGGTTTTTCGCTGGAGCGATGCATCCTATCTTGAATGCCAGGATTTTTGGCGATTAAGTGGAATTCCGCGTAAAGTGTATGCTTATGCTCAACCAAAAGTTCGGTTGCGCGATTTTTTTGCAAATGCCTCACTTGACGAAAGCTATACAAACGGTGTTTTTAATCTTGATGTGGAGCTGAAAAATCATACCAACCAGAGAGCAAACACTTCTGTAACTTATGAAATTCTTGATGACGCAGGAAAAACAGTTGCGTCTGAAACAAAATCGGTTGCAATTGCAGACACAACTGGCATGTTGAACTTTAAAACTACGATTCCTTCTGTTAAAACATGGTCCGCTGAAACGCCAAATCTTTATACTTTGTTACTTACTGTAAAAGATGCTTCAGGAAAAACAACCGAAGCAACTTCTGCAAGAATTGGATTCCGCACCAGTGAAATAAAAGATGGTTTATTTCTTATAAATGGAAAACGCGTTTTAATAAAAGGAACTGATATGCATGAGTTTAACCCTAAAACCGGGCAGGTTATTGATAAGGAATTGACAATGCTCGATTTTGAACGAATGAAACAACTCAATATCAATGCTATCCGGTTGAGTCATTATCCGCAACCCGATTATTTTTACAACCTCGCAGATCAATACGGTTTTTACCTGGTTGATGAAGCCAATATTGAATCTCATGGAATTGGATATGACCGTGCTAAAGGTAAAAGTCTTGCCAATAATCTCGACTGGACTAAAGCACATTTATTCCGCACACGAAACATGATTGAGCGCGATAAAAACCATCCTTCTGTGGTTATCTGGTCGCTGGGGAACGAAGCTGGAAATGGATATAATTTTTATGAAACGTATCTGCTAATTCGCAATCGGGACAAAACGCGCCCAATACAATACGAACAGGCTGGTCTGGAATGGAATACCGATATTTATTGCCCGATGTATGCAGGAATACGCGATATTGAACGATACGCTCAAAGATACAATGATCGTCCGCTAATTCTCTGTGAATACGAGCACGCAATGGGTAACAGCGAAGGAAATATGAAAGACTACTGGGAAACGATTGAGAAATATCCAAATCTGCAGGGAGGTTTTATCTGGGACTGGGTTGACCAGGGATTAGCCGATAAAAATGAAAAAGGATTTTTCTGGGCTTATGGCGGCGATTATGGCCCTGAAGGAACACCTTCCGACGGAAACTTCCTCATCAACGGCGTTGTTTTTCCAGACAGGAGTATTAAACCACACAGCCTTGAAGTAAAGCATGTTTATCAAAATGTTGGTTTTAAAGCTGATGATCTTTCTGCCGGATTATTTACCATTGAAAATAAATTCAGGTTTACCAACCTTAACAAATATGCCTTTTCTTACGAAATAACTGCTAACGGCAAAGTAATCAAAAGTGGGAAACTGCCTGTACTTGACGTTGCACCCGAGCAATCAAAACAGATTTCAATTGATTTGGGTAAATTGCAGGCAAAACCAGGGGTAGAATATTTTATCACGATTTCAGCAAAAACAACAAAAGATGAGGATTTGCTGAAAGCCGGATGGGAAATCGCTTCTGAACAATTTAAACTGCCTGTTGAAGCAGATAAAACTCAATACAATATTGAAAAAGCTGGAAAGGTAACTTTTAAAGAAGGTACAACAATCGACATTACCGGGAAAGATTTTTCAGTTGCTATCGATCCTAAAAGTGGTATAATTACTTCGTATAAAAGCAAAGGAAAAGAATTATTGCTGAATGGATTTGGCCCGCGTCCGGCATTTTGGCGCGCCCCAACCGATAATGATTATGGATGGAGAATGCAAAGAGTATCGGGTTCGTGGAAAGAGGCAACTGACCAACCATTCAAAGCGGAAAGTGTAAAAACAAGCCAGGTTGGTAATACGGTTCAGGTTGAAGTTGTTTATAATCTTGAATCTGTTAGCTCAACCTGGAAGACACAATATACAGTTATGGGAAATGGCGCTGTGAAAGTTGAAAATTTCATGGTGAATAACGGAAGTAGCAGTGCGTTAATTCCAAGGATTGGAATGAAAATGCAAATGCCGGTAGAATTTACTGAGTTAGAATATTTGGGACGTGGCCCGTGGGAAAATTATTGCGACAGGAATTCATCAACATTTGTTGGCTTGTATAAATCAACAGTGGCTGACCAGTATGTTCCTTATGTTCGTCCTCAGGAAAACGGGCATCGTACCGATGTTCGCTGGATGGCATTAACACGTGATAATGGAAGCGGGCTTTTAATTGTTGCCGATTCATTAATTGAATTTAATGTATTAAATAATCCTGTCGAAGATTTTGACGCCGGCGAAAATAAAGATGCGAACCTGGAACATATCAACGATATCAAACCTAAAGATTTGGTTGAAGTACATATCGATTACCGCATGATGGGAGTAGCCGGAGATAACAGTTGGGGTGCCAGACCTTATGAGCAATACCAAATTAAACCCAGCAGCGAAGGTTATAAATATGGCTTTACAATGATTCCTGTGAACAAGTTGAAGGACATTGAAACAATGAGTAAATACAACTATTAACTGATAAAACTAATAAACTAAACAAATTCTTTATTCACTGATAACAAATAAGTTACCGAAATAAAGGAGTTTTGTAAAATAATTTACCAAAATGAAAATTTTATATTTTTTAATCATCGGACTAATTGTAGCTTCCTGTACACAAAATAATGTGGTTAGCTACAAGCAGGATAAAAACGGAGTTATAGTTAGCACAACTGACGGCACACTTGGAATTTACCCTGTTGCAGACAATGCCGTAAGAATCAAATTTGTAAAAGATACGCTGAAAAGTTTACAGGAATTAGTTTTCACATCTAAAGTTCCCGTTCCTGATTTTGATGTTTCCGAAACTTCATCCGCATTGGAAATAAAAGCAAAAAACGTTCATGTTATTGTAGATAAAAAAACCGGAAAATTATCTTATGCCGATCCTTCGGGAAAGATTTTCCTGAGTGAATTGGCAGGAACACGCAAACTACAAGCGGATTCGATACAAAACGAAAAATGCTATTTGGCAGAGCAAAGTTTCGATTCACCCGATGATGAATCTATTTTTGGGTTAGGACAATTCCAGGACGGGCATTATAACTTGAAAAATGTTACCCGCAAGCTAACCCAGGTGAACTCGCAAATTGCGATACCGTTCATTTATTCAAGCAAAGGATACGGTTTGCTCTGGCACCAGTACGGGTTAACCGATTTTAACCCTGCAGACAATTTTATCGAACTCACGAAACAGGAGGCCAATGCAGGTGAAAACCAGGTGGTGGAAGTAACAACAACTTCGGGGAGCCAGAGGGTTTCCCGCCGGCAAGCGCTTTATACCGGGAAATTCTCCCTGGAAAAGGATGGTGAATACTCGATGATGCTTGATTTTGGTGACATGGAAAGCCGTCACTTTCTTGTGATTGATGATTCAGTTCGCATCGACATCTCAAATCAATGGCTGCCATCAACAGTAAGCACGATTGTAAAATTAAATAGCGGGGAACATAATGTTCAGGTGGTTTGCAAATCCTCCAATACCCCAAAACTCTCGTGGAGGCTTGCCAATAACGCAACCACTTTTCGCTCGCCCAATGCAAAAGAACTCGACTATGTTGTATTTTACGGGCCCTCGGCCGATGATGTAATTGCCAGTTATCGAAAACTTTCAGGCGAAGCTCCAATGTTGCCTAAATGGGCTTACGGATTCTGGCAATGCCGCGAGCGATATACTTCGGGTAAGAATTTAGTAGAAACAGTAGCTGAATTCAGAAAAAGAAATATTCCAATGGATGTTATTGTACAGGACTGGCAATACTGGGGCGATAATGGCTGGGGAGTCCCTGTATTTGATAAAACCAATTACGCGAATCCTTCAAAATTTATTAAACAGATACACGATTTGAACGCACATTTAACCGTTTCGATCTGGTCAAATCCGGATAAAAATTCGGAAATAGGAAAGGATTTTGTGGCCAAAAATCTTTTTATTCCCAATACAAAATGGCTGGATTATTTTAATCCTGAAACCCGTAAAGAATATTGGGATGTATTAAAAATTAATATGTTTGACAATGGCGTGGATGCCTGGTGGATGGATGCCGTAGAACCTGAAAACGATGCTTTAAAAGGTGAAATGACCTACGCCGGGCCTGGCGATTTTTATCGTTTAACTTATCCGCTGATGGTAAGCAAAGCGGTATATGAAGGCCAGCGCGAAACCTCGTCCGATAAAAGGGTTTGCATTTTAACCCGTTCTGCTTTTTCCGGGCAGCAGCGTTACGGTGTAATCAACTGGTCCGGCGATATTGGCAGTGACTGGGACACTTACAAAAGGCAAATCGTTGCAGGGCTCAACTATACCATTACCGGGTTACCTTACTGGACAACTGATATTGGCGGTTTTTTCCGTCCCGGAAGAACTCAGTACACCGATGAAAAATACCATGAAGTGCTTACACGCTGGTACCAGTGGGGAGCGTTCAACCCTGTTTTTCGCATCCATGGTTATGGAACCGAAACTGAGCCCTGGAAATACGGGGAAACGGTTGAAGACAACATGAAAAAAATGTTGGACCTGCGCTATCGCCTCCTTCCGTATATTTATTCCGAAGCATGGCAGGTAACAGATAATGGGTCAACCATAATGCGCCCGTTGGTAATGGATTTTAGGGAAGACAACACGGCTGTTGACCAGGCTTATGAATTTATGTTTGGAAAGTCGTTCCTCGTAGCGCCAGTAACCGAAGCCGGCGTAAGCGATTGGGACGTGTATCTGCCAAAAAATATCGACTGGTATAATTTCTGGACTGGTAAAAAAGTTAACGGCGGACAAAACATTAAAACTGATGCTCCCTTAGATAAAATACCTCTGTTTGTAAAGGCTGGATCTATTGTTCCTATGGGGGATATTATACAGTATGCAGATGAAAATCCAAATGAACCATTGGAGATTCGGCTTTATGAAGGCGCAAATGGTACATTTATATTATATGAGGATGAAAACGACAACTATGATTACGAACAGGGAAAATATTCAACCATTACATTTACCTGGAATGACACGAATAAAACATTGACGATTAGTGACAGGAACGGTTCTTTTCCCGGTATGGTTGCTGAACGTAAATTCAACATTGTTCGCGTAACTGACGAAAATGGCGCAGGTACTGAAGTCGCTAAAAAAATGGATAAAGAAATAAATTACACCGGGAAAGAGGTTACTGTTAGTCTTTAGTTAAGTTAATTTACATCCTGATGACAGGTATCCTTTTATTTCTTAAAACGAAAAAGCCATTTATTTATACTTTCGTTTATTTTAAGTAAAAGATATTGTATTAATTAGTTAGAAATAATAAATCAACTTATAATTGTAATAAAATTAGAAATTTAATAATTACCCTTTATTGACTAAATTATGAAAATAAAAATTACCAGAATCATATTTCTGATTCTCAGTGGTTTTGCTGTAATGGCATTTTTGCCTGGCAGCCAAACTGCAAAACAACCAATTTACCTTAACACAGCTTATTCCTTTAAAGAAAGGGCAGCCGACCTGGTTTCAAGGATGACCCTTGAGGAAAAACAAAGCCAGTTAGGAAATACCATGCCTCCAATCCCCCGTTTGGGAGTTAACAAATACGATGTATGGGGCGAAGCGCTTCATGGAATTATGGGAAGAAACAACAACAGTGGAATGACTGCAACTTCATTTCCAAATAGTGTGGCAGTTGGTTCAACCTGGGATCCCGAACTGATCAAAAAGGAAACTTCTGTAATTGGCGACGAGGCCAGAGGTTTTAACCATGATCTTATTTTTA
>CAWKJY010000033.1:0-157785 GCA_963849985.1 uncultured Prolixibacteraceae bacterium | reverse complement strand
TTGGCAGCGACCTACTCTCCCACTGTTACGCAGTACCATCGGCGCTGGCGGGCTTAACTTCTCTGTTCGGAATGGGAAGAGGTGGTGCCCCGCCGCTATAGCCACCTAAATATTTTGAACATTTTCTGGTGCGGGTAATACCCCGCCGTCCCGATAGCTATCGGGACCACCTAAAATCGTTCATCCACGTAGCTTGCTTTGTGCCCTGGCTAATCGAAACCACTCGTTAAATACCTTTAGGCTGCCGGGAAAAAAACACAACAAACTTTTATTGTAAATAACTTAAATCTCTATGCAAGGAATCCCACCTTGATTTTGAAAGTCTTCGGGCAATTAGTACTGCTCGGCTACGGACGTTACCGCCTTTACACCTGCAGCCTATCAACGTAGTAGTCTCCTACGGCCCTTAATGGAGATCTCATCTTGAGGTGAGCTTCGCGCTTAGATGCTTTCAGCGCTTATCTCATCCGGGCATAGCTACCCAGCAATGCAGCTGGCGCCACAACTGGTACACTAGCGGCCTGTCCAACGCGGTCCTCTCGTACTAGCGTCAGGTCCTCTCAAATCTCCTACGCCCACAACAGATAGGGACCGAACTGTCTCACGACGTTCTGAACCCAGCTCGCGTGCCACTTTAATCGGCGAACAGCCGAACCCTTGGGACCTTCTCCAGCCCCAGGATGTGACGAGCCGACATCGAGGTGCCAAACCGCTCCGTCGATATGAGCTCTTGGGAGCGATCAGCCTGTTATCCCCGGAGTACCTTTTATCCTTTGAGCGATGGCCCTTCCATACGGAACCACCGGATCACTATGCTCTAGTTTCCTACCTGATCGACCCGTCGGTCTCACAGTCAAGCGCGCTTATACCATTATGCTCTGCTGACGGTTACCAATCGTCATGAGCGCACCTTTAGAAGCCTCCGTTACTCTTTTGGAGGCGACCACCCCAGTCAAACTACCCACCACGCAATGTCCCCCGTTAGGGGTTAGGCTCCAAGTAAGCAAAGGGACGTATTTCAAGGATGGCTCCCCGATTCCTGGCGAAACCGGTTCATAGCCTCCGTCCTATCCTACACATCACTTACCCAGAGTCAATGCGAAGCTGCAGTAAAGGTTCACGGGGTCTTTCCGTCCCGTTGCGGGTAAACGGCATCTTCACCGTTACTACAATTTCACCGAGCTCACGGCCGAGACAGTGCCCAGATCGTTACACCATTCGTGCAGGTCGGAACTTACCCGACAAGGAATTTCGCTACCTTAGGACCGTTATAGTTACGGCCGCCGTTTACCGGGGCTTCATTTCAATGCTTCTCTTGCGATAACATCCCCACTTAACCTTCCGGCACCGGGCAGGTGTCAGGCCATATACATCATCTTTCGATTTAGCATAGCCCTGTGTTTTTGATAAACAGTCGCCTGGGCCATTTCTCTGCGGCCCCGCCTGAGCGGGGCTCCCCTTCTCCCGAAGTTACGGGGTAATTTTGCCTAGTTCCTTAGCCGTGAATCACTCGAGCGCCTCAGGATTCTCTCCTTGACTACCTGTGTCGGTTTGCGGTACGGGCCGCTATACTCGCTTTTCTTGGAAGAAAATTTACTGCTTCGCTTCGCCCGAAGGCTAAGCTCAACGTACTATTCCGTCAGTACCTAGCAGCTACTTTTCCCCGTCACTTTTGTCGTATAGCGGGCGCAGGAATATTAACCCGCTTGCCATCGGCTTCCCCCTTCGGGTACACCTTAGGTCCCGGCTTACCCTGATCCGATTAGCGTTGATCAGGAATCCTTAGTCTATCGGCGTGCCGGTTTCCCACCGGCATTATCGTTACTTATGCCTACATTTGCTTTTCCAACTGCTCCAGCATAGCTCACGCTACACCTTCAAAGCCATTGGAATGCTCCCCTACCAGTCTATATTAATATAGAATCCATAGCTTCGGTGATATGCTTATGCCCGATTATTATCCATGCCCAGTCGCTCGACTAGTGAGCTGTTACGCACTCTTTAAATGAATGGCTGCTTCCAAGCCAACATCCTAGCTGTCGCTGCAACCGGACCTCGTTAGTTCAACTTAGCATATACTTGGGGACCTTAGCTGATGGTCTGGGTTCTTTCCCTCTCGGACATGGACCTTAGCACCCATGCCCTCACTCCTGTGAAACATTTTACAGCATTCGGAGTTTGTCTGGATTTGATAGGCGGCGAAGCCCTCGCATCCAATCAGTAGCTCTACCTCTGCAAAACTATCACAAGGCTGCACCTAAATGCATTTCGGGGAGTACGAGCTATCTCCCAGTTTGATTAGCCTTTCACCCCTACCCACAGCTCATCCAAGAGCTTTTCAACGCTCCCTGGTTCGGTCCTCCATGATGTGTTACCATCACTTCAACCTGGCCATGGGTAGATCACAAGGTTTCGCGTCTAGCGCCACTGACTCTGATCGCCCTGTTCAGACTCGCTTTCGCTTCGGGTACGGACCTTAAGTCCTTAGCCTTGCCAGTGACGACTAACTCGTAGGCTCATTATGCAAAAGGCACGCAGTCATCCCGAAAAATCGGGACTCCTACCGCTTGTAGGCGCACGGTTTCAGGTACTATTTCACTCCCCTGTTCGGGGTGCTTTTCACCTTTCCCTCACGGTACTTGTTCGCTATCGGTCTCTCAGGAGTATTTAGCCTTACCGGATGGTCCCGGCAGTTTCAGACAGGATTTCTCGTGTCCCGCCATACTCAGGGTACTGCTAGGATTATATTTCTTTCGTGTACGGGACTGTCACCCCCTTTGGTCGGCTTTTCCAAAACCGTTCCACTTCAAAATATTTCTCCATGTCGCAGCCCTACAACCCCAACATTGCCAAAACAACGTTGGTTTGGGCTTTTCCCGTTTCGCTCGCCACTACTCCGGGAATCACTATTGTTTTCTTTTCCTGTGGGTAATGAGATGTTTCAGTTCCCCACGTTTGCCTCCAGGTTACCCTGGATATCCCTAAAATTAAGGATGGGTTGCCCCATTCGGGTATCTGCGGATCGATTCGTATTTGCCAATCCCCGCAGCTTTTCGCAGCTTGTCACGCCCTTCTTCGCCTCTGAGAGCCAAGGCATCCTCCGTACGCCCTTAGTAACTTTCTTCTTTGTGAGAATCCTTACTTAGATTCTTTTCTGTTATTTACTCGTTTGTCGTATTCTTTATGATTTGACTCATTATTTTTCCCAACATGCCAAAGAACTTTATTTAATAGTATCAAGTAACAAGATACAAGTATCAAGACTTTTTACTATTAAAAACGCAGATAACCGGGGAATCGAACCCCAATTCAAGGCGCCAGCCTTATCTCTTACAGTTGCAAGTTGCAGGTTCCAGAGTTACACGTTTCTTGTTACATGTTCCAGGTTCCTGCTTTTATATAAACTTGTCCTGCTTTCTTTTCAATATTTCAATCTCTTTTTTGAACGCTTTGCCTTTTATAGTGTGCCCACTTTGTCTTTGTCTTCTGTCTTGAGACTTCTGACTCACGACTTTCTACTCTTTCGTGGAGAATAAGGGAGTCGAACCCTTGACCTCTAGAATGCAAATCTAGCGCTCTAGCCAACTGAGCTAATCCCCCAATATTCAGTATCAAGTATCAAGTACATAGTGTCAAGACTTTCTTGTCTTGATTCTTGCGTGCTCTGTGGCTTGCTACTCCTTGGCAGTAGTCCCGCCCAGACTTGAACTGGGGACCCCTACATTATCAGTGTAGTACTCTAACCAGCTGAGCTACGGGACTGTCCTAAGCTCCAAGCCTCGAGCTCTTAGCTTTTAGCCGGTAAGCCCCGCTTGTAACTCTAGTGTTATATCTTAAAAAAGCAAGGACCAAAATTGTCAATCCCTTCGTATCGAAACATCCAGGCTCCAGAAAGGAGGTGTTCCAGCCACACCTTCCGGTACGGCTACCTTGTTACGACTTAACCCCAGTCACTGGTTTTACCCTAGGCCGCTCCTTGCGGTGGCAGACTTCAGGCACCCCCAGCTCCCATGGTTTGACGGGCGGTGTGTACAAGGCCCGGGAACGTATTCACCGGATCATGGCTGATATCCGATTACTAGCGAATCCAACTTCATGGAGTCGGGTTGCAGACTCCAATCCGAACTGGGACCGGCTTTAGAGATTAGCATCTTCTCGCGAAGTAGCTGCCCTTTGTACCGGCCATTGTAACACGTGTGTAGCCCTGGACATAAGGGCCGTGCTGATTTGACGTCATCCCCACCTTCCTCTCACCTTACGGTGGCAGTCTCGCTAGAGTCCCCGGCTCTACCCGCTGGCAACTAACGATAAGGGTTGCGCTCGTTATGGGACTTAACCCGACACCTCACGGCACGAGCTGACGACAACCATGCAGCACCTTGCAAGCAGCCCCGAAGGGAAGGAGTGTTTCCACCCCATGCAGCCTACATTTAAGCCCAGGTAAGGTTCCTCGCGTATCATCGAATTAAACCACATGTTCCTCCGCTTGTGCGGGCCCCCGTCAATTCCTTTGAGTTTCAACCTTGCGATCGTACTCCCCAGGTGGATCACTTAATGCTTTCGCTCAGCCGCCTACTGTATATCGCAGACAGCGAGTGATCATCGTTTACAGCGTGGACTACCAGGGTATCTAATCCTGTTCGCTCCCCACGCTTTCGTGCCTCAGCGTCAATAATGGCTTAGTAAGCTGCCTTCGCAATCGGCGTTCTGTGTCATATCTATGCATTTCACCGCTACACAACACATTCCGCCTACCTCAACCATATTCAAGACCTGCAGTATCAATGGCAATTCTACCGTTAAGCGGCAGCATTTCACCACTGACTTACAAGCCCGCCTGCGCACCCTTTAAACCCAATGAATCCGGATAACGCTTGCATCCTCCGTATTACCGCGGCTGCTGGCACGGAGTTAGCCGATGCTTATTCCTACTATACCGGCAACTGGTTACTCGTAACCAGGTTTCTTCTAGCAGAAAAGCAGTTTACAACCCGTAGGGCCGTCATCCTGCACGCGGGATGGCTGGTTCAGCCTTCCGGCCATTGACCAATATTCCTCACTGCTGCCTCCCGTAGGAGTCTGGGCCGTGTCTCAGTCCCAGTGTGGGGGGTAATCCTCTCAGAACCCCTAAGGATCGTCGCCTAGGTAGGCCATTACCCTACCTACTAGCTAATCCTACGCATGCCCATCTTATACCACCGAAGCTTTAATCAATAATCCATGCGAACCATTGATGCTATGGGGTATTAATCCACGTTTCCATGGGCTATCCCCCTGTATAAGGCAGGTTGCATACGCGTTACGCACCCGTCCGCCGCTCTCATCACCCGAAGGTGAATCCCGCTCGACTTGCATGTGTTAAGCCTCCCGCTAGCGTTCATCCTGAGCCAGGATCAAACTCTCCGTTGTATATATTAAAAGTTTAATGCTCTTTCGCCCATTGGATGTCTCTCAAGAAATCAACAAAGTTGGTACACCTTGCTTTTTTGTTTTTTGTGCTTCAAAATTTTAAAGAACTCGCGTAAAAAAACCAGCACCCTCAATCCCTAATCTTCCTTCAAATGCTGGCAATATCTTTTACTTATTTTGTGAACTTTTCCCTTGCGGGGCGGCAAAGATAATCACTATTTAATTCTTCCCAAAAAAATATTCACCTTTTTCTTAAAAAATTATTCAATACCTTCACAGCTTACCTCAACCTCTTAATCATAATCCCAAATTAATCCCGTAAATTGCTCCAGTACTTTATCATCCCCCTGAACTCCGCCTAACCCTCAAAAGCGAGCGCAAAAGTAAAAGCCTTTTTTAAATCGCCAAAATTTTTTTCCGATTTTTTATGTAATTTTTCTATGTCTCCTCTAACATATTGAATTACAACAGCAGACTAGAAAACCACGAAAAATATTTACGTAACATTCTTTTATTGAGTTACAGAATTTTTATTGATTTTTCCTTTAAAAATTAAAAGGCGACTTTTGAGTTGATTTATTTTTGAATAGAGAAATACTGTTGAATTAACTTTCTTCCATAAATTGTTTTGGCAATTCTTTTGAAGCTTTTGCTCCCAATTTTCTGATATTTTCTGCACGTTTGATCAAATTCCCTGAACCTTCCTGTAATTTATTCATAGCCTGTTCATACGATTTCTTTGTACCGTCAATATTTTTTCCAATGCCTTCCATATCGGAAATGAACCCCACAAACTTATCGTATAGAGCTCCACCTTGTTTGGCTATCTCAATTGCATTTTTGGTTTGGTTTTCCTGCTGCCAGATCGAAGAAATTGTTCGTAATGTTGCAAGCAGAGTGGATGGACTTACAATAACAACTTTCAAATCCCAGGCAAAGGAAAACAATTCCTGATCTTCCTGAACGGCAATACTAAATGATGATTCAATGGGAATAAACAAAAGCACAAAATCAGGAGAATTCAACTTTTTAGCCGATTGATAATGTTTTTCGCTTAATCCTTTAATATGAGTTTTTAAACTCAATAGATGATCTTTGATAAAAGCAGCACGCTCCTCATCATTTGATGCATTAACTGCTTTTTCATAAGCAATGAGCGAAACTTTCGAATCAACTATAATATGTTTGTTATCGGGTAAATTAATCACAATATCAGGCTGAATACGTTTCCCATCATCTGAAATGTCACTAAATTGTTTTTGATAACCTTCCTGGCCTTCATTCAATCCAGAGCGTTCAAGAATTCTTTCCAACACAACTTCGCCCCAATTACCCTGTTTTTTAACGTCGCCTTTTAAAGCTTTTGTCAGGTTGTTTGCTTCCTCACTAATTTTGTTGTTTAAATCATATAATTTCTTTAGCTCCGCACGTAAATCGGTCTGATCCTTTAATCCTTTCTGATAAGTGTCTTCCACCTTCTTTTCAAAAAGCAATATTTTTTCTTTTAGCGGATTCAAAACTTCCCCAATATTTTTCTGATTAGCAGCCGTAAATTTTTCACTGTTTTTCTCTAAAATTTTATTGGCCACATTTTCAAATTCTGTAGTAAATTTCTTTTGCAGCTCTTCCATCTCCTGTTTTTGAGTCGTCAGTTTCTCACGAAGATTTGCAAATTCAACCTCTGCTCTACTCAGACGTTGAACATGCTGAAGATTTTGCTGTTCAGCTTGTTCGAGTTCTACTGAATTCTTTTCATTTTCTTTTTGAAGATATGTAACCCGTTCTTCTAATTGCACCAGCATTTTATCGTTTTCACTTCTGGCTGTCAGAAGCTTATTTTCTGATGATTTATTTCGAAGACTAACAATTAAATAACCAACCGTAAAACCGACGGCAAGTCCAACCAGAATATAGATGAATTCCATAAGTTCAATTTTAAGGATAAAAGTACAAAATTGAGTTTAAGCAAAATGAATGAAATGGAAAAAGTTCTTACCTGAACCAAAAGGTAACATATTTTTATATTTTAGATGATCAAAATAAAAATGCTTGTTATGGATGTTCGAATAGAAGAAAGCTGGAAGATAATACTTCAGGATGAATTTGAAAAAGATTATTTCCTAAAACTTACCGATTTTGTTCGTGATGAGTATAAGACCCGGAAAATATTTCCTCCGGCTAAATTGATTTTCAACGCTTTCGATCAGTGTCCTTTTGACCGGTTAAAAGTTGTCGTTCTAGGCCAGGATCCATATCATGGCCCGGGACAGGCACACGGACTTTGTTTTTCTGTAAACGATGGCGTTGATTTTCCGCCAAGCCTCAGAAACATTTTTAAGGAACTGCAAAACGACGTTGGAAAAGAAATACCTAAATCAGGAAATTTAACAGGATGGGCAAAACAGGGAGTACTACTATTAAATGCAACACTAACTGTTCGAGCCTTTTCAGCCGGCTCGCATCAAAACAAAGGATGGGAGCAATTTACCGATAACGTTATTCATAAAATTAATGATCAAAAAGAACATGTTGTTTTTATTTTATGGGGTAATTATGCAATTAGCAAAGGTAAGTTTATCGATCAGGATAAACATCTTGTACTTACTTCTGTGCACCCATCGCCACTATCTGCCAGCCGCGGTTTTTTTGGCAACGGGCATTTTAGCACTACAAACAAATATTTAGTTGAGAATGGACTAAAACCTATTGAGTGGTAACCCTTTTACCACTTATAAACAATTGAATTGATGTTCATTCCTGCACCAACAGAACAAAGAATCGTATAATCACCTTCATTTACCTCGTGTCCTTCCAATTTCCCCTTCAATACCAAATCAAGAAGCGTCGGCACTGTAGCTGTTGATGAATTCCCCAAGTTTCGGATACTCATTGGCATAATACCTTCAGGGATTTCTTTTTCACCATAAGCTTTAAAAATTCCTGAGAGAATTGCCTCATCCATTTTTTCATTAGCCTGGTGAATAAAAACCTTTTTTATTTCACTTAGCCCAATTCCAGCCTTTTCAATACTATCTTTCACAACTCCTGGAACAGTCGTAATTGCATAAACATACAGTTTATGACCCGCCATTTTTATAAATAAATCATCACCTTCAAAATCAGGATTACTTGATGGTCCCAACGTTAGCAAATTGGCATACTGAACGGAATCAGAGCGACTGGAATGCGAAACAATACCGATCGGTTCTTCACTTTCAACAGCTTCAACAATAGTAGCGCCAGCGCCGTCGGCATAAATCATCGTATCCCGATCGTGTGGGTCTGAAATACGTGAAAGCACATCGGACCCAACAACTACACCCCTCTTCCAGAATCTGCTTTTAATATAAGCATCGGCAACAATCATCCCCTGAGTCCATCCCGGACAGCCTGAAACAACATCATGACAAATACAGTCAGGATTTTTTATATTCAACTTCATTTTTACCTTATTGCTCAGGCCCGGCAAAATATCCGTACGTATATTGCCTTCCATAATATCACCGAAATTATGGGCAATTATAATGAAATCGAGACTTTCTTTTGAAATGCCGGCCGAATGACAGGCTTCTTTTATTGCTAATGCCGCTATATCTGACGTCACCTGATCTTTATCAACATACCGTCTTTCTTCAATATTTGTTATTTCATGAAATTTCTGAATAATCTCTTCGTTGCTTTTTTCAATCAAAGTTCTTTTAGACGAGTCATAAAACTTATGATTTATAAAATAACTGTTTTTAACAACCACTGGCGGAATATAACTCCCCGTTCCAATTATCCGCGTATAAATTTCTTTTCCCATACTGTCCAACCTCTCAGCTTTTCGCAGCCTCTTTATATTTCTTCAATTCAAACTTTTCACCGTCAAAAACACCGTACGAAAAATTATTAATCCAATCGCCAAGTAAAATAAACCTGGTTTTTTCAGTCATGGCTTCGTTAACCATTTGGTGACGGTGACCCAGAATAAAATAATCAATGTATTCATTCCGGAGAAAATTGCCCGCAAATTTATACATCCCTTCGTTCTTAACCAAAAAATCTTTTTCGGGAATCATTTTTGTTAACCGGCTCGATTTCGACCAGCGATGTGCAATAAAAAATGCAAAATTCGGGTGAAGCCTTGAAAACACCCACCGCATTGTTTTATTGGTAAATATTTTTTTTAACCTGATATATCCTTTATCTTCTTCATCCAGTCCGTCGCCGTGTGCGAGAAAAAATTTCTTTCCTTTAATTGTCTTAATAATTTCCTGGTGATGAACCTCAACGCCAAGTTCTGTCGGGAGATAGTCGAAAACCCACAGATCGTGGTTCCCCGGGAAAAAATAAACTGGAATTCCTTTGTCCGTTAAATCCGCAATTCGACCAAGGATTCTGGTAAATCCGCGGGGAACAACTTTTTTATATTCGTACCAGAAATCAAAAATGTCTCCCATCAAATACAACTCTTCGACGTCTGTTTTTATTTCATCGAGCCACCGCGCAAACAGCAATTCACGTTCACTATTGTTTTTGAGGGCAGGTGCTCCAAGATGGACGTCGGAAATGAAATATATTTTCCCTTGTTTTGACAATGGAATGAATTTGTTTATGATTATATGATTTAAGCCATTTTCTGTTAATTCAACAACTGAGCAAGCGCTTTGTCGAGGTTCGGTCCACTCAGGTTTTTTGCTACGATTTTGCCTTCACGATCCAGTAAATAATTAGTTGGAACCGACTTAACATTGTATGCGTGTACTGCTTGAACGCAACCTTCCATATCACTTACATTAATCCATTTTAATTTGTCAGAATCAATGGCATCAACCCATTCACTTCGGTTTTCTCCAACATTTACCTGGTAAATTTCAAGACCTTTGCTTTTGTATTTTTTGTAAGCCTCGACCAACAAAGGATTTAACAATCTTGAGTTCTGGTCTTCAGCTGCCCAAAACTGCAGTAACACAACTTTTCCATCCAAAGATGACAAAGCAATATCTTTTCCATTCGGGTCGGGTAAAAGAATATCCGGACTGTTTCTTCCATTTTCCTGGATGAATTTTTTTACATCTTCCGCCTTTTGTTGTTTTAATAATTGCAGCGTGTTTTCATATAATGCCTTTACAAAATCAGAATTTGGATATACTGCATTTAACGCCGATGCAGCCGTACGCATGGTTTGAAAATCATTCATCACATACCCTTGATTCAAATCATTATACTTCTGATACAAAGCATACACACTGGCCATCGAAAAAGGGTTGTCAAGAATAAATTTTTTCGAGAACTCTGATTGATCGTTAATTACCTTTACATATTCTTCATTTAGTTGCAGTTGTAATTGATCAGATCCTGATTTCCCTACATACATATTTTTTAATAATCTTATTGAGTCGAGTTTGTGCTCCGTATTAATTAAGTTTTCATTTAGCATTTTTATCTGTTGAGACCCCAATGATCCGTCAACCGTATATCCAGTCGCAAAGTTTGCCACATCAGCCTCTACCACAACATTTTCCGTAGAATCCAATAACAATGTTACTAACTGGTTAGTAAGTCTTAAAAGGAAAAAAGTAGGCATAGTTGCTTCGCCTTTTAATTTAAATCTACCTTTATTATCAATCTTTGCCTGGTCAATCGGTATTTTTGAAGAAACCAGAAATTTTTCGAGGTAAATTGTATCTCCTTCGGCATGAGTAATTTTTCCGGTTATAGTAAACTGGTTACTCTTTTTGCAACCACTTAATATTACTAAAGTTACAACCAGAATGAAAACAAATCGATTTAAAGCCATTCGTTAATTTATTTGAGGGCGTAAAATTAACAAAATCCCTATTATCAGAAACAGTATCCTGGAAAATAACATATTTTAAGGATTTTGTGTTCAGCCGTTTTTTTTAATTTTGAAGCTACAAACCGCGAATTTTTTTAGATTCGCGACATTTAAATATACTACGTGAGATTACATCATGGTTTAACTGATTTTGATGCCCAAAAACCGGTAGTTACTATTGGAACTTTCGATGGTGTTCATTTGGGGCATCAACAAGTAATTTTGCGTTTGCAGGAGATCGCCCAAAAACACGGAGGAGAAACGGTAATTTTTACTTTTCATACTCATCCGCGCCTGGTTACTGCCCCCAATGAAACTAATCTTCGTTTATTGACAACGCTTAATGAAAAAATAAAACTTTTTGAGCATTATGGCATCAATCATCTGGTAGTATATCCATTTGATAAAGCATTTTCCGAACTTACTTATTCTGAATTTGTAGAAAATATACTCGTAAACCAAATGCATACGCATTGTTTGGTGGTGGGTTACGATCATAAATTTGGGAAAAACCGCGAGGGAGATTTTGATTATCTTCAAAAGTGTGCGAGCAAATTCAATTTTGAAGTTGAAAAATTAGACGTTCTCACCATTGAAAAAGAAAGCGTTAGTTCAACAAAAATCAGGCAAGCCCTTGAAAAAGGGGAAATCGAAAAAGCCAATCATTCCCTGGGTTACCGTTTTGCATTGCACGGAACTGTTGTTGACGGGAAACGAATTGGAAGAAAACTTGGTTTTCCTACCGCTAACATTGTGGCATCGGATAAACACAAAATTATTCCAGGATATGGAGTTTATGCTGTGAATATTTTACTTAACAACGATGAATATAAAGGAATGCTGAATATTGGTACGCGACCGACATTTAACAATAATGCTGACAACAGGAGCATTGAAGTAAATATCTTTGATTTTGAAAATAACATTTACGGTAGTGAAATTACACTTGAATTTATTGGGAAAATACGTGATGAGCAAAAATTTGATGGTGTCGATAGCCTGATAGCCCAGTTGAGAAAAGACAAAATTACCGCCGCACAATTGCTAAATCAATAAAATTCTATTTCTTAATTAGTGTACAAGAAACCGGCAAATGGTCTGACATTCTGAAATCCAATGTTTGAAAATTAAACGATTTGAACTTGTCGCTATATAAAATATTATCTATACGGTAAGATGGCAATTTGCCAATGTATGTTCTTCCTAATCCATGACCGCTGGAAACAAACGCATCATTAAAATCACCACGTAACTTTTCGTAAGAATACGATATGGGAGAATCATTAAAATCACCACAAACAATTACCGGGTATGGTGATTCATCAATGTATTTTCTGATTTCGCGAGCTTGTTCCGCCCTCAACTGAACCGCCTTTTTATATTTTGATCCCATTTCCCGCATCTCTTTAATATCCTGCTCTTCGTCAAAACCAGGTGAATCAATAATTGAATATTTATTGGGATCAATGAGGTAAGACTGCAGATGTACATTAAAAACCCTTATCGTATCAGCATCAATCTTAATGTCGGTATAAATCGACATATTCCTCGAATTATCAAATCTGATTTCACTCATTTTAATGATTGGGAAACGCGTCATGGTTACCGAACCATAAGTGGTACTCGACCTGGCATACTGATAATGTTCAATGGATTTAAGGTTTTTAACTGTATTGGGAAGATTAAAAATATTATTCTGACGTAACCGCGTTTCTTGCAGGCAGATAATATCGGGTTCCTGTTCATTTAAGAAATCCACAATTCGTTGAGCGTTTTCTTTTTGATTAGCGTCCCCATCTCCTGAAAAAAACCTGACATTATATGTAAGTACCTTAATTCCAATATTTTTTGTGTGTTTGCCTTTTATTTGAAAATAACGTGCATGATAACCAAAACCCACAAGAAATGTAATCAGGGAGAGAAGAAAAAAATTTGGTTTTACAAATAACCAAAAAACCATAAAACTCAAATTAATTATAGCCAGAAACGGGAAAGCCAATCCAAACAAAGCGGGAATCCAAAATTTATCAGGAGGAATAAAAACAGAAAGATAGCTGATAATGAGGGAAATCACTACCAGAATATTAATGAGAAACAGTAAGCTGGTCAAGGTTTTTTTCACGGCTTTATCTTTCCAAATTCCTTTGGCAATATATAAAAAGAAGTTGAAATTAGTTGAATAATAACAACTGATCTGAAACATATCAATGAAACATTGTAAAGCGGATTTGAAAATATCTTTCGTTTTATTTCCGACAGGAAATCATCCGGTTTTTATTATTAATGTCCCTTTTTATTTCAATATTAGTGAGCCCATAAGATAATAACAGGTTATGCATTTCACCTGCCATGTTCTCATTAATCTCAAAAAATAATTGCCCTTCCTGAGCCAGTTGCTTCTTTGCCATTTCAGTAATAGCACGATAAAAAATTAAAGGATATTCATCAGAAACAAAAAGTGCATTTTCCGGTTCATAATCCAGCACATTCCTTTGCATTTGTAATTTTTCGCTTTTTCTTACGTAGGGAGGATTGCTAACAATGATGTCATATTTTTTCCAATCATAATCTTTCCATTGGAGAATATCTGCTTTTATAAACTCAACCTGTAATTGATTTAGCCTGGCATTCTCACTTGCAATTTCGAGTGCCGATGTTGAAATATCCATTCCATAAACTTTTGCATTTTTTAATTTATTTTTCAAAGCCAATGCAATGCAGCCAGAACCTGTTCCAATATCAAGTATCCTGACATTAGAATTCTGATTTTTCTCCAGTACGAAGTGCACAAGTTCTTCCGTTTCAGGCCTTGGAATTAGAACGTTGGGCCTAACCTTAATCTTCAAACCATAAAATTCAGTTTCTCCTAAAATATATTGAATTGGTTCATGCCTTTTCAATCGTGCAACAACCTGAACAACATTTCGCTGCAAAATATCCTTAAGATTTTGTTCACGGTTAAACATCTGTTGCGTATAATTCCAACCGGTTGCCCATTCCAAAATAATTCCTGTCAAACCCTGAATTTCTGATTCCGGGTAAACACCTTCCAATTCCTTCTTGATGTATTGAATAGTTGTTTGCATTGTTTACTTTTGCCCGGTAAAGTTAATTTTTCCAATTGAGAAATGTTCCTTACTGAAAAATACATGCATCGTTGCCTTGAACTGGCAAAATTGGGAGCCGGTAATGTTTCACCAAATCCTATGGTCGGTTGCGTTATAGTGCATCAGGGTGAAATTATTGGTGAAGGCTATCATAAAAAATATGGTGAGGCCCATGCAGAAGTGAACGCAATTAATTCGGTAACCAATCAGGAATTGCTAAAAGACAGTGTTCTTTATGTTACGCTTGAACCGTGCGCCCATTACGGAATTACACCGCCTTGCTCAAATTTGATTATTGAGAAGCAAATTCCGAAAGTTGTAGTTGGCACTGTTGATCCATTTTTCGAAGTTGCCGGAAAAGGAATTGAACGAATGAAAAATGCAGGTATCGATGTGCAGGTTGGAATGTTGGAAAAAGAATGTCGCGAAATTAACAGGCGATTTTTTACTTTTCATGAAAAAAAGAGGCCTTATATTTTTCTGAAATGGGCACAAACAACTGACGGATTTATTGATATAGATCGTAGTGCGGATCAGTATGGACAGCCTGTCTGGATAACTGGAGAAATGGCGTTAAAACGTGTTCATCAGATGCGGGCGAAGGAAGATGCAATAATGGTCGGAACGAAAACAGCCATAAAAGATAACCCTACTCTCACCGTTCGTTATGTGCCAGGGAGAAATCCGATACGCGTTGTTTTAGACAATCAATTACGACTTGCCAAAAACTTAAATATTTTTAATGCTTTAGCGCCAACTCTTATTTTTAATTCTTTAAAAAATGAAAAGGTTGGAAATTTAACATTTATCAAAATTAATTTTGATGAAGAAGTGCCTTTACAGATTATGAATGAATTATACCAGCAGAATATTCAGTCAGTAATTATTGAAGGTGGAAAACAATTACTGGATAGTTTTATAGATGCTAATTTGTGGGATGAAGCATTTGTTTTTGTTGGCGATAAAAAATTCTTATCAGGAATTGCTGCTCCTCAATCCCCGGAGCAATTGGTTCATTTTGAAAAGTTAGGAAAAGATGAACTCTACATTTATCGCAATTACCTTTAAAATGGCACTGCTTTCGGACTAACAGGCATAATTTTTATTTTAAGTACATTCTCCACGTACTGGAAATAATAAAACAATTTGTGGTTCAATTCCAATCCGTAATCAATGTTTGGATCATAGCCAACAATGGGCTCGAAAAATTTGCTTTTCCCTGGATCGGTTGCATTTGCATTCCAGGCAGATACATATTGTCTGTTCCACTGTTCATAATAACTTTTCGAACGATATGTTGTCTCACTATTATGCATTTGATACCAGTTTTCAAAGTTAGTATCAAACGTTTCAATGTTATACTCCACGCTATCTTTTGCTGAAATGCTATCCTGCCCTGTTACTTCAATCGACCCGTGTTTCATTTCCGCCATTTTTTTCTGAGTGCTACAGGCCCAACCAATCAAAAAAACAATTACTACCGGCAAAAACTTTTTCATTTTAAAATCCTCCCTACCTTTTTACAAAATTACTTACGAATTATTACAATTATTTGTTTTTAAACCTAAAAATATTGTAATTTATTGTTAAAAAAGAAGAAATAAAATGTTGGGTTGGAGTCCATTCTGGCAAATTTTCTCATTGATATTTTTAGCTACTGCAATTCCGGTAGCCCTAATGATCATTTTAGAAAAAAGATCACCATTTAAAACAATTGCCTGGATTCTTGTACTAATACTTATTCCTATTATCGGTTTGATTTTTTATCTTTTTTTTGGTCAGGAATTCCGAAAACAAAAATTGTATTCCAGAAAAGGAATTAAAGGACTGAGTCAAATTCGTAAACTTTCCACCATTCAACTGCGCGAAATTGAGCACACTCCTTTAAATCTTGAGCCAAAAGCAATGGAAAAAATTAATATTATTCGCCTGCTCTTAAACAATTCCAACGCACTACTTACAACCGGGAACAAACTCAAACTTTTAAAAAACGGCAGCGAAACATTTGATGCAATTCTAAAGGCTGTTGAAAAGGCCCGGCACCATATTCATATGGAATATTACATTTACGACAATGATAAAATTGGGAATAAATTAAAAGAACTCCTGATAAAAAAAAGGAAGGAAGGAGTTGAGATTCGAATTATTCTTGATGATGTAGGAAGCTGGGGACTGAAAGAGAAATTTTACAACGAACTTCGTGAAAACGGCATTGAAGTTTATTCATTTATGGAAGTGCGGTTTCCACGCCTTACCTCAAGGGTTAATTTTAGGAATCACCGCAAAATTTTAATTGTTGACGGGAAAGTTGGTTTTACCGGGGGAATTAATATTGCCGATCGATATATTGAAGGCAATAAGAAGGTTGGCCCGTGGCGGGATACTCATCTGCAAATAACCGGTGATGCAGTAGCTTGTTTACAGGTGATTTTTGCTGCCGACTGGTATTTTGTAATTAATGAAAACCTGTCGGGAACTGATTATTTTCTTCCCCTATCCGAAAAACCGGGAACGCCAATCCAAATTTCCGCCAGTGGTCCCGACTCTGACTGGCAAAGTATTGACCAGGCGTTTTTTGCTGCCATTTCAAATGCCCGAGAATATGTGTACTTAACTACTCCATATTTAATGCCACCTCAGCAACTTCTGGCTGCACTTGTGGCTGCCTCTTTAAGCAATGTGGAAGTTCGGATTATTATTCCCGAAAAATCGGATGCACGGGTTTCAAAATGGTGCTCGTTCTCTTATATTGAAGAATTACTTGAAGCCGGTGTGAAAATTTATTTTTACCAGGCCGGATTTATTCACAGTAAGATTTTGATTTCTGATGATGTTTTTACAACCATTGGAACTACTAACCTCGATTTCCGGAGCCTGGAAACTAACTTTGAAGTAAATGCATTTATTTACGAAGAAAAGTTTACAGAACAGGTAAAAAAGATATTTAAAACCGACCTGAAAAACAGTCGTGAAATTAAATTAGTGGAATGGACCCAACGACCGTGGTATAATAAGTTACGTGAATCACTGGCACACATTGTTGCTCCGATGTTGTGAAATAACTCGTTTCTGTCATTCCGAGGAGGGACGAGGAGGAATCTCATCCAATATCGCAGATTTCTCCCTTCGGTCGAAATGACAGATTGATGAAGACACTAAAACGGCAACCTCCCCAAATCTAAATTTCCACCCGAGAGAATTATCCCAACTTTTTTATCCTGAACATCTATTTTTTCTTCAAGAATTGCTGCCATCGGAACCGCAGATGATGGTTCAATAATAATTTTCATCCGTTCCCAAATCATGCGCATGGAGGCCAAAATTGATTCTTCCGAAACCGTAACGATTTCATCTACCTTGCCCATAATAATTTCAAAAGTTCTTTCGCCAAGAGAAGTTAATAGACCATCAGCAATGGTTTTTGGATTTACTGAAGGAATGATTTTTTTTGCCTTAAATGAACGATATGCATCATCAGCACCGGCAGGTTCAGCAGCAATTACTTTACAATTTGGTAGTAAATGTTTTGTAGAAATAGCTGTCCCGCTTAACAAACCACCGCCTCCAACTGGCGCTATAATAACATCAAATTCTCCGCTATCTTCAATTAATTCTTTAGCCGCAGTGCCCTGGCCAGCAATAACATGAAAATTATTGTATGGATGAATTTCAATTGCCCCGGTTTCTTTAATAATTTTTTCAAGCATACTTTCACGTGCCTGCAAAGTAGGTTCGCAAAATGTAATTTTTGCGCCGTAACTTGCCACCGCCTTCTTTTTAATTTCAGGAGAATTATTTGGCATTACAATATGAGCATCTATTCCCCTCATTTTTGCTGCAAGTGCAAGTGCAGCTGCATGGTTGCCGGAAGAATGAGTTGCCACTCCTCTTTGTGCCTCATTTCCCGGGAGAGAAAAAACTGCATTACACGCTCCTCGAAATTTAAAAGCTCCCACTTTTTGAAAATTTTCACACTTAAAATATAATTCGCAACCAAGTATTTTATTGATGCTGGAAGAAGTTAAAACCGGTGTTCGGTGAGCATACTTCTGAACAATTAAGTGAGCCTTTTCAATATCGGAAAAAACCGGAATGTTCATTTATTCTTTTTTAGAAAATGTTTTGTTTAACAAATCATAGTTGGTATTAAAAAACGATTGTTCCGAAAGAATTCTGATACGTTTGAAAGCCGAATAATACAGGTAAACAAGGAATCCAATAAAAACAATAGTAAGCCAGGCAAATCCGGTAAAAAGGATAAAATCATAAACACCATGCAATAACATGGGGAAAAATAAGGCTTTCCTTTTTAGAACACTACGTTCTTTTTCAAAGAATTTAGCCATCCCGAAATAGAAACCCATGGTTACTCCAAAAATTGCATGTGCCGGAACAGCAGTTATTGCCCGTGTAATTCCTGTGGAATAACCGTTACCCATTACATATAAAACATTCTCTACTGCTGCAAATCCAAGCGATACAAATACGGCATAAACAATTCCGTCAAACTTATCATTAAATTCAGGACTTTTCCAGATTAGCAGGTACAGAGCAGTAAACTTGAAAAGTTCTTCAGTAAAACCAGCTACCACAAAAGCTTTCCAGACTGCAGCAAAAATACCTGTGAACAACACGGAAAATCCATTTAGAAACTGCTCAATAAACAAAATTGGAATAACTGCGAGAGCTCCTGAGAGTAGCGCCAGAAGTAACAACCGAATGGGTTCACGGTCATATTTATCGCGGAAATAAATGTAACCGCCAATAATAAAAACAGGAGCAAGTGAAAGAATGAGCAAATCCATGATTAACGATTAAAATTCACCTTTGAAAAAGTAGGCATCAACACCCTTAACTCCCGGACGGATTTTAAACACTCCTCCTGCATGTGGATATTTATCAAGTTCTTCATCGCTGGTTTCCTGCCGGGCAGTAGTAATATAAAGTGTCCCCAAATCATCATCACCAAAAGCACACGATGTTACATTTTTTGCCGGCACATTAATTTTCCGAAGTAATTTCCCCGTTTCCGGATTCCAGCAACCAACTGCTGAACCACCGTAAAGAGCAACCCACAGATTACCTTCAGCATCGATGGTCATTCCATCAGGTAGTCCGGTTTCAACGGGAATTTCAACTACCACTTTTGGATTGCTGATATCGCCGGTTCCATTATCATAATCGTAAGCCATCACTTTTTGAGTTGGCGAATCGATATAATACATTTTTTTAGAATCAAGCGACCAACAAATTCCATTGGAAATACTAACGTTATCAATCATTTTATGAATGGTACTGTCGGGGTCGAGCCGGTACAATGCAGCTACCCCGCTTTTTAAATCCAAATCCATGGTACCGGCCCAAAAACGCCCATCAGGATCACATTTTCCATCGTTAAAACGATTGTTGGGAATATTCTCTTCAGGATCAGCAATCAACTTTTTTGCGCCGGTTTGCGGGTCAAGCTGATAAATTCCATGCTGTAATGCAACCAAAACTAATCCTGAATCCTCCGGAACAACCGTTCCAATCATCTGACCGGTAAACATCGCTTTGTTAAAGTCGGTTTTTGGATTGTAAAAGTTCAATATCTTCCCTGTAATATCAATCCACAAAAGTTCTCCGGTTTTGTAATTCCAAAAAGCACCTTCACCTAATTCAGATTGCGAATCAATTACCAATTCCATATTGTTCGATTTTTGTGTTGAACAGCCAATCATAAAAAGTGTCGCTGCAATTAAAAATGGTGTTATTTTTTTCATATTACTATAAGATCTGAGGCTTGCCTCCGTTTTGCATCTGAATTTTTGTACTAATTCTACTTAACCGGTTCAAATACTTTCAATTAATTTTTTCATAATCAGCGTCATTTTAGGTTCGGCTTTCATTGCCACTTCCTGCACTTCTTCATGGGTAATTTCAACTATTTCTCCGGGTACACCGCTGTCAGTGACAATTGAAATCCCAAAAACTTTCAGGTTCATGTGCCGCGCAACAATCACCTCCGGCACGGTTGACATTCCAACGATATCTGCTCCCAGAAACCTGAACATTTTATATTCAGCCGGTGTTTCGAACGTTGGTCCTGAAACACCAACATATACGCCTTCTTTTACTCTAATGTTGTGTTCCAGCGCTATCAGCCGTGCACGGTTCCTTAAACGTTCATCATAACAGCGGCTCATATCTGGGAAACGTGGCCCCAGTTCCTCCTGGTTTTTTCCGCGTAACGGGTGTTCAGGGAAAAAATTGATATGATCATTTATAACAACAATTTCGCCAACAACATAATCAGGATTTAATCCTCCACTGGCATTGGAAACAAAAAGATGCGAAATTCCAACCATTTTAAGCACGCGCACCGGATAAGTCACCTCTTTCATGCTGTAACCTTCGTAAAAATGAAAACGCCCCTGCATAGCAAGTACCTCTTTTTCCCCCAACTTTCCATAGATCAACCGCCCGGCATGTCCCTGAACGGTTGAAACCGGGAAATCGGGAATCTCACTGTATGGAATAGCTTCAATAATTTCAATTTCATTCACTAATCCACCTAACCCGGTTCCGAGAATAATTCCTATTTCAGGACTGGCGTTTATTTTTTCTTTTATAAAGTTCGCGGTTGCTTTTATTTTCTCCAACATAATTCAAAATTTTCTGGTTAAACTCTTTTCCCTCATTTTCAAGAAATTTTACTTTTACCGGCAAATAAAACAGCGCTTCCTTAAATTCTTCCGGCAGGCCTTCCAAATCTTTAAATCGCATGGAATCTTTTTCAGTAGTTACTATAATTTTCTTCCCCGAAGTTATATTATTAAACTTTTGCATCATATTCTGAATATCACTTTCCGAGTAATGATGATGATCAGAAAAAGAAAGTGTTTCCAATTTCATTGAAAACTGTTTTATATACTCCTGTACAGGCTTTGGCGACGCAATGCCCGTAACCACCAAAACGCTCCATGATTTATCGGCATAAAATGAACTTTCATCAAAACTTCCTCCAAAAACAGGTTTCAGTTTATCGTACACTGTTGTAGAAAAAAACAAGCTCTGATAGGGTAATAAACCAACATCTTTCTGAAGAATTCTGCGCATAATTGGCGTCACCTCATCAGGACATTTGGTAAAAATAATAACGTTTGCCCGTCGCATTTGAGAAACACCTTCACGAAGCCGGCCGGCAGGCAACAAGGAATCTTCCTTAATCTGCCGGTTATAATCGATAAGCAAAATGTTTATTCCGGGAGTTATCCTGCGGTGTTGAAAAGCATCGTCAAGAATAATTACATCCGGTATATTCTCTCCATCATCAGACAGTAATCTTTCAACTCCATCTACTCTTTTTTCACAAACTGACACAGTTTGTTTCGGATACTTTCTTTTGATTTGCAAAGGTTCATCACCAACTTCAGTTGTCTTCGAAGTTTCTTCAACGTACAAAAAGCCAGATGATTTACGCCCATATCCCCTGCTTAGTGTTGCAACTACAAATTTTTCCCTGAGCAATTTTACCATGTATTCCACATGCGGTGTTTTACCGGTTCCTCCAACTGTAATATTTCCGATGGAAATTACAGGGACATCAAATTCCTTTGATTTCAACAGGTTAAAATCATATGCCTTATTTCGTAAATACACCCCAAAACCGTAGAGCCACGACAAAGGAAATAATAAGACTTTCACCATATATATCGGATTTTCACTGACAGCCAGCTAATATAAGAAATTGTACTCATCTTTTTTAAAAGAAAGGAACCGTTCTCTTTTGAAAGAACGGCTCCTGAATATAGCTTATTCTTCAAGCTTTAATTCACATAAATATCATAAGGCATCCTGGCATAAACACCTTTCATGGCAGAAGTCTTTTTTAAGTATTCAAAGTATTTGTATTGATCACCCAATTCATTTTTCAGGAACCAAACCCGAATATTATCGGTACCGGTTTTAAACAATTCCTGCAAAGGGTCTGGTAAAGCCGGCAGTGAAACAGTTCTGTATTCTTCTATCCCGGCAATTTCAGCTGCACGCTGAATAGCATAATCGAGTCCGCCAAACTCGTCAACCAATCCTATTTCTTTAGCATTTTCGCCACTCCATACACGTCCCTGTCCAATAGAATCTACTGCCTCTTTGGTCATGTGCCGCCCTTCTGCCACATGCGAAATAAATGTATCGTAAAACTGCTCGATATATGTTTGCATCAATGTACGTTCGTAATCGGTCATTGGTCGGGTAACCGGAAGCAGGTCAGAGTTTTTATTGGTTCCTACCTCATCTGTAGTGATTCCGATTTTATCATTTAATAATTCCCCAAAATTTGGGATAGTACCAAAGACTCCTATTGAACCCGTAATTGTGTTTGGTTGGGAAACAATTAAATCTGCCGGACACGAAATAAAGTAACCTCCCGACGCAGCGTAATCGCCAAAAGAAACCACCAGTGTTTTTTCCTCGGCAGCTAACTTAATCTCACGCCAGATTACTTCAGATGCGAACCCATCGCCACCCGGAGAATTTACCCTGAATACAATGGCTTTATAAGTACTATCCTGCCGAACTTTTCGAATCTCTTTGCTAATTTTATCTCCGTCAATAACGTCGCCGCTTAATGATAATGACATTCCAATATCGCCACTGGCATATATAACTGCAATTTTATTTCTACTGTATTTTTCACCCTTCCCTTTCACCGGCGAATCTGCATAATCGGAAACACTAATAATGGGGACACCTTTTGTTCCTTCTATTCCGGCAATTTCGCGCAAATCATCAAGCATTTCGTCTTTGTATTCTGCAGCATCAACCAACCCGTTCTTTACCAATTCTTCACCTCTTCTAAACGTTTGAACATCATCTGCCAGCGTATTCAGTTCATCTACTGAAATTTTTCTTGTTTCCGATATTCCTTTCAACATCTGATTCCACAGGCTATTCATATAAACCAATGTTTGTTCCCGATTTTCTTTGCTCATTTTATCCAATAAAAACGGTTCAACAGCCGCTTTAAATTTTCCGTGTCTTACAACCTGAATTTCGACACCAAATTTGTCAAGTGCCTTTTTATAAAACATCATTTCACCACCCAGCCCCCGGAAATCAAGCATTCCCATCGGATGAATTACAATTTTATCGGCTACTGTTGCCAGATAATAAGCTTTTTGATCTATGTTATCGCCATACGCATAAATCGGTTTATCACAATCTTTCTTGAACTTTAACAGCATATTTCTGATCTCCTCCACCGAAGCCATTCCTCCGCCAACTGTCGATAATTTCAGGTAAACTCCTTTTATACGATCATCATCCACTGCTTTTTCCAGCGATGTTTTAATATCATCCAGTCCAATTGATTTTGTTTGCTCAAACCCTGGAATATTTAAATTCTCAAAAGGATTGTTGGTAGCCCGGTCAACAACAGTGCGACCAGCATCAATTACCAGTAAAGAATTATTTTGAACACTTACCTGTTTCTCCGTGGATGAGACTAAAACTCCAATTACCATCATAAAAAAAATAATTCCGATAATGGAAACCACAATAATTCCGACAACTGTGGCCAGAACATATTTGAAAAATTGCTTCATTTGAATTGTGTATTTATTATTTGCCTAATTTTATTTCTGAAAAATTGGTATCATCAATTTTGGTTTATTACAAATATACGAATCTATGTACAAGGTTTTTCTTGGAATTGGAGGAAACAATGGAGATAAACAACTAAATTTCATAAAAGTTGCCCATTTTGTCAAAGCAAGGTTGGGTGAAATCATAAAAGTTTCATCGATTTATGAAACGCCACCATGGGGATTTGTTTCTGAAGATCATTTCTGGAACCAGGTATTTCTGATTGAAACAGAAATGGAACCCGAAAAACTTCTGGAGGAAATTCATGAAATAGAAGCTGAATTTGGAAGAAAAAGAAGTATTGGCAAATATGTTTCGCGCGAAATGGACATCGATATCCTATATTTTGATGATCTTTATACTGAAACGAAAGAATTGGTAATTCCACATCCCCGAATTCAAAGTCGCAAATTTGTTTTGGTCCCGCTGGTTGAAATCGCTCCCGAATTTAAACATCCATTGTTTCGATTGACGAATCTGCAACTGCTTGAAAACTGTAAAGATGAATCAGTGATTATTAAGATTAATTCCGAATTTGATTAAAAGTAAATTGCCTTAAACTTTTGTGTCATTCTGAACTTGTTTCAGTATCTTTTTATTTGAATCATATCCCGAAATATCCTGACAATTATCTGGACTAATGACGGAGAAAAACAAATAAAGATTGATACATAACCAAACTCAGGCAATTTTAAAAATCTTTTTCATTTTCTGATTAAAAACCTCAGGTGGCTCGTTAAAGAATTGCTTCAGCCAGGGCATTAATTTTAATCGGTTTAATTCTTGGTTGTGTTCAATCTGGTTGATTAAAATTAAGCGCTCTTCGTCATCAAAATCATAATCTGCTGATTTAATCTCTTCAAGAAAAACTACCAGATCGTGATCCTCTCCAAGTTGTTCGGTAATTTTATTTAACTGATCCGATTTCATTCTGAAATACCGTAGATGCATAAACTTTAGAAAGTCGATTTGATACCAGAGCCGTTTGAGTTTTTTTCGTAACGCATGAAACCGGGAGGCGTCTGAGTAAAAATCAATCAACTGGTAAATCTCATAACTTTGCCGAAACGAAATACCCACTTGCTCTTCCAAACGATAAACAGATGGCCGCCCGCTTCCAAATCTTTTAGTCTTATCATCAATATTCTGAATAAAATCATGAATTTGTTCAGAACCGGTTTCTGTAAGAAATTGTCCTTCTATCAATTCCCTGTTTTTCTCTACCAAAATTTCACGGGCAGCTTTAATTTTCTTCTCCGGAACCATTTGATTTCCTACTAAAATCCGGTCAAATAACTGGATATTTACAAACGATTCACGTATAGGCGAAAGAAATGAACCAAACTCTTTTATTTTTGCACGGCATTCCAAAACAAATTCATCAGGCTGATCGTCATAAAAATGAAGCAAACCCCGCATTCGTTTAAACGACTTGCGAAATTCGTGTACAGAAAGATTGGGAGAAATGTTCTCCGCCGAGCAAAAATAAATGATCTTTTCTATCTGTTTCTGAAATGCTGCTATTAGCCTGTTTCCTGTCTCCTGAACCATAACATTTTAATTATCAGGAAGTGCAAAACTAATAATAAATTCAAAAACAAAAAAAGTTGCCCTTTTCAAAGACAACCTCCATAAATTATACGTTACATGAAAATCAATTTATCATTTCAAACCCGCAATACGGAACCAAAACTTTTGGAATTTTAATCCCTTCAAGCGTTTGGTTATTTTCCAAAATGGCAGCTACAATACGTGGAACAGCCAGTGCACTGCCGTTTAATGTGTGCGCCAGTTGCGGTTTTTTGGAATTTTCATCGCGGTAACGCAATTTTAACCGGTTGGCCTGAAACGACTCAAAATTAGAAACCGAACTTACTTCAAGCCACATTTTTTGGGCTGCAGAAAATACTTCAAAATCGTAAGTCAACGCCGAGGTAAAACTCATATCGCCGCCACACAATCTTAAAATACGATACGGCAATTCCAGTTTCTGAACCAGCGATTCTACGTGGGCTACCATTTCATCCAACACTTTGTATGAATTATCGGGATGTGCAATCTGTACTACTTCTACCTTATCAAACTGGTGCAGTCGGTTTAAACCCCGAACATCTTTTCCATAAGAACCTGCCTCACGACGAAAACAAGCGCTGTATGCTGTATTTTTATACGGAAGATCGTTTGCATCAACAATCATGTCGCGGTAAATATTGGTTACAGGTACCTCGGCGGTTGGAATCAGGTACAAATTATCCAATGTTACATAATACATCTGTCCTTCCTTATCGGGCAGCTGACCTGTACCAAAACCGGATGCTTCGTTAACTACAAGCGGCGGCTGAATCTCTTCGTAACCTGCATTTCTTGCTTCATCCAAAAAGAAGTTTATTAATGCGCGCTGCAACCTGGCTCCTTTTCCACGGTAAACCGGGAAACCTGCGCCGGTAATTTTCACTCCCAGTTCAAAATCGATGAGTTTATATTTTGCAGCCAGTTCCCAGTGTGGAAGTGCGTTTTCTTCCAGCGCCGGAATTTCGCCCGACTTTTTAACTACCTCATTATCTTCAGCGCCTTTTCCGAAAGGTACAGAGTCGTGTGGAAGATTTGGCAGTTGCACAAGCAATTCATTTACTTTTCCTTCAATCTCAGAAAACTGCTCATCAAATTTCCGAATATTTTCTTTTAATTCTGAAGTACGCTCTTTTGCAGCATCGGCTTCGGCTTTTTTCCCTTCACGAAACAATATCCCAATCTCCTTCGATATTTTGTTCATCTCTGATTTTGCCATGTCTGACTGATTTTGCAACTTATTCTTTTGTTGGTACAAATCAACTATTTCCGTAACAATTCCGGAAGCATCAAAATTCTTTTTCTTTAGTTTTTCGATCACAAGTTCCGGGTTGTCCTGAATGAATTTTAAGTTGAGCATGTTCTCCTTTTTTGAATGAAAGCACAAAGCTAACAAATGAATTTTATTGAAATTGGGTTAGTTGTCAAAATATTCTTAATTTTAGTTTAATGTGAAAACCGGACTAAAATCATCTGACCTATGAAAAAGAAGCTCATCAAAAAAATAATCGCATTTAGTATCATTCTATTTCTGATTGCAGGAACCTGGTATGTATGGCAGTTACCACCAATAATTACCGCATTTGCAGCTAAAGGAATGTGTTCAAGTGTATTTTTAGCACACAAAACCCCTGAACGCGTAGAGGCTGAAGACCTCTCCTTTTTCCCAATTAGTCTGGCAAAAACAGTTATTGATTATGAAGATAAATCGGTGACATCAACCGTTTTTGGGTTGGCAAAACGAAAGGCAGTTTACCGCGAAGGACTGGGAGCCGTTCTTGTTTTGAACACTCCGGAGGAAACATTAAAACAATCCGGGATTACACTGCCAAATCCGGGATATTCACAAGATACGATTCCATGGCCCAAAGGAGATATTCTACCGGACGAGATGATTACGGGTGTAGATTATGAAAGGCTTAAGGAACTGGTTGATAACAGTTTTGATGACATGGGAAGTAAGTCTTTCAAAAAAACACTGGCAATTGTGGTAGTTTACAATAACCAGTTGGTAGCAGAAAAATACCTGGATGGATATGACTACACAACGATATTTCATGCATGGTCAATGACCAAAAGTATTGCCGGTGCATATGCAGGAGTTTTGTATGATGAGGGAAAACTGAATATTGATGAGCCAGCCGGTTTCCCAGAGTGGCAAAATGATGACCGAAAAAATATAACCGTTAAAAATATTACTCAAACTTCTTCAGGTCTGGAATGGGTTGAAGACTATTTCACTATTTCGGATGTAACTATTATGCTCATGGAAAAAGATGATATGCTGTCATCTGTTTTGGATAATAAACTGGAATATTCTCCTGGTACCCATTGGAATTACTCCGGTGGTGATGTCAATTTACTCTCAGGAATTATAAGAAACAGAATAAATAACGACGATAATTATCATAAATTTATTTACACAAAGTTACTGTACCCTATTGGAATGCTTCATACAAAAGTGGAAACTGATGCTGACGGTTTGTTCGTGGCTTCATCATATTGTTACGGAACCGCACGCGATTGGGCCAGGTTTGGGATGCTGTTTCTGAATAATGGTGTTTTTGCGGGAGATACAATTCTGTCGAAAGATTGGGTTGACTTTTTGAAGACTCCGGCGGCAGCATCAAACGGGTATTATGCCGGAACTTTTTGGAGGAAAGAATCAAAACCTGAACGTGATTTGGTTGATGTACCTAACGATGTGTTTTTTGCCGATGGATTTCAGGGACAGCGGGTTTATATTATTCCATCAAAAAAGCTGGTTGTTGTGCGAATGGGATATAGTTTAAAACATTTCGATTTAAATAATTTTTTATCGGAAATCATTAAAACTTTGCCAGAGAATTAATATTCAGCTTTGCTGGTAGGTCAAACAGAACCAAAATTCTGCCCCGTTTCTATTAGAATTTACATCAATTTCTCCACAGTGCGCTTCCAATTGACATTTTGCAAAATGACAGTTCCATATCTGTTTAATTATCAGTTCCAATTTCAAACGTGCCCTTTCGATGAATGAATAGATCATTGAATAAAGATCAGGCTCCAAAATTTTCATTAAAACAAAAAAGCCCTGGGAAAACCCAGAGCCTGTAATTTGTGTATTTGACAAGGGCGGTTACCTGACTTAACCAAATTAGAGTATTCCGCTTGTTTGAATATTCAATGTAAGTTCAGTATTTGACGAAACCGTAATGTTATTTAAAAGTATCCCAGAAACTGTACTGCTTGCATCTAACATGCCTAAGAAAGAAGTTTTAGATTCACTTTCTTTTACAAAAGATGCAATGTGTATTTCAAAACTTCCTTTTTCCAAAAACGAAATATTATAACTTCCATCGCTTTCAACCTTTGCGCTGCTTACCGCATTGGCAAACAAAACATTGCTGCTTCCCTGTCCCTGGCTTTCAGTTAACTGGTTATAGCTTCCCTTATGATAAACGAAAATATAAGTCTCATCACCGGTATTAAGTGTCGAATTCACTTTCCCTGAAATCTCACCTGTCATTTCTTCATTTGCCACACGAATCGCGCTCTGTAATTCAGTTTCCGAAACAAAACGATAATCACTTTCACTGCTTGTTGTATCACGAACGACTGAACGTCTCAAATCAAAATCAACAATCAATGATGTTTCTGAATTACTTTCCACAGAAAATGTTTTTTCTAACGTAATTTCAGAATCCATTGATGCAGATTCATTTAAATCGTGTTTCATGTCATCATCGGTTAAAACATAACATACCTGGAGAATTCCTGGAAACATCTGTTTCATAGTCAAGAACCAAAGTCATTAAATTATATGAATCAGCTTTTACCTGGTCGTTAAAAATTAATTTTGCATTTCCATTTTGGTATGCTGAAATTTCAACGGTTTGTTTAACAAAACCTTCTACAGGCTTTCCATTAATTTTAACATTTGCAACAGTAATAAAAGTTCCTTGAATATTGCTGTCGTCCGATGGTGCATCAGTTATTTTTACATGCGAGCGTTCCTTTACTATCTGTATCGCTCATATCGTCATCAGAACATTGTGTAAACAGAAATAAAAACAGGATCCCGAAAGTTGCAAACAATAATTCTCTCTTTTTCATAATAATCAATTTTTAAGGATTTATATATATTTATATCCGTTATTAAGTTCAATCCGTTGTGCCAAACAGAATGCCACATATCCACAAGAAATGATAAAACCCTCATTATATGACTCCTACAGAATACAGAATAAAACATTTTTATGTTCAATATGATTACAAATTATCAAAATGATAATATGGGGTAGCTCAAGGGAAAGGATAAAGTTTTATTTCCTTATTTCTTCTAATATACATCGGAAATTGGTTAAACATTGTGTTAACAAAAAGTAAAATATTTAAGACTACTTAATAGTTTTTAGCATTTTTTACACCAACCTATTTCATTTTCATTTTGTCTAAATGGTATGAAAACAGTGGATAATAATTTAAAAATTAAAGTCATGAAAAATTTAAAATTAGGCTTGATGCTGTTCCTAGGAGTTCTGGCATCAGGAAGTTTAATGGCAATGGGAACTATAAGAGTAGATATTATTCCCGGAGAAAGAGAAAAAGCACAGGTAGATGTTTTGGAAGCCCCGGAAAGTCAGTTTAAAGTGAATTAAAAGACAGTAAGGGGAAAGTTATTTTTACCGATAAAACAGAATCATTGTCGTCTGACTATAAAAAAATGTATGATTTTTCGAAACTCGCTAATGGCGAATACACTTTTGAAGTAAAACAGGGCGATGAAATAGAATATAATAAATTGATTGTTGATAATGGTAATGTTCAGATTCTTGGTCAGGAAAAACAAATTTCACCTGATTTTAAGTTAGATGGGAAATACCTTGATTTTACGTTTCCGAATTCTACAAAAGAAAGTGCGAGATTATTGTTATATGATAATGATACCAAAAAATTGGTATTTCAGGAAACACTTGACCCGGAATTTGATATTCAGCAGTCACTTAATTTAGCAGGACTGCATACAGGAAATTACAAAGCCGTGCTTATTAGTGATAATACAACGTACGATTACAATTTTTATATTGGTTAATAACAGAATAAGAATTATAAAAAGCCGGTTCCAAAAGGAATCGGTTTTTTTGTCTCAAACTTTAAGTAATTCCGGAATGTTTTATGTTGACACACGTTATGAGCAAAACATGGATTAACTGCAATTAAATACTCGGAATTTTCAAACCCATATTTATAAGTTATTGGTGAGCTGTACATTTTATATTATCAGTCTTACTCCGCCCAATTCTTCAATTTTATAAGGAAATTTATCTCCCGGAGAGCCAATAAACATAAAATTAATTGGGATATTCCACTTTTTAGACAGACTTGTAATCAATTTTGGAGAAAAGTCGCCCTCTTCAATAATAAACTCAATTTTTATTTTGGGATATTCCCGATCTAAAAATTCTATTTCTTCTACAAATTTATTTGGAATCTGAACCTTTTCATTTTTAACAATTACAATTTTTAATCTTTTGGTATGTTCGTTATTTTGAATGTATAGCATCACTTTATTAAGGGTTGCAAGATCATCTCCTTTTGTAAAAAACACGAATTCCTGTGAATTTATTTTATCAATAGTACGTTTAATATTTCTGTCTATCAGAATAAACATTTGCCGGACAGGATTAAATATTGCATCCAGTACATTCAGTAGTAATTTCAGTAAAACTGTCCTGTTCAGCATAACTACGATAAAAAGTATTGAGGGTATAAAATAGTACAGAAAAACATTCAAATTACTCGGAAGATTATCTTTTGGAGGCATAACAATATTTCCAATCAGGGCTATAACAACTGCGCTAATAGCAAAAAGTACTGCGAGCCAGGGAGCTCTTTCGGGTCTTGGCAGCTTGTTTCTTCTTATTTTAAGAAGAATATTTCCAACCCCAAAAAGTGCCATAACCGATAAAAAGGAAATGGTATAAACACCGGCTAATAATTTTACGTTTCCCTTGGTAATTAACAAAACAGATAAACATAAAAGAAAAAACGTGATTATGATTCTGTAGGAACTTCCTTTTTTATTCTTCTTTAAGAAAAACGGCGGCATAATCCGGTCTAATGTCATTCGTTCAAGTAACCCGGTAACGCCAACAAAACTGGTAAGAACTGCGCCGCTTAAAACTAAAAAGGCATCAATAGCAACGAAAGAGGCAATACCTTCACCACCAACCTGTTTCCCCATTTCAATAAGCAATGTATTTTGAAATTCATCGCCTTGCAATACAGGAATAGCAAATAATGCAAGGGCAAATATTGCCATCAGAGGATTGATAATACTAACGATTGTCCACATGTTTCTCAGCGTTTTCGGGAAAACTCCTCTTTGCTGCTCCTCAACAAAGTTTGCTGAACTTTCAAAACCCGAGACACCAAGCATTGACGCAGCAAAACCCAAAAATATGGCATTCGCTACAGTACCATGATGTGAAAGAGGCAACTGCCAGTTTTCAATAAAAACAGCTCCGCCGTTATGAAGTAAAAAATAAAGAATAAAACCGCTTAGAATGGATAAGGAACCTAAATGGAAAATAAAAATTCCAATCGCAACTTTAGCAGATTCGGTAATACCGGCAATGGTTAACATGGCAAAAATTCCCAGCAAGACCATGGTTAACGGGATTATTGGCATGGAAGGAATGAGGTGATGCAGATAATGAATTGCCTCATTGCCAGAAATTACAGCAGTTGCCATGTATGATAGTATGGTAAGCGTTGCTGCAAAAGATGCAGTGGACTTACTTGTAGTATTTAATAATGCGTTATAGGCACCTCCGTTTAAGGGTAAAGCGCCTACTACTTCTCCATAAATCTTTCTGAATAAAAATAAAACAAGCGAAACGATTAGCAGTGTTATCCACGCATATTGCCCGGCAAAGGCTATCGCTAATGCTGAAACATATAATACAGAAGAACTTATGTCATTTCCGCAAATTGCTGTCGCAGATAATTGATTTAGTCTTTTATGCGTTTTATTCATGCAATATTTATTCGAAACTTTTTGAGCTTAAACACACATTCATATTTAAGCACTTTATAAGAACCCAATAAAAGCCCTGTAATGAGTTTAAAAATGCAAATATTTTTTAAACTACTTAACATTTAGCAATAATATTTCCATAATGTTGAGCGCTTTCGTTATGCCATTATTAGATTTTCGGATTTGAAATGTTAGGTTTTGCCTGGAATAATAGAACTTGTAACATGTTCTTAGTGAGCGATGTATTTTAGGTCTCTACTAAAATCAATTTTCAACCAAATATGAGGCGATTTTTTGTTAAATGAACGAAAAAAGATGTGACCTAAATCCTTTACAATCAGATAAAGACCCGATCTCTCCCAGAACCAGCTTTATATTTTTCGGTGCAGCGATTTTCAATCGCTGATTAAAAGCGGATAGAAACCGCTTCACCCAATGAAAAAAGCCTGTCTTTTGCAAAACCGGCTTTATCTAATATCTTGATTCTTTGTTCTTGAATCTATATAAATCCAAAAATCTACTCCTCTTTAAACGCTTCAATCAAAATTTCAAGGATTTTCTTTCCGGCAGCGGCAACGCTTGTTCCCGGGCCAAAAATTGCAACGGCACCGGCATCGTATAAATACTGGTAATCCTGTGCAGGAATAACACCACCACAAATTACCATAATATCATCGCGACCCAGCTTTTTGAGTTCTTCGATAACGGCAGGCACCAATGTTTTATGACCAGCTGCCAATGATGAAACGCCCAAAACATGCACGTCATTTTCAACGGCTTGTTTTGCAGCTTCTTCCGGAGTCTGGAAAAGTGGACCCATATCCACATCAAAACCGATGTCGGCATAACCGGTAGCAACTACTTTTGCTCCGCGGTCGTGGCCATCCTGACCCATTTTTGCAATCATAATCCTTGGCTGGCGACCTTCCATTTCAGCAAATTTTTTCGCCAACTCCTGAGCTTCAACAAACTCATCTTTTCCGTATGCTTCTGATCTGTACACGCCTTCTATCGTTCTGATTACTGCTTTATATCTGCCCACAACTTTTTCGCAGGCATCTGAAATTTCACCCAAAGATGCACGTTTTTTTGCTGCATCAATCGCCAATTCCAATAAATTTCCTTTACCGGTTTGAACTGCTTTTGTAATTGCTTCCAATGATTCACGTACTTCAGCTTCATTTCTTTCGGCACGCAATTTTTTCAATCGTTCAACCTGAGACTTACGAACAGCTGTATTGTCAATATCCAGAATATCAATCGGATCTTCTTTTTCCAGACGATATTTATTAATTCCAACAATTGTTTGAGTACCGCTGTCAATACGTCCCTGTGCACGTGCGAGCTGCTTCTTCAATACGCATTTTTGGAACACCTGTTTCGATGGCTTTTGCCATACCTCCCAGTTTTTCCACCTCTTCAATCAGCGCCCATGCTTTTTGCGCCAGTTCGTGAGTCAGAATTTCAACATAGTATGAACCTGCCCATGGATCTGCCGCGCGACAAATTTCGGTTTCCTGTTGAATATATAACTGCGTGTTACGTGCAATTCGTGCCGAGAATTCGGTTGGCAAAGCAATTGCTTCGTCGAGTGCGTTTGTATGTAAACTTTGTGTGCCGCCCAATGTTGCAGCCATTGCTTCAATTGCAGTACGACCAACATTATTAAACGGATCCTGCTCGGTTAACGACCAACCCGAAGTTTGCGAGTGAGTACGCAACGCCATTGATTTTGGATTTTTTGGGTTGAATTGTTTCACCAGTTTCGCCCAGATCATTCTGGCAGCGCGCATTTTGGCAATCTCCATAAAATGGTTCATTCCAATTGCCCAGAAAAAAGAAAGGCGTGGTGCAAATGCATCGATATCCAATCCGGCTTTTACACCTGTACGAAGGTAATCCAAACCATCGGCCAATGTATATGCCATTTCAATATCGGCAGTTGCACCTGCTTCCTGCATGTGGTAACCTGAAATCGAGATTGAGTTGAACTTCGGCATTTTCTGAGAAGTGAACTCAAAAATATCAGCAATAATTTTCATCGAGAATTCAGGTGGGTAGATGTATGTGTTACGCACCATAAATTCTTTCAGGATATCATTCTGAATGGTTCCTGAAAGTTGCTCCAATGTTGCTCCCTGTTCCAAACCGGTAACAATATAAAATGCCATTACCGGAAGCACTGCTCCGTTCATGGTCATTGATACCGACATTTTATCCAGTGGAATTTCGTCGAACAGGATTTTCATGTCGAGAATTGAATCAATAGCAACACCGGCTTTACCAACATCACCAATCACGCGTGGGTGATCAGAGTCGTAACCACGGTGAGTTGCAAGGTCGAATGCAACCGACAAACCTTTTTGTCCGGCAGCCAGGTTACGGCGATAAAATGCATTTGATTCTTCAGCAGTTGAAAAGCCAGCATACTGACGAATCGTCCACGGACGCATGGCATACATCGCAGAGTAAGGTCCGCGAAGAAACGGTGGTAATCCGGCAGCATAATTCAAATGCTCCATTCCCTCCAGATCTTCTTTGGTATAAACTGGCTTAACCGGAATCTGTTCCGGCGTAATCCAATCTTTTTTGATATTATTTTTTGCCATCCAGTCGGCGGTGTTCGCTTTTGCTGAATTGGTTTTTATGTTTATATTTTTGAAATTTGGTTTCATATTATTAAGATTTTAGATTCAAGAGTAAAGAACCAAGACTTAAAAATCTTGACACTATAAAGTTGCCTTGAATGAATAAATCATTTTTTGTACTTCTTGTAATAAATTTAAAATATCTGTCAATTGACTTTCAGTGATATAACTAACATCTGCGGCAAGAATTAATTGAGTTTCCAATTCAAAAGCAGAACCTAATGCAATATCCAGAAATCTGGCGAATTCTTTACTTGTATCACGTCCTGATCCTTCTGCAATGTTAGATGGAATTGAATATGCACTTCTCAGAATCTGAGAAACAAGTCCAAATTTTTCTTCTGCAGGAAAATTTCTTGTTAAAAGAAAAACTTCCTTTACAATTAACCGGGACTTTTGCCATATTTTCAAATTCCTAAAGTTATGCATCACTTAAAATCTTTGTTCTTTGCTCTTTATTCTATATTCTAAGCAAGGTCTGATACTGTTTCAACTCTTCCAACACATTACTTTTCACATGAATGAAGTTGGTGATTCCTTTAGCTTCCAACTCTGCTTTACATGCAGGATTTCCGGCAACAACCAGAATTTCATTATCAAGTTTCTCAGCAGCTTGCGGTGCCAGTTCTGCATATTCATCATCGGAACTGCAAATAACAACGATATCAGCATTTTTGGCTTTAGCAGCTACAACTCCTTCTTCAATTGTTTTGAAACCGTTATTATCGATAACATCAAAACCGGCAACGGCAAAGAAGTTACAGCTAAACTGAGCTCGTGCCTTACGGAATGCTAGATTTCCGATGGTTAGCATAAACGCTACCGGACGTTTATTTTCTTTTGAATAAACATCAGTTTTATAACGCAATGCTTCGAAAGCCTGTGCTCCGCGATACGGTTTTAATGTTTCAACTTCGGCACCTTCTTCCGTAAAATCCATTGGCTGGAAAACCGAAGCATCCAGCTCTTTTGCCAGTTTCTCAGAGAAATTCGGGAATTGATTGGTTCCCAGTATATTTTCGCGACGCTGCGCAATATTCGCACTCTTTTTTGCTGACATTGTTTTTATTTCGTTCTGAATAAATCCTTTTTTGAATGCAGCAATAAAACCTCCTTTTTCCTGAACTTCAAGGAAAAGTTTCCATGCTTGTTCAGCAAGAGCGTCAGTCAGACTTTCAATATAATAAGAACCGGCTGCTGGATCAACAATTTTATCCAGATGAGATTCTTCTTTCAACAGAATCTGTTGGTTACGGGCAATTCGTTCTGAGAACTCAGTGGTTTCTTCATAAACAGCATTAAACGGTAACACAGTAATTGAATCAGCACCACCCAAAGCAGCAGACATTGCTTCGGTTTGGGTACGCAGCATATTTACATACGGATCATAAATCGTTTTGTTGAATGTATTTGTTTCGCTGTGAGCAACCAGTTTAGCTGATTCTTTGTCTTTCGGATTGTAAGCCTCAACAATCTTTGCCCACAATAAACGAGCTGACCTTAACTTGGCAATTTCCATGAAATAGTTGTTGCCAATGCCAAAATTGAATTTTATGTTTTTGGCAACCTCATCCACATTTAATCCAAGTTCGGTAAGCTGAGTTAAATATTCAACTCCCTGTGCCAGTGAAAATGCTAACTCCTGGACAATTGATGATCCGCTGTTGGCAAAATATTTACCATTAACTCCAATCACCCTGAATTTTGGAAGATCGGCAGTTGCTTCAATTACTTCTTTCAGGTTTTCAAATGCCTTATCTCCCATTTTACCTTGTAAAACAAGCGCCGAAACAGGATCAATTGAACTTGATGCAACAACTTTTTTGTTGTCCCATTTTCCTTCTGAAACATATTCAGCAAAAACTTTGGCACAGTTGCAATTGTCGCAACCGCAAACAAAATTGATTTCAGCAGCTTCAACGCAAATATCTTTCAACAAAATGGCCAAATCAGCTTTTGTGATGTTTTTGCTGCAGTCAAAATAAAATCCAAGTGATGTAACACCTTTTCCAAGAATTGTAAGTGCTTTTTTATTGGCCTGTTCCAAATCCTGCACAAAAATATCCTGGCTGATTTGCCAGTCATTGTTTTTTTTTGTTCCCCGAATAAAAGGGAATTCCCCAGGGAGTGATTCCTGATAGGTTAAATCATTGAGATATCTTCTTCGCGATAGTAAGGACGAACATTTATTCCCTCGTAGGTTTTCCAAACTAACGCACGTTCATAATCCTGTCCTTTTAAATCTGCAATAATTTTATCCTCCCATTCCTGAGTGGTGACGGGAGGGAAATCGGTAAAAAGCTTTTGCTCTTTTTCTTCCATGTTGAAAATTGTTAAAAAATCGAGATGCAAAATTAGCTGAAATAATTGAGTGATACGAGGAACCAATATGAATATAGAAACACTGGTTACAAAATTCACAATTAGATAACCAATTCAAGAAACAATTTCCCCTTTCAATTTTGAGTGGTTAATTTTAAGAAGGATTGTTTTATACTTATAGAAAAAAGATCTATGATTGCTCTGTTGCTAATGTATTTCTTTTCATTTTTTTTCTATCCAAAGATTCAATATTGTAATTATCAAAAATAATGGCAATGGCAACTTTTACTACAAAAGTAAAAAGCAGGAACCCAAGAGAAAATATCATGGCAGCAGTCCTTATTTCAGTCATCGATGGAGTGTAAACATAAATTTGCCCCAAAACATCGGGAGTAAATCCCGGAATAATAAGCGCAATTCCTTTTTCTACATATACACTGGCATAAATCAGTAATGCCCCAATATTTAATGTAACAAAATTTTTACGGGTTTTTGGAATAAGAAAAAGTATAAATGCTATACATCCCATGGTTATCGAAGCCCAACTGTAAGGAACAATTTCCTTGTTGTCGCCAATCCCAAAAAGCAAATATTGCCAGTACAATAAATGTTGCGTGCCTGAATAAAATTCTTTGAAGAGTTCAGCAATGGTAAAAAACAGATAGATAAACATAGCATACACCATCAATTCAGCAATTTTCCAGATAGCCTCATCTTTAATTTCAAAATGGGTAATTTTTCGAAGTATTTGAAAAAGAATCAATAAAATTGCTGGTCCCGAACAAAATGCTGATGCCAAAAATCGTGGGGCAAGCAAAGCGCTATTCCAAAAGGGTCGGGCAGGCAAGGCATTGTATAGAAATGCCGTTACAGTGTGAATTCCGACTGCCATTGGGATGCTTATAAATACGATCGTCAACACCATTTTCCTTTTGTATTCTTTTTTATAAAATATTGAATACAAAAGATGGAGAGCCACTGTCAAGTTGATAAGCAAATAAGTCATTAAGAAGAAAAAGTCCCATGAAAGCATTGAATAAGGGAAATTCATGGTACCTAAAAGAGGCAGCATGTGCCAGAATCTTAAAGGATTCCCAATATCAACAATAATAAAGGCAATACTCATGATCACTGCACAAACTGCGAGTAATTCCCCAAATATTACAATTTCTTTAATTGGTTTCCAGTTATATACATAAGCCGGGATAACAAGCATTACTGCAGCAGCTGCAACGCCCACCAAAAAGGTAAAGTTCCCAATGTAAAATCCCCATGATACCGAGTCGCGCATGTGCGTGGTTATCAAACCTTCCCGAAGCTGATTTGCGTAGCCGGATGCCCCCCATACAATCAGTAAAAAAAGAAATAATAACCATGCATAATATAGTCTTGTTCCTTTGAAAAATAGCCTTATGCTACCTTTGAGAAAACGGATAAAATTCATAATAAACGTATTATATTTATAAAATCAGGCATTTTAAATACCTCCTTAAATTGCATTAATCATACCCCAAAGAAATAATAGAATTTCGGCTGGGTGTTTAATTCCTCTTTTAATACCAGAACTCTCTTATTTTCCAGAATATATCTAATTTCACTATCCGGATCCAACAGGTTTCCGAATTTTCTGGCTCCAACGGGACAAATCTCAACACAGGCAGGATACCTTCCCTCCCGCACCCTTTGAATGCAAAACGTACATTTTTCAACCACCCCTTTCATTCTTGGCCGATTGCCGAGGTAGTGCATTTCAGTATTTATTTCATCTGCCGGTACTTCAGGTTCGGCCCAGTTAAAATGTCGTGCACCGTAAGGACATGCAGCCATGCAATATCTGCACCCGATACACCAGTTGTAATCTACCACAACAACTCCATCCGGTTCCTGCCATGTTGCTTTTACCGGACAAACCGTTGTACATTGCGGCGTTCTGCATTGCTGACATTGTACCGGAAGATAAAAATGACCTTCTTCAGGAACTTCCTCCGGATTATAATGTATATCGGAATGTGCAAAATCGACACCCCTCTCTTTGTCCATCTGAAGAACCTGTATCCAGTGAATTTGTGGTTCACGTGACTGGTTGTTTTCTTTTACACAGGCATAAACACATCTTCGACAACCTATGCATCTTGAAAGATCCAAAGCATATCCGAATAAAACTCCCTCCATGGCAGGTTTATCAGAAACATGAAAATCCTTGTTATATTTTTCCTTGTATTCAGCTTCCAGTTTTTTTATGAGATCTTTTTTCTCCTTTTCCGAAAGTGTCCTGAAATTCTTTTGAAAAAAGGCCTCAATTTCTTTCATGTTACAACCCGAAAGTGCAACTGCAGAAAGTGAGGCAAGTGATATATTCTTCAGGAATGATCTCCTCGATTTATTGTTTTTCATAGGATTAATATTTTTCGTTTTCAAATGCGTCGCACACCTGACTGAGTTCAGACAGGTAATTCACCCGATCATTCCGGACTTGTTTCATCACTTTGATTTTTTGGTTCATACGTTGAAATATTCTCTTGCCTGACAGGAGGTGGCTCCGGTGTTAATGGTTTAAATCGTGGTGAATGCGGACTATGACAGTGAACACAAAGCAGATATTCCTTTTTACCGTTCCAGTACCCTGTTCTTTTTCCATGAACGCCAACTTTCCAGTCTCTGAGTTTTTCACCGTGGCACTGACCACAGAGTTTATATGACTCCTTAAAAGAGAGTAATTTACCACTGGCCAGTTTCAACGAATCCCTGTTATTCATATCATGACAATCGAGGCACCAGCGGTTTTCACTATCGTGATTAAAAATGGCACTAATATCGTCATGCATATCCACCAGTTCCCTTCTCTGTGGATTGGGGACGATATCAGAATGACAATCATTGCAGGGATAAATTCCTTCAGTAAATGGTGGTGCTTCCACTGCAATTTCCATATCATTTTCAGTATTGGTTTTATCCTGGGTTTGAATTCCGGTCAAAAGATTTTCAATATCTTTTGAATTCCTGTTGTTATTGGAACAACAAAAAAACAAGGGTATTAATAATACCAAAACACAAACAGGAATTTTACTTTTATTGTAATATCTATTATTCATTGTATTTATATTTTCAAAAAGTAATCGTTGTCTTATAAAAATGAAGAAGCTGTCCGCAACTTTTTAATCTTTTCTTTTTGCCATGTATTTGGTGTAAACGACAGATACTGAAATTGAAATGATTGCAAGTCCAAGAAAGACAAGAACCCTGTAACCAATATTGATGCTCGACATATCAACAAAAATCAATCTTATTGCCGAGGCAACCATTGTTGCAATAGCCAGCCAGCGGTATTTTACATTTTTTAGAATCAGGCTGAACAGAAAAAATAAGACACCCGCCAAAATCCACGATGCAGTTATATACGAGGATGGGGTTATATGGTAAAAAGTAAACAGTGTCATGCCAAATCCTGAAATCAGGTATAAATCCCGCACCAGTTCTGTTTTTATATTAAGTCTTTCCTTTTTCCAGTTTATTATTCGGGCTGAAATAAAAGGTACGAACATGTATGAAAAATTGGTGAGGTCACTATTTGTTTGAGATTTTACATAGAAAATTAATAGCGTCAGGAACAGGATTGTATTCATTATAATCATAAAACGCGACCTGAACCATAATGCAAACGAAACCACAAGCAAGCTTTGTAGTGCGAAAAGAGCATATGATCTGGGTAATCCAAAAATTCCAAATATGGCTACACTTAAAGCCAAAAATCCATACAAAACATACATCGATGCAATTATTTTTATTTCACATCGTAGTTTCAGAATTACTGCATACAGAATACAAAGTAGAGTTATCGCTGAAAAGATAGGCACATAATTCTTCTCAAAATAGGTAATGATAATTGCTGCCAGGAGAAACGTAAATCCAATTCCATTCCATATTATGCATGATATAACAAATTCATTTGAAATCTTTTCTTTTTTTGGAAGAAGAGCGAGAAACGAAAAGATAAATCCTGTTGCAATAAAAAACAAATATCCACTTCCCGGAGAAGCTATAAACTCCGGATTATTGCCCATAAAAGGATTGTTGAGCAACCAGGCTAAATGCGCCAAATAAACAATGAATATATAAATAAAAGTAAGTTTCAGCCAACCGAAATGGTAATAGAGCAGTACACTTAGAATAGCTGTAACAGCTGCTATTCCTGAAATTATGCCAACAGTATTATAAAAGACTCCCGCAGCAATCAGCATTAATAATGCAATTCCGGCTAACAATTGAGATTCTTTACGAAAGGCTAAATACAAGAAAATTACAGAAACAATGATTAATAAAAACAGGACGAGTGTTTTATTCTGTAATATTGGATCTTCCTGAAAAAAATACAATCGGAATGTGAAAAAATAGAGTAAAAAATGGCCGTTGAAAACCAACAGGTTTGAAATAATAGAAAGCGAATTTCGGAAATAATAGGAACAAGCATAAATTAAAGTAACAGAGCCAAAACCAACCAAAACAGAAATCATGCGATTTCCCGTGTTCTGTAAATAACTAACTAAAAATATTAAACCAAAAAATAACACAATATTCCCTAACCAGGCCATTCCATATTCACCTACCTGAAATTCTATCGATCCTTTTGTCTGAAATGGAAATTTAATATCAATATCATCCTCTGCTTGCTGGTATTCTTTTTGATGAGTTACTACACCGTTAATGTTGATTTTGCCCAATGCGGATTCTACCTTAAGCAACCGTTCATTAAGCGCATGTATTTCCTTTCGGATATTCTCCAGTTCGGGTAAATCTTTTTTCATTTTTTGCATGATGAATTATTTTAAATTCAACACTTATTAAAGAAAATCACCCCTGGGAAAAATACATTCAATATGTTGATGCCTCTATTCCATTTGTTTTTTCCAGGGGGGTAATAACCAGAGCAAAAAAGATAGAATTAAAAATGGTAAGATCATCCAGAAAAGTGCCATCCAAAATCCTTCCAAGCCAACCATTCCTAATTTAAAACTGGTAAATCCAAGGAAACTCTTTGAAAATAGCTGCCCTCCGATTACTACATTCCATCGCATGAAAAATACCCCAAAAAGGACACAGCAACTTGCCAGAAAATACATGGGTTTTCGCAATTTTTCCTTTGGAAGGCGTATTCTGAAAAATCCAAGTGTTAATAATGGGATAATTGTTCCTATAAGTCCCTGAAAAATGAATAGGGTATAGGTTAATTTCCCGGTTACCAGTAAGTGCAAAATTTCGAAAGATTCCTCAGCTTCGTAAATCCGGTGAACCTGGTCGAGCGATTCAAGCGTGAAATCAAGAATCAGGACCATAAACAAAAATTTACCAATTTCGTCCAAAGCGGCCATGTCAATTTTTACTTTTCGAATCCATGATATGACCATATACATAAACATAACCAGTGCAATACCTGAAACCATGGCTGATAATAAGAAAGATAACCGGCATCATTACCGATGACCACCATGGATTGGCTTTGATCGAGCCAAATATAAAGCCAACATATCCATGCAGGAGGAATGCAGAAGGTACACCGACAACTGTAATGATATATCCGAGTTTTTCATCCCATGCAAGAGCTTTTGGGGAAATGTCGGTTACACCAAGCGTCAATATTTTATATATCCTTCTTTTAATACCTGTTGTTTGTTGCGACCAGAGAACGAGGTCGCGACGATAATCAAACCATATTTCCAGTAAAAGTACAACCATGAGGTACCATAAATAGACAAACCCGAAAATGGCCATCGCAGACGAAAAATGCGGAGTCATCAGGATTTCGTATGCTCTAAAGGGGTGCCCCAAATGCGAAATCAGCGGTAATCCTGCTACTAGTAAAAATGCTAATGCTGTTAAAAGTGCCAGATGATAAGTTGGACGAAGGACTTTTACCTTAAAAACCCGTTCGAGAGATGCAAGTATAAACGCACCTGCAACCAATCCTGTAATATACGGGTAGAGGACAATAAGTATTCCCCATTGTAGTGCTATTTCGTTCGGATAAATATATCCGTCCACATGTTTTAGAATATCATATAAATGTTCCATATTATCGTACCTCCGAGCTTAATCCGTTATAAAATAGTTTTGAACCAGTATTTAAATTGGGTTTTAAAACCTGGCAATTATGCTCTTTTCTAAATTTGTACAACTCTCCTTCTGTGTCGTGTAAATCTCCATAAATTCTGGCATGAGTAGGACAAACTTCAAAGCATGCGGGCTTTAAGCCTTTTACAATGCGATGATAACATAACGTACATTTGTCTGCAGTTTTTTTCTCCGGATGGAGATACCGGCATCCATAAGGGCAGGCCTGAACGCAATAACTGCAACCCATACAGTATTCCTGATCAACCAATACAATACCTTCAGGGCTTACAAAAGTTGCCCCAACCGGACAAACCTGTACACAAGGTGATTTATAGCAATGATTGCACATTTTAGGAACAAAAAATGTTTTGAAAATATCTTCCTCGGGAACAGACTGATTAAAACCGTCGATGCCCCCGTTGGGAGACTCAACTTTTATTGTACCATCGTTTTTAATGGTATAATGTTCTACCCATGAACGGAAGTAAAAAGGTTCCTGTGATACATTATTTTCAAGTTTACAGGATTTTGCACACATTCCACAGCCAATACATTTTTCAATATCGATACCAATACCATACCATGGTTCTGCAGGATCTTCTGGCTCATTTGCAGCGAATATGATTGCTGAAAACGGCTTCATTGCTGATGTAGCTAAAATCGTTCCTGCAACAGCAGCCGATTTTTTTATAAAATTTCGTCTTGATGCGTTCATTCTTTTAATTCTGTTACGGCATGTGGATTATGACAGTCAATACAATTTTCTTTTTCCGGGTGATGTTCTTTAATATCTACCTGCGTAATAACTTCCGGATTTCGGGCTGCATTAATACTGTGACATCTGCCACAAAATTCTCTGCTTCCGTTTTTAACCAGGTCGTCCTTAAACTCATAGTCATCAGCGTGTTTGGCGTTCGGTCCATGACATACTTCACAGGATAGACCTGTGTGTTGATCTGAAGCAAGCATTTCAGCTTCGGTATCATGGCATTCTACGCATGTACTTTTACCTGCATAATTTATTGGAAGAGCCCCGATTTCATCAATCGAATTTGCTCTGTAATGACCGTATTTACCGAAAGATTCAGGGACTAGAAAATGCCTTGCTACCAGAAAAATTGCGATAAACAACACAAAAAGAGGAATCAATCTTTTTAGCTGTACTGGCATAATTTTTAGGTTTTAGTTATGTAACTCCCTAAAATTATGCTATTAATATGCCTGTTTTAACGAGTACTCGTATGACATTTGTCAACAATAAAATGGATATAATACAATACCCGGGTGTCCTTTATTGTCTGAAATGGAGAGATTACGGAATTAATCCATTGTATTTCGACGATAACTTTACTTATTTACTTTTAGAATTTCCAGATTTAAGATAAATTCATTATTAAAAATACATTTAACTTTTTTTAACATTTACATTAATGTATTGTTTATATGTAGTTTAAATCATATAAAAATATATTTGTTTATTTTATCTTGCATTTATTTAAACAATTTTTTGTTTAGTTTTTTTATATGATAGTTAAACAATTTTTAAACATAAATTTTAAAGTCATGAAAACAATGAAACAAATTTTCACAGCAATGTTTGCCCTACTACTTGTAACGGGTTTAACTATTCAGTCAAATGCAAAAGACGGCAACAGTTCTTCAACTGTTGTGGAAATTGCAGCAGCCAACCCAGATTTTTCAACTTTAGTTGAAGCAGTTAGCAAAGCAAAATTGGTCGACGCCTTAAGTGCTGATGGCCCGTTTACAGTTTTTGCTCCAACAAATGAAGCTTTTGATAAACTCTTCAAACAATTGGGAGTTAGCGGAATTAAAGATTTAACTGCAGAACAACTTACTCCAATTTTAACTTACCATGTCGTTAGCGGCGAGGTTATGTCAACTGACTTATCGAATACTTCAGTTGCAACACTGAATGGCAAGAAAATCAAAGTTGACCTTTCAAATGGTGTTCACATTAATGACAGCAAAGTAATTAAAGCAGACATAAAAGGGAAAAACGGGGTAATACACGTTATCGATAAAGTATTAATTCCTGAATAATTTATTCACCATGGCAAAATGAAATTATAAAAGGATTCCTCCGGGGATCCTTTTTTTTATTACTATGAACAATATCGCTTAGTTTTACGATATAATAAAAAGTGTTTAAATTTGCTAGTATCAGGTTAAACAAAAAATATTTTAATATAGCACTGAGAAATGAAAGAATCAGGATACTCCATAAAAGATCTGGAAGTTTTATCAGGAATAAAAATGCATACCATTCGCATTTGGGAGAAACGTTATGATTTGCTTAATCCTCATCGAACGGACACAAATATTCGATGGTATGACGATAGCGATTTGAAACGGCTTCTTAATGTTTCATTGCTTACAAAAAACGGATATAAAATCTCAAAAATTGTAGGATGGAACGATGATGCTATAAAAGAAACTGTTTTAAAGATATCGGTGAACAAAAACACAGATTCAGACTATGTCAATCAATTACTATTGCAAATGGTTGAAATGAACACAGCTGGATTCATCGAATTAATTAACGAAATTCTGAAAAAATACGATATCGAAAAAGCCTATTTCAATGTCTTTTTCAGTCTGTTTAACCGTGTTGGGATGTATTGGCAGGTTGGTTCCATTTTCCCTGCACAGGAACATTTTGTAACCAGTTTGCTTAGACAAAAACTTATTGCTGCAATCGATAAACTTGAGATTAAGCAAAGGAAGAATTCTACCATGCTCTTTTTTACCCATGAAAATGATTTACACGAAATGGGTCTTTTGTTTTATTCTTACCTTGCACAAAAAAACGGCTTTGATGTTTTTTACCTTGGACAAGCAGTTCCGTTTTCTGATTTAGAGAAAATAAGCAACATTAAAACCATCGATTACATATTTACTACGTTTATTAATTCAATCTCAAAATCAGATATTGAAATTTATCTCAATGAATTGAAAAATTGTTTCCCAAAACAGAAGATTTTTATTAGCGGGCTACAAATACAAAAACATTCACCCTCACTTCCGCGCAATGTAAAAACGATTAGAGATTACGCTGAATTCAGGAAGTATTTAGGTAATCCTGAATAATCAAAAAACCTCAACCAAAATTTTTGAACAAACTATATCAAACCACAAGGAATATAGTTATTCGTTAATTTTTCTAAAAATCGGATTCGGATGAAATAGGAATCCAAATACTAGTTCTAAATTTCATAAATTGCAGTACGGTTTGGAGACTAAAGAATATGGAAAAACTGCACTGGTCAAAAGAAGTTTTTGGTTCAAAGCTGGAATTAACGCAGGGGAACGACCTTGTTGGTAAAATTCAGTGGGAGAATATGGTGAGTTCCAGGGCACAGGCTATGATAAACGGCAAACTATTTATGCTGAACCGTGAATTTTTCCTCTCGAAACTTGAGATTTATGATGCAAATGACCAGTCGTTACTGGGAACTGTAATGATAAATATTTTTAATCCACGCAGCGATGTGGTTCTGAATGGCAAACGTTTTGAATTGGAAATCAGCAATTTATGGCAGTCGCGCTGGGCATGGAAATACAACGGAGTAGAAATCATTACTTTTACTTCAAATGAATTTATTACAAAGGACAAAGGTGATATAGAACTTTCTACTACCGTTACTGATGAAGTCGAGATTCTTATCCTGCTTGGCCTGTTTGTGCGCAACCAGTTTATTTTATTTATACTGTTGATTTTTCTGGTTTTAATTATAGTAGTCGTATAAAAACCCACCCTAGCATACAAAGGTTTATTGATATATAAACAGAGCGTTAATTAATTTTTCACTCATCTTTCTTTATTTAGAATAATTCTATTTCGTTCATTATAAATTGTAAATTTGTAGTCATTGCAATTTCAAAATGTATTTATGTCAACAAAGCAGCTACCTTTTTCAAAAGATCAGATCGAAAAAATAATAGGAAATTATCCAACACCATTTCATATTTATGATGAAAAGGCTATTAGGGAAAATGCCCGCTACTTCAAAAATGCTTTCTCCTGGAACGAAGGTTTTAAGGAATATTATGCTATAAAAGCTGTCCCAAATCCGTATTTAATGAAAATCTTAAGGGAAGAGGGTTTTGGAATTGATTGTAGTTCGGTAGCTGAACTGGAATTAGCCAAAAGAGTCGGGATGAGCGGGGAAGAAATTATGCTCACTTCCAATGATACCCCTGCCAATGAATTTCAGTTGGCAAAAGAAATAGGCGCCATAATAAATCTTGACGATATTTCACATATTGGTTTTCTGGAAAAATACGTCGGCTTGCCAGAAACTATTTGTATGCGCTATAACCCAGGTGATCTTAAACAGGGAAATCTGATTATAGGACATCCCGAAGAGGCAAAGTTCGGGTTAACGCATGAGCAAATGATTGAAGGGTATCGTATTTTAAAGGAAAAAGGTGTAAAACGATTTGGTATTCACACGATGGTTGCATCCAATGAACTGGATCCGGGATATTTTATCGAAACGGCTGAAATTCTTTTCAATCTTATTATTGAAGTGGCAGAAAAAACAGGAGTGAAGATTGAGTTTGCCAATCTTGGTGGAGGAATCGGTATTCCTTACAAGCCAGAACAAACGGCTGTTGATATGAAAATTGTTAGTGCAGGTATAAAAAATTTATACGAAAATATGATTGTGGCAAATGACCTTGCACCACTAAAACTTTTTTTTGAATCTGGTCGTGCAATTACCGGTCCTTATGGTTATTTGGTTACTAAAGTTCGCCACATTAAAAATACATTCAGAAAATTTGCCGGGCTTGATGCCAGTATGGTAAACCTGATGCGACCAGCAATGTACGGTGCTTATCATCATATCACTGTTGTGGGGAAAGAAAATGAACCGCTTTCAGAAAAATACGATGTTACTGGTTCATTGTGTGAAAATAACGACAAATTTGCAGTCGACAGAATGCTTCCAAAGCTGGAACCTAATGATATTCTTGTAATACACGATGCCGGAGCACACGGTCATTCCATGGGCTTTAACTATAACGGAAAATTAAAATCAGCTGAATTGTTATTACGAGAAAGTGGAGAAGTTGCAGTGATCCGTCGTGCAGAAACCATTGAAGATTATTTTATTACACTTGATTTTGACGGGTTGAAAGATTTCCCGGTATAATTATGATTAATAATTGTTCAAAGCCAGAAACTAAAGTTTGCTCTTTTTCGTAATTATTATCATAACTATTATTAGCTATCATGAAAGTAGGTTTTGATGCAAAACGGGCATTTCTGAACACTTCCGGGCTAGGAAATTACAGTAGAAACACATTAAATTCCCTTCTTGAGTACTATCCGGATAATCATTATGTGTTATTTACGCCTGAAATTAATGAGGAGTTATTCTCAAACTACAAGAAGTTTGATGTTATTTCTCCTGATAGTTCACTTACAAAGATTTTCAAATCTATGTGGCGTAGTTTTTCTGTTAGTCGTCAGTTAAAAAACCATGAACTCGATGTTTTTCACGGGTTGAGTAACGAACTTCCAGAGGGTATTCATAAAACCGAAGTGCCGGCGGTAGTCACTATTCACGACCTTATTTTTATGGAACATCCGCAGTTTTACAAAGCAATCGACCGGAAAATTTATTATGCCAAGGTAAAATATGCCAGCGAAGCGGCAAAGAAAATAATTGCCATCAGTTCACAAACCAAAGATGATCTGGTTAAATACTTTAAAGTTAATCCTGATAAAATTGAGGTTGTTTTTCAATCGGTTTCACCCGTATTTTTTGAGACAAAAGAAACGGAGGACCTGTTTCAGAAGTACGAACTCAAAAAGGATTATATTTTGTCGGTTGGTACCATTGAACCCCGCAAAAATCCAATGGCAGTTCTAAAAGCTGTAAAAGAAAAGAAACTGGATGTTCAGGTTGTATTTGTTGGAAAACCCACTGATTATTCTTTTGAAATACTGAAATATATTTCGGATAATAAGATGGATAACCAGGTAAAACTGCTCAGTAATATTCCCCGTAAAGAATTGGCAGGATTATATCGAAATGCACGGTTGTCGGTTTACATGTCGGTGTATGAAGGTTTTGGATTACCCGTTATTGAAGCGATGGCCAGCTGTTGTCCGGTGATTACAAGCGATGTTTCCTGTTTGCCTGAAACTGCAGGAGGAGCGGCCGTTTTATGTTCACCCGTAAATACTGAAGAATTAGGTAAACAAATCAAAAACATACTTACCAAAGAATCGTTTAGAAATGAACTTATTCAAAAAGGAAAAGAAAGAGCACGGAATTTTCATCCTGAACATTTTTCTAAAAAAATGATTTCTTTGTATTCAGAAATGTTATCATAATAATGCAGGAAGATTTAAAAAAAGCAGTTGAAATACTGAAAGCAGGAGGAGTTATTCTTTACCCTACTGATACGATATGGGGAATTGGATGCGATGCAACAAATGAAGAGGCGGTTAAGCGTATATATAAAATAAAAAACAGAGAAGACAGTAAAAGTATGCTGGTTTTAATGGAGAACCCTGCTTTACTGGATCGATATGTTGATGATGTTCCCGAAGTGGCCTGGGACCTGATTGAAATTTCAACAACTCCTTTAACTGTAATTTACCCAAATGCAAAAAATCTGGCTAAAAATTTAGTTGCTGAAGATGGAAGTATTGGGATACGTTTTACCCAGGAAGCTTTTACTAGTCAACTGTTGCAACGATTCCGGCGTCCGCTGGTTTCCACCTCGGCAAACATCAGCGGTGAAAAATCACCCGCTTTTTTTGACGAGATTTCGGAAGAAATAAAAAAGCACGTGGATTATATTGTTCGATACCGACAGGATGATACCACTCCTGCGCAACCTTCAAGCATTATTAAACTGGGATCGGGTGGAAAAATTGATATCATCAGAAAATAAAAAAACTGCCACTTTTCAGTTGCAGTTTTTATCTGATTTTACTTTTTCTCTTTCAAAATATCTCTTATCTCTGTAAGTAAAACTTCTTCTTTCGATGGAGCTGGTGGAGCCGGTGGCGGAGCGGCGGCCTCTTTCTTTTTCATTTTGTTAAAGGCCTTGATAACCATAAAAATGGAAAATGCCACTATAATAAAATCCAAAACAGTATTTACGAAAACACCATATTTAACGGCAACTTCCACTACTGCCGGAGTTACTACCTGGTCGCCATTCATAACAGCTTCATTGCCATGTTTCAATATAATTTTCAGGTTACTGAAATCGGTGTTTCCAAGGAACAATCCAATGGGTGGCATCAAAACATCGTTTACAAACGATGAAATAATCTTTCCGAAAGCACCGCCAATAATTACGGCAACTGCCAGATCAAGCACATTGCCTTTCATGGCAAAGCTTTTGAATTCTTTTAACATTCCCATAAGCAATTAATTTAAAGGTGAATAAGTGTGATAATTTAGTTATTATTTTTTGGAAATGAAATGAGCATAGCAAAGTTTCGATATAATACTTTAAAAAATCATGCGAGTTCCATCTTATACGCTAACAAATAGACGATTTTATTACGATGAAATAGAAAACAAACAGGGCCATTGTTTAGCTACAATGACCCTGTTCTTTTTAAAATATTTTATGTTACATTTTCTTAATCCTGCCTGAGCCAGCAACGGATGAGTCAATGGATGGATTCCCGCTGTAATATACATTTCCTGATCCGGCAATGCGCGCTTTAACCGATCCGTTGGATTTAACCGAACAGTTTCCTGAACCGGAAATTCGAGCAGTAACATCCTTGGCTTCGAACCCAGAGGCTTTTACATTTCCTGATCCTGAAATATTAGCCGTTAGTTCATCGGCAACTCCGCCATCGTCAATATTTATTCCTCCTGATCCTGAAATAGTTGCAGTTACACGGTCTGTTGACAGGTCTCCTATTTTAATATTCCCACTACCACTAACGGTCAAATCGAGAATTCGTGTTTCTACCTTATCCGCAATTATGTCTCCTGAACCCGATATTGTTAGCCCATCAACCTCAGGAACCGAAATATAAATATCAATTTTACCCGTATTTATGTTTTTGAAAAAATAGTTAGTAGGAAAACGAATGTTTAATGTCCTATCTTTTACTTCGGTAATTATATCTTCCAAAACCGATGATTTAGCTTCGATCCTAATACTCTGCTTTTGACCCTGTACAAGATGTACATCGGCTGAAATACGTAGCGATATTTTTGAAAAAGATGGTACAGTGCGTTCCTGATCTTCTGCTGAAACAGGATTGAGAATTGAAACGCTTAAAAGGAGCAACCCGAGGAATAAGACTCTGTTTTTCATTTTTTAAGATTTTTAGTTTCTGTTTTGATTTTATAAAGACGTGCAAATATTGATAAAGTTGCACCTTGATGAGAAAAAAGTGGCAAATTTGTGCACAGCTATTAAAATGGAAAATGAATAAGAAGAAATATTTTACAAAAATTCAAATTCGATTCAACGATATTGATTTGGCAGGGCACGTATATAATGCAAAATACCAAGAGTTTTTTGATTTAGGACGTGTTGATTATTTTAACCATGTGTTAGGAAAACTAATTAGTTGGACGGGGACCGGTTTGGTAATTGCATCGGTAAAAGTTGATTATAAAAAGCCGGTTTATCTTGAAGACAAGGTTGAAGTTGTTTCGAATGTTGTTGCTGTTGGCGATAAGAGTTTGGAAATGTTTCAGCAGATTTTTAAAAACGGCCAGCCGGAACCTGTAGCTACGGGAAAAACAATTATGGTTTGTTACAACATGAAAACTAAAGAGTCGATGAGAATTCCCGATTCTTGGAGAGAAAAATTTAAAGCAGCTGAACTGAATTTACAGATCGATTAATCCTTCAGGAATCTGTAGTTGAATAGTTTTTGAATAGTCGTTAATCTCAATCAAAAGATTTTCATTAAAAGGAATCAGAATTTCACCTCCATTGTAATCGACTGTGAAAACAATATTTCCTGAAAAATCATCTATGTGGATGATCCGCCCAATTTCCTGGTTTTTGTCATTCAGAATAAGGTAATTGATTAATTCAACTGAAGAAGAATTTTCAGAATCTGGAATAATTTCATATTGAAAAAGATAAACAGAACAACCAATCAGACGTTTTGCATATTTCTCTGTTTCAACATCATTAAAAGAAACAATTGCGCTATTTGCCGTTTTAAAACGGAGTCCATCTTCTTTGAGGAAAAACGGTACAAGCAAGCCTTCCAATTCCACAAAAAAACGCTCAGCTTCTTCAACAGAATATTCATACTGAGGTTCAAACTCGAGAATCACTTCGCCATGAACTCCATGAGTTTTTCGGAAGAATCCAATTTTTTCGCAGTCTGCTTTTGGTATTGTTTCCATAAATGCAAAGATAGCATAATAGTAAAGTAGCAATCAAAAAAAACCATTCGCCGTCTGACGAATGGTTTTCTATTTTAGATGCGTTGTACTTCGTTATTTTTCAGCACCCTCATCTTTAGGTGTTTCTTCCTCTGCCGGTGCTTCTGTTTCTTCAGTTGCCTCAGCAGCAGTATCTTCTGCTTTTTCCTCTGTTTCGGTAGCAGGTTCTTCTACTTTAGCTGTTTCAGGTTCAGCTTCAGGTTCTACTTCTGCGGCCGGTTCTTCTACTTCTGTAACTTCGGGTTCAGCTTCAGGAACCTGTACCTCAACTTCTGCAACTTCAGGTTCAGCTTCAGCAACTATTTCTTCTTCTGTTTCAGCCTCAGCTTTGGCGGCTCTGGCTTCAGCAGCTAATTCAGCATTTTTTGCTGCAACTGCAGCAGCTTTTGCCTCTTTAACTTTTGCTTCGGCAGCCAATTGTTTTTTAATTTCTGCGTCAGCATCATTAGCCAGCCGATCAATTTTTGCCTGGATTTTTGCATCCTTTTCAGTCAACCAATTATCCAAACGTTTCTCAGCTTCTGCTTCATCAAATGCTCCTTTTTGAACTCCACCCATCAGGTGTTTTTTGTAGAGTACACCTTTGTAAGACAAAATTGCCTTAACGGTGTCGGTAGGTTGTGCGCCTTTTACAAGCCAGTCGTAAGCTTTGTCAAAATCGAGATCTATTGTAGCAGGATTTGTGTTGGGATTATAAGAGCCAATCCTTTCAATATACCTGCCATCTCGTGGCGCCCTGCTATCTGCTACCACAATGTGGTAGTAAGCATAACGTTTGCGGCCGTGCCGCGCTAGTCTCATTTTTACTGGCATTATTCCTTTTTTAAAATGTGGCGCAAAGATAATATAAAAAACTTTTTGTGAAAGTTTTGTCCGCGCTTTTTAAAAGGTTAGCATTTTTATAACAGAAAATATAGTTTAACGACGTTTCCTGATAATACCGGATCGAATATCTTTAGAAATGGTGCCGCCATTTTTCTTTTTATTCTTTCCTTTAATTACAAGGACAACTCCACTGATGATTGAACCATACATTAAAATAAAAATACGACCTCCTGCAATTAAATCAAGATATGAAGCGAAAGTTGATAAAACACCCAAAACAATAAGAACAACCCCAATCCAAATTGACTCATTTGCCGCACTATTTTTAACCTTGACAGTATCTTCCAACAAAATCTGATGATCAATTTCTTTTAAAATTTCTTTAATAACCTCATCGTCAGATTTTAACACAGAGAGTTCCTTACGAATTTCTGAGAAATCTTTACCGTTTCTTTTCTCTTCGAGAAAATGATCAACAATTTGAGGAAGTGACAAATCTTTCAAGTCTAAAATAGATTACCTTTTCACATACTGATCCTCGTAATATTTTTGATATTCACCCGACGTCACGTTTTCAAGCCACTCCTCATTTCCCAAATACCAGTCAATGGTTTTTTCAATTCCTTCCTCAAACTGAAGTGACGGTTCCCAGCCTAGTTCTCGTTTTATTTTTGAGGCATCGATAGCGTAACGCAGATCGTGTCCTGCGCGATCTTTTACAAAAGTGATGAGTTGTTCCGATTCACCATCTTTGCGTCCAAGTTTTTTATCCATTGTCCGGCAAATAATGCGAATCAGGTCGATGTTTTTCCACTCATTAAAACCACCGATGTTATATGTTTCGCCAATTACTCCTCTGTGAAATATTACGTCAATCGCACGGGCATGATCGACTACCCATAGCCAGTCTCTAATGTTTTCGCCTTTACCGTAAACTGGAAGTGGTTTCCTGTTCTTTATATTATGAATGAATAGAGGAATCAGCTTTTCAGGAAACTGGAACGAACCATAATTGTTAGAACAGTTGGAAATTACGGTTGGCAATCCAAAAGTGTCGAGATAAGCCCGTACAAAATGATCGGAGCTGGCTTTTGAAGCAGAGTATGGACTGTGTGGATCGTAACGTGTTTCTTCGGTGAACATTCCTTCGTTGCTTAACGTACCGTAAACTTCATCTGTTGAAATATGATAGAATCTTTTCCCTTCTTTATTATCTTTCCAAATGTGTTTAGCTGCATTCAGCAAATTCACGGTGCCAATTACATTGGTGAAAACAAATTCGGTTGGGTTTGAAATTGACCGGTCAACATGTGATTCGGCAGCCAAATGGATTACACCGTCAAACTGTTTTTCCTGAAACAATTGATAAATAAATTCTCCATCAACAATATCGCCTTTTACAAACTCGTAATTGGGACTTTTTTCCACATCTTTCAGATTTGCCAGATTACCGGCATAGGTTAGTTTGTCGAGATTAACAATTCTATATTCAGGATATTTATTTACAAATAAACGTACAACGTGTGATCCGATGAAGCCAGCGCCGCCGGTAATAAGGATAGTTTTCATTCAATTATCATTTTATGTTTTGCAAAAATAAGCCTTTATTAAGATTATAAAAATGATACTTCTACATTGATAATACCCTGTTACGAGAAAATTCCAGAAGATAATTAATAAATGAAAAATATTTAATTCAGAAGTAATTAATATATATCCTTTCCAGGAACTGACTCTTCAGCAATTTTAATGTCATTTTGAACTTCACCGGTAAGATTTGCCCAGGAAAATTTTGTCAAACGCCTGATGTCACCTCCGTTATTGTATCTGTCTCCGAAGTGTAGTAACGGCATTTCATCAAAATATTGGCTTGTGATATTTACAACTTCCTGCCAGTAACCAAGCGCTTTTTCAAGATGTTGAATACTTTCCGTTTTTTTATCCTCATTTCCTTCTACCCTGTAATATTGCAGTGCCGTTCCGCCGCGCAGTTTTTCACTGAAATATAAACTCAGGTATGCCCACGACCTGATGTCGTCAATTTCATTTCGCAAAACCGGGTTTTCAGGTTCCATATTTTTAAGGATTTCCAATGCGTCATTGCCATCCTTTTCAAGTCCGTCGGCCAGTTGCAAGAGGAGTAATTTTGTCCGCCCCTTTGTAATTGTTGGCTACAAAATTCTTAATGGAAACAAGTGAAGTATCCAAAGTTACTGTATGTCATGATTTCATTGACCGAAATAAATGGAGAAACAGAATCATACATACCACCCATATTTGATTTGTACCCTGCCAGAAATCCTTCAGAGTACAAGGTAAAATCCCACGATGCTGCATAAAATGAAGCCAGTTTCAAGGGCATTTTATCCGCCAGTTTGTGGGCCTCCAGCAGTTTATCACCATAATCAATATTATACTTTTGATTGAAAGTATTTGCAAAAACATCGTCTTTTACCTTTGGATTATAAAGCAACCTGCCCCAAACTTCATAGAACAGCCACTGTCTTTCAAACGCATATTTCCAATCTTTTGGCACGCCTTCTTTGGTAATGTAATCTTTTGCCGGAATGTATGTTTCCGAGCCAATCATAAATCCTCCCACATAATCCTGATTATTGTATTTAAGCACTTCCCTGATAAAATCGGGTTGCCCCCAACGCAAGCACAAAAAAGTCTTCATTACGCATGGTAAAAACCATTTTGTAATTTTTTGGTTCTGGTTCCCATAAAGATTTCGATCTTGAACCACCGTGGATATACATTAATTTTGGGGTGGCATGTGCATGCGACCAGTTAAATTTTACCGGAACCCAAACTGTTCCAAGCCGGTAAGCATTATCTTCAACAGCTTTACGCGTTAATTCAGGTGCAGGGTGAGTATGTGCACGCATAATAAATTCAATTTTATGATCGGCACTGTCCATGGCATCAAAATAGGTGTTCACAATCCAATCCTGCCAAACCTGCTCAGACACACCTTCCATTCGTTCATTCTGACTAACACCGAAACCAGTAAGTTCAGGATATTCATTAATGAGTTGCGTTACACATTCTCGGTTGTAACGCTGCACGAGGGGAGAATAATCGCCATCGCCAAAATATTCTTTCCCTTCCATTTCAGGCAGACAATAATCGGCAACACCATATTTTTTAGCAAAAGAGGGAGATACAAAAATATTCCAGTTAATTAAATAGGTTTTTATTCCCCTATTTTTAGCCAATCTGAATAAAGTGTGCCAGTAGGTTTGCCACGATGCCAGTTCTTCATCGGTAAAAGGACATGCTTCCGGGAAATTTTTAGGACGAATCATATACGGGAACGGATGCAAATTCCACAGCGTTAATGCGTTAAAATGGTTTTCAGCCATCATGTCCAAAAAACTTTTCCAAAAATTAGTATCCCTAACTGTTTCTGTATGAAGCTGAAGACTTTCATCAACGCGATATGAATTCCAGGGTAAATTAAATTTTATGGCCCGGAATGCCAGTTTCGGATTGATTGTTTTTTCTTCAATTTTGCTGAAGCCTTTCTTGATCTGCAACTGCTCGGCAATATCGAACAATCCATACATTGCTCCCGTTTGATCCGCTGAAATTATGGCAATTTTATTTCCGGATAATTTTTTGATTGTAAAACCTTCTGAAGTAATTAAATTGAACTCAGATGATAAATTGTTTTCTTTATTTAGTTCTTCCGAGCATAAAACAACAATGTTTGCCTCATCCTGATTATTTGTGTAAGTAACCGGAACGACCTTAGTTAACTTTTCAACACCAATTTTTTGTTGCGGAACTTCCTGCTGGTAAAAAACTTTAATGTTTTGCAGCGGTTGCTGTTTACATCCTACAAATAGCAGTAATATTAAAATTGGGAGAAAAAAGCCGGATTTGTGATAAATCGTTTTTTTCATATCAGGTAAGGTTTAGTTAGTAATAATAAGCACTAGAAATTATTTATAGCGCATTTTAAACAAATTTATAAATCTATTCAATTCCACGTATACGTTTTTCCCAGTTCCATGCGGAAAGTAATGTTTCTTCAATGGTCTTTTCGGCTTTCCAGCCCAACTCATTATTGGCGTAAGTTGTATCTGCCCATATCTTTTCAATATCGCCCGCCCGCCGGTCTACAATTTTATATTTTAATTTTAAGCCAGTGGCTTTTTCAAAACTGTTAACCATTTCGAGTACTGAAGCACCTTTGCCTGTTCCGAGATTAAATATTTCATAATTTGATTTGTTTTTACCCTGCAATAACCGGTTAATGGCAACTACATGCGCTTTAGCGAGGTCAACTACATTGATGTAATCGCGCATCGCTGATCCGTCAGGAGTATCATAATCGTTACCAAAAACTTTTAGTTCGTCGCGCAATCCTGCTGCCGTTTGTGTTATGAAAGGAATCAGATTTTGAGGAATTCCTAAAGGCAGTTCACCTATTAAAGCCGAAGGATGTGCTCCAATTGGATTAAAATACCGGAGCGAAATGCCTTTGAGTTTCGGATTAACAGCGATTGTATCTTTTAAAATATCTTCATTTACACGTTTTGTATTTCCATAAGGCGATTCTGCATCTTTTCGCGGAGTTTGTTCAGTTACCGGTAAAACATCAGGTTGGCCGTAAACAGTACATGACGAGGAAAAAACCATAAATGGAACGTCATATTTGAGTTGGCATTCCAACAAATTCATTAAAGAAACCAGGTTGTTGCGATAATAAAGCAATGGTTTTTCAACCGATTCGCCAACTGCCTTTGATGCTGCAAAATGAATTATTGCTTTAATATCCTGATTTCTTTGGAAAAAATCTTCAGTCTTTTCTCTTTCCGAAAGATCAAACTTTTCAAATGCCGGTTTTTTGCCGGTTATTTTTTGAATATTATCAAGAACTTCAATCCCGGAGTTGGAAAGATTGTCAACTACAACTACTTCAAAACCTGATTCCTGTAATTCTACAACCGTATGAGAACCAATATAACCCGTGCCGCCGGTAACTAAAATTTTATGGCTCATTTTGTTGATTTAATGTTGTAAAAGTAGGAAAATAAAGACACTTTTCAGGGGAGAAAATTTTCGATTTATATCTTTTAGTTTAATAATCTTATCACATTTCCATAACACAAAAGATGTTTTTATAATTTTACGAAGCAAAAAATAGATGAGGTGAAATTAGGAAAATACATACACGACCTGTTATTAGAGCATGAAACAGTGATTATACCCGGTTTTGGGGCTTTTCTTTCAGAATATAAACCTGCTGAGATTAGTGAAACTGAAATAAAACCACCTTCGAGACAGGTTTCTTTTTCTTCGAACATCAGGAACAACGATGGGCTTTTAGTGGGTTACGTTGCGAATCAGGAAAAGGTGTCGCATTTTGATGCACTAAAAATCATTGAAAAAGAACGGGACAACATTATTTTTCGACTTGATAAGGGAGAGGAGGTTACACTCGAAGAAATTGGTAAATTGTTTCATAATGAAAAAGATAGAATTCAGTTTACTCCTTTTCAGGATGAGAATTTGTTGATGGAATCGTTTGGTTTGGAATCAGTTTCTTTGGAAAAACTAGATGAAGAACAACCGGAAGAAGAACCTGTTGTTGAAGAGGAAATTGAAGTGCTGCCAATTGTAAACGAAGAACAGGAAACAACAGCGGAAGTAACCGATGAAATAACTGAATCTTTTGAAGAGGGAAAAGTTCAGGAAACAGATAAAACGCAGGAAGAAGAAATAAACGAAGTTTCTGAGGTTGTTTCAGATTCTACACCTGAAGAACTTGAACCAGAACCAAGGGAAGTAACAAAAGAAATCCCTGCCCCGGAAGAAGAAAAGAAAAAGAAAGCAGGCTGGTACTGGTATCTGTTGATTTTGATACCTATTATCGTCGCCAGTGTTTATGTTATAAAGAATAACGCGGAAAAAAGCCAACCAGTTTCTACAAATTCAAATAACGCAATTATTCAGAAAGAACCGCTGCAAAGCAAATCTCAAATGGCAGAACAACCAACTGCAATACCTGATTCGGCAGAAATTATTCAACCAGAAGAAAAACAAGATTCAACGAAAAAAGTTTCTGTTACTGAAAATAATGAGGAAGAATTTACTCCCGGTCAACCTGTTTATTATTTAATTGGCGGCAGTTTTAAGGAAAGTGAAGAAAGCGCAAAGGAATATATGGAGGAATTAAAAGAAAAAGGATTTGAGCCTTTTTATATGGGGAAACAGGGTAATTTCTATACGGTCGGGATAGGCAAGTATAAAACCGAAGGCCAGGCAGTTCGGGCAAGAGATACTATCTGGTTAAAATACCCTAAATGGCATTTATGGGTTATGCCGGAATAAAAACTCTCACACGGCTATTGCTATTAATTTGCATAACCGACGATAAAATTTGCTTTTCTAAAAAGCGAAAAAAAGTGATTGTAAAAATTCTGTGTCTATTCAGTCGGATTTTCAAACACTTTTTTTAAATCGATTATCGATCCGCCCTTCTTAAGCATTTTCTTTTGTCTCTTTTCTGCCTTTTTCTCTTTTACAGATTTCATTGGAGCTTTTTTGGTGCTTTTCTGTGTTTCGTGCGATTTAGACATGGCATTTAAATTTTAATACAACACTAAATCAAATTAAAAACGCAGTAAAATTAAATCAAATTTTAATCCGTTGTTCACTGTATTACAGGAAAATAGAAAGTTCTTTTCCGACTTCCCGTAAATGATTGGCAGCCAATTGATATTCCTCTGCTGAATTTAAATGTTCAAGCATCAAAGGAACAGGATTGAGCTTGTTTAGTTCAGTAAGAAAAACGTGATAATCGAGGTTCCCAAGTCCAATTCTAACCTCCGGAAGATAAGGTGTCAGTTTATCATCCATCAGTAAAATATCTTTAGCATGACAACTCTTAATATTTGGCCCGAGCACTTTAATTGCGTGTTTAATCATTTCGCCGTTTTTAAAATAGATTTGCGGACTAACCACCAGGTTTACCGGATCGAGATGAACGCCAAACTGTTTTCTGTCGATTGCTTTTATAAGTTGTAGATATGATTCAACAGAATCAGGATAAGCCCATGGCATAGCTTCAAGAGCAAAAAAGGTATGCGTTGGATTAACAGCGTCAATGATTTTTCGTGTGGTCTCCACAACAAGGTCAAATGTTTCCGGAGTAAGATTGTCTTTATGTGGTCCTGCCCATTGATTGGGATTTCGGGATCCGCTGATATTAACACAACAATTTGCCCCTATTTCATTTGCCAGTTCCAATGAGTGGATACATTTTTCAATGGCTGCTTTACTTTTTACACTGTCCGGGTCGATTGGATTGCTCCATGCTCCAACTTCTGATATTACTATTCCAGCTTGTTTTGCAGCATTTTTATAAGCTTTAATTGTTGCTGAATCTACACCAGGATCTACCGGACAATAAGCGGCACGATAACCTAATTCATGTAGTGCATTGATCCATTCTTCAGGAGAATTGAATTTCCTGAAAACTGGACCACCTAGCAAAATATTGGAAGATGATTTCGAAAGTCCATTGGCCAGTTTTGGTGAAAAAGCAATTCCTGCAGTTGCCGCAATAATCGTTTGATTAAATTTTCTTCTATTCATTTATCAAAATGATAATGGGTTTATCAAAATTTTATTAAAAATATAAAGGTTGAACGAATTTATCGAGGATTTGAGGCAATAAAAAAAGCGGCCTCTTTAAAAAGACGCCGCTGGGAATTGTTAGCCATTTCTGGCTGAAAATATGTAGAACTAACTGAACGGTTCTAACTATTGTTTCATGGCTTCGAAACAGTTGTATTAAAGCAAACAAAATATATGCCAAAGAATTATTTCGGCTAGTTTTGGGAGAATGCGATGAAGTTAAATTTATTTAAATGATTGGGATAGTATTTGTAATTAACTGAATCACATTTTTTACATTTTGATGAAAAACTTTTAATACTTCTTCCCATGTTACCGGTTCTTCATCTGTTTTCCAGCAGTCATAATCGGTGCTCATTGCAATTGCAGCATAAGGAATTGAAAGCTCGTTGGCCAAAATACACTCGGGTGCTGTTGACATATTAATTACATCGGCTCCCCAAATTCGAAACATATTCGATTCTGCCCGGGTTGAAAAGCGCGGACCTTCGATGGTAATTACAGTACCTTTTGGATGGAAATTAAGATTTAGTTCCTGTGCTTTTTCAATTAATTTTCCGCGTAAATAATCATTAAACGGATCAGCCATGGGGGTGTGAAAAAGCTTCCCGTCTTTAAATTCATCATGAAAAGTAATTTGCCGATGTCGGGTAAAATCGATAAACTGATCCAAAATTACCAGATCACCTCTTTTTATTTCTTCCCGCAAACTGCCACAGGCTGTGGTAGCCAGAATATGTGTACAACCCAATTCGCGAATTGCCCAAATATTTGCCCGGTTGTTAATCTGTGTGGGTGGAATGGAATGATCCCTGTTATGGCGGGATAGGATGGCTACATCTACATTTTCTATTTGCCCGGTTTTAAAAACAGTTGATGGTTTTCCAAAAGGCGTTACAATTTCGACCTCGCCCGGGGTTTTTAAAATGGACGGATCTTCAAAACCTGATCCTCCAATGATGGCAATCTTTTTCATTTTTTGTATTCTGGAAATAAATTTAAAATAGATGATTTATTTGCGGCACAAATTCCTCGTTCAGTAATTAGTCCTGTTACAAGACGGGCTGGTGTAACATCAAAACCATAATTAATTGCTTTCGATTTTTCAGGAATGAGACGAACACGCTCAATTTGTGATCCGTTCCACCCTTCAATTTCCGAAACTTCATCCGGATTTCTTTCTTCAATGGGTATTTCAGTTAATCCGTTTTCAATATTCCAATCGAAAGTAGATGAAGGGAAAGCGACGTAAAAAGGGATGTTATTATCTTTCGCGGCCAGGGCTTTCAGGTATGTTCCTATTTTATTCGCTATGTCGCCGTTCAAAGTTGCCCTGTCGCTGCCTACAATTACAAGATCAACCATGCTGTGTTGCATCAGATGTCCGCCGGTGTTATCCGAAATTACCGTGTGCTGAATGCCTTCTTCTCCAAGCTCGTAAGCAGTCAATCGTGCACCTTGATTTCTGGGACGAGTCTCATCAACCCAAACATGTACCGGGATTCCCTTTAAATTTGCTTTATAAATTGGGGCGGTTGCAGTTCCCCAGTCGATGCAGGCCAGCCAGCCTGCATTACAATGCGTAAGAATATTCACTGTTGATTTTTTCTTCAGATAAATCTCTTCAATAATTTCAACGCCGAAATCGCCGATTTTTTCACTGTATTCAATCTCTTTTTGTTTAATTGAATTTGCTTTCTCCAATGCTTTTTGAATTAAATCAGGAGAAGAAATTTCAGCTTTTATAAAACGAAGCATTTCATCAACGGCATTCGCAAGATTTATTGCAGTTGGTCGTGATGATTTCAGGTAATTAGCTTTTTCGTTCAAAAAAGAAATGAGATTATTCCCATTGTAATTTAAAATTGAGAGATACATTCCGTAAGCAGCAGTTACACCAATAAGTGGAGCGCCTCTGACAACCATTTCTTTTATCGCATAAAAAGCTTCTTCAACAGTTCTAATATCGAAAATTTCAAACTGAAAAGGTAGTTTTCTCTGATCAATTACCTGAATAACCGTCTTGTCTTCCGGTTTCACCCAAATGGTGTGATATTGTTTTCCTTCGATTTTCAACTGCCCTGTTTTAATTTTTATATTTACGCGCTTAAAATTAATAAAATGCAAATTGACCTCACTAACATTAGAAACATCATTTTTGATTTGGGGAATGTTTTGTTAAATCTTGATTTTGATGCATCAATAAAAGCATTTCATAATTTAAACCGGAATCCTGATTTGGTTGACGGTTCTGAAGTATACTCTGATCCTGTATTTTATCAATTAGGAACCGGTCAAATTTCAACCAGTAAATTTAGAGAAGTTCTTCGAAAATTGCTTCAAAATCCGATGGCAACCGACAAACAATTGGATCTGGCCTGGAATGCGATGATTCTTGATATTCCGGCAAAAAGGGTTGAATTGTTAAAGAGGTTGAGTAAAGATTATCAGTTATATTTATTTAGTAACACGAACCAGATTCATATAAAGAGGCTCCATTCAGATTTCTTACACCAACATAAAATTGAATTTTCTTCTTTATTTGAAAAGGCTTTTTATTCGCATGAGATTCATGTATATAAACCTGATTTAAATTCTTATCTGAAAGTGATTGAATTAGCAGGTATTGATCCCGCTGAAACACTTTTTATTGATGATTTGGAGGAAAATATTAAAGGAGCGAAATGGGCAGACCTAAAAACTTTTTGGTTGAAAGCCAATATGGAGGTCGAAGAAATTTTCCTCGATCAATAAATTTCCTATTTCCTGACAATCCAAATATCCTGGGGAATCCAGGATCTATTTGAAGGGTTTGTTTCGATATGTTCCAGAATTTCAAGTTTTTCAAAAAGCTTTTTCATGAATTCTATTGGTTGAAAAGCTGAATAGGTACGATGACCTTCCTTAACGTTTCCACGAACAATAAGGTGTCCGCTTTCATACTTTTTCAATTCTGCCCCGGTTAACTTTACTTTGAAATTATCACCTTGTGTAGTTAAAAACATGATCCCTCCTGGTTTCAAAATTCGAGTTAATTCTTTCATCCAGTCGTAGTGTAATTGTTCGGAAAGATGAGTGAAAATTGAAATCCCGTAAATGGCATCAAAAAAATTATCGTAGTAAGGAAGTATGGCTTCTAATTTATTATTGTTGAATTCAATCCCCGGTAGATTTTTTTTACACCAGTCGATTGTTTTAGCATTATAATCAGTTCCGTAATAACTACAACCATTATCAACAGCTTTGGGCAAATGACGAATAACTCTTCCCGGGCCACATCCCCAATCCAGTATCCTTTTATCTTTTAACCGGATATATTTTTGAATATAGCTAATTACCCAGGCAGCTGTATCAAAACTTTCCGTAAAATATTTGCGATAATTTAATTGGAACGATTCATAAATCAGGTAATCCGGAGGAAGTTTAATGCCAGAATGCTCTTTTATAAACGCCCGGTTTTCGTTTCGGTTTTTAAATTTTTCGATATTAAACCGAAGCTTATCAAGAAGATAAATCAGCCTGAGTTTGCGCAAAATATTTGATATCTGACCTTTATTCATATTCTGTTGTTTACAAAAGTCCCGTTATTTCAAAATGGTAATTTTTTTCAACCTGATATCTTCTAAGGGACGCCAGTCATTATCGGTTTCAACCTGTACAATTTTATCTACCACATCCATTCCTGAGATTACTTCACCAAAAACTGTATAAGTCCCGTCCAGATGCGGTGCACCACCAATCGTTTTGTAAGTTTCCCGTTGCTCAGTTGTAAATTTATAATTATTCTGTTTTTCCAATTCATTAAGTTCTATATCGGCATAGGTTCGCCCCGAAACAATATAAAACTGCGATCCGTCAGACCGACGATGCTGATTTTCAGTATCAGGTTTTCTGGGCGATCCAATCATTCCCCTTTTATGAAATAACCCGGGGACAATGTGTGCCGGAATGGTATAACCTGGTCCTTTATAACCTACAACATCTCCTTTTAAAGCATAACGAGTATCTGCCGCACCGGTTTGGATTCCAAAATTTTTAATCACCCGGTGAATTAAAAGGCTGTCGTAATAATGTTCTTTTACCAGTTTAATAAAATTGTCGCGGTATGCCGGAGTTTCATTGAAAAGCCGGATTGTTATGTCCCCTGCATCGGTTTCCATAACCAGACCCTTTATTTTACGGTTTTCAGCAGCCACTGCTTCACTTGTATTCGACCGTAGCGATTCCAGATTTGCAGGTTTATCATTACTGCTCTTAAGTAAATCATTAATAAAGTTAGCCGGAACAACCAAACTTTCATTTTCAAAACCAACAATTTCGGTAAAAGCTACACCAATTGATTTTCGGTTAGATACAAATAACGGCATCCCAAATGACGATTTTGGAATGCGGTTTGTAACCCTGTAACGTTTGGCTCCTCTAACGGTTGTCATATCAAGCCATTTACCTGTAAAAAGTTGTATCGTTTTTCCCGACTCAGGAGAAATAGAAAATGTTTTGGCGGCACCCGGCAGGTTTTCCGTAAATAATTCAATGGCGTTTCGCTGAACAGAATCAGTATAAAGCAAAATGATGTCGTTAATTCTGTCAACGGCAGTATATTTTGTGGAAATGTAATTTTTCTGTTCATCAAGTGGTGAATAAACTACTTTAGTAGCACTGCTAACCAAAGTGTATTTTGTTACTATTAAATTTGGTGCTACAAAAAAACCCTGTCCCTTTTCCAGTATGCGATTGCCATCGTAAGTAACCAAAGTAACCACCGAAGGCATAATATTTTCCCATCCGGTTTCTTTTTGTTCTGCGGCGTTTTTCTCTGTGGTTGCTTTCTTTGCAGCTTTGTTCTTTTCGCTTCCTTTCTGATTGCAGGAAACGAATGACAATACAAATATTATTGCCCCAAAAGCTAAATACTTCATCAATTATCGGTTAAAATAGTTACGGTAATTTTAACATCGGCAAATGGGCGGTTATTTTTATCGGTTTTCAGGGCTGCAATTTTATCAATAGTTTCAAACCCGGAAATACATTCTCCGAAAACAGTGTAATCCCCGTCTAATGCAGGATACCCACCGATGCCAGTATATGCCTTACGTTGTTCCTCCGAAAATTCCAATGTGTTTGTATTCAGGTTGTACTTTGCTTCAATTTCATCTTTAATTTTTTGCGCAAACTCCCTGAATTCATCAACTTTTTTTTCTTCCCTTAATTGTTGTAGTTTCTCTCTTACCTCTGTTGTCATAATATCCTGAACGATTTTGTTTCGGATAGGACGATCAACGGCGAGTTCCATAGTGTCAAGTTCACCCGGTGTAAAAACTTTCCCCTTGACGATGTAGAACTGTGAAATATCGGATTGTTTGAAAGGATTTATTTCATCCGGTTGGCGGGGTGCACAAAGAGCCCCTTTTTTATGAAAATGATTTGGAAGAATTTCATCATCAACAGTTTTATCGGGGTCTCCGTACCCAATTTGTTTCCCGGGAGGTGCATTTTTAGAACTTTTTGATCCTCCCTGAATCAATAAATCAGGTAACACCCTGTAAAACAAGGTTCCGTTGTAATAACCTTCTTTAGCCAATTCAATAAATGCGTTCCGATGTTTTGGGGTATCATTATACAATCGAAATTTCATGTCGCCCAAGTTGGTAGAAATCAGAACAGTCGTTGATTGCGATTTGACATGCAATCCAAATAAGATAAAAGCAAAAAAGAATAGAAAAGAACGAACCATTTTATTTAATTACTTCAACATTCATGTGAATATCATCTACAGGCCGGTTATTGGAGTCAGTCTTTACAGCTGCAATTTTATCCACTACATCCATTCCTTCAACAACTTCGCCGAAAACAGTGTATTCTCCGTCTAACGAAGGATAACCGCCAACTGTAGTATAAATCTCTTTTTCTTCGTCGGTTAACGAAAAAGGGGTCACTGCATTATATAAACTATCTACCTTTTCTCTTAGTCCGACGACAAATTGATTAAAACCATCCACGTCATTATTTTCTCTGAATTCCAATAATTTAGCATTGTTTGTTTGAAGCTCTTCACGTAACATAGTTTCTTTTTTACGAGAATTCATCATATCTACCAAAGTATCTAATTGTCCCGGGCGGTAAATTTCACCCTGCACAATATAGAATTGTGAACCACTCGACGCTTTTTCAGGATTCTGAGCATTCCCTAATCGGGCTGCTGCAACTGCACCACGTTTATGAAAATGATTTGCTTTAATTTCAGCAGGAATAGTATAACCCGGACCGCCGCCGCCCAAACGAACCGACTTGGCCGCATTTTTTGAGTCCGGATCACCACCCTGTATCATGAAGTTTTTTATTACCCTGTGAAAAATTAATCCATTATAGAACCCTTCGTTGGCCAGCTTTATAAAGTTATTTTTATGCTGAGGGGTGTCATCGTATAGTTTAATTTTTATTTCTCCAAGATCGGTTTTAATCGAGACAATAGTCTCTTTCGGCTGTTTTTGCGCTGATCCGCACGAAACAATCAATCCAGTTAATGCCAAAGCAATAAAAAACAGAATCCTCTTCATTGAAAAAAATGATTTAAATTAACCTACTTTTGATTAAAATTCGTGTAAAGATAAAAAGATGAAGTATATTCTTATTGTACTCTCGATTTTAATCACCCTTTTGCCTGCCAATTTTGGTGTAAAAATAAATACTTCTCCTTCAAATCATTTTATGGTATCGGATCCGCTTAAAATGGAACCTGAACCATTTATTAATAAACTTCCTGATGTTCTTGATGAAGCTTCAGGATTGATGTATTACGATGGTTTATTGTGGACAATTAATGATAGTGGTGGTGAAAATAAAATTTATGGATTCGACTTTACAGGAAAGATGCAAAGGGAAATAGAAATAAAAAATGCTCAAAATGTAGATTGGGAGGAAATTACACAAGATGAAAAATACATTTATGTTGGCGATTTCGGAAATAACAACGGGAATCGTAAAAATCTGAGGATTTATAAAGTTAAAAAGAAAGATCTGAATAAAAAGGATAATAAAGTTAAGGCGGAGGTTATAGAATTTGCCTATGCCAATCAAAATGATTTTCAATTTACAATACGTGAGACTGCATTTGATTGTGAAGCCATGGTTCCATTAAATGATGAGTTATATTTGTTTACAAAAAACTGGAAAGATCAAACCACTTCTGTTTATAAAATTCCAAAAAGGGAAGGTAAATATCGTCTTTCTCCAATTGATACATTTAACGTCATAGGGTTGGTAACCGGGGCTGATATTAGCCCTGATAAAAAAAGTCTGGTACTTCTCGGGTACAAGGATTTCATCCCGTTTTTGTGGTTGTATAGCGGGTTCCAGAGCGATCATTTTTTTGCAGGTGAAAAATCGTATCTACTTATGGATTCAATAACAAATGCACAAACTGAAGGTGTATGTTTTTTAAACGACAATATTTTACTGATTTCGTGCGAACAAACAAGTTCGTTTCCACAGCAGGTTTTTTTGTTCAATACAAAAGCAATGAAAATGTATGGAACACATCAGGATAAACAGGTCAATTAGACTTGAAAAAATCAAACTTTCGATGGCACAGGTAATTTTTGATACTGTTATACGTGACCAACAGTATTTAAAAACATGGCTACCGTTTGTAGAATATACGCAGAATGTTGAAGATACACAGTTGTTTATTCAAGGTGTAATGGACGATGATAACAGCCATAAAAAGGCCATATACAGTATTTGGGTAAATGAAGAATTTGCCGGGTTAATCGGATTCAACGATATTGATTGGGCAAATAAAAAAACGGAATTGGGATACTGGTTAGCCGAAAATATGCAGGGAAAAGGAATTATCACACTATGTGCGGAAAAACTCACCCGTTATGCTTTTCAGAAATTGAAACTAAACCGCATTCAAATTAAAGTTGCTGTTGGTAATGAAAAAAGTGAGGCAATCCCAAAACGTCTTGGCTTCCGGTTTGAGGGAATTGAAAGAAACGGCGAATTGATTGAGAATCAATTTCATGATTTAAAAATATATAGTTTACTTAGAAATGATATTGCTTAATTTAATCTTAAGTTTGTGTAACCATCTTATTATAAGTAAATTAACAGTAAATTGTCAGTTAAAATCTGTTAACGGGTATTGTCATTTTTTTATTTTCTTTATATTTGAACATTGAAATCGTTTATTCGATTTTTTCAGAAAAAGAAAACAAAGACAATTAAATGAAATTATGGAGGAAAAAAGAATCAGGAGAAACCTCTACCGTGTTCTCCGGAAGACAGGTGTTGATAAGAAAAATATTAGTCTGAAAACGTCTTACAGCGACGATTTACAATTTGATCAGGTAGATTGGTCAATTTTTGCATACTATCTGGAAGGAATTTTTAATATCTCAATAAGGGATGAAGAGTTGAATAAGCTAAAAACAGTTCAGAATACCATTCAATTTTTAGGACAAACAGCATAAATTTTTACAAAATGTTTAAAGGGTAGAGGGTGATTTTCATGACCCTCTTTTTTTTGAACATTCATTTATGTAATTTGTATTAAGAAAAATAAATAGATTAAAACATACTTATATGGAAATTATTGAAAGTTCATCTCAAAAAGTTTACGATTTGATAATGGATTATGGTCCAAAATTAATAGGGGCGATAATTGTATTAATTATAGGATTATGGGTCATTAAAATTATTCAAAAAGGAGTCCGTAAGGCCTTTGAAAAAAGAGAGGTGGAAGCTTCCTTGAAAAGTTTTTTTAATAGCATGATTGGCATATTATTAAAAATTATGCTATTTATCAGTGTAGTTGGTATGCTTGGTGTTGAAATGACTTCTTTTATTGCAATCCTTGGTGCAGCAGGTCTTGCCGTTGGTATGGCACTTTCCGGAACGCTGCAAAATTTTTCAGGTGGAGTAATGATTCTTATTTTCAAACCTTTCAAGGTGGGAGACTATATTGAAGCTCAAGGACACGCGGGAATTGTGCATGAAATTCAGATTTTTAATACAATTCTGAAAACACCCGATAATAAAACAATTATTATTCCCAATGGTGGTTTGTCAACAAGTTCAATGACAAATTATTCTGCAGAACCGCAAAGAAGGATTGATTTCGTTTTTGGAATTGCTTATGGCGATGATGTTGATAAAGCCAGGAAAGTATTATTAACGCTCATTAATAATGATGAACGCATTTTAAAAGAGCCGGCACCTTTTATTGTAGTTTCAGAACTGGCAGACAGTTCCGTAAATCTTGTTGTCCGTGTTTGGGCGTATACGGCTAATTACTGGGGAATCTATTTTGATCTACAGGAAAATGTATATAAAACTTTTGCTAAAGAAGGGCTTAATATTCCTTTCCCGCAGATGGATGTACATATACAAAAATAAAATGAGAAAGAAATATATCAAAGAAAGGACTCCGTTTGATGGGTCTTTTTTTTGCTTATAGTAGAATTATTTTATAAGAATAATTTCCCCGTTTATTTCAACTTTGTCGTTTGATCTTAATTTAGCTCGTTTCCGGAATTCCTGAACGCCGTTTAAAAAAACTTCACCTTCTTCAACCATTATTTTTGCATGGCCCCCGGTTTCTGCTATTCGTAATAATTTCAGCAGTTTAACCAGCTCAATATACTCTGAGGTCAAAAGAAACTCGCGCATTACAAGTGAAGTTTTATCCGAATATTTTCGGGGATCGCTTCTTTGTTTACAACGATGGCTATTGTTTTTAGGCGAACATAATCTTCTGTTAAATTCAGATAACCATCAAAATCGTTGCTGTTTGCTCCCCAAGAATTTTTTGTATAAAAGCAGGTTTTCCCATCCGAATCTTTTGAAAGTCCGACTATGTGCATTAGATGATCATCAGTTGTGGTGCGGTTCATAAACGTTTCCTGCCGCATTTTTTGGGTGATTTTACCAATCAGTTTTTCCGGCACATCAGCTTTCCCATTTTTATGTTGAAACGTCTTTTCGCTGGTATCGCCGTCCCAGCAAACAGAATAACCGTTATTCAGCGAATAAAGAATTACGTCCAACATTTCTTCCATCGGAAGGTTGTAGTACAATCCGTGAGCCCAGTCGTCAGGGACTTCGAGAACAAATGACTGGTAAAATGGATGATGCGTATAAGAAGAAATTTCAACATAATCATCCGGATTAATACCGGTTTTTTTTAGCAATTCTTCGGGTGTATATTTTTTATTATCATATTCCACTTTTTTAGGTATTTTCCCGATGTATTTTTTTAATGTTGGGTAAAGTGTTTTAAAATTCGAAGCATCAAAATCTTCTCGTTTTTTGTTGAGTTCTGTTACTTCAATATTTAATTCATTAACAAGATCGTGGTCAGTGAAGCGGCCGTTGGTTTTTATTCCGGGGAAAGCTTCATCTGTTGCCATTCCATGTTCACGCAGCACATTAAAAACATCATGCGCCTGACCACCCTGGGAGAAGCTGTTATTACCGTGATATAGTAAGTATTGCTCCGCTTTATCAAGATATGCATAATATACAAAATACATTTCTGAAAGATCAATCTCAGGCAAACCTTTCCTCATAATTTCTGATTCGAGAAAGCTTGTTGTTGCAAAACTCCAACAGGTTCCTGAACTTCCCTGGTTAACCACAGGCAGGTGTTTAATTTCTTTTGTAATGGTGAAATTTTCCTTTTCCTGAGCATTTGTTTTTACAAGGAAAAGTACCAGTGCCAGGCACAGTATTAAAAAGCGCGTCATAGTGAAATGTTAGTAATTCTTTAATTCCTGCTGTTGTCTCCGGGTCAGTTTCATAACAACCAGGTCGTATGATTCATCAATCAGGTTTTTGATCATATCGTCCGACATTGAACCATCCACTTTAATCGAGTTCCAATGCTCTTTATTCATGTGGTAGGCTGGTTTAACTGCAGGAAATTCCTCGCGCAATTCAATGTTTTTTTCAGGTTCATTTTTAAGAGCTATGGCAAATTCATCTTCAAGGTCAGTCAGACAAAACATTTTGTCTGACACCTTGAAAACCAGTGTCGTTTCATCGAAGGGGAAGTTTTCGGAAACCCCATTGAGCGATAAACAATATTCGCGGAGTTCTTCTATATTCATAATAATGATTTTGGGGGTAAAAATAGTAGAATAGTTTTAAATTCAAAATTTTAAAGTGTAGGATAAAAAGCATCTTTAAAATGCTCCAGTTCATGGCCTTTTTCAAAAAAAATTACAGTAACAACATCAAAGCGGGTTTCCAATTCTATATTGTTATCCCGGTTATATGCATCGGCGGCTTCAACAATGCGTTTCATTTTGCCGGATGTTACTGCCTCCGAAGGATGTTCGTAACGAAGTCCGCTTCTTGATTTTACTTCCACAATTACCAATTCGTCATTATCGCGTGCGATGATATCAAGTTCCAAATGACCGTAATGCCAGTTCTTTTCCAGAATTTCATATCCAAGATTGGTCAAGTGCTGTCGCGCCAGCATTTCCCCTAACTCTCCTATTTCCTTTTGTGTTGGCAATTGAAGTATTATTTAAACTAATTTTAGGGTTGAATTATTTTTAGAAACCGTGAGTTCCCATTTTTCTCCAAAAGCAAGTGCGAGATTTTTTTTATCATGCCCTGCTGGAAAACCAAACGCAACCGGATAATTGTATTCAGAAACCGAATCGAGAATAATTTCTTCTACCGTTTTTCCAAAAGACGAATCATTGTCTTTCATGTTTGTGAAATCACCAATTATCAGTCCGGCCAAATGTTCCAGTTTACCGGAAAGTTTTAACTGGTGCATCATTCTGTCCGTATGATATAAATATTCATCAATATCTTCAAGGAAAAGTATTTTCCCATTGGTGTCCGGTTCATATTTGGTTCCCATTAAACTGGATAAAATGGAAAGATTTCCTCCTATTAATTCTGCCGATACAACGCCTGAACGGTTATTTTCTGAATGCGAAAAATTATAAGAAACTTTTTCTCCAGTCAACAATTGCATCAATGTTTTTAGATTCTCGGTTTCGGTCCCTTTTTCATCAAAGAAATGACGAGGCATTGAACCATGAATAGTTGCGAATCCGAGTTGATTTAAACAGGAATGCAGAATGGTTATATCGCTAAAACCAACAATCCATTTTGGGTTCTTTTTAAATGCTGTAAAATCAAGTTGATCAATAATTCTGACCGTTCCATACCCGCCGCGGGCACAAATAATGGCGTCGGTTTCAGGGTCATCCAATGCAAGTTGAAGGTCGTGTAAACGTTGTTGATCGGTTCCCGCAAACTGAAAATGCTGGGCAAAAATATGCTGGCCTAAAACGGTTTTGTATCCCTGCATTGTCAACCATTGAGCAGCCGGAATGATGTATTTTTCGTTTACTCTTCCTGCCGACGCAACAATTCGTATTTTAGAACCGGGTTGAAGATGTGGAGGAGTGTTCATTTTCCTTGTTTTATGACAAAGTTATCAATTTCAGATATTAAGTAGATTAGATTGTGCCATGATTCATGTTTTAGTTTTTGAATTTCTTCATATCCTTTTTTTGCGGATAGTAAAACAGATTTTCTTAAGGAACCAGTAGAATGAATTTCCGGTGTTCTATATTCTTTGTCAAAATTCTCAAGATATTCAAAGACTTTATTTACAATAATGTTTAGAGGCAAATTATAATTTTCAAAAATAGATTTGAAAGTTTTCTTCCTACTTTTTGCCCTTCTATATTTATTATATTCATTTGATGCGAAAAGCATAACCATCAATCCCATTAATTTATCATTTAAAGCTCTATATCTGATTACATAATCACTTAATTTATGCAATAAAACTATACTTTTTAATAAATCATTTTCCGCAGTTAGTGCTATCGAATCAGGTGAATCATTCAACCGTTCATAAAAAATTCGTTGAACTTTAGAATAATCAACATCCAGATACACAAGATTAAGTTTGATATCAAAAATCATTGTAAATAATTTACCATCACTCTGATTTTCCTGGCAATATTCAAACCATTTTTCAAGATTAAAATATGGCATATTGGAAAACTTTGTCTCCAAATTATAATACTTATTTAGTTCTGATTCAAATTGTTTTACTTCTTGTAAATTTTCTAATCTAAAATATTTGTCACCCATTATTATATCTGTTTATCACAAAGATAATCATAAAAAAACCGTCCGTTAAAAAAGCAAAGATGCACATAGCCAGTGTATTATGCCTTGATTTAAAACTGGTTTCTTTTGATTTTTACAGAAATATTCTTGTTTCGTATTTTACGACACAATCAACCCACCAATATCTCATATAATTCTTCAACATCTTCAACAAAATAATCCGGATTTGCAGCTTTTAATTCATCTTCTTTTCCAAAACCATAATTTACGGCAATAGTGAAAATCCCAATTTCTTTTCCGCCTTCAATATCAAAAACAGTATCACCAACCATAACAATTTCTTTGGATGGAACTAATTGTCGTGAGTTTATCAATTCCGAAATAATGGTAGCTTTTGTTGCTTTAGCTCCCCCATAATCTGCTCCTTTCAGTTGAAGAATGTACTTATCAAACTCAAAATGCTGAATGATTTTTATTGCGAATTTTTCCAGTTTTGAAGTGGCAACAAAAAGCTGTTTCCCCGCAAAACTTAACTCTTCAAGCATTTCAGAAATTCCGGGATAAGGAACATTTTCATGCCAGCCATTTTCGCTGTAATATTCCCTGAAAAATTCTACTGCCAGTTCGGTGTTTTTTTCGTTCATTCCAAACAAATTTTTAAATCCCCATTGCAGGGGCGGGCCAATAAATTCATCAGGCAGATGATCGGGAATCTCATCGTAGTGCATTTTCTGCAACGCAAATCGCAATGAGTTTTTAATTCCAAGTGTATTGTCGGTAAGCGTTCCGTCGAGATCAAAAATGATATGCGAAAAATTCATGTTTATTTTAAAGTTTCGCACAAAAGTAAACCATTTTAAATTCAATCCGGTTTTTAATTTTTCAACTATCTTTGCAACCTATTTAAAGTTGGGAAAATCAAAAAGTTTCATAATGAATAATTTCAAACGTACACTGATAACGACTGCACTGCCTTACGCAAATGGCCCGATTCATATTGGTCACCTTGCCGGGGTTTATGTTCCGGCAGATATTTATGCCCGTTATCTGCGACTAAAAAATGAAGATGTTTTATTGATTGGCGGATCGGATGAACACGGTGTGCCTATTACATTGAAAGCTAAAAATGAAGGTGTTACGCCACAGGATATTGTTGACAGGTATCACGGTATTATAAAAAAATCATTTGAGGATTTTGGAATTTCGTTTGATGTTTATTCACGTACCAGTTCGAAAGTTCATTACGAAACTGCATCTGAAATTTTCAGAACATTGTACGATAAAGGTAAATTTATTGAAAAGACTTCGGAACAATATTTTGATGAGGAGAACCAACAGTTTTTGGCCGACCGATATATTATAGGAACTTGCCCGAAATGTGGTTTTGAAAAAGCGTATGGCGACCAGTGTGAAAACTGTGGAACTTCATTGAGTCCGACCGAATTGATTAACCCGACTTCTATGATTAGTGGAAATCAGCCGGTTTTAAAAGAAACCAAACACTGGTATTTGCCGCTTGATCAGTATGAACCCTGGCTGCGTGAGTGGATTTTGGAAGGACACAAAGAATGGAAGCCAAATGTTTATGGTCAGGTAAAATCATGGATCGACAGTGGATTGCAGCCACGTGCGGTAACCCGCGACCTCGACTGGGGTGTGCCGGTGCCAGTTGAAGGAACAGAAGGCAAGGTTTTGTATGTTTGGTTCGATGCGCCAATTGGTTATATCTCTGCAACAAAAGAACTTTTTAATTCACTCTCCCCCTCGGGGAGAGATGGAGAAGGGCTTTGGGAAAAATACTGGAAAGACCCTGAAACCCGAATGCTGCATTTTATTGGAAAAGACAATATTGTTTTTCATTGCATAATTTTCCCCATCATACTAAAAGCCGAAGGAACCTATAATTTACCGGAAAATGTTCCTGCCAATGAATTCCTGAATCTTGAAAACGATAAAATTTCAACATCAAGAAACTGGGCAGTTTGGCTGCACGAATACCTCGAAGATTTTCCGGGGAAAGAAGATGTGTTGAAATATGTTTTAACAGCAAACGCACCGGAAACAAAAGACAACGATTTTACATGGAAGGATTTTCAGACCAGGAATAACAACGAGTTGGTAGCCATCCTTGGCAACTTTGTCAATCGTGCGTTGGTTTTAACCAACAAATATTTTGATGCTGAAGTTCCGGCTGCGGGAGAACTTTCTGCTTACGATATAGAAACCCTTGAATCAATTTCAACCATAAAAGCAGAAGTTGAAAAAAGCCTTGACAGTTTCCGCATTCGTGAAGCGCTAAAAAATGCAATGGATTTAGCACGCCTCGGAAATAAATACCTCGCTGACGAAGAACCATGGAAAGTAATTAAGCAAAATCAGGAAAGAGTTAAAACAATATTAAATGTTTGTCTTCAAATTACAGCCAATTTAACCATTTGTCTTGAACCATTTCTTCCTTTCAGCATGAACAAGCTACGTGGATTCCTGAACTTTGAAAAACAGGATTGGGAAAAATTTGGAAAAACAGATTTATTACCTGCCGGGCATAAAGTGAATACGCCTGAATTATTATTTGAGAAGATAGAAGATAGCGTTATCGATGCTCAAATTCAAAAATTACTGGATACAAAAAAGGCAAATGAAATAGCGGGAGCAAAAGCAAAACCCGCTAAAGAAAGCGTTGATTTTGATGATTTTGGGAAGATGGATATTCGCGTTGGAACTGTGCTTGAAGCTGAGAAAGTTCCGAAAACCAAAAAGTTACTGAAACTAAAAATTGATACCGGAATTGATAAAAGAACGGTAGTTTCAGGAATTGCAGAATATTACGAGCCCGAAGATTTAATTGGAAAACAGGTTTCAATTTTGGTTAATCTTGAACCTAAAAAATTGAGAGGAATTGAATCTCAGGGAATGATTTTGTGCGCTGAAAATGCTGACGGTTCATTATCAATTGTTTCGCCGGATCAGAAAGTGAAAAATGGATCGGAGGTTCGATAGATTCTTTCACAAATCCAACCATTTCTGTGATGCTAAAAACAGTGAGAACAAATTCAAAGAATGAGGATTTTATAGAACTTGTTTTCCGGTTAGATTCCCTACTTGCTGAATTTGATGGGAGAGAACATGATTTTTATAATCAATACAACAAGATTGATAACATTGAACATGTGGTTGTAGCTTATTTGGATAAAATTCCTGTAGCGTGTGGAGCGATCAAAAAATATGATGAGAATACAATGGAAGTAAAGCGTATGTTTACACGCGAAGAATATCGTGGTATTGGAATTGCTACAATTGTTTTGGCTGATTTGGAACACTGGGCAAAAGAAATGGCGTACTCAAAATGTATTCTTGAAACAGGAAAAAGATTGCCTGAAGCAATGCGACTTTATCAGAAAAGTGGTTATCAGCAAACTCCAAACTACGGTCAATACGTGAAAATGGAAAATAGCATTTGTTTTGAAAAAATATTGGATTGAAATTAATTATGCCAACTCTAGTTGGCACGTTTTCGTAAGTTGCAGTAATGTTTAATGCAACCCGGTAACTTACTCATTATATATAGTCCAAAAATCGAAATTTACATTTTTATAGATTAACCTGAATGAATCAAATGCATCGCTGCCTTAATTCCATCAGCAGCACTTGATATAATTCCCCCTGCGTAGCCACTCCCCTCACCTACGATATACAGATTTTGAAAACCTGCACATAACCCATTCTGTTCGCGTATTACCTGCACAGGAGAAGAAGTTTTACTTTCCAGCCCAAGCAAAATACCCGTTTCAAAACCCCTCATTTTTCGAATAAAATCAACCAGTCCGACTTGCATGGACTGTACCACTATAGGTGGCAAAAGTTCCCACAAAGGTGAAGGCATTAATCCCAGCGGGTAACTACTTTTTGGAGAATCATCTTTCATTCGTTGTTTCAAGAAATTTTGGATACTACTTGTTGGCGCCCTGTATCCTTCAGCCAACTCATAAAACTTTTGTTCCAGCTCACTTACATTTTCCAAAGCTTCAAGTGGTGAAACCGTTTTGCCAGCCAACTCATCAGGATGAATGCCAACTACACAAGCTGCATTGGCAAATTCACCGTTTCGCTGATAATAGCTCATTCCATTTACAATATTTGTATTGGCATAAGCCGCCGCCGGAACTACCATTCCTCCCGGGCACATGCAAAATGAAAAAACAGGGTGATTTGCATCAGCAGAAGAAGTTAAACGGTATTCAGCCGCCTTTACACCGGGAATTTTTGGTAACCCCCATTGTGCAAGATTGATAATTTCCTGCCGGTGTTCCATTCTACTTCCAATGGCAAAATTTTTGGTTCGAAAAGGAATACCGCGTTTTATCAGCATTTTATACGTTTCAAAAGCTGAATGACCAGAAGCAATAAATAAGGCATCTGTAGGTAATATTCCCTTTGTTGTCTTTACTTCTGTAACCCTGGAATTCTTTATTACAATGTCCTCCATCAACGTTTCAAAAAGAAACTCCCCACCCAGTTGTTCAAATTCGATCCGGAGATTTTTTACAATTTTTCGGAGATTATCGGTTCCTAAATGCGGATGCGCCATATATTCAATTTCATCGGGTGCTCCCGCTTTCACATAACTGCTAAGAATAAATTGTTTTTCTTTTGAAATATGTTTTGATCGTGAAGTAAGTTTTCCGTCAGAGAATGTACCGGCGCCACCTTCACCAAAAGCATAATTATTTTGAGCATTAAAAGTCCCGGTTTGTTCAAATACCCTGATTGATTTTCCCCGGGTTTCAACATCTGAACCTCTTTCAATTAAAGTAACTTTAAAACCAGCCTTTTGTAAAACGTATGCTGCAAAAAAACCCGCTGGTCCACTACCAACAACAACTACCATTTCAGTTCTTTTTTTGTTGGGAATTACTAATCCTTCTTTTTCCAAAGGCTCACCATTTTTTAGTTCATGCGAACTCACAGCAACTTTTACCAACCAAAAAATATTGGATTTCTTTCGGGCATCAAGACTTTTGTTTTCTATACAATAGGAAAAATCGCTAATATGAAGTTCGCTTGAGATTTTTCGCTCCAGCATTTCATTATTGTAATCAGTTGGGAGTTTTAATGTTAAAGTAATATATCCCATAAAATACTTTTTCGGAAAAATTATAAAAAACTATTTCTTCAAAATTAAATTGTTTAAATCGCAAACATTTCCTGCAATTTAAAACATAAATATCTCAGTTTATTTTCAGAATTTCAGGATTCATCGCCAAAAATCAGTCATCAGTATATTTTTAGTTTTTCATTTCTAAGGAAAACATGAATTTTACAAAAGAAAAAATTGCATAACTGTAACCTTTTAAAGCAATTGGTGTCATACAGGTTAAAGCTGTAAAAAAAATATTCAGATCCTTTGATTCCTGTTTTTTACACCTTTTTTTCTGGTGTTTGTCGAATAAATAGAAAGATAAGGAACAGGATTATACAATTTTAAAGCAGAAAACAGAAAACAATTAAAGTCATGATCAGTATTAACAACATTCACAAATCGTATGTTACTGGCAGCAATTCGTTGCACGTTTTAAAAGGAATCGATTTGGAAATCAAACAAGGAGAATTTGTTTCGATTATGGGTTCATCGGGCTCAGGAAAATCAACTTTACTAAATATTCTGGGAATTCTAGATAACTATGACCAGGGTTCCTATTATCTTAATGGGAAGTTGGTAAAAAACATGAGTGAAAAACAGGCAGCCAAATTACGAAACGAAATGGTAGGTTTTGTATTTCAATCGTTTAACCTTATTTCATTTAAAAATGCAATGGAAAATGTTGCACTTCCTTTATATTATCAAGGAGTAAAAAGAAAAAAAAGAAATAAAATTGCGATGGAATACCTCGATAAAATGGGTCTTATTCCTTGGGCAGAACATATGCCAAACGAACTTTCCGGTGGACAAAAACAAAGGGTTGCCATCGCCCGATCACTCATTTCCAAACCAAAAATTATTTTTGCTGATGAACCAACTGGAGCATTAGACACAAGCACTTCATATGAAGTAATGGAAATTCTGAAACAAATTAACGAAGAAGGAATTACAGTAATTATTGTGACCCATGAGCACGATATTGCTGCGATGACACACAAAATCATTCGCCTGAAAGACGGTTTAATTGGTGAAGTAATTAAAAATGGCGATTTGAAACACTGGCAAAATCAGTATAAAAAAGAACTGGTTACAGCTTAAAAGGTTACAGTCGCAGTTACCGTTTTCAGCGAAAATCATCCTACTTAAAATTAAACCGGAAACAAAATGTTTGATATCGATATATGGCAGGAAATCCTTTCTACCATCAAAAAAAATAAAATGAGAACATTCCTGACAGGATTCAGTGTTGCATGGGGAATATTTATGCTTATGATTTTGCTGGGTTCCGGGAATGGATTGAGCAACGGGGTTTCAGAGAATTTCAAAAGAGATGCTATTAACGGAATGTGGTTCTGGAGCGGAAATACCAGCATTCCTTATCAGGGAATGAAAGAGGGCCGTGAAATAAAACTCAATAACAGCGATTACGACATTATTAAAGACATGCCCGGAATTGATTGTGCTTCGGGCAGATATTATTTAAACGGGAATACAATTTCTTACGGAAATGAATTTGGCAATTATACCGCAATTACCTGTCATCCTGATTTAAAAGAAGTTGAATCTCTTGAAATTGTGAAAGGAAGATTTATAAATGATATTGATATAAAGCAAGCCAGGAAAACGGTGGTGATTGGGAAAGATATTTATGATGCACTATTTAAAGGTGGGGAAGCATTGGGAGAATATATAAAAATTAACAATGTGCCTTTTAAAGTGATAGGAATTTGTAAGGAAGGTGGCAGTACTCGACACCGAAATGCTTATATCCCCGTTACAACGGGTCAGAAAATTTTTAACGGTTCCAATCGGCTTCACAACTTTGCTTTAACCATTGACGCAAAAACCATTGAAGAAAGTAAGCAAATCGAGACACAGATCAGGGAATCTATGGCGCGCAGACATAAATTCGACGCTACAGACGATTCAGCACTTAGCTCTTACAACAAGCTTGAAAATGTGATGGAAACCATGAAGATATTCCAGGCCATAAATATTTTTATCTGGATAATCGGAATAGGTACTTTGATTGCCGGCGTTGTTGGAGTCAGCAATATCATGCTGATTGTTGTAAAGGAACGTACCAAAGAAATTGGAATCCGGAAAGCGATTGGGGCGAGTCCACGCTCAGTAATCGGGTTGATTTTACTTGAATCGATTTTAATCACAACAATCGCAGGGTATATTGGACTTGTGCTGGGAACCGGGTTAATGGAAGGACTAAATGTTATTGTTGAACAGCAATTTGCAGCATCAGCAGCTACAAACAGCGGTAACGGTGATACCCTGTTCCGTAATCCAACAGTTAATTTGAATATTGCCATGATGGCTACATTTTTACTGATTTTAGCCGGAACTTTTGCAGGTTATATTCCTGCAAAACGTGCTGCCCGTATAAAACCAATTGAAGCTTTACGCGATGAATAAAAAGCCTCCCTTAATCCCTTCAAAGGAGGGAGATTGGAAGAAAACAATTTGGAAATGAAAACTTTGAACATTAAACTTTAAACTCTCATGTTTGACTTAGATCTTTGGAATGAAATATTAAGCGCATTAAAGAAAAACCGGATGCGGAGTTTTATGACGGCATTCGGAGTTTTCTGGGGCATCTTCATGTTGATTATTATGTCGGGCGCTGGAAAGGCGCTCGAAAACGGGGTCATGGATGGAATCAAAGCTTTTGCCTCCAATTCAGCATTTTTCTGGACAGAATCGACAAGTAAACCTTACGAAGGATTTCAACGCGGAAGACGATGGAGTTATAAAAACAACGATATTGAATACATCCGTTCCAACATTAATGAAATTGAATATTTGGCGCCCAAATTATTCGGATCTAATTCAAACAGTGGCGACAATACTATCCGGGGCAAGAAAACCGGCGCTTTTAATATTTCAGGCGATTATCCCGCATTCTTCAAAATCGATCCATGGACACCGGTTAAAGGCCGTTTATTAAATGATATTGACATACTTCATAATCGGAAAGTTTGCGTCATCGGTGAACATGTAGTAGAAGTTATGTTCGATAAAGATGAAGACCCGATTGGCGAATATTTAAAAATTAACGGAGTCTATTTTCAGGTTGTTGGGGTTGTTCATCCAGAAACCCGTGTAAACATCAACGGTAACCGTAAAGAGGAAAATATAATGATTCCGTTCACTACTATGCAAAAAACGTACAATTACGGGGATGCTGTTCATTTTTTCTCTTTTACCTCTATACCCGGAGTGCCGGTTAGCAAAATTGAAACCCGTTTGAAGGAACTTTTAAAAGATCGTCATCATGTTGCTCCTGACGATGTTCAGGCAGTTGGTTCTTTTAATATCGAAGTAGAATGGAAAAAATATATGGGTTTGTTCAGCGGTATCCAAATCCTCACCTGGATTGTGGGCATCGGGACTTTATTTGCCGGAATTATCGGTGTAAGCAACATTATGCTGGTAATTATAAAAGAACGTACCCAGGAAATTGGCATCCAACGTGCAATTGGCGCTACCCCTGGAAAAGTTATTCTTCATATTGTTGCTGAAAGTGTTTTCCTCACCGTAATTGCCGGGTATATTGGTTTGGCCCTTGGCGTTGGAATCCTTGAATTGCTAAATATGGCGCTTGATTCAGGTGGTACCGATATTTTCTTTCGCCGACCGGAAATCAGTTTCAGAATGGCAGTTTCTGCTTTAACTGTTTTGGTTTTTGCAGGTATTGGCGCTGGAATGATTCCTGCCAGAAGGGCCGTAAAAATTAAACCTATTGATGCATTGCGGGATGAAGGAATTTAAAAAGATTATAGATTAATTTATAAGGACAAATAAAATAGAAAACAATAAATCAAAAAACAAAAGGAAGCCATGAAAAAAGTATTTAGATTTTTAGGAGTTGTAATATTAATTGCAGCGTTTGGAGGAACACTGTTTTTTCTTTATAACAAATCGAAAAAGAAACCGGAAGTTTTCGAAACAAAAAATCCGTTTATCAGCAACGTAATAATGAAAACAGTAGCTACTGGTTCAGTTGTGCCGCGCAAGGAAATAGAAATAAAACCGCAGGTTTCGGGCATTATTGATGAAGTATATGTTGAAGCCGGTGACCGTGTTCAAAAAGGACAAACCATCGCCCGTATAAAAATCATTCCCGATATGGTTACATTAAATGCAGCTGAAACCCGATTAAACAGGGCGAAGTTAGATTTTGAAGATGCAAAAACAGATTACGAACGGCAGCAAAAGCTTTTTGATAAAAGTGTCATTTCCTATGAAGAGTTCAAAAATGCAAAACTGGCTTATGATTCAGGTAAAGAAGAATTGTCAGCAGCAGAAAATAATCTGGAATTAATTAAAAACGGTGTAACAAAAAAGGCCGAAAGCGCTACTAATACACTCGTTCGTTCAACAATCGACGGAATGGTGTTAGATGTACCCGTAAAAGTTGGGAACTCAGTTATTCAGTCGAATACCTTTAACGACGGGACAACCATTGCATCGGTTGCCGACATGAATGATATTATTTTTGAAGGAAAAGTGGACGAAACAGAAGTTGGAAAAATAAAAGAAGGTATGCCCATTGAACTGGAAATCGGAGCCATTGAAAAAGAAAAATTCGATGCTTTTTTGGAATATATTTCACCAAAAGGGAAAGAAGAAAACGGGGCAATTCAGTTCGAAATTAAGGCAAACGTTCATTTAAAAGAGGGGCAGTTTATTCGCGCTGGATACAGTGCAAATGCAAATATTGTACTCGACAGAAAAGATAGTGTGCTGGTTATTCCGGAAGGAATGTTAAAATTTGAAAATGAAAATTCGTATGTGGAGGTAATGACTAACGTTGACCAGCAGTTTGAGAAACGTTTTGTAAAAACAGGGATTTCTGATGGAATTAATATTGAGATTACTGAAGGATTAAAAACAAACGACAAAGTAAAAGGTGAAAAACTGGATCCCAAAAAAGCTAATGAAACCAAAACCACTAATGGATAATTCGTTTGTTGGCATAGTTTATTTAATTTAGCATGATTTAAAAACATTATACAATGAAGCATTTTTTCATCATTCTCTCAGCAATTATTTTGGCGTTTTTGAATACAACAATTTCGGCTCAAAATACATGGTCGTTACGGAAATGTATTGATTATGCGCTGGAAAACAACATCCAGATAAAACAACAGCAAATAAATACTCAAAATTACGAGAACCAGGTCAGCCAGGCTATATCGAACCAGCTTCCTAATTTGAACGCACAGTTTAGCAACAATTATAGTTTTGGCCGTACGCTTACCTATCCCGGGAATACTTATGTAAATACTAATTCCACTTCATTATCTGGCGGATTAGGAGCCAATTTTACTATTTTCAATGGTTTTACCTTGAGGAACGAAGTAAAACGGCGACAATTGGATTTTCAAGCCACATTGAAGGATTTTCAAAAAGCCAAAGACGACATTATGCTGAACATTGCAGGTGCCTATCTGGAAATCCTGTTTGCTGAAGAAGTTGTAACCGTTTCTCAAGCCCAGATTGAAGTTACAAAACAGCAAATTAACCGGACTCAGCAACTTGTTGACGCAGGAAGCCTGGCAAGAGGATCATTGCTTGAAATACAGGCGCAACAGGCTCGTGAAGAACTGCAACTGGTTAACGATCAAAACAGTGTGCAATTAGCATATTTAACCTTATTCCAGTTACTGGATTTGCCCATCACTGAAAGTTTTAAAATTGAAAAACCGGTTTTACCCGAAATCAATGCTAATATTACCATGTACAACTCGCTCGATGTTTTCAATAATGCAATGAATGCACGACCTGAGATACAAGCTGCCCAGCTGAGGGTAAAAAGTGCCGAATCGCAACTTGAAATCGCAAAAGGGAACCGATATCCAACCCTTACATTTGGGGCTAATTATTATAATACTTATAATCATTATAATAGTACCGATGTTTTTGGTACAAACGTACCTTTTAAGGATCAGTTCAAAAGTAACGGACGTTCTTCTGCCGGGTTTACATTAAACATTCCTATATTCAACCAGTTCCAGGTAAAAAACGCCATTTCAAATGCTAATCTTCAGATTAATAATTACAAATATCAACTTCAATCTGCAAGCAACGTTTTGCGTAAAGAAATTGAACAAGCTTACACCAATGCCCTGGCAGCTTTAAATCGCTATAATTCAACACAAAAAGCTGTTGTTTCAATGGAAGAAGCTTTTCGGTATGTAGAAGAAAAATTCAATGTTGGAATGGTAAATTCGGTAGAATATAACCAAAGCAAAAATGACTTAACAGCTGCTAAATCGCAATTATTACAAGCGAAATACGAATATATTTTCAGAACAAAAATCCTTGACTTTTACAACGGGATGCCTATTGAATTATAACGACTGTTGACTTTATCTTTATAAAAATAAAAAAACGGGAAAGCTTACAGATAACAAATCTGTGGGCTTTTTTATTGTTTTAATGAAATGAATAATTTTAAACATTCGTAAAATCAATTATCTTTGTGGTCTTTTCTCCTAAATCGATAATATTAAATATAATAGTCTAAATCGGAATAAAAATGAAAGTTACCGTAGTTGGAGCAGGAAACGTTGGAGCAACCTGTGCACAAATTGTTGCAGAAAAAAACATTGTACAAGAAGTTGTTCTTCTTGATATTAAAGAAGGAATTTCAGAAGGGAAAGCCCTCGATTTATGGCAGACAGCACCAATTAACTACTACGATTCACGACTGGTAGGTTCAACCAATGATTATTCGAAAACAGCCGGATCTGAAGTAGTTGTTATTACATCAGGTGTTCCGCGAAAACCGGGTATGAGTCGCGACGATCTGATTTCCATCAATGCAGGAATTGTAAAGAATGTAACAGAAAATGTGGTAAAACATTCACCAAAAGCTAAAATAATAATTGTTTCCAACCCACTGGATGTTATGACTTATGTAGCTTATATTACTTCAAAAAAATCAAGAAATGAAGTGATGGGGATGGCAGGTATTCTCGATACCGCAAGATACCGGGCTTTCCTTGCCGAAGCATTGGATATTTCACCTCGTGATATCCAGGCGCTTTTGATGGGCGGACATGGCGATACCATGGTGCCACTTCCACGTTACACTACTGTTGCCGGCATTCCGGTTACGGAATTAATAGATGAGGAAAAATTAAACGCTATTGTTGAACGTACAAAAAAAGGTGGTGGTGAACTTGTCAACCTGATGGGAACCTCAGCATGGTATGCACCGGGTTCAGCAGCTGCTCAAATGGTGGAAGCAATTGTTATGGACCAGAAACGTGTTTTCCCTTGCTGCGTGAAACTTGATGGTGAATACGGACTCAAAAACATGTTTGTGGGAGTCCCTGTAAAACTGGGTAAAAATGGGATAGAAAAAATTATTGAAGTTGGATTAAATGACGCAGAAAAACAGTTGCTCCACAATTCAGCAAATGCAGTAAAAGGCGTAATGGAAATTTTGGATGGAATGAAAATTTTATAAACAACAAATAATTCATAAAATAAACGGTTGATTCTCCTGGAGTCAGCCGTTTTTTTATTTTTATACATGCAAATAAAATTACCCATACAATTGATTGAATTGGAAGAGTATAATTTCCATCCTGTAATTTCTTCTGAAATTAATGACAGAAAAGCAAATTGGGTCATAGATACCGGAGCTTCGAGAACTGTTTTCGATAAAAACAAGTTCAATGATTATCATTTGCTGGGTGAGGAAGATGAAATTCACTCCGCTTCAGTTAGCGACCAACCAATTTCCACATCACTGGCTGAATTAAAATCAATCCGACTTGGAAAATTAATTGTTTCAGATTTGAAAGTGGCTGTAATCGATTTCTCGCATATTAACAAACTATATCTGAAAGCCGGGGGACCCGAAATATGTGGATTGATTGGCAGCGATTTCCTGACAAAATACAATGCAGTTATTGATTTTAAAAAGAAAATTCTGACTTTAAAATATTGATTCTTATTTATATTCTTTCAGGGTCTGAGGAATAATTTCCTTGATGTAGATTTCCAGTGAATTTTCAGCAAATTCATCCTGATCCCAGTCAATATTTTCTAACGTTTCCACAACTGAATTCCAAACAAAAACTTTAGCCTCAATTTTTTTCTTCTTCACCCTAACGGATAAAGTTTCACAACGATATTCATTCCCTTCATAAAATGATATAATTCTCATTGAATCCCCATCTACATTATGTAATAATAATCCTTTGACTTCTGAATCACCGTCTTTTATTATGGCAGGATAATCGGCATTCTTCACCTTTTTCCTTTGATAACCCTTTAAAACAGCTTGCTCCGAAAAAAAAGATTTCCCAGTGAGTTTTTCAACAATTACAGGAAAACACAATGTCCCATATACGAAAAGAGCGACCATTATTTGTCATTCAAATATCTTGAATCAAATTTAACATTTCGTTTTTGTAAACCTGAACTATTTAGGTATATTTGCTCCGCTCTAAAGAAACGATAACAGGCACAAAAACAAATGAATATCAAATTAAAATTGACAAAGAAGCAATTACTGAAACTGGCACTTTTTTTGGCAGTAATTGGGTTAGCACATTTGATCGATTCTTATTTTGATAAAAACCCGGTTCATTTGGATGAAACTGAAACCAGCTCTAACAATCAACATAATGAGCCAAATACAGTTTACCTGGTAAATCAGATCAATGTTCTGAACGTTAAAGTTGAGCTACAAAAACCATCCGTACGTAATTTGCAACCCAAATTATACGACCGGTTAATTCAAAAATATCACCAGGTTAGAAACTACCAGGTATTAAAAGCCGAAACAGACCCAAAAACTTCGCCTTTGATTTCAGCCTACCATTACCTGGCTTTCAAGAATTATTTCTTTACTGACCCTGACGATGATAATCCCAGGATATCTTAACTCCTGTTTCAATTAAATATTATTTACAGGATTTAAATGCTATATCTTTTCTGAAAGGTATGTCGCATCAACAGAAATTATTCAAAAAATTACAATAAAAAATTAAACATTAAAAATTAACGTAAAATGCAAAACAAAGGTGCAATCTTATCATTTGCAATTCTTTTGGCAGCCGTTTGTTTATACCAGCTTTCATTTACATGGAAAGCAAAACAAGTTGAAAATGCAGCCATTGAATATGCACATGGAGACTCAGAGAAAGAGTCCAGGTATCTTGATTCTATTCAGGACCAGGTAGTATATAATTTTCTTGGACTTAAAAAATTCACTTACAATGATGTAAAAGGATTGGAAATGAACCTTGGTCTTGACCTGAAAGGTGGTATGGACGTAACTTTGGAAGTTGAAGTAAGTGATTTGATCAGGGCATTGTCGAATTACAGTACCGACTCTACTTTTAATGCAGCACTTGCTCGCGCAAAAGCTGAGCAAACGAATAGTCAGAAAGATTTTGTAACTCTTTTTGGGGAGGCATTCGAGGCCATCGATCCTAATGCTAAACTAGCCTCTATCTTTAACACACTCGAACTTCGTGACAGAATTAATTTCAACACATCTAACGCCGACGTTTTAAAAGTTATCCGTGATGAAACAGACGCTGCTATCGATAACTCTTTTAATGTTCTTCGCACACGTATCGACCGTTTTGGTGTTGCTCAACCATACATTCAACAGTCGCAAACCAACAAAGGACGTATCATAGTCCAACTCCCGGGAGTAAAAGATCAAACGCGTGTTCGTAACCTCTTGCAGGGAACGGCTAAACTGGAATTCTGGGAAACCTATGAAAATAGCGATGTTTACCAATATCTGCTCTCTGTGAATGAGCGAATTAAGGAGATGAACAATTTGAAAGCTGAAAAAGATTCAACAGCTGCAGCCAGTACTGAAAAAAATGAAACAAAAGCTGCAGCCGACACTACATCTTCTGAGAGTTCACTTTTAGATGAATTGCAGGATAAGGCTGCTACCGATTCAACCGGTGTTGTCGATAATCTTGCAGATATTTCAAAAGATTATCCACTGTTTGCCCTATTAAGACCAAACACAGATCAAAGTGGTCAACAGCTGCTTAAAGGTCCGGTAGTGGGTATAGCTCACGCAAGAGACACTGCGCAAGTTGACAGTTATTTAAATATGCCTCAAATTAAAAGTTTATTTCCACGCGACATGTTTTTCCGTTGGACCGCAAAATCTGTAGATGCAGCGGGTAATTATTATAGCTTAATTGCATTAAAAATTACCACCCGTGATGGTCGTCCCCCGCTTGATGGAGATGTTATAACAGATGCCCGTCAGGATTTTGATCAATTTGGATCGAATCCGGAAGTTGCGATGAGTATGAATAGTGAAGGAGCAAAAACCTGGCAACGAATGACCAAGGAAAACATTGGAAAATCAATTGCAATTGTCCTTGATGGCGCGGTTCGTTCTTACCCAACAGTTCAGGGTGAAATTGCAGGAGGTCATTCAAGCATTACTGGTTTGGAAAGCGTTGAAGAAGCGAAGGACCTTGCTAACATTTTAAAATCAGGGAAAATGCCGGCTCCTGCTCATATCGTTGAAGAGGAAATTGTAGGTCCCTCACTGGGTAAAGAATCTATCCGATCAGGAATGTATTCATTTATTTTTGCATTTCTAATGGTGCTGGTTTATATGCTATTTTTCTATAGTAAGAAAGCCGGACTTTCTGCTAACGTTGCTTTATTAGCCAACTTATTCTTTCTTTTTGGTATTTTAGCTTCTTTAGGTGCTGTACTCACTTTACCGGGTATTGCAGGTATTGTTCTAACCATGGGTATGGCTGTTGATGCCAACGTTATTATTTATGAAAGGGTTCAGGAGGAACTCAGGGCCGGAAAGGGAATTAAACTCGCCATTTCAGATGGTTATAAAAATGCATATTCTGCAATTATTGACGGACAGGTTACAACGCTCCTTACTGGTATTGTTCTTTATCTGTTTGGGTCAGGTCCAATAAAAGGTTTTGCCACAACTTTAATGGTAGGTATTGTAACTTCTTTGTTTACAGCAATCTTCTTAACCAGATTAATTTTTGAATGGCAGCTTAAGCACTCTAAAAAGATCACCTTTACCGCTAAAATTACTTCAAATTGGCTGGTTGATACAAAAATAAAATTCCTTGATAAACGTAAAATAGCTTACGCCATTTCCGGCACATTGATTGTTATTTCAATCATTTCTTTTGCTGTAAGAGGATTTAACCTCGGTATCGATTTTCAGGGAGGGCGTACTTATGTTATCCGTTTTGATAAGGATGTAAAGGTCTCTGATATTCAGAAAACGTTGGAAGTGGAATTTGGTTCAGCTCCTGAAGTAAAAACATTTGGCGCCGATAATCAGGTGCGTATAGTAACCAAATACAGAATCGCCGATAATTCAACGAATGTAGATAATGAAGTAGAAGAAACACTGTTTGATGGATTAAAAAAAGGTGGGTTTATTGCTGACAATGTTACATACAAAGATTTCATCGAAAATTATCGTCAGAGTTCTCAAAAAGTGGGGCCAACCATTTCTGATGACATCAAAAAAGATGCTGTAATTGCTGTCACTTTTGCCCTGCTTATAATCTTCCTTTATATCATGGTCAGGTTCAGTAACTGGAAATTTGGTCTGGGTGGTGTGTTATCATTAGCGCACGATACCATTATCACTTTAGGATTTTTCTCCGTTTTCCATGGTATTTTACCCTTTTCACTTGAAATAGACCAATCATTCATTGCCGCTATTTTGACTGTGATCGGTTATTCGATAAACGATACAGTGATTGTATATGACCGTATTCGTGAATACCTTAAAATTTATCCTAAAAGAGGTCTGAAAGAAAATATGGACCATGCAATGAATAGTACGCTTCGACGTACAATGAACACATCTATGACTACTCTTGTGGTATTGCTGGTAATCTTTATTTTTGGTGGAGCCAATATCCGAGGATTTATCTTTGCTTTGTTAGTGGGAATTGGAGTGGGTACTTACTCCTCAATTTTCGTAGCAGCACCTATTGTTTACGAAACGCAAACAAGAGTTAAAAAACTAATAAAAAAAACAGCTTAGTTTCTGAATTAATCAATGGAAATATACAAAAGGCAACCTGTGATCGGTTGCCTTTTTGTTTTTACCCTTTTTGTGTTGAATGGCATTTAAATCTTACAATTTTTAGATGATTGAAAAAGACAATTCTGTTACTGTATCAAATTCTGATAACAAACTTTTTTAGTATTTTTATGAATAAGGCTGCATTCCAATTTGTATATTTGTGCGATTAACAGTGAAGCAATGATAAACTATATTTTGTTTATAAGTGGTGGGGAACTTGTGATGGTAATGCTTTTGGCTTTGCTATTTTTTGGATCAAAAGCAATTCCTGATATTGCTAAAACTCTGGGAAAGGGAATGCGGGAGTTTAGAAAAGCTACCAACGAAATAAAACGTGAAATCGATTATCATACGTCTGATATAAAAAAAGATGTTAGTGATATTACTTCTTCGATAAAAAAGGAAACTAACGAAATAAAACGCAAAATCGACGAACAGACATCTGACTTAAAAAAAGATGTTGACGATTTATCTACTGAAGTAAACAAGAATACCAAAGAAATAAAAAAGGGAATAAAGGATCAGTTGGAAGATTAACTGATGTCCCTTAAATCAGCAATTCTATGACAATCCTTCACATCGTCCTCTTATTGGTTTGTTTTGTTTTACTGGCTCGTGTTGTCGATCTTTTTTTTATTGCTTCACTTGATAAAATATCTCACGATCTGAAACTTTCAAGCGACGCCGCCGGTGCAACATTGATGGCAATTGGTTCGAGTGCCCCTGAATTATTTGTGGCTCTTTTTGCTGTACTTAAACCGGGCAACCATCAGGTAATTGGAGTGGGCAGTATTGTTGGGAGCGCTATATTTAATCTGCTGGTAATTATTGGCGCGGCTTCGATAGTAAAGGAAGCAAAACTAACCTGGCAACCTATGGTTCGTGACCTGTTTTTTTATCTGTTGACAGTTGCTCTTTTGGTTTGGTTTATCAGCGATGGTTCATTTAATCTAACCGAATCTGTTATCTTTCTTTGCGTTTATGTGGTATATGTTGTTGCTGTGATTTACTGGAAACGCTGGTTCCCATATAAAGATATGGTTCGTCATGAAGAAGTTCATAATGTACACGGCGAACAATGGCATTTCACAAAACCTGTCGACAGTTTTTTAAAATTGATCTTCCCTTCCCCTAAAAGATATTATTTGAATTTTTTGTTTTCCATAATCATTATTGCTGCATTAAGTTATATTCTTGTTGAGTCAGCAGTGGTAATTGCCCACAACTTAAACATTCCTGAATCAATAATTGCATTAACTATATTAGCAGCGGGAACTTCGGTCCCAGATCTTTTTTCCTCAGTAATTGTGGCCAAACAGGGAAGAGGTGACATGGCAGTAAGCAATGCGGTTGGCTCCAATATTTTTGATATCCTCGTTGGATTAGGGCTTCCTTTTATAATTGCCATGACCATTTTCGGAGGCAAAATTCAATCAGGCGGCAACCTCACATTTTCTTCCATAATCTTGTTCGGTTCAGTAATCATTTTGATTTTATTACTTTTACTACGCAGGTGGAAAGTCGGGAGAACTGCAGGTATTATCTTACTTGGTTTGTATATTATTTATGTTGCAATAGAAATTTACAGGATTTACAGACAACCGTTTTAATATTAATTTGTTTGATAAAAGCTGATAACATAAAAAAATCGTTTGGAAGTCTGGAGGTTTTAAAAGGAATAAACCTTGAAATTCCATTTGGAAAAATATACTCCATTGTAGGCGCCAGTGGTGCCGGAAAAACAACGCTCCTTCAAATTTTAGGTACATTAAGCAAACCCGACAGCGGAACCATATCGATAAATAATAAAATAATTTCAACGCTATCAGAAAAGCAACTTGCTGCATTCAGAAATAAGGAAATCGGTTTTGTTTTTCAGTTCCATCATTTACTGCCTGAATTTACCGCATTTGAAAATGTTTGTATTCCTGCATTTATAGCAAAAACTCCAAGACCAAAAGCAGAGGCTAAAGCAAAGGAATTGTTGGAGTATTTAGGATTAAACGACCGGCTGGATCACAAACCTTCTGAACTTTCAGGGGGTGAAAAACAACGGGTTGCAGTGGCTCGTGCGCTCATCAACAATCCACTTGTAGTTTTGGCTGACGAACCGTCCGGAAATCTCGATTCGGCCAACCGCGATGAATTGCACGACCTTTTATTTAAACTTCGCGATGATTTTGGGCAAACTTTTGTAATAGTGACTCATGATGATAATTTTGCTGACCGTTCAGACAAAATCATTCATATTAAAGACGGGGTGATTGAAGTGTAGAAAAAACAGTGATGAATTTCGAAGAATTAAAATCATTTCTCGACGAAAAAGTAAATCAGTTTAACCAGCCTGCATTTATTAAAACAGATCCCATTCAGGTTCCGAAAAATTTTTCAGAAAAAGAGAATATCGAAATTGCCGGATTTTTAACTGCAACAATTGCTTGGGGAAACAGGCAGTCCATTATAAAAAATGCATTTCGCCTGATGTCAATAATGGAAAATCGTCCTTATGATTTTATCATGAATGCCAGTGACTTCGAACTGGCAAATTTTGAACAGTTTGTACATCGCACATTCAATAGTTATGATTGCATTTATTTCATTCACTCGCTAAAAAATATTTATGAAAATCATGGCGGGATTCAGCAGGTTTTTGCCGAAGGGTTTAAACAACAAAACACAATCAAGTCAGCATTGGAGATACTTTTATTCTTTGTTTTATGAAATTGATGGTGAGCGTACACGAAAACATGTTTCAAATGTAGCAAAAGGCGCCTCAGGAAAGCGGCTGAATATGTTTCTGCGCTGGATGATACGAAAAGATGAGGCAGGTATCGATTTTGGTTTGTGGAATAACATTCCTCCATCTGCATTGATGTTACCCCTGGATGTTCATACCGGAAATGTGGCCAGAAAACTTGGTATTTTAAAGCGTAAATCGAATGATTGGAAAGCGGTGGAAGAAGTTACTGAAACGCTTCGTACTTTTGATTCAGCCGACCCAATAAAATACGATTTTGCACTTTTCGGACTGGGAGCCTTTGAGAAATTTTAATTCTTTTACTTCTTTGCAACTTAGCGGGAAATTATGGGCAAAAACAATTATTTTCAATTTAAACAATTTAAAGTTATCCAGGAAAAAGCTGCGATGAAAGTAGGCACCGACAGTGTTTTGCTAGGAGCATGGACATCAATTTCCAACGCCAAAACAATTCTCGATGTAGGTACAGGCACAGGTGTAATTGCTTTAATGATGGCCCAACGATCGGAAGCACAAATTACCGCGATTGAAATTGAGAAAAAAGCTGCTGAAGAAGCCATAGAAAATGTGAATCAATCTCCATGGAAAAATCAAATTTCAGTTGAAAATATTTCCTTTCAGGAATTCTTAAAAACCAACTCTAAAGGATTTGATTTAATCATCTCCAATCCTCCATTCTTTGTAAACGACCAAAAATCGAGAGACAACAATCTCGCCATCGCTAAGCACAACGATTTGCTCCCTTTTTCTGATATTATAGCAGGAAGCATAATGCAGTTATCAGATACCGGAATACTTGCTCTAATTCTTCCGGTAGAACCCGCAAAATTCTTTATAGAATCAGCTATTAAAAACAGACTATTTCTAAAGCGTTTAACACAGGTCAGACCTAACAATATCAAAGAAACTCACCGGTACTTAATTGAATTCAGCAAGACTAACACTGAAATTGAAATCTCCGAACTGACCATTCACGAAGATGATGGCTCCGATTTTACTCAAAATTACAAAAACCTGACAAAAGACTTTTACCTGAAATTTTAAGCTAAAAAACAGAAAGGGATTAAAAATTTTATCCATTCTTTTAGAGAAATGTTGTATTGCTAAATGACTTATTTTATGATATGCTTTCTTTGAATCTGAAGTAAAATCAAAACATGATCGTGAACAATTGTATGAATAATCGGTTAACATTCACAAAATATCAATAAAAAAGATACCAAAATGTCTTTTATTATTAAAAAGCTTTATTTTTGCATTAAAATATTAGATTCGCACCATGGCATTTGATATGAAACCAGAAATCAAGATTGATACTCATTATTACAAAGTTGAAGACATTCGGCAACTAACTGAAAACACATTTGTTCTTTCGTTGCCTCAAAGCAGGTTTAAATTTGTGGCAGGTCAACACGTTTCACTGTCAATAAAAGGAGATTACCAAAGTCGAGAATACTCAATTTATAGCCCGGAAGAGGGTAAAAACCTCGAAGTTTTGGTAAAAGAAGTAGAAGGCGGATATTTTTCGCCCAAACTAAAACACCTGAAAGTGGGAGAACATGTTGAAGTACACGGTCCGTTTGGAAAATTTGGACTAGATGAAAAACACAAAGACACGCACAAGCATATTTTTATTGCCAGCGGAACCGGAATTGCACCATTCCATAGCATGGTAAAAAGCAACCCGGGGTTAAACTATTCTATAATTCACGGTGTACGATATGCAAATGAAGCTTACGAAATTGAAGAATATGATCGCAACCGTGTAACAGTTTGTACTTCACGTGATGAAAAAGGCGACTTTAACGGCCGGTTGACAGAATACCTAAAACAAACTGATTTCGATAAAAACACCTGTTTTTATTTGTGTGGTAACAGCGATATGATTTTCGATGCCATGGAAATCCTGAAATCAAAAGGATTCGATCGCGAAAGTGTTACAGTCGAAGTTTATTTTTAATCTGAATATTCTAAGGGACTCGAACTATTCTCCGGTAAAATAATCACGGGAATCAAGCAACGTTAAATTATTAGTTTGTACTCCTGTAATTTCCAGGGAACTTTTCTCAACAATATTTTTATTGTTTTGGGCGTAGTTTTTTTCTACCGAAATAAATGAAGGCATCAGTTTTCGGTATTCTGTTTTGAACATGTAATTTATATTTTGCGGATTCATTCCAGATTTGTTACCAATGCCAAGCGATCGTCCCTGACGGCTGTTTTTTGGTGAGTTAATCTCTCCTTCAATGCTAACAATTGAATAATCATCTTTACGAATTGTAATTTTACCATTAAAGACGGTTGCATAAAAATCGCCAGACCCTGAAAGTGTAGGTTCCTTTTGACTAAATGCAATCACCCAGCATTCTTTTCCCAAAACTAATGGTTCGCCATCCAGGGTTAATTCAAAACCATTCAAAATTCCCGGGTTAAGAACTGAAGAACCTGTTCGCGCCCAATCGAAACTTAATAAATTATCAATCTCTGTTCCTCCGGTTGAAAAGCGGTAATCCCCTTCCCAGGGCTTTTTCTGAAGTGCATATTTTAAATGTTGATAAGCATCTCGTTTCGATGGCAAAGTATATCCGGTCTGATCATAAAAAAGCACATCAGAAACCTGATTTACGATACTATCATTAGTAATTTTTGAATTTGTATATATTGCCTTATAATTGAGCGGACCCGCTACCAAATTATGTGGAATATTATCAGCAGCCACTGTCAAAATCCTCATCAGCACTTTTGAACGCGCCACCACATCAATCTTACCAATATCATAATTTTGCGGTTCCAGCTTAATAATATTGTACTCCTTTTCAAACAAACGGGCAACAGGAAATTTCTGATTAACAAATCCCACTGCGGAGAAAAAAATATCTTTCCCTTTTAATTCTTCAGTGATTTTTAGCTCAAAATCACCATCACTGTTACTTGCCGCTCCATAAAATGTACCTTCCAGACCAATATTTGTAAAAGCAATCGGTTCGCTGGTTTTGGCATCAATTACCTTCCCTTTTACAGTAGCAACCATACTCCCTGACTGTTGTGCAAAACTAGCAGAACTGCCAAATAGAAAAAACAGAAGAATATATAATGATCTCATTTTGTCAATTTTTATTAAAAGTAAGAATTTAATACAATTTCCTGTTTTAATAACGTTATTCTAAGGAATTATTATTTGTTATCTTTGTTAAATAGCTATAAAAGATTATGATCCAAAAATACTCTGTTTTGACAGTTACTCTATTGCTGTTTATTTTTTCAGGTTGTGTTTCTAAAAAGAAGTTTCTTGAGATGCAAGCCGGGCGCACGAAGGCCGAAAAAATGGCCCAACAACTGGATGGCGAAAACAAAGCCAAAGCTGCGCGTATTGAAGCTCTGGTTGCAGATTTTGAAGCGATGAAAAATGAGCTTCTGCAAAACAATGCAATAAAAGAGCAGGTTATTGACTCGCTGAACGGGACTATTTTTCAATTAAACGAAAACCTGGAATCTCAAAAAGAGTCACTTCAGAAAACAAGTTCTAATCTTACTTTTGAGCAAAAAAGATTAAGCGATGCACTGGAAGAAAAAGAAAGAAATATTGCCAACCTTGAGAAAGAAATAGATCGTCTTAACAATGAAGTCACGGAAAAAAATAACTCAATCGACCAAAATAATTTTGAACTGGGAAAGCTTAAAGATGAAGCAACTATATTGAATGGGAAAATTCAGACTGGCGATAATAAAATTACTGATCTGCAAAATCAACTTGATAAATTAAAGACACAAATCACTAACCTTCAGAAACAAAGTAGTGAGAAAGACGAAACTATTTTGCGGCTTGAAAACAACGTGAAACTGCTGAAAAAGGAGTTAGGACAATAATTTTTATCTCTCCAAAAGCAATTTGTTTTATTTCATTGCCTTATCCAGCTTATAATAATTAAAATATTCTACAATTGCCTCTCGTATCTCGTATTCTGTTGAGGTATAGGGCAATATATCCTGTTCATTAAACCAAACCATAAATGAATCAGCATCCGATTCGTTCATACCAGTTAGCTTCATTACCATGTCTTTGTTATAATTCTGAGAATACAATTCCCAGTTCTTTTCCACAATCATTGCCTTTCTAACTTCACGTTTTCTTTTTTCACGTTTACTTAAATAATACTGCCAGTAAGAAATAGGATTGAAAAAGGCGGCCAAAATGGGGGGACTTTCATTGTATGCATCACCCCGTAATTCAGGTGCTATGTCAACAGGTTTTCCATTACCAAGGCCAAGATCAACTTTAGGTTTGTTCCCTTGTACATTTACCTGATTAAGTGCATAATTCACCGGTAACATTTTAAAAATCAGAATATCCTGCCCTGAATAATTATACGGAACTTTCAGCACATATTTCATATAACCGACAGAAGTAACAATTAACGTATCTACATTCATCATTTCCAGTGTAAAATAGCCATCCTGATTTGTTATGGTTCCACCGTGAGTGCGACTATTTATAATATTTGCATAAGGCACCGGTGAACTGTCGGCAGCACTTACTATCCGCGCCTGAAGACGAATTAATACCGGATCGATAATATCATCCTGCGCCCACCCAGAAAAGACGGAAACCGTTAGGATTACAAATAATATGTATTTATTTCTGAACACTCAGCTTTTTCACCGCTAAAATATCGTAAAAAGAAATTATTCAAAACCTATATAACATATTTTAACTGGACATTTAACAAGAATTAATGCGATATTTTCTAGAATTTGAGGTAGAATTGCTTTTACAATCCTTGTGCATTTCTTGCAGAAAAATAAACTGATTAGAAAACAAAGCCGTCTTAACGCTTATTTTAAGACGGCTTAATTAGGATAAAAGATGCTCAAATTTTATTTTTTAGAAAATCTGAAAACCTTTACCGAGTGTGGTGGAATTTCCAGGTAAACAACCGAATCAGTAATTTTAACATCTTTATGTTCCCATAAATCGCGAACTTTATAATCCTCCAGTTTATATGAATCATTAGCCCAATAATTCTGACTGGCATCTAAGAGAACATTATAATCTACCTGTACCTTTTTAATTTCATCTCCCCTGTTTAACAAACAAACAGCTTTTTCCCTGTTTTTAAGTGGTTTTACCCAAATCTCATAATCACCATTATCGCGATAACAGAATCCTTGTCTTCCCAGGCTATCCTGATCAAGAGCAATTATTTCATCGTTCATCAGAATTTCCTTTGTTTCGGGAGACATGTTGGCCAAATCGTTTCCTGCCATCAAAGGAGCAGCCATCATACACCAAAGTGTAAAATGTGTACGGTATTCTTCGTTTGTCATCCCACCATTACCAACTTCCAACATGTCAGGATCATTCCAGTGCCCCGGTCCGGCATATCGTACAATATCTTTCTGTATATCCAGAATATATAAAACAGATTCCCAAATATCACGAATATCTCTGGTTGTTCGCCACAAATGACCAACATCTTTTGCCCATTCCCATGGTTTTGAATCTCCCCACTCACAAATGCTGAATACAATTGGGCGACCTGCAGCATGAAGAGCATCCCGCATAGTTGAATAAGAAGCTTTAGGATCCTGGGTTGAGGTATTACACCAGTCATATTTCAGGTAGTCGACTCCCCATCTTGCATAAGTTCTGGCATCCTGGTACTCATGCCCTCTTCCTGCCGGACGTCCGGCACAGGTTTTAGTTCCGGCACACGAATAAATACCAAACTTTAATCCTTTTGAATGCACATAATCTACCACGTGTTTCATTCCGTTCGGAAAACGTTTAGGGTCAACTACAATTTCACCGTTTTCATCACGGTCAACCTGCCAGCAATCATCAATTACTATATATTCGTATCCGGCATCCATCATACCACTTTCAACCATTGCATCGGCCATGTCAGTAATCAGTTTTTCACTTACATCGCAACCGAATTTATTCCAGCTATTCCAGCCCATAGGTGGAGTTTTTGCCAGCTCGTCAAATTTCTGCGCAGAAACTCCAAGAAAAAGGAAAACAGCGAAAATCGTCAAAATTTGTTTATTCATTTGGTTTAATTTTAGATTAGTTCATTAACTGATTTCAAAGTTAGTTGATCTGAGAATCATTTCAAACCTGCAATCCGTTCTTCCAACACTTTTATTTTAGCTTCGGCATCAGACTTGTTTGGCGCGTTCGAGTGCAACAACCGCTGCCGGAGCGTTATTTACAAACTTTGCGTTGCTTAGCTTTTTCATTACCGTATTCAAGAAATCCCTGTGTCATATTTCAATTCCTCTTCCAGCTCTTTCCAATTCCTCTTCCACATCAGGTTCTAATGTTGTGGTTGTGGTAGTAGTTGAATCATCTTCATTAAAAATAAAAGTTGTTGATTTTACATTAAATGAAACAAATCCATGAAAATCATAATATTTGTGTTAATTCTGTTAAGATTTGCAAGCTTAATAATTACACTATCAAATTTACTATCATATCCTTTGTCCCCTGGTTTAACAATAAATGATATTTGTTCTTTATTTTTTATTCCATATTTTTTCCTAAATGATCGAATCCCAATAATAGCTTCCTTCGCATTTTCAAAAGCCTCCAATAAATCAGCATCATATTCTTTCAGTTTCTGGAAGCTGGCAAATCATAATACTTTCGCCCTCTTTTCTTTCAGATAAGCAATTGCCAGATTTCTTCGGTAATAAAAGGCATAAACGGATGCATCAACCGCAACATCTGGTCAAACAACTCGACAACTTCGTTGTAAGTTTTTGCATCAATGGGTTGCTGGTAAGCCGGTTTTACAATTTCCAGAAGCCATCCCGAGAATTCATCACGAACGGTTGTATAAACAGTCATTAATGCTTCTGAAATTCGGAACTGATCGAACTGATTATTTAGAGTAGCAACTACTTCATTTAATTTATTTCTGAACCATTCAAGGGCTAGTTTTGAATGCTCCGGCTGATCAATGTTAGGTGAAACTTCCCAGTTTTTCACCAACCGGAAAGCGTTCCAGATTTTTGTAGAAAATCCGGCTCCCTGTTTGACCAGGCTTTCATCAAAGAGAAGATCCCCGCCGGCAGGTGAACAAAGCAACATACCCACGCGTACGCCGTCAGCTCCGTATTTAGCAATTAAATCAAGAGGTTCGGGAGAGTTTCCCAACGATTTTGACATTTTCCGGCGCAGTGCATCGCGTACTATTCCGGTGAAATAGACATTTTTATAAGGATAATTATTCCTGTATTCATACCCGGCAATGATCATTCTTGCAACCCAGAAAAAAATAATTTCTGGTGCTGTAACCAAATCTGATGTTGGATAATAATATTTAATATCATCATTTTCAGGATAGCGGATTCCGTCGAAAACAGAAATCGGCCACAACCAACTTGAGAACCATGTGTCGAGCACATCTTCGTCCTGTTTCAAATCAGCGATGGTCAAATTGAAATTTCCTGATTTTTCTTTTGCCATATCAAGCGCTTGCTCTGCAGATTCAGCACAAACAAAAGTTCCGTCAGGAAGATAATATACCGGGATCTGGTGTCCCCACCACAACTGGCGACTGATACACCAATCTTTGATGTTACCCATCCAGTGGTTATAAATATTTTTGAATTTTGCCGGGTAAAATTTAATGTTATCGTTCATCACATTTTCCAGCGCAGGTTTCACCAACTCTTCCATTTTCAAAAACCACTGTGCCGAAAGTTTTGGCTCAATAATTACATCCGTTCTTTCGGAGAACCCTACTTTATTTGTATAATCTTCAATCTTGGCAAGATTTCCGGCCATTTCCAGTTCAGGAATAATTTTTTCACGAACGTCAAAACGGCCTTCGCCTATAAACAGTTCAGCTTTTTCGCTCAACGTGCCATCATCATTAAAAATATCAATAGAAGGCAGATTGTGTTTCAACCCAATTTCGTAGTCGTTTATATCGTGTGCCGGAGTAATTTTCAAACAACCTGTACCAAACTCCATATCCACATATTCATCTTCAATAATTGGAATTGAACGATTAATAAGCGGAACCAAAACACGTTTCCCTTTTAAATGGCTGAAACGTTCATCAGCCGGATTTACACAAACTGCAGTATCACCTAAAATCGTTTCAGGACGAGTAGTCGCTATAGTTACAAAAGCTCCCTCTTCTCCTTCTATCTTATATTTCAGGTAATACAGTTTCCCCTGCATTTCTTTATAAATCACTTCCTCATCGGAAAGAGCAGTTTTGGCAGCCGGATCCCAGTTTACCATTCGTACGCCACGGTAAATCAGTCCTTTGTTAAACAGATCAACAAAAACTTTAATCACCGACTCGCTGCGAGCCTCGTCCATAGTAAAAGCAGTACGATCCCAGTCGCACGACGCACCCAGTTTTTTTAACTGTTCCAGAATAATTCCACCATGTTTGTCCGTCCAGTCCCAGGCATGTTTTAAAAATTCTTCACGCGAAAGATCATATTTATCAATTCCTTCAGCACGTAATTTATTTACAACTTTGGCTTCAGTGGCAATTGACGCATGATCAGTTCCCGGCACCCAGCAGGCATTTTTGCCGGTCATTCGGGCACGGCGCACCAAAATATCCTGAATGGTATTGTTAAGCATGTGCCCCATGTGCAAAACACCCGTAACATTTGGAGGCGGAATCACGATTGTATAGGATTCACGTTCATCAGGTTCTGAATGAAAATAATTATTCTTCATCCAGTACTTATACCATTTATCTTCTACCTCCGCCGGGTTATATTTACTTGGAATTTCCATGTTCTTTTCTGTCAGAATTTTACTAATTTTTTAGAGGTGCAAATGTACGAGGAAAAGTTTAAAGATTAAAGGTATAAATTCAGAGTTCAGGGTTCAAAAATTAAAAAAAGAACAGGTTTCGAATTGCGAGTTAGTATTATTCACAGCGGAACTATTTAAATTGTTCTTCTTTGTTTGATTTTATAGCTTAAGATAACAGCAAATTATTAGAAGGTTTTCTCCAGGTCAATAAAAGATTTTACCCTACGGTAAAAGCACGGGGTAAAAATAATTGAATTAATATCGCCTTGCAACCTCTTTATGGTAGCCAAGGTCGAGTCCCTTTTTCTCATCCATTCTGCCTACTTTAACCCGGACGAACTTATTAATCCCTTTCAAAATATAAAGGGTAAATATAAATCCCCATGAAGCGGCGAGTACAGTGGCAGCCACCTGTTTCAGGAAAAACCCAAAACCGCCTCCCAATAACAGGCCTTCAGCTCCGTTAGGATTTACTGCCTGACTGGCAAAAAGTCCAAGCATTATTGTACCCAAAACACCGCCAACTCCGTGCACTCCCCAAACATCAAGAGCATCATCCCAACGCTTACGCTGAACAAATTTTACCGCCTGATAGCATACAATACCCGCGCAAAACCCGATTAACATTGCGGTACTTAAATTAACATACCCTGCTGCAGGAGTTATTGTTGCTAAACCGGCAACAGCGCCGGTCATTAAACCAATAAAAGTCGGGCGTTGTCTTCCGGTAGTCCATTCTATTCCCAACCAGGTTATCGCAGCTACAGAAGCAGCAACATCGGTATTTAAAAAAGCCTGAGCTGTAATAGCATCTACATTTAATTCGCTTCCGGCATTAAAACCATACCAGCCAAACCAAAGTAAACTGGTACCAATTGCCACCAATGGAATATTATTAGGCCCATCGCTTTTATCGGCGCGTGTTCCTACATAAAATACCGAAGCCAGTGCAGCAAAACCTGCTGTAGCATGAACAACAATTCCTCCGGCAAAATCAAGTACCCCCCATTCGGCAAGGACTCCACCGCCCCAAACCATGTGAACAAAAGGATAATAAACAAAAATCTGCCACAGGATTAAAAATATGATATAAGCTTTGAATGTCACCCGGTTAATAAATGCTCCAGTAATAAGCGCCGGAGTAATAATGGCAAACATCATTTGATAAGCCACAAAAATAAACTCCGGGAAATTTCTGTCGGCGGAATAGGGAGTTGTTGCTGCAACTCCTCTAAGAAACACTTTATCGAAGTTTCCGAAGATCCCAAAAAAATCGCTCCCATCAGCTAATGTTCCACTAAAACTCAATGAATATCCAAAAGAAATCCAAAGTATTGTGGTAATTCCCATCGACACAAAACTCTGCATCATAACGTTCAGGATGTTCTTTTTATTCCCTAATCCCCCATAAAAAAATGCAAGGCCTGGCGTCATAAGCATTACAAGGCTGGTTGCAACAATCATAAATGTTGTTAGACCTTTGTCGAACATACTTTTTCAATTTAAAATGTTAATTCCTGTAGCTGCTGTTTTAAAACCGAATATCAAACAATTCATCACGTAAATTAGAAAATGAATTATCAATATTCAATTTGGCATCAAAAATATCATAATAATCAGATTTTTCGTAAGCCTTAGGAGTTGTTAACAAGAGTATTGACTTGAAAATCAAATGAAATTTTAAACTAAAATTCACTAAACATGAACAAATTGAAACAATTTGTCAATTTAACCTAAAGATTCAATATGCATTTAAAAAATGCAAGTATAATTTTCTATTTTGATGGGGGTACAAAATAAATATCAGAAAAAAATATTGGTTGAAATTCATTTTCTGATGGGGTTAAAAAATTAAATCTGAAAAAATTGAAAACTGCTATTTTTGCAGTCGAAAATATGACAAAAATCAGCTTTTTTAAATTGAATCTAAATTACGTGTTGTTAAAAAAAAATTAAAATTGCTAACTCCAACATTATATCTTCAGTCGCTTTGAAAATCAAAATTAGGTCCACTAAATTATTACACAATTCTATATCATTAATTTCTATTGTTCTCAAAATCCATGAAAAAAGAATGAGTGTATTTGAAACGTGTTTAAAATTATTCGTTTATTCTGTATATTTGATTGCTAACGAAATGACTTTTGCAGTATTGGTATTATAATTTTAACAACATTTTTGAATTTAAACGTTCGTTGGCTAAAACCTCATAGTTTCAGTGAACATTAGTCAATACAAAATTTAACATACAGGATTTATGAAATTACTTTTAACCTGCCTCATTTGTATCATAAGTTTTTGTGCAAATGGACAAAACATTAATCAAAATCGTCATTCATTACTGAAAAAAGATAGCATCAACTCTTCCCTAGATGGAAACTCACAAGTCTTTTATTATTATAAATCAACTGATAAAAAGCCCAAACCTTTGATTGTGCAGCTTCATTCTTGGAGTTATACTGCCAATGATTTGGAAACAGTCGGGTTAGATACTATTGTAACAAATAAAAATTACAATTATATATTTCCCAATTTCCGAGGTGTTAACAATCATCCCAAAGCATGTTGCAGCGAATTTGTAATTGCCGATATTGACGAAGCAATTGACTGGGCTTTAAAAAATATGAATGTGGACCGAAAACGAATTTATATCATTGGATATAGCGGTGGCGGAATGGCTACGCTAGCAATGTACATGAAATCACAACATAACATTCGTGGTTTTTCTGCCTGGTCACCCATATCTGATTTAGTGGCATGGTACGGAGAATCGGTAGAAAGAAGAAATAAATACGCCGGGGAAATCATTCAGTGTCTTGGAACGAATAACGTTTTTGACACATTAAAAGCCCAAAAACGTTCACCATTATTTTGGGAAACTCCGGTGAAAAAGCGAAAGAAAAGTGATTTGCAGATTTTTGCCGGAATTCACGATGGATACAGATTTAATGCACCCGTACCTATCTCACAATCAATTAACTTTTACAATAAAATTTTATCTGACTCCGGTGAAAAAGATTCTTCCAAATATGTAAACAACAATGACTTACAGTTTATGCTTGAAAAACAGTCTTTCCCATCTTCAAACAATGATAAAATAGGCGATAGAGCTATTCACTATCAAAAGGAATCAAAAAAGATTATGGTGACCATTTATGAGGGGGGACATGAATTATTAAGTAAACAGGCATTGGAATATATTGAACACTAAAATAATTCCGGGTAAAGAAATAAGGTTATAAATAGGATGATAACTTTCCTGTTAGTTCTGCTTATAATTTTTTTCAGGAACGTGTTTATACTTAAAAATAACTGCAAACAACAAAGCTACAATTAGTGCATAACCCGAAAAAATATACCATGAAGTCCTCCAACCTTCCAATTGAGCAACCGGATCTGTTTTTGAATATACAAAGTGATTGACAATTTGTCCGGCAGCAAGCATTCCAATTGTTGCGCCAAATCCGTTTGTCATCATCATAAAAACGCCCTGTGCGCTTGAACGGATACTCTTATCTGTTTCTTTGTCAACAAAAAGAGAACCCGAAACATTAAAGAAATCAAAAGCAATTCCGTAAACAATCATTGACGAAACAAACATCCAAACTCCGGCACCAGGATTGCCCACACCAAAAAAAACAAATCGTAAAAACCATGCAAACATCGACATGAGCATTACCTTTTTTATTCCAAATCTTTTCAAAAAGAAAGGAATCAACAGAATACACAATGTTTCCGACATCTGCGACAAAGAAATCAGCGCATTGGCATGATTGGCTCCCCAGGTAGAAACATATCCAGGAATTTCTTTAAACCCTGTAATAAACGGATTGGCATAACCATTGGTAATTTGCAGCGAAACTCCGAGAAACATTGAAAATATAAAGAAAATGGCCATTTTTTTATCTCTAAACAACCTAAATGCTTTTAGTCCCAAAGCATCCGAAAGGGTTTTCTTTTCACTGGTTTTACTAACAGGACAATCAGGCAAAGTAAATGAATACAAAAACAGAATTATTCCCAAAACTGCCGAAACAAAAAACTGCATGTAACTATTTTGAAATTCCGTGAAATCGACAAATAACATGGCACATATGAAACCAATTGTTCCGAAGGTTCGAATAGGTGGAAATGCCCTAATTGTATCATAATTGTATCGCACCAAAACGTTGTAAGCCACCGAATTCGACAAAGCAATGGTGGGCATGTAAAACGCGACACTAATTGAATAAAGAAGGAAAAGAATCGGAAAGTGAGCATCATTCCCGGCTGTCATTCCGTAATATCCAGCAGCAAAAATAAAAATCGCGGCAATTCCGTGACTAAAGCCTAATAGTTTCTGTGCCGGGACCCAGCGATCGGCTACAATTCCCAAAATAGCCGGCATGAAAATGGATACTATACCCTGCATGGCATAAAAAAGCCCGATATCGGCTCCTAAACCAATCGAACCCAAATAGTTTCCCATCGAAGTCAGATACGCCCCCCACACAGCAAACTGCAGGAAGTTCATAACAATCAACCTTAATTTTACTGACATAAATTAATGTACTATTTTTCTCTTTTTTTGATTTCGTCCCGAATTATTGAAGCCTTTTCATAATCCTCATTCTGGACAGCTTCCGTCAGCATTTCCTTCAATTCATTGAGAGAATATTGTGCATAAGTCGAACTTCCAGGCGCTTCAACATCATCATCAATAAAGCTGCGTACCGGGGAATTCTCATCCTCCAGCTGCAGAACAATACCAGCCTTTTTTAGAATATCTTCAGAAGTATAAATAGGGCAGCGAAAACGCAATGCAAGTGCAACCGCGTCGGATGTACGGGAATCGATACGAATTTCCTTGCCATTCATTTCGCAAAGTAATTCTGAATAAAAAATTCCTTCTTCCAGCTTATATATGGTAACTTCAAGTAATGCGATATCAAATGCCAGGGCAATGTTTTTTATTAAATCGTGTGTTAAAGGCCTTGGTGGCTTTAGCCCTTCAAGTTGTATGGCAATAGCTTGTGCCTCAACCGGACCAATAATTATCGGAATCCTACGGTCACCATTTTCCTCTGCTAATACCAATGCGTAAGCCCCTGATTGAGTTTGACTTACTGAAAGACCCAAAATGTTCAGTCGAATTTTTTGCATGCCAAGTTGATCCTGTTTTTCAGACCAAACAAATATAACAATCATTTTTAGCTATACCAGAATATTGGATTTTAAATAATAAACAGCATTATTTTATTCCATTTTGAGATGAATGTATAGAAGATTTCTTCTTAATAATTATCATCAGGTCATATAGAAATATTATTGCTAAAATTCTTTCAAATAAATCACTCATAATTTGCCAAATAGTTAAAAATAACTACTTTTGCAGTCCAAATTTTGAATCGTTCAGGCTCTGGTAAGTGAAATCCAGCGGGAATTCCGCCTGACGGTGTAAACACTAAAATTGAAATTATGTACGCGATTGTTGAAATTGCTGGACAGCAATTCAAAGTTGAAAAAGACAAGAAACTTTTTGTACATCAACTGGATGCAAAAGAAGGCGACTCGGTTGATTTCGAAAAAGTTCTTCTGGTGGACAACGACGGAAAAGTTGCCGTTGGAACTCCAACCGTAAAAGGTGCAAAAGTTACAGCTAAGGTGCTGGAACATGTAAAAGGCGAGAAAGTGATTGTTTTCAAAAAGAAAAGAAGAAAGACTTATCAAAAAATGAATGGTCACCGTCAACAGTTCACTCAAATACAGGTTGAAACCATTGTTGGATAACATTAAAAGAAATTTACCATGGCTCATAAGAAAGGTGTAGGTAGTTCGAAAAACGGACGCGAATCGGAAAGTAAACGACTTGGTGTAAAAATTTACGGAGGTCAGTTTGCAAAAGCTGGTAATATTTTAGTTCGCCAGCGTGGTACAACACATTTCCCGGGAGATAATGTTGGAATGGGTAAAGATCATACCCTTTTTGCATTGGTCAACGGGACAGTAGTTTTCAGAAAGAGAATGAAAAACCGCTCATATGTTTCAGTTGAACCAATTGTTGAAGTTGAAGTAGCTGAAGCACCGGTTAAAAAAGTAAAGGCTAAGGCTGAGGTTAAGGAAGAAGTTAAAGTTGAAACTCCAAAGGAAGAAACTCCAAAAGCTGAAAAGAAAGAGGCTCCAAAAGCTGAAACTAAAGCTGACGACTTAACAAAACTTACAGGTGTAGGACCAAAACTGGCGGAAATTTTATCTGAAGGAGGTTTTACAACTTATGCTTCAATAGCAACTGCTTCGGTTGAAGATATTCAAAAAGTGCTGGAAGCCGCCGGAAACCGTTACGCTTCAAAAGATCCGGCTCCATGGATTGAAGAAGCAAAAGAACTGGCAAAATAAGATTCACAGAAATTTTAGTTAGCTAAAAGATATTAAAACTCTTACCGGAAATGGTAGGAGTTTTTTTGTGCCCTTTTATCTGTTATATTAGCAAAATAATGAGACCAGCATTAACTTAGTATTCGGTGATTTATAATACAGTTGTGATAAAAATCTTTTCGGTTCAATACTTTGTAAAAAAGAAAATTAAATTTAGATTTTAAACAGAAAATTATGCATATACCGGATGGATATCTTAGTCCGCAAACTTATGTGCCGCTTTCGGGGGTATTTGTGGCAGTTGCTGCCGTTGCAGTAAAAAAAGTGAAAAAGGAAATTTCGGCAAAGAGCATTCCTTATCTCGGAATGGCTTCTGCTTTTTCATTTCTTATTATGATGTTCAATCTGCCAATTCCGGGCGGGACAACAGGCCACGCGGTTGGCTCGGCCATTATTGCCATTATTCTGGGGCCATGGGCAACGGTAATAGCGGTGTCGGTGGCATTGATAATCCAGGCATTAATTTTCAGCGATGGCGGGATTACTGCAATTGGCGCAAACTGTGTAAATATGGCAATTTTTATGTCGTTTGCTGCTTACTATATTTTTAAACTGGTAAATTTCAAGTCGCAAAAACCTTTTCGAATCTTTATTGCAGCGTTTTTCGCCGGGTATCTCAGCCTTGTGCTTTCATCAATACTTACAGCCACAGAATTAGGAATTCAACCGTTAATTGCAACTTCTGCCAACGGTACACCTTTGTACTGTCCTTACGATCTTTCTGTCGCCATTCCTGCCATGACATTGGAACATTTAGTGCTTTTCGGTGTTGCAGAAGGTATAATTACAGCGCTCATTGTTAGGTACTTTTTTAAACACGAACCTTCAATGATTTATGCTTTAAACAAGGGAAAAACACGATGAATAAATTACAAAAGAAAATACTCATCTTTTTGATTGTTCTTGCTGTTATTTCACCGGTAGGAATTTTACTTCCAATGGCTTTCGATGCCAACGAAGCCTGGGGAGAATGGTCGGCTGAAACAGTTGAAAAACTTATCGGGTACGTTCCCGAAGGTCTGCAAAAATATTCCGACACTTACAAAGCGCCAATCCCGGACTACACGCTCAATGCTGATGATTCTTCGGTAACGCATCAGTCCCTTTTTTATATTTTATCCGGAATTGTTGGAGTAGCCATAACATTTGGGGTAACGGTTTTAATTTCAAAGTTCATTATTAAAAATGGAAAATAAAATACCTGCATTTCTTACCCAACCGCCCGTCAATGAAATTCTTTCCGAAGAGGTACAAAAAGGAAAGCTTCCGTTTCTGGATAAGACCATTCATAAGATTGCAGTCACCATAAAATTAATGTACTTTCAATCGGAAGTTACTTCAGGAAAGAAAATTTTCCACATTCATCCGCAAATTAAGGTTTTTGCATTTATTTACCTCATCGTTGTTATCAGCTTGACACACAACGTAAAAGCACAGTTGGTTGCAACTTTTTTTATCATTTTGTTTTATCTTATTTCAAAAACTTCTTACCGGTATGTGTATAAAAAAATTATTTTTTTATCGCTGGTATTTGGGCTGCTTATTTTTCTTCCCGCCTCGCTAAATGTAATTACACCGGGGAAAATTGTTTTTAAAATTGCAACTTTTGAAAGTTCCTCTCATTTTTGGATTTATGAAATACCGCAGGTTATCGGCGTTACTGACAACGGGATTCATGTAGTTGAATTGCTTTTTTTACGGGTGCTGAATTCCATATCGCTGGCTATGCTTTTTTTGTACAGCTCTTCTTTCCCGCAACTGCTAAAAGGGTTTAAAATATTTTTCGTTCCCGATACTTTCCTGATGATTGTTTCGCTTGCCTATAAGTTTATTTTTATTTTGTCGATGTCGATCGAAGAAACGTATTTTGCCATAAAATCGCGACTTGCCGGAAATATTCAAAGTAAAAATGTGCAGGATATTATTTCAGGACGCGTGTTTTATGTTTTCAAAAAAGCGAAGAACAATTACGAAAATACGTATGCTGCAATGATTTCGAAAGGGTATAACGGCAAGGTAAATTTTCAGAACGAAAAAAAAATTAAAGCAGTTGATTTGTATTTTCTTTTGGGAATGTTGGTGGTTGGAATTGTTATTTTATCTATCTGAATTGAAATGGGGAAAATCATCGAATTAAAAAATATCAGCTATTCTTACTTCGGGAAAATTCCGGCGCTGAAAGATATTTCGCTGGATATAAACAGTGGCGAAATGTTCTGCATTATCGGGCAAAACGGAAGCGGAAAATCAACATTGCTAAATATTATGAATGCGCTGGTATTTCCCGATTCCGGTGAATTGATTTTTAAAGGAACAAAGATTACTGAACAATCGATTCATGATAAAAACATAAATCTGCAATTTCGTAAAAGCATGGGTTACATTTTTCAGAATACCGATGTTCAGTTGTTCTGTCCGTCGGTAATCGACGAACTTTTGTTTGCACCCATGCAATTAAATATGCCTGTTGAAGAGGCACGTGAAAGAGCAGAAGAAACGCTCGCATACCTGAATATTGAATATTTAAGGGATAGAGCGGTTCACATGCTTTCGGGAGGCGAAAAGAAAAAAGTGGCCATCGCATCCATTTTAACCATGAATCCCTGAAATTTGCTCATCGATGAACCGATGGCAGGACTTGACCCAAAAACGCAAACCTTTTTTCTAAATCTTTTAGTTGACCTGAATCGAGCAGGTAAAACCATTATTTTCACTACTCACCATCTCGACCTGGTTGATCACTTGCAGCCACGCATTGCTGTGCTTTCGGAAAAACATACTATTCAGCTTACCGGAACTACTGCGGAAATACTTACCAATGAGGAGTTTCTAATTAGCGTTAACCTGATACATGCACATACACACAAACACGATGGAAAAGTACACGAGCACTTTCATTCGCATTATGTTTTTCATAAACACAGGCACGATCCCACTGACCTGCACAAAAACGAAAATGAATGATAACTATTTTGTAAATTACCATAAAAATTAGTCATCTCCTCGTCGGTTATTGCACAATTTATTGAATGTGTTTTATATAGAGCAAATTACAGAATATTTAGTGCACCAAAAATCTCATCATTAGTTGCACGGTCACCATGCGATGTACTAATTTTCGAAAAAACAATTGTTCCGTCTTTGTTAATCACAAAAGTTGAAGGATATGCAGTTTCTTTCGGGGCATCCCACCGTAAACCGTAACCATTAATCATCGAATAATTCGGATCGAGGGCAAAATAAAAGTTCGACGGGAAATCAAAATCTTTAGAAAATTCTTTGGCATGTGCCAGCAAATCTTCCGCCGGGCCCGGGTAAACCATTAAAACTGCTGCATCAGAATTTTTGAATTTTTCTGCATCTGCGACCAAACCTCCAACCTGCCGTGTACAAATCGGGCACTGATAACCCGGCCAACCACGTAACACGACCAAAACTACCAGGCTGTTTTTTATACAATTCACTTAACTGAATTTTGTCTCCTCCAATCGTTGCCAACTCAAAATTTTTTGCTTCGCTGCCAACTTCGGTGTTCTTATTTCCCTGTGAAAACACAAAAACTGAAATCAGTAAAAATGCAGATGTAATAATAATCTTCATGCTATGTTTTATTTGTATATTAGAACAAGAGGTGGAAGTAAATGTTTGCAATTAAATTGTAGCTATATCGTTTGAGCAAACAATAAAATTCACTTATTTCAGGCACAAAACAAACATTTGTTTTTAACGTTTAATAGTCAAATATCAACTGCAGAATGTCAAAATTCAGAATTGAAATACAGATTGCACTTATTGCTTTAATTATTGGAGCTGCAGTAGTTACCACAGGATATTTCGCTTACAAAAGCCTTTCAAAAATTGTATTCACTATTCACCAGGAAACAAAGCCCGACAACCGGTTGTTCCTGATGAAAGATATTTCTAACGACCTTGCTTCTTTAGAGAACAATGTGAGGCTTTATACTTTAACCGGCAATCAATCGGATTTGAAACTTTATGACACTATTCAGAATAAAGTTATCCAGAATATAAGTGATTTATCTGATTTGAGTATTGCAGATCCTGATGATAAAATATTAACTGATTCAATAGTAAAATTATCGACCGAAAAGTTGGAATTATGGCATGATATTTTAAACCTTCATCTTTCTGCAAAAGTAATGACACCAAATTTCACTGAACTATATTCAAGAGTTGAACAAAAAATCGATACCATTACCACAAAGACGGAAAAAAAAGGCTTGTTGCGAAGAATTTTTGGTACTGAAAAAGTTATTATCGATACAACAATCGTTAAACAACCGCTCGAACGAGATTCTATTCGTCATGAGATTCAGAACCTGGAATCAAAAATGGTAGAAGAAGACGAAAAAATAAATGTAAAAGAATCACAGTTAATTGAAAAAAATATTACTATCACTCAAAAAATACATCAATTCATTTCCGAGGCGGAAAACAGAGAAAATGCCTCGCTAATCGCAAAAACAAAAGAAGCTGATCAGATGGCTGAGATTACTTACAAACGATTAGCAATATTCTCTGTTGCTGCAGTTATTCTTTTATTACTTGCGCTTTTTGTATTTTTTAATTACCAAAGAAAAACAAGAAACTATCAAAAAGTATTGCAAAAGGCAAAAACTGAAGCAGAGAATCTTGCAAAGGCGAAAGAACAGTTTGCTTCAAATGTTAGCCACGAAATGCGAACTCCTGTAAATGCAATTTATGGTTTGGCTGAACAGTTACTACAGAAAAAACCTGAAGATCAGACAAAAGAACAAATTTCTGTAATAGCCCAATCCGCTAGTCATCTCAGAAATATTATAAACGATACACTTGATTTTTCCAAAATTCAATCCAACAAATTAAAAATGGATTCCATCCATTTTTCACCGGATAAAGTGTTTTCAGAAGTAATTAATCTTGAGCAAAACGAAGCAATAAAAAAAGGAATTGATCTTAACTTTGAAGTGGATGGAGAACTTCCCGAAGCATTGCTTGGAGACCCGATGCGGTTAAAGCAAATATTACTAAACCTGATTGGAAATTCCATAAAATTCACTGACGAAGGCACGGTTACGTTGCGGGTTAAATCGATCAAAAAAAAATACCTCACACATCATCTTGAAATGACGGTTTCCGATTCCGGAATTGGAATTCCGACAGAACACCACAAAAATATTTTTGATGAGTTTGTACAACTGGAAAATCAAAGCGGGAAAAAATTCAGCGGCACCGGGTTGGGATTATCCATCGTGAAAAAACTGGTCGAGCTTCAGAAAGGGTCGATAGATGTTAAAAGTGAAGAAGGAAAGGGAACTGAAATTAAAATCACGATTCCATTTTTTGAGGGGAAGAAAGAAAATATTGAAGAGCTAAAGTTTGATTCTGTAGTTATTCCTGAAACATTCAAAAATTTAAAGGTGCTGATTGCCGACGATGAAGAATTCAATCTGTTTTTAATGCGGTCCATTTTAAAAAAGTGGGGAGTTTATTATGAGCAGGCAATGGATGGAAATAAAGCAGTAGAAGCAGCCATCAGGGAAAACTTTGATTTTATTTTAATGGATATTCGAATGCCTGGAAAAAGTGGAATAGAGGCAACAAAAGACATTCTTTCACATAAACCTAATACAAATATTATAGCAGTTACTGCTACCAAAGAAGAAATAGACAAAGAAAAATGCATTGCAGCCGGGATGAAGGGATTTCTACTGAAACCGTTTGCCGAGAAGGAACTCGTTGACGCAATTAATTCCATTCTAAAATCAGAACACATCCCGGAAATAATTCCTGATAATCAAAAAATTAACCTTGAAAAAGCAAAACAATTTGCAAATGGAGATGAAACCTTTTTTAAGGAGATGATTCTTTTATTTATTCAGTCAACAGAAAATGGGATCGTTAAAATAAATAAAGCTGTTGCCGAAAATAATCTACAGGAGATATCGGAAGCTGCACATAAAATGGCGGCGCCCTGTAAACATATTCATGCTGATTATTTGTATTCCAAACTTAAACAACTCGAAAGGCAGACTTCAGATAAAACAAACATAGAACTGGTTCCGGAATTAATTTCTGAAATCAGTTATGAAATTACCCGGTTAAATACTGAACTTAAGACCATCGTTTAACAAAAAAATATTCCCTTTTTATTATAACCTATCAATTTAAATTTCTATTTATCAATTTGATAATTATATTTCAATCTAATTTTTGACAAAAAATCATTTAAGCGTTAATTCTCAGAAATTTACGACCAATCACAAGTCATTTGCATAATCAATGGCATGCTTCTTGATTTTACGTGTACCGCATTCAACTACCTTACTAAATTCATTAAATAACAAGTAGAATTTTAAAAAATGAAGACGAAGAAATCATACACGATGAAGTTCCTGACGTTGGGATTAGCAATCATATTTATTTTAACGAGTTGTTCCACCTCAAAAACTTTAAAGGGTGGCGCAATTGGCACCGGAGTCGGAGGAGTTATTGGAGGATTAATTGGAAGCCGGTCGGACAACACAGCCAAAGGAGCCATTTTAGGGGCGGTTATTGGAGGTACTGCCGGGGCATTAATTGGCAACTATATGGACAAACAGGCTGAAGAACTTAGAAAAGACCTTGAGGGCGCGAAAATAGAACGGGTTGGAGAAGGGATAAAAATAACATTCGATTCCGGGATTCTATTTGATTTTAACTCTTATGCACTACGGAGTAATGTAAAAGAAAATCTAATCAATTTATCCCGGGTATTAAACAAATACGAAGATACTGAGATACTTATTGAAGGCCATACCGACAATAAAGGAACTGACGAATATAACCAGAAACTTTCGGAAGAAAGGGCCAGTTCTGTTTCACAATTTCTTATATCGAAGAATGTAAAAAGCGCACGAATAACGACAAAAGGTTATGGAGAAAGTCAGCCAATTGCAGACAATGATACTGAAGCTGGCAGGCAGGCTAACCGAAGAGTTGAGATTGCCATATATGCAAACAAAAAATTAAAGAGAGCTGCCAAAAGAGGTGATATTTAACCAATTCATTCAAGTGCTATATTAACTACTTTAATCAATTAACAATGAAAAAACCATTTAAACAACTTACTATTTTATCTATTCTAGGCGCCACTTTATTAATACATTTTATTACGAATGGTCAAACTATTATTCGTGATACTCTCCCTTTTACTATCATCAATATTGATTCTTCAAATGATTCAATTGTTGACGATTCAAAATATCCGCTATGGCAGAATGAAACTAATTTGATAATTGAAAACGTTTCCCTAAGAAATGATACTTCAAGGTGGACAAAAAACATCTTTGACCTTGTTGCTCAATGGAAAAAGGAAAATAATATACAAGACGACGGAGAAGTAAATTATTATTATGGACTCATAAAAAGTAACGATAATTCCTACTCGGTCAAAAAATTATCTGGAACTACAAAATATCTTGTCAATTAATTTGCAGGAGGAGCTTATGAGGTAAATAAAGTTATAGTTGTCCAGGATAACGATATTGATAAAGTTTTATGCTTATTCGACAAGAGTATCAAACTTGATGAGAGGCAAATTAATCTTCAGTTTATTAAGCCTCAACAAACAAAGAAGTCGTCGCATGGATTTGTTTATGAAGAAATATTATTGGAAAAGAATTTGAAATACAGTTTCGAATATAACAGTACAAATTATGAATTACTTTATACCGCTGAATTAAGTAAGAATGGTTACAATCACAATGGATTTGGAACTATTTATCCGGAATATTTTAATATCAGGCTAAAAATTGTCAATAAAAGTTTTAATGTAGAACAACTTCTTTTCAATGTTCCAGACAATAATGGAACTTCTTATGATATCTCTGAAATACTTATTGGTGACATTGATAATGACTCATATCCTGATATAATTTATAAAATCTGCAATGAGGTATGTATAAGAAGAATAATATTCTTATCGGGTAATAAAGAATCTAAACAGTTATTAAAATATATTGGACAAACAGAAGTTAGTTGCGTGTCTACATGAAAAAACTCTGGCTAATTAGTGATATAAGGCGTGCTTGGTTTGTCTTCCCTGATAAATTTCGGTAAATGCCGGAATAAGGATTCTTTTCAAATATAATCATTTCTATCGCCTAACCTAACCTCCCACAATGCAAGAAATCGCACAAAATTGACTATTTTCGGGCAAAATCAGTAAAGCCCACGGCAAAATGAGTACAAACAGTGCAAAAGCATTCAAAATATTTGTTGTTGAAGATGATGAATGGTATAACCGATTACTTGTACATAATTTATCGTTAAATCCTGATTACGATATCGAATCATTTTCAAACGGGAAAGACTGTCTAAGGAATCTTTATAAGAATCCTGATGTGGTTACACTCGACTATCGTTTGCCCGATATGCAAGGGCTTGAGGTTCTAAAAAATATTAAAGCTGAAAACCCCGATATACAAGTTATTCTCATTTCAGAGCAAGATGATATCGAAGTAGTTGTTGAACTCCTCAAATACGGCGCTTACGATTATATTGTAAAATCGAATGATATCAGGGAACGGTTGTTAAACACGGTTCAGAACATTCGGAAAGGTGTGCATCTGAAGCATGAAATTGTTTCGCTACGAAGTGAAATTAAAAAGAAATACAGCTACCAGAACACCATTATCGGGAATAGTCCAGCAACGGAAAAGATATTCAGCTTAATTGAAAAAGCTACCCGAACCAACATTTCAGTTACGATTACTGGTGAAACCGGAACGGGAAAAGAACTGGTTGCTAAAGCAATTCATTATAATTCGTCCAGAGCATCCAACCCATTTGTTGCAGTGAATATGGCTGCTATTCCAAAGGATCTGGCTGAGAGTGAACTTTTTGGGCATGAAAAAGGAGCGTTTACCGGAGCGAATTACCGCCGTATCGGAAAATTTGAAGAAGCTAATGAAGGAACGCTTTTCCTGGACGAAATTGCTGAGATGGATATTTCACTTCAGGCCAAACTTTTAAGGGTTTTACAGGAAAAAGAAATTGTCCGGGTTGGAAATAATAAACCCGTGAAAACCGATTGCCGGATTATTGTTGCAACCAACCGAAATTTACAGGAAGAAGTAATGAATGGAAATTTCCGCCAGGATTTATATTATCGTTTATTCGGATTACCGATTAATTTGGCGCCGCTCCGCGAAAGAGGAAACGATATTATTATTCTTTCAAAATATTTTATTAATGAATTCTGTAAAGAAAATAATCTTCCCTTAAAATCACTATCGAAAGAGGCTGTCGATAGACTTCTTTCTTATTCCTTTCCGGGAAATATAAGGGAATTAAAATCTGTTATTGAATTGGCCATTACACTTTCTGATCAAGATGATATCAAAGATGAAAATGTTATTCTTGGAAACGAAGCTTTCATGAGCGAAAATATGAATACCGAAATGAGCCTTCGGGATTATAACATTAAGATAGTAAAGAAATACCTCGAAAAATACGATAACAATATCAAACTGGTTGCTGATAAACTTGATATTGGAGTTGCTACCATTTACCGGATGCTCAAAGAAAATGAATCGGAATAAATAAGTAACGTCTCATTTTCTTTTTCCTATCGTTTTGATAATTCCCTATCAAAATGATGCATTCTTAATCGAACACCATTTTCGTAACATACTGTATTCATGCGTTTTGCTTTAATTATTTTTGTTGGCATTATTTTAGAATAACTAGTAACTGTTTGTCGGGATATTATACCCGAAATGTAAAAACTAAATTAATTAAGGAGGGAAAATCATGAAAACTGAAAAAAATTCGCGCGTAAGAAATGCATCAATCATCGTATTTTTTGTCGCTGTATTTGTTCTTGGGTTATTTGTTATTGTAAATAAGGAGAACAAGCTTAAAGATTTAAATACCAAGTATTCTGATCTCAACAGCATGTACATGGAAAGAGATTCACTGGTAAACGACTTTAACAAAACTTTTGACGAAATTGAGAAGAACCTCACTTTTGTAAAAAACAAAAGAAGTCAATTGTCTCTTGACAAGGAAGAAGGAAATCCTTCACAAAAAGAAACAGTTGTTGCTGACATTAAACTCATGAATACCATGCTTGAGGAAAGCAGCAAGAAAATTGATGACCTGGAAAATAAATTGAAACAATCAGGGATTAATATCAGCTCATTTAAAAACAAAATTGCTGAGCTTACTAAAAATGTAGAAGAACAAAATGCAAGCATTGAACAGTTCAAACAGCAGCTTCAACAGCGTGATGAACAAATTGCACAAATGGATGAAAAAGTGACCAATCTAACATCCAATATTCAGGAAAAAGATAATGCGCTTGTAATGAAAGACGATTCATTGGAAATGAAATCAGAAATCATTACAAAGAAAGATGATGAATTGAACAAGGCATATTTTGCCATGGGAACCTATAAAGAACTAAAAGATAATGGTGTTGTTAAGAAAGACGGTGGATTTCTGGGGATTGGCAGAAGTGAAACAATTCAGCCGAACCTGAAAGACAGTTCTTTTACAGAAGTTGATAAGAGAAGTACAGACGTATTTCCGATATTCTCAAAAAAAGCAGAAATGATTTCACAACATCCCGACAGTTCATACCGGTATATTTATGATAATGACCAGATTGCTTATCTAAAAATTGAAAATCCGGATGAATTCTGGAAGTACTCAAAATATGCAGTAGTCGAAGTAAAATAAACAGAATTAAAATAAATGCTTTGCATTTTGAATTATTAAAGTTGTTTGATGTTAAAATTAGGTATTACCTCAAATACTAATCTTGACAGCAAAAGACAACAGAACTCCGGGTAATTGCCCGGAGTTTTTTTGTGATAATATTTATATATGCTCGTTCGGGTTATTTTAATAAATTTAGCTGAAAAATATCCTGAATCATGACAAATCAAACTTTAGCTAATCTTTACTCTGATGCATTTCACAAAAACTGGAATAATTTGGTTTTTTCAGATTATGAGGGAAACAATTTTAAGTACAGCGATATTGCAAAAATCATAAAGTCGCTTCATCTTTTTTACCAGTTTATGGGCTTACAGAAGGGAGATAAAATTGCCGTACTGGGACGAAATTCAGCACATTGGGGAGCAACTTTTTTATCCGCTATTTCTGCAAAGTTTATTATTGTTCCTGTATTACCCGATTTTAATGAAACAGATACAAATCATATTATTAATCATTCGGAAGTCAAAATTGTAATTGCAGCAAAATCATTAATTGGAAAAATTGACATGAACAAAGCGGAAAATCTTCAGGCAGTAATTGTTTTGGAAGATTTTTCTTTGTCAAGTGCAAAAAATGAAAATACCAAAACCAAACTAAATGATGCATTTCAATATTATCGTGAGAACACTTTAACAATAGAAAGTTTTTCATTTGAAGAATGGCAGAAAGATCAAACTTGCGTGATTTCCTATACTTCAGGAACTTCAGGATTTACAAAAGGAGTTTTAATTCCCGAAAGAAGTCTGGTTTCAAACATAATTTTTGCACAAAATCACATGCCCTTGAAATCAGGGGACAAAATTGTTTCATTTCTTCCAATGGCTCATGTTTACGGGTTGTTATTTGAATTTCTATTCCCGGTTACGTTAGGTTGTCATATTACTTTTTTGAATAAAATGCCGTCACCGATTTTGCTTACAAAAGTTTTCAGCGAAGTACGGCCACACCTGATTTTGTCCGTTCCTCTTATTATTGAAAAGATTTACAGAAAACGCCTGCAACCGACACTGGAAAAACCAGTTATGAAAATTCTGCTGGCAATTCCGGGAATTTCTGCTTTCTTGCTGAAAAAAATAAAAGCTAAGCTATTAGAAACATTTGGTGGAAGATTTTTTGAAATTGTTATTGGCGGGGCACCATTAAATGCCGATGTTGAAAAATTCTTTAAAAGGATTCATTTCCCATTCACTATTGGTTATGGAATGACGGAGTGCGGGCCATTAATCAGCTATGAAGCATGGAAAAAAACCCGTACGGGATCGGCCGGTCGTTTAGTTGACCGAATGGAAGTAAGAATTGATTCAGAAGACCCGTTTAATGTAGTTGGAGAAATACAGGTTAAAGGTGAAAATGTAATGCTGGGTTATTTCAAAAATGAAAAAGCAACCAAAGAAAGTTTCACCGATGATGGCTGGTTAAAAACAGGCGACCTGGGAATTATTGATAATGAACAATTTATTTTTATCCGCGGACGATCGAAAAATATGATTTTAGGTCCATCTGGACAAAATATTTATCCGGAAGAAATTGAAGCCAAACTAAATAATCAAATCTATGTAGCTGAATGTGTTGTAACCGAACGTAATCATAAACTTGTAGCTTTGGTTTTCCCCGACTTTGAAGCAATTAGCCAGGACAAAATTGATGAAAAAACAATTCCTGAAATTATGGAAGAAAACCGGAAAAAAATAAATGCGGTACTTCCTAAATATGAACAGATAGCTAAAATTGAGCTAGTTAATGAAGAGTTTGAAAAAACACCAAAACGGAATATTAAACGATTCAAATATGTTTAATTAATATGGACATTACTTTTTATCCTCTCTATATTTGAGTTAATATAATTTAAAACCCTGCAATTTGAAACAAAAAAACAATCTTGTTCGTACCCTTCATCGCACTTTGTATAAATTGCTTAGCATATTCGCTACGCGATTGATTGGTTGTTGAATTGTACAAGGTTTAAAGAGTTATTAGTTGTTTACGAAAAAGCGGTGAATTCACCGCTTTTTTAGTTATGCTCAAATGAAAAAAACACTTATGTTTATGACAAATAATTATCTACGCTCTTTTACATCTTTTGCATCAATAAGCTTGTACAATTTATCAGCTCGTCTTAACTTTTTGTCTATCTGAACCGAAATCCGCTCTCCTTTTTTCCCTTCTTCTACCGGTTCCAGTTCAACCCTGATTTCTTTTACGAGGGTTTCAACAACACCAGTAGTCGGGCCTGAAATAATGATCTCGTCTCCCACTTTCAGATTGTTGGTTTCAAGTTTAAATTCAGCAACTTTAATGTTGGAAAAATAATTGGTGCATTTCCCAAGGTATAATTTACGTTTTGTTGCCAGCGAACCGTAGTTTTTGCTCCACTCACCCAATCGCTGCCCCAGATAATAACCATCCCAGAAACCACGGTTAAATACCGATGCCAGCCGGTTATTCCATCTTTCCACCTTTTCAGGTGTAAACGTATTTTCGAAATATGCGTCAACGGCTTCACGGTAACATTCTACTGTAGTTTTTACATATTCCGCCGAACGGGCACGCCCTTCAATTTTAAGTACTGAAACACCTGCATCCATTACTTTATTCAGAAAATGAATGGTTTTCAAATCTTTGGGCGACATGATGTACTCATTGTCGATCTCAATTTCGGCACCGGTTTCCTTATCGGTTACAATGTACGCCCGACGACAGGTTTGCAAGCATGCACCGCGGTTTGCCGAAGAGTTCATTTCATGTAAACTGAGGTAACATTTACCACTAACTGCCATACAAAGCGCACCGTGAGCAAACATTTCCAACCGAATTAACTTCCCTGACGGGCCGGTGATATATTCTTTTTTTATCTGGTTGCTGATTTCCCAAACACGGCCTAAATTCATTTCACGTGCCAGCACCACAACATCGGCAAACATGGCATAAAATTTCACAGCTTCTATGTTTGTAATATTTACCTGGGTAGAAATATGAACTTCAAGATTTATTGATCTTGCAAATTGAATCACTGAAACATCGGCAGCGATTACTGCAGAAACGCCTGCATTTTTTGCTGCCCTGAGAACCTCATGCATCTGCTGTAGTTCACCGTCAAAAATTTCGACATTGAGCGTGAGATAGGTTTTTACCCTGTTTTTGGAAGCAATCTCCACAATTTTACGGAGATCGTCGAGCGAGAAATTATTGGAAGAGCGCGACCGCATATTCAGGTGTTCCACACCAAAATACACCGAACCTGCCCCGCCCTGAATTGCAGCCATTAACGATTCATACGAACCAACCGGTGCCATTATCTCAACTTCTCTTCGCTCCATTTAATTTTATTTGGGTGACAAATTTAGATATTTCCTGTTATTAATTGCCTTATATGTAAATCACTTTCAATTCAGAAACAATATTTCAGAAAATAAAAAGGTAACAAACAAAAAGATCCCGGATTTCTCCGGGATCTTAACCTGAATCAACATTACCAATTATTTACAGCGTGTCGATTTTGATAAACTTTTCTGAACTTGTCATTGATATACCACAACGGGTTGGTGCTTCCGTATCGTAAGTGTTTCCGCAAGTCGGACAAACATAAAAAACAACAGGCAACGATTTTACTTTGTTACTTTCCAATGCTGCCAACGCATTTTCATACATTGGTTTATGTTTCTGCTCTGTTTTATAAGCGTAATTCAGGCTCATTAACGAGAACTGGTTTCCTGCTTTATTGGCATTTACAATAAATTCAGGATACATGGTTGTAATTTCATACGTTTCACCGGCAATTGCATCTTTCAGATTTTCTTTTGTAGATTTTACAGTAAATTCAGGAGTGAAAGACGGAACTTCTTGTTTTCCTTCTTTTAAAACAGCTTTGTGATTTCCTGCATGAACTTTTTCGGAAGTAGATGCAGCTTTAAACAGCATTGCAATTTCATGGTAACCTTCTTCCTCAGCTTTTTTACTATACGCAGCATATTTAGCACTGGCAGTAGTTTCGCCTTTAAAGGCTTCTTTCATGTTTTCATAATTCAACTCTGTCGCATTTGGTGTTGCTGATACTGTAGCTTCAGTGCCGGTTTTTCCGGCATTCGATGAATTACCCGTAAAAGGGAACAGCAACATTACCGTAGCAACTGCTGTAAAAACTGTAATAGATTGTCTTTTTCATTTTGTATTGTTTTTAGAATTTTATTTTATGGTACAAAGATGCAACTGCTCTGTTTTAAACTTCCTTAAGCAATTCTTAAAATCTTCTTAATAAATTGAAACTCCTCACAGTATCCCGATTAAATCGGAAGATAGGGAATACACCCACTGGAATTCAGGAAGGGAAATGTAACGAAAAGGTGGTACCCACTCCTTCCTGGCTCGTTACATTTAGTGAATATTTTGCAAAACAGCAAGTTTTTGTACAATAGAGAGTCCTAGCCCACTTCCTTTAATTGCAGAACTCCTGGATTCGTCGGCCTGGTAAAACCGGTTAAAAATAAAGGGCAGATGTTTCTGTGAAATACCAATTCCATTGTCTTCGATTGATAACGTTTGTGGATTTGTATTCCAGCTAAGCAACACATGCCCGTTTTTTTTGCCGTATTTAATTGCATTGTTTACTAAATTATCAATCATCAGTTCGAGAAAGAATTTGTCTCCTTTCACCTGGACATCTGCAGAAAGATTTGAATAGATCGTAATGTTTTTGTCTGCAGCATGTATTTCCCATTTTTGTTTAATGCTTGAAACAACAGGAAAAAGTAAGAATCGATTCATTTCTGACTATGGTTTTTCCTGAATCGATGCGTGCCAGCTGAAGCAGCTGTTCTAGCAAAGCATCCAAACGATCAACCATTTGTATGATTCCGGAAATTTTTTCTTCATAAATTTCCTGGCGTTCGTTTCCTGCGAATAAGTACTTCCAATGTACCGCGAATTGCTGAAAGGGGTGTACGGATTTCATGAGAAGCATCGCTGGTAAACTGTTTTTGCTGTATCATACTTTTCTCAATCCTCTCAAGCAAATCGTTAATGGTTTGTGTAAGATCGTACAGTTCATCTTTATGAGCTGGTAATTTTAATTTTTTACCAATAGTTGAATCGTCGATGACAGAAGCAGATGCAATAAGCTGGTGCACCGGTTTAATGGCCCGCGATGCAGCAACCGATAATGAAAAGAACTGAACCAACAGGACAATAGGAAACGAAATGATTAGAACCCAGATTAAATTATTCAATACATTAAATGATTCTTCCCTGGAAACGGCAATGGTCAATTCGCCGATTTCTTTTCCGTTTTCATCATTTATCGGAAATTGCCCCAGCCGGACTATTTGTTTGTCTATTTCACCATTATAAAAAGTATTTCCTTTTTTTTTTGGATTTTCAAGCACCTGGTTCCCAGGTAGATTTGCCGAGCGAAAAATTACATTTCCACTCGTGTCTTTTACCTGCAAAAAGGTGGGATTTACCTCTACCTGACGGTGTTCAGCTTCTTCCCATTCAGGCATTTTATTAATAATTATGGAATCCTGAAGCAAGAACAAATTACTGGTCACTTCTTCTCTTTCCGCACTGATGTCATCATCAAGATGATTGTAGGCTGTTTTATAAACTACAAAACATATGGCAAAAAAAACCAAAGCTGTTGTAAAAGCTACTGCGAGTGTGTTAAAAAGGGCAATTCTGTTTTTAAATTTTAAGCCCATTCTTCCTCTATTTTATAACCAACACCACGCACTGTAATAATTACAGAAGATTTTCCGGGTTCATCCAGTTTTTTTCGTAACGCATTTACATATACGTCGATCACCGATGTATCGTAATCAAAATGAATGTCCCACACTTTTTCTATAATTCCAGTTCGGCGGCAAACTTTGCCTTTATTTCGTAAAAAATATTCAAGTAATGAGAATTCTTTTTGCGTTAACTCCACAGGTAACCCGTTTTTCGAAACGGTGTGTTTTTCAATATCCATTTCAATTCCTGCTGCTGAAAAAAGTATCGGTTGTGTTTCGCCTTTTCGCATATGAACACGAATTCTCGCCAGTAGTTCTTCAAACGAAAAAGGCTTGCGAATATAATCATCAGCGCCCGTTTCAAGGCCAAAAACCACATCATCAACAGTATCTTTGGCTGTTAAGAAAATTACAGGAACTACTTTGTTTTGCTTCCTTATATTACGGCATATTTCTATTCCGGAGAGGCCAGGCAACATCCAGTCGAGTAAAATAACATCATATTCTTCCAAATAGTCGAGAGCAAGTTGCAAGCCTTGTTTACCGTTGTTAGCGACATCAACCGCATATCCTTCCTCTTCCAAACCGTCGCGGACAAAATTGGCAATCGATGCTTCATCTTCCACAATCAGTATTCGCATAATTTAATTTTTGCTTAATCAGTTTCAAAGTTACTGAAAGATTTAATTTTCATCAGAGAAATCGCCAAAATCAGGTAGCGCCAATTGCACTCCGGCAGCATGTTTATAGACCAATTGCCCACCTAAATAACCCGTAACTGTTACAGAACCTGCCAAGACTGCAAAAAGAAGAACAGAGACCCAGATAATCCAACGTCGGCTATGTTTGAAATACAATACAGTCACACGAAACAAAGCTAGAATAACAACCAACCAAAGTGTGATAGTGGCTGCTCTTTCATGTAAATCCAGTGGATTTTTGAGCGGTCCTTCTTCAATTCCGTTACCGGCCAGATTACCACTTACATAAGCAACAATTGCCCCTACTGCTCCCAGTAGAAGAAGGAATAGTGCTACATTTTTGAAAAAATCTTTTTTTGTGACCATTCCCAAAATTTCTGAAAAAAAACCTGCCATTACTAAAGCAATTGGGAAATGGATAATCATTGCATGAAAATGTGTTGCTGAAATCATGATGTACTTTTTTTCTGTAAATCTATGCACAGGATGGTTTAAAACAGATTAGACCTTTCTTAAAATTGGCTTAAAAAGTTAATGTATTTGTATATCCAGTTTGTGGATTAGAAAAAACAAAAAGTTTGAGGGAGACAAGTGTAACTCTAAAAAAAGGCCAGACTTTAAAGTCTGGCCTTAACTATTTTATACAAATCGCTCTCGCTTCTGAAGATTAAATAAGCCATACAAAATAAATACAACTATTCCCACTCCCAGAAATATCCTGTTTTTGGACAGAAGTCCCTGCCAGATTACTTCATTTAAATTATCAGGAATCTGAAAAGGATTCAGAAAAACATTCCATTGTGATGTGGCTAAAACATCTGCGAGAATAATTAATGCTACACCGAACAATACCATTACAACTGCAGTTCCGTTTCCATTTTTAATTAACGTTGAAAACATAAAAGCCATTGAACCCATAAATACTACCGGATACATTAACTGGTACGACATTTCAAATATGCCAATTTCGTACAAAAGTATAGATGCCAACCCTGCAAACAGGAGTATCATGATAAACACCAAAGCGTAAATCATAATCAAACGCACCAACCAAACTTTATACCTGTAATTCGGTATCCCAAACAATATTTCCAACATCCTTGAGTCATCATCATTTTGAATCCCAAACACGGATGGATAAAATATAAGTAATATCCCCGGGAATATCAAAAGTGTGTAAATAGTGCCTTCTGTAATAGTATCCTGATTTATAACCGATTGTATTGCAAAAAACAAAAAGACACCCAACGCTGCCAATAAAAACCAAATAAATTTATTGGCGAAAATGATTCTCAAATTATACCGTATCATTTTAAAAAAAATGTATGCCCGGTTTTTAAAATTTATTTTTTTACTCATTTACTTTTCTTTTTTTATGCAAGATCCTTAAGTAAACATAAATAGGCATCTTCGAGATGCGGAGATACATTTATCGCATTTTCAGCAGGTTTCCCTTTAGACAGACAACGAACCTTAATATTTTCACCATCACGCATGTGTTGGATTATCATCTGTTTATTTGGATAATCATCGAAATCTTTTGCAGCAATACTAAACTGCCATACAAGGTTGTTTCCTATTTTCAGCATATCGTTTGGATCTCCGAAATATTTCAGGTTACCGCGATTAATAACAGCCACCTGGTTACAGGAGCTTGAAATATCTTCTATAATATGGGTTGAAAATATTACAATTCTTTCGCGGCTTAATTCAACAAGCAGATTACGGAAACGTATTCTTTCCCTTGGATCAAGACCGGCTGTTGGTTCGTCAACAACCAAAATACGAGGCAAGTTCAATAAAATCTGAGCAATACCGATACGCTGTTTCATACCACCAGAGAACGATCCGATTTTATCGTTTCTTCTATCGTACATATGAACATTTTTCAGCACATATTCCATCCGCTCGTTTCTAACTTTTGTGTCGGTAATACCTTTCAAGATAGCCTGATAATCCAGAAATTCCCATGCAGACATGTTTTCATAAGTTCCAAATGCCTGTGGCAAATAACCAATTAATCCCTGTAGTTCTTCCCTGTATTTCTGAGTGTCTAATCCGTTTATCCAGATTTTACCATAACTCTGCTCCAGAATTCCGCAAATAGTCCTCATCATGGTAGATTTACCAGCACCGTTAGGGCCAAGTAACCCAAACATACCTGTATTAATTTCAAGTGAAACACCGTTCAAAGCCCTGAAAGGATTTTTCCGTTTACCAATAATTGGTATTTGCCTTACAACGTTGAAATATCCTCTTCTTAATGTGCTGAACCTGCCTGATATTCGGGCAATATTCAAATTTTTCTTTTGAATATAATCGCCAGAGCTATAAATTAACAAAATCAACATCCAAATTGCACCAACAAATATTACCATCCCTATATTTTCCCAACGACGGAAAAATATATACAAGAATACCAACGGTATAACCCAGTAAATTATATTTCTGATTATTCGAGCTAATTTCAAATAGATTTCTTTCGAAGTAGCTTCGTACTTATTTATCAAAACCTGGTTAACAGGAACAAATAAAAGAATAAAAAGAAATATACTCCATGTGAGAATACCCACATCCAGAAATTACTTTCAAGATAGAAAAATGTAAAATATACACTGAAAATGAATAATGGCAGTTGCCATACAAGATCATAAAAATCGCGAACTGATTTATAATCCTTTAGCAATCCTGCACGTTCTCTTATCTTAATTCCTGATTTCCATTCACGGACGAACTTGTTATCGCGATCATATATTTTAACCAGCTTCCTGATTTTTATTGTAATCGAAGCATTTTCATCAATTACCGTTGAGCTGGCCTGACGTAAACTGGTCATTACAAATGCCGTAATACCCGGAACTGCAACAAGAATCATCATAAAATCAAGCATTTGCCAAATAAAATCTTCAACCCTGAAATAAATGTAAACGCATTCCGATCACAAATATTACCAGTTGGAAAGCTTTAAGACCCCAATGAACGATTTAATCCAGTTAAGTGCATTTTCTAACCCTGCATACAATGTTGGTATAAATACCAATGTTAAAATTGTACTAAATGACAAACCCCCAATTACAGTTATTGCAAACGGAGCCCCAATAGCACCTACATATTCAGCTTTTCCCATTGCTAAAGGAACCATCGCGACAATGGTTGTTATTGCAGTAATTAAAATCGGACGAACCCTTGATAACCCGGCAGTCATTAATGCCCTTGATTTACGGAATCCGTTTTTACGAAGAATATTCGTGTAATCAATTAATATAATTCCATTGTTTACAACAACTCCCAGCAAAATTAAAAAGCCCATTAATGTATTTGCATTTAGTAAACTGTTACCAGTTAAAAGTATTGCAAGCAATGAACCTATTGCTGCCAGTGGCACTGAGAACATTAATACAAACGGAATAATCAACGATTCAAAAACAGATGCAAGAATCATAATGATTAAAATGAATGCAGCTCCAATAAGGAAATAAAATTCATTATACTGATTCTCTTCATGAACTACTTCAACAGCCACCCCGGCAGGAAGTTTATAATTTGCAACAATATCATCGATCTCTAAACGATAAGCATCAAGCAAATCGTTAGATTCCTGTGCATCACTAACAAAGCTATAAGTAACTTCGATTTGTTTTTCCTGGTTAACACGGTTAAACCTTGCCATCCCGTCGGCATATACCAAATCAGTAAAATCCTGCAAATCATAAGTTGCTCCGGAAGAATTAGTAACAGGAAGACGTCGCAAATCATCCATATTTCTCTGATCAGTCGCATTCTCCTCTTCTTCGTCGGTTTTTTGTTCCTTAATTATGATATCATAATCCTGATCACCTTGTCTGAAAGTTGCACCCGATGAAAATTCACTGGAAAATGATCCAAGTTCAGACGTTACATTATTCAAATTGAGTCCGTATTCAGTAAGTAATAACGGATTAAAATACATATGTATTTCAGGCTGATTTCTTGAAATATTAGTTCGAACATTTTGAATTGATTCGAGATCTTCAATATAATATTGCAAATCCTCGGCAACTCCTCTCATTACTTCAAAATTCTCACCTTTAATAATAATCTGTTCCTGGTTGGTACCAATACCCAACATACTGCTGAAATTTTGACTTCCACTTCGAGAACCCTGAACTACCACCAGCAGCAGCTGAAGATGTAGAGGCAACGGTAATATCTGCCTGTCTTATATTATTTACTTTGTTCTGAATATCAGTCTTAATTTCAGAAACACTACCGATTATTAATTTCTCTTAAAATCATCTTTTAATGTAACGGTCAACGAAGCATCTTCGGCTTGTATATTTGATGCAACATCTTGTATTTCAGGAATATCCTTTAACCTTCCTTCGATGTCCTGCACCATCAAATCTGTAGTTTCGAGTGTTGAACCGGTTGGCATTGTAACCGAAATCTGGAACTGGTCACTTTCAACTTCCTGAAGTGAAGAAACACTCATTGCCAGCGTAATAAAAATAGTAATAAAGAATACAATAATAGCCCCAATTATTGTACCGGCCGGTTTTCTTAAGCTCGACTTTAACAGTAAAATATAAATTTGAATGATTCGGTTATTTGTTGTAACCTTTTCATAAAAGATATTATGCGAAGCTTTTCCTCTTAACAGCAAATGCGCTGCCATTGGAATAAGCAACAATGCCACGAAAAGTGAAACCATTAAAGTTGACACAATGGAAACCCCAATGTTGTTTCCCAGTAAACGTATCTGGTAATCAGATGAAAAAATAAACGGAAGAAAAACGGTAACCGTTGTTAATGTTGCAGCAACTATTGATCGCCAAACTTCTTTTGTGCCCTGAACAACCGCTCGTTTAGCATCATACCTTTTACCCGATAATCGATAAATATTCTCCAGCACAACAACACTGTTATCGAGGAGCATCCCTATCGCCAGCACCAATCCTACAAGAGTTAAACTGTTAAGCGAAATGTTAAACGCATAAAACAGGTTGAACGAAGTAAATACAGATATTGGAATAGCAAGAGCGATAAACGATACAATCTTCAAATTTTTAAGGAACATCCATAAAACAAAGATTGCCATTAATCCTCCAACCAAAGCTAAATTCATGATTTGGTCGATGTTGTCCTCCATTGTTTCTGCAACGTTTGTTTGAACAACAATTTCAACATCTTTTGAAACAAGTTCTTTATTAAGCTTATCTATTTCTTTCTGGACTTCGTGAGATAAATCGATCAGGTTGGCTTGCGATTCGTTGTAAATAACCATAGAAACAGATTCCAATCCATTAACCCTGCTTATTGTTTCAACCTCTTTTACCCCAAAATAAACATTGGCAACATCTTTTAAATAAATTGGCCCGTCGGCAACAACAATATTTTCAATGTCCGAAACACTTTTATATTCCGAAGTAACCAAAACAAAATATTGTTTTTTTGAATCGTGCAAATAGCCTGCAAATGTTCTTTGTGTTGAACCACTGGCAATTGCGCGTTGAATTTCGGAAGGAGTAATATCATAAGCTTCACAAGCTGCTTTATCGTAGGTAACTTCTATTGACTTTTCCTGCCCCCCAAATACCTCAACAGAAGCAATTCCGTCAATATTTTCAATTTTATTTGTAATTTCTTCATCTACAACATTTCGTACCCTGTCGGCGCCATCACTCCCCCTGACCTGAAGTTCCATAAAAACACTTGAAGTATTCCCTGAATTTCGGTTTACATTTACCGTAAAGTTATCATCCAGTGTTACAGCCGCCTGATCAATTTTTTCCTGAAGCCGAAGAAATAAATATTTTGTATTGACATTCTGTTTGAAATCAACCTGAATGGTAGCAGACCGGCTATTTATAGAAGTTTCCATCCTTTCAATTCCTTCCATTGTTCCTATCGCTCCTTCGATTGGAATAACTGCCTGTTTTTCCATATAGTTCGGATCGACTTCGTTCCGGGAACTAATCTGGACACTCAGGGTAGGAAGTTCAGCATTTGGCATTAACTCAACAGGTAGTTGTTTATACGAGACATACCCTAATAAGGTAAGCCCGATAAACAACATACTTATGAGTACTTTTCTATTTATGATGAAATTCATCCTTTGAAATTTCTTTTTATTATTATTGTTCTACCAACGATTCTTTTCTTCTCACAAAAAGATCCTTAAATCTGTCCAGAACATCAAAAACACATGGAATAACTACTAATGTCATAAGTGTTGAAGTTGTTAAACCTCCAATAACGGCAAGAGCCATTGGTGAACGTAATGATGCACTTTCACCAAAACCTATGGTTAACGGCAACAACGCCAAAATAGTAGTTAAACTTGTCATAATAATTGGCCTGATTCGTTGTTGACCAGCTTGCAAAATTGCATCTCTTCTTGGCACTCCTTCCCGAATTAGCTGGTTTATTCGGTCAACCAGAATAATGGAATTGTTTACAGCAATACCTGCCAGCATAATTACCCCTATAACCGCCATTATGTTGAAAGTTTTTACCCATAATGAAAAACGTGAGAATACTTCCAACAACTGCCAGTGGAATAGTAAGTAAAATGGTAAACGGATGGACTAATGATTCAAATTGCGATGCCATTACCATGTAAACGAGTATTATCGAAAGTAATAGGGCAAAACCAAGATTCTTCATGGATTCCTGTCTTTTTTCTTCATCACCCGTAACTTTTATGCTGTAATCTGGTCTTAGCTCAATGTCTGAAGTTTCCTGTATAATTTTTTTAGAAACCTGGTCGAGAGCAGCACCCTGAGCCATTTGAGCTGTAACTTTTCCAATTCTTGTTTGATTTCTTCTAAATATTTCTTTAGGAGAAACACTATATGATAATAGTGGCAATTTCATCTAATCTGAAAACCTGATTACCCGAAGTAATTGTTAAAGCACCGATATCAGATAATCCTTTTTCCGGAACTTTTATAACAATATCTTCCATTTCACCATCGGTTTCCAATTGCCCGGCATCTTGTCCATCTAACTGTGATTGCAGTTGACTTATAACGTTTGCAACATCAATATTATAAACACCAGCTCTTGTTCTATCTACTTTAATCTCAATCTCCGGGGCACCATTTTCTATTGACGTTTGAACGTTAAACAGCTCATTCATTCCCAACATTCGCTGTTTTACTTCATTTACAACATTTTCAATTTCGCCCATCTCTTCGCCACGTACTTCCACAACTACCGGAGCTTCGTCGGTTCCAAGTATGGTTTTCAGTGCGCTTTCTTCTTGCGAGAAACTTACTTCCAACCCGTCAACATTCGAAGTCATATTATCAATAGTTTCAATAACCATTGCAGACGTAATCGGAGAACCTTCCTTTAACGCTATCTTTATTTGAGCAGTATTATCACCCTGAAAGACCGATTTTCATCACCCGCAATCCCTGTGAGTTGGACCAACATGAGAATAAATCAATTTCAGATTATCTCCCAAATATTCTTTTACAATAGCCTCAATATTTTTCACAGTTGCATCGGTCCGTTCCAACTCTGTGCCTTCCTGAAGTTTTACATCAATTGTAAATTCACTGCTTTCAGTTTTTGGCATAAATTCAGTACCAATACTTGGCAAAATCAGATATGTTGCTCCAATAAGAACAATTGCGCCAGCAATAATAAGCCATTTAACTTTCAGAATTTTATCGAGTAAGCGGGCATAACCTCCAAGTTTTACCGATTTTTGTTTTACCACAACTTTTTTGTTTCTATAAAGCCGGTGGTACATCATTGGGATAAGAAATATTGCAACAAATAGTGATGATAGTAAGGAGAAGGCTACAGTCCACGCCTCGTCTTTAAATAGTTCTCCCGAAGCGCCATGTAAATAAACAATAGGAAGGAAAACAACTATAGTTGTTAATGTTGAGGCCGTAATTGCTCCTCCAACCTGCGCAGTTCCTGTTATCGCAGCATCTTTTACACTCATACCGTTTTCATGGTTTCTGAAAATATTCTCCATCACCACAATTGCGTTATCAACGAGCATACCTGCACCGAGCGCTAAACCACCTAAAGTCATTACATTAATGGTGAGGTGATTAAAATACATTAGATTAAATGTGGCAATAATTGAAATCGGAATGGCAACACTCACGATTAACGTGGTCCCGACACGTCTCAGGAATAAAAATAAAACGAAAACAGCCAGCAAAATACCCAGCAAAGCTGAATTCTGTACCTCTTTTATTGCCGAGCTAATAAATTTACCCTGGTTAGATACTATTGTCAGATTATATCCTGGCAATGCTTTTTCAATATTAACCAGCGCTTTACTAACCTGGTCAACTGCTTTTACGGTGTTATATTGTGTTTCTTTGTAAACAGCCAAACCTATACAACGTTCCCCATTAATATGAATAATATTAGTTGGTTGAGTATTCTGCTGTGTAACTGTTGCCACATTTTTCAAATAAATGGGCGCCATTTCAATATTTGACTGGCCTGTACCAGTTTCAGCACGAACAGCTTTATAGCCAACAATCATATTTTCAAAATCCTCGGTAGTCTGAAGCAAACTTATCCCCTTCACGATATACTGTGTTCCCAGTTCACTAATTCTTCCGCCTGACACGCTTCGGTTGAAAGCGTTAATTCGGGAAGTAATATCATCAACCGTAAGATTTTGAGATTCCAATCGGTAAGGATCTGTATTAATAACAATTTCACTTTCTTCCTGCCCCGAAAGGTCAACCTCTGCAACTCCTTCCAGCCTCACTAATTCATTTCTTATATAGTTTTCAGCAACTTTACGGAGTTGGTTCATATCTTTTATTTCGTTATGAGTCAATCCGATAATCATTACCGGGGAAGTATTTGGATCGTGCTGGGTTATTTGCATGTCGTCGAGGCCAGTAACAGAATTTAAAGCTTTCTGTAAATCCAGAAATGCTTCATCCATGTCTTTGTTCCAGGCATATTCAACAGTTATTTGAGCTGTACCTACTTTTGAAACAGAAGTAACCTGAATAACATCAGATTGACGAATTGCCAATGCTTCGATGTTTTCCACGTATTGTTTTTCCATTTCTTCAGGTGGCCGTTCACCAGACTGTATTTCGACAAAAATCTTTGGCGAATTCAAGTCTGGAAATAAATCAATCCCCAATTTATCAAATGATATGTAGCCTAAAAGAATAACTCCCAGGACTACCATCAAAATGGTTATCGGGTAATTGATAGAAAATTCAGTTAATTTCTTCATGTTAATCAATTTTCTAATAAGATCCCGAAGGAGTTCTTATAGTACTATAGTAATTTTTGAACGGTTACGTAAAGTTTCAAAACCATCTGTTATTAAACGATCGTTTTTCTTCAGTCCGTCAATAACTTCAACATTGTCCTCATTTTGTAAACCAATACTTATCATTCGCTGTTCCGCAGTATTATTGTTACCAACAATAAAGACATATTTTCCACGATTATTCGACATAATAAGATCCTTTGGAATAACAATCGCGCTGTCTTTCTGAGCAGTAATAATATCGGCTTTAACAAACATTCCCGGGCGTAGTTTTAAGTCAGGATTAGCTATTTGGATAGTACCCTTAAATGTACGGGTTTCAGTACTAATCATAGGTGAAAGTTCGGTAACAGTTCCCATCAGAGTATCTTCAGTTAATGTATAACTGGTAATTAATGCTTTTTGCCCCAGAGAAACATCAGGAATGTTCTTTTCAGGTAAATTGATTTCCAAATACATCTTGGCATAATTCATTAACGACACCACCTGTGTATTTGAATTAACAATGGTACCTTCAGTATAATAAGGAAGGTCCACAATTATCCCGTCAAAAGGTGCTTTTACATCCATTTTTGCAAGATTAACAAGTGCAGTTTGATAATTTTTTTGCGCATTTAACCTTGAAACATCGGCATTTCTTACGTCGAATTCAGTAGCCCCGCCTTTATCCAAAAGTGACTTCTGTTTATTATATTCATCTTCTGAAATTTGCTTATTAAGTTCTAATGTATTCAACCCAATATTATTTACATACTCTTCATCTTCAAGATGAATAATCACTTGTCCTTCTTTTACTTTGTCACCAATTTTAAAAGGTTTGCCGGTTTGTGGATTATTAACGATATTATATTTACCAGTCATCTCGGTAGAGAGTGTTACCTCCGATGCAGCCTTAGCTGTTCCGGTAGTGTTGATGTACTGCCTGATACCCTGTAACGTAACGTTCTCGACAGAAACAGGAGAAGCTAACTCGGTGCTCACATTTTGGGTTTGATTACTGCAGGAAACAACAGCTGCAACAACCCCTAACAAGAGAAATAATTTAATATTTTTCATTTTACAATTGATTTATTTCTGGTTTAATTTTTATTATTGTTTAAATATAATTCTTCTGGTACTACTGCTGTATTGGTTTCAAAATCGTACAATGCCTGTATTTTTAAATTCAGCAAATCAATTTTATAATTAATTTGTGCCTGTGCAAATGATATTTCCGCATTTGAAAGTTGTTGTTGCTGCAAATTCATATCCATACCGGTTAATTCACCGTTATTGTATCTTTCCTGGGCAAGTGCATAGGTTAAATCGGCATTCTTCTGATTTTGTTTTGCAATTTGTATCTGGTTCCAATCACCTTCCAAACCCCTGACAGCTTGGCGAATAGAAATGATAATATTTTTCTTTTGCTGATCAAAATCGATTTTAACCGATTCCATTGCAGCTTCCTGTGCTGCTATCCTTGCCTTTTTTTCACCCCAGTCGATAATTGGAATATTGAAAGATAGAGATACTGAAGGATTATTCACAATATTTTCTTTCGAGTATATTTTGCTGAGAGTTGGATCATCACCGGTGATACCCAGCCTTAAACTCAAATCCCCGTGAGAATTCATTTTGCGCTTTTGTTTGAATCATTGTAAATTCACTGTTCTGAATATCAATTTCCCGCTGACGGAGTTCCATCCTGGTATTAAGACCATTTTCTATGGCCTTATCAACATCTACTTTAACAGGCTCTTCGGTTGAAACATCGGGATTAACTATCGAAAAATCGGAGTAAAGATCCATCCCTAATGTTAATTTTAACTGGTCCTTTGCATTTTCATAACTAACCGTTCTGTCTTGCACTGTTGACTTTGATTGCATAAGGTTTAAATCCGCCTGATATAACTCTTCCATAGCAACCATGCCTTCATCTGTTTTGCTTTTTGTAATATCGTAATTTGCCTGAGTATTAGCTAACTCATTTTTGGCAATTCGCAGGTTTTCCTGTAACACATAAACATTGTAAAATTGTTGTGTTACATTTTTCTCCATATTTAACCGCTGTAAAGCATAACTGATGTTGGCATTTTCGTAATTTAATTCCAGCTGCTTAAGATTCATTTTTAATTTGTTGTATGTAAACAATGGCTGGTAACGCTTAAATACAAATTATTGTAAAAAACCTGGTTTGTTGTAATTACACTATTAACATCGGAAGTGCTGCTTTGCCAACCTAATTCATTATTCAGTGAAATGGTTCCATCTGTTAGTAATATCGGTTGTGATACCGTGAATCTGGTACTTGATGTAAAGTTTTCACTAGTGTACCAATCGGAAAATCTTGTATCAAATCTTCTGTTCCGACTATAATTTGCCGGGTTAACAGCAAGCGAGAATCTTGATTTTAAAGCAGCATTTTGGGCATCAAGAGTTTTCTTTTGCCGTTCAATACTCAATTTCGATTTAATAATATCCGGGCTTTGAGTTTCCGAATATTGCAACGCTTTTTCAAGTGTTAATAATTCCTGTCCATTTGTACTTTGAATTCCAAATAAAAGTACAATACACAACACAGCAATTTTTGATAATGATTTAATTGTTAATGGATTCATTTTTATTGATTTAATTGTTTATTGCTTTACAAATTTTACTGCATCGGCAAATATCATGCTCAATTCTGACTTATTAGAAAGTTCAACCAGTGCTGTATCTGCTGAAAAGCTATAAGTACCTAACAGTATCCATCCTGTATCTGCATCCCTAATATCCAAAGCCTGTTTAACTTCTCCCTGATCACTTACAATGGTAAAATTGTATTTACCTGATTCCTGATACCTATTATTAAAACCGCCTGGCCCCACCACCGGACCCCCACCACCAGGACCACCGCCACCTCTTCCGCGCATGAATGATCTTGATTTATATAGGTGGTAATAAACTTCATAATATCCTTTACTTTTTATAGGCACATGCCATTTTGCAACCTGGGAACCATCGCCACTTTTAATATAATAACCCGAAAGAATATAATTACCAAAGAATTCGGTATTAGTGATGTCCGTCCAATGTGTTGGTGGGCGATAATTATTCATCGCCTCATATTTCTCCTTATCCTTATCCTTATCAAGTATCCATTTTTCCAGAAGATTTTCCCTGGTATTTTTGGTAACTTCGAATCCAGGATCCTCGTTATCTACAATAATTACACCTGGACTTACAACGTTTACCGGAACATCTGAAACTGTTTCACCTTCGTACGGTGTTGCTTTCGGATCTTCTTGAATATCCCGGAAATTCTCACTTAAAACCTGGGGAATATTCTGTGATGTCATAGTGTTAATCATTATCATTCGAGGTTCCGCTTCAAGAAGAAAACTAACATCTTTTGTCTGATGAGCATCGAGGTGTATTAATTTATTAATCATATCATCAGAACCACCAAAGCCACCAAAACCACCTCGTCCGCCACCTCCGCCGCCAAGTCGAAATGTAAGCTTTATTAATCCCTCAACATCAGAGAAATTAGTAGCTTTTAACTTAACCATTGTTTCCATCATTTCGCCAGATTTTACCAGTAACTGCCGTAACGGGTGAAAATAAGAAACCGGGTAATCTCTTTTCTTTGAACCAAGCATCCATAATTGGCGTTAATTCAATCCCGAATTGTTCTTTTATTTTTTGGTCAAATTCCTCGAAGGTTATATTTTTGAAACGATATTCATTTAACAGTTTATTAAGAAATTCAGAAAATTCCTCTTCTCCTGCAACATATTGTATTTTCGAAAACAAAGCATCGCCTTTTAATTTTATTACATTATCGATAATATCCTTTTTACTTACATCGGCAAGAATCTCTTCAAATGAGTTGTCCTGCAATGCAATATTTGCTCTTTCATCTTCACTTAACCCTGTGCCTGACATGTCTCTCATAAAAACTGATCGCATATCAGTAGTCTGATTTTTTAAATATGCCTCGAAAATACGGTTAATAATAGGCCATCTATCAGATTTTATATTGTTCTGAAAATTATAGATCAGTGGAAAAATGAAGTAAGGATTTACAGTTGTGGTCACACTCATATTTCCTGAAGACATTCCCTGAGTACTTCCGCCACTAAAATTGTTTGATTCTGCTTCTGTGAAATGAGCGGATAAACATACCAAAAAGTCCTCATTTCAATATCTTCAGGTGACATTTCAGTGCTACCACCACGACGATCTCCTCCAAAACCTCCACCTTTTGCAAACCGCTTTTTCATACCTTCAAAATCGGCTTGATTTAGCATAAAACCCTTTTCGGGTATTAAAACCTCTTCAGGTTGAACGTATTCCTGTCTTGATGTCCAGGTACGCTCATAAGTTTTTAATTGCGCAGGCACCTCAACAAAAGAAAATCTTTTAAATGTATAATCCAGATTATATGTTCTTTCGAAATCACCGAAATATTCATTTATCAATCCGGGTATAGTATCCTTTATCTCTGCGAATTCATTGGAAAAGAAATCATGTCCGTCGATGTACCAAACTCCATATTCAATCCCATCTTTTTCTGTCTTAATTTGTTTGTAATTTCCTATGGCTAATGACAATTGTGTCAACGAATGTTCATTATTGAATGTAAATTGTCCATCGGATGGTTTCACTTATTTTCCCTTGCGAAATTGCTTGTAGGCCAGGAACTGTTTTTACTTTTAAATCGAAATTTAATAAACTGATTATGAGCCCAGCTTACATCCACTGAACTGTAGGTTACTCCAGCCCGTAAATACCAGTTTGTTTCAGGTGTGAGCAAAACATAATCAGGCTTTATAAAGGCATACCTTTTATCGACGTTCACTACAAACTTCCCATATTTTTCCTGCATTGTTTTTTCATCAATGTCAAGGTAACACAAGGCTTCATTTATTTTACCTGCATATGTAATTTCAAGTGTCGCCTCTTCATCTGGGTTAAGATTATCGGGAATAATAATTAAATGTTCTTTTCTGTCAAATGTCTTTTCTGAACCATTTAATTTTAAATCGCTTACGTTAAGCCCATTATTTAAAGTAAATATCAGTTCCTTTAGCGGTGTGTCGTTTTCATTTTTAATTTTTATCGTTGAAGTAACCTCTATGATGATTACCCTTATGTTCCAAATTAATGGAGTTGCTTAAAATACTTGGTATATTTTCTTTAACATATTCGTTATTCAATTCCACGATTTGATTGCGCAATTTATCCGTTTGTTTAAATTTGTTTACGTGGTTAAATGCCAGGTACCCACCTGCCCCAATAAAAACAACACCCAAAATCAGTGAGATAATTGTCATTGACTCTGACTGCGGCAACCTTTTAAGAAGAAATATGGTTAGAAAAATAAAACCAGATCCTAAAAAGAAATAAATTCCCCTGTGAATAAGAATAACACTAAGATTTCCAATTCCAACAATATCAGAACTCAACATTGGAATATTAAACGCCATATAATCAAACAGGTAATAATATTTTGCCTGCAAAAGGAAAAGAGTAATTCCGATATAACCCAATATTAAAACGAATGTGATAGCCTGGTTTCTAATTACACTCATTAATAAGAAGGATAATCCCATTATAAAAATAAGGGTTGGAATACTTATTGTTACAAGGTAAAATGCATACGATTTCCAGTCAATAGCAATATTTTGAGCCAACATGTTAAATATCAGGGCCAAAATAATCACAAATACATTTAATAACAGAAATACCTGGAGGTTTCCCAATGTCTTACCAATAACATATTCACCATTTGTCATTGAACGCATGTAGATTACCTCTGTAGTATCCAGTTTTTTATCGCGTTTCAGAAAATCGGAAGCCAAAAAAACTGCAATAATAGCTTGTGCAATATTTAAAATTAAAAGATTAAAATAGGGTATTGAACTGGGAATACTTCGAATAGCCCAACTTTCGGAACCTTGACCCTCGACCACCATTGCAAAGTTGACTCCAAATAGGACCAACAATGATAGAATACTAAAAATACGGAAAAACCAGCTTCTGAAAAGGGTTTTTCTTTCGTACTTGGCAATTGAAAATATACTATGTAAGGATATCATCATTTTTTTTACTATTATGCATTTGACCATTGATTCAAATTGTTTTCCATAAAGTGAACATAAGCATGTTCAAGATTAGGTACAATTTGTACTCCGTTGTAACCATTAATATTTTCGCTAACTACCTGAACCTCCCATCCTCCTTCAGTTGGAATTGTTGAAATAACCGGATATTTTTCATTAATCTCGAGGTATTCCTTTTCAGTTGCCTGGATAAGCCAGACATTCCCTTCCGCTTCTTTAACCAGTTGTTCAGGTGATCCGGCAAACGCCAATTGACCTCTGTTAAGTAAAGCCATATTATCACATGTACTGGAAATATCACCAACAATATGAGTCGAAAGAATTATGATTACATCACGGGTGCTTAAGTTAGATAACAAATTTCTGAAACGAATTCTTTCTTCAGGGTCAAGACCAGTAGTAGGTTCATCAACAATAATAATTTTAGGATCGTTGATAAGTGCCTGTGCAATTCCCAAACGACGTTTCATACCACCTGAAAGTTTATTAGCATTTCGGTCACGGGCTTCAAACAATCCAACTTCTTCCAGCATCTGTTCTACTGCAGAACGTCTTGCTGAGGCATTTTTCATGCCAGCCAGTCGTGCAGTATAATCTAGAAATTCGTAGGTTTTCAGTTTCGAAAAGAAGCTAAAATCCTGAGGGAGGTAACCCAACATGGAACGAATCTCTCGCCTGTTTTTCGCAAGATCAAGTGTGTCGTTCACAGTCACCCGTCCATTGGTAGGTTTCATTAAGGTAACCAAAATTCGCATAAGGGTTGATTTCCCTGCTCCATTAGGACCTAATAAACCAAACATCCCGTTAGGAATTTCAAGGTTTAGGTTTTTAATTGCGTAATTCCCCCCCTTGTAAATTTTGTTAAGATTTTCAATTTTTATATGCACAGTACAAAATCTTGTAAATTTGTTAAACACTGACTTGGACTTGATCGAAATAAAATAGTTTAAAATACTTTCATTTTAATAATAATTTATTTCGGATCTATAGCAAAATGCAAAAAAAAGGCCCCTGAAAACAGGAGCCCAAAACCAATTGCCAGTTCTGATTTTATTTATGAACCATGTAATGATGCGTAGCAAAATTATCAGATAGAACAACATCGTAATCACCCTTTTCAAGATTAGATAAATCAACTAATTTTTGAAGATCCAGTTGATTACCCAAACTAATTCCAGTTAAAAAGTTACCATTCCTGTAAATAGTTAAATAAACATCTTCCTTTCCGGTGTTTAAAAATGAAAGTTTTAACTTATCATCAGCGTAACTGAAGTATGGTTGATGAAGTTCCACATTCGGTCCGGTGTAAATGCCATTGCTTGTAACCGACAACTCTCGATACATGCTTTGTTCGCCATAATTCAAACAGATTTTGTATTTACCACACTTTACATCCGAGAGATCGAAAATCCGTTCAAATTTTTCTTCAGGTCTTTTACTTTTCCAATAATATAAAATAGCACCATCGTCACTCTTAATGGTTAACACTATTGGATAAGCTTTATCCGATTCGAAACTAAAATGTGTATTTTCAGCTTTTGGCGATACAACATTCATTTTGGGAAGTTCTGTGGCAAATCCGGTTGCGGCAATAAAAATTGCCAGGGCAATTAATGCCCATTTTTTTGTTTTCATAGCTGTTTTCTTTGTTTTATGTTTTCATATAATAGACTACCATGTAGTATTAAAAGTTACAACCTTTTACCACTATATTGACCAATAGCTGGTTTTTGTAAATGAATGCCAGTTTTTTGTCAGTATACAACTATTATTGACAAAAAAAAGCCATCGGCTTTTATTCCGACGGCTTTAAAGACCAATAAGCATTCTCTAATCTATTTCTCTAAACTAAAACTAAATTCATTATCCTTTGAAGATAATATAACATCGTATTTTCCTGGTTCCAATGATGATAAATCATAGCCTGACTGGATATCAAAATTTTTTCCCAAATCTGATTGATATATCAGTCCATGTTCATCGTAAAAATTTAACTTTAAATTTTCCCCGTCAAAATTCAGATACGATACTTTTAAAACATTATCAGCATATTTGAAATACGGATCGAAACGAAGCTTTGACTCTTTATCAACAATGATTCCTTTCGAAGTAACTTCAAAATCCTTAGATAAACGGGTATCATTAACCCTTAGTTTCATAGTGTAGCTTCCAGTCTCCAGATTTTTAAAATTGAAAATCTTCTGATAATTGTTAGCTAACTCTTTTGATTGTTTGTAATATACAAGGTCGCCATTTTTTGCATAAATACTCAGTTCAAACAAAGCAGCATTTTCATTCTGAATAGAAACAACTGCTCTGTCGGGTGAAATGGGCGTAACAATCATTTTGGGTTTCTCTACTGCAGTTGCAATTGCTACAATCGCCACTGCCATTCCTGTTGTAAATAATTTAATTGTTTTCATAACCATTCAATTTTTAAGTTTGACATGAATGACACTACAAATGTAGACGTTCTTTATAATACATGCTGTAAAACATGTGTTAAAAAACCTTTAATTAAATAACAACTTAATGTTAAGTTTCTACCCAATCGAAATAAACGATTTAATTATCTGATTTTATGCGTGTTGCATTACATTATAATAAATATCAAATATTATGCCATAAATAAATCAAAAATATTGAATTAGGTAAGAATTAGTCCAAAGTAAATAATTTGTGCTTACTTTTCTTAACTTTCATGTTAATTGTAAAAGAGTTTTAATGAGTCAGTTTTTATATGAAACTACTACCGTCTATAATCATATTATTTCTGTTCATTTATCTAAGAATCAACGCACAGGAAGCTGTCAGCGTTTCTTATAATTATGGTAACATTTTACCGCATAACACAGAAATAAAACCGCTAATAAAGGGACCCGTTCATGGTTTTACGTTAAATTATTATTTCCCAAACCAAAGTGGAAAAGAATGGCGAAACTTTTTTAATCTTCCCAACTACGGACTGAGCTATAACTTTAAATCTTATGGGTATCCCGAAGTAGTTGGTAATTCACATTCGTTTACTGCATTCATAAAAATGTCAATTTTGCCGAAACGTCGATATTTCGATATAGGGGTAATAGCTTTTTCAGGGTTAGGCTATTTCACAAAAATTTATGATCCCGTTGAAAACCCTACGAACAAAGCCATTAGCTCGCATCTGAATATTAGCGGCGATCTCCGCTTATATACAAAAATCAGATTTCATCCGGTGTTCCTGGAATATTCTTTAGGATTAAATCATTTTTCCAACGGGTTAATAAAAGCACCTAATCTTGGCCTAAATGTAAGAAACAGGAGTTTTACCCTAGGTTATGAATTTGAAGATCAGGCCATTCACGAAACGGTACCAAAATCTGAAAGAAATTTATATCCCCGAAGTGAATTCTGGATTTATGGCGCAACGGGAATCAAGGAGGTGGAAGGCATGTATCACAAGAAATACATTCCGGTAAATGCGTCGCTTAATTATTCCTACCGAACTTCAGTAATTAACAAAATGGGAATTGGTTTTGATTTTGTTTATGATCCCTCACTGGAAGACTTCGCTTACATTAATTATAATTACAAAAGAGATCCGCCTCTAAATTTCAGGTCGGGAATAAGTCTGCACAACGAGTTTGTTTTTGGTAAAACTGGAATATTTACTTCTTACGGATTTAACTTTCGGATGAACGAATACTACACCCAGCAACGATATTATAAAGTTGGATTTAAATTTTATTTCAAAAATGTTATCGGAGTTGCATTATTGCGTGCAATTCCTTTATTTCGGGCAGATTTGGTGGAAATTGGCGTTGGATACCGAATAGCGCCAAAAAGTAAAAAGCACGAATAATGAACATTCAAATACTTCAACTTTTACCCGGAGCGAAACAAGCACAAGGATTAACTGTAATTATTGATGTTTTCAGGGCATTTTCTACTACGTGTTACGCTTTTAATATAGGGGCCCAACGAATTATCCCTGTAGGAGATATTAATGAAGCTTATCAAATGAAAAAAAAGAACCCCGATTTTGTATTGGTTGGAGAACGAGATGAACAAAAACCCCCCGGATTCGATTTCGGGAATTCGCCATTTCAATTGTTACATGCTAACCTGAAAGGCAAAACAATTGTACATACCACAAGTTCAGGGACACAGGGAATTGTTAACGCAACTAAAAGTGATGAAATTATTACCGGAAGTTTTGTAAATGCAAGCGCTATTGTTCGTTACATTCAAAAGGTCAATCCTGAAAAAGTATCGCTGGTTTGTATGGGTTATGCCTGCGAATATCCAACCGATGAAGATACCTTTTGCGCAAAATTCATTAAAAACGAGCTACTGGGTGTTCCAAATAATTTTAAAGAAATGGTTGAAACTATCGGGAAAGGTTCGGGGTCCAGATTCTTTGATCCTGAAAAACAAGAATGGTCCCCAAAAGCCGACTTTGACCTGTGCCTGGATTTAAACCGATTCAATTTTGTGTTAAAAGTGGAAAAAGAAGAATCTTTGAATTATCTCCGAAAAATTGAAATTTGATAAATTCAGACAAGAAAACAGAGTACATATAATATATGGTATGAAAAAATACAATTTTGATGAAATAATTTCCCGCGAAGAAACCAATTGTATAAAGTACGACGCCCGCGAATGGATGTTCAATACAAAAGATGTGTTACCGCTTTGGGTTGCCGACATGGATTTTAAAACTCCTGATTTTATTGTTGAAGCCATAAAAAAGAGAGCAGAACATGAAATTTACGGATACACATTCAAACCCGATTCTTATTTCGATGCTATAATAGGCTGGATGAACCGCCGCCATAACTGGAATGTAAAAAAGGAATGGATTTCTTCAAGTCCCGGAGTAGTTGCCGGGTTAACGCTTGTTATTGAAACATTCTCCAAACCCGGCGATGAAGTACTAGTTCAGCCACCGGTTTATTTTCCGTTTTTTGATTGTGTAAGAGGGACCAAAAGAAAGTTGGTTGAAAATCCATTGAAACTTGCGAATAGAAGATATACATTTGATTTTGAAGACCTGAAATCAAAAATCACAGAAAATACAAAACTGCTGCTTTTTTGCAATCCTCAGAATCCTGGTGGAATGGTTTGGAAACGTGATGAACTGGAAGAACTTTCAAATATTTGTCTTGAAAACAAAATTATGGTAATCTCCGACGAAATTCATTCTGATTTAATATTTGAAGGAAATAAACACATTCCGTTTGCTACACTTTCTCATGAAGCGGCAAAAAACTGTGCGGTTTTAATGGCGCCGAGCAAAACGTTTAATGTTGCAGGCCTCTCCAGTTCCCTGGTAATAATTCCTGACAAAACGAATTTTGGGCGATATGAACGTACACTAGGTGTTGGTCATCTGGGAATGGGAAATCTGTTCGGTTCGGTTGCTTTGGAAGCTGCCTATTCAAACGGGGATGAATGGCTGGAACAAATGCTTGATTATTTATGGGAAAACTACATCTTTCTTGAAAACTTCATAAAAGAAAAACTTCCAAAAGTTAATGTAATGAAACCGGAAGCAACCTACCTCGTCTGGCTCGATTTTACAGCATTCGGAATGAAAGACGAAAAACTTTCAAAATTTATTGTTGAGAAAGCAAAAGTTGGGTTGAATAACGGCGGACGGTTTGGAACTGGTGGCGATGGGTGGATGCGCATTAATATTGGATGCCCCCGAAGTGTTTTGCAAAAAGGATTGGAACTGCTGGCGGAGGCGTTTAATGAATAATTATTAAAAGTTGGCATTTACCCAATGAACAGCTTCATTTGCGTTTATATCATTCATACATTTAAAATGCTTTTTAGGGCATCTTTCGTAGCCGAGTTTTGAACATGGTCTGCATTTTAAATCGCTGACTTCCATCAGTTTTGAACTTTTTGCCGGCATGTATGGCACCATCCCAAAATCTGGAACGGTATTTCCCCAAAACGAAAGAATTTTTTTATTAAAAGCTGCTGCAATATGCATTAATCCGGTATCATTTGTTAAAACAACATTTGCTTTATTTAGGAGAGATGCTGATTGATTCAAACTGATTTTGCCGGCATAGTTTAGCACATTTCCCTTTGATTGTGAAAGAATCTTTTCGCCATCATCAAATTCTTTCTTTCCGCCAAGTAATATTACTGGAAAATCAATCTTCTGACAAATTTCTGATACCTTTTCGACCGGGAGCTTTTTTGTATTATATGTGCCGGCGATAACAAACGCAACATACCCATTTTTAAACAAGGTTGGCATATCGCTTTCCGGAAAAATTTCCTCTTCAGGAATAAAATAATCAAGCCCCTTCCCATCCTTTTTTATCCCCAAAGGAGCAACCGTTTCCATGTATCTATCCACGATGTGTTTACCTGGTAACCGGTTAATTTTAAATCTTATCAGCAAAAGTTTCCTCCAATTCAGCTTATCAACTGTGAATGAGGCAACATTCAAACTTCTTTTTATCCTGTTGCTCCGAAAGTTCTGATGAAGATCGATAACGTAATCGAATTTTTCGTTTTTAAAATTCTGGATAAGTGGTATAATATTTTCTTTCAGGATATGAACTTTGTCAATATGAGGATTTGAAGTTAAAATGCAAGAAAATTTTTGTTTGGTCACAAAATGCAATTCCACGTTTTCAACCTGATTTTTCAAACAGCGTACTACCGGCGTTGTAAGAACAATATCGCCAATAGAACTTAGCCGTATGATCAGGATTTTTACTTTCATATATAAGCTAAAATCCCCGAAGATAACAACCTCCGGGGAAATCTGTATTATTATTTCCTATTTTAAGCAGATTCAACAAGCACAATAATTTTGTTCGACTTATTTTCAACCACACCCCCATCAATTTCAAAAAAATACTCCTTCCCGTTTAAATCTTCAACCTTAATTTTACCCTTCTCCAGTGTTGAAATTATCGCTGCATGATTATTTAGCATTTCAAAAGCGCCTTTACTGCCGGGCAATTGAACCAGCTTTACTTCGCCTTCAAAAACTTTCTTTTCGGGTGTGATAATTTCCAGATACATAACTTTCGATTCAGTATTAATTATCAGCCAGCAATTTTTCACCTTTTTCAATTGCTTCTTCAATCGTTCCCACCAGGTTAAATGAAGCTTCAGGATATTTATCAACTTCACCGTTCATAATCATTCGGAAACCTTTGATAGTATCTTCAATTGAAACCAGTTTACCTTCCAAACCGGTAAATTGCGATGCTACATAAAATGGTTGTGAAAGGAAACGCTGCACACGCCGGGCACGGTGAACTACCAGTTTATCTTCTTCTGAAAGTTCATCCATTCCAAGAATAGCAATAATATCCTGTAATTCTTTATATCGTTGCAATAGCATGATAACATCCTGCGCACATTCATAATGTTCGTTACCAACAACTTCAGGCGTCAAAATTCGCGATGTTGAATCCAGTGGATCAACCGCAGGATAAATACCCAGTTCTGAAATTTTACGACTAAGAACTGTTGTCGCATCAAGGTGGGCAAATGTAGTTGCCGGAGCAGGGTCTGTCAAGTCATCGGCTGGCACATAAACCGCCTGAACTGAAGTAATTGACCCACGATTGGTAGATGTAATCCTTTCCTGCATAATACCCATTTCGGTTGCTAAGGTTGGTTGATAACCTACTGCCGATGGCATCCTGCCTAACAATGCAGAAACCTCAGAACCTGCCTGTGTGAAACGGAAAATATTATCTACAAAGAAAAGAATATCACGTCCACCTTCTGATGAATCGTCCCCATCACGTAAACTTTCAGCGATGGTTAATCCAGAAAGTGCGACACGTGCACGTGCACCGGGCGGCTCGTTCATCTGACCAAAAACCATCGCCAGCTTGGAATGTTTTAGTTTTTCCTGATCCACTTTTGATAAATCCCAGCTTCCTTTTTCCATCGACTCTTTGAAATCTTCACCATAATCTACAATATCGGCTTCAATCATTTCACGAAGCAGGTCGTTTCCTTCACGAGTACGTTCACCTACCCCTGCAAATACTGAAAGACCACTGTGTGCCAGTGCAATATTGTTAATGAGTTCCTGGATTAATACTGTTTTACCAACCCCTGCACCACCAAACAAACCGATTTTACCTCCTTTTGCATAGGGCTCAATCAGGTCGATTACTTTAATACCTGTATATAAAACTTCTGTTTCTGTTGTTAAATCTTTGTATTTTGGTGGCTCATTATGAATGTTTAAACCATCTTTGGGCAATGCTTCCAACCCATCAATCGGATTTCCTACAACATTAAGCAATCTGCCAAGAGCTGCCTCGCCTTTGGGCATAATTATCGGGTTACCCAACGAAGTTACTTTCATCCCCCGGCGTAAACCGTCGGTGGCATCCATTGCTACGCAACGAATGGTATTTTCGCCAATGTGTTGCTGGCATTCAATAATCAAATTATCTTTCCCTTCCCTTTGAACTTCCAATGCGTAGTTAATTGCAGGAAGATCGCCGCCTTCTCTTTCAAAACTAACGTCAACTACAGGGCCGATTACCTGTATAATTTCACCAACAATCTGAGCCATAAATTTTTAGATTTTAAAAGCGGTTTAATTTATTTTTTAAGTTCAACAAATTTAATATTGTTTTACGTTTGAACAACCAAAAAAAGGCTTTTATGAAACATATTTAACATGCTATTTAACTCGGTTCAACATGTTGCTGCTCAATGAAAGAAGCACTTCTTTTTTATATTCTTCAAGATGAATTTCATGGTAAATTTTTAACGTTTGTTGGAAATAATAATCAATTTTTTCTTCTACTATTTCCCTAATTTTTAGTCGGTTGTATATTTGAGTTACAGCTTCAATCTTTTCTTCATCTTTAAATTTCGTTTTACTTATCCAATATAATAATTCCGATTTTGTATTTAAATCCGCTTTTTCGAGGGCTTTAATTAGTAAAAAGGTTTTTTTATTGGCCAAAATATCACCGCCGATTTTTTTTCCAAACGATTCCTGATTTCCAAAAGTGTCAAGCAAATCATCCTGTAGCTGGAACGCAAGACCAAGATTTAATCCAAACTGATACAAGTTATCAGCAACCTGTTGAGAGGCGTTTCCCAACAGCGCTCCGGCCTTTATACTGCAAGCCAGTAAAACCGCAGTTTTTAATCTGATCATTTCAAGATATTCATCTTCTGAAACATCAAGTCGGTTTTCAAAATCCATATCGAATTGTTGCCCCTCACAAACTTCGATGGCAGTTTTAGTAAACAAATCCATCGCTTCCTCTATCCTTTCGGATTTGCATTCCAATAAAAACCTGTATGAAAGAAAAGCCATTGCATCGCCCGATAAAATTGCTCCATTCTCATTGAACTTTTTATGCACTGTAGGCTTATTCCGACGGACATCTGCTTTGTCCATTATATCGTCATGCAGAAGCGTGAAATTGTGAAAAATTTCAATTGCCATTGCTGCAGGCAAAACCTGATTCACATCTTCATAAAACATATTGTAACTAAGCAACAGTAGCACCGGTCGCAAACGTTTCCCTCCCATCCCGAGTGAATATTCCACTGGTAGATAAAGATTAGCCGGAGCCAGGTTTCTTAGTTGTTTAGACCGGGCACTGATTTCATTCTCAATAATTTCCTGAAGTTCATTAATCGAGTGCATATTATTTTGTTTCAGTGTCCTCGTTATGTGAAATTTCCAGGTCTTCAAGTTCAATATCTTCCTCTTCATCGTAAATGTGCAACAATGGTTCTTTGAAAGAACGTGTTGTTGTTAATCTGTCGAGGCCAAGCAAGAGCGAAGGTAATAAAATAAGATTCGAAGTTACGGCAACAACAAGTGTTAACGAAACGAGAACTCCCATTGCCTGTGTCCCACCAAAATTAGAGAGAGTAAATATTCCAAATCCAAAAAATAATACAATGGACGTATATAGCATACTTACACCTGTTTCCTTTAAAGCCAAAACAGCCGATTTTCCTATATCCCAGTTTGTTACCTTTAATTCCTGCCGGTATTTTGCCAGAAAATGTATGGTGTTGTCAACCGAAATACCGAATGCTATACTGAAAACCAAAATGGTAGATGCTTTGATCGGAATTCCGGTGAAACCCATAAATGCCGCCGTAAAAATTAATGGAATAATATTTGGCGTAAGTGACATAATAACCATCCGCCAGGAAGAAAACATAATCGCCATGAAAGTCGAAATGAGGACAAATGCAAGAATTAAGCTTGTAAAAAGATTTTTAAGTAAATATTCAGTGCCTTTAAAAGATGTAACACTGGAACCGGTTACAATAACATCGTACTTATCGTTTGGAAAAACCGACTTTACATCCGTATTAAAATCGGACAAAAGTTTGTCCATTCTTTTGATCCCGACATCTTTTATACGAATACTAATCCGCGTAATCTGATGCGTACTGTCGATAAACGAATGAAGCAGCTTTGCATTTTCTTCTCCCGATGATGCATATTGCAGAATGAAATTCTTTTCCCGATTATTGGGCAGACTATAATAATCTTCGCGCCCATTATAAAATGCCTGTTTCGAAAATTTTAACAGATCAAGTAACGATGTCGGTTTTGAAAGTTCAGGATATTTTGCCAGCAGCTTTTCAAGTTCATCAATTTTTTGGAATGTTGAAAGTTGCATTACACCACCCGGTCTTTTTGTATCGATCATAATCTCAAGCGGCATTATACCTTCAAAATTCTTTTCGAAAAATTTAAGATCTTTATACACTGGGTCACTTTTCGGAATATCGTCAACCATGTAACCCGATGTTTTCATCAATGTTATACCATAAATTCCAATCCCAACAATAAAAAAAGTAACAATATAAACTACCTTCCGATGATGTTGGGTAATAGTCATTAAACCTTTGATAACCCATGTTGTAAAACCACTTTCAAGGTGACGCACATGGCGTGCAGACGGTGGTTCAACAAAACTGTAAAATATTGGAATTAAAGTGAGTGAAAGAATAAACAATCCAAGAATGTTAAGTGAAGCAACTATACCGAACTGCCGGAGAATATCACTTTTCACTATTACAAACGTAGCAAAACCCGAGGCTGTAGTAAGATTGGTTAAAAAAGTAGCATTACCAATCTTAACAATAACCCGCTGCAATGCCTTTATTTTATTACCGTGACTTACAAATTCATGATGAAATTTATTCAGCATATAAATGCTGTTTGGAATGCCGATAACAATAAGTAAAGGTGGAATCATTCCAGACAAAATGGTTATCTTGTAACCAAACAACTCCAACATTCCCACTGACCACACTACGCCGATCAACACAATCAGAACGGGGAAAAACACGGCTTTAAACGACCTGAAAAAGATAAATAGTACTACTATACAAATAGCCAATGCCAATACACTAAACAAGTACAATTCACGCCTTATTTTTATTGAATTCACCACCCTGATATATGGCAACCCGGAATAGTGAAGTTTTACTCCTTCATTTTTTTCGTATTCCTGGCAAATTTTCTGAATAGAAGTAACCATCTGCTCCCGGGTTTTGGTGTGCATTTTATTCTTATTCACTGTTATTGCCAGCACATAGGCGTGTGTTTTATCATTATACAATACGTTCCGGTAAAATGGCAGCGATCTAAATTTTTCTGTTGCTATATTAAGGTCTTGCTGATTGATTATGGTATCAGGAAATACCGGCACAATCCTGAACTTTTTTTCATCCGTATTTTTTTGCAGGTTGTACGAGTTAGTCACCGAAAGCAGGTTTTCCACTCCCTCGACTTTGGAAAGTTGATTACAAAGTGCTTCCCATTTTTTGAATTTTTCATATTGAAAAAAGGATGAATCCTGAACACCTATAATAATCAGGTTCCCTTCTTCACCAAAAATCTTTGTAAATTTCTGGTAATCATTATATGCCGAATCTTTTTTAGGAAGCAGTAGCGCGTAGTCGTATGACATCTCCACTTTCCTGGCATGATACCCAAAAAAAACAGTTATCACTGCTAGTATCGACAGCAATAAAATTTTGTTTCGGAGAATGATACGGGAGACTCTTACCCACATACGTTGAAAACTTTGAAAGCACGAAAATAAGACAAATTATCCGATTATGAAAAGTGAGACAGCGGGCGGCTTGAAATGTTAAATTTTTAATTTTGTTTATTCGAGACAGCTATCAATCCACTCGTCGTTCTGAAAATCATATACCCATCAGAAATTGCCGGAGTTGACATAACTGTAGCATTTAAATGGCTTTCAGTCAACAACTCATACTTTGGTCCGGTTTTTACAGAATAAACCACACCATCGTTATCAGTAATATAAATTATGCCATCTGCTGCAACCGGCGACGAAGTATAACTATTCCCTTTCCCCACTTTTTCGGAATACATTTCTTCCCCGGTTGATGCATTGTAACAGGTTAATTTTCCATTCCACGCGGCGTTGTATAAATAACCATTATATAAAAGCATGGTTCCCATATAAGAAGCTCCCCGCAACTTCAACCATTTTACATATTCCGAAGGAGCCTCATCTTCATTCATTACCAATTCTCCGTGTGCATTATTTTGTACTGCAATTACCGGCGAATATTTCCCATGAGCGCTGTTAAAATATAACATATCTTTCCCAACTACTGGTGATGGAATCGGCAAATCGCCGCCACCCGACATCTTCCAGATTTCTTCACCGGTTTCAAAATCATATCCTCCACGATGTTTGTAACCGTTCACCACGATTCTTGCTTTGCCATTTTCAAAATAAATATTTGGTGTGTACCAGCCCGGATATTCATCCCTGTCCTTTTTCCAAAGTTCTTTTCCCGTTTTAATATCATACGCTGCCAGGAAAGAGTTTTCCATAACATCGCACTGAATAATTACCACATTATTATAAATGAGGGGCGAACTGGCAAATTCCCATTGCGCCGTAGGAACAAGGAAAAATACCGATTGAAGTGTACCAAAATCTTTTTTCCATTGTAAGTCGCCTTTCATATTGTAGCAATACAAACCCTCGGAACCAAAAAATGCAACTACAAATTCGCCGTTTGTTGCCGGTGTTTCATTGGCATGCGACGACATTGGGTGACGCTTTTGTTTTGGAACGCCGGTATGAGCAGTTCGCTCCCATTCAATATCTCCAGTTGTTTTATTAATACAGTAAACTTTCCAGTCGTGAACCGAAGAATCCTGAACAGGTTCAATCGAACCATAAATCCCTGTTGCCACTTTTCCGTTATCTTCTTTGCTCACTGCTGTAGTAACAAAAACCTTATTCCCCCAAACAATGGGAGAACAATTTCCCAGCCCCGGAATATCCAGTTTCCAGGCAATATTTTCTCCGGTTTCGGTATTCCAATTTTCAGGTAGATTTGCGTCGTCGAGTACTCCGCTTATATAATTTCCACGGTACATCGACCATTGCCGAACTGGATCAACTTCTTGTGAGCAACCTATACAATTCAACAGAAATAAAACAGAAATAAAAACGACAAATTTGACTTTCAGCATTTTAGTAGATTTTGGTTTGCCGAAAAATAGTAAATATTTTAATCATTATTCTTCTGATTTTTAAAAAAGCCTTTCAGTATTCATTTTTTGAAAGATAATCGCGAAATACCTGAATTGTAAATTATTTTTTTGAAATTTACCCGTGAATCATCCAACTTAAATGGGGAACAATACTGTAAATAAAAGAAATCCGTGGACGTGGATACCAACCGTTTATTTTGCCGAAGGAATGCCATATATTCTGGTAATGACCGTTTCGGTGATTATGTATAAAAGGTTGGAAATTTCAAATACAGAAATTGCTTTTTATACCAGCTGGTTGTATTTGCCATGGGTAATTAAACCATTCTGGAGCCCGCTGGTGGAGTTGATAAAAACCAAAAGATGGTGGATTGTTACCATGCAATTGTTTATTGGCGCCGGACTTGCAGGTATCGCATTAACACTTCCAACTACTTACTTTTTTAAAGGCACTCTGGCATTTTTCTGGCTGCTTGCTTTTAGTTCTGCCACACAAGATATTTCCATCGACGGATTTTATATGATGGGATTGAACGAAAATCAGCAGGCCTTTTTTGTGGGAATCAGAAACACCTTTTACCGGGTTGCAATGGTTACCGGCCAGGGACTGCTTGTTATGCTTGCCGGTTACCTTGAAAGCACGGGTTGGCTGGAAAAACTTGTTGGTGAAAAACAAATTCCGGTTGCGTGGGCTTTTACTTTTAGTTTAACCGCCACTATTTTTATTGTTCTGTCAATTTATCACAAAATATTTCTTCCATTACCAAAAGAAGACATAAAAAAAACAGCCAATAGTTTTAAAGATATATTATCAGGATTTGGAGAAACGATTAAAGCCTATTTTGTCAAAAAAGATATCTGGATTATTCTTGGCTTTCTTTTGCTTTATCGTTTAGGCGAATCGCAACTGGTGAAACTGGCATCACCATTTTTACTTGATTCAACTGATGTTGGAGGGCTTGGATTATCGACTTCTGAAGTTGGCTTGATTTATGGAACAATTGGAATTATAGCTTTGACGATTGGTGGAATAACCGGAGGTTGGCTGGCTTCAAAATACGGATTTCAAAAAATGCTTTGGCCTTTCGTTTTCGCCATAAATTTGCCCAACCTTGTTTACGTTTATCTGTCGTTTACTCAGCCTTCTGAATACTGGATCGTGGCAAGCTCCGTTGCTGTTGAACAATTGGGTTATGGATTTGGGTTTACTGCTTATACTCTATATATGCTTTTTGTTTCTGCAGGAGAATATAAAACAGCTCACTTCGCATTTAGTACCGGAATTATGGCTCTTGGGAATGATGATTCCCGGAATGATTTCGGGTTGGCTACAGGAAATCCTGGGGTATCAGCACTTTTTTATTTGGGTAATGATTTGTACAATTCCCGGATTTATTATGGCAAGACTAATTAAAGTGGATAAAGATTTTGGATTGAAAAAAGATAAACAAGACGTATTTAATGTTCCGATTTATTTTGTCATTCCCAATATACATTCCACCAAAATAAGGAACTAGCCAAATCAGCCAGACAAATAAACTGTAGCGATGAAAACGTACGCCGAAGTTTTTCATTTTTATTCCGAACAACTCTGGATGCCCAAATTGCATGTGCCAGCATCAACCAGAGTGCAATTTGCCCCGTAAGTGTGTGAATATCCGTAAAATCAAACGGATGTTTTGAAAGAAAATGCATGGCAGTTGTTCCGGTAATATCAAAAGTAAAACCAATCCAAAACGTAACTACATGCCACTTTTTAAGGTACTTCGAGATTCGTTCGGCCCAAACACCTAACGAATAAAAAATAAGCGCCAGCGAAATCGTAACAGAAGAAAAAAGCAATAATCCAGACATTGATTCCTGATTAAAATTTTGC
>CAWKJY010000032.1:0-85723 GCA_963849985.1 uncultured Prolixibacteraceae bacterium | reverse complement strand
ACAAAATAAAATTTGAAACCTCGTTTTCTGAAAACGATATATTGTACGTACCTTTAAATGCAGCATTATTTTCATGGGTAATTGAAAACCTGTGCAAAAATGCCATTGATGCCATTGACAACCACGGAACCATTTCTTTAACAGTAAAAGAAAAAGAAAATCAGGTTTACATTGATGTTACCGATACAGGTAAAGGAGTACATAAATCACAGTTCAAAACCATTTTTCAACCTGGATATTCAACTAAAAAACGGGGTTGGGGATTGGGACTTTCGCTTGCCAAACGTATTATTGAAAACTATCACAACGGCAAAATCTTTATTAAAATCTCGGAAATTGGAAAAGGAACTACTTTCAGGATTATTTTGAATAAATAATCAATTAGAAACCATCTTGAAACATATTGAAAATATTTTATTGTTTCATTCTTAATGGTTTCTGAAATAATCTTTTAAAATTTTTAGTGTTTATAAAAAATTTATACTTTTGCAACCACTTTTTCGGAACGTGAACTGGAAACTGAAATACAATATTGAATTTAAAGGCCTTAAAGAAGGACTTCATGAATTCGATTTTGAAGTTGACAATAAGTTCTTTGAACAATTTGAGGGAAGCCTGGTTGATAAAGGCGAAGCAAATATTGATGTACAGCTTGAAAAACGAAGTACTTTCATTAAAATTCATCTGAATATTAACGGTTGGGTTGAACTTATTTGCGATCGCTGTCTTGAAACTTATAAACAGAAGATTAAAAACGAAGCGAATTATTTGTAAAGTTTGGCGAAGAAACATTTGACGAAGACGAAAATGTAATTTGGGTTTTACCCGAAGAACATGCCATCAACCTGGCGCAACCAATATATGAATATATATCGCTGAGTATTCCTTTGCGGCATATTCATCCGAAAAATGAAAAAGGGAAAAGGGAATGTAACCCTGAAATGTTGAAAAAACTAAAAAATTTACGCATTCACAAACTGAAGAAAAAGGATCGACAGATCCCCGCTGGGATGCATTGAAAATGTTGAAAAATAATAATTAAAACAAAATAAAATGGCACATCCAAAACATAGAATCTCGAAAACGAGAAGAGACAAAAGGCGCACGCATTATAAAGCTGTAGCCCCTACACTTGCTACCTGTTCCAACTGCGGAACAACAGTAAAATATCACACTGTTTGCCCTGAATGTGGATACTACCGCGGAAAACAGGTAATTGTAAAAGAAATTGCAGTTTAAACCAGGTAATTAACCTGGTTTTTTTTATTTATTATTCTGTAAATTAAGAAATCAGAACCTCTTTTTATATCTTAAAATTATTATTGGGTTAATAGATTTTTCGACCTTTTTCATTAATTGTTCGCAGGGAACGTAAAGTTTTATTTACACTGAACCATCATCTTTCTTCGATTCTTTGTTTTACCCTATCTTAAACTTTATATTCACGCGGAATTTTAAACCCAAATTTAAATCGTAGGATTTATCAAATAAAAAATGACTAAAGTAAGGGCAGCAATTACAGGTGTTGGAGCATTTTTACCTGAATACCGGTTAACCAATGAAGAACTAAGTACAATGGTTGATACCTCGGATGAATGGATAATGCAACGTATTGGAATTAAGGAGCGCCGTATTTTTAAAGAAAAAGGAAAAGCGACCAGTGATATGGCAACAGCGGCTGTAAAGCAATTGCTGGAAAAAACCAACACTTCACCTGAAGAAATCGATATGCTTATTTGCGCCACCATTACTCCTGATATGCCGTTCCCGGCAACTGCAAATATTATTGCGAACAAAGCCGGAATTCACAATGCCTGGAGTTTTGATTTAAATGCCGCTTGTTCAGGTTTTATTTTTGCTCTTTCAACCGGCGTTCAATTTATTGAATCAGGACGATATAAAAAAGTAATTATTATTGGCGCTGATATGATGTCGGCCATTACAAATTATAAAGACAGAACAACCTGCCCATTATTTGGAGACGCTGGTACTGCTGTGCTTCTGGAACCAACCACTGAAAATGTTGGAATTATAGATTATATTAACCGGGTTGACGGGATTGGTCGCCATCATCTTCACATGAAAGCGGGAGGATCATTACGACCGGCATCATGCGAAACAGTTGAGAACGAAGAACATTTTGTGTACCAGGAAGGACAAGCCGTTTTTAAGGCGGCAGTTTCGAGTATGGCCGATGTTGCGGTTGAAATCATGGGAAAACATAACCTGAAATCAGACGATATAGCCTGGCTTGTGCCCCATCAGGCAAATATGAGGATCATTGATGCCACTGCACGTAGAATGGGTCTCAAAAAAGACAAGGTAATGATCAACATTCAAAAATTTGGTAATACAACAGCAGCAACAATTCCCCTTTGTTTATGGGATTATGAAAAACAGCTTCGAAAAAGGAGATAATATTATTCTTGCTGCGTTTGGAGCTGGTTTTACATGGGGAAGTGTTTATTTGAAATGGGCTTATGACCCGGTTTAATTTTTAATCTGCCAATTTTTCTCTTGATTCCTTAAACATACTTTGCTGAAACGGCAAAAAATTGTAATTTCAAACCCCTGAATCCATTACAAAAAATGTTATCAAAAAATTAAAAACAAAAAACGACTAAAATGGCAAAACAGGTAACGAAACCTTTCAGCGAGAATCTCAATCAGTCAATCAATATCATTAGTGAAGGAACTCGAATAAAAGGAGATATTATTGCATCAGGAGATATTCGTATCGATGGTGAATTAACAGGTAACATTTCTGCCAAAGGAAAATTGGTTGTTGGTCCCAATGGTAAAATCGCAGGAGAAGTGGACTGTAGCAACATAGAAGTATCTGGTTATATTAAAGGAAAAATAAGTGCTACTGAATTGATGAATATGAAATCAACTTCTCAAATTGAAGGAGATGTTGTCGCAGGAAAACTTTCGGTTGAACCGGGATCGATATTTACAGGAACCTGTAGCATGGGAACACCAAAGCACCCCATGAATGAATCAGAAAAAGAACAATAATAAAAGTAAGTACGATAGCTTTATCCGTTACTCTGGGTTGGGGTTCGAAATGATGGCAATTATTGGACTCTTCACCTTTGCAGGCTATAAAATAGACCAATGGATGAAAAATGAATTTAAAGGTTTTACGCTTGGGTTAATGATTTTTTCAGTTATCGTTGCCATTATTTACGGAACAAAAATCCTGCTTAAAAAGAAATAATAAAAAGCACGGCTTCAATCTTCCAACTTTTTAATATGAAACAGTTTATTGTAAAAATATTAGGAACTTCTGTTGTAATGGTTTTAATCGGATGGTTGGTATTTTCCTTTTTTCTTCCTGAATATTATTTGCCTGTTCTTCCATTTACATTGCTTTTTTTCCTGACTGTTACCATTCTGGTTCATAGCTGGCAACTTAGAGTAGCAAAAAAAGATATTGGAAAATTCACGCGTACCAATATGCTGGCCACTTTTTTAAAATTACTTGTTTATTCCGTTTTTGCGATAGTTTATATTGCAAATGATCGTGAAAATGCTTTAACATTTGTGATTGGTTTAGCAATTATTTATTCCGTTTTTTCATTCCTGGAAGCTTCGGAACTTAGCAGGATTTCAAGAAAAAAATAACTCTTCATTTTTCTCCCCGGCATATATGGAAAATTCGCAAAAACAGGTTTTTAAACATTGTTAATTATGGTTCGAAAATGACAATTTTACCCACTGTGTTAAAAAAATACTTTTAATTTTGTGAACTTGAAAAAAACTTAAAACTACTATGCTGAAGTTTGCCAGAAAAATCATCTTCTTTTTTGCACCATTGCTGTTTATTACAGGTGTTGCTTTTGCCCAGCATGAAACTGAAATTTCATCAGAGAATAGTTCAGGTTCTCTTAACGGCGAAACACATGAAAAAGAAGAATTTAATGCCGGCGAATTTGTAATCGAGCACGTTTCAGATGCTTACGAATGGCACATTGTTACTTTTGGCGAAACCCATGTCAGCATTCCGTTACCAGTTATCTTATACAGCAAACATCCTGCATTGCATAACGGAAAAACTTTCAATGTATTTATGTCTTCTAAATTTCATCATGGACATGAAGATTATAATGGGTTCCGCATTTCAGAAAGTAAAGATTTTATAGGGAAAATAGTTGAATTGGATGAAAGTGGAAATGAAATTGGGAAACCGATTGATGTTTCAATTACAAAAACAGTAGCCGGAATCCTGGTTTCTGTTATCATTCTTTTCTGGTTGCTTTTTTCAGTAGTAGCATCAGTAAAAAAGAATAAAGGAAAAGCACCGCACGGGTTGCAGAATTTAATTGAACCTGTTGTTATTTTTATTCGTGATGAAGTAGCCAAACCTACAATCGGCGATAAAAAATACGAAAAATTTATGCCGTTTCTTCTCACACTATTTTTCTTTATTCTGTTAAATAATTTTATGGGACTTATTCCCATTCCGCCATTTGGCGCTAATGTTACCGGGAATATTGCCGTAACAATGGTTTTAGCATTGTTTACATTTTTTATAACAACTATCAATGGAAATAAACATTACTGGAAAGAAATTTATAATCCGGATGTTCCATGGTGGTTAAAATTTCCTATTCCATTAATGATTATTGTTGAACTTACAGGCGTATTCACCAAACCGTTTGTTTTAATGGTGCGACTTTTTGCCAACATGATTGCCGGGCACATGATCGTAACTGTTTTTGTGAGCCTGATTTTTATTTTCGCCAGTTTGTTTGGTGCAGGTGTCGGGTTGGCAACAAGTCCCGTTTCAATCGCATTTTCAGTATTTATATTGTTGCTCGATGTTTTGGTATCATTTATACAAGCTTATGTTTTTACTTTGTTGTCGGCGCTCTATTTTGGAATGGCGACAGCAGATCATCATTAATATTAATTATTTAAATTAAATGCTATGTTATCAGCAATTTCAACCATTCTATTACAAGTAAGCGATGCAGTAAGTGTAGAACAAGCTGCAGCTACTTTTGAAGGTGTTGCGAAAATGGGTGCTGCATTTGGTGCTGGATTAGCAGCAATTGGCGCAGGTATCGGTATCGGAAGAATCGGAGCCAGTGCCATGGAAGCTATTGCACGTCAACCTGAAGCGGTTGGTGATATCCGCTCGAATATGATTGTATCGGCAGCATTAATTGAAGGGGTTGCCTTCTTTGCTGTTATTATTTGTGCACTCGTTATTTTCGTTTAGCAAAAACATTTGGTAACGACCTCCGGGATTGCCGGAGGTTTTGTTGCCACTAACAAAAAAGTAAGATTATGGATTTAGTAATGCCAAATCCGGGAACGATTATCTGGATGATTATCATCTTTGGAATCGTAGTTTTTATACTGAAAAAATTTGCCTGGAAACCAATTCTGAATGCGTTAAAAGAACGTGAAGAATCGATTGCTACTGCATTAAATTCAGCTGAAGAAGCAAAAAAAGAAGTTGCCGGGTTAAAAGCCGATAATGAAAAAATAATTGCCGAAGCCCGGAAAGAAAGAGATTTAATTCTGAAAGAAGCCAAGGAAATTAAAGAAAAAATTGTTGCCGAAGCTAAAGAAAAAGCTGCGCAGGAAGCACAAAAAACCATTGATCAGGCTCGTCAGCAAATTAAAGCTGAAAACACTGCAGCTATCGGTGAAATTAAAAAACAAATAGCTGACCTTTCAGTAATGATAGCCGAAAAAGTAATTAAAAAAGAACTGGAGAAGAAAGGTGAGCAGGAAAAGATGGTAGATGGCTTAATCGATGATATAAAACTGAACTAAAGGTATGGACCTGAGTGCGATAAATGTGAGATATGCCAAAGCCTTTTTTTTAACGGCAAAGGAAAAAAAACTATTGGATGTTTTCAAAACTGATATCCAATTGATTTACCATGTTTGTAACAGCTCCACCGATTTTATTCTCCTGCTTGAGAGTCCGGTTGTAAAAGTTTCAAAAAAGGAAAAGCTGATCACAGAAATCTTTAAAGGGAAAGTGCATGAAATTACGCTGAATTTTTTGGCGTTGGTTGTCAGAAATAAAAGGGAAGTGAATATTCCGGGTATCTGTCGTAACTTCCTCGATCTTACAAGAAAGGACCAAAATATCAGGTCAGCACAATTGATTACCGCTACAAATGTTAAGTCTGAAATAATGGCTAAGATTAGCACCTTGTTAGAAAAACAATTAAAAAGTAAGATTGAACTTTCCGGCAAAGTAGATGAAAATATTATTGGAGGACTGGTGCTTCGTTTGAATGACATACAATATGATGCAAGCGTGGCAACTCAGATCAAAAAAATTAAACAGAAATTACTGGAATCAGAAAAAAAGTAAAATATTCAAAAGCGTATAAATAAGTTATAAAGATGGTAAATATAAAACCTGCTGAAGTATCACAAATTTTAAAGCAACAACTCAAAGGCTTCAAATCGGAAGTTGAACTTGAAGAAGTTGGAACCGTTTTGCAGGTAGGCGACGGTATTGCTCGTATTTACGGACTTTCAAATGTGGAAGCCAACGAAATGATTGAATTCGACAGTGGAGTAAAAGGTATCATTCTCAACCTTGAAGAAGATAATGTTGGAGCGGTACTTCTCGGTCTTTCATCATTAATTAAAGAAGGTGATACGGTTAAGCGTTTAAAAAGAATTGCGTCTATCAAGGTTGGCGAACAGTTGCTCGGCCGTGTAATCAATACCATTGGTGAACCAATTGACGGAAAAGGAGCCATTCAAGGTGAATTAATGGAAATGCCGCTTGAAAGAAAAGCTCCCGGGGTTATTTTCCGTCAACCTGTAAAACAGCCACTACAAACCGGACTTGAAAGCTATCGATGCAATGATTCCCATTGGCCGTGGTCAGCGAGAATTGATCATCGGCGACAGACAGACAGGGAAAACAGCTGTAGCCATCGACACTATTATTAACCAGCGTGAAAACTTTGAAAAGGGCACTCCTGTATATTGTATTTATGTTGCCATTGGACAAAAAGGTTCTACAGTTGCCAACATTGCAGCAACATTGGAAAAACATGGTGCCATGGAATATACGGTAATCGTTTCAGCAACGGCTGCTTATCCGGCAGCACTGCAGTTTTATGCACCTTATGCCGGGGCTTCCATTGGAGAATATTTCCGCGACACCGGTCGTGATGCTTTAATCATTTACGACGACCTTTCAAAACAGGCGGTATCGTATCGTGAAGTTTCGCTGTTACTTCGTCGTCCTCCGGGCCGTGAAGCTTATCCGGGTGATGTTTTCTATTTGCACTCACGCTTATTGGAAAGAGCTGCAAAAATCATCGACTCAGATGAGATTGCTCAAAATATGAATGACTTACCCGACTGTTTAAAAGGAAAAGTTAAAGGAGGCGGTTCATTAACAGCATCTGCCGATTATTGAAACACAGGCAGGCGACGTTTCAGCATATATTCCAACCAACGTAATTTCAATTACCGACGGACAAATCTTCCTTGAATCGAACCTGTTCAATTCAGGTATCCGACCAGCAATTAACGTTGGTATTTCGGTTTCACGTGTGGGTGGTAACGCTCAGATTAAAGCAATGAAAAAAATTGCAGGTACACTGAAACTTGATCAGGCCCAGTTCCGCGAACTGGAAGCGTTTTCCAAATTTGGTTCCGACCTTGATGCCGCAACAATGCGTGTACTCGACAAAGGTCGCAAGAACGTAGAAATCCTGAAACAGGGACAGTACGCACCAATGAAGATTGAACATCAGATTGCAATTATTTACTGTGGAACTAAAGAGTTGTTGCGTGCGGTTCCGGTTAATAAAGTAAGAGAATTTGAGGCAGATTTTCTTGAAATAATGGAAGTTCAGCACCGCAAAACACTGGATGAACTAAGAGCTGGAAATTTGACTACTGAAATTGAGGATACAATTAGAAAAGTTGCTTCTGAAATTGCAGAAAAATATAAGAAATAAGGACTGAATTACAGAATTACTGATGGATTGAATTAGTGAGTACATGAAAATCAGCCCATCAATAAATCAATCATTCAATCATTAAAAATTATGGCTGGATTAAAAGAAATACGAACGCGGATAGCATCGGTAAAAACCACGAGGCAGGTAACAAGTGCCATGAAAATGGTATCGGCTGCCAAACTTAAAAAAGCACAGGATGCCATTCTTCAGATTCGTCCGTATGCCGATAAACTGCACCAAATTTTAATGACATTGAGTGCCAGCCTTGAGAATGCTGAAGATTCAGTTTATACACAACAGCGCGACCCCGAAAAAGTGCTGATCGTTTTGATTTCTTCCAATCGCGGACTTTGTGGAGGGTTCAATACCAACATCACGAAAAAAGCGGTAGAACTTGTTGAATCGAAATATAACAAGCAAATGAAACTTGGGAAAGTCGATTTTGTTTGCGTTGGGAAACAAGGAATGCGGCAGTCAAAACACAGGGGAATGAATGTGACCGGAAATCATAATGAGCTTTTTGATTCCATTACTTTTGAAAGTGTTTCTTCAATTTCAACACAAATAATGCAAGCTTTTGTTGAAAAAAAATACGATCGCGTTGAATTGGTTTACAACCAATTTAAAAATGCTGCAGTACAAATTCAAACTACCGAACAGTTTCTACCAGTTGAAATGACTCAGAAAGAAGGAGGGAAAGGCAGTAATTACAACTTTATTTACGAACCTTCACAAGAAGAAATTATTCGCGAACTTATTCCCCGTTCCCTGAAAATACAATTTTACAAAGCTATTCTCGATTCTCATGCAGCCGAACACGGGGCCCGTATGACGGCAATGCACCAGGCGACCGATAATGCAACCGATCTGTTGAAAGAACTTACTTTGCAATACAATAAAGCACGTCAGTCGACCATTACAGGTGAAATTCTGGAAATTGTAAGTGGCGCCGAAGCTCTGAAAGGATAATTTCAAATTTATTATCAATTATTCTTCCCAGACAAAAAATCAGCCAGTCCCATTGAATCAAAAAATATAGCTGAAGAGGTAAGCATTCCGTTTTTTACGGTTAAAAACTCAGCTACGTCAAACTCCTGTGTTTTTCCTTGCAGTGATTTTACCATGTACCTTGCAACAACAGCCACTTTGTCTCCTTCAATAATTGCTTGTTTCAGTTCAACTGAAGTAGTGGAACTGAAAAACCGGGAACCGGCTTCAACATAAGCTGCCTTACCTTTTAAAACCCGATCGAGGAAAGAATTGGCATAGATAAAATCTTCTGCAATAAAACCTTCCCAGCCGCCAGCATGAATAGCGACAAAATATTTTTCAATGGTTTCTCTTGTTTCCATTTTTACATCGGGATTGGCTGTAAAATACTACAACGGTTTCCTTCTGTATCAATAAACGAAACAAAGTCTCCAATACCGGGAATTGGCATTGGTTCGCCTAACAATTTTCCACCTGCATTTTTAATTTTCTCCATTGATTCACGGATATCGTCAACAGCGATTACGATTGACGGATGATTCAGACTCGGGTCTTCCTGTTTCTGATAAAATCCGCCATTAATTGCGCCAGGCGTTTTTATCATACCTTTATCATCGGTTTCTGTTGTATGGGCAACAATATAATTCCCCATTTCAGGACCTAACTGCTGAGGTTTCCAACCAAATACTTCAGCATAAAATGCCGCCATTCTTTTTCCGTCTTCGGCGGCCATTTCAAAATGCACAACCGGATTCATCTTTGCCATAACTTAGTCTCCTTTTGCTTTAATTATTGTCTGTGTAATTTTAATCTTCTGTACAACTAAATTCTTTTACCTGATTAAATAAATTTTGATTTCATTTTGTTCAACATTAAGAAAAAAATTAACGCTTTTTACAAAGTTAAAACCGAAATAGCACCTTTGTAAAGTGCAAATATGATAATATAACGGGGTGATTACGACAGATTAATTTTTACTTGTACAATGAAGAATATTTCATTGCAGGTTGTAAACTGAGGTTGGATAAACATGCAGATATTTCTTCTACAGAATATTATAACAATTTAATTTTGAAATTAAAAGGATTGTTAGATTCAGATTTGACTATTATCATTTCAAAAAAGAAGGATTTCATTTAGAGCTTTCTCCCAATAATAACAACTTTAGTCGCAGGTTGGAAACCGTGAATTAAAACCTGTTTCCTGAATTCTGCTATTTGCTCTTTCATTTCTTCATATTCGGGTTTGTCTTTAATCTTTTCAAGCATTTTTTGCATTATCTCTACTCTTTTTTCAACTTCATTTGCATCCATTGTTTCCGGGTCATCTTTTTGCTCAAAGAAAAACTGAATGGAAATTCCAGCGTCCTCAACCATTTGAATTACCTGTTCTTTCAGAAAAGTTTCATGGTGACTAACACCTAAAATCCTGTCAACGCGGCTACGAAAATGATGATAAATTTTGTGTACTTCCTGTGAAGGATTCAAATTGTCGCTGATGAGTTCGTTTACAATTATCCACCCTTCCTTTTTGACTACACGTTTCATTTCACGTAATCCTTTACTCACTTTTGAAAGATGGTGCAACGCCATGGAAATACTGGCCGCATCAAAAGTTCCGGCGGAAAAAGGAAGTCGTTCAGCCACACCCTGAACAAACTCTACATCCGGGTAATTGCTTTTCGCCTCATCCAGCGATTCTGCCAGGGGATCAACGCCTGTAATTTGTGCCGTTGGAAAAGTTTCTTTCAATACTTTAATAAATTTCCCGGGGCCTGTTCCCACATCAAGAACATGCTCACAATTTTTATCGAAAAAGAAATTGATTAATGCTTCCATCGTTTTATTTCATGTAACTCGTTTTTCAAATTAACAGTAAAAATGCAGATAATGCCGTGACAAGAATCACTGCAGTGCGATAAAATTTATCGGAAAGCTTTTTTACAAGCCAGATACCAAGAAATGCGCCGCAAGCAATTCCGGGTAATAGTGAAATATCAAGTATAAGTGTATTCCATGAAATTGTTTTCCAAACAAAAATGTGTAATGGGAATTTTGACAAATTGACGACAAAGAAAAACCACGCTCCGGTTCCAATGAAGCTGTTTTTCGGGAGATGCATCGCCAATAAATAAATAGCAAAAATGGGCCCTGCAACGTTTCCTATCATCGTTGCAAATCCTCCAAGAACTCCCATTAACGCCGCAAACCACCATGTGTCAGGGAAGAAGCTGCCACCCTTTTGACGGTCTTTCCAAAGCATAAGTGCTATGCAAATAAATACCAAGATGGCGATAATGTTTTTAAACCATTCATCATCCACAACTTCGCCTACCCAAAGTGCAATCCCAATCCCAAGAAATGCCCAGGGAAACATTTTCCACAGGTATTTCCATTCGGCATGGCGATGATAAAACCCGACTCCAAAAAGATCGGCCATCATTAACATGGGCAATAAAATTCCGGTAGACGCTTTTCCTCCAAAAATAATAGCCAGCACCGGAACAACGATCAATGAAACACCGGGAACCCCAACTTTCGACATGCCAATAAAAATGGCACACAATGCCAGTAAAGACCATTGAAGTAAAGTAAAGTCTAGTCCCGTCATAATTTTGTTTTCAAACTGCTAAAGTAGAAATTTAAAAAATAGCTGGCCGAAGCCAGCTATTCAAAACAGTTAAAAGTACTATATAATTCATCGTACTTTCAGAAAACAAAAAACATGTTTACAATTAAAACATATAAAAACCACTTTGCCGTCTTCCTTTATATTGATATTAAAAATATCATATATAAATTTTAACATATTTAGATACTCAAAGTGAATGCCAATCAAGAGACTTTCCGGTACATTAACAATTCATTTGCATTGTATGACAAGGCAAAAAGCTAGTGCAAGAAATCAATATAAAGGACGAAGTAAGATGTTTAATGATTTAATCCTTCTCAAAACCTTTTTCCAGCTCCAGAAGTTCCGTTTCATTAACATCTGAAAACCATTCTTTTATTTTTGTCTGGGCTTTTTCTTTTACTTCTGGGGTAATACTTGAAGCAATTTGTGTTAGAGCAAATAACAAAACGCCAAGATCATCGGAATAACCAATAATTGGAGTAAAATCAAAAATTGCATCAGTAGGTAATATAAAATAGCCAAGCGATGCTGCAATTATTAACTTATTTTTGATGCTTACGTTTTTGTCACCCATAGCATAATATAGCAACAAAACTGCGTAAACAACTTTTGCACCTGCATCTTTCGAGAATTTTTTGAGCTTTTCCCAAAGTGACTTTTCAGAATAATATTTTGAATATTTGTTTGCCATTATTTTAAATCTGAAGTTGAATGATCAACAGTTGTATTCCCGTAAACCTCAACAATTGTATTTAATATCTCGTTTACTTCATCATTTGTTTCTGCACGTAACAATTTAATTCTTAATTCCCGAAAGTTGGGCAAGCCTGGAAAATATTTTGCAAAATGCCGGCGAAGCATTAAAATTCCGACTCTTTCATTTTCTCTCCATTCGAGGTTCATTTTCATCTGTTCCCGTAAAATTTCTGTAATTTCTAAAACCGTTGGAAGCGGTAATTTTTCACCCGTTTTAAGAAAATGTTTGATTTCCCTGAATAGCCATGGTCTCCCGATAGAACCTCTGCCAATCATTAATGCATCAACACCAGTTTCTTTTAATCTTTGCCTGGCAATTTCACCGCTGTTGATATCGCCGTTCCCAATTATTGGAATTTTAATTTTCGGATTATTTTTCACTTCTCCAATTAATGTCCAATCAGCCATTCCAGTGTACAATTGTTCACGGGTTCTGCCATGAATAGCCAGAGCTGCAATGCCTGAGTCCTGTAAACGTTCAGCAATTTCTGCAATCGGTTTATTAGAGTCTGTCCATCCTAACCGGGTTTTTGCTGTCACCGGGATCTGAACAGCCTTAACAATTTCAGCGGCCATTTTCTGCATTTTTGACAAATCATTTAACAACGCAGCGCCTGCACCATGCCGAATAATTTTTTTCATCGGGCATCCAAAATTGATGTCGATAAATTCGGGTTGTATTTCCTCAGCAACTTTTGCAGCCTCAACCATTGAGTCAATGTTATGACCATAAATCTGGATAGCGACCGGTCGGTCAAAATCATACAAAACCATTTTTTGTTTTGTCTTCTGAATATCACGTACCAATGCTTCTGAGGAGACAAATTCCGTGTACATCACATCGGCTCCAAATTTCTTACACATCCACCTGAAAGACTCGTAAGTTACATCTTCCATGGGTGCTAAAAAGAGAGGTGTGTCGCCTAATTCTAAATTGCCAATATTCATTTCCGATTTTCCTTCAGGCACAAATTTAACTATTAACGCAACTTTTTTAAGTTTATACGCATCTATTCATAAATTTGTACTATGAAAACATCGTTGTTATATTTTACAGTTTTGGCAATTTTCTTTTTTATTTCTTGTGAAAAACAGGAAATTTCCAACACTTTCACGCTTGGAATTGAAAAGAGTTTCAAAATTAACGGGGAATATCAATCTCAGGATAATTCAGTGAAATTTAAAATTACGGCAATTAACGATTCACGTTGTCCGAGCGACGTGGAATGTATTTGGGCAGGAAAAGCTGACGTTAGCATTGACGTAACAAGTCCGGTCTCAGGTAGTCTCGTTCTAAGTACACTCAATAATAACATTTACAAAAGTACCGACACTCTTGGAAACTATTCATTTCAACTTATTAATGTTTCGCCTTACCCAATTTCAACAGAAACCATTGATTTGGAAGATTATCAAATCTCTCTGAAAATCGAAGAAATTGAACATTAAAATACCTGCCATCAAAACCAAACGTGTTCAACAAGTATTTTAATCCCAATCAGTGCCAGAATAATTCCACCAATTATTAGTGATTGGTGACTTCGTTTTGCCGGAATGTTTTTCCCAAACAACATTCCTAACATTGAAGCGATAAAAGTTACACTGCCAATCACAACAATTGGAAAAAGAATTTGCATATCAAGAAATCCAAAACTTAGTCCCACAACCAGAGCATCTATGCTGGTTGCTACTGAAAGACCAATTAGCATTTTAAATTCAAAAGGATTAAAAAAATTTAATTTCCCATCAGGCTTTACACCCTCAATAATCATTCTTGCGCCAATAAAAACAAGAAGCGCGAAAGCGATCCAGTGATCAACTGATGAGATCAACCCTTTTATCGTATTTCCTATAAGCCACCCGATTACAGGAAATATTGCCTGAAAAAATGCCAGACATCCAGCTACAATAATTGCTTGTTTAAAACGAATTTCCCGCCTCATTAATCCGCAAGAAACCGAAACGGCGAAAGAATCGAGACTCAAACCAACACCGATCAATAGAAAAACCAGTAACTGTTCAAAATTCATGTTTTACTGAAAAAGCCGTAAAATTAAAGAATTATGCGAAAAGAAGGCGCTAATTATTGTTGCTAATCAATAGAAATATAAAGTCGAAAAAATCATAACAAAAATAAATCTTGGCAGTTTGTTATAATTTTGATATGGAATCGTCTATATAACCAAATGACAGCCGAAGAATTTAAAAATAAAGCGTTGCCATATTCAAGAAAACTTTATCCAATGTTGTTCAGGATTCTAAAAGATCAGGAAGAAACAATGGATGCTCTGCAAGACTTGATGGTAAAATTGTGGACAAAAAGAGATGAGCTCGAGAACTGCACCAACCTGCATAGTTACATCTATACTATGGCAAAAAACCACGGCTTCGATTTATTAAAAAAGAAACGACCTTCAGTAATTACTGAACAAGAAGAACACAAAATTTTGAATTTTTCGGACAATGGAAACGAGCAGGAAACAAAAGAAAAATTTGAGCATGTGCGAAATGTAATAGAAAGTTTACCTGAGAAAATGCGAACAGTAATTCAGATGCGCGATATAGATGGGTTTACCTTCGAAGAAATAAAAGATATAACAGGATTTGAAATAACATACATTAGGGTGATTCTGTCGAGAGCACGGCTGAGAGTTAAACAGGAAGTAGAGAAAATATATGAATACGATGAAACGAGAAGAATTATTAGATAAATATTACAAGGGAGAAACCTCATTGGAAGAGGAAAAAGAGTTAAAGCAAATCATGACTGAGGTTAATTTGCCTTCTTCAGAACATGAAATCTTTTCTTTTTTTGAAGAAGAAGGTAAGGTTCCTGACAACATTGAAGAAATTGCGTTTCAAAAGCTCGATAACAATAAGAAAACGGTTAAAAAATTTCGGTTAAAAATCATTCAGGGGCTCTCAGTTGCAGCAGTTATATTAATTGCCATTACATTTTACATTAACCAGAAAAACACAAGGAACCACCAATTGGAAAAAGAATTTTCGCTAATGGAACAGGCGCTTTACCACGTTTCTCAAACTATTCAACCCGATGAACAAGATGAAATGCTTGTTTTATGGGTTAATGACGATGTGCAAATAATAATCAATTAAAAATAAATACCATGAAAAAACTAGGACTGTATGTAATACTAATTTTAATTTGGGCTCCGACATTTGCTCAGGAAACCGAAAGTTTTTTTGAACAGCTAACCAATAAATATTCTGATAAAGATGGTTTTAGCGCAAGCATGATTACTAAAGATATGTTTGATCTTTACCTGAAAAAGAAAAATGTGGACAGCGAATCTTCGGTTTATGAAGCCATCAAAACCCTGGATAGGATAATGGTTATTTCACAAGGGAATTTTAATGCCGGATTTATTACGGGGCTAAGTATTTCCAGCGAAAAGCCGGGAAAGGAAAAAGACGAACAAAAAAATGAATTACTTGAAACCATTCTGAACCATTATAAAACAGGAGGGTACACTTTATTAAAAACCGAAAAGAGAATGGGAGAAGAAGTAAAGGTATATCTCAAAAAAAATCAGGATAAAATAGAATCTTTGGCTGTATTGAGTAATTCCAATGCAAATACAAGTTTGGTTGAATTACAGGGGGACATTAATTTGACCGCTGTAGCCGATTTAAGCAAGGCATTTAATTTACGTGGGCTCGAAAATCTGAATAAAATAAATAATTCAGGCAGCTCCTACTCTTTTAGGCACTACGATTACAGGATATGCTTTACCACAGGAAAGACTTCAGGAAATTTGCGACAGACAGCGTGAGTTGGCGATTGAAAAGCAGCAAAAACTAACATATGAACAGCGCGCAAAATTTGAGGAGCAAGTAATCATTACTTCAAAAAAACAATTAGAATTAGCAGAAAAAGCTCGCGAACTTTCGGAAAAATACCGGCGTGAACCAATCTTTTTGAACTATCCTGGAGACAGTACAACTTACTATGTTGACGGTAAAAAAGTAGCCGCTGGAGATATAAAAGGACTTTTGGAAAAGGGTGTAAAGTCGATTGATATTGACAAGCCAGGTAAAAAAAATGAAAAAACGGTTATCAGGATAAAAACAAAATAAGGAAAAAGTAAAACATAAAAAATGGATAATCAATTGATTATCCATTTTTTATGTTAGATGTTATATTTCGAATAGGTAATAATAAGCCGGATACCTAATGCACTTGTACTTCCTTTTAATACAACCCTATTGGCTCTATCCGTCTTTTCTCCGGTAGTTAAATAAAACCCCCTGTTAATAATTTCACCCTCAATTATTTTCTGTAAAAACTGGGTAATATTGAATCGATAAGTATAATCGTCCGTATTTAAATATCCCCCGTAAAAAGTTGGGCTAAAAAAATAATCATCCGGCAATTGCTGAGCATTTGTACTATCAATATAAGTTAGATACAGCTGATCAGGTGGAGGAAATTTACGAATTTGTGAAGCTAACGTATCAATCTGGAATATAAGTTCTGCTTTGTTAATTGCTGTATTCACAGAATCAGACCATGAAGTAAGATCATCAATCGTTAACTTTACTTTTAGTCCACCTGAAGCTTGCACATAAATAAGAGAATCTTCAACATTCTCAGAGTCCAGATTCTCATAGAACGGAGTTCCGGAATAATCATGCACAATACGGTTTACACGAGCACTGTATTGAGAAATAATGTATGACATTACAAAAGCAGTGTCTGCCGATAAAGCTTGTGATGAATCATTAGTATAATACACCTGCAAAAATGAACCCGGGTATCCTCCTGATAGCACAGTTTCCAAGGATAAAATAGTTCCACCCTTTTCTGATACGGGCTCACTTTCAATTAATAAACCCTTAAAATACTCCAGAAAAACATCATTATTAATTGTTTGTAATGAGTCGGCCGCCATAAGTTTTTCACCTAACGAAACATCAATTGGAATAGTTATCACCTGGTAAGCTGTGTCCGAAGTTACAGAGTCAAGTGTAACTCTTGGTCTATATTCCTTTTCACCCAGTAAATTTATTGATGCCATTGATTTTAAATCAACATCCTCGGTATAACTCGCATCTGGATCCAATTCCGATTCTAATTCATAGACTTTAAATTTCTGGTTGGTAAGAGTATCCCCGTAAATTACCTTGTAATTTAAATAAAGTTTTACCGAATCAACAGAGGGATTCTTACCATAATCGGGAAATCCGTACAACCTGAACTGAGCTGCCAAATCAACGGTAGTGGTTCCAAAAAGTGAATCATTTAAACTACCAAGTAAACTATGTGATCTTTCATCAGTTCTAAGATTGTTTTCAAGGAAAGTATATGCCGAAATATCATCCTTAATAACTTTTCCTCTTATCGTAATCAAATCACCTGAAGGCAATAATTCAAGACCAATACTCGATTCCTTATTACAGGCTGTAAATAATACCACAACAAAAAATAATGCACTTATAATAGCAGTGTTGTATATTCTTATTTTTTTCACAAATTTTCTGATTAATTATTTTCTATGTTTTCCGGTTTTCTTGAAACTTCACAAACGTATTAAAAAACAACGATAACAAAGTTGAAATAACTCTAATTTTGGATTTTTAAACGATAATTTGATTCTTTTAACAAACTTTGTCGTAAAATTCATTATAAGCATCAATGTATGTTTCTTTTGGTTGATGTTCAAGAACTGGTTTATCAATCGACTGAATAATTTTTTCGACCTTCTGATTTATTTTTTGAACTCCTTTAATCACCGCATCAGAATACTGCAATGCTACTGCGCTTACATTCACAAAATCAGGAGTTTTCAAAACAGCTACATCATCTTTGCTTATACCATCCACCAAAAGTTTCTCATTAAAATCATGGTTTAGTGGATTTTTAAAATCATCGTCGTAAACAGAATAAACTACTTTGGAATTTCTGAAAAGCGGATTATTATAATAATACTTTTTAATGTACAAGGGGACCAGTGACGTTAACCAGCCATGACAATGAATAATGTCCGGAGCCCAACGTAGCTTTATAACTGTTTCTAAAACCCCGCGAGCAAAGAAAACTGCACGTTCATCGTTATCTTCAAACTCTTTCCCGTGTGCATCGGCCAGTACATGTTTTCTCTGGAAATAGTCCTCATTATCAATAAAATAAACCTGCATCCTCGCAGCTTGTATTGAAGCTACTTTTATGATAAGCGGATGATCAGTATCATTAATAACCAGGTTCATCCCTGAAAGGCGAATAACTTCGTGTAGTTGGTTACGTCTTTCGTTTACACTGCCATAACGAGGCATGAAAGTCCTGATTTCCCGTCCACGTTCCTGAACGCCCTGCGGTAAGTACCGAGCGATTTCTGACATCTCAGTTTCGGGTAAATAGGGAGTTATTTCTTGCGAAATATAAAGGATCTTTTTCTTTTCCATTGACCAATGAGCGCAGTTTATAAACGGCTGCAAAGGTAATAAAAATATCCTGAATATTCAATTTAAGCCAGTTATACCGATTAAAGTAAGCTTTACACAAAACTGAATTTTCATGATTTGCCAATTAATTTTATTTACTTTGCACTCGAAATTATTGGGAGATGTTTTTGGTTAAAACCATAAAAGAATTAGATGGTGAATTGGAATCATTTCGATCATCCAGAAAGAGTGTGGGGTTTGTTCCCACAATGGGTGCACTTCATGCTGGTCACATTTCACTTATAACCAGGGCTGTGAGCGAAAACTCTGTGGTGGTGGTTAGTATTTTTGTAAATCCGACACAATTTAATGATCAGAAAGATTTGGAAAAATATCCCCGGAATTTAGATGCTGATTTAAAATTATTGGAAAAAACAGGCTGTGATATTGTTTTTGCACCCAAAGTAAATGAGGTTTATCCTGTGCCGGATACAAGAAAGTTTAATTTTGGCGAATTGGAAACTTTGATGGAAGGGAAACATCGTCCCGGTCATTTTAACGGAGTTGCTCAAGTGGTAAGTAAACTGTTTGAAATTGTAAAACCTGATAAAGCTTATTTTGGACTAAAGGATTTTCAGCAGTTGGCGATTATAAACAGTATGGTAAAACAGTTGGGAATTCCGGTTAAAATAATTTCCTGCCCAATTGTACGCGAAGAGAGTGGGTTGGCAATGAGTTCACGGAATGAATTACTATCCGCAGAGGAGCGTAAAAATGCTGCAGTAATTTCTGAAACCTTGTTTAAGGCCAAAGAACTTTACAGTCAAAAATCCGTACAAGAACTTGCGTATTGGGTTGAAGAGAATATCAACAAAAACAGGTACTTAACTGTTGAATATGTTGAAATTGTTGACAATGAAAAACTTCAGCCAGTTAAAAACTGGAACGAAAAAAATACAAAAGTTGCTTGTGTTGCTGTTTATTGTGGAAAAGTCAGATTAATTGACAATATTGTTTTTAACTGAAAGGAGCAAAGTCATGCAAATTGAAGTTTGTAAATCGAAAATACATAAGGTTACGGTTACCGAAGCCAACCTGCAATATGTGGGAAGTGTAACCATTGATGAAGATTTGATGGATGCGGCCAACATTATTGAAAACGAAAAAGTTCAGATTGTAAATATAAATAATGGCGAGCGACTTGAAACTTACGTTATTAAAGGTGAACGTGGTTCTGGTACTATTTGCCTCAATGGACCTGCAGCACGTAAAGTTGCTGTTGGTGATATAATTATTATTATTTCTTATGCGTTGATGGATTTTGAGGAAGCCAAAACATTCAAACCATGGATTGTTTTTCCCGATACAGAAACCAATTCAATCGTGTAATTCCAGATTAATCCACCCCCAATCGGGAATATTAAGTTTCAGGAATCTTGATAATTTAGATCCATTTACACATACTTTTCTAATTTAGCTAAATTTGGAAACTTAACTTGCCTGATTTAGGTTTTTATCATCATAACACATGCAGCAAAAAGTCAACATCAATCTTCAACCCCTCGATAAGAAACTAACTGTTAATAAGGGAACTCCGTTAATTGATGTTTTACACGAGTTTGGCGTTGAATTCCCCTGCGGGGGTAAAGGAGCCTGCGGTAGATGTAAGGTGAAATTGCTGGATGGCGAGCTGAAAACTGATTTTGTTCATCAGCAAAAACTGGAGAAACTTAACTTAGGCGATAATTGGCGACTGGCTTGTTTTTGTCATGCGGAATCGGATATTACACTGGAAGTTTCACAATTTGAAAATATTATTCTGGCCGACAATTCTGCATTTGATTTTCAGCCTCGAAACGGATTCGGGATTGCAGTGGATTTGGGAACAACGACAATCGTTGTTCAATTGGTTAATCTTGAAAACGGATATATTCTTGATTCAATTTCTGAAGTTAACGTTCAGTCAAAATACGGAGGAGATTTGATTTCCAGAATTCAAAATTGCTTAGATGGAAAACAACCGGAGATGCAGAAACTGATCCGAAATCAAATCGGGAAAATGATTGATTCCATTTTGAAAAAACATCCGGCAGAAGTTTCGAAAATAGTTTTGGTTGGAAATACGGTAATGCACCACATTTTTTCAGGGCTGAACATTCAGCCGCTTTCTTTTTATCCTTTTAACTCGCCAGATATTGGAACGCAGCAATTCTCCGTAAATCAAATCAACCCGCAACTTCCTGAAAATACTGAAATTCAGTTTTATCCTTCTATAGGAAGTTTTGTTGGCAGCGATATTCTGGCTGGAATTGCTGCTACAAAAATGGCAGAACGAGAGGAATATTCCGTGTTAATTGATCTTGGCACAAATGGTGAAATTGTTCTCGGAAATAAAAATAAAATTATCTGTGCGTCCACTGCTGCCGGACCCGCTTTTGAGGGAGCAAAAATCAGCCAGGGAATGCGTGCTACAACCGGGGCTATTTCTTCTGTTTCGTTGAATAATGTTGATTACGATTGTCATGTTATAGGAAACGGAAAAGCTAAAGGAATCTGTGGTAGCGGTTTGATTGATGTTGTGGCGATCTTAATTGAGCAGGGAAAAATTGGAATGTTTGGAGAAATCAATTCTGATGAAGAAAAAATTGAAATAACACATGGAATTTTTCTTACTCAGCAGGATATTCGTGAATTTCAACTGGCAAAGGCAGCCATTGCAACAGGATTACAGATTTTATTGAATCGCCTGAATATTACTTTCAATGAAGTTGAAAAAGTATTTGTCGCCGGGGGTTTTGGTAATTTTCTGAATATTGGAAATGTTATCCGAACCGGACTGATTGAATGTGATGAAGAAAAAATTGTAAAATTTGGAAATACTGCCCTAATCGGCGCAAAAATGTTTTTGTTTGAAAATGAAGAATTTATTCAGAAGATACTTGAAAAAACCGCTCACATAAATCTGGAAGGTGATCCTAATTTTCAGGATATTTATGTGGAGAAGATGATGCTGAATTAAATCTTACAGTCATCGGTCACTGATCATTTTTTCTAATGACTAATGACTATTTACCAATTCTTTTGTTGAAAGTAATCCGCACGCTGCATAGATATCCTGACCACGGGATGCCCGAATTGTGGTGAGAATTCCCTTTTTATTAAGCTCGTTTTTAAAATGCTGAATAGTTTCATCGTTTGGACTTTTCAGTGGCGTGCCGGGCACCGGATGGAACCGAATTAAATTAATCCGACATTTCAATCCTGAAAGTAATTTTGCAAGTTCTCTTACATGTTCATTAGAGTCATTCAATCCTTCAAAAACTATATATTCGAACGAAACCCTACGCTGCCTGCCAAAATCCCAGCGGTTAATTTCAGCAACTACATCTTCAATCGGATAGGCAATTTCCACCGGCATTAAACTGCGGCGTTCTTCGTTAAACGGGGTATGCAAACTCACTGCTAGATGCGCTTCACTTTTTTCAAGAAAAGTGAGCATTCCGGGAATAATACCAATAGTGGAAACTGTAATCCGACGTGAACTCATTCCAAATCCCCATTCAGAAGTAAGAATTTCAATGCTTTTTAAAACCTCATCCAAATTATCGAAAGGTTCACCCATTCCCATGTAAACAATATTGGATACCTCACTGGCTTCCGCAATACTTTTTATCTGATTCACAATTTCTCCCGAAGTGAGTTGCCCCTGGAAACCCTGCTTGCCGGTCATGCAAAACAGACAGCCCATTTTGCAACCCACCTGAGAACTTACACAAACTGTTTTTCGGTCACGTTCGGGAATCATTGCGGTTTCAATAAACTTATGCTGAGCTGTCGGGAAAAGGTATTTTTTAGTTCCGTCAATGCTTTCCTGAACTTTAGTGGGAGCAATCAAACCAAATTCAAATTTCTCATTTAAAAGTTCCCTTGCATTTTTGGAAAGATTAGTCATTTCATCAATCGATGAAATATTCTTTTTGTAGAGCCAGTCTGCAATTTGACCAGCTGTAAATTTCGGGAGTCCCAGTTCTGTCACCAGTTCCTGCAATTCAATTAAGGTCTTTCCAAACAGTTTTTCCTTCACTTCAAAATTTTTGGTAAAGATAGTATGACTTTGTCATTTCGAAGGAAGAATGACCGAGAAATCCCTTCGATGCATTCTATTTCTCTACATCCGATTTTCATCTAATATCATCGAAATACCACTTTTCACTCCATCAATGACTTAATAAAACCAGGAGCTTTCCGGTGTTTTGTGGCCTGTTCAAACGCATATGCGATCTTCAGCAGTTTTGGTTCGCTCCAGGCTTTTCCGAAAAATGAAATACCAACAGGCAGGCCATGTATAAATCCCATTGGAACAGTAATATTTGGATAACCTGAAATTGCTGCAGGAGAGGAACTGCCTCCACTATAATGATCCCCATTTACCCAGTCGATATTCCAGGCCGGACTGTTAGTTTCAGCAATTATTGCATCAAGGTTATGTTCATCCATTACTTTATCAATTCCTTCTTTACCGGCAAATCTCTTAGCATCTTTTAATGCCACTAGATATTCTTCCGTTGTTAAATCACCTTTCTCTTGTGCTTGCAAAAATATTTCCTGTCCAAACCAGGGCATCTCCCTGTCAACATTTTTTTTATTGAATTCAATAATTTCTTCCAAACTTTTTAAAGGAGCTGATGGATGTTCCTGAAGATATTTATTAAGATCGGCTTTAAATTCATACAGAAGGACATGGAAAGATAAATCACCCCACTTTTGGTTGTTTTCGAATTCCACTTTTTCTACAATTTCTGCACCTTGATTTTTCAATACTTCCACTGCCTGCTGAAACAAAGTATCAACTTCGGCATTAAAACCAATTAATTGCGAGGCAACTCCAATTCGCATTCCGGCAAGCCCATTATCATCGAGAAACGTGGTATAGTCAGAATAAATTTTACCTTTTTCAAAATGCGCTTCACCATCATTGATATCGAATTCAGCCAAAGCCCCTAATAAAATAGCTGCATCCTTCACTGTCCGGGCCATTGGTCCGGCAGTGTCCTGGCTGTGAGCAATCGGAATAATACCCGTGCGACTCCACATTCCAAGCGTGGGTTTAATTCCTACAACTCCATTAGTTCCTGAAGGACAAACAATCGAACCATCCGTTTCAGTTCCGATTCCAATAGCACATAAATTAGCTGCAACGGCTGCACCTGTTCCCGAACTCGAACCACATGGTGTTCTATCCAGACAATATGGATTTCTTGCCTGTGCGCCTCTTCCGCTCCACCCACTTGATGAATTAAATGAACGAAAATTAGCCCATTCGCTCAGGTTGGTTTTACCAAGAATTACCGCTCCTGCTTCACGTAATTTTTTTGCAATAAACGCATCTTTCTCAGCCACATTTCCTTCCAGTGCAAGTGACCCGGCGGTGGTTTGCATTTTATCTCCAGTGTCAATATTATCTTTTATCAAAACCGGAATTCCATGGAGAAGCCCCCGAACTTTCCCTGATGTTCGTTCTTCATCAAGGCTACGAGCAATTTCCATTGCATCCGGATTTACTTCAATAACCGATTTTAGCATTGGATCAACCAGCTTAATCCGATCAAGATACTTAGTGCAAATCTTTTCGGCAGTCAACTCCCCCGACTCCATCTTTCGATGTAGTTCACTAATTGTAGCTTCATTCAGATCAAAATCAGCAGGATTGACTGTTGTTTCATTTTTTGTTTCAGTTGTGCAGGCACCAATACCAGCAACTGCCAATGCCGAACCGCTTACAGCAGTTGCTTTGAAAAAAGTTCTACGTTTCATTTTCAATAGTTTGACTTGATTACATTACCTTCCCCGGGTTCTTTTTTATAAAGTCACCCCAGTTTTTGTATTCTTTTGATTTTTGGGGTCTCCCGAGTTGAATAAAATGACAAATGGCGACAGCCACTGCATCGGTAGCATCCAGCCCCTGATCGAGATCTTTCAGATTATAAACTTTCTGAAGGAAATAAGCTACCTGTTCTTTGCTTGCGCGCCCCATGCCGGTTATCGACTGCTTCACCAAAAGTGGGGCATATTCAAAAATCGGGATTTCGTGCATTAATGCTGCAGCCATAATTACACCCTGTCCACGCCCGAGTTTCAACATCGATTGCACATTCTTTCCATAAAACGGTGCTTCAATTGCCATCACATCGGGTTTATACTCGCGAACTAAATGCAACGCTCTTTCGTGTAACACTTTCAACCGTTGATAATGATCTGAATATTTCCCGGGAATTATATTTCCCATGTGAAGGATCACCGGTTCCTTCCCACGAATCTCTACCAAACCATATCCTGAAACTGTGGTACCAGGATCAATGCCTAATATTCTAAGTGGTTTTTGATTCATCTTGAAATTTAAGTTCCTAAAATTAATGGATTTATTGGCTTGATAAAAATTGACAGCCCTAAACCAAACACGAGAACTAATTTATTTTGATGTCGGACTAAGCTTCCTCAATCTTTTTCTGTCGAGTCGCTGAACCAGAACTCCAGAAATAATAAAAAGTAACCCGATAAATGTTGTGATATAAATGGTTTCTTTTAAAACAAAATGAATAAAGATCAATGAAAGGAATGGAGTAAAAAATGCAACATTCCCGATTTTAGCGTTGTTGGTCGACAAATTCATTGCCTTTAACCAAAACACATAAGTAATACCAACTTCGAAAATACCAGTGTGAATTACTGCAACAAAACTGATTCCGGGTTTAATCTGAAATGAAGAAAACAGGAAGACAACCGGCAGAAGATAAATAACCCCAAAAACAAAATTGAGAAAGAGTTTAACTACCTCATCACGTTTATCGCGTACATTCAAAATCCAGTATAACGACCATAACACCGAACTTCCAATTGCCAGAAAAGCGCCAAGTGGATTTGTATTTCTGAAACCATCTATTCCCCCCTGCGAGGAAATAAAAAATACGCCTGTAAAACTAACTAATAGAGCGAGAAAGCTGATCCAACCAATTTTCTGCCGAAGTAACGGAACAGATAACAAAGCCAATGTTATTGGCCAGATCATGTTCAGCGGCTGCGCTACTTGTGCCGGAAGCAACGAATAAGCTTTAAAAAGTACCAGGTAATATGAAATTGGATTCAGCAAACCCATCAGTAAAGAATAACCCCATTGTTGCCTTGTTTGTCTGAAAATTAAGTGCGTTTTCTTTTGAAATAAAAGAATTACAAACAGTAAAACTACTGTTACAACTGAGGCATAAAAAATTAGTTGTATAAAATCGTATTCGCGAAGCGCCAGTTTAAAAGAAGTAGCGACTGTTGACCAGAAAAGTACTGAAAGCCCGGCAAAAAAATATGCCTTATTATTAGAATTCATCCGGTTTTATCGTCTCTTTCATAAACATTTCTTCATTCTGATTCTCATTTTTGTCGGGATAGATTTGACGCAATTCACGATATCTTGATCTTGACTCTTCAATAAACACACTTCCGGGATAACGAGATAACATTTCTCTGTACAACTCTTTGGCTTTTTCCTTTTGATTAAGATTATAATCGTATAATCCGGCAAGCATGAACATTGCATCATCGCCCAGTAAATCATAACTAAAATTATCTATAATTTGAGTGAGATATTTTACTGCCAGGGTATCATTATTATGTGCAATTTCAATTTTTGCTTTACGAAACAGGATGTCATCTACCAACGAATTATCCGGGTAAACTTTCATCAGCCCATCAAGAACTGTCATAGCTTCTTCATTTTTATTTTGGAAACTCAACAAATCAGCCTTAGCAAACATTGTTAAGGGAACCGCAGTGGTATCGAGATTCAGGTTATTTCCAATTAATAACGATAATTCCATGGCATCGTTAGCAGTAAGTTTAGTGGTACTTGCTTTAAGCGCATCAAGTTGCGATTTTGCCCAGCTAAAATTTCCCATATAATACGCCAGTTTTGCCTTTTTCAGTTTTACGTCATCACCCAAAGAATTTGCTTTATTATCTTCAATCACCTGTGAATAAACTAAAGTAGCTTCCCACGGATCATCGGCATAAACATAAATGTCCCCCATTTCAGCTTTTAATAACCCCGATTGTACAGGGTTAAGCTTTGGAATTTCAAGACCCTTGTTCAACACCTTAATAGCTTCATCGGTACTGTCTAAATAAAACGCCAGTAAATGGGCATCTTCCTGCACCAAATTTAGAATTGCAGGAGTAAATCCAAGATAATTGAGACCTTCCTTGAACTGACGGGCAAGTTCCTCCCCTTTATTTTTATTACTGCTTGAATCGGCAATATATTGGTTATAAGAAGAATGAATATTCGATGCATAAGCCTGCCTGAAATAAGGTGTTGTTTCTCCCTTATCCATCAAATACCCAAACGCATTTTTGGCATCTTCATAATTATGGTTATTTAAAGCCATATTCCCTAATTGAATGATCTGTACATCTTCCGATCCGGTTCTTCGATCAAGCGCCATTGACTGTCGCAAAGCCTGAGCAAATTTCTTTTCCTGTAAAAAAAACCAGATTAACAGTCGGTTATATCCAATCACTTCGGGTTCCGATTGTATCCTTTTTAGAATCTGATTCCGAAACTGATCCCGTAATTCGTCATCAATATCCAGTCGCATAGCCGACGACAATGCACTTTGCACCCTGGCTAGCTGATTATTATCACTTTGCCGGAGTAAATTTAGATACTCTTCCAGCATATTTTCATAGTCGCGCAAATAGAGGTAAGCCCTTGCCAATTCGTAATTGAACTCTTCATTAGGCAAAACTTTACGTCCTTTCAGATAGGTTTGTTTGGCGTATTCATATTCACCTGAACTGATGAAAGAATTTGCTGTCATCAGGTAATTGCCTTTATTCGCTGGAATAAGGTTTATTGCCTCCTGAAATTTTTGATCAGCTTCTTCTGTCCTTTTCTCTGCTTTCAGCACATACCCCCAATCAACATAAAACTCTGATACGGCTGTTTTGTGATTTTTTATCTCTTTTTGAACCTGCTGTTCAGCCTCATCATATCGCTTTAGGTTTAAAAGACATTCAAGGTAATACCTGAAATAAGTTTCACTTTTTGTTTTGTCGTAAACAGTGTAAAGTAAAGGAAGAGCTTTCTCCCAGTCCTTTGCATTATAATAGCTTATTGCCAGACTTGATTGCGACTGTAATTCACTTTGTCTCTGCTGGGCAAATACTACATTTACTCCAAGTAAAAACAGGATGATGAAAACTATACTTTTCATTGCTTGTTTAAATAGATTACAAAAATAACACTCTGTAATAAAGAAAGGTTCTTTTGCCAACAATTAACTTTTCAGTTTTATGTTATGGCATTAAAACTTAATTTTGCACAAAATATTATATTAAAGCATGGCACATGAGTTGAAGGACAGGCAAAGATTGCCAAAATGGATGAAGATGAAAATGCCAAAAGGCGAAAGCTATTCAATGGTAAAAAACCTGGTAGAAAGGCATGGTTTACACACCATTTGCACCAGTGGGAATTGCCCAAACATTGGAGAATGCTGGAACCGTGGAACCGCGACTTTTATGATTTTAGGAGATATCTGCACGCGACGATGTAAGTTTTGCGCAGTAAAAAGTGGCCGCCCGTTACCTCCTGATTTAAAAGAACCTGAAAAACTGGCGGAATCGGTTCGAATTATGGGTGTTAAACATTGTGTAATTACATCTGTTGACCGCGACGATTTAGATGACCAGGGAGCTGAAATTTGGGCTCGTACCATTACCGAGGTAAAACGGGTAAATCCAGAAACCAAAATTGAAGTTCTGATTCCTGATTTCAGAGGAAAAGAAGAATTAATACAGCAAGTAATTGATGCCGGGCCGGATGTTATTTCGCACAATGTTGAAACGGTTGAGCGGTTAACTCCGTTTGTCAGATTTGCATCAAAATACCGCAGAAGTCTGGAAGTAATTAAATATGTTTCTGAAAATTATAAAATTGCAAAATCGGGTATTATGCTTGGCTTGGGAGAAACACATGAGGAAATTCTTCAAACCATGGACGATCTGCTGGAAGCAGGAGCAAAAGTGATGACTATTGGTCAATACCTTGCACCAACTGCAACTCACATGCCGGTAGTGGAATATATTACGCCTGAGAAATTTACTGAGTACCGGAATATCGGAATTCAAAAAGGATTCAAATTTGTTGAAAGTTCGCCGCTGGTGCGCAGTTCTTATCGGGCTGAAGAACATGTGAATGCGTAAGTTAAGGCAAAAGTTTAAAGTAAAAGGCAAAAGGAAGTGGCTAATTTCAATTATATCGATTTAGGGCTGAAAGATTACAAAGAATGCTGGGATTATCAGGAAGAATTGCTGGCAGAAGTTGTTGGCGATAAACGGTCTTCAGGAAAGCCTTCCGCAAAAGATTTTTTTTTGCTGGTTGAACACCCACACGTTTATACGCTCGGTAAAAGTGGTGACGAAAAAAACCTGCTTGCCAACGCTGACTTCCTCAAAAAAATTGACGCCACTTATTATAAAATCAACCGCGGTGGTGATATTACTTATCATGGCCCGGGGCAAATTGTGGGTTATCCTATTATTGATCTCGAAAATTACAAAATAGGCGTTCGCGAATACATTAAAAGAATGGAAGACACGATTATTGCAACAATAGCCGAATACGGGTTAAAAGGGGGCAGAAAAGAAGGTGCGACTGGTGTTTGGCTGCAGTCAGAACATAAAGTACGCGCCCGAAAAATTTGCGCTATTGGTGTTCGCGTGAGCCGTTATGTTACCATGCATGGTTTTGCACTAAATGTAAATACCGACATGCGTTATTATAATTATATTAACCCATGTGGCTTCGCAACTTATGGTGTTACTTCAATTCAGCAGGAACTGGGAAAAGAAATTTCCATGGATGAAGTAAAAGCTATTCTGAAAGAAAAATTCAATCAAATATTCTAAATTAAAAAGCCTCAATTCGAACTGGTTTGACTATGAAGAATCTTAGTGGATCAGCTAATTCTGGTTTTTCTAATTTTAGTTGATTATGAATAATTTCCGAAATAAATTCTATATTTAATAAATTAAAAACTAAACTAAATAAACCGGTTATGAAGCGAAATGTCATAATTTATACCTTAACAGTTTGCACCTTATATTTTCTATCCTGTTCTGTTAAATCCGAGAAAAGGGATAATTCTGATACCCATCCCTGGGAAATGAAGGAAATTGTTCTGAATGCAGAAAATGAATATCAGAACTTTTATGCTGATGTAACCTGCTGGGTCGATTTACAAGGACCTGATTTTTCAAAACGAATTTATGGATTCTGGAATGGCGGAAACGAATTTGTCTTTCGGGTAGTGGCCACAAAACCGGGATTGTGGAAATGGTCTTCAGGGTCGAACCAATCCGATGATACCGGATTAAATAATCATTCGGGTGAATTCAATGCCGTTGCTTGGACAAGTGATGAAATTGAGCAAAATCCTAACCGACACGGTTTTATCCGGCCAACTTCAAACGGACACGCTTTACGATACGCCGACGGAACGCCATTCTTTTTAACCGGCGATACATGGCTTGCAGCGAGTACATGGAGATTGCCATTAAGAAATGCTATGACTTCCGATTATTATATTCCTTCTGCCGGAATCGGTTTTGAAGATGCGGTGAATTTTCGGAAAATGCAGGGCTTTAATTCTGTTAGCATGATTTCATGTTTCCCGAGCTGGGAGGCTGATGAAAATGCAAATACCTATGCCGACGAAAATGGCATTTACATCAGGAACGCATGGGAGAAATTTGGATATTATGTTGACAAGGAACATGTTACAGCTAAAGATATGCGGGATGAATTGGGAAACAAACCTTTCGTAATGTCGGAAGAACATAAAGGCGTGCCGGATTTTGACCAGATAATTCCTGAATATTTCCAAAGCCTCGATAAAAAAATGCAGTATTTGTCTGATCAGGGATTTGTTCCTTTAATCGAAACCGTTCGAAGAGATATTTGTCCTGCCTGGAAAGCATATTTTGATTTTAACGAATCGTACTCCCGTTTTGTGCAGTACCTGATTTCACGTTACGGGGCCTACAATATTATTTTTAGTGGAATTCACCTCGACTGGATACCAAAAGAATATAGTCTCACTGCCGATGAGTTTAATGAGGCACTGACCTATCATTTAAATAAATACGGACCGCTTCCTTATGGCCAGCCTTATTCAACATTAATAAATAACTCAACCTACCGCCAGTTTGGACATTATAAAGATTGTCCCTGGTTGACAATGCACAGCGTTGGGAACAGACCACGTGATCATAGTGTTTCTATGATGATCGATACACTTTTTAATCTGGTACCACCCTATCCTGCTATCAATTTTGAACCTTATTATACGGGTTGGGATCATGAGATTAACATGCCAAACGGGGAACGACCTGCTGCTAATTCCATTCGCGACAATTACTTTTCGCGCGCGATGATGTATTGCAGTGTTCTTTCAGGGGCACTTTCAGGGCATGTACACGGAACGGCAGCTTATGACATTACTTCAACCGGCGAACCGGCCGGGGCGCGGCCTCATTTCTGGGATGCGCTGAAATATGAATCGGCAAATTATATGCACTTATTAAAAGAATTTATGCTTTCTGAAGGAAATAAATATGAAGATTTGAAACCTGCTTATGCTGACATTAGTCCTCAAAAAGCTCCCGGAAGTCCTCCTGAAGGATTGGATGGCTGGTCGTATATGATGCGAACAGAGAATAAAGATTTTGCTTTGCTTTATTTTGAGAACCAGTCGGTTTTACCTGAATTAAACGGATTTATTCCCAACGCTAATTATTCGCTTATCTGGTTTGATACGGTTAAAGGAGATTGGAAAAACCCGCTAACTTTAAAATCGGATGACAGTGGGAAACTAAAATTGCAGGAATTTCCAAACGGGGAAAATCCAACAAATATTGACTGGGCTTTAAAAATTCTGGAAACAAAATAAATTCCGGCTATCCAGACGAATGATTACTTTAGCTCAAATTCGGAAAGAATTTCAGCATTAATTTCATGATTGAAGTTTCCCATTAGTTTCTTATTCTTTTGAGATGCCAGAACCCCTGCACGCTTTATTCCTCCGTGGTATGTTTTATTGAAAAAACCCAGTCCGGCCAAATATCCTGTGATATAAAAACCATTGTAAACCTGAAAACCCGCAAATGTTAGTACCGATGCATTAATCAATAAATTAATAATTCCTTCTCCGCAACTGCCTGCATAAATCTGTCCTGCTCCCGGTATAAAACGAGACCAGTTTTCTGCCTTCTTCTCCGATTTTATGTGTGGCCGGCTTTTCGTATCATAAAGATTTCTGACAACTTGTTCCAGCTCTGCTTTCTTTTCGGGTGAAAAGTTTTGCATTTTTACATATTGCAGAAAGCTATTTTTAGCCTCATCCCACTGAAAAGTTTCATTCAATGCTAAAATTTTTACCGGCATAAAATAGTGAAAAGAGGTACTATCAGTACTGCGATGTAAATATTCGTCAATCTTCCATAAAGCACGTGCCGGCTCTCCATTCAAATAGTAGCAAATCGATTGCTCGTAACAAACAAATCGATATAATGAATCTTCAGTATTCGGGAAATAAATGGGTTGAAGTTCTTCCAATGCCCGATTAAAATCACCCATCTTTTTGTAACACAAAGACTTTTTATATTTTAAATAATTAATATTTGCCTGACTTTCTTCCTGAAAAATAAGCCGCTCGTATTCTATCGAAGCCTCAAAATAATTCCCCGATGCATACAAACTATCACTTTTTAGTGTTGCAGAATGACTAATCAAAGAAATTCCGCAAAGGAATATGAAGCTGAAAAAGTATTTGATTGTGCAATGCATTTTCATACTCATTTTCAATAACTTTTACTGAAATAATTGATCCGTAAATATTTGAAATATAATTAACTGCAAAAATACTTCCGAAAATAATTGTCTTTGCATTTTTAATTCCGGCCTTGTGATAGTTCTCCCATGCAATCAATCCAAAGCCAATTGTCCCAATCATTGAGGCAATTCCCGCACCTGTTTTACCGGCATATATTTTACCTGAACCTGGAATTATACCGGACATTATTCCTGCCAGTACCGGTGACTTCGACCGGTGATTTTCATTTTCTTTGTAAATTTCTTCGATGGCAATAACTTGCTGGTTTAAAGTGGCATTATTATGGTTTACTTTTCCGAGTAATATTTTCCCATCTAACCAGTTGCCCTGTAACATTTCCATGCCACTTAATTCAAAATTTTGCAACGATAAATAAGGCTCTTTCTGAATATTCATCTGAATAAAAATCTTATTTGCTTCAAAATAATTACCAAGATAAATTTGATTATAAGCGGCAAAAAAATGTGCCTTTTTATAAAAAGGAGATTCGCTCCCAACATTGAGTAATGAAAGGGTTGATTCTTCAAGATTCTTTAGTGAATAATTCGCCCAACCTTTGTAATAATTTAGTGAATCAAGTTGTTGCTTTTCATATTTTGAAGTATCCCGGTTAATCAGAAAAATGGCTTCTTTGTAGTACCCCTTATTTATTAAATGACTGATAAACGGAATTTCACTATTATCCTGAGCAACCCCAAATTGAACGATCAAAAGAAAAATAATAATTACAGGATATCTTCTCATTTATAATTATTTACTGAATCATGAAACCGATGTATTTTGGGATCGACTTCAGAAGGATTTAGATCGGTGGCAGCAATCCGGTTACATCGGCTTAGCCTGTCGAAGGAAAGAAGTGTTCCTTTGATCAGTCCGAATTCCTTAACTGCCTGTTTGCTAAAATCGGAACAACTGGGATCGTAAAGACAACTGGCAGATAGATGTTGAGATATAAAATTTTGATACATATACAGTGAGCCGGCATAGACTAAACTCAATGGGTTACTGTTTTTAAATGTTTTAGGTTGATTTTTATAAATGTAAGCTCTTTTTGTTGGAACAGGAATCCGTTCTTTCGAAATAGAATCAGTAAGCATCAAATCGCCTTTCAGATCAATTTCCTGTGTTCTTGCGCTTATTGAAATCAATAGAAAAACGAATAAAATAAAGCCAGATTTATTTGCTTTTGTCCACATTAACAGGTTTGGCATCGTCAGGAATTTTAAAATCAAAATACGAATTATCGGCAGAAGAAGAAATTTTTACATCAGAAAAAACAGTCCGGCTTATAATGGAATCACCGGTTGGCTTGTAACTTATTTCAATAATTTTCATAGGTAACCTAAATTGCACAAAATCTTTATAATTGGTGTAATATGTCTTTTTTAGAATTTTATCTTTATCCGCAGCTTTGTATTCCGAATAAATTGGGGAACCATTATCAAAGACCATTTTAACGTTTTCAATTCCTGTTAATATTGAGGGAGATTTCCAGATGGTCACATAATACTGGCCCTCAAATGAATTGGAGGCCAGGGTAAAGCCATCATCCGCCAATCCTAAATTATCAGTTATATTATTGGCAAAATAGTAGATCAGATTTCTTTTAGACGACATTTCACCAATTTGCCTGAAATCAACTTCATTTTTTGCCGGATAGTAAGTCTTGATTTCGCCAAGTGCATTTGAAACAATGATAAACTCTGGTGATGAATGATAGTATTTGGTTAGAATTTGTTTGTCGTTATCCAGAAATAAATCAATTTCTGTAGTTAGTTTATTTCTGTTTTCTAATATTTCGGTTTGCTGTTTAACTGAAATAAAATCACCTGTTTGCGCCTGTAACGAAATACTTAGCACGACTATTTGAAACGATAAAAGTATTTTTTTAAGAGATGTTTTCATCCTGATGGTAAAAAAAAGTGTCTGTTTTTTAAAAACAGACACCCCTTATTTATTAAGCATATCTTACTGCCACATAAAAAATCTGGGATTATCAATATATGGACTAATATCTTTATTGTCAATAATTAAAACAACAAAGTCGACTAAAGGAACTATACCAAAAATACCGCCACAGGTTAAAATGTAGCCCACCCAGGTTAATGTTTCTGTTCCCAGATACAAACGATGTATTCCAAGACCACCAAGGAAAAAATCAAGTACAATTGCAACTACAGCATCCTTTTGCTGAGAAGCCAAAGCTACCGATGGAACATTTGCCGAAAGAGCACCCATTTCAAAGGTATTTACCGATATCATACTGGTTTCAGTGGCTGTTGCAAAAAGTTTATCGATAGCCTTATCGTCAATAGAATATGACGACGCATTTGCCTGTTTTACAAATATAACAGCCATTAATAGGAAGATAAAAATAATAGCTTTTTTCATATCTTTAAAGTTTGGAATTTTCATAATGCAATATAATCCTTTTTCATTTAATAACAATCAATCGAATATGATTAAAGTTATGTTACATAAAACATAAATAAACTATTCTAATTATCAGAAAATCCTTTAGTGTCGCTCGTCAAACGCTTTTATTTTTTGAATAACAACAGGTTCTGCCTGATCATACATGTCGCGGATGAACGGGTCATTAAACGGCATGGTTCGTTCTTCAAACGGCATTTCTTCAACCCGATCGAATAGTCTTTCTTTTGCTGCCTTTATATCTTTTCCATAAATGTGATAAGAGTCGGCCTGCCAGTTTAACCGGCCAAGTTTAACCGTTTTTCCTGTTTTTTCAGCAACACCCGCAGCTATTACTTCTTTACTAAACTGAATAAAACCAAACATATTCATAAAACTGGCTCCCCATGCATCGTTACTTCTGAACCGAATGTTACAGTTCAACCAGTAAATACCCTCCTCATCTTCAAGAATGCGGTACCAAAGCGATTGCAAACAAGGTGGATCGTAACAATCGCAATCAAGATTAGGCATCCAGGTAATCATTTGTGCCTGCCGTGTAAATGGTTGTACAGAGAGCTTGTTAATTACACTTTCAATCTGATCAACTTTAAACGGGCCGGCTTCAACCGACTCACCATTTTGAATTTCTTTCCAAACCCCGTAATTTTTAATTCGCCCATGGTAAGTATATTCCCAACGCGTATCTTTTTCATCGTTACTATTTTTCACCCAGTGATCTTTGAACCCTTTCAATTCAAGTACATATTCCTTTAAATCGTCTATCCCCCCGGGAAATGCCATATGAATCATTGGGTCTGTTTCCGGTTCAAGTATGGTCATATTCATTGTACAGTCGATGCTTAGCGGATCGCCAGGTTTATCATACTGAGTTTTAAAACGGGTACCATTTTCGTACAAATTCAATAAGTGCGGTTTCGTAAGTTTCTGCAAGCGATTTTCCGGAAACGGTGATTACAGGAATATTCTTCATGGTTAAAAGTTTAGTTTCAATAAAGCAGGTTTTAAAGATAAATGATTGCCAATCTAAAGCTTGATTATCGATCTTTTATTTTTCAACATTTCATGAACCAAATAATTAAACATAGTAAAGCCGCTTCAGAAAATTCCAAAGCGGCTTTACTATTTTTTAAATCTTATATTATATTGAATTAATTGCATTTAAATCATCAAAGGCGACATTTAAACGTGCAATTATTGCTTCTTCCCCTTTTCTGATCCAAACTCTTGGATCATAGAATTTCTTGTTTGGTTTATCTTCACCTTCCGGGTTACCAATTTGTCCCTGCAAGTAATCGTGATTAGCGGCTTCAAAAGCACGGACGCCATCCCAATAAGCCCACTGTGTATCGGTATCGATATTCATTTTGACCACACCATAACCAATCGCTTCGCGAATTTCTGCATGAGTTGAACCTGAACCACCATGGAATACAAAATTCACTGGTTTATCATCGTTTAAACCAAGTTTGTTATTAATATAATCCTGCGAATTTTTCAGGATAACAGGCATCAGTTTTACATTCCCCGGTTTATATACTCCGTGTACATTACCAAAAGAAGCAGCAATAGTAAAGTTCGGACTGATTTTACTCAATTCTTCATAAGCATAACAAACTTCTTCCGGCTGGGTATATAATCTTGAACTGTCAACTCCCGAATTGTCAACACCATCTTCTTCACCACCGGTAATACCAAGTTCAATTTCAAGGGTCATACCCATTTTACTCATACGTTCCAGGTATTTTTTGCTAATTTCTATGTTTTCTTTCAATGGTTCTTCTGAAAGGTCGAGCATATGTGAACTGAATAATGGTTTTCCGGTTTCAGCAAAATATTTTTCACTTGCATCCAAAAGACCATCAATCCATGGCAACAATTTTTTTGCAGCATGATCGGTATGTAAAACAACATAAACACCGTAAGCTTCTGCTAATGTATGTATATGTTTAGCACCTGCCACAGCACCTAAAACAGCTGCCTGCTGGCCTTCCATTTTTAATCCTTTCCCTGCATTAAAAACCGCACCGCCGTTTGAAAACTGGATCATAACAGGAGCATTTGCTTTTACAGCAGCTTCCATAACTGCATTTACCGATGATGAACCAACAACGTTTACTGCCGGCATGGCAAAATTATTCTCCTGCGCAACTTTAAAAATGTACTGTAGATCAGAACCGGTTATTACACCCGGTTTGACGTTTTCTGTTATTTTACCCATAATGTTTCGATTATTTGTATTATTATTTGTATGCCGTTTTAAAAAAGCCAAACAAAATTATAATTTCGAGGCAGGCCAGACAAAATTGCTCATTTAAAGATGTTTAAATTCTTTATAATTTAATATTGTCAAGTCATGAATGTTCATTTTCACCATATTTCTTTCTTTTCAAGTTACCTAAAAAAAACGACATCCCACGCGTAAAGGAATGTCGTTAAAACCAATAAACACAAGTCTCTCCGTAATTAACTTAAATGGTTTTTAATTATCAAGGTTTACGAATAATCTTTTTTAAGTTAGACCCATTCTTCTGCCAACACTTCTCCTTTAATGCCAATCACAACTTCTTTCACCGGTACTTTTCGGGATGCCCGTTGCACTGCCATTTGTACCATTTGAGAAAGGCCGCCACAACACGGAACTTCCATAATCGCTACGGTAATGGTATTTACCCTTGATTCATCAATCAATCGTATTAATTTCTCAATATATATTTCTTTTCCCTGATCCAGTTTTGGGCAGGCAATTACCGCTTTTCTGCCTTTTATGAAATCCTGATGAAAATTACCATAGGCAAAACCTGCACAATCGGCAGCTACCAGTAAATCAGATCCATGAAAGTAAGTTGCAGCCGGATTAATTAAATGCATTTGCACCGGCCACTGGGTTAATTCTGAAGGAATTTCTGTAGCTGGCGCAGCCATTTTTATGCCTGCGACATTAAACGATTGTGGTGCAGAACCGGCGCAACCACAACCAGGAGCCTGATGTTGATGCGATTCTTTTTATCACCATGCAATAATTCGTGTACTTCGCTAATTGTGAATCGGCATTGCATCGTGATTGGCCTTGATAAAACTTAACGCTTCATTTAAATAACCCGCTTCGCCATGTTCCTGTAAATGTTTGAGATGGGCAAAAACAGTTGCTTTACCACTTTTTATCATTTGCGAAATTACAGCTACCTCGTTGTATTCATCAGCTTCTCTCTCCTCAATTGTAATTGCTCCCTGTGGACAATGCCCAATACAGGCACCCAACCCATCGCACATCAACTCACTGATTAATCGTGCTTTCCCGTCAATGATTTGTAATGCACCTTCGTGACAGTTAGGAACACAATCTCCACAACCGTTGCATAAATCTTCATCAATCTTTACTATCTCGCGTATCATAATTTCTATTTTTACAACAAAAGTATTTGCTGTGCGTTTTTGAAATTGTATCATTTGTTACAAAAAAGACAAATAATGATTGATTACAAATTGATAACTCAATGTCCGGTATTTAAAGGAATCTCCGAAAATGAAACTGAAAAACTTCTGGGAACAATTCATTACCAGGTAAAGAGTTTCGGCCATAACGATATTGTAGTTGTTGCCGGAGAAACGGTGACCAGTCTTTACATTATCATGTCGGGTAGTGTAAAAGGCGAAATGATTGACTATTCAGGGAAAATTATCAAAATAGAAGATATTGAAGCTCCAAAACCGCTGGCAACCGCCTTTTTGTTTGGAAAGGAAAATAAGTTCCCGGTTACGGTTACTGCCAACAACACGGTTAAAATACTTGTGATTCCAGTGAACGAATTTCTGAAGTTACTGCAAATCAATCAGCAGATTTTAAGGAACTATTTGAATAGCCTCACAACGCGCGCCCAGTTTCTCTCGCAGAAACTTCATTTTTTGAGTTTCAAAACCATAAAGGAGAAAGTGGCTCATTTCCTTTTGCAACAAGCCGGAGACCGGTTGCATTCTGTTGAAATTAAAAACACCCAGCAACAGCTGGCCGATCTTTTTGGGGTCACGCGCCCATCACTGGCAAGAGTTTTTGGGGAGATGCAAAAAGAAGGGCTAATTAAAATTGAGAAGAAAACCGTAACATTGCTCAATAAAAAGGAACTGAATCAATTGCTTCAAAATGGATAAATTCGAAAATTTCGTTCAATACAATCTTTTTAAACAATTCAAAAACTTAGTGGCATTTACCACAACCAAACAAACTTTCGATATTCAGAATCCGCGTTTCACCGGAGACTTACCAGAATTATATACAAATTCCCGCAAATTACTGGCTGAAAAAATCGGAATTGAATCTGAACAGTTGATTTTTCCCCGACAGGAACACACCAATTGTATTGCTGAAATAAATGATGTTCCTAAAGATGAAATTAAAGCTACCGATGCACTAATCACCAATAAAAAAGGAATTTGTCTTTGTGTTCAAACGGCTGATTGTGTCCCAATTCTGCTTTTTGATCCTGTGAAAGGAGTTGTTGCGGCTGTTCATGCCGGATGGCGGGGAACTGTAAAAAAGATTGTTGTCTTTAACGGTTGAACAAATGAACTCCAAATATCAATCAAATCCTAAAGATATTCTGGCGGTTATTGGGCCATCGATTAGTCCTGATATTTATGAAGTCGGTCAGGAAGTGGTCGATTCAGTCAGAAAAGAAATTCCGGAGCCTGAAAAAACGCTTCATGTTAATGTTAACGGAAAATACCATTTTAATCTTTGGGAAGCCAACCTTCATCTTTTGGGTTCAGCTATAATTTCCAATCGAAATATTGAAATTATAGGCGAATGTTCATTTACAAAATCAAACTCTTATTTTTCAGCAAGAAGAGATGGAACTAATACCGGAAGAATGGTTTCCGGAATAATGCTGTTGTAATTCACATCAATCTTTATTATTTTGTTTAAATCTGAAGATTAACCGTTTAAAAAAACTTAAAAATTATATGAGTTCTTCCAGTTTATACCAAAACAGTTATCTTCGCATCTATTATTTTCGGAAAACCTGAAATTGTTAGATATAATCAGATGAAGAAATATAATCTGTACAACAATGTATTTGGCTGGGTAAGTTTCATTATCGCAGCCATTGTTTATTTAATGACCATTGAACCTACGGTAAGTTTTTGGGATTGTGGTGAGTTTATAACAACTTCATTCAAACTTGAGGTTGGTCATCCACCGGGCGCTCCGTTTTTTAATTTACTTGGACGTGCAGCCACATTATTTGGGAATGCACACAATGCAGCTAAACTGGTTAATTCAATGTCGGCGCTTGCAAGTGGCTTTACAATAATGTTCCTGTTCTGGACAATCACTCATTTGATTAAGAAGCTGGTTGCCAAAGAAGGTGAAGTTACAGTTGGACAAACAATTTCCATAATTGCAAGCGGACTGGTAGGTGCACTTGCCTATACATTTACAGATACATTCTGGTTCTCGGCAGTAGAAGGTGAGGTTTACGCTACTTCTTCGTTAATGACAGCAATAGTTTTTTGGGCCATATTAAAATGGGAAAATGTAGCTGACGAGCCCCGGTCTAACCGATGGTTAATATTAATTGCGTACATTATTGGCCTTTCAATTGGTATCCACTTACTTAACCTTCTGGCAATTCCAGCCATTGTTTTTGTTTATTATTTCAGAAGATACACGGTTACCCGTAATGGAATTATAATTGCGTTTATAGTTTCCATAATGCTGCTTGGCGTGGTTATGTATGGAATTATCCCCGGAGTAGTTGAAATTGCCTCATGGTTCGAATTATTATTTGTAAATGTATTTGGATTACCGTTTCACTCAGGAGTGTTTTTCTACATTGCAGCGCTAATAGCAGGCATTTTTATTGGAATCAGGTACACATCAAGAAAAGGTTTGGTAGTTTGGAATACAATCATTTTAGGTATCACTGTAATCCTGATCGGTTACTCGTCGTATGCACTTATTATTATCCGGTCGTCAGCAAAACCGCCAATGGATCAAAACAGTCCAAACAATACATTTGGGTTGCTGAGCTATCTTAACCGTGACCAATATGGGCAGCGTCCGTTACTTTACGGACAATATTTCAATTCGCCTTTAAATCCGAGTGAACGTTATCTCGAAGGAAACTCAGTTTACAGCCAGATAGACGGGAAATACGTAGTTACGGATAGAAAAGTAGTCCCTAATTATGACAAAAAATTTGAGACCATTTTCCCACGTATGTGGAGTAATATGGAGGATTACCATGCGGATGATTATAAAAATTGGGCAAAAATTAAAGGTACGAGGGAAACTTTCCGGAATGAACAAGGACAAAATGAAACGATTATAAAACCTACTTTTGGCGAAAATCTACGTTTCTTTTTCAGTTACCAGATAAATTACATGTATTGGCGCTATTTTATGTGGAATTTTGTTGGTCGCCAAAATGATGTTCAGGGCCAGGGAAGCCTGACCGATGGCAACTGGATAAGCGGAATAAAATTTATTGACGAAGCACGTTTGGGAAGCCAGGATAACCTTCCTGCCCATTTAGCCAATAACAAGGCCAGAAACACTTATTATTTTCTGCCATTTTTACTCGGGCTGCTGGGAATTTATTTTCAATACAAAAAAGGGATTGAAGGGAAAAAAGGATTATGGGTAGTTTTCCTTTTATTTCTAATGACAGGTTTTGCCATTGTTATTTATCTGAACCAGTACCCACATCAACCCCGCGAACGTGATTATGCTTATGCCGGATCATTTTATGCATTTGCCATCTGGATCGGCATTGGAGTAATGACTCTTGTTGATTTACTGAAAAAGATTTTACCGGATAAAATAGCTGGCGCAATTGCCGGTGTATTAACTCTTATTCTTGTCCCGGGTATTATGGGAGCTCAAAACTGGGACGACCACGATCGTTCAGGACGTTACACTGCACGCGATTGGGGAGCAGATTATCTGAAAACCTGCAAGCCGGATGGAATTCTTTTTACCAATGGAGATAATGATACATTCCCGTTGTGGTATAACCAGGAAGTTGAGGGTGTTCGTACTGATGTGCGTGTTTGTAACCTCAGCTATTTACAAACCGACTGGTATATTAATCAAATGCGCAGGAAAGAGTATGATTCGGATCCCATTCAGTTTTCACTTACTCCTGAAAAATACCGGCAGGGAACGCGTGATATTGTCTATCTGACAGATGATCCCCGAATTTCAAGAAAGACAGTGGGACTGAAAGAAGCCCTCGACTTTGTTGCAGATAATAATCCGGCAACCAAATGGCAACAGAACGGCAATGCGGCTTATATCCCTAAAAAAATCCTCAGTTTTAAAGTAGATAAGGAAGCTGTTATCAGGAATAAAGTCGTTCGCCCGGAAGATTATGATAAGATTGTTGATACGATAACCATCGATTTAAGCAGCCGAAATTATATTGGGAAAGATGAATTAATGATCCTTGATATGTTGGCCACAAACGATTGGAAACGTCCGATATACTGGTCAATTACTGTTGGTAACGATAAATACCTGAATTTACAGGATTATTTCCAGTTGGAAGGTTTTGCTTACCGTTTAGTTCCTATCAAAAGAAAAAGCGTACCTGATCAGCTTGAATTCGGTGGGGTGGCCACAGATTTGATGTACGACAATTTAATGGACAAATTTAAATGGGGCAATATGAATGATCCCAAAGTGTACATCGATGATAACAATGCCCGAATGATGACCAATATCCGAAATAATTTTAACCGCCTTGCAGGGGCTTTGGTCAATGAGCATAAGAACGATTCTGCTATAGCTGTCATCGATCGGTGTTTTGATCTCATTCCTTTAAATATTGTTGAACCCGAATATTTTGCTACTCAATTGGCAAATAACTATCTTAAGGCAGGTGCGGCCGAAAAGGGATTAAACATTTTGCAAACTGAATTTTCTACTTTCGACGATGAACTAAATTATTTCTTTTCGCTGGAACCCAAATTTATGGCTGCTCAAAGTGTTAACGAAACAGTTCAGCGTAACATGTTTTATTTGCAAATTATTGAACAGGTGGCCCGAACAAATGGCCAGACCGAATTTGCGAAGAAAGTAAACGACGCCTTGCAATTGTATTTTGGAAAATATAATCGTTAAAACTCCAAAAAGAAATAATAAAAAGCCAGCCCGAGTTGAAAACGGACTGGCTTTTTTATGATTTGGTTTTAGAGGGTACTTTGTTTTTGTCTTTGAATGGAAAAAAATAATAACTTATCTTCACACCAGAATTCAATCAATAAAAAATATGAACATTTTGATCGTTGGGTCTGGCGGCAGAGAACACGCTTTAGGCTGGAAAATTGCGCAAAGTAAAAGATTAAACCAGCTTTTTTTTGCACCCGGAAACGCAGGAACATCCCAAATTGGTACGAATCTCGACTCTGGTGTTAGTGACTTCAAAAAAATAAAATCCATAGTCCTTGAAAATCAGATTGATTTAATGGTTATTGGACCGGAGGTTCCGCTGGTTGAAGGATTACACGATTATTTTGCAGGTGATACAGAACTCAATTCTGTAAAAATTGTTGGCCCGAAAAAGACTGGTGCTATGCTTGAAGGGAGCAAGGATTTCGCCAAAGATTTTATGATTCGGAACCAGATTCCAACTGCCCGTTATTTTACTGTTACCAATAAAAATATAAATGAAGGAATTAAATTCCTTGAAACTTTGAATCCTCCGTATGTATTAAAAGCCGACGGACTGGCTGCCGGAAAAGGAGTACTTATTATTCCTGATTTACCGGAAACCAAAAAATCGCTGAAAGAGATGCTTGATGGCCAGTTTGGAGAAGCCAGTAAAAAAGTGGTGATTGAAGAGTTTTTAAGCGGTATTGAACTATCGGTTTTTGCGATTACAGACGGAAAAGATTATAAAATTTTGCCTGAAGCCAAAGATTATAAACGTATTGGTGAAGGAGATACGGGTTTGAATACCGGTGGAATGGGCGCTATATCTCCGGTTCCGTTTGCTGACAAAGAATTTATGGCAAAGGTAGAAACGAGGATAGTAAAGCCAACAATCGACGGGCTTCAGAAAGAAAATATTGAATACAATGGATTCTTGTTTTTTGGACTGATTAATGTAAAGGGCGATCCCTATGTGATTGAATATAACGTACGAATGGGCGATCCGGAAACTGAGGCCGTAATGCTCAGGGTAAAATCTGACTTTGTTGACCTGCTTGAAGGCGCAGCTACCGGAACCCTGGCTGACAAAAAACTTGAAACCGACGAGCGTGCTGCGGTTACAGTTATGCTGGTCTCCGGCGGATATCCGGGCAATTATGAAAAAGGAAAAGTAATAACAGGTATCGAAAATACAAATGAAAGTATTATTTTCCATGCCGGAACAAAAACTGCCAGTGAACAAACAGTTACTGCAGGGGGGCGCGTTATTGCTGTGAGTTCATACGGTTCTAATTTTAGAAATGCGCTTCAAACCTCTTATAAAAACGCTGAAAAAATTCAGTTTGAAAAAAAATATTATCGGAAAGACTTAGGTTTCGACTTATAAAAATGATTTTACGCACATTAAAATCGAATCGTGCCATTAACCTGATTCTGTTCCCATTAATGGGAATATTATTTTGGGCTAAAAGCCTGTTGAAACCTTTTACGTACAAATATTATCCGGGAGAAAGCCAAAATATTCTTTTTTCCCCAATTGAAACGATTACCAAACAATATGCATGGTTACAAGTATTACTTTCGCTTGTTCTGGTAATATTTACAGGATTTTTAATTCAGCAGGTAAATGATCGTTTTGCATTAATAAGAGCCCGCACAAAATTACCGGCTACCATGTTTGTTATTTTCATCGGCGGTTTTATAACCATGCACACTTTACACCCGGTTTTTTTTGCCGGAATTTTTCTGGTTTTTGCTATTCACAGTTTATTTGCTGTTTTTAATAATCCTAACACTTTCCCACAAATTTTTAATGCAGGTTTTTTTGTGGGTGTTGGCTCACTATTCTATTTTAACCTGATTGTATTATTACCCGCTTTTTTAATCGGTATAATAATTTTGTGCCGTGAATTCCACTGGCGTGAGTTTGTCGTTATGCTAATCGGATTTTTTGTTCCGATTATTTTTGCGCTTAGTTATGCATTTCTATCAAACCACTTTTTGGCTTTTCTTTACATCATCGAACAAAATATTGTAACACCTGTCAATTATTTCAAAACCAATTATTCTTTTCATGTTCTCCTTGCCCTTTTAGCTGTATTGACAATAATTGGCAGTATCAAGTTAATTCAGCAATACGATACAAGAAAAGTAAGCTCCAGAAAATATTACCTTGTTTTTTTGATCATTTTTATTTTCTCTTTAATTAGCTTCATTTTTATTCCGGCAGTTTCACAGGAAATGTTGGTGATAACAGTTATTCCTATCACATTTCTGATTTCAAACCTGTTTGTTTCCATTGAATCGCGTTTTTGGGGTGAGTTTCTTTTTACATTTTTATTGATTATTGTTATTTTTATGCAATTCTCCGACTATTTTATACATGGATAAATCCAAACCAACACTCTTTATTCATGGAATTAAGTATGATTAATAAAACTTTAACAGGAGAATTTTGTTTCGGATTAAAATTTTGAAACAGCCGATTTCCAAAACAATTGGATAATTTTACAGCAAACAATTAAAGGAATTTAATGGGAGGCATTTTACTTATCGAAACATCAACCGAAGTATGTTCGGTAGCATTTTCGAAAAACGATGAAGTACAATTTATTAAAGAGAGCATTGAAGGGTTAAATCATTCCGAATTGCTCACGGTATTTATTGAAGATCTTTTTAAAGAAAATAATCTTTTATTTCCCGCACTCGACGCGGTTGCAGTAAGTAAAGGACCAGGATCTTATACGGGCTTGCGCATTGGTGTTTCAGTGGCTAAAGGATTATGTTATGCCTTGGATAAACCGCTCATTGCAATTAATTCACTTGATGTTTTGGGTAAATATGCAGCAGAACATATCCACGAATTTTCGAACTTTAGGATGGGAGACGACGTTCTTTTCTGCCCGATGATTGATGCACGTAGAATGGAAGTTTATACTGCATTGTATAATAGCACAGGAAATAGAATCAAGCCGGTCTCAGCAGAAATTATTGATGAAAAATTTCTTCATGAATATTTGGAAAAACACCCGGTGTTCTTCTTTGGGAATGGAGCACAAAAATGTAAAAACATTTTGAAGCATGAAAATGCGGTTTTCAATGGACCGGCTACAACTTCGGCACAGTTTATGCAAAAAATAGCTTTTGACAAATACAACAAGAAAGAATTTGAGAACGTTGCTTATTTCGAACCTTTTTATTTAAAAGATTTTGTAGCAACCATTCCAAAGAATAAAATTATTTCATGATAAAATATATTTTAATATCTCTTCTTATACTTCTCGGGATAAATCAGGCGACAGCAAAAAAAGAGCGGCTTTTATTCGATCTGAAATTTTCTTTTGCAAAAGGAGGTGAAGCTATTTTAACCATTTCTGATACTGTGTTCAATGGAAAACCTGCTATCCAGTATTCTATGGTTGGAAAAACAACAGGAATTTCTGATATGCTGTTTGGGATAAATGACGAATATGAAACTATTGTAGATGCTGAAACGTATTTACCGCTTAAATCTATTCGCAATATAAAGGAAAAAAAATATCGATGGTATAATGAAACATTATATTACCATGATGTAGATTCAATACACAGTCAGAAGTCAGGCTGGAGGGCAGTACCTCATAATTTAGTAGATATTATTTCAGTATTTTTTTATTTCATTAATAAGCATTTAGACGATAATATTGGACAGGGGACAGCAATAACCTTACCTACTTTTCATGCTGATAAAATTTCGAATGTGACCATTAAATACATGGGCGAAACAAAAATTGAAACCGAACTTGGTAAAATCGATGCGCTGATATTGGCCCCAATTGTTGACAAAGGAAAATTATTAAAACGTTCAGACGGATTGGCGTTTTATATTTCAAAAGATACAAAATTTCCTGTTTTAATTGAATTTGAAATAAAACTTGGAACCCTAAAAGCCGAACTAAGAAGCTACAAAATTGATGGTGTAGAACAAATAACAAAATAGTTCACTCAATTTTTACCAAAAAAATTTCAGAATAGATTGATTTATAACCGATTTATTTATTTTTGCGGCTTAATATTAAGAAAATAAAATTTCATGGCATCAACAGCAGATTTTAAAAATGGCATGTGCTTTATGTTTAAAGGAGAGATTTACACTATTGTAAGTTTTCTTCATGTTAAACCCGGTAAAGGACCTGCTTTTGTGAGAACAAAACTTAAAAATATTAAAACCGGGAAAGTTATTGAGAACACGTTCAATTCGGGAGTAAAAGTAGAAGATGTACGTGTCGAACGCCGGCAATACCAGTATTTATATAAGGACGATTTGGGTTTAATGGTAATGAATATAGAGACATTCGAACAGATTACAATTCCTGAATCGATGATTGATAATGCTGACCTGATGAAGGAGGGACAGATCATTGACATCAGTTTTCATGCTGAAGAAGAACTACCGTTAACAGCTGAAATGCCGGCACTGGTTGAATTATTGGTTACACAAACCATCGAAGGAGAAAAAGGGAACACCGCCAGTTCAACGGCTTTAAAACCAGCTACTGTTGAAACAGGTGCCGAAGTTATGGTTCCAATGTTCATCAATGAAGGCGATGTTATTAAAGTTGATACACGTGACAGATCATACAGTGAACGTGTAAAACAGTAAAGCATTTGAGCTTTTTGGGAAATAAAGAAAGATCCGGTCAATCTCAGTCCGGATTTTTTTGTGTTTCCCGTTGATTGCGGGAATAGATATCCAGAGCAACAATTAAAGCTGTAAAACCCCAAAATGGCACTGATAATTTATCTGTATCAAGAAAATCGTTAAGAAATCCATGTACATAATAGGTAACCAAAGAAATTAGTGAAGTAAGTACAAAAGCCTTTAATCGTCTATCATCAAGTCGAGTGTATGTTTGAATTGCCGTATAAATAACTGTGCCAACAATCAGTAAAAAAGTAAGCAGTCCAAGTACTCCAGATTCGGAAAGCGGTCCAAGATATTCACTATGCGAATTACCACCATTCCCGGAGTTAGTGCTGATTATAGTTCTGTCTTTATTTAACTGGTACGGTGCATACTTAAACATATATGTTCCGGGCCCAAACCCAAAAATTGGTTTATCCTCAAACATGCGAATTGCGCAACTCCAACGGTTTATCCGTTCCAGGTTTGAAGCATCGGATGAAATATTTGACATTGAGGAAATGTGCGAAGCAAGATTAGCAGACGATTGTTGTGAATTCTCTTCCAACTTCATAAATATACGGTTCTGAAACATCAGAAATAATACCACAATAGAAGTAACAGCAATTAATAACGATCTGAATCTAATCTTCATTTTAATAATTAAAAATACCCCGACAGCAATAACCATACTCAACCATGCAGCCCGGGTATATGAAAGTATAAAACCTATTAGCAGAATTCCCAGGAATATTAGAGATACAAATCTTTCCCTCGGCAATTTTAACCGTGAAAATGTAAACATGGTAAGAAATGGTATGTACATTGCGAGTGCTGCTCCATAAGAAGTATGGTCTTTATAAAATGGCCCCGAAACAAAGTTTGCCACATCTTTATTCCATAATCCGTATCCCAAATGACGATATGTAGTATAAAGAACAACTAGTGATAAAGAAATCACATAAAGCCAAATATACCTTTCAAAATTTTTCCGATCAGAAAACATTTTGGCAGCAATAAAATATAAGCCAACTACAAACCATATTCTCGATAAAAGAAATTTAAACGAAACAACTGGTATTGTACTGGTTAAGCTAGTTACGAGGATCCAGATAAGATTTATATAAATAGCCAATGAAACTGGATGTGTTAGAATTTTTCTGTCATATTTTCTTTCAGAAATAAGCTTTAATATAAATAAGATAAGTAAGCCGAGCAAAAGTGGTTCTGTGGGTAAGTACATATCAAACCCAAGGCCCGGCATTATTTGAGAAAGTGGAATTGAAAGTGGAGCAAAAAAGGCAATGAGGTAAACTATTTTATCAAATGAAAAAATGGCAATGAGTACAATCACCAGGATAAGTGGTAAAGCATTTACTACCATCATATCTTTTTTCACTACAAACCATACGTTTAATAAAATAAAGCTTACAGTGATAAAATAAAATAAAGTTGTTTTTATGGTTGCTCTTCGAAACACTTATTCTTCTTTACGGTAATCGAGTACTAAAAATACCAGCAATGCCAGAAAAACAGCGGATACTGTTGTAAAAGCAACTATTAACCAGCGAACCGGAAACGATTTTTTATCGGCAGGAAAAGGATGTTCCACAATATGACTGTAAGTAATATTCTTTTCATATTCTGTTAAATATTTTTCATGCACCATCCCAATGGAATCAATTTCATTAATAACAGAACTATTTTGATCTTCAAGCCACTGAATTACCGATCCCTTTTCGGCGAAATTATCATATAATTTCTCAATTTTTTGACCTTCTGCTGTTGATCCTCTTCCTGTTGCCAGAGCACTCATATAGCCCCGGGTTATTTCCGGCGATTGCCCTTTGAAATCAAAAATTCCAGATTCTTCTCTTGCTTTATTAAGCAAAACCTTCAGAGAATCATATTCTTTGAATTTTTTGTTTAGAGACTTTTGGGTTATAACTACCATTTCAAGGTTTTTAAGCTTATACATTTCACCCATTTTCTGATTGTAAAATTGGATAATAGAATCGCACATGTTACTTGCCCTCTGAGGAAGATGATCCATGACACTAATCTCCACTGTTTCATATTCAGTTTTAGTTGTTTTGACATTTTTATTATAAATATCAAAAAGATAGGTCAGATAATGTGGATCATTACGATCAATATTGTATACGTCAGTAAGACTAAAAGCGTCGAACATTCTCATTTTTATATCATTGGAATTAATGACTTCCAGCATCTGTTCCGTTTCAGATTCATTGCTCAATACCCAAATATTTGTAGGATAAACCCGGGCCACTGATTTAAATTTGGGTTTGATAAATGTGGGACCAGAAAAAACAGCCGATAAGACAATGGCAATTATACCAACAATTACAAAATGAAATTTGCGTTTCCAAATGAGTGTGAGGATCCGCTGGTTATCAAAAAAGTTGTTCATAAGTGTGGTTTCAATTTGATCGTTCTTTTTCAACGAAACGGAATGATTTTTAGTATTTTTTTCAACCGATTTGATTCATTAATGAGCAATTATTAGGTAATAATTCTTCTTCCCCTTTTGAGCTAAAATGTATTTACCATTTATAAGGAATTTGTTTCCAATTATTAGGTCGGGATCTACAACTTTATCTTTATTGATGCTCAATCCATTTCCACTGATAGTTCTTCGCAGTTCTCCTTTTGATGGAAATACTTCCGTTTTTTCAGCAAGAAGATCAATAACATTAATCCCCTTCCCGATTTCCTCTTTTGAAACCAAAAACTGCGGAACGCCTTCAAAAACATCCAGAAAAGTACTTTCGTTTAGTTTACGGAGCTGTTCAGCAGTGCCTTTCCCAAAAAGAATTTGTGACGCCTCAACCGCCATTTCATATTCTTCTTTTGAATGTACCATCGTTGTAATTTCCTCTGCAATTTTCTTTTGAAGCAAACGCAAGTGAGGCACTTCGCGGTGCTGGCTGATTAATTCGGAAATTTCTTCCTGAGAAAGTAAAGTAAATACCTTAATATATTTTTCAGCATCTTCATCAGACGTATTCAGCCAAAACTGGTAAAACTGGTACGGAGTTGTTTTTTCCGGATCGAGCCAGACATTTCCATGTTCCGTTTTACCAAATTTTCCACCATCGGCTTTGGTAATCAATGGAATAGTTAATGCAAAAGCCTCTCCCGAAGTTTTACGACGAATAAGCTCAGTTCCAGTTGTAATGTTTCCCCACTGATCAGAGCCACCCATTTGCAATTTGCAGTTCATGTTTTCGTATAACCACAAAAAATCGTATCCCTGAACTAATTGGTAAGTAAATTCTGTAAACGACATCCCGGTTTTTGATTCAGCACTTAACCTTTTTTTTACCGAATCCTTCGCCATCATGTAATTAACAGTAAGATGTTTACCCACATCACGAATAAAATCAAGAAACGAGAACTCCTTCATCCAGTCGTAATTGTTAACCATAACAGCAGCATTAGGCACGTCGGAATCAAAATCAAGAAATTTAGCAAGCTGGGCTTTTATTCCATTAAGATTTTTATTTAAAATTTCTTCATTTAAAAGATTTCTTTCCTGAGATTTTCCTGAAGGATCACCAATCATTCCGGTTGCTCCACCTACCAAGGCTATTGGTTTGTGACCTGCCAACTGGAAACGTTTAAGCAGCATAATCTGTGCAAAACTGCCAACATGCAATGAATCTGAAGTTGGATCGAAACCAATGTATGCAGATGTCATCTCTTTTTGCAATTGTTCCTCTGTGCCTGGCATCACATCGTGCAACATTCCACGCCATTTCAGGTCTTCAACAAAATTCATGAAAAGTGTTTTAAAAAATTTGCACTAAGATATAAAATGCTGATTGTTATTCAGATTCTTTCGAATAAAAATCCTAGAACCTAAAATATGCTTAAAGCTTTAAGAAATACAAAATCAACAGTAAAAATGAAAATGATATTATACAGAAAAGACACTACAAAAAATTTCAAAATGACCTTCCCGTAGCTTTGTCCGTAAAATTTTTTTAATGCAAGAATAAAATATACGGGTACACAAAGTATAAGAATCGTTGTAACAATTTTGATGTTGATGCCGGTAATCAAATACAGCCCAACTATAATTGTAAGTACAATAAATATAAAGGAATGAATGTGAATGGAAAAAATAAGGTGCCGCATATAATTCTGTTTGCGACGTATATAAGCAAGTTTCAGCACGAGTGCGAAAATGGGGAGCAGAAAGAAAAACGCCCACGACAAATATTTCAGAATTTTTACCATTGCCCGTTCAGGATAACGACACACTTGAATATACTCTTTTAGTTTTTTCCTTGCTTCCGGATTTGTTTCCGTTTCAAGCTTTTTCTCCAGTGATAAGGCAAACTTGTTAAGACCACCCCTTAAGTCGCTGATGTTATGTAACCTTGCCAGATCCAAATGGAAATTCAAATCTCCTGAGCTTATGGTATCAGTTTCACTTTTTACCCGTGTTAAAACTGAATCAGCAACTTGTACAGCGGCAGAATCGAGCACCATCAGATTTTTATTTGAAAGATCGGCATCGAGCACAGTTGTTAGTCCCCGGTTAGTATAAATCTGCAAGAGCAGGAAAAGCACAAAACTCACAAAAATAAAAATGCGGAAAGGTGGTGCATATTTAACTCTTCGACCCTTAAAATATTCTGAAGTAAGAAATCCAGGCTTTATTATAAGTGCCCAAAAAGTTCTGAAAAACCGAGTATCAAATGCAAAGAAATCACCCAAGAAATTATAAAAGATAAAAGTAAAAGGTTTATCGTAATCCCTAACCGACTGTCCGCATTCCGGGCAAAACTTTCCACTGAATGTTGTACCACAATTCTGGCAAACCTCATTTTCATGGCGATGCTCCAAAGTATTTTTTCTGAATCTATTCCGAAAATTATACCATTTTATCATCCGGTGAATTATCAGGTTTTTTATCGTTCCAAAAATCAATAAACGGTAATAATGAAGGTGCAAAATCACGAATTGGGCCATACATTCTGGATTCTGCCTTTGCTTTTTCAGGTAAAATTTTCACGTCATCATCAATAAAATCAAAAACAAGCAGTACAATACTTAAAATAAGTGCTGCCTTAAGAACGCCAAATATCATTCCCGCCAGTTTATTGATAAAGCCCATCATCATTGTTTCAACCATTTTATTTACAACATTCCCAACAATGTGAACCAAAATAACAATAACAATAAAAGTCACTATAAATGAAATAATTTCAAGATGTTCTGATTTAATGTTCATATTCTGCGTAAGGAAATCAGATGTGACATACGAAAACTTGATAGCACCCCAGATTCCCAAAACCAGTGCGGCAAGTGAAACGACTTCAGCAATTAACCCGTTTCTAAATCCACTGATAGCAGCTAAAACCAACAACAATGCAAGAACAATATCAATATAGTTCATAATATTTCAGGTTTATTTTGTTGAATATTGGTACGTATTCAAATTTATAAATTACGCTTGAAAATAAAAATAACTTCTTGAAAACAGACAGGTTATTGGCCATTAAAACGGGAAAAACAATCAGGTAGTATTTGTCATAATCTATAAATACTTTTATTACATCTAAGATTATCAACTTGAAGAACTTTGTCTTATTAAGATGAAATATTTACATTTTAAATTTTTTCAAAGAAAAAACAATTTGAAAACTGTTTACTTTGATAATAAATTCGCAAAAATTGAAAACGAAAAAATCGTCAAAAGAATGGATCTTTCTCCCGGTTATCGCCGTTTTGGTGTTTTTATTTACACTAGTGGCTAATAGTTTTTCTCCATTTATAGAAAAATGGTACTCACAAAAATTATATGTCGTCATTGCTAAATCCATTTCATTCTTAAGTTCCAAAGTATCCTTTTCACTGGATGATACATTATATTTGATTATACTCGTTTCACTAATTTCACTATTAATTTTTCCTTTCTCTAAAAAGATTTCTTTGATTAAATCATTAAAATCGATATTAAATATTTTGGCAGGTATTTATATTCTTTTTTATTCCCTCTGGGGTTTTAACTATTTCAGACCTGATTTAAACTATCGACTAAAAATTGGAAAACAACAACCTGATACCTTATTATTTTCACAAGAATTTAAAACACTTATTGATTCAACCAATGCCACAAATTGCACTTTTAATACTTTTGATAAAAACAGAATCGATTCATTGGTTGAAGAATCATATAAAAATTTAGCGCCAATCCTAAAAATCGATTATCCACAGGGAAAAAGAAGGCCCAAAAAAATCACATTTAGCCGTTTTTTTGCCAAGGCCGGAATTTCAGGATATTATGGCCCTTTCTTTAGCGAAATCCATGTAAACAAATTTGTATTACCGGTAGAATATCCTTTTGTTCTTGCACACGAAAAGGCTCACCAGTTTGGGATTACCAGCGAGGCAGAAGCTAATTTTTATGCCTGGCTGGTATGCACAAGTTCTCCCTCGAAACAACTTCAATATTCAGCAAATTTGCAAGTGTTACGGTTTTTCCTGTACCAGGGAGCCGAGTTAAAAAACTATGCTGAAATAGTAAAAAATTTAAATGAAAACGTGAGAACTGATTACCGCAAAATACGTGAAAACTGGGAAAAACTCAGAAATGAAAAAGTGGATAGAATTGCTTCGAAAGTAAATGATACATATCTAAAAACAAATCACGTAAAAAAAGGTATCGACGATTATAATGATGTAGTTCAACTGGTAATGGATTTCTCTTATGATCCTGCTTTTCAAAAGAAATACAAATTGACACTACATTAATACTGTTATTTTTGTCATCAAATTGAATAAATAATGAAACTCATTTCCTTATCAGCCGGAACTTTCCACTGCGATGGCGGTGCGCTTTTCGGTGTTATCCCCAAAAAACTATGGAACAAAGTTTATCCGGCCAACGAAGATAATTTTACGCCACTTGCTTCACGCTGTCTTTTTGTTGAAACGCATAATCATAAAATTCTTATTGAAACCGGGATTGGAAATCATTATTCAAAAAAATATTTTCAAAATAACGGGTATGTCCCCGGCAACTATCTGGAAAAATCTTTGAAACAAAATGAAATAAATCCAGCTGAGATTACTGATGTTTTGTTAACCCATTTACATTGGGATCATTGCACAGGTTCTGTAAAAATTGTTGATGGAAATTACCAATTAACATTTCCAAATGCAAAACACTGGTGCAGCAAAAAACAGTGGGAGCATTCATTTGTTTCAAATGCCAGGGAAAAGGCAGCATATCACCGTGAAGTGCTTGATTTTATAAGTTATTCCGGAAAATTAAGTTTATTGGAGAAAGAGGATGAACTTTTACCCGGAATCGCGATTCGGCTTTTTGATGGACATACTCCGGGACAGGTTATTCCCTTTATTCGGGTTGAAGATAAAACGATAGTTTACACTGCCGATCTGATCCCAACAGCCGCAAATATTCCGCTGCTTTGGATAGCTTCTTATGATCTTTATCCGGTGAAAACAATGGAAGAAAAAGAACAATTTCTGAAAGAAGCGGCTGCTAATAATTATACTCTCTTTTTTGAACACGATTATTTTACCGAGTGTGCAACTGTTCGGAAAAATGAAAATGGAGGATTCCAGGTAAAAGAAACGTTTAATTGGGCTGAAATGTAAAATATATTATTTCAAAAAATGTTTTACGAATAACTTTTAGGTCATTTTTTTAAGCTGTTATGTTTTTCTATTTTTATACAAGTAACTTTAAATTATGAAACCAGACTTTAACCAAAAAATATATCCTGATTTTAAGTCTTTTGAAAAGACACTAAAAAAATGGAAAGACAAAAAAAACACGCTCGTTTTTACAAATGGCTGTTTTGATATCATTCACCATGGACACATCGATTCGCTGCAAAAGTGCGCCGAATTGGGAACCCGGCTCATTGTTGGATTAAACTCAGATGAATCGGTGAAAATACTGAAAGGTGAAGGCCGACCAATTATTGATGAAAATGGTCGCGCCCGGATACTTGCTGCTTTTGAATTTGTTGATGCCGTAGTTATTTTCAGAGAAGAGACACCTGCCGAACTAATTGCACAGATCATTCCCGATGTTTTGGTAAAAGGGAAACAATACGAGATTCACGAAATTGCAGGACACGACACGGTTTTAAACAATGGCGGCAAAGTTGTTACGTTGGAACTTGTTACCGGAATTTCAACCAGCGATATCATTCAGAAAATTAAAAATCTTCATTAATGGCCCAAACAAAAACAATTTATACTTGTCAGAACTGCGGTACACAAGTCCCTAAATGGATGGGCAAATGTCCTTCATGTGGTGAATGGAATACTTTTGTTGAAGAGATTGTTGTAAAAAAACAACAGACAGGGAAATTATCATCTCAAATTACCGGCAGTCAGCCAATTTCGCTTGAAAACGTTCAATCAGTTAGTAACCAGCGAATTCCAACCAAAATCAACGAATTTAATCGTGTTCTGGGAGGAGGAATTGTCCCGGGATCATTAATTCTTCTGGGTGGCGATCCCGGAATTGGCAAATCAACGTTGGCATTACAATTAGTATTACAATTATCCAACCGAAAAATTTTATACGCTTCAGGAGAAGAGAGTCTTCAACAGATAAAACTTCGTGCCGACCGACTTAATTTACAAAATAACAATTGTCTCTTTTTGAGTGAAACATCATTGGAACATTTAATTGCACAAACTGAAAATGTTCTGCCCGATTTGCTCGTCATTGATTCCATTCAAACAATCTCTACCGAAACTTTAGAATCGTCTCCCGGATCAGTTTCTCAGGTTCGTGAATGCACTTCGGCAATTCAAAAACTGGCAAAGAAAAGCGGTGTTGCCGTTATTCTAATCGGACACATAACAAAAGAAGGAAGTCTGGCAGGACCAAAAGTGCTGGAACATATGGTTGATACAGTACTGCAATTTGAAGGCGATACCAATTATATGTATCGCATTTTACGTTCCAACAAAAATCGGTTCGGATCAACAAATGAACTGGGCATTTTTGAAATGGGTAGTGATGGACTTCGCGAAATAATTAATCCTTCGGAACAGCTAATTTCTAAACTTAGTGATAATGTAAGTGGAACTGCAATTGCAGCTACCATTGAAGGAATGAGACCATTTCTGATTGAAATTCAGGCGTTAGTGAGTTCAGCTGCTTATGGAACTCCGCAACGATCATCAACAGGTTTTGATCTTCGCCGACTAAACATGTTATTGGCAGTTCTCGAAAAACGGGCAGGGTTCAAGCTCATTCAAAAGGACGTTTTTTTAAATATTGCCGGTGGTCTTAAAATTAATGACCCGGCTACCGATTTGGCAGTGATCTCGTCAATCCTGTCTTCCAATATTGATGTCGCAATTGATCACAAATATTGTTTTGCGGGAGAAGTTGGACTAACCGGGGAAATAAGGGCAGTTAGTCGTATTGAACAACGGATTGTGGAAGCAGAAAAACTGGGATTCAGAAAAATATTTATCCCTGCACATAATAAAAGCTTCGATGCTTCAAAATATCAGATAGAGATGGTTAGGGCCAGTCGGGTAGAAGAAGTTTTCAAGGTTATTTTTAGCTGATTCTTGTTTTTCTTAATCAATAATTTTTAACAACAAATGTTTTGAATTGTGCCTTAACAATCTTTATTTTGGCGTTTAAATCAGGCAAATTGGTAGAATGGTAAAATTGAAAAATCAAATATTTGCTTTTGTTTTGTTTCTTGTTTTTGTTTTAGCTGCTTGTGAAAAAACTCCATTTGACAAGCCCGAAAATCTAATTAAGGAAAAACAGATGATTAACATGCTGGTCGATATGCATTTGGCTGAAGCTACCTATAATCATATTCGATATGATTCCACTTTTCAGAAAAGTTCCTCATCTGTATTTTATTATTCCGTTCTCAATAAATATCAGGTTCCTGATACTGTTTTTGAAAAATCATTTCTTTATTACGCCAGTAGCCCAAGAAACTTCGAGAAAATGTACCGGAAAGTGCTGAACAAACTCAGCGAACTTGAACAGGAATATTCGGGTCGAAAAGAGGACCAACTCGAATTTGCAGAGCCCCAAAAGATGAAGTGAGAAGAATAGCTGCCACATATATTTTCACTCCTCAAAATCAACTACTTAAAAATGGAATTTTAATTTGTGAAGATGATGGAACCATTATCGATTTAATTTCAACAAATAGCAAAATTGAAGAGCAATCCGGACTGGAATATTACAGCGGAATTCTTGTTCCCGGTTTTGTGAATGCTCACTGTCATCTCGAACTTTCTCACCTTAAAGGAAAGATTGAAGAACAATCCGGGATGGGTAATTTTCTTAAACAAATTAATCAACTTAGAAAAAGCAAACCTGAAAATCAAGACGCTTTGTTTCGCACTATTGACAGAAAAATGTGGGCTGCCGGAATTGCTGCCGCGGGAGATATTTCAAATTTGGCAGATACAATAGAAGTTAAAAAGCAAAGTAATATTTACTACCATACATTTATTGAAACATTTGGGTTTCATCCTTCAAGGGCAGAGAGGGCATTTGATATTGCCATGAAAATTAAGCAACAATTTAATGAAAAAGGACTTCCTAATTCTATTGTTCCGCATTCTCCTTATTCGGTTTCGGCGCCACTTTTTTCAAAAATTACTGAACACGCCAAAATTACAAACAGCCTGATTTCCATTCATAACCAGGAAAGTAAAGCGGAAACCCAGTTCTTTGCAACAGGAGATGGTCCTATAGCAGATCATTTTAAACATAACTTGAACCTCGATATTTCGTATTGGAAACCAACAGGCAGAAGTTCTTTATCATCAATTCTCGATTATATTCCTGCTAAAAATCACCTTATTTTGGTGCATAATACATTCACTCAAAAATCAGATATCGAAGAACTAAAAAAGCGAAGAACCCTTGAAAATACGTTTTTTGCACTTTGCCCGAATTCTAATCTTTATATCGAAAATCAACTTCCACCAGTTACTTTATTTCAAAAAGAAAAATTGAATGTTTGTATCGGAACCGACAGCCTGGCTTCAAACCACGAGCTTTCTGTTCTTTCTGAACTGGTTACTTTACAACAAAATTTCCCTGAATTGAAATTAGAAGAACTTCTTTCATGGGCTTGCATAAATGGGGCAACAGCTCTAGGAATTGAAGACAAATTTGGTGGTTTTGAACCCGGTAAAAAACCTGGAATTAACTTAATATCCGGAGTTGATTTCAAAACCAAATAAATTATCCTCTAAAAAGCAAAGTGAAAAGACTTTCTTAAACTAATTACCTGTTTCCAAACCCAATCCTAATTCTGATTCGCAAAGGACCGGAACATCCAGAAATATTTCTCTGTTTGTTTCAAAATCTCTGTTATTAAATCAATTGTTGAAACGTCTCCAATCTCATTTGCAATATCAAGAACCTCAATCATTTGCCTTATTAGAATCTCAAAATCTTTAAGAATTGAACTTTACCATCTCGTTGGCATCCAGATTTCCGGTTGGCTCGTTAATTTTTGAATTTTCAAGGTAAGCTTGTAAACTTGCCATTGGCCGATCGCCAAAAACACGGATGCGTTCGGCAATATTATCAATGTTCACTTTTGAGAAATTATATAATTCTTCAAACTTTTCATGCAATTCAAAAAAATTGTTTCCTTCCACATTCCAGTGGAAATTTCTTAATTTCTGATAATGAACATGATAACTTGCAATTAATAAATTCAACTCTTTTATTAACTGCGTTTTATCTTTATGATTAAATCCTAATCTATTTATTGTTTTTTCTTGTACTTCCATGTCTTATAATTTTTATTTTTCATGATAAACCAACAGTGGCTTATCGAAGTGAGTTAACATATTTTTTGTTGTACTGGATGAAAAAATATCTTCAAAGAAACCCTTCTTTTCATTCAACATTACCAACAAATCAGGATCGGATTCTAGATTATATTCCTCCATTCCTTTTATAAAATTCTTTTTTCTTTTTATTAAGAAATCAAGATTCCCATCTGAAATTTCAGAGTGGACCACATCTTTGAAACCTTTCCATTTAAGTTTGGCCTCGAAATCGAAATTTTCCTCGTTATGCAGTATCGTTAAATGCGTATTTTCAGATTGTTCCAAAAAGTTGGAAAGATGTTTCAATGACCGAATATCTTCCGGATTGTAATCGGAAGCATAAACCACTTTATGAAATGTAGTATGCTTTAAATTATTAGGCAAAATCAATACCGGACACTTTACATGTTCGATAAATTTGGGATAAGAGACCTTCCCTCCGGTAATTTCGGAATAACTTTGACGATTACTTATAAGTACCATTAAATCAGGATCATTTTGTAATTCCCCATTAATAATATCAATTCGGTTATTTTTAGAAACTTTAATTTCAATCTTATAATCTACTGATTGTTTTTTTAAACATTTCTCAACAACACCTTTGATCTTTTTTTCGGCAACTTCATATTCAGCAAATATTTCTTTTTCAGCATTCACCAAACTTACACTTGCAATATCTCCCCCGCCTGCAAGAGCGGCCTGACTCATCCAGTTAAAATCAAAAACGTAAGTAATTTTTAATTTTTGGTTATAATGATTACTTATGGAAAATGCAATCTGAATCAGATCTTCCATATCTTTATATGAATCTAATAAAAGCAAATTAGTTTTCATGGCTATAAAATTTTAATGTTAATAATATTGTCTTTATTCCTCTTTCCCCGATTTTTTCTTTTGTTTTTTATCCCTGAACAACGACAAGATTATTCGTGAACCAAAGTCGAAGGCAAAATCTTTTAAACCATTTGTGAAATGCCTGGTCAGGCCCGCTGTTGAGTTGGCAAGATCTTTTTCAATCAGTATTTCCTGATACCTTAATTTTTGCCTGAACAACCTTAACTCTGTCATATTTTTAATTCGTTTCATAATTCAGATTCATTTTCATCTTCAAAAATTATTTCTGAATAATGTCGTAAAACCGGGGTTGCGACAATCTTTTTCCGAAAAATGATGAAAAGCACCATTATTACAAACATACAACCCCCGGCCAAAAGAAAACCTTCGGAAAAATTGTGGTAAGTCTCTCCAAACCAAACTACAAAGCCTGCAGCAACAAAAATTAAAATTAAGATTACAAATGTTGCAATCACCCACATATATACCATTGTTGCTGTAAGCTTTGTCAATTTGGACAACAACGAAACTTTCATTAAATCTACTTTTGTCTTCAAGTAGGCTTTTACTGAATCGTTGAGGCTGGCAAAATTCTTTTCTAAACCATCGCTCATTTGTTTAAACTAACTGATTTTCAGAATTTTTTAACTTGAAGCAGCTTTCGCTTCTTTGTGCGCTTTTTCGTTTACCTTCTCCTTTATTTTATGGTCCCCCCTCCCGTTTTTATGACGCATTTCGGTTACAATTTCATTAACCTGTTCTTTAACGTTTTCAACTTTTTCATTTAATGATTCCGTTAAATCCTTTGAAGCACTTCTTACTCTTTTGGAAATTCTTTTCCTGGTTTTCGAACCCTTTGCCGGAGCCACTAAAATTCCTGTTACAGCTCCAGCTACTGCTCCGGTTACAAAACCAAGCAGTACACTTGTTCCTCTTTTCATGACATTCATTTTTTAAAAATTAATAATTCTTCTTCTTCTCTCCATTCACATTTACATGTAGCCCATTGTAATTCTTTGGTTATAACTTCCAAACAATTACAATTTCCAAGCTTAATTTTTCAGATTACGAGTGTGTATCGATTTGAGCAGTTGCCCGGGAATTCAACGACCATTTTTTGATCCTTGAACTTAGGGTAAATACCTAATAATGTTTGTCCTGTTTAAAAGTCAACACACTAACATTAAAATAAGAAATTTTATCAGAAAACCAAATTTTTTTGAGTTAAATAAATCAAACACAGTGGCAATTAATGTAGTTTTGATTGGTGAAGCTGTTATCTTTGCCGAACAAAAAACAATATGGCCACTTTTCTTTTCGATGAGATTATTTTTGGCCCGGTAAAAAGCCGTCGGCTTGGCGTTTCATTGGGAATCAATCTTTTGCCCGTAAATGTAAAAGTTTGTTCTTTCGATTGTATTTACTGTGAATGTGGCTGGACACCAAAAAAATATGCTAAAAAGGCAAAACTTCCCACACGAATTGAAGTTCGGGAAAAACTGGAGAAAAAATTAATCGAAATGGCTGCAAAACAAGAGTTGCCTGATGTAATTACGTTTGCAGGAAATGGAGAACCAACACTTCATCCCAAATTTGCTGAAATAATTGATGATACTATTGAATTGCGAAATCAGCTATCACCTAAAGCTAAAATAGCTGTACTTTCAAACGCAACAATGCTGCACAAAACCGATGTTTTTAATGCTTTACTGAAAGTTGAGGACAACATTCAAAAACTGGATTCGGCTTTTTCTACAACCATTGAAACCATCGATTGCCCGCGCGGAAATTTCGATCTTCAAAAGGTAGTTGATCAACTCATATCTTTTAATGGAAAAGTAATTATTCAAACCATGTTTATTAAAGGAACATTTAAAGATAAAACTGTAGATAATACAACCGAAAATGAAATCATTGCCTGGTTTGAATTGCTAAAAAAAATAAAACCAGCACAAGTTATGATTTATACTATTGCCCGTGATACACCGCTGGAAACATTAAAAAGCGTTTCGTTGGCACAGCTAAAAACGATTGCTGAAAGGTTAGAAAAGACTGGAATTCCTACCCAGGTTTCCGGGTAATCCAGTAAAATTTTATTCCAAAGATGTTCGATACCATTCTGAGCTTCTGCCCAGCCAGCGAATTCCACCAATAAATCCCTTTAATTTTAATAATTCTTCACTTTCCAGCCAGGCATAGCAATCATAAGTATTTCCGGATTTTGGATCGTAAATTGTCCCTTCATTCCACTCCTTCTTTTTTGGATTATAAACAAAGCCATTTAAAATCTGCAATCCAACAACAGAACGACTCTGTAATTTAGGGTCGGGATTTTTGTCATCCTTGGGTGGCTGACCATTCACATATTTTTCCGGAATCATATATACAATAGTACCGAGGTACTTCCCATCCACTTTTTTCACCTCTATTTTAGTAGTTTTCTCATCGTTCCACCAAATACCAATTATTTTATCAGCCTCCTGTGCAATGCCTGCAATTGAATAAAATGCTAAAACCAAAAGAATAACAATTTTTTTCATATTTTCAGGTTTGATTTTTGATTGGATTAAATATAACCAATTATTTTTTAGTTCAATTCTTCGGTTTAATTTTTAACATTCAAACAATTTCCCGTTTATGAAAATAGCAAAACGAATTCTTATTGGAATCCTTTCTATAATCGCCATTATTGCAATTGCAGGATTTATTTTTCTTCAGAACCTAAGAAATGCTGCTGTACCAGATTACAATAAAAATGTAACAATTAACGAACTTTCAGATAGTGTAAAAGTTTATCGGGATGAATACGGCATTCCGCATGTTTATGCCAATAATGAAAACGATTTATACCGCGCAGTCGGTTTTTTAATGGCACAGGATCGTATGTGGCAAATGGACCTGCTGCGCCGGGTAACACAGGGCCGACTTTCGGAAATTCTTGGAAAAGATCAGGTTGAAACCGATTTGCTGATGCGTTCTTTACGAATTCAGGAAAAATCAGAAAAGATACTTGAACAGGCTTCTCCTGAAGTTCGTTCTGCACTGCAATCTTTTTCAGAAGGCGTTAATTATTATATGGTTTTTTGTCCGTTGCCACCCGAATTTAAAGTACTTGGGTACCGCCCTGAGCCATGGGAACCGGTTCATTCCATCAATTTAATCGGTTATATGTCGTGGGATTTAACTTCCGGCTGGAACCTCGAACTTTTACTTCAACAGATTTCAAAGGAAGTTGGCGCTGTGCAGGTAAATGAGATGATTCCCCGAATGGAAAATCATAAAACAGCAGTTTATCCTGATTCTCATCAGCCGGGAATTAATCCCGCAGAAACCATTCTTTCAGCCAGTGAAAACCTTGAAAAATTAGGCGCCGAGATTTTCTTTGGAAGTAACAACTGGGCAGTATCGGGCAAAAAAAGTACAACCGGAAAGCCACTGCTTGCCAACGATATGCACCTTGGTTTATTCGCTCCTGGAATCTGGTATCAAATGCACCAAAATGTTAAGGGAAAATTAAATGTTACCGGATTAGTTTTGCCGGGGCAGCCTTTTGTAATTGCCGGGCATAATGACTCAATTGCATGGGGAATGACCAATGTGATGGTTGATGACCTTGATTTTTATGCTGAAAAATTAAATGCCGACTCTACGAAATACCTGCTCGATGGCGAATGGAAAGATTTACTGGTTAAAAACGAAATCATTAAAACAAAAGAAGGCGAAACCATTGAAAAGAAATTGAGATTCACTCACCGGGGCCCAATTGTAAATTCTTTGAAAAAAGATGCTGAAACCCCTCTTTCCATTCACTGGATTGGAAATGAAATGAGCAACGAAATAAGATCAGTTTATTTACTGAACCGGGCAAATAACTGGAACGATTTCAGAGACGCTGTTAAGACTTTCAAATCGGTGAGCCAAAATATTGTTTATGCTGATGTTGCCGGAAATATTGGGTTACAATGTAGCGCCGGTGTTCCAATCAGGGTTGGCGACGGCATTCAAATTTATCCCGGAGATTCATCGAAATACGACTGGAAAGGTCTTGTTCCTTTTGAAGATTTGCCGTATGAATTTAATCCGCCAAGAGGTTATGTATCTTCAGCCAACAACAAAACAGTTCCCGACGATTATCCATATTATTTTAGCCACTGGTTTGCCACCTCTTCGCGCATTGACAGAATAAGAGAAATGCTGGAGGCAAAAGATAAACTCAGTGTAAAAGATATGCAGGAAATGCAAAGCGATGTAAAATCGAAAACTGCAGAATCGCTGACACCGGTTTTTATTGCTGCATTAGAATCGGCTACCGATTTTAACGATACTGAAAAGGCTGCATTACAAGATTTTAAAAAATGGGATTACGAACTTACCAGGGAAAGTGGTTCAGCAGCAATTTTTGAAATTTTGTACCGGAGAATTTGTGAAAACCTGATCAAAGATGATCTTCCTCCTGATCTTTTCAAAGCAGTGATGAATCAGCGAATGTTGCTTGAAAATCTTATTTTGAATGTTATAGCCGATGGATCATCAGACTGGACCGACGACAAAACTACTCCTGAAAAAGAAACATTAAACGACATTATCATCCGTTCGTTTAAAGAAACAGTTAAAGAACTTGTTACTGATATGGGGACAAACATTGCCGACTGGCAGTGGGGAAAACTGCACCTTTTCACAATAAGTCATCCGTTGGGAGTGGTAAAAATGCTCGACAAGGCGCTTCATCTTAACCGCGGTCCATTTGAGATGCCAGGGAGTTTTCATACAGTTGACGCGTTAAGTTATTCTTATAATAATTTGTATAAGGTAAATCATGGCCCATCACATCGCCATGTTTTTGATACACAAAACTGGGATGCATCAGAAACTGTTATTCCAACAGGAACGAGCGGAATTCCGGGAAGTAAATTTTATCTTGATCAAACGGAGTTGTATATTAACAATCAGTATCATGCCGATCCTTTTTCGAAAGATGCTGTGGAAAAAGCTGCTAAATTTAAAATGAAAATTGCACCAGAGGAACAAAAATGATATTTTATTGTAACCGATTAAAGATTCAATTCTTTATTGGTAACCTTATGCAAGCTCACTGTTTTATGTTGCATTGATTGATGTATATGAGAAAGTTGTTTATTTTATTTTAAAACAGAATAATAATTGAAAAATACTCTTTTATCGAAACCTTAAAAATCCAATAAAAACGCGATCTTTACAATATCTTTTGCTTCAAAAACCTTAAATTATGGGTCTGAAAAAGTTTTTTGTGTTTTTGGTTTTTTTACTCTTTGTTCAGTTATCAATTGGGCAATCACGTAAAATCATTCATATTCCAAATATTCCCGGATACCAAACGCTAAAATGCGATTTTCACCTGCATACTGTATTTTCAGATGGAACTGTGTGGCCAACCGTGCGTGTAGAAGAAGCCTGGGAAGAGGGATTGGATGCCATTTCAATCACCGACCACATTGAATATCAACCCCATTCAAAAGACATTGTTGCTGATCATAACCGGTCTTTTGAGATAGCCGAACCACTGGCAAATGAACAACGTATCATTCTAATTCGTGGAGCTGAAATTACACGAAATATGCCTCCTGGCCATTTAAATGCTCTTTTTATTACCAATGCCAATTTACTCGATCGCGAGAATGTTTTTGAAGCTTTGCAGGAAGCACACGATCAGGGGGCTTTTATTATCTGGAATCACCCCGGATGGAAAGCACAACAACCCGATTCAACGGTTTGGTGGAAAGTACACACTCAACTTTACAAAAAAAACCTACTGAATGGAATTGAAGTTTATAATGGAGAATTTTATCCTGAAGCGCATGGAGTGGGCAAATGAAAAAAAGCTGACAGTTTTTGCCAATTCAGATGCACACGATCCTATAAAAATAGTAAATGGTCATCGCCCGATGACACTTGTTTTTTCAAAAAACCGTACACGGGCAGGAATAAAAGATGCACTTTTAAATCAACGCACTGTTGCATGGTTTGATAATACTTTGGCAGGAAATGCTGTTTATCTTGATCAGTTGTTTTTTGCATCGTTGGAATATGATAATGCACCGTTGCGACTGGAGAATGGGATTAAAAAATACATTTATATAAAAAATAATTCCGATGTTGATTATGAACTTGAACTGGCACAACCCGGTATCGGATTTGATGCCCCTGAAACATTGAGTTTGCAAGCCCAACATGTTACACCGCTTGAATTAACAGGTAATTCTGATGAAGTGAGACAAATGAAAAAACTTGATGTATATTACCAGGTTAAAAATCTTCTGACAGAGAACGGGGAAAATTTAGTTATTACATTTTCGATTCAGAATATTCAGTAAAAACCAACTATAAATTACAGTCATAAATTAACCCGAAAAATGCAGGGAAAACAATCAGCAAAAAACGAAATACAACTTGATGAATTTACTTTGACAAATAACCAGGAAATTTCACCAGGAGTACATGTTATTTCGTTTCGCCGTGCATTCGATTTTAAACCGGGTCAAGTGGTGAAAATAAGCACCGATAATGAACATCCACCACGTATTTACAGCATTTGCAGCGGGAACAAGGAAAATGAAATTAATATTCTTTTTAATATAAAAGAAGATGGATTCCTGACACCAAAATTATCAACGATGATACCGGGTGAAAAAATTCTGGCCTCGAAACCATACGGTAGTTTTCTCGGATCGAAAGATCCGGCTTGGTGGATTGCTACAGGAACTGGGATTGCACCTTTTTTCAGTATGATGAAGTCGGGTTTGGTAAAAAATAAAACGCTTATCCATGGAGTCCGTTATCTTAATCAATTTTATTTTGAAGATGAACTGGAAGAACAATTGGAGGAAAATTACATCCGTTGTTGTTCGCAAGAATCTTCGTGTAATGTTTTCCCGGGACGGGTTACTGATTATGTAAAAACGATTAATAAATTGCCCAATGTAAATTACTTTATTTGTGGCCAGGCATTAATGGTGGTTGAAATGCGTGACCTTTTAATTGAAAAAGGAATTCCTTTTGACCGTATTTTTGCCGAAATATATTTTTAATGATTGCAATTTTAAATTAAATTTTGCATCTTAACACTAATATATAAAACAAAATTCAATGAAAAAACTGATTTTAACAACACTTACGATCGTAGTTGTAGCTCTAGCAAACATTGTTAATGCACAAACACTTGATGATATTCTGAGCAAACATTTTAAAGCTGTTGGCCAGGATAAATTAATGGCAGCAAAAAGCATTTACCTTAAAGCCAAAGTAAACCAAATGGGAATGGATATTCCGATGGAAATGAAAGTTAAACGCCCGGATAAATTCTTAATTAATTTGGAAGCGCAGGGACAAAAAATTACCCAGGCATTTAACGGTGAAAAAGGATGGATGATTGTTCCCGGAATGGCTTCAGAACCACAGGAATTAACCGGAGATATGCTAAAACAGGTCAAACAACAACCCGAAATGTTGATTGAAGGGGAATTATATAATTATGAAAAGAAAGGAAGTACTGCAGAATTTGCAGGTAAAGTAAATATGGATGGCAAAGACGCATATCGCATTCAATTAACTACCAGTGACGGAAATTCAAAAGATTATTTTATTGATGCTAATTCAAACTATATTGTTAAAGTGGCAGCAAAAGTATCCTCCGGTGGACAAAGTATTGATGTTGAACAAAACATGAGTGAATATAAAACTATTGACGGAGTTACTATGGCCACAAAAATCGAACAAAAATCACCAATGGGAAATGTAACAATCACTATAGAAGACATCAAGTTTAATGAAAACTTTGATGATTCTATTTTTAATCTACCGGCTAAGTAAGATTTTGTTCTTAAATAGGAAAGGCTGTTTTCAGTAAGACAGCCTGTTTTGAATTGAAATTAATAGATTTTAATCGTTGATTTTACCTTTATAATTGTATCCAGGTTAATCATATTCGAACTCTATTATTATCGAATTTCTAAACAAAATATTCAAATTATATATTAGTCGAGGTAATTATAGTTAATTAACACTAAAATATATTCTTTTTAGTGTTATGTTAATATGCATTGATTTAAAACATTTTTCTTCATATATCTACTATATTATATTAAATTCCATTAATATATTTACATTTTAATACCTTTAAGTATTTATTATTTGTAAATTAATAAAGCAAATTTCCGCGTTATTATTTCATATGTTTTACAGCATGTATATTAGAAGATTTAACTTCCGAAATTGAATACGGGTTAAAACAAATTGTGTTATGAGATGTTTAACAGTAAAATAATATTGATTAATTTCTAAAAATTGATTATAATTTAAAAACAAATTGCGTTATGAAAAAACTATTATTCTCTTTCTTGATTGTCACGTTCACGACGATAAGTGCTTTTTCACAAAAGCAGCAGTCCAGCATTCCTTTAATTGGCTCAAAAGCTCCATCATTTACCGCTAACACTACCGAAGGGAAAATTAAATTTCCTGATGATTACGGGTCAAACTGGAAAATCCTATTTAGTCATCCGCAGGATTTTACTCCTGTTTGTACATCTGAACTTTTGGAACTGGCTTATTTACAAAAAAAATTCGATAATTTGGGTGTAAAGATTGCCGTTATCTCAACCGACAATGTCGAACAGCATAAATTATGGAAATCTTTTATGGAAGATTTGGATTATAAAGGCCATGGGAAACAGAAAATCAATTTCCCAATCATAGAAGATACTAATGCATCAATTTCAAAACAATACGGAATGTTGCATCAACCCTCCAGTAGTAACAAAGACATTAGAGGAGTATTTATTATTGACGAAAATAACATTATTCGCTCGATTAATTTTTACCCAATGCAGGTTGGCAGAAACTTTGACGAGATTGTAAGGACTGTGGAAGCAATTCAAACTACCGAGAAGCAACAGGTATTAACACCAGCTAACTGGAATGAGGGAGATGATGTACTGGTCCCGTATTTCCCTTACACAAAAGAAGAACTGGCAGCAAATCCATCATTAAAAGATGACTATTATAGTCTTGGTGACCGGGTTTGGTTTAAAAAAGTCAAAGGTTCAACCAATAAATAATTCAGAGATTTTATAATTCTCAACATAGAAATAGTTAATTAAACAGCGAAAAAGGGGGCAGAGGCTCCCTTTTTTTATATAATGTTCTAAATGCAATTTATATAAATCTAAAAAAAATTACACCCTCTAAATTGGCGATATAACTATATTTGAAACAATATTTATTCACTTGCGAAGGTAAAAAATCAATCAATTTCCCTGGTATAATTAATGCAAAAAAGAGCAGGCAATAAATTAAAATGCCTGCTCTTCATATTTTGTATTTATTCTTTTTCATTTATTAAAGGGCAGCACTACATAAGTATAAATCATACACCCCACGCAAACTCCCAATGCAAACTCAAGTGTAGCAAAAAATACCAGGATTCCTGCAACGACGATTGCTGCAATGCTAAAATTCAGAAAGAAAAACAGCGTAATAAACAGGGTCATCAAAAAACCCATTCGCGCAGCAAAAATTTTTGGTGCTTTATCAATTTTTATCTCAGATAATCTTAACAATCTTAACATCGCCCGGCTAACCATACACAACGGACTGAATTTTCCTTTTGTAAAAGCTCTAATAAAAAAATCAAAAAGTAAAATAACCAAAAGTACCGGTGTATTTAGAATAAATGAGGAAAAAACCAACAAAACAACAAAGAAGGCGTTTAACCTTGTTAACCGCTCGTTTGTTTTTTCTTTCGAAACCGGGCAAATCAAATCTATCATGTCATTAATTTTTTCAAGTTAATAAATCGGGATGCATCCAATACAAATTTTTTATAACACTTCATAATATGATTTTAGTCATAAAATGTAATCTAAATTAACAATCAATGTGGCTACAAGTTCATTATAAAAGTTGACCAACTTAATTAGATACATTTATAACGATAAAATTATTCTTCCCCGGATTTAAAAATTTTAAAAGAAAATTGGTTTGGCATCATACTTGTTTCAGGATTAGAAACTTATTTCATAAACAATTAAAGCTTATCGTCATGAAAACAATTACAGCCGTCTTCTTAATTATTACAGCTATCATGTTTACCTCCTGTGAAGGACCAATGGGACCACCCGGAGAACCGGGACAAAACGGAACTTCATTTCTCGGATCGGTATTTGAGATTCAGGATGATTTTACAAATGAAAATAACTACACGCTTTCTTTTCAATTTCCGGGTAATTTCGAAATTTATGATACTGATATTGTATTGGTTTACATTTTATGGGATCAATCAAATGGAGTAGATATTTGGAGATTATTGCCACAGACAGTGGCTTTAAAAAAGATTTATCCTGATAAGGGGTGGACAGAAACTGACATTTTACAGTATAATTATGATTATACCTATTTCGATGTTCAGATTTACCTGGAGGGGACTATGGATTTTTCCACTCTTCTACCAGCCGAAACTGATAACCAGGTTTTCCGGATTGTGGTATTACCAGCAGATTTTGTGACACAAAAATCGGCAGATATTAATGATTTGAATTCATTGCTAACAATGCCTGGTCTGCAAATCAATGCTAATGAAAACATAAGTTCTTCCAAAAAATAACAGATCAAAAATCCACTATAAAGACCGTTGATTTTTTATTATCAGCGGTTTTTTTGTTTGAATAATTTTATGAAAAAGTACTTATTTGAATTGGTAATATATTTCAAACAAAGAACATTTACATCGAAGAAAATTATCATCCTTTAAATTTAATCTCCAATAATTTTGCTTCATTTATAATTTCAATACTGTTCTTTTGTATTTGAATAATTTTTTCATCATTGAATTCCTTTAATGTTCTTGAAAGTCCTTCGCGTGAAGAACCAACAAGTGAGGCTAATTCTAACCGGGTTAAGTTTAAATCAAAAGGATTTTGGTTGTACACCTGGTTCCGAAAATAAAACAATGCACTTGCCAGCCTTCCAGGAACTTGTTGCTGAACATTATTTACCAGGCGTTCAAAATAATTCATCTCATCATTCACAATGGTTGCAATAACTTCAATGGCAAAAGTTCCGTTTTTCTTAAGCAGTTCATAAAAGCTGTTTATATCTATATGGCAAACTTCTGAATTGGTAATTGCTTTTGCAGAGAAAAAATTGGTTTTGTTCCCTTTGGTCAAATTCTGAATTCCCAAATATGAACCTGGTTTTGCAATGCTCAAAATATAATCCTTACTGCCAACACCTGTTTTCATCAATTTAGCAAATCCACGTCGCAAATACACAATGTGCTGAACAGGTGTTCTTTCTTTAAATATTAGCTCTCCTTTATTGTAATCGTTTGTATAGCAACTTTCAGCCATAAAGCCGAGTTCTTCATTATTAAGAACTGACACCGCATCCGATTTAAACAAACAATCAACACATTCTATTTTACAATTATTCATTTAATAATAATGTTTATTGTGATACATATCACAATGATACGAGATTATTTGCATAATTGTTTGTAAACATATGTGCATTTTTAGTTTTAATTTTGATTTAGAAGCAGAATATTCAAAAATAAAATATACTTCAATGAAAAAAGTACTTGTTTTAACCTGTTATCATTTGGGGCTGTGGGGAATTCTGGGATTTTTTGCCACCCTGGTTTTAGGTTTCATTGCATACAGAACAAATCTTTCTGAGACGATTTTTTATTTATCACTCGGAATTTTTGCTGCAATTGGAATTGGTGTAACTACCTATTGTATTTCAAGAAATTGCACTAAAAGTGATTTCAGGTTGCACTAGCCAGTGGCGAAAAAACGAATATAAAATTCCTTTCTAATTCAGTTTCCTAATCCTTACTTCAGTACCAGGTACATTTTTCATTAACTCCAGCAACCGATTTGTATCGGTATTTCCAAAATGATACGGATATAATATTTTCGGGTGAAATAATTTTACTGCTTCAACTACCATTTCCGGTGTCATAGTATATGGAAGATTCATGGGTAAAAATGCAATGTCGATATTTTTCAAATTTGCCATTTCAGGAACATTCTCAGTATCACCTGCTACATAAACTTTTTTATCGCCAAAATGAATAACATAACCATTCCCGACTCCTTTTGGATGAAATGCTTTTTCAAGATTGTATGCAGGAACAGCCTCCACCTGAATACCTGCAAATGTTCCCGACTCGCCATTCTTCATTACTTTTCCATCAGGATATTTTTCAGCGCATTTTTCAGTTAAGACCACTTGGGTTCCCGCTTTTAAAAGTTCTTTTATAGCATTTACATCTAAATGATCTCCATGATCGTGAGTAACCAAAATTAAATCCGCTTTGGGTAATTTACTGTAATCGGCATAATTCCCAACCGGATCAATATGAATGGTTTTCCCATTCCACTGCATCATTAGTGTTGCATGACCGATAAATGTAATTGAAAGTTCACCATTTGATGTTTCAAAATTATCTTTTTCAAAGGTTTGGGTATGACCAATGAATGCTAATAAAAATAATCCAAACATTATTAATACTAATTTTTTCATTTTTATTAATTTATTTATTTCTAAGATACAAAAAAACACTTCATTTTGAAGCATTAAAAAAAACTGAAAATAAATTTAATACATAAAAATAATTTTATCCGGTTTGTTTTAAATGAAAAAAGGATAGCAATATTTGCTACCCTTATTCGACATTTTGCCTGAATACGACAAAATCTTTTGATGAGGGCCGGAGTATAAATTTGCATGCATTCGCAAATTCATTTTCCGAATATTTTAAACTAACCTAATCTTCTTAAAATCGTTCCTTAACCAATTCGGATGCAAAGTTCATTTATCCAAAGTAAAATCGGACAATCAAATCGTAAAAAGATCTCTTATATTGTATAATTCGATCTGAATTCTCTAATTTAGTAAACTTAAATTTTCTACTGTTAATTAAGGCGGTTGGTTTATTTATGATTAAACAGATTGCAATATTATCACCAATATTTATTACACTTTTTTGGAGTATTGTGTTAATCGTCCAGATTGGCAAAACCGATAAGGCAAAAAGACACCTCGGGTTTTTTATGATTTTATCGTTTTTACTCTATAGCTGTCATGCCATTTTTTTTAGCAATTTTTATCGTCTGTATTCATCAGTTGAGTTTGTTTATGTTTTTACAATGCTTTCGGTTTATCCGATGTATTTTATATATCTTAAAATAATCACTTCGGAAAAATTTGACATAAAAAAACATCTGCTCCATTTATTTCCTGCATTAATTTTTAGCTCAATAGTAGGAATTACAACTCTGGTGATGTCGCGCAATGAAAAGGTATTTTATGTAAAAGATATTTTAATCGAAAATAATCTGAAAGGTTTAGACCTGTCAACATTTAATGGAATAAAAGGTTTTATTTTTTTTCTTAGTCGGGGATTTTTTCTTATTCAGATAATTTATTACGCAATCAGAATACTATTACTTGCTAACCGACACAACGAAAGAATTGTCAATTATTATTCCAATTTAGAGGGAAAAACTTTAAACTGGGTCAGGTTTATCAGTGTTCTTATTTTCTTAACAGCCGTCTCGAGCATAACCAGCGTTTTTTTAGGCAGAGGTTTTTTCACTCATCACGTGGGTTTGCTTATCATCCCATCTGTTATTTTCAGCACTTTATTGTTTGTTATTGGATTTAAAGGAAATCATCAGGTTAGAGTTAATTCTGAACTTAATGATAAAATTGTTCTGGTGGAAATTGATGAAACGGGAAATATTTCAACTAACAGACTTAAACCGGAACTGGTACAACTATTTACACAAAGAAAGATTCATATCAATCCCGATCTTCGCATTACCCATGTTTCTGAACAATTGAATACGAATCGTACTTACGTTTCGAAAGTAATTAATGAAGAATTTAAAATGAATTTTAATGAATTTGTTAACCGGTATCGTGTTGAAGAGGCAAAAACGCTAATGGAAAATCCAGAAAATCGATTTTTAACTTTGGAAGAAATAGCTGAAGAATCTGGATTCGGATCCTTAAATTCCTTTTCGCGGATATTTAAAGAAATTACGGGCAAAACTCCAGGGAAATACCGTGATCAGATCATCCGAAAAGAAGATTAAATTTTGATTTAAATTTGGTGGCACACACAAAAGCTTTGTTCATTGCTTTCTGACCTGCCTCAATTAAAATAACGAATAGAAGATTCCGGCTTTTATAAACTGAAAAACCGCCCCTGCTCTCAGAGGCGGATTCAATCTTAAGTAAGCTGACTTTGTCAAAATTAATTAGACGAATGCAGCTTTATCTTTAATTCGTTTTTATTTGCAGTGACGTCCAATGTTTCCTTTTCGTACGAAATATAGTTAGCTACTAATTTGTATTCACCTGGCTTCACATTTTTAAATGAAAAATTACCATCAAAATCAGTGTAAGTTTTTAAATCAGTGCCTTCTAATTTAATTTCAACACCAACCAAAGCTTCACCTGATTTATCATCTGCTACAACTCCCTTCAGCGCAATCGTTGCGGCAGAATCAGTATCTTTTGATTTATTTTCTTTCTCCCTTGCCTGGGTCCCTAACCCGATTAAAATTATAAATATTAAGATAATTCCCTTTTTCATTTGGTTGAATTTTAAGTGTATAATTTCAACCTCAAAAGTATTTTTCGTTAATTAAATGCCAATTACAGAAATATTACACTTTCATTAAATTGAAGACGACTTAAAAAATCTATGTAAACGAGTTTTAGAATCAATAATGGAATTATATTGTAAAAAAGAATTTAGTATTTTCTCTCACTAATCAATTCACCCTTTTCATTATAATTTTTCCATACCCCGGTTTTTTCTCCGTTGCTGTAATGCAATTCGAAAAGAAGATTTCCGTAATCATTCCAGATAAGCCATTCCCCGTCTTTTTTACCATTTTTATAATGGGCTACAGAAATTTTTATATTATGACTGTTGTACATCACCCATTTGCCATCCATTTCATTTTTTTTGTATGATCGGATTTCATTTAATTGCCCATCTTCAAAATAAATTTTTGTCTTCCCGTTTTTTAGCCCATTGCTGAATCTTGCTTCCATTTTAACCGAACCATTATCAAAGTATGTTACCCATTTGCCAGAATAGGGAACATCATTCAGCAAATAAACTCCATCCTTTTCGGCAAGATCCTGTGCAACAGCCGCAAGACTAGCAGCCGTAAACAGAAAAAATATTAAAAAAGTTTGTTTCATATTATACCAAAATTACAGTGTTTGATCTTAAATATAGTGTATCTGGGAGTTAATCATAGTACCGCAGTGCAAATTCGGATAAAAGCCCCGGATCACTCCGGGGCCAAAGACAGGCTTTAATCTGCCTTTATCAAACACTGCAAAAGTATTTGCTAATTTTCTTGTATCCTCTTACTGGGCAACCATTTTTAGTGTTTGCACCTGACTATCTATCATTACTCTGCCAAAATACAAACCTGCTGGCAATTGTGAAGCGTCAAAACCAAAACGATGGGTACCTTCATATAATTCACCATCCTGAATTTGGGAAACCACCGCCCCTGAAATATTAACTACTATAATATTTACTTGTGCATTCCTTTTTAACTGTATTTCAATATTGGTTTCCCCTGAAAATGGATTTGGATAGTTACTTATCGCATAATCCCCAACAGCCTTATAACTAATTACCGGATCCAGAACCCAATAAGAACCTGATTTCAATGGTGAATCTGACATTAACAGGAAGTTAGGAGCGTCAAGATTAAACGGATCCTCAACCTTCAGGTCATCGTTACTATCCATTGTTTCATTATTGAAATTTGCTGTGTTGTACCAGGCTTCTTCTTCTGCAATCGTCCACTCGCCACTCTTCGTACCAAAATTACTGGTGCAGCCTGCCATTACATCATTTTGTAACATCAACTCATTATTCTTGGCATTGTCAACCGATGGCCCTTCAATATAAAGACCGGTTACATAACCACCAAATATGGCATTGTATATATTAATCTTAGTATTTCTTCTCAAATGCATCCCCCGTAAAAAGTTCGGGTTAATAGTCGTTGTCGGGGTAACAAGCGGACCAAACATACTGATATTACTGAAAATAGCATGGGTAATCGGGGTGTCACCGGTTCCGCTCCCATCGTTATCTGATTCAAAACCGTTGGAGCCTGAACCCGGATCTGCAATGGCAGGGTCACGAAGTGCTACGCCAAACTGTACCATACCTCGATAACCATAATCAGTATCAAAGTCATCGTCCCATCCCCTGAAGGCAATCATGTGTTTACAGTTTACAGTACCACCAAACCATTCGTAAGAATCGTCACCACTGTAGGAAACCTGTACATAGTCGATGGTTGTCCCGCTTCCAACGCCGCCAAAAGTTAAACCGTTAATCTCCTTATCTGGCTGGAATGCAATACCAGGGAATTCGATACGTACATATTTTAATGACCCCGAGTTGTCCATGTCATCGGTACCACCGTAATGAGAACGGGGGCCTCCCTCAATCTGCGGATCTACCTTGTTTACCGTTGCCTTCCCACAAAGGATAACACCTCCCCAGTCACCATAAGCACGTGAACCGGAAGCCTGGTTCGAAGCGAAAACAATGGGTTCATCCACTGTACCGTTGGCAATCAATTTGGCACCTCTTTCTATAATAAGAGCACCTTTATTTGATTTGTCCCCACGGATTACAGTTCCCGGCTGAATAGTGAGGGTTACGCCATCAACAACATACACCCACCCATCTAACAGGTAAACATTATCTTTTGTCCAGGTGGTGTTCGATGTTATTTCACCTGCAGCAACGGTCACATTTGGCGTACCATAACTGGTAGTCTGCGGATCAAAATTGGACCACCCTGCTGTCCAGTCATCTGTAGTTCCGAAGGCTCCACGGTAACTAACATGTTCAAAGAACGGATCATTGATAGTATTTGCATCTGCAGGGTTCCACCAGTAAGAACCTGTCTTCAATGACGAACCTGACATCAACAAGAAGTCCGGAGCGTCGAGGTTAAACGGGTCCTCAACCATCAGGTCGCTGTTACTGGCCATCGTTTCGTTGTTGAAACTTGCTGTATTGTACCAGTCACTTTCTTCAGTTGCTGTCCACTCACCGGTCTTGGTACCAAAGTTGCTGGTACACCCTGCCATTACGATATTATGCAATCTCAACTCATCGTTCTTTGCATTGTCAACCGATGGGCCTTCAATGTAAAGCCCCGTTACATAGCCACCAAATATGGCATTGTAAATGTTCAGTTTCGTATTCCTTCTCAGGTGCATCCCACGAAGGAAGTTCGGGTTAATGGTGGTCGTTGGGGTAACAAGTGGCCCAAACATACTGATGTTACTGAAAACCGCGGTGGTAAAAGGGGTATCACCCGTGCCACTACCGTCATTGTCCGATTCAAATCCGTTGGAGCCTGAACCCGGGTCGGCTACTGCAGGATCCCGAAGCGCTACACCAAACTGTACCATTCCATGGTAACCATAGTCGGTATCAAAATCATCGTCCCAACCCCTGAAGGCAATCATGTGTTTACAGTTTACAGCGCCACCAAACCACTCGTAAGAGTCGTCTCCACTATATGATACCTGTACATAATCAATGGTTGTACCGCTACCTACTGCTCCAAAAGTTAATCCGTTAATCTCCTTGTCCGGTTGGAAAGCAATTCCCGGGAACTCAATGCGGACATATTTTAATGAACCTGAGTTGTCCATATCATCTGTCCCTCCGTAATGAGAACGGGGGCCTCCTTCAATCTGCGGATCTACCTTGTTTACCGTTGCATTCCCACAAAGGATCACCCCGCCCCAGTCACCATAAGTACGGGAACCTGCTGCCTGGTTCGATGTGAAAACAATGGGTTCTTCTACTGTACCATTGGCAATCAGTTGGCCGCCCCTCTCGATGATAAGCGCTCCCTTGTTTGATTTGTCACCACGGATTACAGTTCCGGGTTCAATGGTCAGGGTCACGCCATCAACAACATACACCCAGCCGTTCAAAAGGTAAATATTGTCTTTTGTCCAGGTGGTGTCGGAAGTTATTTCCCCTGTTTCGATAGTTACTGTCGGTGTACCGTAACTGGTAGCCTGAGGGTCAAAATTTGACCATCCGGATGTCCAGTCTTCGTTAGTACCGAAAGCCCCGCGGTAACTGACATGATCAAAGAACGGATCATCGATACTCTGCGAAGAAGCAATACCGATTACGCATAAAAAAGCGATCATTCCAAGTAAAATTTGTTTCATAACAATAATTTTTAATAATTAATTGTGGTTAAATTCAATTCGTTTGTTCATTAATATTCTTAAATGTGCCTGTCGTAACATATTTTTCATTTAAGGATCAGAAATTAAAGGTCAACCCCAGGGAAAAAACCCTCCCGGGTTTATACTCTCTAGTGATATCAGTAAGTTTTACTATTCCATCCCCAATATCATCTCCCGTCACATCAATATTAAATTTTTCATATTGCTGAAAGACAACATAATCATCAAGCAGGTTTTTTACACCAACACTAATGGTAATGAATTCTTTCGGCTGATATCTAACAGTTAGGTCAAGGGAGTTAAAAGGCTCTTCATAAATATGAGGGTTGCTTGTATCTCCAACATAAGCAATTCGTTCGCCAATACGATTGTAGAGCACACTTACAATAAGTCCATTATTGTCGTTTTGATAATATATTCCTGCATTTATTAGGTAGGGAGACTGTCCCTGTAGCGCACGGGTTGAGTCCCGCTCAGTAGGATCATTGTTTTTAATCGTACTTTTTATCAATGAACTATTTAAGATTAATGTTAAATCTTTAAAATATCGAAGAAAATTATTTTGGGAGCCAAAATCTGCCAGGGTTTTTCTGACATCAAGCTCAAGTCCGTAAACATTAGCTTTTATAGCATTAAAATACTTGTAGTTCCAACCTGTTCCATAATCTTTTAAGTGAGCTTCAATAGGATTACTGAACTCCTTATAAAAGCCTCCTATTGTCACCATTTCTCCTATTGCAGGATACCATTCAAGCCTTGCATCATAATTGTTGATATATGAATTTTTCAAATCAATATTTCCATAAATAGTAGCTTTCTCTTCGAAATTGTAAAAAGAAAATGGAGAAATCTCCCTGAATTCAGGACGGTTTATTGTTCTTCCATAAGCCAATCTAAAAAGTAATTCTTCTGTAAAATTATAGGTGAGGTTTACTGAAGGGAAAAGATCAAGATGATTATTATTTATATGCACTGAATCACCGGTATCCAAACTATAACCGTCCAGTATCTGTCTGTTTTTTTCGACTCTCAACCCCCCGTTCAAATTAAGCACTTTTGCAATGGGCAACTTTAACCCAATGTACCCTGCAGCTAAACGGTTACTTGCTGAATATGAATCTGAAAGATTAGTTGATTCGTCAATTTTCAACCCGGTGGTTTCATTAATATTATCCTTTGAAAATACGTTCCGAATGGCATTGAAATAACTTTCGTCAAATGGAATTTCGCTATAGGGCAGCTTTGTGAGATTCCAATCAAATTGCATAATGTTTGCAATTACATAACCAATATTTCTGGCAGTAAAAATCCTATCTTTCTTCTCTAGGTAAATACCGGTTTTCAATTCAGGATTTATTCCCAATAATGAAAAAGTGAATGTATTATTAACACTTGTCATCCAAATATTTTCATTATTCCTGAGGAAAAGCCTTCCAAGCTGATCCGGTGTGGCATTAAAATTAATACTTAACGAGTAGGGAGTTCCTTCTGGTCGCTGATCTGGCAAAATAGTTGTGACTCTTCGAATATCAGGCTGATTTTTATTGGCATATGAATATCCTAATGTAAAATCAAGTTTATCGCATCCCTCCAGAAAGCTAAAATCTCCGCCTAACTGACTGGAATAAATCATTCTGGATTCGTAGGCCAACTCGTACGAACGTTCAAAGTTCCCCCCATAAAGATTTTCTCCGTCACGCAGTGTAGTGCGGGTTGTACCAAGTTGGTTAAACAGGTTTCTGAATTCAATTTTCTGGTTATTACCAAAAATCAATACCCAATTCGTTAGTCCGCTTAATCGTGTACTATTTGTAAAACGTTCATCACCGAAAGAATAGGATTTAGCTGTCTCATTACCAGTATTATAAGCTTCATATGCACCTCTGAATATATCTTCCCCTAAAAATTTATTACTATAGTTTAAAGCCGATATATTACTTAACGACATCTTCCCGAGTGCGAAACGATGCTGTAATCCCGCTGAAAGGGTTAAGTCTGGTTTTGCCTTCATTTTTCCCGGTGTCCAGATTGAGCTAAAACTTTGACCTAACTGGGTAATTCTTACTTTATCTTCAGATGTAGAATTATCCGCCAATTGTCTGAATTCAGTCGTTGACGGGAAGTCTGAAGGCAGCGCCCTTGTGCCATTATCAAAACCGAGCCAATCGGTATTGCTTCCCTTATACCGATAAAAATCATTGAATACAGTTCCCTGAACTCCTCCACTCCCAATTGATATGGAAAAGCCGTTTTTATCCACCAGGCTTTTTGTGGTAATATTGATTGCTGCACCGGCAAAATCGGCAGGAAGTTCAGGGGATGGTGTTTTGTAAATAAGAATATTGTCGATCAATCCGCTGGGGATAGCATCGAAAGAAAAAGACCGGACATCCGACTCAGAGCTCGGTGTTGAAGAGTTGTTCAGCCAAACCGTGTTATACCGTTCCGTAAGTCCTCTTACAATTACAAATTTGCCATCGCGGATACTTACACCCGGAACTCTTTTTATTACTTCCGAGGCATCCTTATCCTGCGACCTTCCTATTTGCTGTGAACTAATACCGCTTACAACAAGATCGCCTGATTTTAATGATGAAAGCAACGACATTTCGGTGTCAGACCTTTTTTGCGCTACTACCTTTACCTCGCCTATATCGAGAGTTGCCGGTTCGAGCGAAACATTTAAATTAGTTTCTTCTCCGTTTTTTACCTCCACACGAATAATCTTCGTTTCATAAGAAATAAATGAAATTACCAGGTTGTACGTCCCTGGATTTACTTTAGGAATCAGGTAATTACCATCAAAATCGGTAACAGTTCCCTGCGTTGTTCCCTGAATTAACACAGTAGTGCCAATCAATGATTCATTTGTTTTTGAATCGGTTACCATCCCTTTGATGACACCTGTTTGTGCATAGGTCATTAAGTTTGTAATGATTAGTAGCAAACTACATAGTAATAGTTTTCTCATTGTAAAAGTCTTGCAGTGTTTTGATCATATTTTTTCAAATACAATTCAAAGGAACCTGCAAATTGTTACAGCAACATTAACCTTTATTTAATGTTGCATTACATTTCTTTAATCAAATTGTAATACCGTTGTACTTCGCTGATTCATAACGCAAAAAAGCCCCCGGAAATACCGGAGGCTTCAATAAAGAATATAAAATTTTAGCTTTTTGCCAAAGTGAATAAAAACTCTATTCCACCTTCAGGACGATTTCTGGCTGAAATTTTTCCTTTGTGCAGTAAAATTGCATTTTTCACGATAGATAAGCCAAGCCCGGTTCCTCCCTGTTCCCTTGTTCTGCCGGAATCAATCCGTAGAAGCGTTCAAAAATACGCTGAAGATGTTCTTCAGGGATGCCAACGCCGGTATCAGAATAGCTGAAATAATAGAACTTTTTATCCTCCAGATAATTCTTTATTTCAATCGTTATATTTTCGCCGGCGTAGTTGATGGAATTCTCAATCAGATTCTGAAAAACGGAAGAAAGTAATGAATCATTTCCGTTTACAACAACATCATTATCAATATTAAGTTTGCATTTAATATTTTTCGAGGTCAACCGGTTTTCAAGATTTTCAATTACATCTGAAATTATTGTTTTCAACACAACCGGTTTTATCTCAAACAATTCGCCGGCATCTTCAATATTATTCAACAATGAAATGTCATTCAGCAACAAATTGAGCCTTTCAGTTTGCGCATAAGCACGTTGTATAAAATATATTTTCTTTTCTTCTGCGATATCGCGATTGTTCATTAACGTTTCAATATAACCCTTAATTGACGCTAATGGTGTTTTCAGTTCATGCGCTATATTCGAAGTTAATTGCTGCTTAAGTAACCTTCTTTTTTCGGGCCGGGTAACATCTGTTATCAGAATCTCAAAACTTTTATCAGCAAATACAATACTCAGGATTTTGAAATAGCTTTCATTTCGGTTGATTGTGTATTCAATCTGCGGTAAATCGTTGCTGGTGAATTCCACTTCTTTTACCAGATTTTTATCCAGAAACTTGTTTAACTTTTCCAATTCCGGTATCTCAAAAATATGTTCAGCCGATACTGTTGATGTATTCGAAATAATACTGATATACTGAATAAAATGGCTGTTGGCCAGCATTTTCTCTTTGTTGCCCTTGAAAAAAGCAATTCCCTCATTTAGAATATTCATGTGATTGAATAACCGGTCTTTTTCCAGCGCTACATCATCTTTTGCCTTCCTTAATTTATTATAGATTTTAATTATTTGTGAACCGATTTCACCCAGCTCATTATCAGGAAACTGCACGTCCCCATCAATGGGCTCATTTCTGCCGGCTTTAATGGCAAAATCTTTTAACTTGGTTATGGAAATTGAGAGCCGCTTTGTAACAAAATTGATCAGGAACCAGATGATAAGAAAAATGCCAATGATAAAGAAGATAAAAAAACGTTCGCCTTTCAGAAAGTTTTTTACTTCCACATTGTACAACATTGCCGCTCTTACAAAATAATCGTCGAAATCATGCGCATAGTAATAAAATACCTGATGCGTGGTTGCGGAACGTCGAATATTTGAACCCGATCCTGAATACAATGCCTTTTGGACTTCAGGCCGTTCAAAATGATTTTCCATGTGCTGATAATCGTCCACAAAACTATCATACATTACCTTTCCTTTTTTATCGATAATTGTTATGCGAATATTTTTCTGAGGAACAAGATATCGCAGGGTGTCTGCACGTCTGAAATCACCGGTTTTTGAAAGTTGATAAAGCTGGATGTAGTTATGCGCTACTTCGGCCACATTTTCCAGTGTATTTTCCAGTTGCGCTGATTTAAAATGCTTTTCGCGATTCAACTGATAAAGCAATATTGCAGTTGTAAACAGTACGAAAACTGCAATAAAATAGATAAATATTGTTCTTCTGAATGATTGTTGTAGCGGCACTTTTTCTACATTTAAATGGTTTAACTGTCCTGTATTTTAAAACAATATCCGTAACCGGATTTTCCCTTTACACAATTCCCATAGTGGCCAATTTTTTTTCGTAACCGGGCAATGTTTACATCAACATTTCTCTCTGTTACAATAACATCGTCTCTCCAGATACGATCAAGAATTTCATCTCGCCCAATATAATGTCCCTGATGCTTCAAAAGCAACGCAAGAATTTCAAATTCTTTTCGGGTAAGGTTTATCATTTCGTTCCCAATTGAAACTGTTTTACTGGCAATATCCACTTCAAGGTCATTTACTTTTAAAAGATTGCCGGTATTGGATTCATTTATTCCTCTTTTCAAAACAGCCTTTATCCTGGCAATCACTTCTTTAATGGAAAATGGTTTCGAAATATAATCGTCGCCACCCACATTAAAGCCGGTTAACAGGTCATTTTCGGAAGTTTTTGCAGTTAAGAAAAATAATTGGAACCGATAACTGAAGCTCCTTTCCTAACTTTTGCTGCCATTTTATACCCCGACATTTCAGCCATCATCACATCCAGTAAAATTAAATCGAATGTTTCCAGTGGTTTTTTTAATGCTTCTTCTGCCGAAAGGGCAACTTCAGTTTCAAAACCTTCACTTATCAGGTTAAATTCCATTATTTCGCATAAATCCTTTTCGTCATCAACGATTAATATTTTCTGAACTGAATGTTCCATATCTTTCGAATATTATCGGTTGTGTGTTTTCTGTATTTATTCAATTTTTTTATGGTGACGTACATCTTTCCCTTCAATGGAATAAATAGCTGCTTCAGCAATATTAGTTGCATGATCTGCAATTCGTTCGATATTTGTTACTACGCTGTTCATGCTGATAAAGCTCGTTAAAAGCCTTTTTTCTTCGTCGGAGCCAGTACTTTTTTTAATTGCTTTTTTCATCATTTTATGATTGATTTCATCTACCACCGAATCATTTTTGATGGTCCAGATGGCAAATTCCTTGTCGTCCATGGTAAATGCCAGCAAAGCTTTATTTACCATGTTTGAACTGTTAATAATCATATTGGTAATTACATCATTTAAATCGGCATAAATTTTAACGGTTTTAATATTCTGAATAAAATTCATGATATTAACAACCATATCTCCTATTCTTTCCAGGCTGATAACAATCCTATAACAGGCGATAATTTTCCTGATATCCGAGGCTACAGGCTGATATAAAACAATGGTGTTCACTATCTTATCGCTGATCTTAACCTCCATTTTATCCAGCTTCTTTTCGTTTTCCAAAATTTCCTGGCTTGTTTCATCGGGTATTTTAGTTTCGCCGGATGTAATAATTTTTTCCAGCGAATCGAGCTGATGTAAAACCAGATTAGCGAATTCTTCAAATTCACTTAAAATATCATTTATTGCATCATCTTTCTTTAAAGTCATAATTTCCAGATTTTTAGTGAAGTTAAAAAAATTAGCCAAATTTTCCCGTCAGATATTCTTCTGTACGCCTATCTTTTGGATTGGTGAACAAGTCTTTTGTTTTACCATATTCCACCAGTTCACCAAGGTACATAAACATGGAATAGTCTGATATTCTTGCGGCTTGCGACATATTGTGGGTTACCATTACAATGGAATAATTTTCCTTAAGTTTTACCAGCAAGTCTTCTATTTTGGCAGTTGCCACCGGATCGAGCGCCGATGTTGGCTCGTCGAGCAAAATAACTTCGGGATCGAAAGCCAGCGCCCTCGCAATACAAAGTCGTTGCTGCTGACCGCCGGATAGAAATGTACCTTTTTTGTACAGGGTATCTTTTACCTCGTCCCAAAGAGTAACATC
>CAWKJY010000031.1:0-5087 GCA_963849985.1 uncultured Prolixibacteraceae bacterium | reverse complement strand
TAGCCTTGTTAATGCAACAATGATTAGCAAAACATCTCACGGAATGTCTTATCAAACCGTTGGAAATCTTAAACTTACTTTCCCGGATCATGAGAATTTTACGGATTATTACCGGGAACTTGATCTTTCAAAAGCTATTGTAACATCGCGTTACACAGCAAATGGTGTAAAATACGAAACCAGTATATTTTCCTCTTATCCTGATCAGGTAATTATTGCCAAAATTAAAGCCGATAAAAATGGTTCAATAAATTTCTCCGCAACCATGGACAGACCATCGCCGGCCATAGTTAAAGTAACCGCCAAAAAAAATGAATTGACTATGACTGGAATCACCAGTGACCAGGAAGGGGTAAAAGGAGCTGTAAAATTCGAAGCAAAAGTTAAAATTGTAACTGAAGGCGGTGCTGTTTCCGCAAAAGATGGAATACTGAATGTTAGTAATGCAAATGTTGCAACTATTTATATTTCAATTGCTTCCAGCTTTAATAACTACCTTGATGTTAGTGGCAATGCAGATGCCCGGGCAAAGACATATTTAAAAAAGGCTTTAAATAAAGATTATGATGAAATCGTAAAAGATCATATTGCTGATTACCAATCTTATTTTAACCGCGTGAAATTGGATTTAGGTGTAACTGATTCGATTAAAAACCCAACCAATGTGCGTTTAGCTAATTTTGCACAGGGAAATGATCCTCAAATGGTTGAGCTTTATTTCCAATTTGGAAGATATTTATTAATCTCTTCTTCACGACCAGGTGGACAGCCAGCTAACCTTCAGGGAATCTGGGCAGATCAGCTTTTTCCCGCATGGGATAGTAAATATACCGTGAACATTAACACCGAAATGAACTACTGGCCTTCAGAAATTACAAATCTTACCGAAATGAATGAACCACTGGTTCAGATGGTAAAAGAGCTTTCGGAATCAGGAAAAAAGACTGCAAAAGACATGTATGGTGCAAATGGCTGGGTACTACATCATAACACTGATATTTGGCGCATTAACGGCCCGATTGACTTTGCTTCAGCAGGAATGTGGCCGATGGGCGGTGCCTGGCTCTCGCAACACTTATTTGATAAATATACTTATAGCGGTGATAAAGAATACCTAAAATCTGTTTATCCAGTTATCAGGGAAGCAACTCGTTTTTACCTCGACTTCTTAGTAGAAGATCCTAAAAACCACTGGCAGGTTGTTGTTCCCTCTGTTTCACCTGAAAATACTCCGACAGGTCGCCCTACAGCTTTGTCCGCCGGAACAACTATGGACAATCAACTGGTGTTTGATTTATTGACAAAAACACAGGAAGCTGCTCAAATTCTGAATACAGATCAGGAATTATCGGTATCAATTGTTGAAACAATAAACAGACTGGCTCCTATGCAAATTGGAAAATGGGGACAACTTCAGGAATGGATGGAAGATTTGGATAACCCACAGGATCATCATCGCCATGTTTCACATTTATACGGACTTTTCCCATCGAATCAGATTTCGCCCTACAGAACACCAAAATTGTTTTCTGCAGCAAAAACTTCCCTTATTGCACGTGGCGATGAATCAACAGGATGGTCAATGGGTTGGAAAGTAAACCTTTGGGCACGCCTGCTTGATGGCGACCATGCTTATAAACTTATAACAGACCAGTTAAAGCCAGTTGGCGGTGGCAGAGGTGGAATGCGTCGCGGTATGGGTGGCGGAGGTGGAACTTATCCCAACCTTTTTGATGCCCACCCGCCATTCCAGATAGATGGTAACTTTGGTTGTACTTCAGGTATTGCCGAAATGTTGTTACAAAGCCAGGATGGAGCAATTCATTTGTTGCCTGCCTTACCTTCTGTCTGGGAAAAAGGTAGCATTAGCGGCCTTAGGGCACAAGGTGGCTTTGAAGTAAATATAGAGTGGAATCAGGGTCAGGTAGCAAAGGCAACTATCAAATCTTCACAAGGTGGTGTTTGCCGCATTCGGTCTTATGTTCCGTTAAAAGGAAAAGGACTTAAAGAAGCAACTGGTGAAAATCCAAATCCTTTTTACACTGTTCCCGATATAAAAGAACCTTTAATTCATGCTGAAGATGCATTACCTTATCCGGAACTGAAAAGGGTTTTTGAATATGATGTTTCAACCCAAAAGGGAGATGTAATTGAAGTTAGTAGGCAATAGGAAAAAAATATTGATCCAGAAAAATTAAAGAGCCACAATTTCTGTGGCTCTTTTTTGTACCCCTAACGGCTCTTTTTTCCGAATCATTTTTTTATGATTTGGAATTAGCTAGGAACATACATAAAACAATAAAGCCTAAGTTGTTATAGATAAGTGTATTTTAAACTGGTTGCCGGTTAATTCATCATTCTGTATTCATTTGGAGAATATCCTGTATTCTTTTTGAACATCCGGGTAAAATGTTGGGGATATTTAAACCCTAATTCATAGGCAATATCACTGATGGGTTTACTAGTGTCAAAAAAAATTCTTTTGCGACATCAACTGTCTTTATCAATAATTACTAATTTTAAAAAGTAACTATTAACTTTAAAACCGATAATCTCAATGCGATAAATTTTAAGCAGAATACACTTCCAGGTGAAATGCGTATTTAGTGAAAATTATATAACTAACTAATCCATAAATTATGAAATCAACTACTAAAAGTTTAATACTAAGTATCATTTTATTGATTGTTACATTTACGTTTTCAGGATGTAATCAAAGTTCCAAATCTGCATTCCCCGATTTTCCACCAAATAATGTTACGAGCCAGATGGATAGGGATCAAATGTTGGAACAACTTGGTATAAATCTACCTCAACTTCCGCCCAGAATCGAAGATCCTAATGCCCCTTCCAGGGCATTTCCTGCGAATCCCTCTAATCCGGAGGGAAATTGGACCGACAGTACCGGAATAAACACTATAACACGTTCACCATTTGGGCTTTGGATTAATTATGATGACCGCTCTTATGGATTTTATCCGGGACCAGATTCTGCAAGGGTGGGTAATTATACGCCAATTGATCTGTTAAAGATGAAAAATGGAAAAGTGATAACTACTGCTGATGAATGGTGGAATGAACGCCGTCCGGAAATTAAAAAAGATCTGGAAGAAGCACTTTACGGGAAAATGCCAGATGAAAAGATTCTCCCAAAAGTTACATGGGATACAAAAGTTTCAACCGGAGGCAAAGGAAATTGGTCATATATTCAAAAGGAAATTACCGGGATAATCGATGTTTCCCGCTATCCCGAAGTAAGAGACAAGCCTGAAATACTTGCAACATTAAGAATACCAGCAAATGTAGATGAACCTGTTCCTGTATTTATCTTTTTTGGTGGTCTTGGTAACGCTGTTGATATGTACTGGGAAAGATGTAATCCGAAAGGATGGGGTGTTTGTGTTTTTAATCTCAATGCTCTTCAACCTGATAACGGTGAGGGACTTACAAGTTATTTGATTGGTTTGGTAAACAAAGGAAACTGGCGTAAACCAGACGATTGGGGAACTCTCAGAGCGTGGGCATGGGGAGTCAGCAAACTAGTTGATTACTTTGAGACTGATGACGATGTAAACGCAGAAATGCTTGGATTAAATGGAGTTTCGCGTTATGGAAAAGCAACAATTGTAGCTATGGCATTTGAACCTCGTTTGGCAATTGGTTTTCCTGGCGATGCCGGAAGTCTTGGCACTGCAATGGGCAGAAGACACTGGGGTCAGGATCTTGAAAGCTCAGCGCAGGTAAGTGAATATCATTGGATGGCAGGTAATTTTTTTAAATGGATGGGCGAATTAGTTCCCGGTCAGTATCTTCCGCGAAAAATTGAAGATTGTCCGGTTGATGCACATTCTCTTCTTGCTATGTGTGCTCCAAGGCCTGTAATGATGAATGGTGGAACCACAAGTACCTGGCAGGCTCCTTTTAGTGTCTACCTTACTGGGAAATTTGCAACGCCTGTTTATGAATTTCTTGGCGTTGACGGGCTAATAATGCCAGATCCAAAACCAATTGTAGATAAAGCATATATTGATGGAACAATTGCATACCGGGTTCATGATGGAGGTCATACCGACACGCCAGAATGGCCTTCATTTCTTGAATTCGCGGAACGTAATCTTGACATAACAACCTTGTGGCCGTCTGTATCTTCGGTGAATCTATCACCAAAGGAAGGAAATCAAACGACTTTCCAAATCAGTTCTAACCGCGACTGGACAATTGAATCATCTGCTGATTGGTTCACTGTTAGTCCTGCATCAAATAATGGAAATTCAACTGTAACTATTACCGCAACTCAAAATAAGGAAGACTTTGCCCGCCAGACTGTTATCGCTATAAAAACAAAGGGCAAAGAACAGCATGTTATGGTCAATCAGGCTTCTGCAAGTCCTAAGCTTTCAGTTTCATCCGGTAATGTGACGATTGGAGCAAACGAAAACAGTATGGCTAATATCAATATTGAGTCAAACACTGCCTGGAAAGTAAATATCTCCTATGTTGCTGATCCTAATACAAATCAAAGATTTCGGATGGGTTCAGGCAGCTGGTTATCTGTAAATGAAGATACGGGAATCAATTCTGCCACTATTTCACTAACTGCAACTGCAAATCCAGGCGTTAACAATCGATTAGCCAATGTAACAATTTCTGCTGATGGAGTTAAACCTGTTGAGTTTACTGTAATTCAGGAAGAGGGAGAACCGATTCTTCAGATCAGAGCAGATACTTTAGTATTCGATAATGAAGGCGGAAGTGCAAATCCAATAATGATAATGACAAATTCAACGTGGACATTAAAAAGTTCTGAAAATTGGATAAAAGCAAGTCCTGAAAATGGAGGAAATTACAGCCGGGTTACAGTTTTAACTGAAAAAAATACCGGAGATTCAGATAGGACCGGGGAAGTATTATTTAGTGTACCAGGTTTGGAACCTAAAGGAGTTATTATTATCCAAAAAATGGCTCCTATAAATTAATTTATACTATAATTTGCTTAAAGAAAGGATTTTAATCGACTTAAGCTTTATATATTGAGCAAATAAAAAAGCCACTTTTACTGCGGCTTTTTTATTGTACCCGAGGGGGGA
>CAWKJY010000030.1:0-105712 GCA_963849985.1 uncultured Prolixibacteraceae bacterium | reverse complement strand
ACTATATTTGGAATACTCTCTTTTTTAGGTGCCCTGGCAGGGATTGGACTGAATATGTTTAACTAAATATGAAAAAAATACTGAATTTAGGATTGCTAATCATAGTTACTGGGTTGGCGATCCTTTTTTTTGTTTTAGATCCATCGAAAAATGCCATTTTCCCAAAATGCATGTTTCACTCAATCACCGGATATTATTGCCCGGATGTGGTTCGCAACGGGCAATTCACAGCCTGTTGCACTTAAACATTGCCGGAGTTGTGCACTATAATTTTCTTTTTCTGCCTGCAATGCTGCTGATCATTTATCACTATTTACATCCCATACTTAACCGTATCTTTCACTGGAAACTCCCCAATCTGTTTTACTTTAAATACACACCGCTGATCATTTTGGGAGTAGTTATTGTATTTTGGATTTTAAGAAATATACCGCTTTTCCCTTTTTCTGAATTGGCTCCAAATTAATTCTTTAAGCTCGAAAATCGGTAGCCATTGGAATAAAAATACTCGATCATGTCTTCAAGCATATGATAAAATTTGTCCTTCCTTGCCGGGTCAGTTCCGGGATGTATCAAAAGAATGGCCCCGTTTAAATGTTCCGGTTGATATTCTTCAAAATCTGTCAGTTGACTCCATATCTCATCAGATGATTTATAGTTCTTCATTTCAGGAGTTGTATAATCTGCGTTTGTGCCGGTTCCTGGGGTAAAATTAATTACATCGAAACCCAGTTTTTTACTCCATGTTACAATTTCACGATTGCACCATTCATATGGCGGCATAAAAAAGGGGGCATCTTCGACATGAACATCAAATTTTTCAAGTTCTTCGTAATTTTTCACCAAATCGGTTTTAAACTCATTAAATGACACCAATGTTGAATCTCTCTTTTGCCAGTCGCAGTATAAAAGATGCTTGTCAGAATGCGGGCCAACATAATGTCCCTTTTTAATAATTTTTTTTATGATCTTTTTATGCGCGGGATTCCGAAGAAAATTCCCGGTAAAAAAGAAAGAGCCTTTCACCTGATGATTATCCAAATCATTAAGAACTTCTTCTCCCCCTTCGAAAAGTGAATCTGCAGTAAAAACCAGGTATATGTTATTTTTCTTTGGATTAATCCTGATAATTGCACCTGTTGCATCTGTTTCATACTCACTTTTGTCCGTTTGAGCTCTACCTTCATTTTCCAACGAGGCAAGATAAAAACTCAGGCTGGCAGTACCGTCCATTGTTGGTTCATTGGTAGAGTAATCACCAACATCATCATGATAAACAGCTTTTCCTTTATTGAAAACAGCATATTCATCAGGTCTTTGCAAAGCAATTCCAATTTGCTGCTTATTTCGTACCGCATCGATCGGGCCGTCAACCAGTCCACCGGGAGTTGTACCGCCCAACAACACGGTATACGACGAATGCGGATACATGGGTGAATTCTCCGCTCCGGGAAGTCCGCAAACCATAGCTGTTCCCCATGGATTGCAACCAAAAAGCCAGTCGCACAAGCCTGCCTCCATTTCCTTAAATCTGTTGTCGCCGGTTTGCTCACTATAAAGTCTGGCCTGTGTAATTGCCGCTGCCACTAAATTATTCGAGCACCAAAGAAATGGCAGTCCATTAAAAAATGGATCATTTTTCCCACGGTCATAAAGAAGTTGTAATCCTTCTTTATAGAAATCATCAAAATCTTTGTCCTGATTCTGAGCCATAAAATAATGCCCAAGATTGATAAAAGGATACGATGCATAATGTCCGGCAGTATCATTTTTTATCCATGGACTTATGGGTTCTTCTTTCCCCCAATATACTGCTTGCTTCAAAAAATCAGCATTCTCTGTTAGATTAAAAAGTTGTGTCGCAGCCAGTTCAAGATCATCAGCAAAGTTGCTTTCTTCATAGAAATAGGGAGAAACGACGCAGGCGGTTTGCGTGTAACCAGTATCAGAAAGGGCAAAACTCCATGCTTCCAAAGCTTTTATTCTCATCAGTTGTGAAAATTCAGGATCAGATTTTTTGAATAGTTGAGATCCAAGGGCAAAATCTGAAGCAAATTTTCCGGCAATAGAAGAAACACCCGTTGAATGATTTTTATACTTTCCAAGTCCCTGGGGTTTTCCGGTAACAAAATATACCGGCCGATATTTTCCCAATCCGTAATCAGCTTTGTCTCTATCCGGCAGCCTGAATCCAATATGGTCGCGGTCGTCGGCAATTTGATTGTACATTTCGTTTGGAGCAGGATTCATTTTTAACATCCATTCAAGCCCCCATTTTATTTCATCCAGAATATCAGGAATATTGTTGGCCCCCGGATTTCCGTTTGCATCGAATTTGTCGCCGTGAACTTCAGGGAAATTCTTGTATGCAAGCATCATTTGAAAAACAGCATTTGCAGATGTTGTGGAATATTGCAGATAGTCGGTTGCATCATGCCATCCACCAATAACATCAATAAATTCGCCACTTTTTGTCGGATGATCAACAATAATTCCGTCATGCGTGTGACACGAATCTTTTAAAAAAGGGTTGTAGCCGCAACGCTGCTGACGCATGTAGTTCAGAATAAAATCGGCAGTTCCGTCGTAAACATCCGTATTGATCCGAAAATTAAGCGACCGCGTCTCTCCAACTTCAATATAATACCCACCTTCTGAATTTACTGTTGAAAAATTAAGCCGAAGCGCTGTTTTCATTCCCCAGTTGCCACCTTCTTTTCTTTCCGTTTTTCCCTTAAAAACCACTTCGTCTGTAAAAGAATTGTGCACTGAGAAAGTTTCAAATTCAACTTCCTCCGTAGAAAGAAAAACAGCCACTTTTACTGAATTTGGGAGATAACCCAACTGGTTGATGCGAATAACATCAACGGCTTTCGTTGTTGTGAAAATTAATACGCCAATGATCAGAAAAACAAGTTTTTGCATTTATTTAATAATATTTTTTCAATTCGGCACCTTTAAAATAGTGACTTAAAATTTCCTTGTAAGAATATCCCTTTTCGCCCATTACTGCGGCTCCAATCTGGCAAAGACCAACACCATGTCCCCAGCCGGCACCTGTTAAAACAAACTTTTGGGGAATATCGTTTTCAATTTCCAAATGATCAACGACAAAAGCCGAACTGTACAAATGCGAAGAAGAAAGCCACTTTCTGATTTCCAGTTCTTTTCCTACTGTCAACGTTTTTTTTGTGCCGGTAATTTTGAGCTTAATAATTCGCGATGAATGTCCCCTTTTAATCGATTCCAATTTTAAAATCTTCCCAAAATCAATCCCAGATTTCTTTTTGATCAGTTCCGAAATCTCCCCTTGTGTATATTCTACTTTCCAGCGATAAAAGTCGGTCGTTGACTGGTCAAAGTCGGGCAGCACCTGTGACAACACCTTTTTATCATCGGTATTGCAAAATGCATGAGGCTTATTTCTTATCCACAGATCTGCTTCATCCTCTTGTCGAAGGTCAACGCATGTAGTATCACCATATTCTGAATCGACCACTTTGGTGAGATACCGATGACGCACATCTTCCCACACATTTTCAAAATTCTCGGAGAGCCCTCCGCAACATTTTGAAAAACGGGCATCGCAAATCTTATCTTCATAAATCAAAACTTCGCCAAAAGTTTCTTCTACCGCCTGCAAAGCTTTTCCCGAATGAATTTTTGTAATTCCCTGGTAACGTTGACAATGATCATCGGCACAAACATCAAAGTTCCGGTGATCTTCGCGGTCGTACCAGCGAATAATTTCATCCTCGGTTTCATGAGAAGTCTGATAAAGTCCGCCGCTGGCTTGCAACGACTTTGTTTTGTCAATCTGCGCCATCAGCCAGCTTCGCGAAATTACTGCATGGGCTTTTAACAATGCGGGCGAACTGGTTGCACTCATCTCTGAAGAGATCACACTTTTCAGGTATTCTTCCAGATCGATTTCATTAATCGCCCGAACTTTCCCTTCTTCAGAGATTAGTTTTAAGCTTCCTTTAAACCGCTGGTCTTCCTTCTGTTCCCAATGAAAGTCAACACCAATCGTTACATTATTTATCACAAAAATGGAATTGAATGTGTTTGGAATAAAATGAAAAGTGTCGGCTTTTAATTTATTTCCGGAATCATCCTCAACAACTACCTGATCATTAACAACAGTAGCCGTGAATTCGCCCGAACCAACTTCAAAATCATTGTATTTAAACGAACCCGTAAAAACAAAAAACAGCTTTTCAACAGCCATTATTCCCACTTCAATTTTGGGCTGACTTTTTAATGCCGATTTTTTCTTTGAGAACAAATACATAAAGCTGATTATCTTAACTTTTTATTTGTTGAATTAAGTTCTTAAAATTTTCGCTACCAATCGTCACTTCATCATAAATTTCAGCGATCTCCGTTTTTGTGATCTTTTTAAAATCCTGCTCACGCGGCAATATTAAAACTCCGGCCAATTCAACTGCAGCGGGTCCGACAATGATCTGTTTATCACCGGTTTTGAAAAAGTGAGAGGGATGCTGAATTTCCCGCGGAAAAATAATCACCCTCCATGCATCTTCAATGAAGTTACAAAGAATATTCATTTTGGGCTCATCTCCGGATTTATTTAATTGATCGTAAATAAGTTTAAATTTTTCAACCAGTTGATTTTTGTCCGATGAAATAATTGCCACAAACCGTCGGAGATAATTTTCTATGGCAATTATTTTGGTATCTGTATTTTGAAACAAAATTTCTGAATGATGCTTTTCCAAATCTCTGAACTCTTTTTCCACTGGAAGAAAACCTGTATTCCCAGCCTGGAAATGGAAATGATCGGGAGCTGAAGCGCCACATTTCGGACCATTATAAAATACAGTAAACTCAGGCAAGTTTTGGCTCAATTCAAGTAAATCGTTAAAGTGTGGCAGAATTTGCTGTGGAATATGTTCTAGGTTAGAAATGGTCAAATGTTTAGGGAAAATCGGATATGGATTTGTCAGAATCAGGTATTTATCCTGAAATACAATTCCCTTTTGTTCCGGTGGTAAATTTTCCAAACACAGGAAACAAGGACGGGCTGCAATGCTTTTTGCATCGGTTTTCGCGGCCGACGAGCGAATTCTTTCCGGGTTAAACTGAACGGTAATTTTAAAATGTTCAAAATCAAAATCCTGGGTTTGAATCCGGTTTAGCGCATCAAAGTTTTTGGCAGCAATTTTCCAGGTTGTTTGTTGTTGCTCCACTAATGAATTTGCCTGTTTGTTCAGTGTTTCAACTGAACCAAATTTTAAGAGTTCTTTGAGCGATATGATTTTTGATTTTAACATTTATCTTTTTACAAATCTTTTTTTAACCACAGAGAACACAGAGAAGGCACAAAGTTTCACAGAGTTTTTTTTACTGCGACTGTTCACTGCTCACTTTCTTCACCCTTGCTTTTAATTCAATCGTCCGGATCCGGTCTTTATACATGTTGTGCGCATTTAGTTTATTAATGTCTAGCGATGCATCAGTGTTGTCTTCCCAGCGCCGGCACAGGTAAACAGGCTCGTAAATCCGCCCGATTTTATATTCGCGAGAAATGGCCAATCCAACCGCATAATCCTCTCCATAACTTACATTTGGCACTTTTATTTTGCGCAAAACAGGCGTATAAAACGCACGAGGCGCACCAAGTCCGTTGATTCGAAGTGCGTTGTTTGCCCCGTTATCCGAGGTCCACTCTTTGTGGTCGATAATTCCCGGAGGAATTTCATTCAGATCAAAATTAGTCATCTGGTAACTTCCGATCACCATTGCACATTTTTCCTCGTAAAACTTATCTACAATTTTTTGCAATGTATTTTCATCGGAATACAAATCGTCACTATCGAGCTGAACTGCGAATTTTCCGCAACTTTCATAAAAAATTCCCTCGTTCCAGCAGCCACCAATTCCCAAATCTTTTCGGGAAGGAACAATATGGATCAACTCATCCGATTCGGCATATTTTTCAAGTATTTCTGTGGTTCCATCGGTGGAGTGATTATCCACTACAATCAAATTAAAAGAAAAAGTAGTTTTTTGTTTTAGCACCGACTGCACTGCATCGTTGATGGTTTTAATCCGATTTCTCACAGGAATAATCACCGAGGCTTCCACAGGAAAATTCTGTTCTGAAAAATCTACTTCTTTAAACGGAGGTTGAAGAAATGCACCAATCTTTTTTAGGTGAGAGGTACAAACTTTCTCCATTTCAATTTGCCTTTCCCTGGCACTGCCGCTTACATAATCAAACTGCTTTTCGCCCGATTTTCGCGTATCGGTTTCCGTCATTGTAAAAAGAAATTCAGGAATTCTTACCAACTCTCCCAAACGAGAAGCATGTAAACGAAGTGAATAGTAACCAGCGAAATGGAATTCTTCTTCTTCAAAACTCTTCAAAACATCGGAACGAAATAACTGCACCGGGCCAAAATTAAAATCATCCCGCAAACTACCTTCCTGGTAATCAATAACAGGATGATTGGTTAATTGATCGTTTTTAATTTCCGCATAATCCGCGTAGACCATTGACGCTCCGTAGTTTTCAGCAATTTGCAACAGTCTTTCCAAGGCAAACTGACCAATTTCAAACAGATTATTTTGTAATACCACCAGCGCAAATTCGGCCTCACAATTTGCATTAATTTGTTGAATCGATTTTGTTGAAAAAGGTTCCTGTGTAATTAAAGTATCAGCACCAATAATTTCAATTGGCTCAGATGCAATTATAAAAACACGGTTTACTATTTCATTTTGATTCAATTGAGAAACGATAAGTTGCGTTTCCGGTATTTCGTTACAGGCGATAAAACAGTCAGTGCCTTTTTGCATCATTGCTTTTAGTTTGCTGATTTTGGCCTGAAATTAAAACTTTTCGCTGAGAAATTTATAAATGGCAGAGAAATCGCTTCTGCTAAATCCATGACTGTTTGCCTCATCAAAAATTTCCCGGGTAAGCTGCGCCATAGGAACATCCTGACCACTTTCTTCTGCTGTTTTTAAAACCAGGTTCAGATCCTTCACCATCCATTCAAGTGGAAACTGAGGTTCAAAATTTTGCTCCCGAATTAATTCAGCTTTTGCTTTTGTAAACGGTGCAATTACCGGCAGATTTGGCAAAGTGTCTAAAAGAAAATCTTTTGAAAAACCCATCTTTTCACCAAGTAAAAGTGTTTCCGAAAAAACAATCATCGACTCAGCCAGCATCGCATTTACAAGCATTTTTAATGAAGTCCCTTTTCCTGATTCACCCATGTGAATGATTTTTGATCCCATAAACAAAAACAGCGGTTCAATTTCCTCTAAATCGGATTTGTTGCCTCCAACAAAAAAGGTAAGCGTTCCGTTTTCTGCCGGAGCTTTTGTACCTGCAACCGGAGCATCAATAAACCTCACATTATTGTTTTTTGCCTCCGTTGCCGCTTGTCTTGAAAACCCCGGGTCAACAGTAGTACAATCCACCCAAAGTGAGTTCTTTTTCATTACAGTCAGACATCCCTTTTCATCTAACATAATTTCTTGTACTACAGCTGGCGTTGAAAACATTGTAAAAACTATATCTGCATTCTTTACTGCCTCATTAAATCCTGATGCAATTTGAGCTCCTTTTGTCTTGAGTTCGATTAACGGTTTTTCAGAACGATTAAAAACAATAAGTTCAACATTATTTTTTAACAGATTGGCCGCCATACGACTTCCCATAATTCCCAATCCTAAAAAAGCTATTTTCATTTTTTGAATTAATTTAACCTTTTGTGAAACAATTATTTTCAGGTGAATGTTTCCAAATAGTATCCTGCCTACCGCTATAAAACGACAAAGACAGTATTGGATTTTGCCAAATACTGTCTTCTTTTGTCGGCCTGCAGGGGCTCGAACCCTGGACCCGCTGATTAAGAGTCAGCCTGATTTAGCTTTCATATAATCACATAAATTTTCATATTGCTGTATATCAGCGATTTAATTTTTTTTGTTTTGGTATAAAACATTATTTATTTACCTTTATTTAACTATTTGTTGTACCCATGTTGTAGCCAAAAAGACATATAAATGATTAGTATTAAGACAGTTCTGCATAAGAAAAAATTATCAAACGATAAATATCCTATTTATTTGCGAATTACTAAAGAAAGAAAGTCAATATTTTTTCGCACACCTTACACTTCATTGGAGAGTGAATGGAATAGTAAACAGGGAAAATTTAATAAAAACGCCAGTAGTTACCTGCAAAAAAATAAGCTGTTACTAAAGTTTCTGGATAGAGCGACTGATGTTATTACCAGTATTGAACAGGAAAAGGTCTATTATAATTTATATGATGTGGAAAAAGCACTTCGAATTGAAACCAACCCAACGTTTCAAAATGTATTTTCTTTTGGACAGGAAATAGTTTCGGAACTGGAAATGGCCGGAAGAACCGGTAACGCGAGAATACACAAACAAACATTAGAATCAGTTAAAAAATTTCATAAAAATAAGGAGTTAAAATTTCAACAAATAACACCTGAATTCCTCGAAAAATATGAGGCCTGGTTACGCTCAAACGGAGGCACTGACGGTGGAATTGGAGTTAGAATGCGGTGTATACGCGGAATATTTAACTCTGCCATAAACAGAGGACGGATAAAAGAAAGTATCTATCCATTTAAAATCTATAAAATCTCGAAACTTAAGGGCAAAGGCATTAAAAAAGCACTTACTCTGGAAGATATACACAAAATAACTGAATTGGGTTTAAGCAACCACCCAACGCTAATTGATACCAGAAACTTTTTTGTTTTTAGCTTTTATACCAGAGGTATGAATTTTGCTGATATGATGACTTTAAGATGGAGCGATATTTCAGGAGACCGAATTTATTATACACGTTCAAAAACCAAAAAAAATTTTCAGATTAAGATACTTCCACCCGTACAGGAAATCCTGGAGTATTACAAGAAGAGAAAAAATAACACCGATTATGTTTTCCCAATTCTGTTAGAAGAAAATATGACCTATTCTCATTTAGAAAATCGTAAAAGTAAAGTTTTAAAGCGATACAATAAGCGCTTAAAGGAGATTAGTGCTCTTTGTAAAATTGAAAAACCGATTACAAGTTACGTTGCACGACATAGTTATGCCAATTGCCTTAAACAAAAAGGGGTGGCCACTGACATTATTAGCGAATCAATGGGGCATCAAAATGTCGCCGTTACACAGGCGTATTTAAAAGAGTTGGATAATTCAATGATTGATGAAGCAATGGAGGTACTTTTGTAGTTTTTTCTCTATTTTTCAAACCCGTAGACACTCCCGGCAACATTTTCGAAAAATTTTCAAATGGAAAAGGAATAAATAATGTCTGATTCCTATTTCTATTCAATAGATTTAAAAACAAATTGCCTTTTTCTGTAATCCGATATCTTTGATTGGAGCTCTGTTCTGTGTCCGGTTCTGTCCATTCTGCTAACTTGTCTTTTCTGAGATTTGATACTACTTTCTTTAGTTGTCCGGATACGGATTTTTGTCCTAATGCAAGAGATAATTCTTTTGTTGATTATGTTTTTTGCGATACTAAACAAAGTACCTTACTATATAAAATTTCCTTTTGTAACTCGTGCTGTAACTCGTGCTGTTGCTTGAAGTGCTTATTGGTAAAGGCTACCCTGAATGCAATTCCTGGTTCTTTTTATGATAGCTCTATCTCAGGATAAGACTGCATTATTTGGCAATAAACCTCAGCCCATTTCCCCATTTGAAGGCAATGAGATTCCGGCTTTTAAAAAGGATAATTTGTGGTTTTTATAAAAATTCCGCAATTACATGAAAAGATGCCATTTGCCTGACATAACAGATGTATAAAAAATCGGTCGAAATATTATTTGCACTCCGACAGTGCTTTTTTGTTAAAAATATGCACCTATGTAGTGCGCATTGATTATTTTTACTGAAAATAAATTGCAATGGATAAATTATTTGAACAGTTTCAGAAGTTTCTTAGAGAGACGGATACCGACTTCTTCCGCTACATTTATGCTGAAATGAACTGGAAAAATCGCATGATTGGACTTACCGGTCCACGTGGAGTTGGGAAAACAACGCTTGTATTGCAGCATATTAAAAAGAACCTGAATCCTGCTGAGACGCTTTATGTAACTGCTGAGGATTTTTATTTTGCCGACAACAGGCTGACTGATTTGGCGGATGATTTTGTTAAGCGCGGCGGGAAATACCTGTTTATAGATGAAATTCATAAATACAAAGATTGGGCTAAGGAACTCAAACTGATATATGATTATCATTCGGAACTCTATGTGGTATTTACCGGTTCATCTGTACTGGATATCAAAAAAGGAGCCTCTGATTTGAGTCGAAGAGCTGTAATGTATCATATGCAAGGTTTGTCTTTCAGGGAGTATTTGCAATTGTTTCATCAAATAACGGTCAGGCCTTATTCTTTGGAAGAAATTCTGGATCATAAGGCTGAACTCCCGGAATTGAAACATCCATTGCCTTTTTTTGAAAATTATCTGAAAAATGGATATTACCCTTTTGCATTAGAGGAAGACTTTGATTTGAGGTTACAACAGATTGTTAACCAGACACTCGAAACAGATATTCCGTTCTATGCCGGAATGAATGTGTCCACAGGTAGAAAATTAAAGCAATTGCTGGCCATTATTGCTAAAAGTGTACCGTTTAAGCCTAATATGACGAGTATAGCATCTGCACTTTCCGCCAGCCGGAATAATATAACTGATTATTGCCTGTTTATTGAAGAAGCCGGAATGATAGCACAATTACGGGATTCTACCGGTGGAATAAAGGGATTGGGTAAAGTGGATAAAATTTATCTTGATAATACAAATCTGATTTACGGTTTAGCAAACGACAATTCAAATAAAGGAAACATAAGAGAAACATTTTTTCTGAATCAGCTTCGCATAAAGCATGAAGTAATTGCATCGCCTGTCGCTGATTTTCTGATTGGTGAGTACACGTTTGAAGTAGGTGGAAAAAATAAAGGATTGAAGCAAATCCAGGGTATGGATAAAGCTTTTATCGTAAAAGATGATATTGAACTGGGATATTTGAATACGATACCACTCTGGCAGTTTGGTTTAACTTATTGATTGTTTTTTAGTCATCTAAATCAATTAATGTACCCAATTCATTAATTTAGGATATAATCGTTTTTTTTACTGTAACTGAATGTTTTTAGAGATAGTTACGCCCGGAAACAAAACTTAACCTGGGATAATCTGATTTTCTGCCTAAACTTTATGGCCGGAAACATCACTTTTTTGCTATATCCGTCTGTTGCTGGACCAACTTTCTGATTTCTTCGTATAGCGCGAAGGTAGTTCTCAGCTATTCATCCAACAAGACGAGGTTGGTATACGGGATACAGAGGTACCGTTCTTATCTGACAAAAGAAGGGTTCCTGTGTCTTTTGTTCCAAAAGAGGCACGAGATACAATCTCACGCCAGCGAGGGCCCCGGGCAAACTACCACTTATAAGTAAACGAAACCGAAGGGATAATTGGAAATAAACTTACCTGCCGCAGTTTTTCATCCTTCTTGTAATAATACCATGGATTTAACCGATTATACACATTGTAGACTGAAAACGACCAAGTCCGTTCGCGGTATGTTGAAAGTTTCCGGGTTAAGTGATAGCCTATATCCAGATGGTGAAAATCGGGCATCCGGTAATTATTTGGAGTAATATATGACACCCTTGTTTTGAAGGCATCGAACATTCCAAGCCAACCATCGTAACCGTTTTCAGTAAGAATGTTCATTCCCTGGTATTTGATATCCGGGATTGAAACAGCATATCCTGTATTATATGTAAAAGCTAATGAAAACGACTTTGAATCAATGCCATCGTCGTAAATTTTATATTGGCCAAGCACTGAAAAGTCGTGCCTTTTATCGTAACGATAAGGAAAAGGATTTCCATTATTTAATTCATCGAATTGGTTTTCTGCCCACGAAAGTGTATAACCTATCCAGCCAGTTAATTTACCTGTTTCCTTTTTCACGAGGAACTCTCCTCCATATGCTTTTCCCTTTCCTGAAATTACGTTGTCCTCCCAGGAACGCTGGCGTGAAGACACAAACGAAGTACCTTCCTCGAAACGGATAATATTTTGCATCTTTTTAAAATATCCATCCAAAGAAAATTCAATTCCTGGAAGTAGTTCGTAAAATAGTCCGAGGCTCGTCATCCATGAATTTTGAGGCTTCACTTTTTCAGTTGAAGAAACCCATAAATCGGTAGGTAAACCTACAGAGCTATTCGATAAAAGATGCAGAAACTGCGCCATTTTTGAGTACGATACTTTTACCGAAAGATGGCTGTCCAACAGATACCGTACAGAAATCCTGGGCTGAAAATAAAAATAATTTTTTGAACCGGTTAAATAGTTATCAATTCTGAAACCGATATTGGCAGCCAGTTTTCTTGAAATTGACATATCATCTTCGGAATACATTGACAAAATGAAAGCTTTGCTTCCCGTTCCTTTTCCAAAGGTGGTGTCTTTTTCTGAACTGTTATAAACAATGTATTGAGGGCTGAAGGACTGAGCAGAACCCTTTGCCCCAAACTTTATAGAGTGGCTTACAGAAGGAAAGTAATCGAAATCGGCAGAAAGCGCCAAATCGTTTAACCCGGAACCAATATTATACTTAAATTTGTTTTCCTGGTCTTTCAAAATAATGTTTTGCCTGTTGTAAAAATTGCTCCAGTAACCTGTAAAGTTGGCAAACAATTTTGGGTCTAAAATACTGTTCAGGCGCAAAACAGTGGTAACATTCCCCCAATTATAAGAAAAATCCGTTTTTGACTGCCCTTCTTTATTATTTATAAAGTACCTGTCTTTACCGAAATATGAACTAAGGTAAACCCGGTTTTTGGGATTAATTTTCCAGTTTGCCTTGGCTGTAAAATCGTAAAAATAATATCCTGCCTGAATGGGTTGGCTGAGTGTAAGAAATAATCTTACAGGTAAATCAAGAAAGGTCCTTCGGCCAGAAACGATAAATGAAGATGTATCTGGTTTAATGGGCCCTTCAAGCGTAATGCTACCCGAGACAGGACTTACAGAGACTACACCCCAGGGCTCTGTGATATTTCCTTCTTTCATAGTAACATCAAGCACCGACGACAACCTGCCCCCGTACCTTGCGGGGATTCCCCCTTTATACATTTTTACCTGGCTTATGGCGTCGCTGTTGAAAACTGATAAAAAGCCAAACAGATGGCTTACGTTGTACACCGGCACACCATCGAGCAGGATAAGGTTCTGGTCGGGGCTGCCCCCACGCACACTAATCCCCGATGTCCCCTCCTGGCTTTGCTTTATACCAGGCAAAAACTGGAGTGTTTTAATTATATCACTTTCGCCGCCTATCACAGGTGTTCTTTTTACAGTTTCCATACTTACCATATCTGTGCCCGTTTCGGTTGATTCAATCCTGCCGGGATTTATTTTTCTGGCTTCTACAGTAACTTCTTCTATGACAAGCGATGACTGCAAAGCCACATCGAATATAGTATCTTTCCTTAAATTCAGTATTAATGATTGCATATTATACCCTACGAAACTAAAGCCAAGTGTAGTTTTTCCGGAAGGTAGCGTTATACTGAAAAAACCGTAACTGTTTGCAGATGTACCTTTGTTTTGTCCTACAATAAACACTGATGCCCCTGGCAACTTTTCAGTAGTTTGTTTATCGTAAATGGTTCCACTGATCGTTACTTTTTTTTGTGCATGTATCAGCACCGGCAACATAATTGCTATTGCAAAGAAGTATTTCTTCATATATAAAATAAATCAAATATTAGCGTCAATGTAAATCTTCGTAACGGCTATTGAACCAAAAATACCAAGCCCATTTTTGATGTTTGAATAAATCTGTATCGGTTCAAAAATTGGGAGGCCTTCATATTCGTAGGTAAGGAACTGTTTAATACTTGATTTGTAATATTTGTCGAAATGAATATCGGCGTTATATATAAAAATAGTTTTCGGGGGTCTGCCTGAAATTGAAAATTGAATTTTGCTTTCAGGGAACAGGGAATCGTCCAAACGTAAAGCCCCAATATATTCGTAACTTGTGAATGGGTAATGGCTATCCTGATAAAAATAACGGTTGAATTCATCAAAATATATTTTATCGGTATAATAGGAATTTGTAAAATCTATACCGTAATCCTTAATTGCTCCTGTCTGTAGCCAGTAATAATCCTTTGTCTGTAAATCATTAATTTCCATAGCAAATCTATTTATGGTTCTATATCCTTTATACCAATGGCTATCCAATATGGTATCCTGTATAAATTTGGCATTACAATCAGGAGGAAAAGGGACTGTTGTTACGGCAGTCATAAAGTTGTTTTCACCGACAACTGCAAGGATTTCGTATTTTTTCCCTGATTCAGGTTTATGTCTGAACACATATTTTCCGTTTCCCTTGTTTACCATTCCAGTTAACAGTTCGCTTTCTTTCCGTAACTCAATTTGTGCATTGGTAATTGGTTCAAATGTATTTGAGTCTTCAATGGCCGTTGTTTTGGTGACAAATATCACTACTGAGTCTGTTCCAGCTTCGAGAATACAATTGAGGCAAAACCGGGAATGTTCTTTATTTAATTCCAGTGTAATATCTTTCTCACAAGAAAAAATAACAAGAGATATTACAAGAAAGAGTACAATAATCTTAATAACTTTTTGCATAACTTCAATTGTATGGATATTTCTCTAAAATCTTAATTTACTTTAAAAGGGTGTCCAGAAAGTGAATTGTAAAACATTCAGGTCAGATAAGCAATGCTTGAATACTTCTTCATTTGCCATGTTCATATAAAACGAAATTTACAAACTACTTTATGGACACCCATTAAATTTTTGTGTCACCGACAGGGGTTTTCCCGGAAGTAACATTTCAAATCTATGGTTTATATTTTTTTTAAGAGATGATTTTTGATATAAAAATTCTCAAGGGGGGGGGATTTAGAACTATTCTAAATACCATGAACTTAGGAAAGTCCATGTCCCGGAAACCGGCGAATTTTTTACAGCGATTTGGCAGGGATTGAAGTGGCATATTGCCACTTGGTTTTATTGGCAGGTGGCGGCAATCAAAATCTTTATCAAATAGTCGGAAATTGGTAAAGGTTACGACTTTTCGGATTGTGTTGAATAAGTAGAGATTAAAACCTCCACAACGGGTATTCCAGTTTTACAAATATTTCCTGGTGTACTATGTCCACATTATACCACGAACTTTCTCCCGATGAAGTAGATTTGTCAACTACATTAAATCCACGATAATACTGCAATGAAATCCTTAAATCGTTAAAATTATACCCCAAACCAGCTTGCCAGTTGTATTCAGGCACCTTTTGTTGTGGTATTGAATTTGCTGCGGCATCTTTATCGTAGCCTTTAAGCTGATAAATTAAAGTTACTCCACCCGTTAAAAAGAAATTAGTGCCAATTTTTTGCTGAACATTGAACGGAACATTGAATGACTGCCAAGTAACATCGAGCGCATTTCCAAAATAATCGTTCATTTTAGGGCTTAGATGGCTATACTCCATCCCTATGAAAACACCGGTACTTTTTAAAAATGCATAACTTAAGGATATTCCGGCTGCCGGTGAAAAGGCATTGTTAGGAAAATAAGATGAAGAAATGTTTCTTTCGTTTACCGGGAAATAGTACCCCATTTTGATTGAAGCATCCAGTTCAAACCTTTTTTGTGCATGGGCTGTTACAACTATTGTAAGAAACAGAATAACAAATACAAACTTTTTCATTTTTTATTGCTTAAAATACATACTTAAAACCAACCGAAGGGATAATGGGAAACAACGAAACCTGTTTTACCTTATCCCCGCTTTTGTAGTAATACCACGGATTCATACGGTTATACACATTATAAACCGAGAACGACCAGGTAATACTTTTACTATCGGTTTTTTGTTTTACAATGTTGTACCCGATATCGAGATGGTGAAATGTGGGCATTTTAAAATTGTTGGGATTATCGTAAGTCTGGCGGATAACTTCCCATTGATAATGATAATCTCCAAGTTCCCTGCCCGGAGTTAACAAGCCTTCATATTCCACATCTGGGATGCTCAGGTTATTCCCCGACTGCAGTGTAAACCCAACCGAGACTGAACGGGTGGTTTTCCAGGATTCTTTAAACCTGTATTCTGCCAGGAAAGAAACATCGTGGCGCCGGTCGTATTTAAACGGAAACCAGTTTCCCTGGTTTAACCCTTCATATTTTCTTTCCGACCACGACAAAGTATAGGACAGCATACCCGTTAGCCTGCCGCTGTTTTTTTGCGCCATAAATTCAATCCCGTAAGCCCGGCCGTCGCCCACCAACACATTTTCGTCCCAATTCGAATCTTTGGGATTTAAAAAGGTTACGCCTTCATCGAACCTGACAACATCGCGCATCCACTTGTAATATCCTTCAACATTAAACGATATATCATTTTGCCATTGATTGGAAAATCCAAACGATACCTGCCGGGCAAGCTGAGGCCCTATTTTATCGGTTGAGGCTACCCACAGGTCGGTTGGCATTCCAAACGAGGAATTGGTCAGCAAATGGATATTTTGTACCATTTGAGTGTAAGATGCAGTTACGTTCCATTTAGGAAACAATTCGAGATTGGCTGAAAAGCGTGGTTGAAAATGAAAATAAGTTTTCTCTCCTGTTAAATAACCCGACAAACGCCCTCCTGCATTTAGTTTCAGCTTGCCCAAATCAAATGCATTTTCAACATAAACTTCCCCAAGAGCCGCCCGTGTTTTATGTTGATTGTTAAATGAGATATCCGATTCAGTATTTTTTGCCTGGATAATATTCGGATTAAAAACCAGGTGCGAAAGTTTTGAACCAAACCGAAGGGTATAGCGCGGTGAAACATAAAAATCAAAGTCAGATTTAAAGGATACATCCTGGAGTACAGAGGTGGTTTTAAATAATGTCTGCGTGCTTTCATCTGTGGCCTTTGCCAGCTCGTTATGCTCAAACCGGCTGTAATAAACCGAAAAGTTGGAAAACAATTTTGAAGAAAACAATTTGTTCCAGCGCAGCACGGTAGTTATATTTCCCCAGTTATAGCGGTACCTCGATTTCGAATCTTTCTCTTTTCTTGTATTCGAGAACAGGTTGTCTTTCCCTGTATAAAGACTAAGGTAAACGCGGCTTCGGGGATTAAAAATCCAGTTGGCTTTGGCATTTAAATCATAAAAATAGTAGCCCGATAAACCGCCCTCTCCGTTTAGTTTTTCCAGGGCAATCATTGGAATATCGAGAAATGTACGGCGCGCAGAAATAATAAAAGCGCCGGTATCCTGTTTTATTGGAGCTTCGTAAGTAAACCGCCCCGAAACCGGGCTAATGGAGAATGTTCCGCTACTGTTGTTTAAGTTTCCCTCCTTCATTGAAATATCGAGCACCGATGATAACCGCCCGCCGTAACGGGCTGGAATACCTCCCTTAATTAATGTTACATTTTTAATGGCATCGGTATTAAAAACCGAGAAAAAACCCATCAGGTGGTTTACATTATATACCGGGACCCCATCCAAAAGAATCAGGTTTTGGTCGGCGCTTCCTCCACGTACATTAAAACTGGCCGTATTTTCAGCTCCTTGTTTTATCCCCGGCATAAACTGCAGGGTTTTCAGCACATCGTGTTCGCCGAGAATAACCGGGGCCGATTCTATCATTTCCATAGTAATCTGCGGCTGGCTTAAAGCCGATAATTCCGGGTTGCTTCTTTTTGTTCCATGGACTTTTACTTCCACCTCTCCTATCTCGATGCCTCTTTCAAGGCTAACGGTTAAAAAAGTGTCCTTTTTTAAATATAAAGCCAGGGTTTTCTTTTTATAGCCCACAAAACGAAATTCCAGTTGACTGATCCCCTCCACATCGGTTAAACTAAAAAAACCATACGTATTGGTAACGGCACCCTTCCCCGTGGTTGTATTAAAAACCGTTGCGCCAATCAGCCGTTCTCCCGAGGTACTATCGCTGATGTAACCCGAAATCGTATATTTGTTCTGGGCATTAATAAACAGCGGGATAAAAAATATATAACTCAATACAAAATTTTTCATGCGACGGGGATTACAATTTAATACTTGTTATAGTACAGGAACCAAATATTCCATAGCCATTTTTTATGTTTGAATACATTTGTACCGGTTCAAAAAAAGGTAAATCAGAGGTTTCTTTAATGCGATTGATGATGGTGGTTTTTAAATACTTATTGTAATGCTCATCTGCATTTAAAATATGTACGGCCTCTGTATAATTGAATTGTGTTGCTTCAATAATATCCGGCACAATAAAATTCATTGGCTGTCCGTCGTAACCTTCATCGGATAAACGTACCCCAAGGAAAAGTGTAAAACCGTATTTTGCTTCCGTATCTATTGTTTTATTAAAATCATCTACAAAAGGGGCATTAATTTCACGTGATACACCTCCATATTTTACATCGTGTACGAACCAGTTTTCGTAAACCCAATAATTGTCTTTTCCGGGTTTATCTTTTATCTGTATATTCAGATCGAAAACGGCTCGGGTAGTGTCGTAAGAAGTATGTCCGGTAATTGTTTTGGAATATTCAACAACCGGAAAATCGGGAATGGTGGTAGTACCCGAGATGGTAGTATAGTCTTTTGCTTCGGCAACTATTTTATAGGTTTTCCCCACCACAGGCTTTTTACTTGAAATATAGCGGCCGTTTCCTTTGGCTTCGAGTGTCCCGAATAACTCATTTCCTTCATACAAGGTAAGGGTTCCGTTATCAACCGCTTCAAAAGTGCCGGAGTTATCGAGACTGTGCGATAACGTCAGGCTGGCGCTAACAAGCGAATCGGGATTAAGAATACAATTCAAACACATTTTAGGGGTATGTTCGAAATTAAGGGTTACCTCTTTTTCGCACGAGACAAATATCAATATTGAAAAAAATAATAAAAAACGATTCATGATTAGAAATTTTAAAAGCAGGGACAAAATACCCCTGCTTTAATAATAAAATTTATTACCATCCCCAGTTACTCGGAGGATAATTGTTCGTCCCGGCGGGTGTATAAGATTCCGGGTTCTCAATGGTGTAATAATCTGTCGCGTTAAATCCAAACCCCCTAAAAGTGACATTTGCAGCAAAACTAACTGACGGTATTGTTAAAAAGCCTGAAGGCGCGTAAGAAGTAACCTGTTCATAATAATATAAGTAAAAATTAATACTTGGTTTTACCTCTGCACTAATGTGACTTCTTATATCTTCATAAGTTGTGGCTGAACCAACTTTGCATTTTATTTCCTTTATTCCATAGGTAGTATTATAGTCTCTCCATTTACCCCAAGAATGTTTTTGCCCTCTTTGGTTTAAATAAATGCGATATCCATTTCTCCACACATTCGCACTCTCCCAAATGAGCCATTGATATGACATTAGTTGGTGATTGATGCGTCTATCTGAGATTCCAGGTTTTGTATGCCAAACACTTTCATTCCCTGAAGGGTCATCCTCCGGAAACCAATGTATTCCATTTGTCGAATAGGAACCAGACTTCAACTTAGATAAAACAAATACCATGTCGTCATCCATAAATGCATTAAGGTTTTTCAATTTATTAATATCCCCGTCTGCAATAACAATCTGATCTTCCATTGTATACTTTACAATACTTTTTCCTGCCTTGTAGATTCCCTCCATACTCAAAATGGGTAAAAAATAACCAGCCGCAAATGGATAATCAATAGAACAATCATTGGGGTCATTTTCATTGAATTTCAATTTTCCTGCATTTCTTTCTTTAAACTGTAAAAAAGCTTCATATGATTCTAGTTTATCATATTCTTCAAATAATGCATCAAATTCGGCTCTCGCAGATTTAAATCCCATTTGTTTTTCCCAATCTTCTTTCTCTAAAGTTGTCATTCCATTGAGCATACTAATTACACTGTCAACCGCTTCTATATCTTTAAATGCTAAATACCCGTTTTCAACATACACGTCAGGTTTTACCACTTCCGGTGGTTGTACTTCGTCATCCGTCTGCCGACGGATATTTAGTTCTTCTTTTTGGCAACCATTAAAAATGGTTAATACCGCTGTTACCATAGCAAATACAAATAATTTTTTCATTTCTTTGTAATGTTTTATGGGGCGGAAAGCGCTAACTTCCCGCTCCGGTTAATAAACAAGTACTGCAACCCGGTTCTTTTTATAAGGGCTGGGTTGCTTTTTGCCCTTGATTTATAATGAATATTCGAATAAGCACAATCATAACAATACTTATGTACGCTATCCACCCTTATTAATTATTTGTCCCTCTTGAATTTTTGTGTCACCGACAGGGGTTTTCCCGGAAGTAACATTTCAAATCTATGGTTTTTATTTTGTTTAAAAGATGATTTTTGATATAAAATTTCATAAGGGGGGGGGGTATTTAGAACTATTCTAAATATCATGGGCTTAGGAAAGTCCATGTCCCGGAACCCGGCGAATTTTTTACAGTGATTCGGCAGGGATTATTGCTGTTACTTGCTTACCTTACAAGTAAACAAAGCCAATTTGCAATATATAGATAGCATTACCATCGACGAAGATTTAATGGACGCCGCCAACCTGAGTTACTGTTATCTTGAACTTAGACAAGCTTTGCCGCGTATGTCATAATTGTAACAATAACCAGCCCCACCAACACTAAAAACCACCTTGGAATAACCACACTCTTTTTTAATTTCCGTTTATGACTCTCAAGCAATTCTTCCAATTTATCGGTATTCAAATCAACCTTTATTTTCGCCGTTTTCAGTTCATGCAGTTGCCTGGCAATTTCAGGAGCAACTTCTTTAATATTTTTACTGGTTTGCTGAAGGATTTCAATCTCAGTGATTAAAATTTCCAGTAACTTTTGCTGGGACAAATTTTTTCTCATAACCTGAATCCTCGTTTTTTATTTGGTTTGTTTTGCTGTTTTTTCTGTTCGGGGTAAGTTGTTTGTATCAAGTTCTGCACAATTAATTTCTGCAGGTTGGCCGCGCTAAATGAGCGATGTACAGAGCTGGCTTTTATCGATTCCTCACCGATATTGAATCTTATACCAACAACCTTTCCATCGGAAGCCTGCTTCACTTGCATCTGAATGCCGAATAAATTCATTTGTTCGGCATATTCAAAAATGTTCTGCGGTTTTTGTGGTAAGATTTTTTCATGTGCATTGTTAATTTGGTTGCTTAGTCTTTCCTCTTTCTGTTGCTGTACCTCTTTTGCCGTGGTAAATCCCCGCTCTTTGGCAATACTTTCTGCAAGCCGTTGTGTTTTTTTGCTAATGTAATTGTCCTTGTATGCTTTACCGCTAGAATCAATCCTGTTCACAAAAATGTGCAGGTGCTTGTGGTTTTTGTCTGAATGCAGAAAGGTAACGTACTGGTTTTCTTTCAGATTCATCCTTGAAAGAAAATCATCGGCAAGTCGGGCAAAATCATTATCTGACAGTTTTTTCCCATCAAAAACAGTCGGACTAAGCACGATGGATAAGGAATTTTTTTCACACCGTGCATTCAGATTCTGAAATACCCGGAACTCCTTTGCAATTTCTCTCCCGGTTTCTCCGGCAACATTATGCCTATTTATTTCTATCGCTCCTTTTTTGTTTTTTGCATAATTGATGGCATTGGAAACATGTGAAATACTTTTGGCTTTCCCTATCATTGTTCAAATTTTTCAAGGTGGGCCTTTATTAGCTTTATCACTTCTTCCAGTTCAAGGAGAATGGTATCATTCTTCTTGAAATAATCGCTTTTAACCAGGTTACTTATTGCTTTAAAATTCCGGTGGTAAACATGAAGGTTTTTGTAAACCTTCATTTCTTCGGGAGAAAACCGCAGCGTAACTTTCATGTTTAATGCAGCCCGTCTGGAAAACTCACTGGTGCTTAAGCCACATTCTTTGGCTGCCAGGGCAATGGCCTGCTTTTCAATATTGCTTACCCGAAACGAAATATATCTTGTACGTGCATTCATAACTAAAAATTTTGCATTAAACATTACCTGCGATTTTCTCCCCTTTGCGAGTTTAGGAGCAAAGCAAGAGTGTCAATTGTGCAACATTGACACCTCTTGAAATAGCTTACCGCACAGACCTCCGCTGACGTTGTTTTTGGGCGGTCAATAGCCCATTCAAATCTTTTTTGCCTTTGTAAAGGGCAGACATATCGACACTGTTCGAAAGGTCGGCCATTAACTGTTTTGTCGCTTTTTTTCCTGCCGGGTCATTGTCGAGATAGAGTCCAACTTTTGAATAAGACAGAGCAATATTTTGAATCCGTCTGATAAAGGAAACTGAGTTCAGAACCAAAAAATCTGATTTGTGTGGTAAGCCAGGGTAAAGCGTCAGCAAACTGAAAAAGTCAAACATTCCTTCGGTTACGCTTAGCATTTGTTTTCCGGTGGAGAAACAGGAATAGTCTTTTGGTGCAGCAGCATTTTTGTAATATGGATTTCGAAGTTCCCAACCTCCTGAAACATTTTCCAATCCAATGGCAAAATATTTTTTGTCGTTCATGGAATAGTGGACTTCTCTTGCATATCTGCCGGCAACTTCAGCATTAATTTTCCTTCTCTCCAAATATCGAATCAACGCCGGATGCCGGATGGGAAGGATTTTACCGATACGGATTTCTGCTTCGGGTTTCAACCCGGACAACGTATTTTGCTGTTGAAAAGAAAAAGACGGTACGGTTCTGTCAAGAATGGAAAGTGCTTCCTGAACACTGCAATTGTTATTCATCTCGATTACCAGGTCAATGATATTTCCTCCTTTCCCAATTCCGTGGTCATACCAACGGTTGAGAATTTTTGAAACCTTGAATGAGGCTTAATTTTCATTTCGGATTGGACTCAGGTACCAGGCTGAGTTTTGATTTTCTCTTACAGGGGAAATTCCGGATTTTTTCAGGAAATCGGTTATTGAAATTTCTCTGGCTGTATCGCATTGTAGTTTTTGATTTTTCATAGGTAATGTCTCCTTCTTTTTTTGATGAATTGATGAAACGTGGTCTAAGTACTCACTCTGTCAATACTTTGCGCTCCATCATTTTCTCATCAATTCATCATTTTCCCTTTTTGAACTCTGTTTGTCTCTCATCATTTTTTATTTTGATGAGTTTTTGATGAGACTTTGATGAGCAGTTAATATCTTTATTTTCAACAGCATAGCTTACTCATTCATCAATTCATCAAAATTTTCAAGTAAAAATTCCTTTTTCGCCGTGTAGTAGCGCCCTGTTTCGGTTTCGCGGCTTATTTCTCCCCTGTTCCAAATCGTGAACTTTTCATAGGTCAGCGAATTGGTTTTGGGTGTCAGCTTCCATTCTTTTTTCAGCAAGTGCCTGATTTGCGTAAGGTCCGTTTTCACCCTTGTTTGATTAACGGCAAATACAGCATCCTGCGGACAAAAATCAATCTCTTCCAGGTCATATTTGTCCATCACCATTAAAAGAATGTTGGCCAGTTCTTTTTCTACCCGGCTTCGGTTATGCCGGATAAGGTTTTGCAAAGCCTTTGTCTTGATTTGCCAAGGTGTAAACCACATCCGGGTTACACAGGGAGATGAGAGTTTTCTGTTATTCAAAAAGAAAAGAAAGGCCGGAATTTCCTGCCTAAGTTTTTCAGGAAGGCTGGTGTCCTCGGTTTTGAACTTCGGAATTTTCCGAATCCAAAACCGTTCTTCAGCTGCATCGATTTTTATAAAATTGTCTTCGTTATTGCTGCAGAGAATAAATTTGCCAAAGAACTCCACTTCAATTTTGTCCTTCCCTTTGGCTTCCATTTTATTATGGTTGGTTGTGCTGAGGTACTTAATTCTTTCGGTGAGTTCCTCTTTATTAAAGAGAACTTCATCGATACAAATCAGAAGTTTATTGGTCCAGTCAGAATTAAACTGGCTGCCAAAACTGTCGTTTGTCAGATAAGTAAGGTTATTTTCAAAGATGGCTTTCAACCATTTCAGAAAAGTACTTTTCCCGGTTGACCGTTCCCTGGATACCAGACAAAGAATGGGGAGAATTTGTACCGGCTTTTGATAGAGCAGTTGCAGGTAATCCAGTCCCAGTTCATATTGGCTACCGAAAATGTGTTTTACAAAAAGCATTGAAACTTCAACTGAACCTTTTTTCGGTTGATTACCAAGTGGTGAATACCTGTTGTAAAAACCCGAGCAGACCTGTTTGAAATTCGGTATGACTGGGAATACAGGTAAAACCATCGTACTTGGGAATATCCGCAACATAGGTTTTCCCAAAATCCTGTTTTATGGTATCTATATTCCACGGCACAAGAATTTCGTTAAAGTCGCCTGAAATAGTTGGTGCTTTTACTTTTTTGAAGTAGGAAGTTCCTACCCGGATATATGGAATGTCGTTCATAGCAGTATTGCTGGTTGTTACGACTTCCTGTTCCTGGATAATAAACTGTTGAATTCTTCCTCTGCTTCCAGTTCTTCTTTGGAGGTTCCCATCAGCCAAAGGTCAATGTCTTTTTTATAAAAGAACTTTTGCCGGATATTGGCATTGGTTCCGGTGGGAATAAGTTTTTTACTAAGCAGTTTGTAGATTTTACTTTTCGACAGCCCGGTATACTGGGCCAGCTCTTCCACATTAAAAACGGTTTTGTTTTCAAAAAGCAGATTTTTGATTTGTTTAAGTTCGCTTAGAACCTGTTTTGAAAGAATTGTTTGATTTTCCATATTGTTATATATTTGATGATAAATGACGCCTGATGCGTAAAAATTTCATCAGCAAATATGTAACTGTATGTGGCAGTAAATCAAGAAGGTAATTTGAATTACGGAGTAATTACGGGAGAAATACCTTCTATCGCTCAAGAATTTTTTGAAACACGCTTCAGGTTTTCAGAAAATTCCGTTTCACTTTCATTCACCCACTCTGAAAACCGCGAGTTCAAACTCGCCCGATTAACCTCTGAACCATTTAAAGTAAACGTAGTTTCTATAAATTTGAACAGCATTTCTTTGCGCTCCTTTTTGAAATCTTTGATTCCTCCATCTATAAGCAAATGAAGTATTCTGAATAGTTTTTTATAGTCAGCGGCCATTCGGTTATCAGAAACCAGGCAAAAATCTATTTTGGTTTTTGGTTGGAGATTATTCAGTACCAGGTTTAAATTCTCCCGGTCAGTTTCGGAAAATCCTAAATCCGGTAAATGAATTCCATTTATGTTACTGCGGTTAAAATGAAAACAGGAACAAGACTTCGTTCCGGTGAAGCCGTTTAGCTTCATGCCAGGAACCAACAAAAACCAATGCGATAAATAGCATCATTAAAGTGGTCGACGTATATATTATGATTTTGAGAACCGGATATCCCCATGCCCAAAACATGGTTAAAAAAGTAATTAAACAAACCAGCATGATAAACAGAATCACGGAAGTATGATTCCTTAAAACTCGTGTGTTGAGTAATCTTTTCCCTTTTCGGTTGAGCAGGTACAATAACTTTCCTGTTTTCTGAATAATAACTTCCATATTCAACGACTTTTTTGAGTAAAAACTGGTTTTATTTTCTGTTTTCAACAGCATTGAAAATCAGGAGACTAAAATTACTGAATCAGACAAATGAAACCAAATGGAAACAGTTGCAGTGGCAGCGTTTGTCTTTGTTTGGATGGTATTAGACGTCGAAATGTTGGATAACATTCAAAGTCCATCTATTATGAGGCGATATGTAGTGATATGTAATGGTTGATTTTGTTGTACCTATGTTGTACCCACCCTCAAATGATAAAGGCACCTCCATCGTTGAAAGTGCCTTGTTTATTGACGTCGGCCTGCAGGGATTCGAACCCTGGACCCGCTGATTAAGAGTCAGCTGCTCTGCCAACTGAGCTACAGGCCGAATGCGTGTAAAATTACAATATTCTTTTTGGTGCCAAAAAATTATTTTAATGTTTTCTTGTTAAAGTTTTATAACCACGGGATCGCTAATTTTGCTTTCGTTGTTTAATCGATCGAGCACTGAAACCCTTATCTCATATTTTTTCTTTTTCTTGTTTTTTCTGTCAAATTTAATTTCCTGGTCTTTAATGATTCCAAAAATTTGTACTGCATCCTGCGATTCAAAAATGGTTCCTTTTTCAGTACAATAAACTACAAACTGATTTGTCCGATCCATCTCATTGTCTGTATCAACTGTTTTCCATTTTACTTTTCGTCCTGATTTTTTGATTTTAAGCACCGGATCGGGAGGAACCGAGTCAATCCAATTCATTGGAGGGATAATTGCAGGCTTCTTATAAAGATCGTTTTTTAGAGAATCCTGCAACCCCTCCAAATCGCGGAAAAAATGTTTACTGCTGAAAAATGCTTCGCCTTCCATTCCGGGAACAGATCTCAGCAACCGGATTTGATTTGGTATTTCGTTTGGAAGTGTCCACTCTTTTACTGTTGAATTCTTATCAATTTTATAGGGCGCAAGTCCAATATACATTGCTCTTCCGAAAGTAAAATTTTTCCACCAATTAACAAGCATTTTAAAATCTACCAGCGGATGACCTATCTGCCAGTACAGTTGCGGAAGCAGATAATCAATCCATCCTTTTTCCTGCCATTTAATAACATCGGCATACAACTGATCGTAATTTGTAGCGCCGGCTTTTGAATCCGATCCCCTTGGGTCATCAATTTTATTCCGCCAAACGCCAAACGGACTAATCCCAAATTTCACCCATGGTTTAACAGCCTTAATCGTATCATTCAGCATTTCAATTAAGATATCCACATTTTCACGTCGCCAATCCGCTTTATTTTCAGGAAAAAAACCACGGCTGTAAAATTTAAAAGAAGTCGTATCCGGAAATTCTTCGGCTAAAGGATAAGGATAAAAATAGTCATCAAATTGAATGGCATCCACATCATATCTGGAAACAATATCTTTAACTACCTTGGTTACAAATTCCCTTGTTTGCGGAAGTCCCGGATCAAAATACAGTTTATCTCCATACTTTAAAATCCAGTCGCGGTGCTGAAAGGCAATATGATTCCCTGCCAGTGGTTCGTTAACATTTTGTGCCACACGGTAAGGATTTAACCACGCATGCAATTCCATTCCCCGTTTATGGCATTCATCGATCCAAAACTTAAGCGGGTCGTAAAACGGATCCGGGGCTTTTCCCGGAGTACCTGTTAAATAGCGTGACCAGGGTTCTAATTTGGAAGCATAAAAAGCATCAGCTGCAGGACGAACCTGCAAAATAATTGTATTCATATTCAGTGATTTTTGCTGATTAAGAATGGCTATTACTTCTCTCTTTTGTGCTTCTGTTGAAAGACCCGGTTTCGATGGCCAGTCGATGTTGGCAACCGTAGCAACCCAAACCGCCCGGAATTCATACTTTGGCTGACTAAATACATTTGAGTAAATGATCAGACACAGAAAAGCAGCTACGACTTTTTTCATATTGGAATATCTATCTGAAGTCAACAAAAATAATCATTCCAACATCAGTAAAAAGAATGAAATCAACTTAATTTTCAATTTAATCGGTAACTATTTTACTAATTTTGCATTATGATTCTTATTGCTGACAGCGGATCGACAAAAACCAACTGGTGCCTCACAGGGGGAAAAAAGAACCCGACATTTTTTTCTACCAACGGCATAAACCCGTTTTTTCGTACTTCGGGTGATATTGAAGCTGAATTACGAGAAAAGCTTCTGCCTGGGCTGAATTCAACCATTGACGAAATCTATTTTTATGGCGCCGGAGTTATTAACGAAGCGAAAAAGAACATCGTAAAAATTGCGTTGAAGAACCTGTTTCCGGGAACACAGGTGGAAATCCACAGTGATTTATTGGCGGCAGCACACGCTACACTTAGAGATAAACAGGGAATTATTTGCATTCTTGGAACCGGTTCAAATTCAGGTTTATACGATGGAAATCATATTGTAGATCATGTACCGCCGCTGGGATTTATTCTCGGGGACGAAGGCAGCGGGGCTGTTCTGGGTAAAAAACTTTTGGCCGATTATCTCAAAGGTATTATGCCGGAATATCTTTCCAAACAATTTGAAATGCAGTTTCCTTCCAGTTATGCCGAGTTTATGGAGCAGGTGTATAAAAAGGAAAGGCCGAATCGTTATCTGGCACAACTGGTTCCGTTTCTGAAACAAAATATAAGCGAATTATACTATCGCAAACTGGTGGAAAGTTCTTTCAAGGAATTTGTGGAAAGAAATCTTTCACAGTATAATAATTTCAAAAGTCATCAAATCTGTTTTGTAGGCTCTGTTGCTTATCATTTTCGCGACCAGCTAAAAAATGTTTTCCGGCAACAACATTTAAAATTGGGAGAAGTGGAAAAAGATCCCATGAACGGCTTGCTCCTGTATTATCAAAATAAAAAATAAAATGAACATAACCGAACAAAGTTCAAATTACGATAATCTGGAAAAAATGAGTACCCGGGAATTACTGGAAGGTATTCATAACGAAGACAAGAAGGTATTGCCGGCAGTGGAGAAAGCAATGCCCCAGATAGAAAAACTGGTGGAAATGCTGGTTCCGAGGGTAAAAAAAGGGGGTCGGTTATTTTACATCGGGGCAGGCACCAGTGGCAGGTTAGGCATCTTAGATGCTTCGGAAATACCGCCTACTTATGGCGTTGGATACGGGCTTGTAATCGGATTAATTGCCGGTGGTGACCAGGCAATTCGAAAAGCCGTTGAGTCGGCTGAAGACGACGAAAATCTTTCCTGGGAAATTTTGAAACAGCATAACATTCACAAAACCGACACAGTAGTTGGAATCGCAGCTTCAGGAAGAACTCCGTATGTAGTTGGTGCTGTGAAAAATGCCCGCGAAAATGGGATTCTCACTGCCTGCATAACCAGTAATCCAGATACGATACTTGCCAAAAATGTTGATATTCCAATCGAAGCCATTGTAGGACCGGAATTTGTAACCGGAAGTACGAGGATGAAGTCGGGAACGGCGCAAAAATTAATCCTGAATATGATCACCACAACTTTGATGATCAAACTGGGCCGCGTAAAAGGAAACAAAATGGTAAATATGCAGTTAACCAACCAAAAGCTTGTTAACAGGGGCACGCGAATGATTATGGAAGAATTGGGATTTACGGAAACAAAAGCACGACGGCTTTTGTTACTTCATGGATCGGTTCAGCAAGTACTGGAAGAATGCAAAAAGAAGTAATATTTATTTAAAGTTGATATATTTTTCAAACAAAAACACAAAAAAATTCATATCTTTGCCGGCAATATACATTTTGCTATAGTTCATTAAGATATAAAATTTAAGTAACGATATTTAAGAGTAATCTCAGGCTTACCGTTCTGGTAAGTTTGTGGTTTATTAGGTTTAGTTGGTTTAGGTTAAAAAGGCTGTCAGTTGGGCAGCCTTTTATTTTTATAAAAAATCCCTTACGAATAACGACAATTCCCAAAACGATATGCTTATTTAGAATAAAAGTCTCGAACAATCCTTCCTTAAAAGAGTTTTTAATAAGAATCAAACTTTAAGATTATGAAACAGGTCCCGAAATTTTCAGGACGGGTTCAATCTTATACCATAAAAACTTAAATTCTATTAAGATGAATGCGATTAATTATCAAATGTGGGGAAAAGCTTTGAGAACCATACCCCGGATCTCAAAAGAAGAGTGGGTGAATCTGGATATAATTTCCAAATGGCTGATTGCAACGCGTTCGGCTGTATTTATTATGACTGCTTTTGCCGGTGCCATTGGAGGAATTATGGCATGGTATAACGGAAATTTCAATGTCGTAAATTTTATTGCTGCTATGCTGGGACTTGTGTTTGCGCATGCTACCAACAATTTATTAAACGATTTAATTGATTCACGAAAAGGAATCGACAAAGGAAATTATTACCGGTCGTTGTATGGGCCACAAACCGTTGAACACGAGTTACTGACCCAATCGGGGATGTACCGCTACATTGCTGTTACGTTGCTTGTGGCACTGGCTTGCGGGGTATTTTTGATTACTCAAACCGGAATTGCTACCCTTTACCTGATGCTGGCCGGATTATTTTTCCTGTTATTTTACACATGGCCACTCAAATATATCGGGCTAGGTGAGATAACAGTTATCCTGGTTTGGGGACCATTAATGGTTGGCGGTTCATATTATGTTACCTCGGGCGGAGAATGGAGCTGGCCGGTAGCAGTAATAGGACTTATATACGCACTCGGGCCAACATCAGTACTGTTTGGAAAACATATTGACAAATCGGCTGAAGACCGAAAAAAGAAAGTACATACCCTACCCGTTATTCTTGGCGAAAGAAATTCACGGTGGACAACCATTTTTCTATGGTTGGCTCAATATCTTCTGGTTGCCTGGTTAATATTCAGCGGAGCACTGGACTGGCCACTTGCAGTTGTACTATTTGCCATTCCCAAATATTTATGGGCTGTTAAAATTTTTGCCAAACCGCGACCAAAAGAAAAACCTGAAGGCAAAATCGGTGAAACATGGCCACTGTATCTTGTTCACCAGGCATTCATCTACAATAAACGCTTTGGTTCATTATTTCTTTTAGGAATAATTCTCGATCTGATATTAATTAAATCCGGAATTTTATAATCGAATTATATTATTTGCACGGAAATTAAAAACAATGCCCCGGTATAAAATCGGGGCATCCCTTTCATCTATTTTCTGTTCCCTTATTTGAATTCAATCGGTATCATATACTTAACAGGAACTCCTTTCCCCCGTTGTTTTCCCGGGTTTCCAATCGGGCATTTGAGCTACAATTTCAGCTGCAGCTTTTCCTACTTTATCATTGTCCTGATCAACAATTTTAATATCGGTTACTTTACCTTTTGCATTTATGGTAAACAATACTTTTGCTTTTCCTTTTATACCTATTGCTTGTGCAATCTTTTGTTGCATCTTCGAAATGTAATCCTGCATAGCATAATAACCACCCGGGTACTGAGGCATATCTTCAACAATGTAAAATACTTCCTCTTTTCCGTTTTTAGCTGGCGGAGGTGGTGGTGGTGGAGCCATGGTTTCCTTAACTTTACTTTCCTTTGACGGGGGAGGTGGTGTCAACTTTTCTTTGAGTTCCATTTCCTCTACAGTCAGAGGAGGTGGCGGCGGCGGTTGGTCTCCAGAGTAGTGTGCATTATGTAGAACCTGAACTGCGTCTTCCATCAAAAAAGTGAATTCCGTATTTTTTTGAGAACCAGATACTGTTAAGGTATTTATAACGGTTTTCAGGCCAACAAAGGAAACCACAACATCCGAACTTAAACTCCCATCGCTGTTTACGTTAGGATTTGGATTAACCAGCGTGAAAGTACCGTCTCTATCAGAAACAGTTCCAATGGTTGTACCTTTCAGAACAACAGAGGCACCGGGAAGAGCTTCATTTGTTTCCTTAAGGATTACTTTACCATGAATGGTCATTTCTTCGCTTTTATCTGAATTTGCATCCGAAGTGGTTGTTTCAACTACAGTCAATTCCTTCGCCTGATATTCCGGTTCGGCAAAAGCAAACAAGAGCAGCGCAAGTGCGGGCAATGCCCACACAAATTTTATCCTGGCAATGTGGGATGTTTTCGTTTTCGTCATCATTTTTAATCGATTTGCGTTAAGGGCAAAATTCAGGTTATTGGTAACACCAATAATCTGCATGCCCATTAACTGGTTAATTAATAAAGCCTGGTACCGGCCGGTGTTGTGTCCCTGCGCAAGAACACCCTTGTCGGCCAGATACTCATGATTTTGTTTGATTGATCGTTCAAAAAACCAAATAAATGGATTGAACCAAAAGATGACTGTTAACAGTTCTATAAAAAGCAGGTCGAACCAGTGATTCTCACTAATGTGCACTTTTTCGTGAGCCAGAATTTCCGGCAGGTCTTCCTGTGTATGAAATTTCGGATTAATAAATACTACATTAAAGAATGAAAACGGCAAACCATATCTTTCATTTTCAACAATGCGGATCCCATCCAAAGATTTAACCCGGTATTTAATCATTAAATAAATCAGGATAACAGTTTGAGATAACAAGCGCAACATAAAAATAGCGGCTCCGGTGATATAAATAAGCAAAAGGGCCTGCTCCCAATTAAAACCTTGAGCTGTTGATTTATGAACATTAACAACAGGTATATTTTTAAAAGTATCAGCAATGGTCCTGTAAACTGTTGCATCTGTTTCCGGATCTGCTAATACCGAATACCGGATCGGAAAAAGAGGCAGTATTACTGCCGTCAATAAAGCAGCCAAAAGAAACCAGCGATTAGCCTTGTAAAAGGTTTCTTTACGAAGGAAAAACCAATACACGATGTAAAACAATACAATCCCCGATGATGCCTTCAGCAAGAAATTAAGTATAGTTTCCATGATTAGTTGTTCTCTTTGTTTTTTAACTCTGTTTCCGCAATCTTCATCATTTCCTCCAGTTCGCCAATACTCAGGTTATTTTCGCGGGCAAAAAAAGTTGCCATCTTTGGAAACGATCCGTTAAAATAATCTTTCAGTAATGACCCAAACTGAAATTTCGTGTATTCCTTTTTACTTACTACAGGGTAAAAAAGATGTGTATTACCGATGGTTTTATGATCGACGAATCCCTTTTTTTCCAAGACTTTAAGCACTGTTGCCACAGTAGTATAAGCCGGCTTTGGTTCTTCAAACTCATCGACCACCTGTTTAACAATTCCCTCTCTTAAGATGCCAGAGGATCTGCATAATCTGTTCTTCGGCCTTTGTTAATTGTTTCATTTTATCAGTATTGAGTCGTATAGAGATTAGTCGTTGCTATTAAATATTAAGTACTTCGTTTTTATTAAAAACCATAATACAAATAAATTCTACTACAAACATAGTACTATATTTTTAGATATACAACTATTTTTATAGTATTGTAAATTTTTTGACAATAAAAAAAAGCTGTTCCAAAAACAGAACAGCTTATATCATAGCACTCTAAAACCCAAATTATTGCCAAACCACTTTTCGTTCCGCAATGGAAAGTTCTTCCAGATTGTAAATCAGATTATTTGGATCAGCATTTTTTTCAAATTGAAAAGCTTGTACTTGAATAAAATAAGTTTCACCTGAGTCTGGCCGTCTAGACCAATTCCCAAGTCAAACTATTAAGCGTATAAGTATTTGTATTGGGATTCAAATTCTCGCTGGCAAAAATATAGACTCCGGTTGAATCAGTTACTTTAACACTGTATGCGTCAGCTTTTGAAACAGGTGTCCAAGTCAGGTTAATTAAAATTTTATTTGTGGAAAAACCTGCTGCAGTTATAGCAGGAATACCCAAATTTTGCGGATCCAGATAATCAGTGTCTTGCAAGCTAACTCCACTTTCCGATACAATTTTGAAAAGATAAGCTCCACGGCCTGCTCCTGGTAAGGTTTGAAATCACTTGCTTGTGGTTCTTTACTCATAACATAAAGAGAACTTGGGCTATCCCTAAACTTATTTCAATTCCTGATTCCCTCAACCGGTGATACGGTAGCGCTTTTCATCATTGATTTCCATAAGCAAAATATGCCAATGCATGAGCAGATTGATTGTTTATTTTTTTATTAATTGTGAAATACATCAGTGTAAACATTAAAATCGCCGGAATTGTCTTTAAAACATGATATCCATATAAGTGATACCAGCAGGATAACTGTTATTTTCGAAATATTATTTCTTCTCATTTTCCTAATCATTTAATTTTTCTGTCACAAAGTAAATAAGTTTTTTCAAGCTGATAAAATACTTTAACTAAGATGTACATTATTATAAATGGTTGCGTGTAATTTCTAGTCAATCTGAGTTTCAAATAAGTCTGTTTTTTAAATATTATCAAATACTACTAAAGGAAATTAATTGGATGAACCGTTTCTAGAAAAATCCCAGCATCTCTTTTAAAATATAATCTGCTGTTTCAACATTTTCTACATTTGGAAATGTAAGTGTAAGTTTATGATTCATTTCTTTCATTTTCCCGTTAAAACTGCTTTTCTGAACAAACTGAACCATCTTAACAAATTCGCCGGATTGATAAAACGGTGATCCCTGGTCGGAAACAAAATAACATATCATTTTTCCGTTTTTCAGAATTATCTTTTCCATGCTCATGTTAATAGCTGTCCAACGGAGTTTTACAATATCATCAATTCCCTGCTTTCCCTGGGTATTTTTCCAAACCGGTCAATGAGCCCGTTTTTAAATGCCTCTAATTGTTCCTCATTTTCCAGGTTGTCAAGTTCACGGTACAATAACATTCGTTCCGAGGTTCCGGGAACATAATCATCGGGGAAGAACAATTCCAGGTCAGTATCTATCTGGCAATCGTTTACATATTTTACTTTCAGAAATGCTTTTGTTTTTTGTTGTTCTTCTTCATCAAACAGTTCTTTAAACTCTTCCTGCTTTAACTCCATAATTGCCTCGTTGAGGATACGATGATAGGTTTCAAACCCGATATCGGCAATAAATCCACTTTGTTCGGCACCTAGCATATTACCAGCACCCCTGATATCAAGATCCTGCATGGCAATATTAAACCCACTTCCAAGGTCGGAAAATTCTTCGATTGCTTTTAACCTTCGCCTGGCATCAGCGTTAATGGTTGAAAGAGGTGGAGCCAACAGATAGCAAAATGCCTTTTTATTCGATCGCCCGACCCTACCCCGTAACTGGTGCAAATCACTTAACCCAAAATTATGTGCATGATTAATAATAATGGTGTTGGTATTTGGGATGTCCAGTCCCGACTCAATAATTGTAGTAGCAATCAGTACGTCGTAATCACCGTTGATAAAGCCGAGCATCACTTTTTCCAGTTTTGGCCCCTCCATTTGTCCGTGCCCAATAATAGTCTTCGCGTCCGGAACAATTCGTTTAATGGTTGCCTCTACTTCATGAATATTCTGAATCCGGTTATGGATAAAAAATACCTGTCCGTTTCTTTCAATTTCATACGTAATTGCTTCACGAATCAACTGTTCATTAAATCCATGTACTTCAGTCACAATTGGGTAGCGATTTGGCGGCGGTGTTTGAATGATTGATAAATCGCGGGCTCCCATGAGAGAGAATTGCAGTGTTCGTGGTATAGGTGTTGCTGTTAATGTCAACGTATCTACATTAACTTTGAACTGTTTGAGTTTTTCTTTTACTGAAACGCCGAATTTTTGTTCTTCATCGACAATCAACAAGCCTAAATCTTTAAATTTTACATCTTTACTAACTAACCTGTGGGTGCCTATAATTACATCAATTTTCCCGGCTTCCAGTTCTTTCAATGTATTCCTGATTTCAGCTGCAGGTTTTAACCGGCTAACAAATTCTACACGAACAGGGAAGTTTTCCAGGCGGTCAGAAAACGTCTTAAAATGCTGTAATGCCAAAATGGTAGTTGGAACCAAAACCGCTACCTGCTTACTGTCAGCCACAGCTTTAAATGCAGCCCTAATCGCTACTTCTGTTTTACCAAAACCCACGTCGCCGCAAACCAGCCGATCCATGGGAATTGCCTTTTCCATATCTTCTTTTACCGCCAACGTTGTCTTTTCCTGATCAGGTGTATCTTCATAAATAAATGAAGCCTCAAGTTCTGTTTGCATGTAAGTATCATGAGAAAAGGCGAAACCTTTTTCTGCTTTTCGCTGGGCATACAAAGCAATCAGCTCGCGGGCAATATCTTTCACCTTCGACTTGGTGCGGTTTTTCATCCTTTGCCAGGCACCTGTTCCAAGCTTGTTTATGGAAGGTTCAGCCCCCTCTTTCCCTTTATACTTTGTAATTCGGTGTAATGAATGAATGCTGACCAAAAGCGAATCGTTATCGCGGTAAACCAACCGAATAGCTTCCTGCATTTTTCCATTGATCTCGGTTTTTACCAGTCCGGCAAATTTCCCGATGCCATGATCCACATGAACTACATAATCGCCCTGGTGGAGTTTATTCAGTTCTTTTAATGAAATAGCTTCGCGTTGTGCCCTTCGGTTTTTTAAATTAAAGCGGTGATAACGTTCAAAAATCTGGTGATCAGTATAACAGCAAAGTTTAAGGTCATGATCAATAAATCCCTCGTGAAGAATAAAATTCAACGGTTTGAAATTCACCTTCGCATTAATGTCCTTAAAAATGGCTTCCAAACGTTCAATCTGTTTTTCCTGGGCAGAAAGAATCAAAACTTCATATCCGTTTGCGATTTGTTCTTCCAGGTTGGCACCCAGCAAATCAAAATTTTTATTGAATAATGGTTGTTTTGAATTGGAAAACCTGAATTCCTGTGTCGGGTTAAAGGCCAGGGCCGGAACCAAATTCACAAACAGTTACAAAAGCGAGTTGCTTTTTTAATGTCTGTCCGGTAATAATTGATTTCACGGATATATTCCTCCTCTGCTTTTGCCAGAATGGTTTGATGATAAATTTCGGAAATACCTGGTTAAAAAACAGGTTTAAATCGTTACCAAACCAAATCGTCTATCAGAAATAAATTCCGCCAGCGAAACACGATTTCCTTCAATGGAGTTATTCTGAATATTTGGAACAATGGTTATACTTTGCAGGTCTTTTTTCGAAATCTGGTCATCGATGGAAAAGCTTCGGATTGATTCAATCTCGTCGCCAAAAAAATCGAGCCGAAATGGATCTTCATTCGAAAACGAAAAGATATCGACAATGCTCCCGCGAACTGAAAACTGACCTGGCTCATGCACAAAATCAACACGTTCAAAACCATATTCATATAAAAACTCGTTGATGAATTCCGTAGAAATATTATCGCCAACCTTTACTCGTAATGTATTTTTTTGCAGTCCGGCAGCAGAAATTACGGTTTCAATCACTGCTTCAGGGTACGATACAATTATTAACGGTTTCTCATTTAGCAAAATTTGATTCAAAACCTCTGTCCGCTGAACAATATTTTCCTGTTCAGGCTGACCATATTGTACAGAACGTTTATACGATGACGGAAAAAACAGTGTGCTTTCGGAAAAACCAAGATTGTTTAAATCATCATAAAAATAAGCTGCTTCCTCCCGGTCGTTCAACAGGATTACAAAGTTTTCAGTGAGATTGGAAAACAGGTTGGCGATAAATATGGTTTTGGCAGAGCCAATAAGTCCATTCAGGTGAAATTTTTCACCCGGGGGGGTCTTTAATCCGGCAAGTACCTGTTGATATTTTTTCGACCCCTTAAACTCCTCCAAAAATTGCTGCAGTAGCAAACCCTCTATTTTGCAGCAAAGATAATTTATTTGAGGATAATAAATTTAAAAATCAGAGAAACAAAAAAGGGCATCAAAAAATGCCCTTAATTTTTATCTTTAATCTAAATGCCTTAATTCCCATTCATATGATAAACCAACTTCAAATTTCCCGACCAGGTTAAAACTGCAAAGCTATCCTTAATCGTTTCTTCTTCACCATCTCTGTTAAAATCTCCTGTTGCAGTAACCGAAAGAAAAATAAAAGGATATGCAAGTTCCATTATAGGATCATCCTTCGGAACTTTTATGGTTACAATTCGAAGCAAATTACCTGAAGGTGTAATTTTAATATCTTCAACCCCGGAAAGAGAATAGTCAACATACTCACCCCCAATTTTAGCAGTGAGAACAAATTCAAAATTTTCATTCATGAATTTTTTGACTTTTGATTGCGCCTGTGTTGTCCCGATTAATGTCAGTGTGAAAATAAAAACAAGCAAGACTTTTAAGGTTTTCATAACGAAATATTTTTTATGGTTTGTAAATCAATAACAAAGTTATAGATTATTTTTCACAAACCGAAGCACCTCTTCTGCATCTTTTGGTGCATCCACTTGTTTATTGATGTAAGCAATTTTCCCTTTTTTATCGATAATAAATGTCCAGCGACTGGCAGTAATTCCACGAACCAGGTCATAACTTTTACCATCAATCTCCCGGGTAATTTTTCCTCCGTTGTGGGTTGGAACTCCAAATTTAGTTGCTATTTTGCCTTTTGAATCCGACAAGAGGGGGAAATTCAGATTTTCTGCTTCTTTGAACAATTTCAATCCTTCCACATTATCTCCACTAACTCCAACTACCATCGCATCGGCTGATGTAATATCGCTTTTTACATCACGATAAGCACAAGCTTCTTTGGTACAACCACTTGTCATAGCGGCAGGGAAAAAATATACTACAATATTTTGTTTCCCGATATAATTTTTCAAATCCCAAACCGAACCATCGTCGGTAGTTGCACTAAATTCGGGCGCTTTATCACCAACTTTTAAAACGTCATTCTGTGAAAACCCGTTTAGTGCTGTCCCCATTACAAAAATTAATGCAATAAATAAACGTTTCATTTTTTTTCTGTTTTATTGTTTGAAAGTAAAACAGGAACCGCAAAAAAAAGTTTCATTACCCATATATTTTCCAACTAAAACATTATCTGTCAATACATTTTTGATTAACTTTAAGGCAAAGGATCAAAAAAATGGGGCATACTTACCAATACCGCTGTTCTCATTGTGGATTTGAAGAAGAATTTAACCGTGGCCACGGATATCTGATTCACTCACAACCATTAACAGATTATCTGAAACAACCGCGCAAAGTGTTTCACTATAAAACACAACAGCTACTAACCAAAATGGCCAAAGAAAACAAAAACCTTTATTTAAAAGCAGGGTTTCAAGTTTATAAATGTCCGAATTGTAAAGTGCTTTACGATAAAACCGAAGTGGTAGTTTTTGATGATGATAAAGTAGTTCACAAAAGTGAGTTTCGTTGTGCCAAATGCCGTTCGCGTTTAAAACTGACCAATATCCATCGCCTGAAAAGAGCTATCTGCCCAAAATGCGGGAAACGTACTTTCCATATGCAACCGATTAATGCTCTGTGGGACTAAACTTTTAATTCTTCAGTTGCTCAGCAAAAAACTGATTTAGCGGATATTTTTGTGCCAGATAGCTGAAATACTCCCTGCCCTTTTCCCGGTTTCGTTCCATCTTCATATAAATTCTGCCCAGAAAGTAATGCGCCATTGTGCTGATGATAGGATTTTGATCCCTGGTGAATTTTTCAAGAGCTGCCAATATTTTCTGTCGATTCTCCTGTTTATTACTAATGAAAAACGGATTTAGTGCAATATCAAAATATTGAAAAAGAGTTTGATATAATTGAAAAAGTCTTAGTTCGCTTTTATTTAAAGGAAGTTTTTCTTTTTTGAGTTCTTCCATCTCACCACGCACTTTCGAACGCAGCAGTACCGCTTCCAGCAAATTATAACGTTTAATTTCATACCGCAGCCGGTACGATGATTCAATCAGATTATTGATCTTGTATTCAACCGTTTCGGTTTTCGCCTGATTAAAATGATCCATTACCTCAACAAGATTTCGTGCATCGGTTTTTGTGCGGAAAATACTATATTTCCACCAGTACAAATCTATATTCAGAATATTCAGGTAAAACTGATTTGATTTTCCCTGCTGAGCTTTTAACATCGTTTCAGCTGCATCAGACTGCTGATTATAAATGAGATCAAAAATGCGATAAACGACCGAATCTGTTTCCTGGGAGAAAACAGGAACACAGATCAAAAGCAGGAAAAATATGGATAAACGGGTCACTAATTTCATAAAACCTTTTATTCCCTTTGAAATAACATTCCCAGGTGCGGAATTCCATCTTCCAGGTACATTTTAGTAACTACTTTAAAACCCAGACTTTCGTAAAATCGCCGTAAATATTGCTGTGCACTGACTTTTATTTTTCTTGCATCCCAGTTGTCAATCATATAATTTTTAGCTTCTTCCATCAGAGCAATTCCAAGGCCTGTTCCCCGCTCCGACATTTTTACCACAACTCTTCCAATGGAATAATCGGGAAATCTGGTTCCAGGTTTCAGTAAACGTGCATAAGCAATAACTTTCCCATCCTTTTTTAGCATCTGATGAACAGCCAGCTTATCGAGACCATCTAAATCGTTATAAATACAATCCTGTTCAACTACAAAAATTTCAGAACGTAACTGAAGAATATCATAAAGTTCATTAACCGTCAACTCTTCAAAGCTTTTAAACTCAAAATCCATAAAGCACATTTTAAAAGAACAGACTTGCCAACAGAGTTAACCCGAGGCCACAGAATGCAATAATTGTCTCCATCACTGTCCACGATTGCAACGTTTGTTTTTCATTCATTCCGAAGTATTTTCCTACCAGCCAGAAACCACTGTCGTTAACATGCGATAACAAAGTTGCACCTGAAGCAATAGAAAGAACTACCAGCGCCCGCTGAGGATCACTTAACCCAAATTCATTAATAACCGGGGCAATAATTCCTGCGGCTGTAATCATGGCAACAGTTGCCGAACCTTGTGTTACCCGAACTACCGCAGCAAGCATCCACGCAAGTAAAATAGGCGGCAGCGCAGAGCCTGCCATCGACTCAGCCATAATTTTTCCAATCCCGCTGTCAACCAATACTTGTTTTAACACACCTCCTGCACCAGTGATTAAAATAATTATTCCTGCCGGTCCCAATGCTTTTGTACTTAAATCAAGGATTTTCTGTTTATCCATTCCTCGCCGGATACACAAAAAATAGATGGCGATTAATGTTGCAATAATCAATGCCGAAAACGGATGGCCAATAAACTCGAGTATATCGGTATAAATGGATTGTTGTATAATTTGCTTACTCACTGCCAATCCTGTGAATGTATTTACCAAAATCAACAACAAAGGAACGGCAATTATGATTGCAATCATTCGGAATGAAGGCAGATTTTCGGGATTAGTCTCTCTTTTAGTGGGGGTATCATATTCGGCAGGCGGTTGAATATATATTCTTTTTGATATATACTTTCCCCAAAGGGGACCTGCAATAACAGCTGTTGGAAATCCAAGAATAACTCCGAGCAAAATCACCCATCCCAGTTGTGCATTAATAATGTCAGCTACTGCCACTGGTCCGGGAGTTGGCGGAATAAAACTATGCGTGACTGCCAGCCCGGCCAATAAAGGAATCCCATAAAACAATAACGAGCGTTTTGAGTCGCGTGACAGCGCATAAATAATCGGAACCAAAATGATAAATCCCACATCAAGAAAGACCGGAATGGCAACGATAAAACCGGTAATAACCATTGCCCATGGAGCACGTTCGGTTCCGAATTTTTTAAGCAAGTAATGCGCCAATGATTCCGCTCCGCCGGAACTTTCAAGCATTTGCCCGAAAATAGCACCAAGACCAACTACCGTAGCGACAAATCCCAGCGTTCCGGCCATGCCATCCTGAATGGATTTTGAAACATCTTTTAGCGGCATTCCGGCAATAATTCCCACATAAATAGCCGTTAAAAGCAATGAAATGAAAGCACTTACTTTGAGCTTGAGTACCAGGAACAGCAGCAATCCAACTGCTGATATAATAATGAAAATCAGAAATGGTGTTGACATTCAAATGCCGTTTTTATAGTTGGTTGGCTAAAGTTAGAATTTACCCTCGTGATAACAAATAAATCGATTCAAAAGGGTAAAACCAAATTTTCGCCTTTAATAGATTAATCTCTCCCTATTTCTCTTGAGCCACTTCCATTTTTTAGTCCAACATTTAAATCACCAAATTCTGCACGGGCAGTTTTCACCAGTTTCATGATTTCTGCAGCCTTTTCAGGGTTATATTCAATAACATTATACTGTTCTCCAGGATCGCGCCTCATATTATATAACTCGGGCGATTCCACGGTCTTCCTTACTCGCGGGCCACCATAACCATCTTTTCCCGGACGGGCATCATACGATTGCCAGGTATGCGGAAGTACCAGTTTCCAGTTTCCTTTACGAACCGCATTCAGGTTGTTTTTTCCGTAATAAAAAAGAATATTATCCCGGGGCTCAGCACCGGGAACTCCTTTCCAAAGATCAACAACACTTACACCATCAATTTTATTTTGAGGCAGTGAGGCTCCGGCTATTTCAGCAAAACTGGGTAAAATATCGATGGCACAGGCCAGTTTGTTGCAAATGACTCCGGCAGGCGTATTCCCTGGCCATTTAATAATAAAAGGTACCCTTTGGCCACCTTCCCAACTCGTAGTTTTTCCTTCGCGTAATCCACCGGCCGACCCGGCGTGATTACCATAGTTCAGCCATGGTCCGTTATCAGTAGTAAAAATAAAAACTGTATTCTCTGCAATTCCATTGGTTTCCAGAGCTCTTTCAATTTCACCTACCGACCAATCAACTTCCTCCATTACATCCCCGTATTTTCCCTGCACGGTTTTTCCTCTGAATTTATCAGAAACTCCCAGCGGAACATGCCCCATGCTATGCGGAACATACAAAAAGAAAGGATGGCCCGCATTCCGGTTGATAAAATCAACAGCTTTTTCAGTATAAATAGTTGTTAATCTGTCCTGATCTTCCATTGAAGAAATATATTCTTTGGCCTCGTTCCCTTCTATTAAAGGCAATGGTGGAAATGAACTCCTGAAACTGTTTTTAGGTAATGGTTTCCCAACATCATCAAGTGGCCACATATCGTTAGAATAAGGAAGTCCGATGTATTCGTCAAAACCGTTTTGCAACGGAAGAAATTTTTTGTGATCACCCAAATGCCATTTACCGAAAACAGCTGTAGCGTACCCTTTTTGTTTAAGCATTTCAGCAATGGTAGTTTCATTTGGATTAATTCCAATTGAATCAGTAGGAAACAACGCTCCTGAAAATCCAATCCTGTTTGGATAACAGCCGGTTAAGAGTCCTGCACGAGATGCGCTACACACTGGCTGAGCCGAATAAAAATTGGTAAACCGCATTCCTTCTACAGCAAGTTTATCGATATTTGGAGTATCGTATCCGGTTGCACCAAAACAACCGGCATCACCGTAACCCATATCATCGATAAAAACAAGTACGAAATTGGGTAGCGCTTGATCTTGTTTTTTCTTTTCCGGCTGCGAAGAACAGGCAGTCATTATTCCTGCAAAAATCAGAAGAATCAGGTAAAATGGTTTCATTTTTATTGGTTTAAGTTCGTAACTTCCTTTGCTTCAAACAAAGTTAATTTTTTCCTTTTAAAAGTGCTATTCAAAATATCTTTCTTCAAAATTTTGGTTTCATACCATAGTTTTATTTATTTTTATGCAACGATAAACCTAAATCATGTTGAAGATGAAACCTGCTTATCTTATTATACTTTTACTGATTGCATTTTCATTGGTAACTTGTCAGGAAAAGACATATAATGAACTTACCGGCGAAGGGACACTGTTGAAGGAAATTGCCGCCAACGGTGAAACTTACAACGAATATACATACAACGATGCCAATCAGATAAAGGAAGAAAAAAGTAAATATTCTTACACTGAACACCATGTACGACAGTAATGAAACCTGGTAACTGGTTGTACTTTTGCTGATTGCATTTTCATTGGTAACTTGTCAGGAAAAGACATATAATGAACTTACCGGCGAAGGAACGCTGCTAAAAGAAATCGCCGCCAACGGTGAGGTTTACAATAAATATACCTACAATGATGCCAATCAGTAAAGGAAGAAAAAAGTAAATATTCTTACACTGAACACCATTACGACAGTAAAAACCAATTAATTCAATCTGATAATTACTGGGATGAATCGATAGCAAGCAGTAGTTCAACTGTGATGGAACAGGCACTAAGCCGAACAGAATGGGTTACGCCCGAAAACACCGAAATGGACAGTTATACCACTTTCGAATACAACAGCAAGGGCCAACTGACTAAAAGTACCATGCACTTGTTAAAAGATAGCACAAGTACTTATTCCACTTATACTTATAACAATGATAAAATTGAAAAAAGAACCTCGTATTATAATGATCAGCCAGCTATGTTTGATGAATACGTTTACGATCAAAACGGAAATTTAACAAAAGAGGAAAGATATTTCTTCAATACGGAGGGAAAACCGGAATTGGCAACATCTACGGAGTACCAGTTCGATAACAAAAACAACTCATATATTTCTTTTAAGGCGTTAATGGTCCCCGGTGAACATACCAACAGAAATAATATTTCGAAGAAGATCCATACTATTTATTCTTCATCGGATGGATCCGTTGAAGATGTTCAGACAACGGAATATTCATATCAGTACAATGCAAAAGGATTTCCTGAGCAAAGAAACGATGGATTTGAATTCACTTATTACTGATTCCGGGTTTTCAAAATAGCCAGAACTATTTTGGTATATATACTTAATTAAAAATGAAATCAACATACCTTTTCCTGTTAGTTTTGACGACTTTTTTAATCGCATGTTCTACAAAACCCGAAAAGCCGGCATTACCCGATTTATCACATCTTTACCAGGTCCCAACCGGCAAGCCGGTAACATTGGTTTTTGCCGCATATAAAACTACGATGATAGCCAACGGAGAAGACCACTGTAAGTTACGAATAAGTGTGGCCGACAGTGTAGACAAGGAGATTATGGATGCTAATTTACCATTTGAGATTTCAGTAAAAGGCGATGCAATTGTTACCGAACCGGATGGTTCTTCTCCTGAATTGGTATCAAAATCGGATACGATGACGGTTTGGAAATCACAGATTACCGATGGAATAAAACTGCTTCGACTTCAAGTGGGAAAAATCGCCGGGAAAATATATGTAGAAGCAAAAACCAAAGGATTGTGGCCCGCGTCACATGAAATTCACACTATTCCCGCAAATGTAGTTTTATTAAAACCTACGCCCGACCAAATTAAACCCAAGCCAAACGTAGAGCCTAAAATGATTGGAGCTGATATTTCATTTCTTCCACAACTGGAGTCGCATGGAATGAGATTCTTTGATAATAGGAAAGAAGAAGATGCTTTTCATATTTTAAAGAATCACGGAATGAATTATATCCGGCTACGTATTTTCGTCAATCCAGAAAATGAGCAAGGTTATTCTCCTGGTATAGGGTTCTGTGGATTAGACAGCACGCTGAAAATGGCTAAACGTGTTAAAGACGCCGGAATGCATTTCTTGCTTGATTTCCATTACAGCGACACCTGGGCCGATCCTCAAAAACAGTTCAAGCCAAAAGCATGGGAAGGTTTAGGTTTCAATGATCTGACAACTGCTTTACATGATTATACAAAATCTGTTCTCCTGAAAATGAAAGAACAGGGAACTTTGCCTGACATGGTTCAAATTGGGAATGAAATTAATCATGGCATTGTTTGGCCGGATGGATATATTTCCCATCCTGACCAGTTGGCTGATTTGTTAAAGGCAGGAGTAAATGCAACGCATGAAGTTGATCCTTCTATTGCAGTAATGATGCACCTGGCTTTAGGAGGACAGAACAAGGAAGCTGTTTTCTGGCTCGACAATATGATTGCACGCGGGGTGGATTTTGATATTATCGGACTTTCATATTATCCCCGCTGGCATTGTACTCTCGATGATCTGAATTTCAACATGCACGATCTTATTAAACGGTATCAAAAAGACGTAAATGTGGTGGAATACAGTGCTTTCAAAAAGGAGGTACACGACCTTGTTTTTAATTTGCCTGATAACCGGGGCAATGGGGCATGCATATGGGAACCATTAAATACCTGGAGCCGTATTCTTGACAGACAGGGAAATACATTGCCGGAAATAAATATTTACGATCAATTAAGTAAGAAATACATTGTAAATAATCCGGCAACGGAGAAATAAAGTAAATTTCTAAACAGCATACAAAGGCAGCTGAAATTCAAATCGGGTCCCCTGATTTACTTTGCTAAATACCTCGATTTTTGACTTGTGCAAATCCAGAATTTTTTTCACAATGGCTAAACCAAGTCCCGTACTGTTAGCATTTTTTACTTTGTTCCCTTTGTAATAACGGGTGAAAATATAGGGCAGTTCTTCTTCCGAAATTCCTTTTCCTGTATCTGAAATTTTCACTTTTACGGCATCTCTCATCAATTCAAGTTCAATGGTAACTACATCGTTGGCATTACAATATTTTATAGCGTTATCCATAATATTCTGAAACACCCGATCTGTCATTTGAATATCGGCATACACCAATGGAAGACTTTTAGAATAAATGGTGTTAATACTAATATTTTTTTCTTTTGCCAGAATCTGGAATTTGTCGGCGACATCCTGAACGAGTTCGGCCACTTGCAAAGGTTCCGGTTTCATCATTTGCGGGTTCGATTCCAGTTTTGATAGTTCAAAAAGATCATTTACTAATTTGCTCAGGTTTTCTGAATTCTGAAGAATAATTTCCATGTATTTCTTTCGCTCTTCTTCAGAGAGTGTTCCTTCTTTCATAAGGATTGTTTCTGCAAATCCCTGAATGGATGCAATCGGACTTCTCAAATCGTGTGAAACATTAGCAATCAGCTCCTTACGCAACTCTTCTACGCTTTTTAGTTGTACAATATTTTGTTCGATTGTTTCTGCCATATTATTAAAAGTATTGGCAACGTTGGCCAGCTCACCTCCTGATTTCAGATGAATACGAACAGAGTGATTCCCCTCTTTAAAACTGCGTACAGCATAAATAATCTTATTCAGATTACTGGTAATCAGCCAAATAGACAACAACCCCAGAACAATGGTAAAAAACAGTGCAATAAGCAAACTCCGAACACCTAATTTTAGAATAAAACTGTTCCCAAGGGCCGCCATTGTTGATGCGTACTCGTTACTTGCCAGAACAATATAAAGGTATCCTTTAAATTGGCCATCTTCAACAATTTTAGCGGCTGAGAAAATTTTTGGAACATCCGGACTCTTCGGATCATCACCTTTTATTGTTTCGTCTCCCTTCCGGGCTAAAAACTGTTTAATCGGCGCAAGCGAAACATGATCTGTTTTTACATCAATTTGAGGAACCACATAAGTAAGTATTTTTCCTTCAGTATTCAGCAGATAAACTTCTATGCTCGGATGCGCAACCATCATTGAGTGCATTAAATCTTTAAGCGCTGCATCGTTAACGCTATCATCAACAAAAATCGGAGGGATTAATTCAAGTGCACTTTTTGCTATCCCACCATTTATTTTTTGCTGTGCCTCATTATTATATTCTTCAGAAAACTTTACGGAAATAATTATGAATACAGTGGTTAACAAAACCGTGAACGCCAGGAAAATTCCTGAAATTTTCCAGAAAAGACTGCTGAATATTTTATTTTTTGCTTCCATATCTCAAAGTTCATCATTGAATTTATAACCAATCCCCCAACTTGTTAAAATGTAAGTAGGATTATTCACGTCAGGTTCAATCTTTGAACGCAGCCGGTTAATATGCGAATTCACCGTGTGTTCGTACCCACTAAAATTGTATCCCCACACTTTATCAAGCAGGTTGCTCCGGCTGTAAACCCAACCCGGTTTTGCGGCAAGTAATGTTAACAAGTCAAATTCTTTTGGCGTTAAATCCAATGTTTTACCCTTCAAAACTACCTTTCTTTTGGTCAGGTCGATCGAAAGATCACTGTAAACCAGTTTTTCCTGTGTTTGATTTACTGCCTCCTTATTTAAAGGCCCTAAACGACGTAAAATAGCTTTTACTCTTGCAATAAATTCCCTGACACTGAATGGCTTTGTAAGATAATCGTCAGCACCAGTTTCGAGACCAAGAACTTTATCGATCTCTTCTGATTTAGCCGTCAACATTAAAATATGTGTATTAATTTTATCCGCCCGAAGTAGCCGGCAAACTTCCAGTCCATCCATTCCAGGTAACATAATATCAAGAACAATCAGGCTGTATTTTCCGGTACTGGCTTTTTCATAACCTTCACGTCCATCGGTTGCAATTTCAACCGAGCAGTTTAAATCTTTTAAATGAATACTAACCAACTCCCCAATATGCGGGTCGTCTTCGATGAGTAATATCTTTTCCATTTCGTGATTATCAATTTGTTACAAGAGTAACAACAAGTTATCACAAAAAGGTCATGAAAAAAAGTGATTTTCTGTAAAATTTCGATACAAGAACTTACTCTAGCGACTGAAAATCAAAATCAAAGCAAGAAAAAATGGGCGAAGCAAAAGGATTATTTGTTCTGCATTTATAAGAGGTTCGCCTCTTTCAACAGCACTGCCATTTCCTGCTGAACTTCTTGAGCAGCCAGACGCGCTTTATCAGCAAAATCGCTGTCTGTAGAAGCGTATATAATTCCGCGTGATGAGTTCACTAAAAGTCCACACTGACTGTTTAGCCCATTTTGTGCCACCTCCTGCAAACTACCACCCTGTGCGCCAACTCCAGGAACCAATAGAAAATGATCAGGAATAATTTGCCGGATTTCCTTCAGTTTTTCAGCCTTTGTTGCCCCAACCACATACATCATATTTTCGATTGTTCCCCAGTTCTGCGAAGTTTTTAAAACCGATTCAAAAAGGAGGTCACCTGTTTTTTCATCCTTTAGAAACTGAAAATCGAAGGCACCTTTATTCGAGGTTAATGCAAGCAAAATCACCCATTTATCATTATAGGTCAAAAATGGTTTTACTGAATCTTCACCCATATATGGAGCTACGGTAACGGCATCAAAATGGAGCTTTTCGAAAAATGCGCGGGCATACAAATTCGACGTATTCCCAATATCTCCACGCTTGGCATCAGCAATAAGGAAAATATTAGGTCGCTTTGATTTTAGGTACATCACCGTTTTTTCGAGACTACCCCACCCCTGCGTTCCTTCACTTTCATAAAAGGCAAGATTTGGTTTGTATGCTACTGCAAACTCAGCTGTTGCATCAATAATTTCCTTGTTAAAAGAGAATACCGGATCGGAAGTCTCCAATAAATGCTCAGGGATTTTTTTAATATCCGTGTCCAGTCCAATGCAGAGAAAGCTGCGTTTTTTCTGTATCTGTTCGAATAATTGTTGACGGTTCATAATTTGTAAAAAGGTCGGAAGACTGGAGACCGAAGTCAGAAGTTTATCCGGATTATATGTTTTATTAAATTTCTGCCAGTTTTAGTTTTTCTGCGTTTTCTTCAATCATTAGTTTTTCGATGATCTCGTCGATTTCGCCATTAATAATTGCCTGCAAATTATACATTGTCAGGTTAATGCGGTGATCAGTAACCCTGCCCTGCGGCCAGTTATAAGTTCTGATCTTAGCGGAGCGATCACCGGTGGAAACCATGGTTTTACGTTTCGACGAAATATCATCGATGTATTTCTGATACTCCATGTTGTAAATTCGCGTACGGAGTTCTGTCATCGCTTTTGCCAGGTTTTTTAATTGTGATTTTTGATCCTGACAAGTAACCACGATGCCGGTTGGAATATGGGTTAAACGAATAGCCGAATAAGTGGTATTTACTGACTGTCCTCCGGGACCTGAAGAACAGTAGGTATCTTTTCTGATATCCGCTTCTTTCAAATCAATATCAAATTCCTCGGCTTCCGGTAAAACCGCAACTGTTGCTGCTGAAGTATGAACCCGTCCCTGCGTTTCTGTCTGCGGAACCCGCTGTACACGATGAACACCTGATTCATATTTCATGGTCCCGTAAACATTTTCTCCGGTAATGGTTGCTACAATCTCTTTATATCCCCCCGAGGTTCCTTCGTTTAAATTAGTAACATCCAGCCGCCAACCCTTTTTTTCACAAAATTTGGAATACATGCGAAAAAGATCACCGGCAAAAATACTGGCCTCATCACCACCGGTTCCAGCGCGAATTTCAAGAATTGCATTTTTACTGTCTTCAGGATCAGCAGGCACCAAAAGAAATTTAATTTGTTTTTCTTTTTCAGGGATGAGCTCTTCTGCTTTTTCCATTTCCTCCCTGGCCATTTCTCTCAATTCAGGATCAGTTTCTTCATCCAGAATTTCTTTGCCAGATTCAATATTATCAATCAGATTTTTATATTCCTTAAACACTGTTACCAACTTTTCCAGGTTTTTATATTCCTGGTTCAGTTTCACGTAACGCTTCATATCAGCAATTATTTCCGGATCGGTAATTTGCTGCTGAATTTCTTCAAACCGGTGCTTTATTGACTCGTATTTATCTAATAATGCGTATTGTGCCATTTTGTTTTCTTTTTAATTATCATACCCTGAAAGGCGGAAATTTTACATAATCATTCTGCTAAATCTACAATCATTATTAGGGTAAGCTAATAGAAATACGTTCCTTTATCTGAAACTATGGTAAGTTTTTTACCACTAAAAGGTTCAACCCTACCAATAATTTGTGCGTCGATTTTAAATGATTTCGAAATGGAAATAATTTCGTTGGCAACCTCAGGAGAAGTATAAATCTCAAAACGGTGTCCCATGTTAAACACTTTGTACATTTCTTTCCAGTCAGTTCCCGATTGCTCCTGGATCATTTTGAAAAGTGGCGGAACCGGAAACATGTTATTTTTAATTACATGCACATTATCTACAAAATGAAGCACTTTGGTTTGCGCACCTCCGGAACAATGGATCATTCCTGAAATGGCGCTTCTGTATTTTTCCAGAATTTTCTTAATCACCGGCGCATAAGTACGTGTTGGAGATAAAACCAGTTTCCCTGCATCAATTCCAAGATTCTCAATCTGGTCAGTAAGTTTCATTTTCCCGGAATATACCAGTTCATTGGGAACTTCAGGATCGAAACTTTCAGGATATTTTGAAACAAGATATTTGGCAAAAACATCGTGACGGGCGGAAGTTAGTCCATTACTTCCCATGCCACCGTTGTATTCAGTTTCGTAAGTTGCCTGTCCTGATGATGAAAGTCCGACGATTACATTTCCTGCAGAAATTTTATCAGCCGAAATAACATCGCTACGTTTCATCCGGCAGGTAACCGTTGAATCCACAATAATCGTTCGGACCAAGTCACCGACATCGGCAGTTTCCCCACCGGTGGAATAAATACTGATTCCCAAATTGCGTAAAGCTTCAAGCAGTTCTTCTGTGCCGTTAATTATGGCTGCAATAATTTCGCCCGGAGTTTTATTTTTGTTTCGCCCAATTGTTGACGAAACCAAAATATTGTCGATGGCGCCCACACAAAGCAGGTCATCGACATTCATGATAAGTGCATCCTGAGCAATTCCTTTCCAAACCGAAATGTCACCGGTTTCTTTCCAGTACATGTAAGCCAGCGAAGATTTTGTGCCTGCTCCGTCGGCATGCATAATGTTACACCAGTCAGCATCGCCACCCAGAATATCGGGCACGATTTTGCAAAATGCCTTAGGGAAAATCCCTTTATCGACATTTTTAATAGCTTCGTGAACATCTTCTTTTGATGCCGAAACTCCTCTTGCACTATATCTTGACTCGGTAACCATTATTTTTTGTGGGTACAAAATTAATATTTTCCATCAACATGAAATACAAAAACTAAAAGCCATACCAATGACTTCTTGTTTTATTTATGTTTTAAAATGAAAAGCTAAGCGTAAAGGAACCTTTTTATTTTCTTTGTCGGCGTTTTTTCGAACGGGCTTGGCTGCAATACAACCTGCTGTATCCGTGAAAACTTATTAACCTGTGCATTTACTTTTTTATGAATCTCAAGAAGAATCTCATCCGATTTTTCCTGGATAAAAAGCTGTGCTTCTTCTTTCAGGTGCTGAAAGTTCTGCTCAATTTCTTCAACATTTAAGTGAATCATGGCAACAAGTTTCCCTTTCTTCTCAACTACGAGAGACTCGAGGACAAAACGCATTTTATTTATTACAGTCTCAATTTCTTCGGGATAAATATTTTCGCCACTGGCGCCAACAATCATCGTTTTAATCCGGCCCTTTATATGGAGCATATTATTCTTATCAAACATTCCCCGATCGCCAGTTCTGAACCACCCATCCTCAGTAAAAACTTCTTTAGTCATTTCAGGAGCTTTGTAATAACCCTGCATCACATTTTCACCTTTCGCCTGAATTTCTCCTTCTCCGGTAACCGGATTAGCATCAGCAATTCGTAACTGCACACCTGCCATAGCAATACCGGTAGATCCCAATTTCGTTTTTCCAACAACAGCACCCGCTAAAAGCGGTGAAGTTTCAGTAAGCCCGTAACCAATAGCATATGGAAATTTCCCTTCATTAAGAAACCTTTCTACTGTTGAATCAAGTTTTGCGCCTCCAATACCAAAAAAATGCAGTTTCCCTCCAAATGATTTGTGCAATTTTTTGGCTGCCACCCGGTGTAAAAGCTTTCGGGTTGGCGCAATACTATAGAGTGCTCTTGTTAGACTGTTTTTTTGAAGTTCCGGATATATTTTCGATCGGAAAACTTTTTCAATAATTAAGGGAACCGAAAGCATTATTGTTGGTTTTACCTGTTGTAATGCAGGTAATAAAATCGATGCTACCGGTGGCTTACGCAGATAATGAATTGAGGATCCATATTTCACAGGGAGTAAAAAGCCAACTGTATTTTCAAGTGTATGTGATAACGGAAGAACCGATAAAAACCTGTCTTCAGCCTTAACTTCATATAAAGTGCGACATTGCTGAGTTGTCCAGGCCAGGTTTTTATGTGTTAACATTACTCCTTTTGAATTTCCTGTAGTACCTGAAGTGTAAATAATCGAGGCAATATCTTCTTCTTCAACTTCAGCCTGAATAAAATTATCTGCATTTTCAGGAAGTGAAGAATCTAATTTACTTACAGCACTAACATGATCAGAAACAACTGCAAAATTATCGAGTATGACTACTTTGTCGAGCCACAAGCGAGCGTCTTCATTGAGTGTTCCATACATGGCAGCTGAAACAAAAATCACTTTTGTTTCTGAATGCTTAAGAATAGTACTGATTTCATTTTCATGAAAATCGGGTAACACAGGAACTGCCACTCCGCCTAAAACAGAAACAGCAAAAAAAGCAACTCCCCAATTTGGCATGTTATTGCTAAGAATAGCTACTTTATCACCCTTTCCAACACCAAGTTCAGATAACATGGTAGCCACGCGGTTCACATCGACACCCATTTCAGCATAGGTGTAATTCTTTTCGCCAACAAAAACCAACGAAGTTCTGTCAGCAAATTTGCTCACCGATTCATTAAAAAGCGATGGGATTGTAAGTTCTGACGTATTTGACATGTTTCCCAATTAAATTTCCTCCCTTAAAACAGGCCTGTTCCTGTTTATTCCGGGTGGACAAAATTAATAAAAAAAAGACACCTTACACGTTTTTAAAGATGGGCCCAATTTTAACATTTCGCATAACAGTCTAAACTACCTTTACTTACATTTTAAAACATTTATTTTTAACAATCTTTATAAGTCAAAAATTCTTCTTTTTCTTCTAATTTTGAAAGATGACAAGTATTGAAATCAAAAAAGTTATTCTTAAACAAACAAAGAATTTCATTCAGGAGCAATTTAAAAATGAAAGCACTGGGCACGACTGGTGGCACATTTACCGCGTTCGGAATATGGCATTATACCTTGCTGAAAATGAAGGCGGGGACAAGTTTATCATTGAAATGGCTGCATTACTTCACGACCTGGATGACTGGAAAATTACCGAAGATTCTGGTTCTGCCAAAACAAAAATATGGCTGCAAAAAACCGGGTTATCTGAAGAAGAAAACATAAATATCATTGATATTATCGAACAAGTCTCGTTTAAAGGAGCTGGTGTTGAAACAAAAGCAATTTCTATTGAAGCTAAAATTGTACAGGATGCCGATCGTCTCGATGCCATTGGAGCAATTGGAATTGCCCGGACTTTTGCGTACGGTGGCAGCAAGGGAAGACTGATTTATGATCCGCAGGTACAACCACAAATGCATGAAAGTTTTGATTCTTATAAAAAAGGTGATGGTCCAACTATTAACCATTTCTATGAAAAACTGCTTCTACTAAAAGACAGGATGAATACTGCAACGGCTAAAAAACTGGCAGAACACCGTCACAAAATTATGGAACTTTTTCTGGAAGAATTTTTCGCAGAGTGGAATTTCGAACCTACAAATATTTAACGTCGTATAAATGGCTCATTCAATGAAAAAATGCGTAAATTACTGCTTCAAATTTGGATGAACTGCATTCCGGAAGGATTATTTGAGGAGAACATTTAAACTTAAGAAAACGAGAAGAAATGAGAATTGATCATGTAGCCGTTTGGACATTTAACCTCGAAGGTTTGCGGAATTTTTATATTCATTATTTCGATGCTTCGAGTAGCGAAGTTTATTACAATCACAGCAAAGAGTTTCAATCTTACTTTCTCACTTTTGATGGCGACTGCCGGTTGGAAATCATGGAAATGCCCAACGTTCCAAAATCAAAAAACGATTCCCTGAAGCAATTCACTGGTCTCACTCATTTTGCTGTCAATGCTGGCTCAAGAAGTCAGGTTGATCAGATAACAGATCAATTACGAAAAGACGGGTTCAAGGTCATTGGCGAACCAAGAATCACAGGAGATGGGAATTATGAAAGCATTATTCTGGATCCCGATGGAAACCGGGTGGAAATAATAGCATGACAGGATTCGGATTTCAGCAAACCAATTATTATATTCGTAACCGTAGAAACTTAATTTAAACCGGTTCATTACTAAAACCAGCTAACTTATGATACCTGTGAATCATTTAAAAACACACCTCATTTTTATCTTTTTGGTAGCAATTCTTTTCAATGCCTGTAAAGAGAAAATTCCACAGGAATTACCCAATATTTTGTGGCTTGTCAGTGAAGACAACAGTCCGTTTTTAGGATGCTACGGTGACGAGTTTGCCACAACTCCTAACCTTGACAAGCTGGCTTCAGAAGGATTTTTATATTCGCATGCTTATGCTAATGCACCTGTATGTGCACCTACACGAAATACTATACTCACGGGTGTTTATGCGTGCTCCAACGGAAATCAGCACATGCGGAGTTATTATCCAAAATCGGACATTGTGAAAACTTACCCGGAATATTTGCGCAAGGCAGGCTATTACTGTACCAACAATGCAAAAACGGATTACAATCTTGGAGATTTCGACGACAAAAGCATTTGGGACGAATGCAGTAACAAGGCACATTACAAAAACAGAGCACCGGGAAAACCTTTCTTTGCGGTGTTTAATACGGCTATTTCGCATGAAAGTTCTATTCATAAATGGATTCCAAATGACGAATTAAGACACAGTCCCGAAGAAGTGCCAATTCCTCCATATCACCCCAAAACTCCGGAAATGAAACACGATTGGGCCCAGTATTACGACAAAGTGGAAGACATGGATGCCTGGGTAGGGAAAAAATTAAAAGAACTTGATGATGCCGGGTTGGCAGAAAACACTATTGTTTTTTATTATGGGGATCATGGAGGCGTTATTGCACGTAGTAAAAGATACGTTTATGAAACCGGAACACGTGTACCGTTCATTATTAGAATCCCTGAAAAGTATAAATATCTTTTCCCGGCAAAAAAAACAGGATCGAAAATGGATCGGTTAATCAGTTTTGTTGACCTTGTTCCAACGCTGTTAAGCATTGCCAAAGTCCCTATTCCGGATTATTTACAAGGGCACGCATTCCTGGGAACTCAAAAAACCGAAGATCCGGAATATGCTTTTATGTTTCGCGGAAGAATGGACGAACGTTATGATATGAGTCGCGCGGTGCGGGATCAGAAATACAGGTATATCAGAAATTATATGCCGTACCGCATTTACGGACAACACATCGAATATTTATGGAGAGCTCCATCTATTCGTTCATGGGAAAAGGCTTACAAAAACGGTGAATGTAATGAGGTTCAAAGTGCATTTTGGAGACCCAAACCGGCAGAAGAACTTTATGATACCGAAAACGATCCATGGGAAATTCATAATCTGGCTGGTAATCCTGAATATAAAGATGTATTGGCAAGAATGCGGGCTGTAAATAAAGATTGGGTAACTCGGATTTATGATACAGGATTTATCCCTGAAGCCGACCAGATTAACAGAAGCAATGGAATTCCGATGTACGATTACATGCGATCAGGGAAAGTAGATCTGGATAAAATCATCGATGCCGCAGATATAGCTACGATGGGGGACCCCGCCAACCTTGATAAGATGATTTCGTATTTAAATAGTTCTGAAAGTGCTATTCGGTACTGGGGTGCCACAGGAATATTAATTTTAGGTGACAAGGCAGCAGTAGCAAAAGAAGCTCTTAAAACAGCATTGGATGATGAATCTCCCGACGTTGCTGTAGTGGCAGCAGAAGCTCTGTATAAGCTGGGAGAAACGGAGCCGGCCAAAAAGCAATTACTTGCCATTTTGAAAAATCCAAATGCTTATGCCCGTTGTCATGCTTTAAACGCCATCGACTGTATTGAAGATGACAGTCCTGAGATTGTGAACGGAACTATTGATATGATTAAGCGTTTGCCGGAGATGAACAAAAACCGTTATGATTTGAGGGCAGCACGTGGATTATTGGAAAAATGGGGAATCGATCCGTTGAAATATAACCTGGTTTTTAACTGGTAAGCTAATTTGCTTTTCAGAGAAAAATCACCAGTCATCGTAAACAGTAAAAACAATATTTGTTTCGTAATCAGTGGCTCCCAAAACAACAGATAAACCGCTTATCCTAAATTGTAAGGGAATATAAGCAGTTTCGCTCCTGCCTTTAAAAAAGTATGATGGTACATCTGTAATTTCCTGGTAACTTTCACCATCGCTGATCGTTGAAACACCATGTGAACCCACATTTTCGCCCGTGCCGGTTCTAATCGCTTCCATGGTTAAATCCGGACTCCAGACAAGATCAGATTTATTAATAAAAATACGCCATTTCTGGTTCGGGTTAATTTTGGTATTCGAATTATCGTTATATAATACTGATATATTAACGGTAGGTTCACTTTCGATCGAAGAAGGGAAATCCAGCCCGGCTTCATCAATTGAAATCTGGGAATTGTCAAAATTAATTTCCCCGTTTAGCTGGATTATCAATACTTGTCCCTGAGTGGAGAAAAAAACAAATAAAAGAACCGCTAACCAAATATATTTTTTCATATCCGTAATTTCAGCTATCAGTAATCGTATATAATACCATAAAATTTAATTCGTCAGATGAAACGATCTTTGAATAATCGGAAATAGCTATAGAAAAAGTAATCAGATGACCATTATTGATTCCATCACCCGTAAAACAATTCCCGATATTAGTTATAATTTGTGTCGGTTGATTGGTTATTTCCACTTTCCCGGCTGATTGGCCAAACTGTCCCCTTCCCGTACCTGAATAACCTGACGCCTCGATATACAATATCATTCCTTCGGGGAATGTACCTTGCGAAATTTCCGCAATAATCGATCTTGAATTTTGTGCACTCGTAAGTGACGATGAATAATTGATCCATAAATTTCCCCCGGCAGTCGTCTCTGCAACAGCAGGATCACCAGATTCAGTAGCCGGAGTTATAGTAAAATGAATGCTATTATTAACGCTTGGCTCAATATCCACCAACGCAATTTGTGGCAGGCTTATATTTGCATTTAATTGCCCTTCTTGCCACTGACTAAATGCAACATTCGAAATAAATATCAGCACCATTGAAATAAATGGTACAATTATTTTTTTACTTTTCATGTCAAGTAGTGTTTTGGTTTGTTCATTTTTGCAAAACATTGTTTTTAAAAACCACTACAAAAGGATTTCTGAATTCTGATTCCAGTTTTGCTCTTTCCTTTTTTGCCTCCTCAAGCGTCTTAAATCTGCCAATGAAATATTTGTACATATTATCAATTTGTTTTTCAAAATCAAAATGTTTCTTACTAAAAAATCGGGACTTGTTAGTTTGTTGTTTTCTGAACGCACCAACCTGCACCGAATAAAAAATTGAATTTACTGTTGAATCAACACTTTTTACCTGATTTAATTTCGTTGAACCAGGCTCCTGATCCTCTTTTTTCACTGGCGTTAACATCATATTCTGCGATTTAAATATGATATTTCTCTTTTTCGGTTTGAGTTCAATCTGCAGGTTTTGTTCTTCGCCGGGAGAGAAATCAAGCTGGTATTCCGATTTTTCAAGTTCGATATCCTTCCGGGATTGAATTCTCATATATTTTGAATGTATAATTACCAGGTCGAACCAGAGGAAAAGAAAAGTTTCCCTGATTATCAGTGGTAATTCTAAACTGGCTAAAATCGTTTTTCAATTCAACGATGATCCCTCCGGCAGTTATATCCGACTTTTTAAGAAGCTCATCGCCGCTTTTCGTGATAGAAATTTTACCTGTTAATTTTGCACCGGTAGTAATTACAAAATTAACAACCGATTCCTGGTCTTCAAACACATCAACTTCAACAGGAGAAGGGATATTTGGTAACCTGATTGATCTCAAATTTGGAACGATCGACAAACAAAAGATGCCGCCCCGGTTGAACTGTACTAATCAAATATTCACCATTTTTATCGGTAATTGCAGTTTTATTCTGCACACTTAAAACTATTCCCTCAGCAGGGTCCCCATTCTCGTAAGTAATTTGCCCTTTTATATCACCTGCTTTTATCACTTGTTTCAAAGGCACACCAAATGTATAGGTATAATTAATGGTCGCCGTAAACTCCGGATCATTTACATATTGTCTGAAAAGTGTATAAAACGAACGGGCAGAGATTGTATGGTGTTTTAGGAAGTTATATTCTATATTAAACTGCATTAAGTTCCTGTTTCGGTAATAATCATCAATGTCGTACGCATTCTGAACATGAAAATTGGCTCTTAGATTTTTTGTTATCTGGCTTATAACATAAATACCCGCAGTAATATTTCTTCTGTCTCCTGAAACAAAGCTGTTTATATTCGACCAACTACCGGTTAGCCTTATGCTGTTTTTTGAATTAAAATGATACCCCAGGTTTGCTATACCCCTGTAAGTTGTTTGCTGATTATTTTCAGACAAAAGAAAATTTGTAGTTTCGCCATATTCACCGAGCAAATTGTAATCTATTTTTCTGATTTTGTGACTAAAATGTGCATTTATTGATTTTGTTTTATAATGAAATTTATCGAATACCAACCTGTCTTTGCGTTCAAATTCTCGCCAGTAAACCCTCAGATAAGCCCGCTGTGCAATATTATAATTTATGAATGTTTGAAATGATTTTGTATAAGGTGCCGAAACAAAAAAAGTATCTAGTTCCGCATTTTTGATAATCTTCCTTTGCAAAAACACCCAGGCTTAACTTTTGGGTTAAATGCGCTGAAATATTTCCGGAATAAAAAGTGGAATTGGAGAAATATCCCGGATAATTTTTCCCGGTATAATAATACATTCCGGCCAAATGAAAAATCCAGAACTGTGTATTAATGCTGGTCCTGAAAGCATTGTCAGATATCTCATTGTAGTAGCCGCGAGAAAATTCGGCTTCCAGATTTGTTCTTTTCAGCGGTACCAGACGAGCCGAGAAACTGGCCAATTGAATCGGATTTTTATCAATCAGACTGTTTTTCTGCACATAAAACAGTTTTATTTCGTTATCCTTATTGAATTCAAATCCGGTGAAACCCGAAATTTCATTTTGAATATCTTCGTAAAAACGCGGTTTAACATAAATAAACCCAAAGTTGAAACCATTGTTGAAAATAATTTTACTTTCAGTTCCAAATCCAAACCGGAATGATTCAGTGAGAGGTGTAAAACTAAACGCCTTTTCACCCACAAACAGTTCCATGTTTTTATTTGAATAAGAAATAAAATACTGGTCATACAAACCAAGAAAACTCAAATTTGTAAGATTTGGTCCGCGAGCAAGAAATTCAAGGTGATGTTTCCCTTCCGGATCCAGAGTTCCGTTTCCTGAAATCTGGAACTGGTACCCGGTTTCAAATTTATCCCGAAGATTAGAAGCTACATATGTTGCAGAAACCGAAACCGGAAATCGAAAATAAAGATCTTTCTTTCCTTGTGTGGTTGGAAAAACAGTAAATGAACGATAAATGCTTTTTTTAACTTCCCCCGAAACAACAGCCCGAACTGTATAAAATTCCCTTTTTGCATCGGTTATTTCTGCAGATGTTTGTCTTTACTACATTAAACTGAACTGATTTCCCGGCTCAACTTCTATCTCTGAAGAACCATCCACATCGCAATTTTGAGTTTCAATAAAAACTTTTTTTGTTGTGTTGCCCTGGTTTTGAATTAAATAAGTGGCTTTTAGCGTATCGCCGGCATTTATATTCTGAGGAGCACCAATAAGTAGCATCGATATTTTTTCTACCTCTTTAACCTTCAAAGAAACCTCTGTGGTTGACAATGTTTCGTTCAGATTAGTATTGACTACAGACATTTGAAGTTTATAATTGCCAACCGGTGATGTTGATGCAGCCTGAACAGTAAACAGCACTAATTTCTTTTCTCCTGGATCAAAATGTATGCGCTGGGATTTTAATATGATCTTCCATCCCGGAGGAGCAGAAATTACGCAATTTACATCCCGGGCTTCCCGATAATTGTTGCTGACCATAAAAGCAAGATTTATAATTTGTCCGGGAGAAACTGTTGTTTCTTTTTCAATATAATTTACAAAAAATGAATTGTTTTGCTGAGCATTTAGATTAGTCAGCAAAACCACAAACAGAATACAACTGAAAAAGAACCTTTTAAACATTATTCCAGTTCAAACGAAACATTCGTACCAAACACATGATCTTCATCGCAATCGGCAACCAAAACACCAGTGTATTTTCCGGGTTTTATTCCTTTAAGGTCTAAAGTTGCTTTGATTGATGTCCCTGGAAAAGTCTTTCTTCTTTCCGCTTTAAGGATCCCAACAGATTTCCCGTTTTCATCAAATAACTCCAGAGCTAATTCGGGCCTTAACTGTCGTTCTCCTGTATTTTCAACAATAACATTCAAAACATTATTTTGATCCTGTTTTGCTAGTTCCAACCCCGCAAATTGCAGATCGGAAATGCCAGTGTTTCCAATATTTGTGACTATTTGTACAGCATACCTGATGGCAGTATTTATGGTAACTCCGCTGTTATGTTTTGTTGTATCGGGCGGAATAATTCCTTCCACCATAATCACACTCCAGTAAGTTCCTTTTAAAGAATCATCGACAGGAACCTTCACTTCATATTCAATCGTTGCCTTTTCTCCCGGAGCAAGATTTACCAGTTCCGGATTAAAAGTAATCCATCCGGAGTTTGACCGGGGCAGCGTTCCAGGTGCATCAACTTTGCTTTCTCCTTTGTAATTAAATGAATAATCTCTTAGATATATTTTTGCACTTTTTTCGCCATTAGCTGTATTTTGAATTTCAATTGTCCCTTTGTAATTTTCTCCGGGGGTTGCAATCTGTTCGTGTGTAAGTCCATTTAAAACAACAATACTGCCCAATAATAATTTACTTGCTAACACAAATACACCCGATATGAAAAATTTTACAGCCAATTTTTTAAAATTCATTTTACAGGGTTTTTAAGAGTAATCTCTTTCGTTAATGTCGCTAAAGTATTAATCTTTCGACTTAAAACAATAAAAAATTACTTCTTAATTTGTGTCCGTAAGTGTGTACATTACATTGAAAGAAGTTCCGGCCTGAAGGAGCTGAGAATAGTTGTCGGAAGAGGCATCAAATTCCAGTTTATATTTTAATAAGTGCCCGTTATTTGTTCCTTTCCCAGTATAACAACTACCAATGTTATTGATTATTTCAATAGGTTGATCTGACAATTTTACAATTCCCGATGATATTCCAAGTTTACCTTTTCCTGATCCTGAAGCTTCCGTTGCTTCTACAAGCAAATGCATCCCTGCCGGAACATCACCCTGTAATATCGCCACTACTTTCCTCGAATGGTTCATATTTTTGTTTATAGAAGAGTAGTTAATCCAGATATCATTATTCTGGTCAATAGTTGAAAAGTCAACAGGATTTCCTGCTTCAACGGGAGAAGTTGATTCAAAATTTATATCGCTACTATTATCTGAAACTAACGCCAACAAGGCTACTTCAGGTATTTCCATATTAATTTTGTGCGTTACCGAATTACTTTGTGGCATCGCAATTACAGTACAAAAGCAATTAAAAAAGGTGTCAATATGCTTTTTTTAAGATCCATTGCTTAAAATTAGCTAATTGCCAATATATAAGCAAGGTATGTTTTGCTGATTTTTAGGGTTAAAAATTCTGATTTTAAATTTATGAAAGTTCATAAACAAAAAAAGGCTGCCCTTTAGCAACCTTTTATTTCGAATTGTGTTGTTAATTAATTTTGATCTGAAATTGTATATGTAACTGTTACAGAATAATCACTTTCTACGATAGATGCGTAATCAACATCATTGACAATAACACTATAAGTCAAATTACTTCCTGCACTTGCACCATCTCCGGTATAACAACTTCCAATATTATCAATTACCGTGACATTTGAAGAAGATGATAATGTAGTTGCAGAAGCTAGTGCTGCCTGACCTAAATTTCCCTTTCCGGTAGAAGGAACAGCGGCTGCAGCTTTCACCTGTAAAGAAATTCCTGCAGGAAAATCAGTACTCAAAGTTGCAGATATTGTACGTTTTTTTCCACTGGCAACAATGGAAGAATAATTAAGCCAAAGATTGCTGTTTGTTGCGCTACTAAAATCAAGCCCTAAACCGGCTTCTGTTGGAGAATTAGGATCGAGTGTAATATCCACTGAGCCACCTGTCGCACTTGATTCAATATCAACTAAAGCAACTTCACTTATACTTACTCCAACGTTGTGAGAAGCAGTAGTACCGTCTGTCTGAGCATTTATATTAATAGCTGTAAAACTTGCGAAAATAAAAGATCCAAATACTAAAAATAATTTTTTCATGATTTTGTGTTTTTAATTTGTTTATTCTTTTTAATAATTTTTCTAAAAGTTTGTAATTAAATCATCTTAAGCGTCGATGTACCAAAACATAAACAATTGGAATGCCAAAAATATTAATTACTGATAATCAGCGATTTAAGCAAACACTCTTGATATTTCACTGTTTCATTATGGGACACAAATCACAAAATATAGACACTGCCCCGACGTGGGAATATCAATAAAATTCAATTGTGATTGTTTTTGAATAGAGAATGAATATTACAGTAAGTAGTAAAAAATTGATTTAGCAACATCTAATCACGAATGTTCTTAATGTGCTCTGCTGCAATTTCCACTTCTTTATACCACTCTTCACCGTATTTGCGGATCAGCGGTTCTTTAAGGAAGCGATAAAGCGGCGTTTTATTAGCTGCACCACAGGCTTTTCCTGGTTTACATATTTCGAGTTCCTGGTAATTAACCGCATCCATGTTACGATACTCGGTGATTCTTATTGGGAAAAGATGACAGGAGATTGGTTTTCTGAAACTGGTCTTACCTTCAAAAAATGCCCTTTCAATTCCACATTTTAAAATTCCACGTTCATCAGTAAAAGAATATGCGCACTGTTTATTATTTACCAATGGAGTTACAAGATCCCCATCGCTGTCAATAATCGAAAACCCCTGTTTTTCAATTTCCCGGCCGTGCTTTTTTGGCAGAAACACTTTAAAATGATCATAATCACGGGCAATAAATTTTGCCTCTTCAGAAGTCAATGGCGCTCCCGAGTCGCCTTCCATACAGCAGGCGCCTTTGCATTTCAGCAAGTCGCAAACAAAATATTCTTCAAAAACATCGCGACTGATTATGGTGCGTCCGATTTCAATCATCTCTATTATATTTGTCATCTCGAATGCAGAGAGAGATCTGCAACAGATTCCTCTCTAAGTTTGGAATGGCGCTGAAAAATTACTTTATCAAATTCTTTCCAGTCATTTCTTTCGGAACTTCCAACCCCATCACATTCAGCAATGTAGGAGCGACGTCGGCCAGAATTCCGTTTTCCAGTTGAACATCTTTTTTATTGCTGATAAAAATACAAGGAACAGGATTTAGTGAATGTGCAGTATTTTGCGAACCATCGGGATTAATTGCATTATCAGCATTTCCATGGTCAGCAATTATCATTACGTTAAAACCCCCTTCAAGAGCCGCCTCAGCTACATCTTTTGCGCATTGATCAACAGCCGTTACAGCTTTGTAAATAGCCTCATAAACACCAGTATGCCCAACCATATCACCGTTCGCAAAATTAAGACATACAAAGTCTGCCTCCCCGTTTTTCAATTTTGGGACAATCGCATCGCGAATGCCAGGAGCTGACATTTCAGGTTGTAAATCGTAGGTAGGAACCCTGGGAGACTGAACCATAATCCGGCTCTCTCCCGGGAACTCAGCTTCACGACCTCCACTAAAGAAGAATGTTACATGAGCATATTTTTCGGTTTCTGCAATTCTGATTTGTTTCAGCCCTGCTTTCGATACTACCTCGCCCATGGTGTTGGTTACGTTTTCTTTATCAAAAATTACATTGATCCCTTTAAAATCATGTTTGTAATTTGTCATGGTGTACCATTGCAAATCCATAGTATGCATCCCATATTCAGGTAGATTCTGCTGTGTAAAAGCAATCGTGGTTTGACGAAGACGATCCGTGCGGAAGTTAAAACAGATCACTACATCTCCTTCCTCAATTTTTGTCAAAGGTTCGCCACTTTCATCCACCATTACAATTGGTTTCATGAATTCATCAGTAGTGCCTTCTTCGTAATACTCATTTATGGTAGCCAGCAAATCAGTTGATTTTTTCCCTTTTCCCTCGGTGTAAAGGTCATAAGCCAACTTCAAACGATCGTAGTTTTTATCACGGTCCATACCATAATAGCGACCAATTATTGAAGCAAATTTACCATTGGTTGATTTCAGTGCTTCAATATCGCTTTTAATGAAACCATGCCCGGAACGCGGGTCAGTGTCTCGACCATCAGTTAGCCCGTGAACGAAAATATTGTCTAAGCCCATGTCCGTCCCAATCTGGCAAAGTGCAATCATATGCGAACTTAAAGCATGCACACCACCAGGGCCAATCAAACCAATAAGGTGAACTTTTTTATTGTTTTCTTTTGCGTAAGTATAAGCTTTTACAATTTGTGAATTTTGCCATAACGACTTGTCACGGATAGCTTTGGTAATTTTTACCATATCCTGATAAAGTACACGGCCGGCACCAATATTTAAATGCCCAACTTCCGAGTTTCCCATCTGCCCGTCAGGAAGTCCAACATTTTCACCGGAAGTAAGTAATTGCGATTGTGGATATTTCCCTTTTAACGAATCTATAAAAGGTGTTGGCGCTGTTGCAACAATGTCACCCTTCGAACCATCACCAATTCCCCAACCGTCGAGGATCATTAATAAAACTTTTTGTATTTCAGCCATAATATCGTATTTTTTCGATTTTCAAAAAGAACAGACAAAAGTATCTTTTTTATCCTCAATATTATAATAACAACCAATACATTATAAATGATTTAACAAATACTTTTCGGGTAGGTTTGCTGACATTTCAAGCATCTTTTCTTCAATCGTTACCGCCCATTTTTGATTAATTATTGAAAAGATATTTTGAAATTTACTTATGAAAGAGATGCCGGTGCTTCAATGATCATAACCGGTTATTTACAATATTGTTGTAAATCGATCCAAACTGAATGCGGACACCTACCCCGGTATAAAGTTCAAATGAAGATGGCAACTGTACCCGGTTTAGTAAAATATCTTCCAGGCTGGCCTCACTTTTTGGAAGATAAATCTGGTCATGAACATTTTCAGCTCTGAAATCGAAATTCACAGAAAAACCGCGAACAATCCTTATCGAAAGTTCGGAATCGAAAGTAATCCTGTTTTTGGTAAAATCGTGCAAATAGTTGCTTGCATGAAGTCCGGCTTGAATTTCACCCCAGGTTTTTACCAATTGTAAATCCAACCGAAATGTCTGTTCCCATAAATCTTCGCGAAGTTTACCGTAAATGGTTTCCTCATAATATTTTTCCCATTCAGGGCCGATATAATATGCCAATGTAAAAACCTTACGATCAGAAACATCCCAGGGGAAAATATTGTACTCTATGGCTGGTTTAATTGATATTGAATAAACAATATTGGAATAATTGTTATTTGAATAACTGGCAAATGCACCTGCCGACCACCTTGAGTTTAAGCTTTTTACCACACTGGACGATAGTTCGTTCCTGATATTTTCTGAAAGATACTCTTCCCCTTCACTCAAATATTGACGCCTGCGTACAGATGTTCTTGCTGAATTGCGAAGCCGCCATTCTTCAGTAACTTTATCGGCTCTGAAATTTAAGAAGTAATCATAATCCTTTCTACTTTCCTCCAAACGAACATCCCCGTTAAGATCACCCCTGAAAGTCCAGTGATTCCAAGGATCATCTTTAATCTCTGCTTCGCCAACTTTCTCTTTCCCACTATAACGAATCGATACCTTATTTGAAGCTTCTGTCTGATTTACAAACGGCATCAGTCCCATTGAGATAGCATTGGTAATAATTTTTCTTATCTCTTCCTGTGTATCGCTGGAAGCTGTTGTACACGTAACCGTAAAATCAGACAGGGTTTCAAAAGTTTTATTGTTAAACATGATGGAATAAACACGCCCTCCTGAACCACTTACACGTGAGTTTATAATAATATGAACATCGGAAACGGCAGGATCATTCACGAAATCAATAAACCGCATATTGCGTCGCATATAATCCATATCGAGCCTTATTCCTTCAATAAAAACTTTTGGCTTCCCCTCTCTTTTGTCATAAGAAAAATGCCCTTTAACTTTTACATGAGTCGGATTATTATGTGCTATTCCAGCTGAAGCAAAAAAACATAAAAAAAGATAAAAACAGAATATATTTTAAGTACATGATAAAACAGTTTATCGGTCGTTGGTTCTTTGCAAAAATGTCCAAAAAAACTGAGCAACCGAAAACAAAATCCATGCAATAGACAATTTTTTAATTTCAGTTAACACTAATTCATTTCTACGGTGCTGAATATCATAAAACGTGAGGAATAATTTTAATTCATTCTAAAAAGAAAGAACCACCTTTGCAGATGGCTCTTTAAAACGGATTTCTTCTCTGTTCATTACCGGATTTTTAAATCTCAGTAATTTTGGGTACAACCTCTTATTTTAATCACGATCCTTTTAATAAGTCTTTTATTCCTCCGATGGAGCTTAAAATACCACTGGCTTCGTATGGAAGATAAACGGTTTTGTTGTCTTCGCCGCTAACCATTTCTTTAAACGTTTCCAGGTATTTCATGGCAACAAGATAATTGATCGGATCACCATTTTTAGCCACGGCTTCTGTTACTTTCAGGATGGCTTCAGCTTCCCCTGTCGCTCTTCTAATCCGTGCCTGTGCGTCTCCTTCAGCCCTCAATATTTCGCCCTGCTTTTCACCTTCGGCTTTATTAATTTGCGATTCCTTAAAACCTTCAGCTTCCAAAATCATTGATTTTTTCAAACCCTCAGCTTCGAGAATCTTGGCACGCCGGTCGCGTTCTGCACGCATCTGTTTTTCCATGGCATCGCGAATGTCTCGCGGAGGATTTATATCCTGTAGTTCAACACGGTTTACTTTCACGCCCCATTTGTTGGTAGCATCGTCGAGAATTTCTCTTAGTTTTGTATTAACAGTGTCTCTTGACGTCAGGGTTTCATCCAGATCGAGTTCACCGATCACGTTCCTTAACGTGGTTTGTGTCAGTTTTTCAATGGCATCGGGCAGATTTTCGATCTCATACATTGCTTTTATCGGATCCATTATCTGGAAATAGAGCAGCGCATTGATTTCCGTACCAACATTATCTTTTGTAATCACGTTTTGTTTTGGAAAATCATACACGGTTTCGCGTAGGTCAATTCGGTCTCTCGTTTTAAATTGAACCAGTTTTCTTCCGTCAAAATCTTCGCGCACGTAGCGCCAGGTTATTTTTCGCGGGACATCAATAATCGGAATTATAATATTAATTCCGGAAGAAAGCGTACGGTGGTATTTTCCCAGCCGCTCAATAAGAATCGTTTGGGATTGCTGAACAATTCGGATACCTGTTGCTGCAAAAACGATCACAAACAAGGCCAAAAGAATCAGGATTAAGATAGTTGCATTCATTGTAAATAGTTTTTAATTGATTTTTTTAACGATTAACACAATACTTTTTAACTGAACAATTTCAACGTATGATCCTGCGGGGATCACTTCGTTGCTGTAAGAGCGGGCCTGCCAAACATCGCCGTCGAGCGAAATGCGGCCCCGGTTGTTTTCATGGTCAATTTCTTCGATAACTTTTGCCTCGCGCCCGACCATTGCATCAATGTTGGTTTTAAATCCATCGGAACGTTTGTAGGCAAATTTCATCATTACCGGACGAATAAGGAAAAAACTCATTATTGTACCTGCAGAAAACAGGACAATCTGCCACTCAACCGAAAGATTTAACCCGGCCGCAAAGGAGCCGACAACAGCACCAATTCCGAAGTTAAACAATACGAAAGAAGGAACGAAAATTTCCATAATAAATAAAATTAGAGCGATGATTAACCAAATGTGCCAGAGTTCGAATTCCATGCTTTTTAGTTTTTTTGTTACACTCCAAATTTATTGTGATAGTTATTGTTATGGAAATTTTTTCATCTGTAATCTACTGAACTGCAATAAATAAACGGATGAAAACACTTCATCGGAATTAATCGTTTTTCAGCCACTCCCGAAATGCAGATGCTTTTAACCGGCTTACCGAAATGTTATTTGGGAAACCATTACTAACCGTTAGTAGTACTTTCAGTTTACCATCTTTGTCCGGTTTAATTTCAGCAACTACATTTCGGGTGACGATGAACTGTCGGTTGGCCCGATAAAACATTTTAGTTGGGAGAATACCTTCCAGTGTTTCCAGAGAAAGGTCGTGGATGTATTGTTTACTTTCGTTAGTAACAATATAAGTGATCTTGTTTGAGCTGTATAAAAATGCAATTTCATTAAATCCGACAAAGAAAGTTCGGTTCCCCACTTTTAGCGTCAATCTTTCATCATATTTTTTTTCAGGAATTTCAATTTCCGGGCTTTTAATCGGATGATTTTCTTCGAGTGGTTCCACGGTCAATACGATACTATCGATGCTCACCACCCGAACCTTTTCTCCTACATTTATGATTTCATTTTTCAGCGGAATACTTTTCCAAAGATCGCCATCGATTGCTACACAACCCGTATTTTCATCTTCATTAATTTCTTCCTTTACTTTGCCAATTCTTCCTATTAATCCGCCGGCATTTGTTTTTAATGCCTTTTTATTATAGGCATATTTCTTCATCACAGGTTTTATGCTCATAATTCCAGCCGTTGTACCTATAATGAACAGAATGAGTTGAATGGTCATCGGGAAATGGAAAGCAGCACCGATAAATGCAAGCAAACATCCAATACCGATACTTGCCATTAAAAAAGAAGGTATCAGGATTTCAAGCAGAAAAAATACAATAGCTGCCAAAATCCAGTAATGCCAAATTTCAAATTCCATATTTTATTTTCTAAGTTCGTTTATTTCCAACATAAATTCGGTGGCCTGTGACTTGCTCACTTCATTTTGCCAGTTCCCATCTTTTTTAAGTGCAGAACCTACAATGAATGCATCGGCCAATTCCCAATATTTATGAATATTGCCAACGCCGATTCCGGAACCGATGATTACCGGTATTTTTACCGATTTTTTAACCATCCGAACCTCTTCAATTAATGGTTCTTCTCCGGTAACATTTCCGGTAACAATAATTCCATCACTTAAAAAAAACTCAGCAGCTTTTGCCGTATCTGCAGCTGAAACGTCGGCCGAAACTGCGTGTGACGAATGTTTCTTTTTAACATCAGTAAAAATCCGAATATGTTCAGCACCGATCTGCTTTCTGTAACGCAACAGTTCGCCGGCATCGCTATTCATCCAACCTTCATCTGCCAAATGACCAAAAACAAATCCTTCCGCGCGGATAAAATCAAATCCAGCAGCCAGAGCAACAGCCAAAGCTGCCTTGTTAGCTCCTGCTAAAATTTGTATTCCTAACGGTATATTCAGCAATCGTCGCAATGTAATTGCAATTGCAGTCATTGACGCAACAATCTCGGCATTCACTTCCCGGTTCAGATAAGGAACATCATGCATGTTTTCAATCATTACGGCATCTACACCAGCCTTTGCAAGAATCTCCGCTTCATAAAGTACCTGCTTTGTTAATTTCTCAACCGAATCAGTATTTTTTGGTGTGCCCGGCAGAGCACCCACATGAACCATTCCGATAATACTTTTTGACAGCCGCAATTTTCTTCGTTTAAGTTGATGGCTAAAGTTAATGTGAAATAATAAAAATCAATAAGGTAACCATAAGAAAAACTTGATGTTAATGAAATTTTATTCTAAGAATGTTATCCGTGTTTAACATGGTTCATATTAATTCTGGTTCAAACTACACATGCGCATTATTTTCTGTTTCTTTTAAAATCCAGATAAAAACAATCAAAAATCATAAAAATTGAGGTTTCATTTCTGTCTGAAATAGTTATTTTTACTGAAAATAAATAACCTAAATTCAATACAATGAAAACTTTATCCTATATCGCAGTTTTAGCATTCCTATTGTCTCTTGTTTCATGCGCACAACCAAAAAGTGAAATGAATACCCTTACAAAAAAAGAACAAAATGAAGGCTGGGAGTTGCTGTTTGACGGAAAATCAATCGATAAATGGAAAATGTTTAACGGAGGAGAAGTTACCGGTTGGAAAATTGTGGATGGTGTATTGGAAAATTCGGGAGTGGGGTCCGATCATGGTGGCGATATTATTACAAAAAAACAATATGGAAATTTTGAACTTTCTTTGGAATGGAAAGTAGCTCATCAAAGTAATTCAGGCATCTTTTATCATGTACAGGAAGGACTGACCGATGCTATTTATGAATCGGGGCCTGAATACCAGTTAATCGATGATAAAGGCTGGCCCGAAGAGTTGGAAGACTGGCAGCACTCCGGAGCTAATTATGGCATGAACGCACCTCAAAATGCTCCGTTAAAACCATTGGATGAATGGAATACTACCCGAATTGTGGTTAATAATCCACATGTGGAACACTGGTTGAATGGTGTAAAAGTAGTGGAATATGACCTGTGGTCCGATAAATGGAAAGAACAGAAAGCTCAAAGTAAATGGGCTGATGCACCGCATTACGGAGAGGCAAAATCCGGTCACATCGGGTTGCAGGATCATGGCGGCCTGACCATGTTTCGTAATATTAAAATCAGGGGAATCAAGTAGGATTTGGTTGGAACTTACTGAGATTAATTGTAGTCTGTTTGAGCTATCTCAAAAAAAGTTACAATCAATCTCAATTCTTTTATCTTTGCATCAAAATTATTTAAAATGGCAATTACTGCATTTCGGGATATGAAACCATTCCCGCAGCTTATGTTTTCAATTTTTGTTATTGTTATTTGTTTCCTCGCGTTTATGGTTTTGTCTCTCGTTGGTGCAATTCCGTTGTTTGGATTTGGGAACATCCTTAATATGGCAACGCTAACGGATTTTTCCAATCCTGAAACTATTCGAATGCTTAAGTATTTCCAGGTAGTGCAGTCAATAGGGCTTTTTATAATTCCGCCGTTTATTATTGGCTATTTATTTTATGGTAAAATTTCGGAATATCTCCACCTCAACAAACCTTTTGCATTTACTTCACTTTTTCTGGTTGTAGTACTCATGTTTTTTGCATCTCCATTCATCAATTTCATAGGAGAAATAAACTCGCACATGCGGTTGCCGGAGTGGATGTCGGGAATTGAACAATGGATGAAAGACTCGGAGGATAAAGCTGCTGAACTTACTGATGCATTTCTGAAAGTAAATTCTTTGGGCGGATTATTTTTTAACCTTTTTATGATTGCAATTTTGCCTGCAATTGGCGAGGAACTTCTTTTTCGGGGAGTTATTCAACGTATATTTACCAACATGACCAAAAATCATCACTGGGGTATCTGGATTTCAGCGATTCTTTTTAGCGCTTTACATCTTCAGTTCTACGGTTTTGTTCCACGAATGCTTTTAGGGGTCTTGTTTGGATACCTGCTGGTTTGGAGTGGCTCGCTGTGGTTACCTATTGCAGCTCACTTTGTGAATAACGGGCTTGCAACTGTTGCCATGTATTTTATCGACAAGGGAATGATAAAACCCGAAGTCGAGAATATTGGCTCGACCTCGGGTAGTTATTATATTGCAATTATTAGTTTGCTTTTTGTAAGCGTATTTTTGTGGCTGATCAAATCTCAAAATAAGGGAAATGAGATTCGTCTGGAACATGATCGTTAACCAAAATCAAATAACAAATCGCGCTGCAGTTCTTTCGATGAAAGTGTTTTCTTTTCTTTTCTTCTGAAAATATAAACGAGACCGTATTCCTGGGCAACCTGCCGCTTCTGCTTTGGTGAATCAATCTTAATATTTTCTTCAATCTCGTTCCACAACTGGCTGATAAAATCGTTGGTCTGTTTTCGCAACTCCTGCATTTTATCATAAGAACGGGTTGTATTTCTTTTCAGGTTTTGCTGAAACACAGCAGCATCGCGGAATTCTTCCAATTTAACTTTTACCACCGCAATCGACGGATTGTAAATGGCACTTCCCCCACTTTGTATCCGTTTTTGTTCTCCTTCAATGATTTTGTTTCCCCAAGTTAAAATGTCTTCTTCATTGTTCAATGGTGGCACCTTACCTTCAAAATTCTCAAAACCGTAATATTTTATTCCACCATTGATTTCACCCCTTTCAGAAGTAAGAAACAGAACCTGGATAAAATGCGAAATGTACATTCGGGCCTTTTCCATGGCCGTTTTGTAATCCTGATTTTTTTCCGATTGAATTTTAATATTCTGTTCGTAATGCGTCAGATGATTTTCAAATTTACTGGCTACATTTTTTAGGTCTTCCAGTGATTTATATGAGAATGCGAGTTTTCCTCCAGGTGTTGCTGATGCTTTTTCGAGGGCAGCATCCAAAGCTCTTAATCGGGCTTTATCTGTAGTTGGCAAGCGTCGGTATGGCATACTTTTATGTATCAGTTTGAGGCGAAGTTAACGAATTTGAGATGCGATTTTGATTGTTCGCGCACCAATTTATGCACAATCAGATGTGAATTAATACTACAAAAAAGGCCTCCCAAAAAGTCGGGAAGCCTTGCTAATATTGCTTTTCGCTACTATTTCTAACTTAAAGAATTTTTTTTTACCAAAATATTATTCACTAAAACGGGCAACTAAATATTCCCGGTTCAGGCGGGCAATGTTGGTAATTGAAATGCTTTTAGGGCATTCTACTTCACAGGCACCGGTGTTTGTACAACCTCCAAATCCAAGCTCATCCATTTTTGCCACCATGTTTCTGGCACGTTTTTTTGCTTCCACTTTTCCCTGCGGGAGTTTTGCCAAATGTGAAACTTTAGCCGAAACAAATAACATAGCCGAAGAATTTTTACAGGCAGCAACGCACGCGCCACACCCAATACAGGCTGCCGCATCCATCGATTCTTCAGCATCTTCATAAGCAATAGGAATAGCATTTGCATCAGGAACACCGCCGGTATTTACCGAAACAAAACCACCGGCCTGCAAAATTTTATCAAAAGCAGTACGATCGACTACCAAATCCTTGATCACCGGAAATGCTTTTGCACGCCACGGTTCAACAGTAATCGTTTCTCCGTCCTTAAACTTACGCATGTGCAACTGGCAGGTGGTAACTTCAGTATCCGGTCCGTGCGGACGTCCGTTGATGAATAAGCTACAGGTTCCGCAAATTCCTTCCCGGCAGTCGTGGTCAAAAGCAATCGGATCGATTCCTTTTTCAATCAGCTCATCATTTAAAATGTCCATCATTTCGAGGAAAGACGATCCTGTAGAAATATTTTCAATTTCGTAAGTTTCAAATCTTCCTTTTTCTGATGCCCTGTTTTGCCTCCAGACTTTTATTTTAAGTTTCTTCAGAATTTTATCAGCCATTTTTTCAGATTTTAGATTAATAGATTTGAGTAATGAGTCAGGTTACTTGTAGCTTCTCTGAGTAAGTTTCACATTATCAAATTTCAAATCTTCCTTATTTAGCGCAGGCTCTTTACCTTCCCCTTTGTATTCCCAGCATGAAACATACGTGAACTTTTCATCGTTACGTTTTGCTTCGCCTTCTTCAGTGGCCGATTCTTCGCGAAAATGACCACCACATGATTCATTTCTGTCAAGAGCATCCCGTGCCAATAATTCTCCAATATCGATAAAATCAGCAACACGCCCTGCTTTTTCCAATTCCGGGTTCAGGTTATTCATTTCTCCCGGAACTCTGACATCTTTCCAGAATTCTGCACGAATTTCCTTAATCTCTTCAATTGCTTTTTTCAGGCCTTCAGCATTTCGCGACATGCCAACATATTCCCACATTACATGTCCAAGTTTTTTATGGAAATAATCAACCGGTTTTGAACCTTTTATGTTGTACAGTTTTTCCAAACGGCCAACAACCGCATTTTCAGCAGCGTCAAATTCAGGTGTATTGATATCTGTTTTGGGTACCATAATTTCACCTGCCAAATAATCGCCAATGGTATAGGGCAAAATAAAATATCCGTCAGCCAAACCTTGCATAAGAGCCGAAGCTCCCAGCCTGTTCGCACCATGATCAGAGAAATTAGCTTCTCCAATGGCGTATAATCCGGGAATGCTTGTCATTAAATTGTAATCCACCCAGGTTCCACCCATCGCATAGTGAATAGCCGGATAAATCATCATCGGCTCTTTATATGGATCAACGTCAGTAATTTTTTCATACATCTGGAAAAGATTCCCGTAACGGGCTTCAATTACGTTTTTCCCAAGTCGTTCAATTGCATATTTAAAATCGAGGAAAACCGCTTTCCCTTCAGAGTTTACACCGTAACCGGCATCGCAACGTTCCTTTGCAGCACGAGAAGCCACATCTCTCGGAACCAGGTTTCCGTACGACGGATATCTTCTTTCCAGGTAAAAATCGCGATCCTCATCTGAAATATCATTAGGCCGAAGTTCTCCTTTCTGCAATTTTACAGCATCTTCCTTTTTCTTCGGAACCCAAACACGACCGTCGTTACGCAACGATTCTGACATCAACGTCAGTTTCGACTGCTGGTCCCCGTGAACAGGAATACAGGTTGGGTGAATCTGAACGAAACACGGATTGGAAAAGAATGCCCCTTTCTTATAACATTGCCATGCAGCGGAACCGTTACTTCCCATTGCATTGGTTGAAAGGAAAAATACGTTACCATAACCGCCGGTAGCAATAACTACAGCATGTGCACCATAACGTTCAATCTTCCCGGTTATCAGGTCGCGTGCAATAATTCCGCGGGCTTTACCATCAATTACAACAACATCAAGCATTTCGTGACGGCTGTACATTTCGACAGTACCTGCAGAAATCTGACGGTTTAAAGCCTGGTAAGCTCCTAACAGTAATTGTTGACCGGTTTGTCCGCGGGCGTAAAAAGTACGGCTTACCAGCACTCCACCAAATGAGCGGTTAGCCAGTAATCCCCCATATTCGCGACCAAACGGAACACCCTGAGCTACGCACTGGTCAATTATATTCGGCGAAACTTCAGCTAAACGATACACATTTGCTTCACGCGATCGGTAGTCGCCACCTTTAATTGTATCATAAAACAGCCGGTAAACCGAGTCATTATCATTCTGGTAGTTTTTGGCAGCATTAATACCGCCTTGTGCTGCAATTGAATGTGCCCTTCTTGGGCTATCCTGATAGCAAAATGCTTTTACCTTGTAACCAAGTTCTGCCAATGAGGCAGCTGCAGATGCACCTCCCAAACCAGTTCCAACCACAATAATTTCCAGTTTGCGTTTATTGGCCGGACTAACCACTTTTATTGCTGATTTATGTCTGTTCCATTTTTCCGCCAATGGCCCATCCGGTATTTTTGAATCAAGTATGCTCATATCCAAATTCGTTTAAAAATTAAAACTTAATAAGAAAATACAACGGAATAACTGAAAAGCCCACAGCCACAACTACTGCGTAAACTTTCCCGAGAAATTGTAAACGTTTCATCCAATGCTTGTTACTTAAACCAAGCGTTTGGAATGCAGACCAAAAACCATGTGACAAATGGAATCCTAACAAAACAGCACCAATCACATAAAATATATCGTAAACTGCACTGTTAATGAACAAATCAGAAACAAGCGCATAAGTGTTTCCTATTTCGTTTCCTCCTATAACTGTAGATTCCATCGAATGCGGAGCAAACTTTATGACCCAGAAAAAGTCGATAATGTGCATTACAAGAAACACCAGAACCAGTGCTCCAAGAACCAACATATTTCTGGATGACCAGCTACTTGAGCCACCAGCATCCTTTTTATCATACTTTATCGGCCTGGCTTTCCAGTTTTGATATTCAAGGAAAAATGACCAGATAATGTGAATCATAAAACCCAGCCCCAAAATAGGTTCCATAATCCTTATTACAGGATTGGTTTCCATAAAATGAGCTCCCTGATTAAATAATGCACCGCTGTCGTCAAAAATCAGTAACAGGTTGACGGCCAAATGGACAGCAATGAATGATACCAGGAACAATCCGGTAACACTCATCAGGAATTTTCTGCCAATTGAAGCCACAAGAAATTTGCTCATAGTTAGTATTTTAATTTTATTTTGTTTTTTCGAACCTACAAATGTAGATGTTGCCATTATTTCTCCAAAGCAGAATCGATAAAAATGCTAATTTATATTGTTTCTACCGATTTAAAACTTGCATTTATCATGTTCGGGAAATTTAAAAAAGTTTTTCGGAATTAAATTTCAGGACATCTATTATCATTTAAATCTTTATTTCAATTGTTTATAAGCCTGGTACCATTCTTTTAAAGAAAATTGGTCGCTAATGGCAATCATTTCCGTTGTTTGAAAAACCTGGTTTACAGGAAATACTTCAACCGTTGAAGGTGTACATTGCACCGCAAGCGTTCTGCCTTCCCGGCAATTAATATAACCTTTAATACGATATGCTTTAGGGGCCCATTCGCTCAGGAATTCCCGCAATGAATTTTCGAGAATCTTTTTTGCAGTCTTTATCACCATTGAATTTATGTTGGGCCGCGGCATGGTTTTCATTTCACCAAAATAAAATTTATTAAGCGCATTATTCCCCAATTCAAAATCAATGTTGCAGTAGGTAGTTGTTTTTATTTCAGCAAAAGGATTTATTTTCTTTATCTCCTCAACTGTATCTTCAATATTTCCGGCAGCGAGATCTGTTTTATTTACTACTACGATATCGGCCATACGAAGTTGGTGCGCTACACGCTCTTTCATTAGCCCGCTTTTGCTGAAATTGATTGCATCAACCACACAACAGTTTGAGGCCAGGTAAATTTTTTCAGACAGCTTCCCTGCGCTAATAACTTCACCTATTGAAGTAGTATCTGAAAGTCCGGAAGCTTCGATGATTAGTACTTCAGGCTGGCATTCATCAATAAATTTTTCCAGTGAACGCGTAAAACTACTCATCAGACAAACACAAAACACCGAACCATTATTGATTTCCAGTAAATGAAAATCCTGTCCGTCCTTTTTTAATTCAACACTATCGATATTCGCCGGGGCAAATTCATTCTGAATGATCCCGATTTTTTGCTTCGAAGCGTATTGATCAACGATTCGTTTTAAGAGTGTAGTTTTGCCGCTCCCTAAAAAACCAGAAATTATATGAAAAGGTATTTTTTGCATTGATTTAATCCCTACATTTTAAAATTGTCATTTCGAACCCAATTAGTCGGGTGAGAAATCTCTTTAAACAGAAACAGATTTCTCATTCGTTTCACTCATTCGAAATGACATTCAACCCTTGTCGACAACTTCTCTCACTTTGCAAATGTGCCCGGGTGTTGTTCCACAGCAGCCTCCTACAACGTTTGCACCGGCAGCAATTATTTTTGGAATCAGTTCACCCATTTCGTCCGGTGTTTCCGGAAAAACGGTTTCGCCATCCTGATAAACAGGCATTCCGGCATTTGCATGAATTAATATTGGAATATTTGGATTTGACTGCCGAATTTCTTCAACAATGCCAATCATATTTGCAATTCCGTTCCCACAATTAGCACCTATCAATTCTGCTCCTGCATCAATTAAAGAATTAACCATATCATCAGGAGATACTCCCATCATTGAGCGAAATTCTCCGGATACTGTTTTCTCAAATGTCATGGTACAAAATATCTCGCAACCGGTATTTTCTTTGGCAGCTTGAATAGCGATTCTGGCTTCATCCAAATCTGTCATGGTTTCAATCATAATCGCATCTACGCCACCGGCTTCCAGTCCCATCGCCTGTTCTTTAAAAGCTGTGTACATTTCTTCCTCGGTCACATCTCCCATCAATAAAATTTTGCCGGTTGGGCCAACTGAACCAAGAACAAACTTATCACCCGCCGCTTTTCTACTGATCTCGGCAGCTGCTTTATTTAATTCAAATACTTTATCCGCCAAACCATATTTTTCTACTTTAAAACGGGTTCCGCCAAAGCTGTTGGTTTCAACCATATCGGCTCCGGCTTCAATATAACTTTTTGCAATATCATAAACTTCATTAGGGTGAGTCAGGTTCCAGGATTCCGGGCATTCACCAAGCTGCATTCCTTTTTGCTGCAAAAAAGTTCCCCATGCACCATCGGAAACCAGTACTTTTCCCTTTTTTATTTCATCAATAATTTTTCCCATGGTTTTAGATATTTGCATTCAGGTATTCCACTAATCCCTGCGGATCGCGGGAATACGCATCTGCGCCAATTCTTTTTCTGAAATCGTCGGTTACAGGCGCACCGCCAATGGCAACTTTCGCTTTGGGAACTGCTTCTTTAATCGCCTTTGTTATCTTTTCCATGTTCACCATAGTTGTGGTAAGCAAAGCTGATAATCCAACAAATGCATTTTCATTGGCTTTGATTGCAGCAACAAACTGTTCAGCTTTTACATCAGTTCCCAAATCAATAACATTCCAACCGTTTCCTTCCACCATCATCGAAACCAGATTTTTGCCAATATCGTGTAAATCGCCTTCCACGGTGCCAATAATCAAAGTTCCCTTTTGTTTTACTTCGCCTTTAAGGAAGTAAGGTTTTAAATGAACCATTGCTGTACTCATGGCTTTTGCAGACATTAATACCTGCGGCACAAATACTTTATTTTCCCGAAACTTGATACCCACTTTTTCCATCCCTATCATCAATCCATCAGTAAGAATTTGCTGTGCTCCTATACCTTCAGCAAGAGCTTGCTGAGTAATTTCGTCGGCTCCCTCCTGACCTTTCATTTGAGGTGGATAAGGTGCAACTTTATTGATTTTTCCAAATTCAACACAATAGGCTAGTTTCTCTAACAGATCACTCATTGATTCAATTTTGATTTAAGTTGTATGCAAAAATACAATTAATCTATCCTTTTATAAAACAATATTTTCTTTGGGAAGAAAATTTGTTAATCTTTAATTTTTGCTGAATGTAATATATCTTTGATAAAAAATAAAACCTCCTTATTATCTTGAATTTCTAAAATGGTTTTATCGTTAATTTGTAATGCTTTACATCAGGAAGAACCCTGTACTTTTGTAGTTGCCGGTTTGCTGTTCCACCAACTCCCGTAACTTCATAATCCACATTTAGAATTGTATTTGGCGCTTCTTTCAACTGATAAGAATAAATGGCACGCTCCAAGTTCTCATCTGGATAATTATGCAGACTGAAATTGATCCACTCATCTCCTTTTATGTACAATCCTCTTCCATTGTCGTTTAAAACTTTTAACCAGCGAACATCACTTCTGTTTCCATATTCCTGTGGAATAATATACGGAATATACATTTTATCAGCATTTGAATAATAGAGCCCCACTTTAGCCCCGGTTTTTCGGTCAGGGTAATTCTCAAAAGGTCCTCGCCCATAATACTCAACAGTACCACATGCTTTTTGCAACTGAAACTGCATTCCTACCTTTTGCAACATATCCGGCATCGTTCCGTGAGGAATTATTTCCTGCTCCAATTCAATTGTTCCATCGGGTAAAATCGTCCAGACATTATTTTGCTCAAATGCCGAAGCTACTTCCCAGCTTCTCATTCGCCGGTTCGCCGGTAACGATGAATTTGAAAATACTTTTGTTAGAATTACCACTTTAGTATTTAATTGACGAACCTCAATATTATCTAACTGAGTTATCAAATCTTTTAATCCAAGTGTCCTTAATTGATTGTCGATGCTTCGCCCAAAACCAGGAGTAAAATTTCTGTCGGTAAATTGTTGACTTCCCCACGGATCAGTATCATTTGCCAGCGGTGGACGCCAAACTTTTAGTTCCGGCTCACCACTCAAATATTCGGTTCCATTTTTTTGTATCGATTTTAGCGCACCGGTTTGTCGGTTAAAAACATAAGTAAAATCGCTACCCGAAACCCGGATTTCGTTCTTATTTTCTCTTACTGAAAGTTTTGTTTTTATTTCCGAAGATTCTTTCGGAATCTCTGGTGTTGGAACAATAAACTGTTCCCAGGCTACTTCGTAACCTTTATCAGCCCAGTTGGTTTTATTTTTCAAAACAAAAGAAACCGTTAAGATACATTCCGAACCTTCCTGAATTTGCGGCATTCTGAACGGAACTGTGTCAAGCATCGACACTCCTGCCGGCAGTATCGGTTCAAAAAATCCACGCTGAATGGTATCGCCATTGACACTCATTTCCCAAACTCCGGTAAAATCACTTAGATTCTTAAACTGGTAACGGTTGGTTATTCTTATGATTCCGTTTTCAACATCAATTGCCTCAATTTTTATTGGCTGACCCGATTTTTTTATCTGGTAAATTTCCGGCTGAACTTCACGATTTGGCCATATAATTCCATATGTTCTGCCTCCAAGACCGACAGCATAAAAATCACCTGTTATAGTATCCGATTCAAAATCGAGCGCCAGAACAGCATCTTCAATATTTGTTTGAAGTTCATTCATTGAAACTGCATGATCGAAAATTTTCACATCATCAATTACCATTTTTGATAACCGCCCCGAGTATTCACCCTGATCCTGTGTGTCCGCATCCCGACCAATACATAACGGAAATGGCGTATTGCTGATTTGTCCGTTAAACCTGGTTTGGGCAACACGCTGATTATCGATGTATAAATCCAGTTTTGAACCATCATAAATTCCGGCAACGTAATGCCAGTTTCCATAAAAATCATTGCCCACTTTTGCCTTCGCTGAGATTCGTTTTCCACTTTCAATATAAAATTCAAGTGTTTCCGGATTCTCCATAATAATTCCATACTGGTATTTCCCTTTCGTAATAAATGTATTTGGTTGCGGAATTTGATATGGTTTCACCCAAAAACCGATGGAGATTTGATTGCCAGTAATGTCAAGACTTGAATCGCGGTAAAACTCAATCCAGTCATCGTGCCCTGAGAATTCAAGTCCACGCCCGTTTTTACCTTCCGTAAAAGTTGGCCGACCCATAATCTGCCCATCATTTTTTGAAGGAGAGTTATCCCATAGAATCCATCTCGGCGTTTTTATTCCGGGACTGACCCAGTCCCAAATAGCACCACCAGATAACCTTGGGTATTTCCAAATGTATTCCCAGTATTCATCCATTCCTCCTAAACCGTTTCCTGTAGCTGCCAGATATTCATCCATAAACGAAGCCCGGTGGTCATTTGCAGGAAGTACTTTCCCTTCAGCCAGATTTTTATAATCTGTGGGCAACCAGTAACGCGGCCCGACAATATCTTCAAATGGAATATAAAAAGTGTTACCTCCATACATCCAAGCAGGCCGGCTCGGATCAATCGCTTTCCCGGTTTTTATCACTTCATTGATATTTGATCCGCTTCCCGATTCATTTCCGGCGCTCCACACAATAACTGACGGATTATTTCTGTCGCGGTAAACCAATTTGCGGCTTCGGTCGCGGTACATTTCTGTCCACACAGGATTTGAAGAAAGTCGGGTATTTGAATGTGCCTCATCACCAACCTCATCAAAAATATAAATGCCTAGTTCATTTGCCATTTCAATGTATTCCGGTGTTGGAGGATAATGACACGTTCGCACACAATTGATATTGAATTGCTTCATCAGTAACAAATCTTTTCGCAAAGTTTCCAAAGGAACTGCCTGCCCGTGTTCGGGATCGTGCATGTGGCTGTTTACCCCGTTAAGTTTTACCGGAACTCCGTTTACTGTTAAAATCTGATTTCTGTATTCAACCTCGCGAAAACCTATTTTTTTGGTAAACGACTCCAAAACATTTCCATCCTCATCTTTTAACTGAACCAGCAATGTAAACAAATTGGGATATTCTGCCGACCATTTTGGAGGATCAACTACTAATGCAGAAAGTGTGAGTTTTTGTTCTGAAACCGGATCAATTTTAATTGTAGAATCCTGTTTCCCATCTAACAAGATTGATTCATTTTTATCGTCCAGTACATCAATTTCCACATTACAATTCACAGTGTCTTCCAGAGCATTAAAAACGTCAGTCTCCACCTTTAATGTGGCATCTTTATAATCCCGGTCCAAATCGGTAACCACATAATAATCTCGGATATAAGTTTTAGGAAGCGCTATTAATTTTACATCACGAAAAATACCTGACAAACGCCACATGTCCTGGTTTTCCAAATACGAGCCATCGCAAAAACGGAGCACTTCTACTGTCAGATCATTCTCTCCTTTTTCAAGAAATGGAGTGATGTTGTATTCGGCAGGTTCAAAACCACCCTGATTATAACCAACACGTTTACCGTTCACCCAAACATGCGATGCAGACTTTATTCCTTCAAATCGTAATAAAACCTCCTTGTCTTTCCATTCTTTTGGCACAGTAAATTTTCGTTTATAACAGCCGGTCGGATTATAATAATCGGGAATGTTTGGCGGATTGCTTTCAAATGTGAGAGAAATATTTCTAAATTTTGGATGTCCAAAACCTTCCATCTGCCAATCGGAAGGAACTTTAATATCATCCCACTCTTCTGTTTTAAATTTCGGTTTCCAAAAATCTTCCGGCACCTGATCCGGTGTTTCAACCCATAGAAATTTCCAGGTTCCATTTAATAGCTGGTAATTCTCATTTCGGTCAATCCTGTTTCTTAATGCTTCATAAGCTGAAGAATAAGGGATGTAAAATGCATGAGGTAGAGTTTGACCTTTCTCAAAAACAGCGGGATTTTCCCAGTCGGTTGGGAGGAATTCAACTTCCTGCGAGTTCAATAAACCGCTCAGCATGAAAAAAGACAATAAAGAATAAAGATAACGGTTCATGGTAACAGGTTTTGAATTTAAATAAGCGAAGCTAAAAAATTATCAATAAAATTCAATTAAACATTTACGTATTGAATATCATTGCTGCTCAAAAAGCAAAAAAGAGAAATTTAAATTGGACAGGTTATGTATAATTCGAAAATTTGTGAAAAAAGCCAAAAATCATATGTGCCTTTTTAAATCTTTGTTTTATCATCCATTTTGAGAATAATTTTAAATACTACTTTTATATCAAACTAAAATACGATGAAGAAGGTATGTGTAATAATTCCTTGTTACAATGAGAAGGAAAATCTTTTATTTTTAAACCAAAGGCTTCAGGAAGTTTTTAAATCTAAATTGTATAATAATTACAATTTTAGGATATTATTTGTGAATGATGGCAGCAATGATGATACGCTTGAAGAGATAAAAGAATTGAGAAAAATAAACTCAAACATTGACTTCATCTCATTTTCAAGAAATTTTGGCCACCAACAAGCAATAAAGGCCGGAATTGATCATGTTAATGCGGATGCAGTTATTACAATGGATGCTGATCTGCAACATCCACCGGAATTAATTCCTGAATTCATAAAATTTTGGGAAGAAGGTTTTGATGTTATAAATTCAAAGAATTGTTACAGCCAGAATCAATCTCTTTTAAAAAAAATAACATCAAAATCTTTTTATGCCCTGTTAAACCTACTTAGCTATATTAAAATTGAATCAGGAACTGCAGATTTTAGGTTAATTGACAAAAAGGTATTAGAGCAACTGCGAAAACTAAACGAACAAAATTTGTTTATAAGAGGTGTCATCCCCTGGATTGGATTTAAACAATATACACTCAAGTATTTTCCTGAAGAGCGAAAGTTTGGAAAGACAAAATATACAGTAAAAAAAATGTTTAGCCTTGCAATAACCGGGATTACGTCTTTCAGCATTAAACCATTGAGAATTTCAATCCTTTTTGGCCTTATTTTTTCTTTTATAGCAATTGCTTATATGTTGTATGCTTTGTACATTGGATTATTTACTGATAAAGCGATTCAGGGCTGGACCTCTGTAATTGTAAGCGTTCTTTTTATTGGAGGACTTCAGTTACTGATGTTAGGAATTATTGGTGAATATTTGGGAAAGCTTTTTCTCGAGAATAAAAAACGACCAAACTATATAATTGAACAAATGAAAATATCAAATGAAAAATAAAAACCTTATTAAAAGTTTAACTAAAAATCGTTTACTTTTAATTTTCGCAGGAATTTTTCTGATAGGTGATTTTTTATTTTCATTTATTCAGTATTACAACACCCCTTTGTTCGGAGATTTAGCCAGTCATGTTCTACCTGATAGAGTAATACAACCGGTTTTCGATGATCCGTTTGGATTTCATTTGTTATTAACAGGAGAACCTCATTCCAATCCCAACCGTTTTTTTGTACACTTGGCAGTAGCGGATTATTTTCAATATTTTCCACTATGGTTACAAAATTTTACCAACCCAATCAATTCGGTTTATCTGGCCAGTGCAGTTGCTAAACTTGCAATTCAGGTACTGTTTGTTTATTTGCTAGCATTTTTTATTACCAGAACTGCAAATCCGACAAAAAAAAAATTTCTTATTGTGGCCGTTATTATCGTACCATTATTTCAGGTTTACGGTTATTGGAGTCGCATGGGAATTATAGATAAATCAATTGTTTACACATTCTTTTACGCATTGCCTTTGGTGTTACTAATGCTGTTCTTTCTTCCTGTTTTTAACCGATTGATGTACCGAAGGAAAATTACATCCGTTCATTATCTTTATATGATCCCACTTATTGTGATATTACCTCTGAGTGGGCCATTGATACCGGCAATTATATTAATTGTTTCTTTTCTTATTTTTCTGAATTTATATATTCAATCCGAAAAAAGAAACCCGGTTGCATTTCTTAAATCAGTGCCAAATTCTTTTTATATTCTTCTGATTCCAATTAGTTTATGGAGTTTATATTCTCTTTTTCTTGGATTTTATAATTCTAATTACAGCGGTGAAATGATTTCATTGGCAGAGCGTTTCTCCCGACTACCTGAAGGAATTTTTTCACAGATTTTTCATTCCTTGGGTTTCCCATTTATGCTTCTAATCATAGGATTTAATATGTTCATCATTAAAAGGAATAACTATGCTGACAAAGAAAAACTGACAAAAACATTAATTTGGATTGGAGTTTTTGCAACAATCTACATTTTATTGCTACCGATTGGCGGATACCGGCCATACAGACCTTTGATTATTAGATATGATACATTTATGCCGGTTAATATTGCATTATTCTATTTTTTTGGAGCAACAAATTATTCAATTATCCAACAGATAAAAGGAAAGAAAAGAAAACTTTATTTGTCGGGAATAGCGATTTATCTACTTCTTCTAACCGTTGCCGATTTTAATGGGATTGGAGAAAATAAATGTGAAAGAGCAGCACTTGAGAAAATGGCAACTTCAAACGAAAGAATTGTCTCAATTCCACACAATTGTTTTGTACTCGACTGGGCAAATGTTTTGGACTACAGAGACTCTGAAAGTAAAGCTGAACTCATTTATTATTGGAAAATTACGCCGGAAAAGAAGCTGTTTTTTAATGAACCATAAAAACTTAATTTCTATCCCCTGTTAAATTCCTGAAAGTAATTGGAAGGAGTAAACCCGGTATGTTTTTTAAATGTCCGGTTAAAATTGGAAAGGTTGTTAAATCCACTTTCGAACCCGATTTGCGAAATCGACATTTTCCCGTCAATAATCAGCCGGCAGGCATAACCAATGCGCATATCGTTTACATATTCTGATAACGATTTCCCGGTTTTACCTTTAAAATACCTGCAAAATGCCGAAGGATGCAAATTGGCAATTTCAGCAGCTTTTTCAAGTTCAATTTTTTGCTGGTAGTTGGCATTCAAAAACAACATTACCTTGGCTAGCCTGTCGCTAGTAAAGTCATGTAATTCAGCTTTATAAAATTCACCGGCAAGTAATTTAAAATCGGGTGTTTTAGCCAAAATATGCAACAATTCCTGTAACAAAAGTATTCTTTCGAATCCTGTTTTCTTCGCTATTTTTTTAATCTTTCCTGAAACCTTTTTGCTGAGTTGAGTCGAAAATTTTATTCCCCTTGTTGACCTGTTAAGCAATTCTCCGATTAAATGATATTCGGGATAATTTTTAATTTCCTCTTTTAAAAAATCGCTCGGAAATTGAATGACAATATATTTTACATTTAGCTTTCCATTGCTATTCATGTATATATCGTCACTTCTCCAGAAATGTGGAACATTGTTTCCAATCAACACTAAATCACCTGATTGAAATGATTCAATATTATCGGCAATAAAACGGGTTCCAAATCCATCCAAAACATAAAGTATTTCATATTCATCATGAAAATGCCACGGATAAGTGAAATAGGGCATTTCACGCACTTTTACTTTCACTGGTGAAAGACCGGGGAAGTCGATTTGCTCATGCATCAGTTTCATAAAAGCTTCCTAATTAAACTTAGTCTTTTTGTATATACAAAAATCAGACAGTATGAATGTTTCAATAATACAAAAAAATGTTGAAGGGTTACAAATTTTTAAAAATTACACCATGAATAACCGTTTCGAAACTTAAATTTGTTGGCTCAACTAATACCAGAAACATGACAAATGAACAATGGAAACTGTTATTAAATACAGTTCAGGGTGTTACACCAAAAAAACCGGTTACAGCTTTTATTATCGACAGTCCGTGGATTCCTGGTTGGGCAGGAGTATCAACTTTGCAATTTTATTCTTCCGAGGAAATCTGGTTTCAAGCCAATAAAAAAGCCATTGAAACATTTCCGGATATTATTTTTCTGCCGGGATTTTGGTCTGAATTTGGTATGTGCACCGAACCATCAGCATTTGGTGCAAAGCTGGTTTGGAGCGAATTAAGCCTGCCACACGCTGATAAAATTATTGAAAGTGTTTCGGATGTTAGTAAGCTAAAAATTCCAAATCCTAAAACGGATGGGTTGTTACCTTTTATCATTCAGCGTTTGGTAAACAATCAGAACCGAATTCAGCAAATGGGACACGAAATTAAGTTTGCGATTGCACGCGGACCTTTAAATATCGCGTCTTTTTTAATGGGAACAACCGAACTGATGATGGGCTTTATGATGGATCCTGGAAACAGTCATAAACTTCTGGAAACCATTACTCAGTTTACAGTCAACTGGATTGAATACCAGAAAAAGATGTTCCCGTCGATTGAAGGGATTCTGGTTTTGGATGATATTGTTGGGTTTATTGGCGACGACGAATGCAAAGAATTTGCCGTTCCTTATATTAAGCGCATTTTTAATTCCATCGATTCAAAGCTGAATTTATTTCACAACGATGCTCAGGGATTAATTTCAACTCCGTATTTAAGAGAAATGAACGTCAATCTTTTCAATTTTAGTTTTGAACACACCATGACTGAAATCAGGGAACTTGCCGGACCGGAAGTTGCATTGTTGGGAAACCTGCCCCCACGAGATGTTTTGGCAGCTGCCACTCCTGAAGTTGTTCGTGAGGAAACAAGGAAAATGGTACGGGAATTTGGTGACAACAAACGTGTTATTTGGTCGTGTGGCGGTGGAATGCCCCCCGATGTTTCAACTGAAAATATTATTGCTTTTAAAGAAACAATTGACGAGATAGTTTCTAAACTTTAATTTCCCTGATGAATTCTTTAAGGCAAAAAATTAAAATCTTACTTTTGTTTACCTTCAAAACGAAATCATAAAAAATTGAATAATGAAAACGGTTTACATCACGGTTGTAATGCTCTCCATTATTTTGGCAGCTTGTACCGGCAGCAGTAAAAAATCAACCGAAACTCAACAAAAAGAAAAAATGTTTACAGGAGCAAAAGGAGAAGTTAAAATAATGACGCTTGACCCGGGACACTTTCATGCAGCCCTGGTTCAAAAATCGATGTACGACCAGATTGATCCGACGGTTTATGTTTTTGCCCCCGACGGATTTGACCTGGAGGAGCATCTGAAACGTATTGAAGGTTATAATACAAGGGCAGAGAATCCAACGTCGTGGAAGGAAGTGGTTTACAAAGGAGACGACTTTTTTGAGAAAATGATTTCCGAGAAACCGGGCAACCTGATGATAACTGCCGGGAATAATGCAAAAAAAACCGAGTATATTTTAAAAACAGTTGAGGCTGGAATCAATGTTTTAGCCGACAAGCCCATGGTTATTTCTCCAGAAGAATTTCCTAAACTTGAAAAAGCGTTTGAAGTAGCAAAAGAAAAAGGCGTTTTGCTGTACGATATTATGACAGAGCGCTATGAAGTGACAACTATTTTACAACGCGAATTATCAAAAATACCATCGGTTTTTGGTCACCTGCTTACCGGTACTACCAAAAAACCTGCCGTTACCAAGGAAAGCGTACATCATTTCTTTAAATATGTTTCGGGCAATCCGTTAACAAGACCTGCCTGGTATTTCGATGTCAGTCAGCAAGGTGAAGGAATTGTTGACGTAAACACGCATTTGGTTGATCTGATTCAGTGGGAAGCTTTTCCCGGAATTGCACTAAAAAAAGAAGACGTAAATATTATCTCAGCAAAACACTGGACCACTAACCTGACCCCTGAAATGTTCAAAAAAGTTACCGGACTGGATAAATACCCGGATTATCTTTTAAAAGATGTTGACAATAATATTCTGAAAGTTTACAGTAACGGCGAAATCAACTACACACTTAAAGGTGTTCATGCCAAAGCTTCTGTGATCTGGAATTTTGAAGCGCCTGAAGGAGCTGGAGATACGCATTATTCAATCATGCGGGGAAGCAATTGTAACCTGATCATTAAACAGGGTGCTGAACAAGGCTATAAACCAACATTGTATATTGAGGCAACAACCGAAAATCTGCCCGAATTTACAAATGCACTTGAAAAAGCGGTAAATGAAAATTTAAATGCTCTGTATCCGGGAGTTACGCTTGAAAAACCGGGAGACAAACTCTGGACAATCAATATTCCTGAAAAATATAAAGTTGGTCACGAGGCACATTTTGCCCAGGTAACTGAGAAATACCTGAACTTTCTGAAAGACAGAAATATGCCGGAATGGGAAGTGCCAAATATGATTGTAAAATATTATACTACAACCGAAGGTTTGAAGGCTGCAAGAAAATAGAAGCAATAATTAAAATGTGATTCTTCCTAAAATAGATGGACAGATTTTAAAGATATTTACTGAGACCGATGAGGTTAACCTCATCGATTTTTTCATATACTTTATTAGGAGTTTTCATTTCAAAATCAAATGATGCCTGATTTGTTGCAGCGTTCAACCGATTGTTTCACCAGCTTTCTTTCATAGGTGTTGTTGCATGTTTCAATAAAAAATTCCTGTTTTAATATCCTGTTAATCCTTTTTGCCAGTGCATGTTAGCAGCCAACATTAACATGATGGGGGCATCCAAAGTGTGATTAAATGTGCTTTCAATAGGTGTGATACATGGCTGCACAGTCCAGAAGTCCACAGTCTGAAAGCTGGAAACATTGCCAGTTTGTTTGGCGTTCCAACTTTTGTTCCCGGACCGCCTACGATGTACGGTGCAAAACTTACCTGGAAATTTAGTCCAAAAGAAAAACCTTATTACAGAAGAGGTCGTTTGAACAGGTGATTTTATGAAAAGGATTCCATCTTTGTCTGTCAATGAGTATAAAGATGGAATCCCACTATTTACTATTTATCAACCACCGTTTTATATATCCTGCTTCTCACAGCTGCAGTATAATAAACACCCACAGTGTTTTTTAATTTTTTTGCTGGTATCCAATCTGGTATATTGGCCAAAACTTTATTATATGCTTCATTTAGCTCAGGATATTCACAACCTTCAATCACATGGCCACCACTAACTTTCCCTTCCTTGTCAATTATAAAACCATAAAAGATAGTATACTCCCGATCCCGATTCTTAGGCATATCTTGAATCAAAGGTGTAAGTTGTTTGTTCATCCAAACCCCAAATTTCCCTTGCGAAAAACTGGCAAGCCTGGAAACATCGCCCGCAGGGTAAATTATTTCCCCTGAATTCCCCATCTTTTGATTTACATGATAAACATTTGCATTTCGAAGTGCTTCTCGAACTTCATCAATTCGCTTTAAAGGAATCGATTCATCGATAACAAGCAGAAGATCTTCTCTACCCGTTTTTTGCCATGCTTTTCCTTTAACTGCTATTTCATCCATCGTACATGACTTATTATCGATGTAATTACCGTCTTTTTTGATTTCAATTACAAAACCTGTCGGTTTATTTTGCTCTTGTACAATTCCCGACGACTTTACAATTGTTCTATGCAAACTTTCACCTATTTTCTCTGTAATTATTTCAGGTCGTGCAAATGCCTGTAGCAGAAATAGTACCATCGGAATGAAGAATATTAATTTCAAACCTTTCCAGTAGTTTTCACTTTTTTTGTGCATCATTTTAATTCGTTTTAAAATTGGTTTTTGTGTAAAATGGTTTGCCATGGCAAAACGTCTCTCGCCAACAGCTTTTTCAAGAACTAAAAGTTGGTATTTTTTGGCATCGATACCTTTGTTAAGTACGGCCTGATCGGCCTGGTATTCATGTATTAATTTCAGATCGCGGCGCAGCAACCACATAAACGGATTAAACCAGTGGATTGCGGTAAATAATTCGCAAATCAGCAAATCAATAGCATGTAAATGTTTGATATGTGCATATTCGTGGGCAATAACAATATCTTTATTTTCCGTATAATCTTTCTCCGAAATAATAATGTGTTGCAGAAATGAAAATGGCTGAATAAAATCTTTTACTATGGCAAGAATAATTTTTTGAAAGGATAATTTTTCAGCCCGACGAATGATTTGAAATAACCGAAATACTGAAATCAGCATACGTAATGAAAGGATCAGAATTACGATCAAATAAAATATTAACCATGGATTTACGCTCATTGATTGCGGCTCCCGGATAACAGAAGCGTTTTCGGGTGTAAAAGAAGAATGGGTAATTGCAGGCGTTGCAACAAATTCCCGGATGATCTCCATTTTCGGAATAACCGTAGTTTCCTGAAAAACCGGAATATCGGTTAGCGGGAGTACTGCAGAAATAACCAGCACTCCCATGAGAATGAAACGGTTGACTATGAATATTTTATCCCTGCTTACTGCCAGTTTAAAAACCAGATAAAGCAGCGCAATACTAACCGACGATTTTATGAGCCAATCAAAAAATGGATTCATTTAATTCGTTTTTGTAGTTTCCAATTTCAGACATCAGCTTCCTAAGTTCTTCGAGTGAAAGATTATCTTCTTGCACCAAAAATGATTCCACATTTTTATTATAGTCTTCGAAATCGTTTTATCGTAAATCCAATAACTATAACTGTGAAATCTGATATTTCATCTTTCAAACATTAACTAATCTACCCTTACAAATTTTTGAATGATACAGTTGTTTTTGTCGTAATTAAAATTTTGATCAACCGGCCAAATTTCTATTACGGTGTCCTTTTTCATTTCCAGGTGTATTTTCATCGTTACACCGCGGAAACTAGGTGATGCATGGTGTTCAAAAGTCTCAGTATATTTATTTCCTTTTAATGTATAAGTTCCGCCACCTAATGAACCAGCATTATTTATTCCCCTGGGGCTTGAATCTACCCAAAGAAAGTATTTATCCGACCAGGTTTTTAATCCACAGGTATTAGAATTATATACCACCTGACTTTTATTACCGTTCGTGATCGTCTCTTCAACTTCAAATTTGTAAGTCCCGTTAATTTTTGTTTCATTGTTGTTGGTTTTACAACCAAAAAGAGTAAATGCCTGAAGCAATATTAAGGTTGCAGGAATAAATAAAACTAGTTTTATTTCGGTCCAGCGATTTTTGTTTTTCTTTTTCATCATTTTGATTCGTTTTAGAATTGGTTTTTGTGTAAAGTGGTTTGCCATGGCAAAACGTCTTTCGCCAACAGCTTTCTCGAGAACCAACAGTTGGTATTTTTTTTCATCGATGCCTTTGTTAAGAACGGCCTGGTCGGCCTGGTATTCATGAATTAATCTTAGGTCACTGCGAAGCAACCACATAAACGGATTAAACCAGTGGATTGCGGTAAACAATTCGCAAATGACCAAATCAATTGCATGAAGATTTTTTATGTGCGCGTATTCGTGGGCTACAACAATATCTTTATTTTCCATATAATCTTTCTCTGAAATAATGATGTGTTGCAGAAATGAGAACGGCTGAATAAAATCTTTTACTATGGCAAGAATAATTTTTTGAAACGGCTGTTTTTCAGCGCTCCGGATAATTTGCCGTACCCTAAAAAAAGATATTAAAAGCCGGACAAAAATGACAAGAATAATAAACAAATAAGCAATAAGCCATGGATTAATGGTCATTGAATGCGGTGCCTGTACAGTTGAAACATTTGGGTCTGCAATAGTTGTGTTTGTAGCGACAGGAGTATTAACAGGCGCTGCAACAAATTCACGGATAACATTCATATTCGGAATTACAGAAGTTTCCCTGATTACCGGGATATTAATGATTGGAATAATGGAGGAAATAACTAAAATTCCCAGCAGAATAAACCGGTTGACTATGAATATTTTGTCGCGACTTACCGCCAGTTTAAAAACTGAATACAGCAAAGCCAGACTTATTGATGATTTTATGAGCCATTCAAAAAACGGATTCATTTTGAGTCATTTTTTTGGTTTTCAATTTCAGCAATCAGCTTTTTTAAATCTTCCAACGAGAGATTTTCCTCTTCAACCAAAAGCGACACCACATTTTTATACGAATTATTGAAATACTTTTTCACCACGTTTCCCAATGTTTTCTTCCGATAATCTTCTTTTGAAATGGAAGCAAAGTAACGATACGTATTTCCAAACTGCTCGTGATCGATAAATCCTTTTTCCTCCAAACCGCGAACAATAGTTGAAAGTGTGTTGTAGTGCAATTTCTGATCTGAATACAACTCTTTCAATTCTTTGACAAACATTGGTCCCCGTTTCCAAAAGAAATTCATGATTTCTTCTTCCTTCTGTGTAAGTTTTTTCATTTCTCAGACATTAGATTTTTAGTACATAGTAGAGAGTCGATTCAAACTACGAAACAAATATAACTATATTCTATAGTTTAACAACTATTTTTCATAGTTATTTTACTGAAATGTGTAGTTTATGCCGAATTTATTTATGAAAATTTTTATTTAATTAACTCATAATCAAGGAACAAAAAGAGACCTAACATAAATTTTTCAACAACAGAAAACCAGTTGTTGACCGGCTTATACCGGTTTCATTTTTCATTGTAGATTTTTTATCATAACTTTTTATATACAAATTTTGTTAATGATGGAGTGAAGTGAAGCTTCGACAGTTAATTCAAAACAATTCTTCATATTAAACGATTTCTTATGAGCCAATTTGATTTACCACGCATCAATTTTCACGGTACTGCATTCTTAGATACAGCCACTGCCAATAATGGAAACTACGGACCACCTTTAACGCTGTTTGACCAAAATGAATCGGAAGCTTTCATCCCGCCACGATGCTATCTTCCGGGGGATTATACCTATCAGCCACCTCAAGGTGTTCAGATTCTGAAAGATAAAAATGGGAATTTTTATGTTCCGATTTCGGTAATTACGGCAGACAATTATCAGCAATGGGCTTCTACTCCTCTTGGTAGTTTTCAAGACGATTCATTGTATTGGAGTTTGTACACTTCCTTAAAATTAACCGGAAGCAATCCTGGCTATTGGAGTTATTTTGGCGACCTCAGCATATCGCTTATCAATACAAAGGTTACAGGAATTACATTGGATCAAACCGGTGGCGGAGTTGTAAATTACTCACCCGGGAATCAACAGGGATGTCCTTCCTTTTTTGCTAATATGTTTGGCGCTGAATTTTCTTTTAATAACGATTTTTTCGCGAAAGGATCACGTACATCAGCCTATTTGTGCGATACAGATTCAATCGGACAAATGTGTACGCAAATTTTTTGCGGGCAAGCCGGATTGTACAAAACTGATGCGCAGGGAAATCAGGTTACTTTTTTTAGTGGTACGCCGGTAAAGTCAACGGCCCGATGGATGAACCTGAATAAAGTCCTGAATTACTCGGATCGCAGTCTTTTGCCAATGGGTGGGTCAGCCAGTTTTTATGCGAAAATCGAACTAAATAACGGAAGCGATTTGTTAAAAATATATCAGCAGTATTCCGGGAAAACGCCAACCAGCTTGTTTCTGAAACTTATGGTACACGAAGTGTATGAGGTAAGAGAACCGGATTATTCAAAGCTTCCAACCCAGGCTGTTTTTGATTTATATGGAAATCAATCTGAAGTTCCTAAAAATCCTGCAAGAGCTTCAGTAAGCGGATCTATCACTCCTTACTTTGATGAAGATATGAAAACCGCTTCCATCAGTCGTTTGATGAAAAATGACAAGACAGTTGCGATAGATACGTCATCAATTCCGCATCCGGTTACAAATGGCGGAACTAAATTATCTGTTCCTAATGCTGTAAATCTTGCACCGATTCAATTTATACACAATACACCATTTAATTTACTTTCATTTGATATTAGCAATGCTATAAATGAATATGGAATAAATCCTGCTTCCCGAATCGGATACTCCGGGAACGGTGATATTCCTGCATTTCAAAGTTTTGAATCCTACGATTTCGGCACATTTTCTATTTGGTTTCAATCGGATAGCGGAGGAACTCCTTTAAATATTGGGAATTTCGATTTTAATAACAATTATAATATGCAGCAATTGCTGGCAACTGGTGGTATCATCGATTTTAATGTAAATCACGGTGCTGATTATTCACAAGGATATTTTTACGCAACGCTAAACGAAACAACTGTTTTTAATGAAGATAGTTATTTCATCATTTCTGACCAGATGGGAAATTATGCCCAACAAAATCAGGCGGATAATAATTACATGAGTGATGGGTTACCAAAAATTCCGTGCACTTTGCGTGTGTTTTACAGGGGTTCGACTGTGGCGCAAAACAACAGTATTCCCGTAACTCAACAGGCAATTAACATGCGAACAGGGGCAATAGTGAACACCCCGAATTTTATGGTTTATGATGGTCTTGCAATGAATTTTCCGGTAGATGCTGATGGATGCCTGACCTACGGATTTATTGACTCCAAATCCCAAATATGGGATGGATCAATGCCACAATTATTTAAATATGCCATGAACACATCGATGATTGTGCTAAGGACTTTATCTTCTGAGCCGCAACTTTCTGATTATCTGAACGGGACATTGCCAATCACCTGGGACGTTGTTTTCAATAATGTGTTTTCACTGTTTAAAATCATATACCCTGTAATGGATGCAATAATTCCATTTACACAAAAAAACTGGTCGGATCCTTTTATTTTGAATAAAATGAAAACGCTGACTGCAGATACGAGTTGGAACCAACCGTTGTACATGCCCGTTACCCGCGACTTGTCTGATCCGCAAAAACAACTTTTACAAATGTGGGCTGACCAGATACTTAATCCGGATTCAAATATTTAAAACTGATTTTATGAGAAAACATTTACAATTCGTATGGTTAGTTGTCCTGAGTGTTACAATATTCAGCTGCAACAACCATTCAAATAATTCCGGGCAGAAAACAAAAGGCTCCAACGCCAATTCAAAGTTTTCTGCAATAGCAAAACAACTCATGCAATCTGAAATCGAGAATCCATTCTCAGTTTCACTGTCTCCGTTAAAAACAGATTTTCATTTGCCTGCCGTACATTCTTTTGCCGATGCATTTTACAACGGAATGTTAATAATTATTGGGGGCGAAGTAGCAGGATTTCATGGCACTTCAAATAATCCACCGCCATTTATGACATCTGTTGCCAACGACAGCATGTGGGTGATAAATATTGCCAGTGGAAAATCGTACGGAGTTCCTGTTCCTGAGCAATACAGGAATTCGCTGGCGGTAACCAATCCACAGTCATATCAGGTTGGTAGCAGTTTGTATTTGTGTGGCGGATACACGGTAAGCGATACTTCGCAAACAAGATTTAACGCAACATCTGATTTTTTCTTCAGGATTGATCTTCCCAGTTTTATTCAATATGTGCAAAGCGGCGGAACTACCCCAGCTTTGGATATGGTTTTCCCTGTGGCGATTGAAAATGATTTTGTGCGTGTAACCGGAGGAGAACTTTTTGTGGAGAATGATCATTTCTATCTCATCGGGGGACAGAATTTTAACGGAGTTTATTCGATTGGATCGACAGGAAATTATACCAATGCTATTCGTGGTTTCACGTTGCAGCAAAGCGGACAAACGTGGTCGCTTGAAGATTTGGATTCTCTGGTCGATTCAGAAAATCTCCACCGAAGGGATTTTAACCTTGTACCTTTTGTTGAATCTAATGGTTCACTCTCAGCAATAATTCTGGGAGGTGTTTTTACTCCGGAAGATTTATCGTATAACAATCCAATTTATATCAGAGGACTTTCAAACGGAAACCCTTCAATCACCGTAGGAACAGCACAGCAAAGTTGTAACCAGTACAATTGTGCAATTGCCTCCATGGTAGTTGCGCCGGGAGTGGGTATGTTTTATGGTTTACTTGGCGGAATTTCGTACATGAAATACAGCTCAGGTAGCGGTGGTCTTGTAATTGGCGACGACGGTATTCCGATGCCATTTTCCAACCTCGTAGATTTTATTATCACTGACGGGGACTCGTTGGCAGAGTTTGTTCAGCTACCGCCACAATCCTTGTTGCCCGGATATCTGGGGAGTAATGCGATTTTTATGCCATTTCCACAATTTGTTGCCGATGGATACCAGGATATTCTTGACCCGGTTAAAATTTTCTCAGATACTGCTAAAGTTGTGAATGTTGGATATATGTATGGTGGAATTCTTTCGAACGGGCCAACTGCAGGCACTACAGCAAAAGGACATATAAACACTTATGCCAATCCGGTTTTGTATTCTGTTGATTTATCTTTCGAATTCAGTAAAACAAAAGCAATTCAGCCAAAATAAAAGACAAATAAAACTCCGTACTTGTGAAAAAAATAGTAGTTCCCTTTATCATCGTAGTTATTCTGATTTCAGTTGTTTTTATATTTTTTGAAAACCTGGAACACTATTTCACGGAATTACTTCATGAATCTGTCGATCAAAAACTAATTTATAGTTTGGTAAGTTTTCTTGCCCTGACTTCAGATATTGTATTGCCGGTACCGTCCAGCATTGTGATGTACACCAACGGTTTTGTTCTGGGTCCTGTTCCGGGAACAGCACTTTCATTTATATCCGTAATGGTTGGAAGCATATTTGGTTATTATCTTGGACGGTTTACTTCGCTGGGACTGAAGGCAAAAGAGGATGAGAAAGCAAATTATTTTTTACGCAAATATGGTTCACTGGCCATTTTAATTTCAAGAGGAATCCCCATTTTATCCGAAAGTATATGCATTGTTTGCGGATACAACAAAATGAATTTAAAAACTTACCTGCTGTTCAATGTGATCGGTTATATTCCTGTTTGCATCATTTATGCCTATTTTGGAAGCATCGGTTATGATAAAGATTCCTTCCTCATAACTTTTGGTTGTTCGATGCTAATTGCTGCACTATTCTTTTTGGCTGGCAAGAAATACCTGAAGGCCATCTAATATAATCGCAGAATAGTATATTAATTTTAGTTTGTCATACATTGCCGGGAAAAGGGATTGTTATCATTTCCACATTGAACAAAATGTGTCTTAAATTGTATTAAAGACTATCCAATTAAGTTAAGGTTTCTGAGGGATAAAAATTAAATAAGCTTAATGTCTGCTAAATATACCCTCTGAAAATCAGCAAATCAAAGTGTTCAGTATTGCTTTAAGGAAGTCATCGAAAACAATGTAAGTCAACAGAATATAAATTTTTGGCTTAACAAAATAATTATATAATCTTCTATATTAACTGATAAAAAGCAAACATGAAATTTCACTTAACTCCACTCCAAATCGAAAAGCGGCAAACAATTCAAAAGTTAACAGCTGCAGATTCAGACATAACTGTTCCGGCTGGTTTAAATGTTACAAAAGAGCGACTGGCAAAGCTGGAAGGTGAAATTACAGGAAGAATTGTTTTTCCCTGGACGCAGGGATATGACGATGCAAAAAAAGAATTCAACGATGTATATCCTAAAGAACCACTAATTATTGCTTTCGTTGCCAATTACGAAGACGTTCGGTTGTGTCTTGAAATTGCCAAAGAAGCTGATATAATAACAACCATCAGATCGGGGAGACACAGCCTTACAGATTATTCAGTTTGCGATGGAATGGTAATCGATATTAGCGGGTTGAAATCTGTTTTTGTCGATCCGGTAAATCAATATGCCTGGGTTGAAGCCGGAAATACATTTGCTGATTTAAATCCTCAGTTAGAGTTCTTTGGAATGCATTTGCCTGGCGGAGGTTGTCCAACGGTTTCGGTAGCAGGTTTTATGCAGGGCGGCGGTTACGGGCTCACATCCCGAGCTTTCGGAATTCAATCTGATGTTGTATTGGAATTTACGATGATGCTTGCTGATGGCAGTCTTGTGGTTGCCAATCCCAATCAAAATGCTGACCTTTTTTGGGCAGTGCGTGGCGGGACCGGGGGAAATTTTGGTGTGCTGCTTAATATAAGATATAAGATATTTCCACTGGATTTGATCTGGGGCTTACAACTCTCCTGGGATTTTGAGTCGGATTCTACCAATGCGGCTCAGGCATTGTATGCCATTCAGGAAAATTATCTGACAGGGTTTAAATTTCCAAGTCTTGGTATCGAAACCCTGGTGTACACCGACACGACAACCGATAATCATAAGAAAGTGGTTTTTGGAGCCGTATTTATTGGCACCGAAGCAGATCTGGATGCAGCTTTAACACCATTAATGCAAATAGCCGGGGTAAGTGTAATATTTAAAACACAGGGAAAATACTCAGTAATAAATAATAAGGTAGTCGAAGGTATTCCGCCGAATGTTCCTATGGATGTTAAATTTTACGGACGCAGTGCCTACGTTGCCCGTTGCCTTAGTGTTGATGACTACATTAATATTCTGAATTTCTTTAAAACTGTTCCGAACAATTACGGAATGCTCGATCTCGAAGGTTATGGCGGAGTGATCAATCAATATCCGGCTGAACAATCAGCATTTATCCATCGGGATGTACTTTTTGATTTATATACCATCCTGTTTTTTGATAAAGCATCAAATGACCAGGAGAAAAACAGGGAATGGATGATTCAGTTTTACCAATTTTTGGAACAATATACCAATGGTCATTCGTACCAAAATTATCCGAATGTTGACCAAACCGGTTTTCAGGTGGCTTACTGGGGAGCTTATTATAATCAGCTTGTTAGTATTAAAACAAAATACGATCCTGATAATTTCTTTCATTATCCGCAATCGATAGGTGCTCCTATTGACGCCGAGTTGGAAAACAAACAAATAACATTATTTGACGATACACCGATTGTATATGAAAAATATTAAAATTATTGCGATCTGGATATTTCTTTGGGCAGGGCTATTTACTTCAGTTTCCGCCCAAAATCCGGTGATGATTAAAGATGGCGAACGATTGATAATCGGGAAAAACCTGGAGTACCTTATGGATACAACTGATGCCTTAAGTCTCCATGATGTGCTTCATCAAAATTTTACCCCTTGTGAAACAGAAATTTTGAACCTCGGTAATACAGAACATCCTGTTTGGATGCGCTTTTCGGTAATAAGCCAGACCGACAAAGAACTTTACCTGGAAATAAATGCCCCTCTTTTAAGTCATCTGGAAGTTTATGAGTTAAACGGAGATTCACCAAAGCAATTATTTACCGGTGGTTCAGCCAGACCTTTTAAAGAAAGGCCGGTAGATTCTGAAAACTGGTTGCTGGATTTGAAAATTGCTAAAGGTAATAAAACCACCATTTACATAAAAGGCCAAAGCTTTTATCCGTTTCAGGTTCCGATTGCGTTGTCAACCAAAAACAAATTTGTTGAAAATAACCAGTTACATAACCTGTTTTGGGGGCTTTATCTCGGAGTGATGCTGTTCGCATTTATCTATAACTTTTTTATTTATTTATCCGTTCGGGAGCGCTATTATCTTTATTACCTGCTTTACATTATTGGGTCAGTTGCATTTTACTTAGGTTTGGAAGGTTTCGCATTTCAGTTTATCTGGTCCAACCAGCCCGGGTTGAATCCGCTGGTTCCGGTTTTGGTCAGTTTTACAAATGGCATTATAACGCTATTCACACTTCGTTTTCTTCGAATTGAAAAAGACCAGAAAATTCTGTTCTACTGGGGCTGGGCTACTATTATTGTAAATGTTTTGATTGCGGGGTTAGATGTTGCCGGAGTTTATGCAGCAGCGCTTGGGCTCTCGCAATTGTTTAGCCTGCTGGCATGTGTTTATTTTATTGTAGCAGGTATCGTAAGTTTAAGACGTGGAATTCATACGGCAAAATATTTCCTCATTGGGTGGTCAGCTTACCTCGTTTTGGTAATTACGTTTATTCTTTCGCTTAACAATGTGATTCCAAGTAATTTTTTCACCACTCACGGGCTTTTCATGGGCCACATGGCAGAAGTTGTTTTACTGTCGTTTGCGTTGGCCGATAGGATTAACGTACTGAAAAAGGAAAATGAGAATAAACAAAAGGAAATTATTATTCAACTGGAAGAAAACCAGCAGTTACAGACAAAAGTGAATCGCGAACTGGAACAAAAAGTAACTGAACGAACAGCAGAAGTAGTTGCTCAAAAAGAAAGAAGCGATGAATTGCTGTTGAATATTCTGCCAGCTGAAGTTGCTGATGAACTAAAATTAAAAGGTTCTGCCGAAGCAAAAATGATCAACCAGGTCACTGTGCTTTTTACCGATTTTCAGGGTTTCACCAAGTTGTCTGAAAACCTTTCAGCTGAAGCACTGGTTTCTGAACTCAATTATTGTTTTTCAGCGTTTGATAATATCATGCTAAAACATGGCATAGAAAAAATAAAAACCATTGGAGATTCGTATATGGCGGCTGGCGGACTTCCAACGCCCAACCAAACCCATGCAACAGATGTAGTACAAGCCGCTTTGGAAATTCAGGAATTTATGAAGGAATACAAAAAAGCAAAATTAGACAAGGGTGAGTCCTATTTTGAAACCCGGATTGGCGTGCATACCGGTTCGGTTGTCGCTGGAATTGTTGGAGTGAAGAAATTTGCATACGATATCTGGGGAGATACAGTTAACATTGCCAGCCGGATGGAAAGCAGCGGTGAAATTGGAAAAGTAAATATCAGTCATTCAACCTATGAATTGGTAAAAAATGAATTCCATTGCATGCACCGCGGTAAAATTTCAGCCAAAGGAAAAGGAGAAATGGATATGTACTTTGTTGAGCCTGAATAATATTGATTTATATATTCTTTCGGATAGCGATTTTTCTTCCGTGAGAAACTCAATGTATCTACACAATTATCCCATATCCTCATATATTTTATTGGGTACATCTTCTTTTACATTAATGGCTTTAATGCGCATTTCCTGGTTGGGTGCCACAAACATTTTAAATACGTGGCATTTGCGCTTTCTTAATTGTACAATTCCTTCTGTTAACGGAATATCCAGAATATTACCAACACTTCCGTGGCAAAATGGGCACGCATGAATTTCTCCGTCGGAATCGATGTATAAATATCTTCTTCCCGAACCATGACATCCGAGCTCTCTTTGATGGTTTCCATAAAATATAGCGATAGGATATTTTCTATACTTTTTATCAGAATTCAAAGTAATCATGAATTCTGATAAGAGAGAAATTTGTGAATTTAGCAATTGTACCTGTTTGTTTTGGAAATTCCCTACTTGTCTGGCTTCAAGAATTCGCATAAAATGTACGTTGTACTTTTTTGCAAGGTCAGCATAAGACGAATCAAATTTTCTCTTGTCGTAAATTCCCTTGTGGCGCATAGTGAGAGTGCAACTAAAATCCCGGCATTCCTGCAATTTTCTACGGCTTTTTTCACCCAATCGAAGCTATTTCTATTATTTCTGAAATTATTATGACTTTTTTCTTCCCAATGGTCAAGACTAATACTTACCCCAACTAACCCGGCAAGTTTCAGAGCTTTTGCCTTTTCCGGAGTTAATCCAAATCCCGATGTTAAAAGCCAAAAATCAACTTTGTCAGAAGCTTCTTTTAATAATAAAATCAAATCGTTAAATCGCACTAAAGGTTCGCCGCCACTTATTTGAATATGTCGAATCCCCTGTTCCATTATTTTGCTAAGAATCATTTTCAACTGTTCGAGAGTGAGATGATCCTGTTTATCAATATTTTCCCAATCGTAACAATGTTTACAGTTTAACATACAGCGATTGGTAATTCCCCAGACAACCGTTTGTAAAGGAATTATTTTCGAATTCTCATCTAAAATTTCATCCGACTGAAGAGCCTCATTTTTGATAAGATTTTTTAAGTTCTTGGAAGGGAAAGCGAAATTATCGGAAACCCAAAAATATTTTTTACCGGTTTTTATAAACTTGGAAATTTTTATATTACCATGAGAAGCAGCTCTTTTATTCTGCATCTTTTTCAAATCTTTCCATGCTTTAAAAACATTTTTGTAACTCACTGATACCTGCCAAAATAAAAACGACATTAATCTGACACGTAATAAATTAGCACGTATTCCCGAAACGAGTTGAGGTGGAATTTCATTTTTCATAAAAATCTCGGGAACTTTTAATTTTACTGAATTTATATGTCAATATCTACTTTTAGTTTCTCGATGCAATGCTCTGAACATAATCTTTTACAAACTGATTAAATCTGCCTGGCTGTTTAAAAGTTTCGAGATATTCTCTGTCAGGCGTTCCGGATGGGATTTCTTAATGTTTCATACCATCCTTTACTATGAAGATAAATTGTTTGTTGATCTTGCGATTTTTCAGGAATTGTAAAATCAACCAATGCATAAGTTCCGGTAAAATTTTGTGAATAGTATCTGTTGTCGTCAGAAGTCAATTTCTTTTTTACGCTTTTGTTATCCTGGTCTAATGCATTATCAACAGAAACAATTTGGTAATCAACGTTCTCATTATTGCTAAAATCTACTCCCACATAATCGATGTCCCAAAAGAAATTTCCATATTCCAACTTAATTTTAAGCGGATTTGATTCCGTTCCATCTAAATGAAATGACAATATATCTTCTTTCATCGCAACCGGACCGACAACATGGTAATAATCGATGTATTCCCAATTTCCGTTTTTTTCAACAGAAAGTTTCAGCGGAATATTTTGGTTCAAGGTCCAGTTCCTTTGCTTTTCTTCCGGGGCTCTCTTTTGCAGTCTGTTCCATGGTTTATACAAATCACCGATTTCATCGTAAAATTCCCCAAGCATGTAATCCAGTATAACATCATTTTTTGCACGTATTTTTACGTTTGCATATTCTGAATTTTCCGGAGTTTGAAATTCGGCAATTACTCCATCAGTTAATGCAATTTCCCCTGTATACTGGGTTGAAGTATAAAATTTGTCATCAACTTTAGCCACTTTATCCAATATTTCCTGATTTTCCAAATTTGTTGCTGAAATAGGTGACAAAGTATTTTTTAGCGTATGAGCCTGACCATATTTATCCACCAAAATTTCCGTATTTTTATCATGATTAAACACCCACAATTCCAATAAATTAGTGTGTTGTTTTTCTTTTAATTCATTTGAAATTTTTAACTGAAAGGAATTATTCTCCGTAGTTTGATTTGGAAGTTTAAGATAATCATGGCGTTCCAACGGAGGGTAAACACTACCGCTGTAAATTTCGCCTACAAGAACATAATTATCGTCTACCGGTACATAAATGAATGGACATGATGCAATAGCTGCTAATATAAGAAATCCAGCCAAAGATGATGCCACAGTACCGCCAACTACGCCTAAAAAATAGGAAGCATCTGTAGCAGTCTTGTCAAATTCATATATTTCAACATTATTAATTGAATCCAGTGGCACTTTTATTACATCATCTGAATTTCTGGTTAAATCTGTAGTATAAATATGAACTTCATTTAAAACATTATATTGATTGTACGGTGCCTTGATAATAAAGCGGTTTGAACCATTCTTTTTTACCGGATGTGTAAGGCTAGAAATATAACTTTTTTTGGCAACCGCAGTCAGAATATTGTCATTCACTTCCGGAACTTCCATAATCCAGGCTTCATTATTATAATGAATTATTAATTCTTTGTTCTCCTGATATAAATTATTAATTTTTGTACTGCTATGATCAGGGCTATGAGCTACTTTAAAATAATTCATACATCCTGTAAATAAGTTTAAAAAAGCCAGAATCAGAATCAAAGAAGTGATTCGCATAAAGGGTGAGAATTCTTTCATCAAAAAGCACTTAAGGCTTTTACTTTGATTTTTGGTTTTCAGATTTTTCATAATGAAGGTTTTAACATGAGATGATAATTTGTTTAATCGCGGGTTAATATATTACAGTTGGTTAATCTTCAATTTTAATGTTTTTCATTATAAGAATTCTGATGAATTATTAAAGAAAAGCTGAGGTTATTACATCAGAAACATCGGCTATTTAAAGATCATTAATTGCTGATAATAAAGATAATATAAAATTTTAGAAAAGCAAATTATGGGAACTAAAGTGCATTTTTAGCTATTTTTCGATACATTTGGTAAACCATTGTTTAAAATTCTACAAATGAATATATTGTCAATTCCTTTTCACAAGTTCATGTATATAAAAGAATCGATAAAACGAGATTTTCTATTCATGCTTGAAGACAGATCTGAGCTTAAAAATCATCTTGATTCTATTCATGCTTCGGCCCAGGTGGCTTTGGCTGAAGCCACTAGCGGACAGTTTTTACTTGAGCAATTCAAAGAAATTCAAAATAAGGTTATACCAGTTATACGAAGGACACAAATGAAATATCACAGACCTGGATGTGGAAGTTTATATTCAAAATCTGACTTTTTGGAAGGAGACAGGAAATGTTTCCTTAGTGAATATAATAAGAGGAATCGTTTTATAACAAAAGTAAGAGTAAAAATTTTTGATGAGCATAATTATTTAATCGCAACTGCTGTTTTTGAATGGTTTATATCGAAGAAATAGAATGAAAACTGCCGTAAGATCCGACAAAAAAAATGTTGTTAAAATTATTATTGAATCATTTGAT
>CAWKJY010000029.1:0-234907 GCA_963849985.1 uncultured Prolixibacteraceae bacterium | reverse complement strand
AAATATATGCATCGAGCTGGAAAATGACACTTAAAAGCTGATTCAGTTCCGATTTATATTTTTTCCGAAAAAGATTGTCGAGTTTATTTAATCTTGTATAACCAATTTTTAGCTTCTTTCTGTAAAATATTTTGAATTCCGGTTGATGTAATCAGGTTGGTAATAATTTCCCAGAGTTTGTGAAATTTTGCCGGGTATTCCTTTCCTTCAATAAATTCCGATTTTTCTTTAAGCTGAATAAATAAATAAGCCAGTTGCTGAACACCGGCTTTAATAATGTAATAATTATTGTTCGGATTAATCCGGTATGAAAGGTTCTGTAAAAATGCATCCACAAAGTTATTTCTGAGCGGAGCAATATTTAATCGTTGGTAATGTTCAATAAAATCGAATTGTGTTGAATTTAACTTTAATTCAAAGCCGGTTTCCTGTAAAAAAGCAATCAATCTGGTTCTTTCCTTTAATTCCTCAATATCAGTTACCGGGATTTTCATCAATTGAAAAAGGAATTTTCTGCCACCAAAAGTTTTTGTTTGGTTATAATAATTTGAAATTGATTTTGCCGCACTGTTGTCAGTAAATATTTCGAGGTCTTTTATGGTTTGTTTGTCAAGATCAAATTCTGTCATAGGGTATAATTTGGCGTTACTGGTTTTTAATCATTTTATAAAACATTGTAACGATAAAAGCTAAGATAACAAATAGAAATACCGGCAAAAAGAATTTCCCGATTTCCGGTGAACGATTTAGCGCAATTGAAATGGTTTTGTAATTTAAAAAGGTGAAAGAAAGAATGACAACTACTTTCAGAATGCGAACTGTTTTTTCTCCAAGTGTCCTTTGCATTTTCATTGGTTACTTTTATCGGGTAATTAAAGGCGTGGGGAATTTTACCCAGTAACGTTAACCCAATGTACAGAAAAAACCCAATTACAGGTAGAAGCCAGATTATTTTACGATCTCCGTAAGAATCAACATCTCCTGCATGCATTAAAATGTTTTGGAATTTGAGCGGGTAAATCATTGAAGAAATAAATGGGCAGAACGACAAGGATAATCAATGTAATTAACCCTATAATTTCAAAAAAGTAATCAGAAGAGGTTAACTCAATTTTTATTTTTGGCCTTTTTTTCACTACAACTCGTTTTCTAGTAAATCCAGGGTATTAAGAAGTACGTATTTTTTTTGTAGTCTAAATAATCTTCTCCAAATTGGGCGATCAATAATTTCTCCTCAATTTTAATTCGATAAATAAATGCAATTGCAACCGGAATTACAATTGTAAATAAACTAATCCAGTTGTTCAGTGAAATTCCAAATCCGGCAAATGACAGTAATGAACCGGAATAGGAGGGATGTCTTACAATTCGGTACATTCCGTCTTTTTTTATCGTGTGCCCTTCTCTTATGGTAACATTTACTGTAAAAAGTCTTCCCAACGTCCAGATGGCATAAAACCGGATTATCATTCCGGTAACAATAATGGCAATTCCGATGTAAGGCAGAAAATTTGAGTTACTTATTGTGATTCTCCAATTGTTTGAAATATAAATCCCTGAAAAGATTGAAAGGATAATTACAATCCAAATCAGCGCCAGTGTACCTTTGTCGTGACCCTTTTTATCATTTTTCCCCGAACGAACAATAATTGTGAGTAAAACCTCTGATAGCGCCCAAATGATCCAGATAATATTAAAAATCAACATTATAATTAATTTTAAAGATTAGGTTTCATTCTATTTATTAGAACCTAGTATTCCTGTATTATAGGAATTACAAGTCTGCATCATTATTCTTATAGATATTTACCAACCTCACAAAAAGACTGGCTGAAATAATACACCAGATGGTATAAAATGCTGCTGGCATGGCCACGGTTTCATTAAAATGTTTTAATGCCAGTACTACTCCCAACCCAGCATTCTGCATTCCGATTTCAATCGCGAGTGTTTTTCTTCGCTTTAAATTGAATTTTGGAATATAACCTGCCAGAAATCCCAAAACCATTCCAAATAAATTTACCAGAAATACAGCGATCAGAATTATAAATGTTGTCTTTCTCAGGTTATTTACATTGGCTGCTACAACATAAGAAGTGATTACTACAATTGATAATACCGAAATTAAAGGAGGCAAATCTTCTACTTTCTCCACAAATTTTGGTACTATTTTTCGTACACCAAAACCAGCCACTAACGGGATTATGACTGTAATAACAATAGTATTGAACATTGCCCAAAAACTAACAGGAATTCGTTGTCCCACCAACAACAGGGTTAATAAAGGGGTAAGCACGGGAGCCAAAAAAGTGGAAACGGTGGTTAGTGATACTGAATAGGCAACATCTGCTTTTGAAAGATATGAGATTACGTTACTTGTCATAGCGCCGGGAGCAGAACCTGTAATTACCAAACCAAGAATAACCATATCAGGAAGGTGCAGAGCCACACCAATTCCCAGCGATAGTAGTGGCATAATGGTAAACTGACAAAGCGTTCCAAATAATACTGCCAGCGGCGATTTCAGGATGTTTTGGTAATCTTCTGTTTTTAATACCAGCCCAATTCCAAACATGGCACCCGCAAAAAACCAGTTAATGGAATTCTTAAAAATTAAAAAGGTTTCGGGATAAAAAAAGGCAAGAAATCCAAATAATACTACCCACAACACAATGTTTGATGATGCAAATCGTAAAATTTTCATTTTTTAAGTATCATTAGCATTTAATTTTACTAAGATAAATAATAAATTAAAGTTCAACTTGTACCAAAAAATTAATAAACGGATAAGTTATTTACTAAAGCGGTAAATATTGCTAAATAAAAATTCAGTGCTTGGTTTTATCCGGTTTCTTATTATATTTGAATAAACTGTAATAGTCTGTATATGACTAATGCAATATTCAAACTATCAAAAACCATAATGTTATCATGAAAAATCTATCTTTTTTTATTTTGGCGTTCGCTGCATTTGTTTTTGCCTCTTGCAGTAAACCCGATCCGAATCCTGTATTGACCATTGAAGGTGGTCAGATAAAAGGCGTTGAGACTACAACTCCCGGAATTGTATCTTATAAAGGTATTCCTTTTGCAGCACCTCCTGTTGGGGACCTGCGCTGGAAAGAACCTCAACCCGTAGTGCCCTGGGAAGGTGTTAAAGTCGCTGATAAATATGGCGATGCTGCATCGCAAACAACCTGGGATCCTGAAAGTTTTTATGGAAGGGAATGGCGTGCAAGTGGTTCTGTTCCATTTACCGAAGATTGTCTTTATTTGAATGTCTGGACTCCAGCTGCTGGCCAAACAGCAAAAAAACTCCCTGTGGCTATGTGGATACATGGTGGAGGTTATCGTGAGGGTTTTGCTTATGAACCTGAAATGGACGGTGGCGTTGATTATGCTTCAAGAGGTGTTATTTTGGTTCAGGTAACTTATCGTCTTGGGGTAATTGGGTTCTTTTCACACCCTCTTTTATCGGCTGAAAGCCCGCATGGTGTTTCCGGTAATTATGGTGTAATGGATCAGGCTGCAGCACTCAAATGGATTCATGACAATATAGCACAATTTGGAGGAGATCCTGACAATATAATGATCTTTGGTCAGAGTGCCGGTGCAGGTAGCGTTCAGACGTTATGTGCCTCTCCGCAATCGAAAGCTTTGGTTAGCAAAGCGATAAGTATGAGTGGCGGTGGATTAGGTGCTTCCAGACCAAGCATGCCGTTTGATACTATTCAAATGGCAAACAAGGCGTTTATGGATTATTTTAACAAAACAACGCTGGATGAAATGCGTACAATTCCCTTTGATGAGTTGACAAAAATGGCTAATGAGTATACCGCTGCAACAGGCAAACGTATGTTTTTTAGTCCTGTTGTCGATGGTTATTTCCTAACCGGTTCATTCAGTGATGCAGCTCGTGCAAACGAAATTCCTGACATTCCTTATATGTTTGGTTTTACAGCCAATGATATGAATGATATGTCGAAAGCCATTGGAGATTTTTGTTTGCTGCGCTCAGAGCAAAGCAGCAAACCTGCTTATGCGTATATGTTTGCACGCCCACTCCCAGGCGACGAAAGTGGTGCTTTCCATTCTTCCGATTTATGGTATATATTCCATTCATTCAGACACAGTTGGAGACCATTTACAGCAGGCGATGAGGCGTTAAGCCTTCAAATGGTGGATTACTGGACTAATTTTGCCAAGTACGGCAATCCAAATGGAAAGGACGCCGGATCATGGACTCCTTATACCGCTGACAATCCTAAATTTATGATATTTGATGTAGATGGAGATGTTGCAAATTGCGTCATGAGTGAAGCTCCTCAATATAAAGGTAGGGCTTCTTTAAGGTAAACATAAATATTAATTAGGAAGCTATATTTTGAAAAATAGGGTAACAAGTACAGAAATACCTGGACTGTTACTCTTTTTTTTGATTTTTCGCTAAACGTGATATAGGAAACTACAGTATAATTTTATATTTCAGCTTAAAAGAAGTATTCATCATCTTCTTTTTTTACTTGATTTTGCTTTTGGATTAAAATCAAGACAAAGATTTATCCAATAATTTAACTCGTTTTCGGTATCAATTCCTTCTGGTTCAACAAGTACATAACCTTTCATTGGCCTTCCGGTAAAATCCATAATTTTACATCCCTTCCTGTTTAACTCTCTAACATAAATATCAGGATCAATACGTGCCATTAAATCATTTTTCATTATTCCAATGCACATTTTGTCATTAACCATAATGCAAAGTCCACCCATCATTTGCCGTTCTTCAAATGCAATTCTTTTGTCTTTTAATGCTGTCCTGATGCGGTCAGCCAAATAAATGTCGTAAGCCACTTGTTTTAAATTTTAGAATTGATGTGGTAATTTTTAAATCAGGAATTCCGATTGTGATATTAGGCATCTTCAGGAAGTGCGTCGAATTCTTTTCTTTTCATTTCCATCCATTCATTCAAAGCATTTGGAGTCTGCATTAGTTTTTGCATTTTGTCCATGGCTTCAAGGTGTGCTTTGTCTTCTTTTTGAGCCATTTCCATTCCATGCTTTCTGCTTATCCCGGCTATTTCTTCAAAAGTATTAGCCTTAAATACTACATCACATGCTCCACCCAATTCTTTACAAGTCATTGATTTCATAACTGATATTTTACTAATTAACAATAATCTTTATTTATTTGTTTGTAGAACACTTATATCAAAAAAATTCACTAACCATCCAGAATTAAAATTGTGAATTAAATAAATCAATTAATACCTATCGTTGGTTTATAACTGACAAAATTTACAGTAAAATGCTTAGAAAGTTAAAAAATAATAAAATAAACTGACATAAATGCGTTTCTAATTGTGCTTAAATATTAATAATCTGCACGTTGTGTTAACATAACATAATTTTAGCAAATTAATGTAAAATCCCGAAGTACGGGTATGCTATTTGAAAAAAGCGGGGCAAAGTATGTATTTAAAACTTTACATCATGAAAAAGCTAAGAAATATTTTTACAATGTTTGCTGTCGCAGTCGGAGCAGCAACATTAGTCGTATTTATTTATACGAAAATCAATGGTTCTCAACAACAAGTAGTTGTAAGAGAAGCAACACCAATACATCTGGCAAATCAAGTTGTTAATTCTTCACAACAAGGACAATTGCCTGATTTAACGTGGGCAGCAGAAAACAGTGTGCCTGCGGTCGTTCATATCCAGGTAAAAATGGAAGAAAAGGCAGGGCCACAAATGGATAACCCGTTTTATTATTTCTTTTTTGGACCAGGGCAAGGAGGAAACGGACCACGGCAAAGACAACAACCACAGTATGAAATGGCTTCTGGTTCCGGAGTAATTATTAGTCCCGATGGTTATATTGTTACCAATAATCACGTAGTTGATGATGCAGTAAATGTTGACGTTATTTTAGATGATAACCGTAAATTTACTGCCAAGGTAATCGGGAAGGATCCTAACACTGATATTGCATTGGTAAAAATCGATGCTGACAATCTTCCATATCCTGAAGTGGGGTGATTCTGATGCGTTAAGACTTGGACAGTGGGTACTAGCTGTTGGAAACCCGTTTAACCTCACTTCTACAGTAACAGCTGGGATAGTAAGTGCCAAATCTAGAAGTATAGGCATTATCAGTGGACAGATGCCTCTGGAGTCATTTATTCAAACAGATGCAGCTGTTAATCCCGGGAATAGCGGGGGAGCACTGGTAAATACAAAAGGAGAACTTGTTGGAATCAATTCGGCGATTGCTTCTGAAACAGGTTCCTACTCTGGTTATTCATTTGCCGTACCTTCAACAATTGCACGTAAAGTAGTAGCTGATTTGAAAAAATACGGTGAAGTTCAGCGAGCTGTATTAGGCGTGACAATGCAGACCGTTACTGATAGTATTGGTAAAGCACTTCATCTTAGTCAAATGGAAGGCGCTTATGTAGTAAGTACTACTGATGATGGAGCTGCACGTCAAGCAGGTATCAAAAAAGGTGACATTATTGTTTCAATTGACGGAACTCCCGTAAATACCGGCCCACAGTTACAGGAACAAATTGGCAGGTACAATCCTGGTGATAAGATCACTGTTGGCATTATTAGGGATGGAAAAGAAAGAGACATCAACGTTGAATTACGTAATATGAAAGGTGATACTTCCATCGTGAAAGAACCTACATCAGAACTTGGGGCAGAGTTTGGGCCAATCTCCAATGAGGTTTTGGGCAAGCTGCAAATCGATGAAGGCGTTCAGATAACTAAGCTTTCAAAAGGTAAGCTAAAAGATGCCGGAGTAAAAGAAGGATTTATAATTACGGAAATTAATAAGGTGCCGGTTTCAAGTCAGGAAGATGTAAACCGGGTTTATATGCGGTCAGACGATAAAAAACCGATTCTTATTGAAGGTTTCTATCCTGACGGAGAATATGCATATTATGTAATTAAACCGTCAAATAGCGAGAGATAAAAAAGGTTCATATTAATATATTTTCAGAGGCTATCTTCTTTAACGAGGGTAGCCTCTTTATTTTAATCATTCACTTCTGATTCTTTAAATTCAGGGTTATTTATGACACAATGTCACTTTATGAATCAACAATCCTTATTTATTTTCGTCTGTTTTCCTCCTGGAAATTTCCATCATATTTCCGGGTTTTCTCAAAGGTTTAAATCCAAATTGCTCATAAAGTCCGTGTGCATCATCCGTTCCAAGTCCCCAGCGCTGGAGATTTTGCAGTTTATCATGAGACATTATTGCTTTCATCAACATTTTACCGTATCCTTTTCCCCTGTAATTCTCAAGAATAAAAACGTCCAGCAACCAGGCAAAAATGGCAAAGTCGGTTACTACTCTTGCAAATCCAATTTGCTTTTCATCATCATAAACACCAAAGCAAAGGGAGTTTTCAATCGACCGTTTTACAACTTCGATATCCCGCCCTTTTGCCCAATAGGATTCTTTGGATAAAAATTCATGGATTAGTTTAATGTCTAATTTCTTTTTATTAGTTGATATTTGGATCATAATTTTATGGTTTTTAGAAATGGTTAGACGATATTCAATTGTTTATCCCAATGAATATATTGTTAAGGATTTTTGAGAATTATTTTCAGAATGAGTAGCAACATTAAAACAATGAATAAGACGATGCCTGTAATTTTGTTTTTATTCTTATTGTACAGTTCTATATTTAATTATTTATTATACCCGGTTATTTCCTTGCAACGATAAATAATCTTTTAAACGGGAATAATACTTTTCCATCCTTTTGTTCAGGATAGTCTTTTTTTATATCCTCAAGAACCAAATTTTCAAAATCCTTTTTATCTGATTCACTTTTAAGTCTTTCCAAATAAGGTTTTAATCCAGTACTTCTGATCATCTCCAGAATGGAATATTGCGAATCCATAATATGCATGTAATGCGTTTCCCATAACTCAACTGAAGTGAAAAATTCATAAAGCATATCATAATACTCGGATGAATTATGAATGGTAAACAGGTTATTTGCACTCCCGGTTAAATCTGACCATTTTTTATTTTTTGAAATCCGTGTAATAGATTTCGATATTGGCATGTCAAGGAACAGTGGCACCTGAATTGCCAAAACTCCTCTATCGTTCAATAAATCTGCAAATCGTTTTAAAAGTTGATTATGATCCGGAATCCATTGAATCAAAGCATTAGAAAATACAATATCATATTTACCGGGAATAACGTCTTTTTCTGCATCGGCAAGTTGCCACTCCTGATTTGGATAATCCTGTTTTGCCTTAAGGATCATCGCCGCAGAATTGTCAGTCCCCAGGATTTTACTGTTTGGCCACCTTTGATAAAGAATTTGTGTACTGTTTCCGGGGCCGCAACCAATATCAATAATAGAAGCAGGATTATCAAATTCTATTCTTGATACTAAATCAATCGAGGGTTGAATTCTTTCTTTCCCAAACTTCAAGTATAATTCAGGGTTCCAATCTTTTTTACTCATATAATTTCTGTTTGATGGCGAGTCGTTTTTGTTCTCAAAATCTTTAGTGCATGTATTAAGAATTTTGTTCTTCAATATCGCCGGCAAAAGCACAAATAAAAGTTATACTTGCCAAAACAGCTGAAGAGAATAAAAATATAAAAACGATATTTAAAATGATATCCGGATCATTTTGTCCCGGGAAATAACCAAAAATTCCCAGTTCCATTAATGTTAACCAGGCAATTGATGTTGCGATCAGAAAAATAATCCAAAGCGCTGATAATTTATTTCTCAATCCAGCTGACATTACTTTTTCCCACCAGTGCAACGATTTATTTATCCGGGTTGCAAAAGTCCAGGTTGGCAGCCAAAGTAAGATATATCCAATTCCACCACCAACAAGCGTTAACAATATTAAAAGCGATAAGAAAACGGTAGTTCCGTGTTTAATATGAATATATTTTAAAGACCAGACAACAATAGTAAAACCAGTAAGAACAGCGCAAATTCCTGTGATCAGAAAATTGGGTATAAGTGTAAAGGCTGCTTCTGTTCCGTGAATCCAGAATCTGTCTGCTTCGCCTATAGCTTCAATAAAGAAGCCGTTTGTTGAACTACTGCCTTGAAGTATTTCAAATAATCCGTGGTTGAACATGCCACTAATACCTAACAGAACTCCTATTAGCGAAGCTGTAATTCTGGTTTTTTTATTTAGGAATGTGATCATTTCCCTACACTTAAAGCCTGAGTTAGGATATAAAATTGCTTATGCTTCGTTCCTTCGTAATCAAAAAGATACGTTTAAAATTAAACATTTTATGAGAGCTGATCAAACCAAAAAACAAACTTTCAAAGTCATTAAAAATATTTAGTTCACTGAAAAGCTTTCAGAAGGGCCCAGATAAGTAGGTTTCAGACCGCCTGTATTTACAATCACCTTTTCGATAACCACTCCCGGATCAACCATCCACACTTTGAAAGTATGGAACCCCGTGCCGGGAATTTTAAGCGTTGTTTGCAGGTGCCGTGCCTGATCGACTACTATCTGGCTCCAGTCGCGATTTGAATAATCAATTAAATACTTTTCGGGAACGACAGTAACGTACTGAGGTTCTTCGTTATCGAATGAGACCGCTAGCCTAATATCCCGACCCGGGATAAGATTTAAAACCGGCGAAGTGACCAATGTAACTTCAGCTGAATCATTTGAGAAGAAATACATTGGGTATTCAAGACATGGAGCGTCTTTCCCGGGTGTTGCTGCCGGTGCGTTAACAGGTGCTGTGGCTCTTAACCCCGATGACGTAAGCCCATAATCTTCAACCAAAGCCCATTTGCGGTCTCCCTTTTCAATGTTTTTTGAATAATTTTCTGCATTGATAGATATGATACCTCCGGTTTCAATAAAACCATGAAAGTTTACCATATCGACAAAAGCTGGCTTAAATGCATTGACTTTTACATCAACTTTCTTTCCGGCACCAGAAATGGTAATTACTCCTTCATCTTTTCCTTCAGGTAGCTGAAATTCGTTCAGGCTGATTAATATGCGTAGGTCTTCATTACTAACAGTTCCTTTTGTTTTACTTAATGTAAGCCAGGGAACATTTGTCGTTATGTTGTAATCAAAAGGAATTTTTCCTTTGTTAAAAATTTCAATATAGTGCTGGCGATTACTGAACAGGTCAAATTCAGGCAATTTGGCTTCATCAGCAGATCCGGGCCAGCTTGACTCTGTTCCTTCCAATGCTACTCCAATCAGGGCAGAGTCGGGTATTTCTAGTTCTTTAAGCCTGATAGCATTCATATTATTGGTTGGGGGAGGACTCCAACTCCTGTAACCAAGATGTGCCTGATCCATAAAGTGACTCCATTTTCCGTTGTCAAATTCCCGGTTGTAATAGCCCATTAAGCTTGTATCAGCCCGAAACAGATCGCGTGTGCGGGTTGCCATTTCGTTGGCACTTGCTCGGCCCTGTCGCGCATATAATTCATTCTTTCCTGCGGTCATATACAATTCGTTAACCAATGCACTGGCTTTAGTCGGAAATAAAACAAGATCATAAAAAGCAACCTGTTTTTCAAGCGGTAATTTGTTATAAATGGCTTCAGCTTGTGCGGTAATTTTATTAAAATCGGCAACAACGGTTTCCGCTTCATTATAGTTTGTGAGGCTGTAAGTTCTAGGGGTTAACGATTCGGGTTTACGACGTCCGTTATATTTTGTGTATTTCGAAAGAATGTCGGCGATTTCGCCTGCATAAGTTGGCCCGAATTGTTCTTCTGCCCATAAACGCGTAAACTCGTTAAGATTGGAATTATTCCACTGATCGGTATTCCAGGCCAGGCTCAGAAAATATTGCATTGGAAACTCATACCCTTTAAAATGGCCAACATTTACGATCCAAATATTATCGGCACTATATTGTTTGGCAAGCGCCATCTGGTCCCATATTTTAGGAATCGGGTTGGTATTGACCCACTGATAACTACGCGGACCTCCATGATAGTCAAAATGATAATAAACACCTGCGCCCCCGCTGCGTTTACGTTCCTCAGTGGAAGGTAATCTTCGGATATTGCCCCAATTGTCGTCTGACCATAAAAGCGTAATATTTTCAGGCACTGTCATTCCCTGGTCATAATAATCATTTATCTCCTTGTATAAACACCACATCTGCGGAATTTTGGTTATATCAGGGTTCATTTCTTCGGCCAGGATTTTTTGTTGTGTTTTTACAATGCCTTCAATCATTTTTATATTGTCTTTCACGTCCCCTTTTATTTCGCTGTCGTTGGCGCCGCGCAATCCCATGGTAATAATGCTTTCGTAATCTTTATTGCGCCGGATCCCTTCCCGCCAGAATGTATTCATGGTATCAGCGTATTTATAATAATCCCAACTACCCAATGTTTTCATATAGCGCCTGTCCCATTCCTTTTGTGCACGAAGCATTGGTTCCTGGTGCGAAGTACCCATTACAATACCGTACTCATCGGCGAGGCGCGGATTTTCAGGATCGTCTTCATTGAAGGCATTATTCCACATGGCAGGCCAAAGGTAATTTCCCTTTAACCGGAGAATCAACTCAAAAATACGTTCGTAAAATTCGTGATTGTAATTTGCAACTCCGGCAGGGATTGGTGGATTGTCGCTGGGTTTTACCTCTCCGTATTTTTCAGTTACCCAGTTGGACAAATCAGGAGCTTCGTCATTTAAGAAAATGCCGCGGTATTTTACGCTCGGTCCTTCCGAATAAATTCCGGGTTTTACATAAAGCGCATCTTTGTGTTCGACCGCAACATCGGCCCACCAGTACCACGGTGATACACCAATTTTTTCCGACACATCATAAATACCATAAATGGTACCGCGTTTATCGCTTCCGACAATCACAAGTGCTTTATCAACACCGGGCAATGGATTGTTTACCACCTGGATAAGATAATTTTCCCATTTCCCGGAAATGTTTTTTACATCAATCTTTCCGGTCTTTATGAGTTGGTCAATCACCGGGCTTTTGCCCAACGTACCCACTATAACTGCTTCCTTCTGCGAAGGAGTTTCATTATAAACAATGGCAGGTTCATTATCCGTTACTTTACCGATATCCGTCTTTAAATCTTTCAAAGCCCGGATTACACCCGCGAAATCATCAGAACTTATGTAAAATGTGGTCGATTTTCCGGAAGCAGACAGCGCAAAAAAATCTTCGCCTTCCGTTGTTGAGATATAATCTTTGCCACCAATTGCCCAGCCTGATAGAGGTAGGATTGATGCTAATGCAATCATAATCAGGTATAAGAATCGTTTATTCATAGTTTTTATTCTTAAGGTAAAAATTATTTCACTAATTTAGGTTTTTAATAATTTCAAACCTAAAAATAAATTGACAATGAATGGTGAAATCTTTGCAGCGGATTTAAACGCATACGCATCGGTTGGTTTAAGTTTTTGTAGCGGATTCTCGGAGTGATTTTCCGTCCAAAGGACGAAGAAAATCGATGCTGGAATCTGCCGCCCGGGAGACCACCAACCCGCTATAAAGTTTACACTTTGTTGTGTTTATGTTGTTTTCTTTATTCTATTTCTGTTTAATCTCAATTTGAGGATTTATTTTAACCAACCTATCTAAAAAATCACTTTCATTATTTGGAGAAATAAATATTGAACGAGACTTTTTGTATTTTATCTCAATGCATTTCCATGATAAAGTCAGTTTCCACGTTCCTCCAATGGTTTCCTGATTTAACCGAATAAATGATATTTCCTTAGTTGGAACTTTCCAAATAAGTGGTCCAGATTTCGCAATTAGCATTTCATTGTCAATTAAGTAATAAGTCCCAATCCAAAGCCATAAAAATAACCCTATTGTTATTGAAACAATCAGACTTGATACAATGAATCCCATTAAATCAAATGTATCATGAAGAAGGACTGGTAGTCCATAGACAATTAATGAAATAAATAAAATAGCTGCTATCAGAATTCCCCCGAACGAACGACTTTTCTTGCTGTAAAATTTATTATTCATATCAAATTTATTTTTTATTGAGCGAGATTCAATTCTCAAGTCGAAAATGATTTTTCATTCTAATCTTTAATATTTATGAAACAGAAAATCCACTATATAAATTCTATACTTATATTTTTAATTTTTTAGTTGTCCGATATTGATTTCAATACTTAAATCAATATTTATTTTTTCATTTTATCATTGCGTATCGTACTCTTTTACAATTAAACTCAACGTATGTGCAACCCAACAATTTGGGCGTATAAACCAACCTTTACTAAAAAATCAAAATCAGTAGTTCTCACCGGCGCAGGGCTGAAAATATGGTGTGAATATGCTATTTGAGATTGGCTTATCAATTTATTTTAGGTTTTGGATCTAAAAATAGATATAATATCAATACCATCAACTGGTTAGCAAATTTCTTAGCGAAGATTTGGGGAGATATTAGGCGATAATTTTATTAAAGAAAATTCTTATCCAGGAATTGCTGGAACTTCTCCCTGTACTGTTCACTTACCGGGATATAAACCTTGCCAAAAACAATCCGGCTTCGTTCAATAGTTTCCACTTTTTCGAGGTTGACAATATACGATCGGTGCACACGCATAAATTTATTTTCAGGAAGTTTGGCTTCCATCGATTTCAGCGAATTGATGGACAAAATAGGCTTGGATTCATTTTGAAGAAAGACTTTTACATAATCTTTTAATCCTTCAATATATTTAATGTCGTTAAAGTTGATCCTCCTTATTTTGTACTCTGATTTCAAAAAAAGAAATTCACTGTTTGCCTCAATAGTTTCTTTTTTTTCTGCTTGTTCCAGCCTGATTTGTCGTTCTGCTTTTCGGGCAGCTTTCAAAAATTCCTCGTAACTGAAAGGTTTTAACAGGTAGTCGGTCACTTCGAGTTTAAATCCTTCGAGCGCATATTTTTCATAAGCTGTGGTGAAAATTATTTTTGGCCGGTGTTCCAAAATACGCGTAAACTCAATCCCGGTCAAATCAGGCATTTGGATGTCCATAAAAATTAGGTCGATTGGGTTTTCATCCAGAAAATCCATGGCGTCTATCGGGTTATCAAATGTCTTTACCAGTTCCAGAAAAGGTGTCTTTGAAATGTACCCCGAAACAAGTTGCAAGGCGAGGGGTTCATCATCGATAGCAATGGTATGTATCATGGCAATTCTATTTCGAGGTCAACATGAAACAATTTCTCTTTTGACTCAATAGTTAAAACGTGTTTCCCCGGGAAGAGAAGATTGAGCCGTTTTTTTACATTTTCCAGCCCGATACCGGAATAGTTCTCCGTTTCATTGCTGGAGGTCTGTCCATAGCTGTTGTCGCATTTAAATAGTATTCGTTTGTTTTCTACCTGCATCGAGATAGAAATAAAGGATTTTTCGCGATAACTGATGCCGTGTTTAAATGCATTTTCAATAAAAGGAATAAACAGTAAAGGTGGAACACTCAGCTGAATATCATTTTCAGGAAGGTCAATTTTCAATTCCACTTTTTTAGATAATCGCAGTTTCATCAGGTCGATGTAGTGCCTCATAAAATTGATTTCGTTGCTCAATGGTGTAACACCATTCTCCGATTCGTACAAAAGGTAACGCATTAATTTCGAGAGTTTTAATACTGATTCCTGTGCGTCTTTTGCGTTTACTTCTATTAACGAATAAATATTATTTAGCGTATTGAAAAAGAAGTGCGGGCTGACCTGGTTTTTAAGAAATGCAAGTTCTGAATTCAATTTTTCCCGCTCCAGCTCTTTTTGTCTTTTTTCACTGGCTGAATGTTGTTCCATTACCCGGAGACCGATTGAAAAACCAGTTACAATAACCGAAATGAGCGCAAAATAATAGACTTGCAAAACGCGAAAAGGTGGCCGGGGAAGCACCTTATTTCGGGCAAGTTTTTCAAATGCTTCTGTTATTATTTTTTCCCTTTCCGGGTCGTGTATCAAATTATCAATGAAAAAGAACAGCGCATAAAAACCCAGAATAACAACCAATGCTGAAATAAAGTAAGCAGGTCTTTTATTTTTCAGGTAAAGAAGGGGAACAAGCCAAATGTAATTGATGTAAAAAATAATCCCGTAAATGGCGGCATTCGTATAAAATCCCCAGGCAATAAAATTATTATTTCCCCAGTAGCGGTCGATAATAAGTTGAGGTAAAATTATGAGTACCAACCATGCCAGTATGTGAAGTACTACAGTGAGTGACCGCTTTTTTGCCATAGTTTTTTTCATCATTTTTTACACTGAAAATCAAAGTTAACTGAAAAAATAAAACCCGAAGTCTGGTTTGCCCGTTTTCTTCTTTTATTCATGACGCAATGCATCAATAGGATTCAGGTTGGCTGCTTTTTTTGCAGGATACCACCCAAAAAATACGCCGATTGCAGTACAAACCAGGAATGAAACCAAAATAGTACTTGTCATAATTATCATTGGAAAACTGAGTAAACTGGTTGCAACATACGAAATCAGCAGCCCGAACAAAATACCAATGGCACCGCCGGCGACACTTAAAAATACGGCTTCAATAAGAAACTGCATTAAAATGTCAGATCCCCGTCCGCCAACCGACATACGCAGCCCGATTTCCCTTGTGCGTTCGGTAACTGAAACAAACATAATATTCATGATCCCGATTCCGCCTACCAGTAAAGAGATTCCTGCAATAGCACCTAGAAGTATGGTTAACATGTCGCTGACTGATGAAAAGGTTTCAATCATTTCATCCTGCGACCGTACACGAAAATCGTCTTCTTCACCGGCTTTCAGTTTATGATTCTGGCGAAGAATAGTTTCAATTTCGTTAATTGCATTTTCCGACTCATCTTCGTTCACTGCCGATGCATAAATTGATTGAATATGGTTGATTGCAAGCAACCGTCGCTGAACCGATGTATACGGAGCAATCAGCAAATCATCCTGGTCTCTTCCCATAGAGTTTTCGCCTTTTCCCTTCAAAACGCCGATAATTTTAAAAGGGATTCCTGAAAAACGAATGGTTTGCCCAACCGGGTCAGCGCCCGCACCAAACAGGTTTTCTATAACGGTTTGCCCAACCAAACATACTTTTGCCAGACTTTTAATTTCCCGTTCATTAAACATTCTGCCGTCTTCTATTTCATATTTTCTGATTTCAAGAAACTCAGGACTGACACCGTCCATGGTTGTAGGCCAGTTTTTGTTTCCATAAACTGCCTGTCCACTTGCGCTTACTTCAGGTGAAACATTCGTGATTTTTGTGGCTTCTGCCCGCAGTTTGTCTACGTCAGACATGGTTAATGTTTGCGCGTTGGCATTTCCCATCATTACGCCACCACGTTCCTGTGAACCCGGCATAACAAATATCATATTTGACCCCATATCCGAAATCTGGTTCTGAATGCTTTTTTTTGATCCCTGGCCGATTGATAGCATCCCGATCACTGACCCTACACCGATGATAATTCCAAGCATGGTAAGAAACGACCTGAACTTGTTTCTTTTCAGCGCGTTGGTTGCTATTTTTATCAAATTTGCGTAATTCATCTTTTCAATTCTTTATTGTTCATCTTCAATTTCAACTGGAAGATTCTTAATGAGTTCCGTGGCAAACAAACGTTTTTCAACATTTGACTCTTTTTGTATCCGGCCATCCCTGAAAACGATATTTCGTTTCATAAACCGGGCGATGTCCTGCTCGTGGGTAACAAAAACAATTGTTTTTCCATTATCATTTAATTGCTGAAAGAGTTCCATTATTTCGTATGAAGTTCGGGTGTCGAGGTTTCCGGTAGCTTCATCGGCGAGAATCACCACCGGATCGTTTACCAGCGAACGGGCAATCGCAACGCGCTGCTGCTGACCACCCGAAAGCTGGTTGGGAAAATGGTGCATCCGGTCTGCAAGCCCTACCTGTTCGAGCGCATGTATTGCTCTCTCCCTGCGTTCACGTGCCTTTACTTTTGAGTTGTAATACAAAGGTAATTCTACGTTTTCCAACGCTGTTGTTCGAGGCAAAAGATTGTACGACTGGAAGATAAATCCCAGTTTGTTGTTTCTTAACCCGGCAAGTTGGTTTTTATTGAGTTGCCCCATATTAACGCCGTCGAGCAGGTAAGTACCTTCGGTCGGTATATCGAGACATCCTAAAATATTTAACATGGTTGATTTCCCCGATCCGCTGGCTCCCATAATGGCTGCAAAATCACCTTCATATATTTCCATATCTACTTTTCGCAGCGCGTGAACCGTAACTTCACCGATGTAATAATCCTTTTTAAGATCGGACACATGTATAATTGTGTTGCTCATTGTTTTATACTTTAAAATATTGTTTCTGTCCTTTCTGATCACGCTGGTTGTTATCTTCTTCCCGGCGGATGCGGCATAAAAGGATTTCTAACGGCTGTTGAAGTTGTATTTTTAGCTTTGTTTTCCTCCATGCTTAAAATTACTTCGTCGCCCGGTTTTAATCCCTGGGTTATTTGCACATTTATATCATCGTCGAGCCCTGTTTTAACCGGCTGCGGACGAATAATAGAATCGTTTTTTACCCAAACTATCTTTTCGTTATTCTGACCCTGTGTCATATCCGGTTTGAGATGCATAACTGCCCATTTTGGCATTACCCGTTTCTTCAGGAATTTTGGGTTTCGGCTGATTTCCCATATAGCTGGATAAAAGTTTCTGGTCGGGAGTAAAACGAAGTGCTTTGCTGGGCACAACCAATAACTCTTTCTTTTCCACTACATAAATAATGGTTTCAGCGGTCATTCCTGGCATTAATTTATAATCCGGATTGGGAGCTGAAATAATAATGGTATAAGTAACCACATTGTTGGTAGACTTTAGGTTCCAGCCGAACTTCGGTAACTTCTCCCTGGAACGTATCATCGGGGTAAGCATCAACGGTAAATTCAACACGTTCACCTTTTTTTACCTGGCCAATGTCAGCCTCAGCAACATCAGCCTCAACGCGCATTTGCGTTAAATCGTTTGCTATGGTAAACAGGGTAGGAGTGTTAAAACTCGCAGCCACGGTTTGTCCTTGTTCTACCGCACGATTCAGTACAATCCCGTCAATAGGAGATGTAATCAACGCATAATCGAGGTTGATTTTGTTTTTCTTGTACTGGGCCAGTGCACTGCTGTAATTGGCTTTTGCTGTATTAAGATTATAAATCGTCTGATCATAATCAGTTTGAGAAATCAGATTTTTGTTATTTAGTGGTGATAAACGGTCATAATTTGCCTGCTGATAATCGAGTTGTGCCTTGGCATTGTCCAATGCAGCTTTGCTTTGTTCCAGCGTAGCTGCAAGGTTCGTAGTATCGATTCGGGCAAGCAATTGTCCTTTTTTTACGTAGGAATTAAAATCAACGTAAATTTTTTCGATGATCCCGGAAACCTGTGTGCCCACTTCAACGGTTGTGGTTGCTTCCAGTGTTCCGGTCGCAGAAACTGTTTTACTGATTGTTCCCGGTTCTGCCTTAGCGGTTTCAATTTCAATTTTCCCAATATCAACTTTTTTTGGTCTCAGAATAAAAAAGCCGCTGGTTAAAACTGCCACGCAGACAAGGATGATAATAATTGTTTTCTTTTTCATGGTCTCTATTTTTTTGCTGTTATAATGCGATTGGAATTCCGGAATAAAAATCCAGTATTTTATAATTAAAAATCAGGTTGTACTTCGACTGAAGTAACTGACTTTCCGCTGTAATCAAGTTTGTCTTTTCAATAAGAAAATCCACAGAGTTAATAAGCCCGTTATTAAACTTTTCCTCAGCCAGTTTGTAAGATTCAAGTGCTGCAGCATATTGTTCTGTACTGGCGTCATATTCAGTTTGCGAAGAAGTTACATCAACACAAATTTGTTCTATTTCCTTGCGAAGCTGATTTTTTGTATCAATTTCCTGTAATTCTGCATTCTGGTAATTGATTTTGGCTTGAGCAACATTCGACTTTACCTGATTTTTTTGAAAAATCGGAATGGAAAGCGAAAGGCCTGCCGACGGCGAAACCTGGTCACCCAACTGACCAAAATAGCCTTGTTGCCCGCGGTTACTGTAACCGGTGCCGATTCCGGCATCTGCTGAAATTGTTGGCTGGAATCCTGAGGCTGCAACTTTTTCATTTAGAGCGGCACTCTCTTTTTGGTATTCGGCACTTTTGATCTGTGGTTTTATTCCAAGTGCGATATTGTATATTTCTGAAGGTATCGGTGAAATATTTTTATTTACCGACTGCCCCAAATCAGGATGTGCAATGGTAAAATTATTGGTAACCGGTAGTTCCATTAACTGCATTAAACTAACTTTTGCTATTGAAAACTGGCTTTGCGCATTGGCAAGACTTAGTTTCTCCGTTGCCAGTTGCGATTTTACCTGCAAATAGTCAGACTGGGAAATAATACCAAGTTTCAGTCTTTCGTCGGCATATCCCAGTTGCTCGCTGGTTGCATCCATTTGGTTTTGAGCATTTTTAACTTTTTCTTCGTTAAAAAGTACCTGCAGATAAGCTGATAATATGCTGAGCGAAACCGATTCTTTAACGGTTTCTGAATCGTATTCTCCCTTTTGCATATCAAGCTCAGCCTGTTTTATCAGATTTTTCAATCGCGAGCCGTTGTACAAAACAACACTTGAGTTTACAGAATAACTGGAGCTGTTTGACCCGGTGAAACTCTTGTTTCCACTCAGGTCGGTTGAATTTGCCCAGCTAAAATTCTGACGAGCCGAAGCACTCAATGATGGGAGTTGTTGTGCCGCTGCCTGATCAGCATTAACTTTGTTCGAGAGGTTAACCAAATTGCTCTTTCTTACCTGGATGTTCTGGTTCAGTGCGTAATTGATACAGTCATTTAGGGTCCACGTTTTTGTCGAATCGCTTTCCTGCGCCTGAATTGATGTTACAGTAAAAAAAAACAGTAACAGAATAATTGTTCTTGTCTTCATAGCTAAAATCATTTTCAGAATAAAGCTACGCAGAACAATGGTGCCTTAAAAGTTTAATAGAAGAACCTGGATTTTTTATCGACAGAACAGGTAATTTTGTGTTTGGGGCTATTATGTTTTTATTTTGTAAAAAAAAGAAATCCCGGTAAAGCCTACCGGGATTTCTTATATCATTTGCAAAATCAGTTTATTATTCAGCTTTTTTTAACGTCATTTCAATACCACCTTCAGGACCTTGTCCGCCTTCCGGCATTTCCACTTTAAGTTTAATAACGTCTCCTTCAAGTTTGCCTTTATGGGTAATAGAACTTCCCATTGCGTCAACGTCGAAAGAAATTTCATTCCCATTTATTTTTCCATTGGTAATTTCCATATCTCCCATTTCACTCGAAACTGTACCAGTGAGTTTTTCACCATCAACTTTGAAATTGAAGGTCAATTCCATTGTGCCTTGTCCACTATCGAACGAAGACTTCCATTTTCCGGCAATTCCTTCTGCGTTGCTAACAACAACAGCAAACAACGCAATTAGAACGGTAAATAATACTTTTTTCATTTTCATTTATTCTTTAACCTTTTTCAATACCATTTCAAATCCTTCGGGGCCTTGTCCCCCTTCAGGCATTTCCATAGAGATTTTTATTACTTCACCATCCAGCTTTCCTTTTTGGGTCATAACATTTCCCATAGCATCAATCTGGTAAGTAAATTCGTTGCCGTTAACTTTTCCGTTGGTAATTTCAATATCGCCCATTTCACTGGAGATTGTACCGGTTAGTTTTTCGCCATCAACTTTAAAATTGAAGGTTAATTCCATTGATCCCTGAGGGCCTTCGAACGAAGATTTCCATTTGCCGGAAATTCCTTCCGCATTACTTGAAATAACAACAAATAATGCAATAATAGTAGTTAAAAAAACTTTTTTCATCTTGTTTAGATTATAATTATGAACTAGTTAGAAATGATTTTTAAGAAATTCAGTGCGTGAAAATAGTTAGAATTATTGAATTACTAACCTGTGATACTAAAGTAATCCAAAATTTTTACTGATTTGGTTTTACGAAGTAAAAAATGCTAAAAGGCAAACAATCAGGTAAGCGTTTTATTTTGCTGAAACAGCATTTATAAACTGAATTGAACGATTATTAAATGCTTCAGGTTGATCTATATTGCAAACATGCCCACTGTCACTAATGATTTCAAGTTGCGAATTAAGGTGCTTTTTCACCAGGTTAGAAACCATTGGAAGAAACATATAATCGCGGTCACCCATAATATAAAGTACCGGGGCAGATGCTTCCTTTATTAAAAACTCCTGCAGGTTATCCTTTATTTCATTCGACATTAGAAGCCATTTTTTGAATTCTTTTTTTCCTAATCTTATAGCTTCCGTGATGAATACTTTTCTCGATCGTATATGTTTTTTTGACGGAATTAGAATCCATGCGTTTAGCCGGTAAAGCCACATATAAGGTAATATGTGTTGTAATAATTTTGCGACAGAAACCAACGCTTTTATTCTAAAATTGAACTGGATAATTGCGCCGCCAAGAATAATGGATTCGCCTCTGCCCGGAGCGAGTTTGTCAATTGAACGAATTACGGTGCATCCAAGAGAAATACCAACAAAATGTGCCTTTTCAATTTTTAAATGATCCATAATTCCAATTACATCAAGGGCAATCTGATCAAATTTGTACTTTTCCTCTTCTGATTCAATATTTTTTGACTTACCATGCCCGCGAAGATCTACCAGTAAAACATTAAAATGTTTCTTGAAATCGCGCAGTTGCTTAAACCAAACCACGTTACTTCCACCGGCTCCATGCACAAAAACAACCCATGTGTCCGATTTTTTATGCCTGAATGTTTTATGATAAATCATGATCGTCAAATGTAAAATTAATTTGGTCAATTCCAAACGACCTTGACTAAATTAGAAGCTACTTTAGATTTTATCAGTTTCGTCTTCACACTTTTTACTTAGCCATATGAAATTCAGGCTGGTACAAAGCTTTGTGTGTTTCCTGTAACATTTCTTTTAACGGGATACCTGAAGGAACTTTTGAAAGATCGACGTTCTGAATTCTTGAATTTGTAGCAAACCCTCCCGGCAACCAATGACTGTTTTCTCCCATCGTTTTGTATCGATATCTGCCATAATCAGTCATATCATAGCATTTCCATAATCTTCGTAATCGCAGAATTTCAGGTATATTAAGTCCGCTGGGATCATTGTCCATCTGAAACCCGTCAAACCAGGAATAAGGATCATCCTGAAGGTAATTGTCAAGAACCTGTTTTGTATTTTGTTCTTGTTCTGTCCATGGAGTACTAAACGGAAATATACCTTTCATTTCATCAAAATGAGATGCTTCAGTCATTCCAAAAGAAAGTGTATGTATTGCAGGGTTCTGCAAACAAAATCTTGCATTCCACTGAATAGGCGTTAATGGTTTTACTGCATTTTTTACTTTTTGCGGGGCTTTAAACAGCTGTCCGCCTTTATCATTTGGCGAAATGATAAAAACTCCCATGTCTCGTTTTTGAGCTGCGGCGACGGCTTCTTTATTGCGCTGATTAAAATAATAATAATGCAGGTTGACGAATTCAAACAGTCCTGTTTCAATGGCTTCGATAATAGTATTCAATGGTGCATGCGTACTAAATCCAACATGCCGGATGATTCCTTCATCTTTCATTTTTAGGAGTTCCTCCACAGGACCTTCCTTTTTACATGCTATGCGCAATAGTTCATCGGTATTAATGCCGTGCCAACCATAAAAATCAAAAAAATCGGTCTTCAAATCTTTTAACTGGTCCTCTACCATTTTACGCATTTCGCTGGCATTAAAGCTGTGCCCTTTTGTCATTAAATGATACGAATCACGAGGTATTTTAAGTTCTTCATTTAAAACTTTTCCATAAACCGTTTCACTTTTTTTATATCCCCAGGCAGTTTCAATGTGGTTGATTCCATTTTCCAAAGCCAACTGTACAACCTGAATACATTGTTTTAAAGTATCTTCAGAAATTTCGTGGCGTGGTGAATTCCAGCCATGTTTAAACCGCATTCCTCCCAATGTAATGCAGCTTAACTGTTTTTCAGTTTTACCAAACCGGCGGTATTGCATAGTTGACTTGTAATTCAAAACAGACATTTATTATTTTGGAATTTTAAATGCGAATAACGAAAATTAAAACAAGAGTCTGGCAATATTGTTTGCACATCTTTTTATGAAAGGGAATTGTCAATGTTTTAGAAATTAAATGTATCGAAAATTGATTCAGTCCCTTTAAATTTTACCGTATTATAATTTTTATTTTGAAAGTAAAAATAACACTGACTATTGCAATATAACTTGAATAACAAGCTGGCAGTTTTTTTAAACTACCTTATTTTTCCACATTTCCAAACCATTTCAAATCGAGCGACCAGAAACCGCCTCCTTTTATCAGCAGAAAAATACTTCCCAAAAACATCGAAAAATCGGTACGGGCTTCGTGCATCATTGCCCAAAAACCTTTGTCAAAGAGTATTTCAATTTTAGTAGTTAATATTGCCACAGTAATGATAATAAATAAAGGAAGGGCACCGAACCGGGTAAAAAGTCCGATCAGAACAAGGATTCCGCAGATAATTTCAAATGCTCCTACAAAATAAGCCAGGAATTCGGGAGCTGGAAGACCAATTGTTTCAAACCGTCCCACCCCGAGTGATGCGGGAAACAAATATTTCTGAATGCCTTCAGAAAGAAAAACAACACCTACCATAATACGGATCAGAAATGTTGTCCTCGACGTGTCGGTAAAAAGAAATCGATTTAACATGTTACTGTGCGGGTTTAAAATCCTGGTTGGCGAACATTTGCGAGTCAGGGATTTTCACCACGTTAAATTCAAATCTCGCAGCCTGATGACAGGCATTGCAGGTATTGGTAAGTTGCGTAAAACTGTTTTTAAATTGTGTTACATTTTTAAGATTAATTGCTGAAGTAACACTGTCGAGTGGCGGATAAATCATACTAATTAGTTGCGTCTCTTTTCGATCTGTTTCGTACTTTTTAATATTTTCAATAGTTTCCCTGATTTCATCCATCTCAAAACCAGCCAGTTTCCAGTTTTTGTTTTCGCCGGCGTACCAGAGTTTTGCATGATGCGCCTGCACATAACCCATAAACTCGCCAAAACCCGGTTTATATGTATCTGCTAATTTACTTTCAAGGCTGTCGATACGGTTTTGCAAAACTGCTTCGTTGCTGCTGTGTTGCTGGCAGGAAAACAGGCTGAACAGCGTAAAAATGATAAAAATCTTTTTCATGACACGATCATTTTTTATTGAATATTAAATATACGAAAAGTTGAATGTAAAATTCAAATTCTTCACTTTATTATGAGTTCGTTTTGCCATAGAAATTAAAGAAACGATAATTAAAGAACGCAACTAGTAGTGAAGCAATTAACAAATGGTTTTGTTCAAGAAAATTGGAGTTAATTTATATTAACCTGAAGATAATGAGGTAAGTTAAATTCAGCAAGGGATATAAAGTTACCTGCTGAATAATAATATTTTTAATTTGAAATTATTGTTTACCTAAACAACTTCAAATTAATAGATTTCCCCATCATTTGGTAACCCAATTCATTAGGGTGTAAAAAGTCACCGATCTGGGCAGCAGGCAACAGAGCATCCGGTTCTTTAGGGTCAGCCATTGTTTTATCGAAATCAATTACTGCATCAAAACGGCCGCTGGTTCGAATCCATTCGTTTACTTTTTTGCGGGCAACTTCGCGGTAGTCGGCATAATAAAACGACTTATTAATTTGGGTAATAGTAGCGCCGTAAACTTTAATGCCTTGTGCGTGTGCATCATCAATCATTTTTCCGTAGGCTTCAATCAGCCCGTCTGCAACACGGTCGGCCATTTCTTTGTTGCGGGTTCCGCCAAGATCGTTAACACCTTCCATGATAATTAACCATTTTACACCATGTTGTTTAAGGATGTCGCGTTCAAAACGGCTAAGCGCTGTGGGGCCCAATCCGCCGCGAAGCACGCAGTTTCCACCAATACCCATATTCAAAACGCCAATATTTTTTGTTTTTTTGTTGGCTAGCAAACGTTTTGCCAGTTCATCGGGCCAGCGGTTTTGTTTGTTGGTTCCCGAGCCACGCCCGTCGGTGATAGAATTCCCAAGAATAGCAACTGCTGCTGCCGATTTTGGCGCAACTAACATCAATCCCGTTAATTACATACCAGTGGTCGGTTTTGGCAGCGTAGGTATAATCAGTTAATGGCGAAGTATGGTTGCCGAGAAGAATATATGATGTTGTGCGCGACCCCGGGTGACCGGTAACATCAGGTGAAGTCTCGCCAAAGCAAATGGTAATGGCTACTTCCATTCTTGGATCGAGTTTGAAAATCAACCGGATCGGAAGTAATTGCTGCACCCGGTTCCATTGTCACGGAAGAATTGCCGTTGAATTTTATTTCTTTAAGAGTCGTTTCGTCTATAGCACTTCCACCTTTCGAAACCGCAATCTGCACGTTTTTCATGGTAACCGGACTTTTACTAAACTCATTTGAAAACCGCATTTGTATTATTTCGCCACCAATGGAAACACATACCACCTGGCGTAAAGTGTTGTTTGTAAGACCCGGTTCTGGCGGCATATTATTACGCTCTACCAATTGCGGTGCAGTACTCCAGGTTCCCACCCAGTTTTCGGCTGCCGCAACTTTGCCGGGTTCAGGATTTGTAAAACCTGAAAAAATAAAAATACTCAGTAACAAGCCCAAGATCGGAATTGTTAAAAATGAACGACGTGAAATACGGGAGTTATTCAAAACGAATTTGTAAATTTTACCTGTTGCCATGATTTAAAATATTTTATAAAGGATTTTAAAAGTAACGATTTATAATTAAAAACTGAACGGATATTTTATGGTTTTTGACTGGTTAGTATTCCCAATTTATAAAAATCAAACAAATACAGATTTACAAATCCATTCGATAGTAAAAACCGGATTAATGGTTTTAATATTAAAAACAGTATCCGAATAATTTGCCTTAAATAATAATATTTGTAGTAAGTTTTTAAAAGGGTAATATCATTAATAAGTTCTTTGTTATAGCTGGTATATTCAAGAATGGTATTTAAATTAGTTATTGCATTCTCCGTATTTTTTAGGTACTCGGAATTATTTTCCAAATGACCATTAAGTATTGGATTATCGACGTGAATGATTTTTACACCTCTTTTCTTTAATTCGAAACCAAATAGTGTATCTTCATGCCCGTATTTTTTAAGTCTTTCATCAAACTGTAATTCCTTAAATAACTTTCTGCTAATTACGAAGTTATTCGTCATAAAAGAAGCATTCGGATTTTGTTGCCTGACTTCCACCGGTTTACTTTCCTTTTTCATCCCGTATTTCCACCGAAGCATTTTTCTTCTTTCCGGCGGTGATTTTTCATACTCGCGACCACCACAAATTACATCGTCAGAATTTGCTTTTATTGCTTTAATATAATTGGATAAAAAATCGTCAGTATAAACAATGGAATCACAATCTAAAAAAAGGAGGTATTCAAATTTTGAGTGTTTTAGAAAAAGGTTCCTTATTGCTGCCCGCCCAATGTTTTTGTCTAACTCAATATATTTTGCTTTACCGCTTAGTTTGCTGTTTTTGTTTCTGAAAATAACTTCAGAACAATCGTCAATGAGCACAATTTCCGAAAGAACTTCCAAATTCTTCGATTGCTCAGACAGTTTATTTACAAGGGTTTCAACGTTAAAATTATAAACAGGAATGCAAATTGAAATCATTGGTCACTTCTCATTTTGAGTTTTGGTTTCAGTACCTTAAAGAAATACAATTTTAATTTATAACATTGAATATACCGGGCAGATTGTGATCAATCCTGTTCCTTCTTTAATGTGCTAAAGTACTTTATAAACGCCAATAACCACAGCAGGGTCTTCACCGGGTGTCATCGACATATTTAAAGTACCAATATAAATGGCGTGATTAAGATAATCATATTTACTGTCAACCGGAGCTTCCAAATCAATAACCGATCTGGTATAAGGTTGACCCTGTTCGCCCTGTTTTGGTGTGTGCATCAATACTTTATTGATTACCTGAATAACAACCCCATCATCGGTTTTTAGCAGGTAGCGGGCATTAAGTTCAGTATCTCCATCCGGGCGCACCAATTGCCAGTCTTCGCCACCGGGCAACACTTCGCCTTTAATTTTGGGTCCCTCAAAAGTGCCTCCCGTAATAGGAATCACACGCCGCGTTCCGTATTTACTTTTTCCAACCATAATCATGCTGGCAACCTTAACTTTTGCATCCCATATATGTTCCGTTTTAAAATCACGATAAATGGCTGCGTCCTGATCAGCAGAGGTCTGTGCAGCCAGGTTTTTCGATGTGAAAAATCCAAAAACAAAAATGCTTAATATAAAAGCAGGTTGATAAAATTTTCTTCTCATTTTTTTAGTCTGTTTAATTTTGCTTTTAAATATATATAAAACTTGTTTAGCCCTTTTTTGTGCAAGCATTTTATGTTCAAACTTATCGTATTATTGTTTCGGGTTTTACAAACCTGGAATAGCAGTAAAATCCTTATTTAATTTAGTTTAAGCCTTTCAATTTATTTAACTATTGATTGCCGCTTTTTTAATGCAGTAATTGAAATATATTTTTGTGTAAAATAGAAATCGGTTTCCAGAGAAAGGACCTCCTTTATTTTTTCTTCCCATTTAAGTTCACGATTAATAATTTTTTTGTCCTTTCCCTGCAAAATAAATTCAATTGCTTTTTTTCTATCATTAAAATCCAAAAAACGAGTATATAAATAAAGAAATTCGGAATCTTTTGGAATTGAGGTAAGATAATTAAATTGTTTTTTCGAACCCCCATCAACAAAAGGAATATGCCACGTTGGAGAAACCCAATAAGTTCTACCCTTTTTAAGTATTGTGTGATTAAACCAAACTTCATCATTAAATTCAGAGCTTCTTTTAAATGGTTCATCAATTTTACTGAAAGTAAAGAAAAAGTCAAGGGGAACAAGCCATTTTCTTACTTTCCCTTTATTTTCAATAATACAATAAAGTTCCAATAGATATTCCTTCTGATTTTCACCAATATAGTTTACTCCGTTTTCCATTTCCATACTTGGAAACCGTTCGCGAAATAATCCAAAGCGATATAATGCCCATCCTCCACCAACTATTATTGCAATTCCTTCCAGAATGCTCTTAATAGTGTCTGACCATTCAGAAAAATTCATTGTGGTAGTTGAATCTAATAGCATACTACTGGTTTTAAAATTATTTACAGTACCCCGGATATAAATGAGGTCTTATATAAAAGGATTACATGTATAAGAAGTTCAAATTTCTTGTTGTCAATTTTTAGAAAGGGTCAAACTGCACGTTAACGTTTTACAATATGAAGCGGTTGGGTTTTCGGGCTGCGTACTTGTCCACCGACAAGAATGCTGAAGCGAGAACCAAACGATCGCAAACAGCTGAACCCCAACTATTTTATATTGAGTGTTGGCTGCTGTGCAAATTTTGTTTTTGGTTTGATGAAACAACCTTTTCTAATATAGCCACCTGTCTAGTTGAGTGGTAGTGATGAGAATGGAAATATTTTAAAAACAGGATGATTCAAGTAGTCGCCTTTTTTTGCTTCTGCTTTAATTTTACTACCAAACGATTAAGTTTGTTGATCTCGTTATACAGTTTATTATTTGCATTCTCTAATTTATTTTTTCTTCCCTCAACATCTAACGTTTCGTTAATATTTAATATACGCAGTTCCCGTAATATTTTGATGTGATTTACCAACTTAACAATTATTTGATTAAGCTCAAATTCTTTTTTCTTCAGGTCTGTGATATCAGTTGCTATGAGTATATAATTATCACCTTGCAGGTAAGGCGGCAAAAGGTGAATGGAAAGCCTGAGATATAGTGTATTGACCAGGGATACTATTAACACATCATGCTTGTCGTTACCTAGTTGTGCAAGAAAGGAATCTAATTTTGAATTATCATTCGGAGTAATGAACTTTTTAAGCTTTGAACCAACAACCTTTTCCATTGGAGACTGTACAATTTCCGCAAATCTCTGATTACAATATAAAATTGTACTCTCTTTTGTAAGAGTAACTGCACCTTCGCTCATCTCCTCAATGAAAGTACGATATGGAGTTTCAGCAGAACTGACTGAATAAACTTGTTCACCCCGCTTGCCGGAAACCATTATTGCGTCCACTTCTCCATTCCGGATTGCTTTAAGAGCCTCTTCAATTTCAACCAGACGGGAATATAGTTTTTCATTTTCAATGATGAGCTGTTCTTTCGTTCTTTCCATTTATTTATAAAAACAAATTAAATATTTAAAAAATTCCGGAAATCTTACTTTTCCTTCATCTCCCTAAGGTCTAATCCTAAAAGCACCTTTTCTTTGTCAGACATATCACCAATTATGCGACGGAACGGAAGCGGCAATTTTTTAATCAAAGTGGGAGCAGCAATTATCTGTTCACCTTTTGCTAAACTTGGTTTTTGGTACAAGTCAATAATTTCAAGTTCATATCGACCTTCAAGATATTCTTCACAAATCTTCTTCAGGTTTGTTATTGCCAATATTGACCTGCTTGTAGAGCCTGTAATGTATAACCGCAAAATATATCTGTCCTTGCCTAAAGCTGATACTGAAATATCAAACTCTTCAGCAGCGCTTTTTATCTTTCTTTTCTCTTTCATAATTATTACCGATATATATTGGTTTAATAAATCAGCCGACAGGTAATAAATCCAAACCAACAAGTACGCGTTCTGTATCAGAGAGATCACCTATTATCTTACGGACTGGTACCGGAAGTTTCCTTACTAAAGTCGGTAAGGCAAGAATCTGGTCCTCGACACCTAACTGGGGATTTACTAAAAGGTCAATGACTTCAATAGAATATTTGCCATTCAATTGATCTTCACATATTTTTTTCAGGTTTTTAAATGCTGTTAGGGCTTTTGGTGTTTGTCCTGCAACATATAATCGAAGTACCCATTTTTCAATTTCTGTTGAGACCGATTTTTCTTTTTTCTTTTTTTTATTTGAATTCACATCCAATAGTTTCATCCTATTATCGCTTTAATTATTTTTTCAGGTTGTTGGTCTTAATATTTTCTATGTCAGCTTTTCTGCTAGCTGCCATTTTCATTTTATCCTGTTCAAGCCTTTTAATCATTTCCTGTTCTGCTTCTATCAGGTTAACTGCTTCAGATTCTTCCAAATCAAAATCGACATGTAAAGTTTCAATCTGTGTTTCCAATACCCTTCTCCTTCGTTCTAATTCACGTATTTTTCGTTCTATATTCTGCTTATGCGTTAGGACTACAGTATTTTCAAGAGCTTCCTGAGCTATACGGGCTGAGCCGGTTAAAACTCCATTGGTACCTACATAAACCTCTCGTAATTCTACGCCATGGCTGGTAAGTATAAATTCGCGAATCTGGTTAGAGTTAGCCATGCCGCGCGATTTAAGAACATACATTCCCCTGTTTCTTTCACCATTTAATTCTATATCGCGAAGCAATAACCAGGTATCTATCAGAGATGATATTCCAACATCAGAACTCTCCAATGAATTTTCAGTTGAAGTCAGACTGGTAAACAATGCTGTTATTTGATTAGCCTTTAGAAAATCAACCATACGCATTAACATCGTTTTTACTTCGAACTCTTTATCACCAATAACGAAAGTGTTTATTGGATCCATAATAACAATATCAGGCTTAAAATCATTAACAGCTTTGTGCGTTTTAGCAAGATGCATTTCCAGACCGTAAAATGTCGGACGGGTTGCATGGATTTGTAACAGCCCGTTTTTTACCCAGGGTTCCAATTTAATTCCGATAGAGAGCATATTACGCATTAACTGATTTGGTGATTCTTCAAAACAGAAATACAGTACACGTTCACCCCGTTTACATGCTGCCTCGGCAAAGTGAGCTGATATACTGGTTTTTCCTACCCCCGAAGTACCGGAAACAAGAATAGTACTACCGCGGTAATAACCCTTTCCTTCAAGCATTTCATCAAGTTTTTTTATTCCACTTGATATCCTTTTATTTGAAACAATATGTTTTAATCCTAATGAAGTCACAGGTAACACCGAAACTCCATTTTCATCAATAAGAAACGGATACTCATTAGTACCATGTATTGAACCACGATACTTAACAACACGTAAACGACGTGTAGACGTCTGTTCATTTACCCGGTGATCGAGCATAATAACACAATCAGAAACATATTCTTCCAGACCTTGCCTGGTAAGTGTTTCTTCTCCACGCTCACCTGTTATAATTGCAGTAACACCCTTATCTTTTAACCAGCGAAACAAGCGGCGTAGTTCGGCACGTAAGATAAGTTGGTTTGGCAATCCGGCAAACAGTGATTCAATTGTATCTAATACAACGCGCTTTGCTCCGATTGAATCAATAGCATAACCAAGTCGTATAAATAATCCCTCTAAATCGTATTCACCGGTCTCTTCTATTTCACTACGCTCAATATGAACATGATCAAGTGCTATTTTTTTATTTTTAATAAGATCTTCAAGATCAAAACCCAGGGAAGTTACATTTATGATTAATTCCTCATTAGTTTCTTCGAATGACATTAAAACACCCGGTTCGTTAAACTGAGTTGCTCCGCGTACCAGGAACTCTATTCCAAAAAGTGTTTTCCCGCAGCCTGCCCCACCACATACCAGGGTGGGTCTGCCTTTAGGTAATCCACCGGAGGTTATTTCATCAAACCCCTGAATTCCTGTCGGAGACTTGGGAAGATATTTATTGAAAAATTTGTCTTCTGCCTTTTTCATTGAATTTTATTGAATCATGCTCTTACAGGAATAGTGTTTACTAGCCTGGATATTAGTCGTTAGTTTTCACATAATAAATTCAGCTTAAATTGTAATTTATTTTCGAAACTGGTCTTACACAATTATCAAAAAAAATTACATAATTCACACATTGTTCTAAACAAAACCATCAAACTAAGCTGAAGATTCATTTGGAGTTACCGGTTTTCAAGCTTCAAATGTGACTTTAAAATTTGCTTGATGTCTCTGAGTTTTATCTTTGCAGACTCTTTCCGCATTATGGATTTCAGACTGATATTGAATTTTGCGGAACGTGTTTACAAAGGATTCAACTCTTGCTTGTACGTCTGAAGTCCTTTTAGAATGAGGACTAGGGGTTTTGCCATGCAGCTAACGGTCTCGGCTATGAGTAGTTGCGTGGGTTATCACTTAACTTTGCAAGTACACACCGAACTGAAAATCCGCTAGGATTTTCAGAAGTAGGCGAGAACAAGCAATTACTTATAGCCATTGTTGGCATTAGTACTTGTTTTTTTAGTCAACAAAGGTTTCTTTTATTACTTCTTTGCATTTTCCAATTTCCGTTTCGGTTAGGTTTTCAAAAACTCGGATTATTCTGGTTTTGTCAACTGTCCGAATTTGGTCAATTGCAACCATTCCTTTTTTCCCGTTGTGTTTGACCGAAACTCTAGTTGGGTATTTTTTTAGATTAGTTGTCATTGGAGCAAGAACTATCGTGTTCAGATACTTGTTCATTTCATTTGGTGAAATGATTACACAAGGTCTAGTCTTTTTTATTTCGCTTCCAATGGTCGGGTCAAGATTGACAAGAACAATTGAGTATTGTTTTAAATCCATTCCTCAAGATTTTCGTCCTCGAAAACATCGTTCATAAGCAACTTGTCGTCTCCGTTTTCACTCATTTTTTTAAATTCCTTTTCCCAATTTTTTCTCGGTAGAGCAATTGGTTTGAGGATTATTTGTCCTTTTTCAAGAATAAGTTCCACTTTGTCCTTGATGTTATATTTTTCCAAAATGGTCTTGCTCAAACGAAGCCCTTTTGAATTTCCGATTTTGATTATTGATGTTTCCATAATTTCTTAAATGTTATTACAAAGTAAATACATTTTATTGAAATATCAAAATTCGTTCCGTATTAATGCCAACGTATGTGTAATAAAACTTTTATTCCTATTATTTTTTCTATATGAATAACAAAAGGTGTTATTTCCAATAAAATTGTATTGTAAAAAGAACCTTTCATTATTTGTTTAATATACACTATATTTCTGAAATCCTGGGGTGGCGTCCATCGCTGCGGTTCTTTCTGAGTGTCACTGGGCTTCCGATAACAAATTTAAAAAATCCGGCTAAAAAATCATCTAATTGGCCATAATTTCCACAATCATAACCGAATAAGGCGCCAGTTCTATTTTCATGTCTTTTGTGTAAGGTATTGTTGACTCTGCCGGTTTTATTTTGTCCGGCGTCTTTTAGTGAGGCTTTTTCCTCTCTATCAGCTTTAACCGTATAAATTTTTACTGTGGCATTTTCTGGCACTTTTGAACCCTGAATTCGTGTAATCAGCGTGTTATTAATGCCTTCATAATTCACCGCTTTGATAACAATCCTTTTTCCATCGGCGCTTCCGGTTGCAATGGCATCAACGGTGCCGGGGCGCCAGTCTTCGGGTTTAAACTGCGAAATACCATCAATAAAGTTTTTAAATGGATCTTCCACCTCCCGAAATGTACCGGAAGTAGTTGCATACTGGATTTCGGCAAAATGTTCGCGGAACAATTTCTCAACAATATAGCCACCACCCGGAAACCATGAAACATGATCGTGGTAAATCCACGCCGTCCAGGTTGGATCGTCGCTGGTATTTCGCATCAGCAGCGCCGGACAGCTAAATTCCAGTTCAGGCCCCAGTTTTTCATAACTGATTAAACTTCCGGCAGCATGCATTCCGGCACGCCAGTCGTAAGTTCTGCTGAGGTTCCACTCCAAAATGGCAATTTTAATATCGGGATGACCGGATTTTAAGATGTAATTTCTCAGCTTAACCAGGTACTCTTCAATTCTTCGCACGCCGGTTTGGTATTTGTCGGGTTCATATTCATAATTGTGACAACCCAAAATATCGAAATTATCACCGGCAATATCCACAAGCTTTTCGCTCCAGTTCATATCGTTTGAACGTTTTTGCCCACAGGCAATAATTTTTACTTCCGGGGCAATTTTGCGTATCCGGCTCCCGTAAACATTTACAATTTCAGCGTACTGGTCGGGCGAAAGTTCGTGGTTCATCGGTTCGTTATCAATTTGAATGTAAGGAACGTTATAAGGTTCCGGATGCCCGTTTGCAGCACGTTTTTGTCCCCATTCCGTAGTGGCCGGGTCAAGCAGGTAATGTACCCAGTCGATGGCGTATTCCACATCTTCGGGATTTGTAGTTACAGCCGGAAGCACTACCAAAGGATCGGCGCCCAGTTTTTGACAAAGCTCCATATATTCTTCAGTACCAAACCCGTAATAATCGGAATAACCACCCCAAATTTCGTTTGGATGATATTTCCTGGAAACCTGCGGTCCGATTCCGTCTTTCCACTTATAAATAGATGCATAAGAACCACCCGGCCAGCGGATAAATGCCGGTTTCAAATCATCGAGCGCCTTAAATAAATCGGGACGAAACTTTCCGTTTGCACGAACATCTGCACGCATCAATGAAATAAAATCAACCAAAACAGCGCCGTTGCCGGTTACTGAAATCTCAATGTAAGCCTGAGTATCGGTTTTGTCAGCCGTAAAAGAGTAGCGGATTTCCTGCCATTCGCTGCCTGAAGTTTTTAGTGCTTTTTCAGCAATAGTGTTGCCTTCAGCATCTTTTACAATTAATGAAACAGAAACGGTTTTTTGCACTGGTTTTAGCCAAACCGAACCGTTGTATTCGTGCCCTTTTTCAAGATAAAACCTGTCTTGCCGAATTCCTGCGGTCCCGTTGTTTACTTCAATGCGCGTACTCTTTTCGCCATTTTTGAAATCTATATTCTCAAGGGTTACATTCCCGTTTTCTGCAAATGATTTCCAGTAATTATTGAAATCTCTTCCTTCAAAACCCTGTCCGCGAACCTGTTCTGCATATAACCCGTCAACAACTGAGTGGTTAATGTGTTCCAGAAACTGGCCGTAAATGTTTTTGCTGATTTTTCCCATCGACCGGTCAGTATCAACCAACAAAACGGCTACTCCGGGCGTTTCTTCCTCTGTTTTCTCAGTAAAGGAAAAGATAAACGGGGCAAATATCCCAAGCAAAACAACGATAAGAACCCACCTGAATTTGCTAACTTGATTTTTCATGATTTTGATATTTAATCTTTGTAATCAGAAAACGATATTGTTTAAAGACTTTTGACACAAGCCTTATTTTCAAAGGTGCATAAATTTAATGTAATCCGTAAAAATAAAAAATTAGCTTTTAATTTCTTTGCTGATTTTCAAACTCATTTGGCAGAAATTAAATAAGATTTATAACTTCACTGAACAAAAATAACCGGAATTAAAAACTTTAATAAACCAACTAACAATTTTATCATGCATCGTAGAAAATTTATTGCCGCGTCTGGATTGTCTGTTTTGGGATTAGGCAGTGCATTTAAAAGCGCTCCGGCCCAACCTGGAATTATCAGGAAAAAGAGAACTCAAACCATCAAAACAAAGGTGCTTGTAGTAGGCGGCGGACCCGCCGGAATTGGCGCTGCAATTGGCTCTGCCAAAGCAGGCATCGATACCTTATTAATTGAAAATTATGGTTTTATGGGAGGAGTTGCTTCATGGAGTGTCGGCATGTGTATGAACCAGATGAGGCCCGGAAGTAAACCACGGGGATATGTTCACGAATCGCTGCTTCAGAAATTGCAAAGTTATGGTGACCAGGCGGTAAGAGTAAGTACGCACCAGTTTTTTACCAACGTGGATTACCTGAAAGTTGCCATTATGGATGCTTTGGATGAAGTAGGATGTAAATATCTTGTACATGCCAAAGCGGTGGATACCATTACCAAACGAAATATAGTTAAAGGAGTTGTTATTGCAACAAAATCGGGCCTGACAGATATTGAAGCGGATGTTGTGGTTGATTGTACCGGGGATGCTGATATTTCTTATTTTGCCGGTGCTCCAACAATGATAGAAACCGGAAATCTTTCGCCCCAGACCTTACTTCTTAATGTGGGCAATATCAGCAACCACTCCCGCAGGGACATGCAGGGCGTGCTTGAAAAAGCAAAATCGAAATACCCGTTAATCCCCGACAGTTGGGGAGACTGGATATTAATGCAGGTGTCGAACTCCCATCATTATTACATTAATCATTCAGGAACGCGCGATTTTGGAAATTTTGATATTACCGATCCGATGCAATTTTCGAAAGCTGAATGCCAGAGTCGTCGCCAGGTTGTGCAGATGAACGCTGCCATGCGGGAATTTGGCCAGGGTAGTGTAAAAGAATCGGAGATTGTTGGTGTGGGAACTCAAATCGGGGTCCGTGAATCCAGGAGAATTGAAGGAGGTTATATCCTTACAGAAGAAGATGCCATTAACGGAAGCAAATTTGATGATGTGGTCGCGTGGAGGGGCGGTTATCTGGATGTAGGGTTTGTGAAAGTATCGGAGATGAAAATTCACGATGTTCCGTATCGTTCCATTTTACCAAACAAAATTGACGGTTTGCTGGCAGCAGGCCGGTGTATTTCCGCTACCCATGAAGGAGCCTCGGCGGGAAAAAGCATGGGGAATTGTTTCGCCACAGGCCATGCAGCGGGAATTGCTGCCGCCCTTTCTTCTAAAAACAGGAAAATGCCGCGGGAAATCGATGTCAGGCAAATTCAGGATTTGCTCCGGAAAGACGGCGTGGATTTAGACAGGGGAGGGGAAAAACAGGACAGTAATATGGCGATGTAACGTTTCAGAAAATACTTTACCGTATTTCAAGTAAACAAACCTACCATTCCAGTTTAATAAGCGAAACTCCCTGGCGGGGGATAGAAAACTTAATTTTTGTCACGCTTTTATTTGCTGTGATCCACATTGGCGAAGTAAGCAACTTTAACTGGCCTGCATCCTCAACCTCGCAAAATTCCTCGTCAGTGGGTTGTTGGGGTGCTCCTATTTTTTGCCACATTGTGTAAGAATTACTGAACTCCTGATCCACACGGTAATGTTGCATTAATACAGGCCCGTTGGGAATATTTTGAATGTCCAGTTCAACATCATCGACTTCCCCTAAAATATCATCATCGAAATAATTCCAAACGAGTATTGTCATCTGGTTTTTGTCAACACATGCCATAGCATTTATGTCTGGTCGTTGCCGGATTCCTTCATCAATTACTTTTTGTGCCGGATATGGATTTCCACTTACTTTTACCCGCTCACCGTGCATCATTCCAAACATTCTGAATACATTCATTACCGGTTTATCCACTCCGTTTGATGCCAGTTCGCGAAATCCCGCAAACCATTCCTGGTCTTCAAATTCAAACGCCCAGGTAAGCGCGCCTTTTAAATTAACTTTATAATCATCCATTAATTCATAAATCTTGGCAAACGATGAGGCAGTGTAACTTGGATAAACTGTTCCGTTTCGGTAACCGTATTTGGGATCGCGCTTCCATGAGCATGCAGCACATCCTTCCGGGTCGCACTCGCCGATGATGATTGGAAGGTTGGCCAACTCAGGAAAACTTTTTACGATTTTAAAACCTTCGGCAATATCCTGTAACTGAACACCCATATTCATGCGGATATGATCATCAACCATTACAGGATTCCCTTTTGCATGAAACCCAATGTAATCCAACGGTGAACCTTTTTTCCCGGTTACATAATTGGTCCCGTTCAAACAGTGTTCAAGAAAGTTACGAAGGAAGGTACTTCCGCTCCTGCCTCGTGGGCTGGTTGTGTGCGGCCCGCCAATTGTACATTCAGGACAAGCCCGTTTTACTGCATCTGCAGCATAATCATACAATTTGCAATATTCATCAAATGTCCCCGACCAGTAACCGATATCCGGCTCGTTCCAAACTTCCCAAAGCCATGTTTTGATCGCCTCTTCGCCATAAACTTTCTTTTCATGCAATACGAGCTGATAAATGAGTTCAGCCCATTTTTTATAATCTTTTGGAGGATATGTCCAGCCAGTCCAAAGCGGGCCATTAGTGCTCCATTCGTGTTTATATGGTTCAGGATGGGTTGACAAAGCTTTTGGCATAAATCCCAATTCAACCAGTGGGCGCAATCCATTTTCAACCTGGGCGCCCAGTATCTTATCCAATATCGTCCAGTCGTAAACCGGATTCCCGTTTTTATCTTCCGTATAAACATTGGTAAATCCCCATTTCAGGTCAGGCTCACCTTCTTTTGTTGTAAGTAAATTGTGCGTACGAAAATATGCCGGAACAGGGCTCATATCTGCAATTTCACCAAGCAGCTTTTTCCCGTTATCACGATAAGTATAATTTGGTTCGTCGCAACCAAAGAATGAATAAATGGGAAGCATTTCTCCAACGATTTCCTTTGCATTTATATCGAGTTGTACCGGTGAATTTTGTGCTTTATTATAGAAGAATGAAGCGATCAGTAACAGGGAAAGAATAAGTTTAGTTCGCATGGTTAGAATATTAAAATTTCAGTGAAATTACTGATAATTTGTTTTACTGCTGAAAATTTCAGCTAATTATTGAGTAACATAACGGAACATATTACGATTATTAAAACATAATAAATCTGGTAGAAAGTGTTTAGAATTACGGTCGTTATTTGTGCTGTGTGTAGCTTAACTGATTATTTAGATTTACTTTTCGTGGTAATAATAAATTGTTTTTTCCCTTTTCGCTTTAAGTTATTAATTTGAAGGTTCCCTAAATTCTTCAAGCGTTCTTTCAATACTTCTTACTTTTTTAAGCCAGTTTCTAGCTGATACAAAAATCAACAGTACTAAAAAAACGATCATTCCAGCCAACATCACATATTTACCTTTAGTGAAATCGATTGCTACTGAAAAAAATAAAATAATAGACGAACCGAATAAAAATGATGTTATCAAAGTAAAAAAGAAAATTCGCTGAAGATTGTTACGGAATATTTTCAGGGATTGCGTTAGATTGTTTTCTTCAATCGGGTTTCTTAAAACAAGCCATCCGATAAAACGATTAAGGATATATGCCACAGTTGAACCAATCAAAAAAATATTTACCCAAATCGGCTTAGTGGCACCATCAAAACCATCGTAATAAAGTGCTAAAAAGGCAATTATAAAAATGGTTTCAATTAGAAATCTAATCCTTATTTGTTTAACTTTTGGGTGATTTTTTATTTTTGCCATTAACAATATTTCGTTTTGACTTTTTTTACCGGTGCCTGCATTCTTCCAATCTGATTTTAATTTTTCCAATTCCATTGTATTAATTTATTATGTTTTTAAGTTTTTCCTTGATCCTGATTATTTTCACGCCTACGTTATTTTCAGTTATACCAGTTAAATTTGCAATTTCTTTATAGCTATAATCTTCTAGAAACAATGCAACTATGGCCCTTTCTGCCTTGTTCAACTTTCGGAAAGCTTCGAACATTCTTTCTTCATTTTCAGATGATTCATCACTAAAGTCTTGATGAAAATTTTCAGGGAGGGCTTCTTTTAATTCCAATTCTATTTTGTTTTTTCTGAATATCGCAATAGCAGTATTCAGCGCTATACGGTACATCCAGGTGCTTACTTTAGACTCTTCGCGGAATTTTGGAAAAGCTTTCCATAACTGAAGTACGATTTCCTGAAATAAGTCTTCCTGATCCTCCCGGGAATTCCTGTACATCTTACAGACTTTATAAATTATCCCTTGATGTTCTTCAATGATTTCTAAAAATGCTTTTTCCACTACCTAATTTTGCTTTTTAAAATAATAAACTTGTCCCATTCCTTCTGCCTTTAATCCAATTGCCTTATCGTTCTCTACATCGAAAGTAAATTCAATTTCTACCTTTTTGCCAAAGAATTGATGGTTTCCTTTTGGATAGATTTCAAAAGGTGGTCTTCCTGCAAGTTGCGCATAAAGATTGTTCTCTGATTTGGTGATGGTGAGTAGCATTTTATTCGAGTCTGTAATAAATTTGCCACAATAATTTTCGGGATTGAGATCTTCTGTCGAAACCACTTTTTCAATTGATGGCATTTCAAATGGCTGTCCGTAAACAATTTTCTCAACATCCGCTGCAATGGATGTAACTGGTAACGTGGAGACATTGCTGAGAATAATTATGCTAATTTTTTCATCCGGATAAAAAGCATTATACGTTGAAAACCCCCAGGTTCCGCCACCATGATAATATTTTACAGGCTTTCCTTCTCCAATATACCAGCCAAAACCATAATGTTCTCCATTTTGTTTGAATACCTTCTCCGGTTTACTGAAAATTAAATCTTTGGTTTCTTCACTTAAAAGTGTATTTGAAAAAAAGCTGTTGTTCCATTTTAATAAATCCGTTGAATTTGAAAACATATCGCCCGCACCTTTTAACATTGAATAATCACGATATGGCGCAACCACTAAACTATCATCATTTACCAGGTGATATCCCGATGTCATTTGAGGAATTATTTTTAAAGTGTTTGCAGTTCCGGTTTCTTTCATTTTTAATTTTCTCAGAATTTTAGTTTGTAATATATTTTCATAGTCATCATTGTAAACTTTTTCTAATATTATAGCCAATAGAAAATAACCTAAACTTGAGTAACTCATTTCAGATCCGGGTTTGAAAAGCAAATCTACATTATTAATTTCATTCAATTACCTGTTCAGTAGTCATTTGCAATTTCGACTTTATTAACCAATAGTCCTCAATACCTTCATTGTGCGGTAATCCGGAAGAATGATTCAATAATTGATTAATAGTTATTTCTTTGAATTTGGACGACAATCCATTGACGTAATTGATTGCTTTATCCTGAACATTCAATTTACCTTCTTCTTGTGCGATTGCTATAAGTGCCCCGGTAAAGGTTTTGGTGATGGACGCAATATTATATTTAGCTCCTTTTTTTATTTCAACATTATTTTCTATTGAAGCCAATCCAACCGTTTGTTGAAAAAGAATAACAGAATCCTTGGCGACAAGAATTTCACCGCTAAAACTTTTTTTTAAATGAATGGCATTAAGATAGGTTTCCAGCTTTTCTGATTCAGGAAAATCTTTTGATTGGGAAAACGCCTTTAGCGATATACTGAAGATTATAAAAATCAGGAAAATTATTTTTTGTAAAATCATAAGACAACATTATAAGTTATTTAGACGATCAGTTGTCTCAAATACACAAAATCTTACATGAGTATAATTATTTTAGCATTTGTGGAGAAATATTATAAATAATAGAAGATCATTCATTGGCCAGATTTACAATATGGCAGGCAACAACAGCAGCAGTTTCGGTGCGCAGGCGTGCTGTTCCCAGTGAAACTTCAAAAAAACCGTTATTCTTTGCGAGGTTCACTTCTTCAGGACTAAAATCGCCTTCGGGACCAATAAGTATTACGGCATCCTGATTTTCCTCCATCACATCTTTCAGGTGAGGTTTTTCTCCCTCGTAACAATGGGCGATATACCGGTTTTCGGTGGTGCAATTAGTAATAAAGTCGCTCAACGAAACCATTTCATTTAGTTTTGGCAGGTAGGCTTTTACCGACTGTTTCATAGCTGAAACAAGGATTTTTTCCAGCCGATCGGATTTAATCACTTTTCGTTCGGAATGTTCGCAAAGCAGCGGGGTAATTTCATCTACACCTATTTCAGTGGCTTTTTCAAGAAACCACTCAAAACGGTCGATGTTTTTTGTTGGTGCAACTGCCATGTGCAACCGAAAGTTCTTTTTGCCAAAATCACAGATTGTTTTAACGATTGTTAGCTTACATTTTTTGGGATTGGCATCGGTTATTTCAGCATCGTAAAAACCGCCACTGCCGTCAATTAGTTGTACTACATCTCCCGGAGCAAGCCGAAGGACGCGCACAGCATGTTTTGATTCGGTTTCATCTAAAATGACTTCGTTTGAAGAAATATTCGGAATATAAAACAGTTGCATGCACAAATGATTAAAGGTTCAAGTTTACAATTTTGAGTTTATACCGGCAAATAAGAACAAAATAAGTTTTATTTAAACATTCTGGGAACCAGTTGAAATACTTTTGTACCGGTGCGGGCTTCTACTTTTGCCCATGAATCTATGTTGAAATCGATTACAACAGTTGAGCATGTAGGCATATCATCATGAAAACTGGTTAACAGGTTGCCAACGAAATAGTAAAATCCGGGATTGTGGCCAAAAAAGAAGGCAGTGTTTATATCTTCGGTCAAATCTTGAATCATATCCACAAATTCGGAAGTAGTTTGTCCGTCATAAATATCCTGGTTTTCGATAATCTTGTTTTTTTCAAATTCAAGTTGCTCGGCAAATATACGGGCAGTTTTTAAAGCCCTTTTCGCCGGACTGGAAATCATTGCATCGGGACGAATTCCGCGTTTTCTCAGTTCAGATCCAATGATTGATGCATCGCTTTTTCCCCGGCTACTTAAATCACGGTTAAAATCATCGTCGTAACCATATGGAACTGACTTTGCATGTCTGACAATTATTACCCGTTTCATGTTAACTATTTTTGAAGATTCAAGACCTAAATTGATAAATAATACTTAATCAGTTAATTTATTTTTCCGCGAAACCAATTTATATTATTCTGTTCTTTCAGTAAAATTACTTTATTTGTAGCGTTTTTTTTGCACAAAATCGGGAATAAATAAATGACGCTGCCTAAAATCAATCCCATAAACAATTCGCGGGTTAGTTACATTTATAATAAATGAAATGTATATTAATTGTTGATTGAATGAGAAGAATTGGTCTATTGTCAGATACCCACGGATACCTTCATGAACGATTATTTGATTTTTTTAAAGATGTTGATGAAATATGGCATGCCGGTGATATTGGTTCACTAAAAATGGCTGATCGGTTGGCTGCGTTTAAGCCGCTTAAAGCGGTTTATGGGAACATCGACGGACAGGATGTCAGAATGGTTTACCCGCAGGATCAGCGTTTTTTTTGTGAAGATGTTGATGTTTGGATAACACATATTGGCGGTTATCCGGGGAAATACGAACCCTGGATAAGAATAAAACTGATGAAACAACCACCTAATATTTTTATTACCGGTCATTCCCATATCCTGAAAGTAATTTTTGATGAAAAATTCAACCTTTTGCATATCAACCCGGGAGCAGCCGGAATAAATGGATTTCATAAAAAATGCACAGCGGTCCGTTTTGTTATTGACGGGAAAGATATTCGTGATATGGAGATTTGGGAGATGGATAGAAATGATTTCAGAGTTTCCGCAAATAAAGATTTATCGGATGAATAACTTATTCTTTTCTAAATGTTGCTGCTATCCATTTGTTTTTTTCTTTATGTTCGGAATAAGCTAACCCAATGGCTAACGCTTTTGCTTTTATGTCAGCTCAAATCTTCAATATAATAACCACTTACAGCAAGTAATCCCGTTTTTGTTTAGACATTTAGAATATGACTGGCATGTCCTGAAGTAGCACATTTCGCTGAATATTGGCAAAAATAAAATCAAAAGTCTCATTCCCAGTAATAGAAACGTCACCAAGTTTCGCTTCAATGTTTTAATATTGGTTTAACTGAGCATTTTCTGCTGTTCCGTTAAACGACCATTCGTCGATGTCAATAGCAGTGATTTTTTTTGCCCCTTTCATTGAGGCAAGAATTCCAAGTATTCCGGTTCCGCATCCCATATCTAAAACAGTCTTCCCATTGAAAATCATTTTCAAGAATGAATTCAAGCATCATCGAAGTTGTTTCATGATTCCCTGTTCCAAAAGCCATGTTTGGTTCTATAACGATTTCGTATTCAGCTTTAGGATAATCGGTATGAAAAGGAGCTCTTACCACACATTTGTCAGCAACAACCAGGGGTTTAAAGTAATTCTTCTCCCAAACCTCGTTCCAGTTCTGATCTTTTATAGTCTCTTGTTTTGCATGAAAAGTAAAATGCACTTCGATATTCATTCAAAATAGCTCAAAATTTTCTTCATTGAAATTTTCAACCGGGATAAATGCTTCCAACCCTGGTTTCAGTTTCAACAAAACTTTCATATCCAATTTCAGCCAGTTGCGCTGCAATTACGTCCCTGATCCACTCTTCTGCGGGGGAAATGTTTATGATGGTTTTTATATAGTCCACAAATGTCAGTTATTTAACGAAAGTAAAATGAAAATGAAATATCGAAAGATTGAACTATAAAATATCATTAAACAGAATAATGAATTAATTCAAAATATACAATACGGAAAAGAAATGCATCACGCTGCCGGCCAAAACAAAAAGGTGCCAAATGCCATGTGAATATTTTAAATTCTCACGGTTGTAAAAAATCACTCCGAGTGAATAAAATATTCCGCCAAGAAAAAGAAACAGGATACTTATAACTGAGAGGTTTCTTACCATTGGAACAATTGCCACAACAAACATCCATCCCATAAAAAGGTAGAGATAAACCATGAATTTTTTGAACCGTGCCAGGTAAATCGATCGAATTACCGCACCGGTAATAGCAATTGTCCAGATAATGCCAAAAATGGTCCAACCAAATGCGCTGCGTAAAACAGTTAAAACAAATGGAGTGTAAGTTCCGGCAATGAGAAAAAAGATAGCTGCATGATCGAATCGGGCAAAAAGATTCTTTACTTTCTCACGGGTAAAACTATGATAAAGCGTAGATGAAAGATAGACAAGCACCATTGTGCCACCAAAAATAGCGAAACTTACAATGTGCCAGATATTTCCTTTTCCAACGGCAAAAACAACCAAAATCACCAATGCTGCAATGCTCAGTAAAGTTCCAATACCATGGGTGATACTATTGAAAATTTCTTCACCAATTGTTAATTTTCTGAATGCAGCCTCCGGTTTCTCATGTTTTTTTACCCTCTTATCCATTTTTGAACCGATTTAAATTTCGTTCGAATTTAATCAAAAATTTTAATGAATTATCAACCGGCCTTTTTTTCAAATAACATGCAGTTTCATATTGTTGAATTTCATTTCATTCAAAAAGTTGATCCTGTTTAATTTAGAAACGAAACTAATTTATCGTTACTAAATCCGATAATTAAACATATTAAATTTCGGCTGTCGCAAAATTGCTGTAGCTTTGAACAAAAACACGTGATGAATCTTCCTCAAGTCAGTAATATCAACGTTTCGGAATTTCTTGATAAGGAAGAAATTGTTAGGGAGACAGCTGAGCAAATTGTGAAAGATTTTGGAATGTTTGGTGTTGAAATCACTTTTTCAGGAAATACGGTCAACGCATATAAGGAACTTCACCGGCAGCTAATTGATCAGGTTACTTTGTTACTGGAGCGAAATTACGATTTGCTGCTTTCGGTATTATATCAAATTGATATTACTGACAAAGAGATTGCAAGGGCAGAACAGGAACTTCCTGAATATAATCATATTGAAGTCCTGGCCCATCAAATTATTGTTCGCGATTTAAAAAAAGTACTTTTGCGGCGGTATTTTAAATCACATAAACCTTAAACGAAAAAACAATCATCGGGATAAATCTGTTTGGAGATTTATCTACCGGATTTTATATGCCGGAACCATGAAAATGAAAAGCAAGTTTGGAATTTTTTTTTATGACACTAATAACTTTTTTCGTATTCTTTGCAGCGGCAACATTTGCCGTTTTGCAACACCCGAAATTTGGAAGAATTCCACGAGGTGAACGTTTCGAACGTATAAAAAGATCACCTAATTTCAGGGGCGGTATTTTTCAAAATTTGAATGTAACACCCCAGTTAGCCGAGGATGCAAGATTTTTGGACATGATGAAAAATATGTTCACTTCGAAAGGACGCAGGCCAAAAGAGAAAATCCCATCAATAAAAACAGATTTGAACCAATTGCCGCAAAATGAAAATTTGATGGTTTGGTTTGGGCATTCTTCCTATTTCATGCAAATTGATGGAAGAAAGTTTCTTGTTGACCCTGTCTTTTGTGGTAATGCATCTCCGTTTTCTTTCTCAATAAAGGCATTTGAAGGTTCAGATATTTATTCGGTTGAAGATATGCCGGAGATCGATTATTTGATCATTACACACGATCACTGGGATCATTTGGATTATAAAACAATTAAGGAATTAAAACCCAAAGTTAACAGGGTACTTACCGGTCTGGGAGTTGGGGAACACATGGAGCGCTGGGGATATAAAACGGAACAACTTATCGAGAAAGATTGGTTTGAGTCAGCAGTTTTGGAAGATGGATTTAATGTTACCGTTACACCTGCACGTCATTTTTCAGGGCGCGGATTTAAACACAAAAGAACGCTTTGGGCATCGTTTGTTCTTGAAACTCCAACACAAAAGATTTTTATTGGTGGCGATGGCGGCTATGATGAACATTTTGCTGAAATAGGGGATAAGTACGGAGGTTTTGATCTGGCAATTCTGGAAAACGGACAATACAATAAAAACTGGAAATATATTCACATGTCGCCGGATCAAACATTACAGGCATCAATTGACCTTAAGGCAAAAAGATTGTTCCCGGTTCATAATTCAAAGTTTGCACTGGCTTATCATACCTGGGATGAGCCTTTAAAAGCAATAACCTTGTTAAATGAAAAAATTAAAAAGCCACTGATTACGCCTCGTATTGGCGAATTGGTTTGGTTGAATAATCCGGAACAAAAGTTTTCGAAATGGTGGACTGAAATTGATTAAGAAGCAAACAAAGATGTAATTCTTTGAGAGTCACATCTTTTCATCCAAATACAAATCGCATATTTATTCCAAAAGAATCGGCTCCAAATCTTGTATTGTTAACTAGCCAATAGGTTGGTCTCCAGTCTATTCCAAGTGCAATTGGTACGGAAAGAAAACGATATTCAAGGCCGATTTCGCCGGAAATTCCAAGCCATGATCTACTACCAACATACATTGACGGACCAATTCCCACATACCAGTTTAAAGCTTCATCACTCACTGGTCGGTCAACAAAATCCCATAATGCATTTAGTCCAACGCCTAATTTGTATATTCCAATATCGGAATGAAACCTGCTATATTGTCCTGTTTCGAAAGCCGCATCAACTCCAATTCCTCCACTACCGTTAATACCACCAAAACGAACTCCGAATTCCTGTGCATTTGAAGCTAAAACTCCACTTGTAACCAGGGCAATTATTGAAAGTATTTTTATTAATTTCATTTTCAAATGATTTAATTATGTATTATAGTCAATCTGTACTAAACAAAATTAATAATTAATGTCAGATGAATTGAACTGCTTCAATATATCATTGCGGACGAGCTACCATTATTCCTGTTGCACTTTTACTGCCTTTTATGTAATCTTCCAGTGTTTGGTCAGAAATAATAACTTTTCCTGCTGCTGACGATGCATGTAAAAGATGAATTCTGCCTCCTTTGTGTATTAATATTGCAACATGTTGAATATCCAGTCCCTTCACATTGGTTGTAATTCCTGCAATATCACCATCTGTTAACTGTTTTTCAATTTCTGCAATTTTATCTTCAGGAATATAATACATAGTCCTGCCTGAAATTTCTTTTTCCTGTTGTGCAATAACAGGGACAAAACCGGCACTGTCTGTTAGCTGTTTGTAACTACCTGGATGTGTGCTCATAAAGTTTATGTTAAGTGGATAGGGGACATTAGCAATCTCCTGCGAAATATCGGTAATCAGCTTTTTTTGAGTATTATTGAAAATCCAGTCGCTAAAATAATGTAACCGCGACGTATAACCATTTATCACCCCATTGCGATATCGAATGTTTCTTAGTTCCTTTGTGTAACGCTCAAATCCAGGACTATTACTTTTAATTGTGCGGGCAATTGCCAGACAATTTTCAGCAAAAGTTGTACAATCCATTTCACGAAGGTTTATCACCAATTGTTCGGGCTCTGATTCAAGTGTTTGTTCGGCGTATGGCGTTTCCAGAAAAAAAGTTCCCACCTTAACAATCAAAACTTCAAGTGAAGAATAATCTTCGCTTTTTAAAACACCTAGTACCTGGTCAAGTATTTCTTTGTCTTTAGGTTGGTAAATAATATTTTGATCTGCTTTAGTTCTTTTATTTGTAGCAGAGCTACAGCTAAAAAGCAGTATTAAAAACGTAACCGGTATCAGAATCGATCTCATTTTATTTCTCCTTTAATCATTCAAAAATAGGAAAAGAAGTTCCAATTAGGCGATTTATTCCATGATTATTGTAAATTTCATGTGACTATTTTATTGTAAAAACATAAAATGGAAAATGACCGGGTACATCTTAATCATGATCCCATTCGACGAGAATCATATTTTCGGTTTTATGAAGAATTAAACGATTTTTTGCCAAAAGAGTGGAAAGGAAAAACTTTTCCATACAAATTTACCGGTATAACTTCTTTAAAAAATACAATTGAAGCTATTGGGGTTCCACATGTTGAAATTGATCTGATTTTGGTTAATGGCGAATCGGTGGGATTTGAATATTTAATGAAGGGCGGGGAACAAATATCCGTTTATCCTGTATTTGAATCGTTTGATATTTCACCGGTCATAAAATTGCGTGCAAAACCACTTAGAAAAACTAAATTTATTGTTGATGTAAATTTAGGGAAGCTGGCACAAAAATTAAGACTTTTAGGCTTTGACACGCTTTTCAGGAATGATTATGACGATAATGAAATTGTTGCAGATTCTGTGAAACAAAAACGGATTATTCTAACCCGCGATATCGGCTTGTTAAAACACAGTGCAGTAACACATGGTTTTTGGGTTAGAAACGACGATCCTAAAAAGCAGCTAACTGAAGTGATCGAACGCATGCAACTCCGAAACAATTTTAGGCCTTTTTCCAGATGTTCAGTTTGTAACAATCAACTGAAACGGGTTCAAAAAGCTGAGATCAGCACAAAATTATATTCGGATACCATAGAATCGTTTGATAAATTCTGGCAATGTGAAGGATGCAAGAAAATTTACTGGGAAGGTTCGCATTATGACCGGATTATTGAATGGCTGGACAGGATGAATGGAAATCAGGCAAACACATAGGAATATCTTATTACTTTAAAGATTGAACGGCATATTCAATTGCCCAATCCTTCATTTCCGGAATCCATAACATATTTCCAATCACCATTTCCATCTTTCTTCCAAATGGAAACATACGTGCCTTTTTCAATAATCGTATCTAATTGAAGCGTATAAATTCCGTAAGTGTAACCCAGTTCTCCTGAGGCTGCAATATCTCCGGCAAGTGGTTCCCAACTAAAACGAATACCTGTTGTATCTGCTTTTTCATAAATAGATGTTATCGCCTGTTTTCCGGTAACAGGCATACTGTTTTCTCTCAGTAATACTGCATCGGGGTGTGCAAATTCAATAAAAGCTTTGTTAAACCCTACTTTTCCAGCAGAATCAGAAAAATTTCGATCAACTTCAAAAAGTTGATCTACAGTTGGTTTTGTATTCCTGTTACAGGAAAAAACCACGAACAGGCAAATGAAAATGAGCAACCGTTTCAATTCAACAAATTTTGATAGATTTTGTAATTTTCTTCATCAAATACACAAAATATTACCAACTCAATTTCTGTGTGTTTTTTTAACAAATCTGTAATTGTACTAATGGCAATTTCTGCAGCCTCCTTTTTTGGATATCCGTAAACACCGGTACTAATATTTGGAAATGCGATCGTTTTTACATTGTTTTCAACTGCAACTTCGATACTTCTGCGGTAACAAGAGGCGAGTCTCAACGATTCATCCAAATTCCCGCCAGCCCAAAGTGGTCCGACAGTGTGAACGACAAATTTTGCCGGCAACTGATAACCTTTGGTAATTTTTGCGTTGCCGGTACCACATCCATTCAATGTCTTGCACTCCTTCAACAAATCAGGTCCTGCAGCGCGGTGAATAGCACCGTCAACACCACCACCACCAAGTAAAGTTTGATTGGCAGCATTTACAATTGCGTCTAATTCCAGTTTCGTAATATCGCCTTTATAAAGTCGTATTCTTTGATTCATAATCTTAATGTTAAATAGGTTTGCACTTGTAAAATTAACAAACAATAATCGCTTTCCTAATATTTGAAAATTTAAACGCATTAGATTTGTCGGGGCTCTGACTCAACTTCAAGAATAAAAACCATTATCCGAGTTCTCCGATTGATTGTCTTTTCAATTTTATCTATCCATAATCGTGATTTTCTATGGAAGGTTAAAAAAACTATATGTCTGTTTTATTGTTACAAACATACATGAGATTAAAAAATCTTTTCAAATCAAAACGGGTTCAAATTTTTGGATTAGTGCTTGGTGTGCTGGGCGGATTGATTTATTGGGAATTTGTTGGTTGTAAAAGTGGCAGCTGCCCGATAAAATCAGTTTGGTACTGGACAATGTTATGGGGTGCCGTTTTTGGTTATCTGATCGGCGATATGACTAATGATATTATTCAAAAAAGAAATAGAAATAAAACGGTGGAAAAGTGATAGAGAAATTTTTGAATATCATTAATTCTGAGCGGCCTGTTTTGGTTGATTTTTATGCCGACTGGTGCGGGCCATGTAAACAAATGCCTAATATTCTGAAAGATGTTAAATCAAAACTGAAGGAAAGTGTAAGGATAATAAAGGTAAATGTGGATAAAAATCCATTCATCGCTACTGAATATCAAATCAGAAGTGTTCCAACAATAATTATTTTTAAAAAAGGCAAGCCCTGCTGGACTGGTGTCGGGTTGCATCCAGCTTCGGAATTAACGTCTGTTTTACGTCAACATATTGAAGCCTGAATTCCTGCATAATTCCGCAAAAATTTATTTAGAAATATGAAATTTTTACTCTTTTTCGTTTTCAATCAGAATATTATCCCAACTAATTATTTCCAATACGGGATCTTTGCATTGGATTTTCACCTCCGCCATTATAATTACTGCCTGACCGTTGTTTAAACAGTTCGAGTCTTGTTGGTTGAATTTTTGGCGGCCAGTAATTATTATTCAAATTTACGTCGGCAGTTTCAAGAAAAGGATCGAGCGTAATATTTTTAACCTGCTTATCAAACTTAAAAACTTTGGAAACATTGTAATTATCTATCTGCCATATTTCTGCCGGAATACGAACCACTTCCGATGAGCCATCAGTAAACTCAAATTCAAGAATAATTGGCATTACCAATCCACCGATATTTTTAAAATCAATTTGATAGAAGTTGTATTTCCCATTCAAAATTTGTTTCTCTTTATCGGATAAACTTTCTAGAAAACGGTTATAGGCTCTCATTTCTTCATTAGTTGCCATATATTTATCGTAAGTAGAATAGAAATCATTGGTGGCCGTATCTCTCTCAGTTGCAGTTTGTTTAATCGCTTTTTTATTTCGGATATCAGAAATTGCCTGTTTTCCCTCATCTGCTTTTTTCGCCTCTTGTTTTACAACTTCCGGATTCATATCATCAACTTGCATCCATGTAACATTGTCCAGTGCAATGTCCACATCATCTGTTGTAAAAAACCAGCCCCTCCAAAACCAGTCAAGATCAACCCCCGATGCATCTTCCATTGTTCTGAAAAAATCTTCCGGGGTGGGGTGTTTAAACATCCAGCGTTGGGCATACTGCTTAAAAGCAAAATCGAAAAGTTCCCTTCCCATAACCGTTTCCCGCAGAATATTAAGCGCTGTCGTTGGTTTATTATAAGCATTGTTTCCCAAACTCCAAACTGACTCGGAATTGGTCATAATTGGCGTCATGGTTTTTTTGTCTCCCTTCATGTAAGGTACAATTTTATATGCCTGTCCGGCACGAGAAGGATAACCGCGTTCCCATTCCTGTTCTGCCAAATATTCCAGAAATGAGTTTATTCCTTCGTCCATCCATGTCCACTGACGTTCATCAGAATTTACGATCATGGGGAAATAGTTGTGTCCCACTTCGTGGATAATTACACTTATCAGGCTGTATTTAGCTCTTTCGCTGTAAGTACCATCTGGTCCGGGTCTTCCGCCATTGAAACAAATCATCGGGTATTCCATGCCTCCTCCACGTGTACTACTTACAGAAATTGCCTCCGGATACGGATAATCAAATGTGTATTTTGAATAGGTTTTTAACGTGTGTGCTACAGCCCGGGTTGAATATTGTCCCCAAAGCGGATTTCCTTCTTTTGGATAAAGTGACATGGCCATTACTATGCGGTTTCCAAACGGAACTCCCATTGCATCCCAAATAAATTTACGGGAAGAAGCAAATGCAAAATCGCGTACATTAGTAGCTTTATAAGTCCATGTTTTTTCTTCAGAAGATTTGTCTTTTTCTGCATTTTCAGCTTGTTCCTGTGAAACAATTATTACAGGTTTATCTGAGGTTTTGGCAGCGTTTAAGCGTTTAATTTGTTCCGATGTTAAAACTTTACTTGCATTTTGAAGTTCACCTGTTGCTCCTAAAATATGATCGGCAGGAACTGTAATATTTACCTCAAAATCTCCGAAAGGGAGTGCGAATTCTCCTTGTCCGAGAAATTGTTTGTGTTGCCAGCCCTGAAAGTCACTGTAAACCGCCATTCGGGGATAAAACTGTGCAATTGCATATAAATAGTTTCCGTCATTTTCAAAATATTCATAGCCTGAACGGCCACCGTCTTTTATACGATCATTTATATTATACCACCATTTGATTGATAATGTAACCGAGTTACCCGGTTTTAACACGGTTGGTAGGTCAACCCGCATCATTGTTTTATTTACGGTATACGGAAGATCGTTACCGTTTTTATCTTTTACATAATCAAGTTTAAAACCACCGTCAAAGTTCTCTTCCATATTCTCTATTTGCCTGAAAGAAGCTTGGTTGCTAAGTCTTCCGGTTTGTATTTTTTTTGTGTCGGAATCTTTTGCACGTATATTCTGGTCGAGTTGTATCCACAAATAATTTAACGGGTCGGGCGATTGATTAAAATAAGTAATGATTTCATCACCATAGATTCGTTGCGTATTGTCATCAAGTTTAACATTAATAACATAATTTGCTTTTTGTTGCCAGTATTCATTTCCCTGGCGCACCTGAAGCTGTTCTGTAAACATTTGGAGTTGCGAGCTCCATTTTTAGTTGTCTGAATTTATTCAGGTTTACATTTTCCTGTGCATTTATTATTCCCTGAAATGCAAATAATACAGTAATGGCCAGGCTCAGTTTTTTCATATGAAAATAAATTACTTTATGTTGGTAGTTGACTAAGTAGCGATAAAACTAATAATCTTTTTTTTAAAAGATTTGCTTACCATGGATATTTTTGAATGATTAGCACCAGTGAAACCCCTAACGCAAGTATTGAAATAAAAGTCCGCCAGTGACTGGTTTTTAGGTTTAGAATTTTTGTAGCCAGCAAAAGGACTAAAAAATAAATGGAAAGAATAACAATTTGTCCAAATTCAAGTCCGATATTGAATGCAAAAAGCGGTTTTAAAATCGACGATTCTCTTCCTAAAAGTTCTTTCAGATAATATGAAAATCCCAGGCCATGGATTAGCCCAAAAAACAGGGCGATTAAATAAACGATTCTTCCTTTTGCTTTTTTTAAGGGCAACATATTTGAAAGTGCGGTAATAAAAATAGTTACTGGAATAAGGAATTCGATTATCCGCGCCGGAACAAGCAGGATATTTAATGTTGAAAGTGCCAGCGTTACAGAATGACCGATTGTAAATGCGGTAATGAGGATAAAAACTTTTTTTATTTCTTTAATGTCATAACCTGCACAAAGTGAAAGTATGAAAACAATATGATCGTAGCCATGAATATCTACAATGTGTTTAAAACCAAGTTTAAGGTATAATTCAAATAAACTCATTTATTCTTAACTTTAGCGCTAAATTTTTACCTATGTTTAAGACAAAGAAACTATTTTTTCTTGTTTATTTTTTCCTCATGCAATTTTCTGTATTTGCACATCCATTTTACACCAGTATGTGCCAGGTCGATTTTAATGAAAAAACCCATAGTTTGGAAATTTCAGTGAGATTTTATGCCGACGATCTGATTGCAGCGTTGGAATACCAGGGGGCGCCTGAGCTATTTTTGGGGGAAAAGAAGGAAATTCCTCAGACAGATTCATTGACTAATGCATATATTCAATCAAAATATAAATTTATTGTGAACGGGGAAAAAACCGAATTTACTTTTATTGGAAAAGAACTGGATATGGACGTGGTTTGGTGTTATTTTGAAATCAAAAAAGTAAGTGATTTGAAACAGATTGAGGTACAATGCAGCCTGTTGACAGAACTTTATGATTCACAAAACAATATTATTCAAATTACAAAAAATGGTGTAACTAAAAACATGCTGCTTAGTAAGAGCAAGACAGTTGATTCATTGAAATTTGAATAATTAGTGTTTATTATTTGAACAAATTAACCGGTTCTTTCCTTTATACCGAAAGGTTTACTTTCCTTTTTTAATTCGATCAACATAGTTACTTGTTTAAACCAGAAGAGTAGTTATATATCAAATAACAATTTAGTTCCAAAATTGAATTAATTATTATGAATATTTTATCTATTATAGGCGCTTGTGTTATCACATTTACATTGTTATCATATGGCATCGGAAGTATTTCAATCATTAGGTTTAGGCTAATTACACGGAGTGTTTTGATTTTTCTGACATTGGGATTAATCTTTGATATTGTTGCAGTAAGTCTTATGATTGCCGGTTCAGATAATTCGCCATTTAATTTACATGGAATAATTGGATATACGGCTATTTTAAGTATGCTTATTAATTTAATTTTGGTTTGGAAGGAATTTAAGGCCAAAGGAATAAATTCTAAAATATCATCTAATGTAGTCCAATATACAAAATATGCTTATTTGTGGTGGTTAATCGTTTATTTTGCGGGAAGTTTACTGATAATCTGGTTATGAAGAAACAGAAAGGTTCTAACGATTGGAAAGAAAGGTTAGGCGTGGTCTATTCAACGAATTCTGATTTTCAATATGAAAATGAAACAGTGGAAGAACAGGATACACTCGTCCCACGTCAGCAAAACCTGAAAGTGTGGCTTGATAAAAAACAACGAAAAGGGAAAGTAGTTACACTTGTAACAGGTTTTATTGGTACAGAAGAAGATTTAAAAGCACTGGGGAAATTATTAAAAACAAAATGCGGAGTTGGAGGCACGGTAAAAGATGGAGAAATACTAATTCAAGGTGATTTTGCTGCCAAAATTGTAAGTATTTTGGAACAGGAAAATTATAAAGTAAAACGTGCCGGAGGATAATTGTTTGGTTACAAAAAATCATTTAAATGACTAATATAGGTAAGATTAATACATTGAATTTAGTACGTGAAACTGAAAATGGTATTTATCTCGATGGTGGTGAACTGGGAGAAATTCTGATGCCTCAAAAATTTATTACCAGCGAAATAAAAGAATCAGGAACTGCTGAGGTTTTTGTATATAACGATTCAGAAGACAGGTTAGTAGCAACAACTGAATCTCCGCTTGCAAAGGCTGGCGATTTTGCTTTTCTAAATGTTATTTCTGTAAATCGGATTGGCGCTTTTCTCAACTGGGGGCTTCCCAAAGATCTTCTGGTACCTTTTAGTGAGCAAAAAGCAAAAATGGTGGAAGGACGTACTTATCTTGTTCATATTTATCTTGATTTGGCGACCAACCGATTAGTCGCCTCAGCCAAAATTGATAAGTTTTTGGATAATACGCCACCTGAATATAAGATTGGCGAAGAGGTTGATTTATTAATTACCGAAGAAACGGAACTGGGTTACAAAGCAATTGTCAATAACGAACACTGGGGAATATTGTACCGAAACCAGGTTTTTAAATCGCTTAAACCAGGACAAAAAATGATTGGTTTTGTCAATAAAATAAGGGAGGATGAAAAAATTGATTTGTTACTGGAAAAACCAGGATATGAAAAAGTAGATCCCATCGCTGAAAAAATTCTGGAAGAATTAAAAGAAAATAAAGGATTTATCGCAGTTTCCGATAAAACATCTCCCGAAATGATTCAGGCTTTGTTTGGTATTAGTAAGAAAAATTTTAAAAAAGCTATTGGTAGCTTATATAAAAAACGGTTGATCGATTTTGTTTCCGATGGAATTCAACTGATCAAAAAATAAAGTTTTTTGTAAAGGATTTCCCATTTCCAACTTTTAAAATAACCCTCTTATAAATTCCCTTTTTCATACCTTCCGGTGGAAAATTTGTTTTTATTCATTATGTTCGCAATTAAAATTAAACCAATTAAAATCGAACAAAAATGAGTCGAAGAAAAATCATTTTCTATTTATTATTGTTGGCGGCATTTGGAGTGAATGCACAAAACAAAATTATTATTAATACTGATCTTGGCAAAGAAACGATAAGTCGAAATATTTATGGCCATTTTTCAGAACACCTGGGACATTGTATTTATGGTGGCTATTGGGTTGGCGAAGATTCAAAAATTCCTAATACTAACGGTATCAGAAACGATGTTGTAACCGCTTTAAGGGAAATCGGGATTCCAAATTTGCGCTGGCCTGGTGGTTGTTTTGCCGATGAATACCATTGGATGGATGGAATTGGTCCACGTAACGAAAGGCCTACAATGATCAATACAAATTGGGGTGGAGTTACCGAAGATAACAGTTTTGGCACCCATGAATTTATGGAATTGTGTAATCAGCTTGGTTGTGAACCTTTTGTTTCGGGAAATATTGGAAGTGGCACTGTACAGGAAATGTCGCAGTGGGTTGAATATTTAAATTCAGGTAATGTAAGCCCGATGACCGACCTGAGAAAAGCTAATGGACAGGATGATCCGTGGGGTGTAAAATTCTGGGGTTTGGGAAACGAAACCTGGGGTTGTGGCGGTAACATGACGGCTGAATTTTATGCGAATGTATTACGTCGTTATGCAACTTTTACGAAAGATTATGGGAATAATCGATTGTTTAAGATAGCTGTTGGCCCAAGTGGAGATGATTATGAATGGACGGAAACCATTATGAAAAATGGTAACCCGGGAAGAAGTTTCCAGGGATTATCGCTTCACCATTACACGGTTTGTAATACCTGGGCGAAAAAAGGTTCTGCTACAGATTTTGACGAAAAGGATTATATCACTACTATGAGTAAAACTCTTTTTATGAAAGAACTGATAGAAAAACATTCTACAATAATGGATAAGTATGATCCCCAAAACAGGGTTGCTTTGATTGTTGATGAGTGGGGCAACTGGCACGATGTTGAACCGGGAACCAATCCGGGATTTCTATTTCAGCAAAATACGGTGCGGGATGCTATGGTTGCTGCAGTAAACCTCGATTTATTCAATAATCACGCCCGTAGGGTAAAAATGGCAAATATTGCTCAAACCATAAATGTTTTACAGGCCATGCTTCTAACCAAAGATGATCAGATGGTAAAAACGCCGACTTTCTATGTATTCAAAATGTATACTGTTCATCACGATGCAACGTTGCTACCTTCTGATATAACATGCGATAAATATACTTATGGAGATGAATCAGTTCCTGCAATCTCCACATCGGCCTCAAAAGATGCAAATGGTAAAATTCATGTAACAATCAGTAACCTGGATCCAAACAACAGCAAAGTGGTTACTTGTGAATTGAGAGGAACCACTAAAGTGGCTTTCTCCAAAGGCAGCATTGTAACAGGAAATAAAATTAATTCATATAATGACTTCGGGAAAGCTGAAGAAGTTTCACTAAAAGATTTCAAAGACGTGAAAGTTAATGGTAATGTAGTAACTGTTAACATGCCTTCAAAATCAGTAGTAATGGTTGAGTTAGAATAAAAAAGGTTGAGTTAGAATAAATTAGTTTTTATAATATTAATTGAGCAGTTGCATAATGTAACTGCTCTTTTTATTATAAAAGGAGAAAGGAATTTTAATTTTCATCTAATTTTTTAACATCCTCTATGCGTTGTCCAAGTACTTTTTTGTATTGCAAAATTCTTTGTATGTCTTCTTTACTTCGGTAATCTGTTGCGATTTTTAATGCCGCATTAAGCCATTGAACCGAGCTTTCGAGGTCGTCTTTCATTTCGTAACCTAAGGCAAGATTATAACATGCATTAATTGCCATTCTTCCGTTTTTATCATCAGCATATCTTTTCCAAAGCATAATGGCATTGTCCCAGTCATTTTTCTGTATAAATTCATCTGCTGCCTCAAAGTCGGGGAGAGGAGGAATTGAATACATGCGGTTGGCCTTTACCCATGAGGCGAAGAAACGTTTTGAATAGTTTTCACCGGCAATTTGTGAAGCAATCCCTAAAGCGGTTAATCTGGGAGGTAATTTACTGTTTCGGTCATAATTTCCATTGGCATCATATGCATTCCAGAAAACGGTATCGATCATTGTCTTTCGGTCAATAACTTTTTGAATCGTTGGATTATAAACGGCCCATACTGCCGCAGTAATTACTTCCCTCGATTTTGGAACGTTGTAATCCTGTGTATATTCCGAATAAAAATAGGAGAAGGTTTCCAGCGAAATTAAGATATCCGTTTTACTATCAGAAGTTATTTTGTCTATTATGTCATAATTTAAGGCAGGTAATTTATCACCTGTGTGCTCCTTGAAAAGTTCCGGATAAATATTAATGCGGTCGAATAAATTTTTCTCCTTTAAATTTTGCGCCAGTTCCTGCACGCAATAACTAACCATGATACTGTCCAGATTGTCAGGATCATTTCTAACTTTTATAAGCCGGTTACCATCTTTGTAATAATCTTGTAGAGTATCGTTTTTAAATTTGAAATTCCGGTAAACTATGGCCACATTTTTTGCAGTTGACGGAATGGCAATTTCTCCTGGCTTATAAATATCAATAGGATATTCTTTGTAAATAGTGCAGGAAGAAACTGATAATATAACGAAGAAAAGCCAAAGTAAAGATCGGTTCATGGTTGCTGGTTTTTTTGTTCATTTTTACGCCTTTTCAGTATTTCCAAATAGTTGTACGTGCTGGTTCGGTAAGTGTTATTGTACGATTTTACCGCCCACTCAATGGCCTGATCAAGGTCCCCCTTTAATTCATAACCAAGTGCTATGTTATATTCAGCCTTACTTTTTAAATTTTTTGATTTTGCAGTTTCTTCTATTTCCTTCCATAAAGCAATTGCAGGTTCCCATTGATTGTTGTTAACCAGAGGTGCAGCTTCTTTAAATTTTTCATTACCGGTTGCAAAGTATTCCCTCCATTCACGACGCCAATTGGTACTTATCTCATCCGAAAAATCAAGGGCAATTGCAGTCCCCGTTTCAAACAAAGCATTTTTTACAGGGGTAAACCGGTTAAAAAGTTCACTTACCGTAGGAGCTGTATCTTCCCAATATAAAGTGTCCTGCAATAATTTTCTTACAAGCACTTTTTCCTGCGACGGGTCATATACCCGAATTAAAGCCTCATACGATATATTCATTTTTGCTTCCGCTGCAGAATAAAAACCTCCTTCAAACGGATTAAAATAAGTGTTTCGATCAAAGGAAGTGTGAACATGCGTTTTCAGATGATCGATAGAGATAAGAGCATCTGTATTATATAATTTACATAAATTCTTAACCTCATTCCAGGGTAGTTCAGGGATTAAAAGCGAGTTTCTGGCAGAAGGAAGAAACCTGTCCTCGGGGATAACATAATCATAACGTTCCGATTCAAAAAGAATATTTCCCATAGCTTTAAGGGCTGTGTCAACAACCATGGAATCTTTAATGATAGTGTCAAGGTTAAAATTTTGCAGATAGAAAATTTTTTGTAACGAATCGGCTTCCAGGTTACTGTAAGTATTGTCAACTACCCGGGATACTAAAAGTAGACTCTGAATACGATCAGGAAGTTCATTTTTCGATTTTTGCGGTACTTCAATAAGAATTGATTGTGTGGCACAAGACATTAGCACAAATGCCCAAATGATTGCGAATGCCTGGACGCATGTTTTTACTAATTGTTTCCTCATGGTGTTAATAAATGCCCCAAAATTTCCTCAAAAACCATTCCACGCTTAAAAGCAGTAATACAATGAAAAATAGCAGTTTCAGGTTTAATAATTCACGGACCATTTCCTGGAAATAGCTGGTAGCTTTCAATCTGTTACTGTTTTTAAGTTCATTAATGAGTTGTCGAGTTTCTGAAGGCAAATAAAATTTTCCTCCGCTTTGTACTGCCAGTTGAAAAAGGTTATTGTAATTGGCTTGTGTGACAATATTTTCAAAATTCACAGGCGCGACTGAGAACCTGCCTGTTTCATTAAACGTTTCATTACCTACTTTAACGCTTGCTGAAAAAGTGTAGTCGCCAACCGGTAAATGTCCGGTATTTAATTGGTAATTTCCTCCCAGAACATCAAATGTATAATTATATTCATCTCCCTCTGAATTCTGGATAACCATATTTATTTCGTCAGAAGTAATTCTTTCATATGCTTCATTATAAACTTCAGCAGTAAAAATTATATCGTCAATTTCAGCATAAACGGGGTCGTAATTGATAATAAAATTATCTTCATTTTCGCGAAGCGAAAGATATTGCACCAATTGGTTTATCAATTCATTAAATGCGGCTTCATTTTCGTTCACATAATAATCATAAAGTCGCCAACGCCACAGCCCTTCACCAAAAATGAAACCAGTCTTTCTGCCATTTATTGTTCCGGTTGCTAAAAGCGGTTTGTTTGTCTGCACGTTCATGATCTTCTGATAGAATAAAGGTGTGAATCCTGCATCCAGCTCATAATCTGCAAATGGTGCTATCAATGGTGGAAATTTAGGCACCATTTCTTTAAAATTGTCGCTCAGGTTAAATGTTGCGTAAATTGGATTTATGGTTGCCAATGCCTCTTCCCCGGAACCTGAAATTGCCAATGGTGTTATTTTTGCTCCCTGTGCCAGTGCATTAAATTGCGGTAAAAATGTTTTGTTTCCTATAATAAATAAAATCGGTATGCGATTGGCCTCTGCCATTTTAATAATTTCTGATGCTGACTTTCCGGCAGTAGGAAGCTGATTCAAGATCAACAGATTATAATCAGATAAATTAGCAGGGTAGGGTTCGTCGGTAAAAACAGCAACATCGTAAGTTGTCTGCAAATCGAGTGTATTGGTAATTGCTCCAATATCAGGATGCGGGCCATCGGAAAGAATCAGTATTTTTTGTTTGTTTTTCAGAACATTAATTACAAATTCCGCCTTATTGTTCTTTACATTTCTTTCATCTTCTACCGGTTCAATTTTTACTGTGTAATGTTTGAGTCCCGGATCACCGGCTTCAAGCGTAAACTCCTGGGTAAAAAAATAGTTTTGATTTGGAGGAGTAACCATTACACTGGCAACTTCACTATTTTCGTGCTCAACACTAAGCTTTAACGGTCTGCCTTTCAATTTTGAAAATTGTACGTCAATTTCCACAGGAAAACGGTTTCCTGAAAAAGAAGTGCGGTTTACACGGATATTTTGGATTCGTGAATCAATAACTTCAGTCGTATCACCAAAACCAATAGTATATACCGGGAAATTAATATCACTGACGAGATTTACCGGGTTTTTGCCTTGGTTATAAATACCATCACCTGCAACAATCAAGGCACCAATATTTTCGTTGAAATGTGTATTTGCAACCGTGGATATCAGTTCTCCATAATCCGATTTCTTTTCTGTAAAGTTCAGTTTATTAAATGGTTCAGTTTTTTCTCCGAAAGTATATTCGGTAACTGCAAATTTTGATTCTAATCCGTCTTTAAGTTCATTTCGGGTATCATTTACCAGTTTGATCACCACTGTTGAATCCGGTGTGGCACGCATTGATTCTGAATTATCCCATGCTGTAATAATAACAGGATTTTGCGTGATTTTTTTCAGATTTTTGATAAAGGGAGAAAGTAGTAAAAAGGCAATAAAAAAAAACGATAAAAAACGAAGGAAGCTAAGTGTATATATTTTACCCCTGCTCAGCTCCCGATTATCCCGGTTTCTGAAATAGAGAAGTAAGGCTACGCCCAATGCTGCTATTAATGCTGATAAAAGAAATATGAACCAGTATTTTACGCCAAATGCTATCAATTTGAATATTTTTTTGAGGATGTAAATATACACAACTACTTTTTTTAAATGATGATTAATGCGTAATATTGCACCCGATTTATTGCATCATAACACTTAAGATTGAAGGTAAGTTTTGAAAATTAATAAGTAGGTTCATTATGAAATTATTTTTCTTTGTATTTATAATTGCTGTTCTTGCAGCATGCACCCCAAAATTCAACCCCGATATAACGGTAAAAGATTTAAAGGCAAGCATCTATTATCTTGCCTCCGATTCACTGAAAGGTAGAAAAACAGGAGAAGCCGGTGATTTACTTGCTGCTGAATATATTCGGGAGAAATTTCAAAAAGCCGGATTACAACTGTTGGATGAAAATGGATTTCAACCTTTTAAACTGGTAACTTCTGCACAAGTAGGTGATGGAAACGAATTTTCAGTTGACGGAACCACTTTTGAAGTTGAAAAAGATTTTCTGCCTTACGCATTTTCTGCGAACACCAAAGTTTCAGCCGGAGTTGTTTTTGCAGGATTTGGAATTGAGGTTAATAAAGATACATTGAAATGGGATGATTATAAAGGCGTTAATGCAGCTGGAAAATGGGTGTTGGTTCTTCAAGGCGATCCTGATTTGGAAAATGAACAAAGTCCGTTTGTGGAATTTTCAAATGACCGTGCAAAAGCCTTACTTGCCAGCGATAATAACGCCGCAGGGTTAATTCTTGTGGCCGGAAAAAAATACAGTGAAAAAGATGAGTTGGCCCCACTGATTTTTGATAAGAACAGTAGCCGCTATTCTATTCCGATTATTCAGGTTACCAGGGTAGTGGCTGACAAAATATTGGCAGGAACAGGCCAAACCGTTGAAAAGCTGGAAGCTAAGATTGAAGAAACTAAAAACACAATACATTTAAACCTGAATACAAAAATTGATGCCACAATTAATGTATTACAGAAAGAAACTGAATCGAGAAATGTGGTAGCAATGTTACCCGGAAATGATCCAACATTTGATTGATCAGTATGTTGTTGTTGGCGCTCATTTCGATCATCTCGGTATGGGTGGACCCGGTTCCGGTTCAAGAGCAGTGGATACTATTGCCATTCATAACGGTGCCGATGATAATGCTTCGGGGGTAGCCGAAGTTATTGAATTGGCTGAGAAAGCTGCCAGTGAAAAGAGCAATAGAAGAAGCATTATTTTTGTTTGTTTTAGCGGTGAAGAAATGGGATTGATAGGTTCAAGTGCTTTTGTAAATAATCCTCCTGTACCGCTTGATAAAATAGATGCCATGTTAAATTTTGATATGGTTGGCCGGCTCGACACTACAACAAACGCATTAAGTGTTGGTGGTACTCAGACTGCCAAAGAATTTGAATCTATTTTAAATGATCTGAATCCAGGTTTTGATCTGGCAATGTCGCCGGAAGGAGTTGGACCGTCTGATCATGCATCGTTTTATATTCAGGATATTCCTGTATTATTTTTCACAACCGGAGCCCATCCTGATTATCATACTCCATACGATGATGCTGATAAAATAAATTATGAAGGAGAAAAAAAAGTAACAGAATATTCTTACAAAATATTGATGGATATTGCCAATCGTGACGGTTCTATGACTTTCCAGGAAGCGGGCCCGAAATATCAACGTAGCAGCAGGGGAGACCGATATAAAGTTACAATGGGATTTATGCCCGATTTTGCCGGCATAGAAAAACGTGGGTTGCGTGTCGATGCGGTTACAAAAGGAAAAGCGGCTGATCTTGCAGGAATGAAAAAGGGTGATATTATTACGGCAATAGAAGGGAAAAAGGTTGGTGGAATTCATGATTATATGAACAGGATCCAATCTTTGGAAGCCGGTCAGCGTGTTTCAGTTGATATTCTGCGTGGCGATAAGGAAATGGTATTGATTGTTCAGTTGAATTAATAAATTTAGCTGGTTAACAATTATTATATTATCTGGAATTTTAAAGATTTTGCATCGCTAAATTTAGCTGGAAGTAAGTACTTTAATATAGAATTTTACGGGAGAAATTATTACATTAATTTCTCCCGTTTTATTTGGATATAATTATTAGTGGAATTTACTGAACTAAACAAAAGGCCAAAATAACCTATAAAAAATTCTTCTTTTTGGACAACATTCTTTCTACTGCTTTGTTAAGGTTGAAACAAAAAATTTAATCAGAATGAGTTATTATTTTAGTAAAGTAGTGAAAAATGTAAGCTTCGAGGAAGCAATTGAGAAAGTAACAGAGGAATTGAGCAAAGAAGGTTTTGGCATTTTGTCAGAAAATAATGTAGGAGAAACATTGAGCGCAAAACTAAATGTCAATTTCAAAAAGTATATGATTCTGGGGGCGTGCAATCCACAGTTCGCTTACAAGGCTATAAATAGCGAAGATAAAATTGGCGTATTTCTACCCTGCAATGTGGTTGTTGAAGAAAATGACAACGGCGAGATAGAGGTTTTTGCTGTTGATCCTGTAGCTTCAATGATGGCGGTAAAAAATGAAACGTTGGGTGAGTTGGCAACTGAAGTAAGACTGAAATTGTCCAGGGTAATTGAAAATATGGGTTAACACGTAAATGTTAACCCTAAATCCATCCTCTTAATTTGTAGTAAATCAATGCAGTAATTTCCCGGGCAATTAATATTTCATATTTCAAATGGTTCCATAACTGGTAACGCATATTAATATTTTTACCAACATCCGGAATCATTATTTTATTACCTCCCAAACTATCGTCATCAAATGATAAATCGGCTTCCAGTGCATTCTCAAAAGCCGGCAGTGCATTTACCTTTTCAAACCCGACTTTCTGAAAACAAAGAACGGCCCTTCGCATATGTTCCGGTGACGTAATCAGCAGTATGGGCGATTGCATTTTTATAAAACGTTGGCAATTCAACGCTTGTGCACGTGTGTTGGTAGATTCATGTTCAAAAATTATTTTTTCAGGATTTACTCCTCGAATAATAAGTTCCTTTTTTATCAGTTCAGGTGTACTTAAACTATCGTCAATATCACCGGGAACCACAACAATAATTTGTGCATCAGGGAACGATTTGGCAGCTTTTTCGGTGTACCAGCAACGCATTAAATTCGACTGACTTGGCATTCCGCCGCCGCCAAGAAAAACAATGGCTTCGGGTTCCCATTTAAGCTCCGATTTGCTGGTTCCCAACCAGTAGTATCCCCAAAACGGTTGCTCGGTTAAAGCAAGAATAACGCAAAGCAAAAAGAAAATGCCAATCAATACAAAAAATCTTCGTAGTATCCTTAAAAAATAGATATTTTTGATTTTGATTCGTTTCATAACCGGTGAATGAAACTTAAAAGTACAATTAATTTTTATGGTTCCTGTTGACGTAAAACTTTTAAAATTTTGGTTATTTGAAAAATTCGGAGAAGAGTGAAATAATACGGCTTTTTGAAAGTCATTTTAACGAGAAAGTAGAGCATTTTGAACTGCTCCCACCATCGGGTTCGTATCGTGAATATTGTCGTTTAACAAACAATCATCAATCGGTAATTGGTGTATGGAATAACGATGTAAAGGAAAACACAGCTTTCCTGTCGTTTACAAGTAATTTTCTGGAAAACGATTTGCCGGTTCCGGAAGTTTATGCAGTGAGTTCCGATTTGAAATGTTATTTACTGGAAGACCTTGGGAACGTTACGCTTTTTGATTTTTTAAGTGATATACGTGGAAAAGAGGGATTTTCGGAAACCATTATTTCACAATATAACAAGGTTTTAAAAGTACTTCCGAAGATACAAGTTGTAGCAGGTAAAAATCTCGACTATTCAGTTTGTTATCCGCGAGCTGCTTTTGATAAACAGTCGATGATGTGGGACCTGAATTATTTCAAATACTATTTTCTGAAACTGGCAAAAGTACATTTCGATGAGCAGGCGCTTGAAGATGATTTTCAAACGTTTAGTGGTTATTTACTCAGTGCTGGTTCTGATTATTTTATGTATCGCGATTTTCAGTCACGCAATGTGATGTTAAAAAATGACGAGGTTTATTTTATCGATTACCAGGGCGGACGAAGAGGAGCTTTGCAATACGATTTGGCTTCCTTGCTTTATGATGGAAAGGCTGATATTCCGCAAATGGTTCGCCAACAGTTATTTGAAAAATATCTTTCTGAACTCAGGAAATATATTGAGGTAGATGAACCTGAGTTTACAGCCTACTTTAACGGTTTTGTTCTTATTCGTATTATGCAGGCGATGGGAGCTTATGGTTTCAGAGGTTTTTACGAGAAAAAGGAGCATTTTCTAAAAAGTATTCCGTATGCACTTAAAAATCTGGAAATACTATTGGAAGAGGTAAAACTTCCAGTTGAATTACCGGAACTTTTTAATGTATTTTATCAACTTATTCAATCTGAAGAATTAAAGGAAATCGGACGAACAAAGAATGACCAACTTACAATAACAATTACAAGTTTTGCATATAAAAATGGTTATCCAAACGATACTTCTGGGAATGGTGGCGGACATGTTTTTGATTGCCGGGCTCTAAACAATCCGGGACGATATCCTGAATATAAATCGCTAACAGGTAAAGATTTAGAGGTTCAGGAGTTTTTGGAAAAGAATTCAGAAATTGGAATTTTTTTAAGTGGGGTGAAATTAATTGTTGATCAGTCAGTAAAATCATATTTGGACCGGAAATTCACGAGTTTATCTGTCAGCTTTGGATGTACGGGCGGTCAGCATCGTTCAGTATATGCAGCTGAGAAACTGGCAGAACACTTGCAAAACAATTTTCCGGTTCACGTTGTTGTCAATCACCGGGAGCAACAAAATTGGTAATGGGAAAAAAAGCCTGTAAAAAGAAAAATTTCGAGGATAAATCCAATCCAAAATATGAATGTAAAAAATGTGGGGCTAAAGTAAAAAATGAAGATAACGTTTGTAAGCCACACAAAATAAAATAGCTCAGTTTTTATGATTTGAGTATTGGTTTATATCGTTTCAGTTTTATATTTTCGCGAATAATTTTTTAAAGACAATTTTATGGGAAGGGCATTTGAATATCGTCGGGCGGCCAAGGAAAAACGTTGGGACAAAATGTCGAGGATTTTTCCTAAACTGGCAAAGAAAATTACTATTGCTGCAAAAGAAGGTAGCCCCGAGCCCGATTTGAATGCAGCGTTGCGCACTGCTATTTTGAATGCCAAGGCACAGAACATGCCGAAAACCAACATTGATGCAGCTATTAAAAGGGCTTCCGGAAAAGATGCTGCCGATTATTCCGAAGTAAACTATGAAGGAAAAGGGCCGCATGGAGTTTTGGTTTTTGTAGAATGTGCCACTGATAACGGTACACGAACTGTTGCCAATGTAAAAAGTTACTTCAATAAAGTCGGTGGTGGACTTGTTCCAACCGGTTCGCTCGAATTCATGTTTTCCAGGAAAGCTGTATTTGAGTTTAAAAAACCAGCAGAAATGGATATTGAAGAATTGGAGCTTGAGCTTATTGACGCAGGGTTGGATGAGATTGAGGAAAATGAAGGCGAGTTTTATGCTTATGCCGATTATACCAGTTTTGGCGACATGGCTCATAAACTGGAAGAGCTGAACATTGAGGTGAAAAAGGCAGTCCTGAAACGCTTTGCCAACGATCCTGTTGAATTTTCAGAAGAACAACTTGAAGATATCGAAAAAATGCTTGACAAGTTGGAAGAGGATGACGATGTTCAGGCGGTTTACACCAACATTGCCTAGTTCAATTTTGAATTTCTTATTTAACTAATTATTTTCTCCTCCTTTTGAAAGGGGTAGAGGGACTTTCCAGCAATATTTCTTCTGTTATCGGTAAAAATCATTCGGTTATCTAAAAAATAGAACCATTCATTCTTTTTTGCCTAATTTTAGGGTAAAACTAAATGTATGCTGGCTGTTGATCAATATATCCGTCATTTTGCTGCTATTTGGGAAAATAGTCCTGCGACTTTGCCGGATTTCCATCGGGTATATTCAATAACTGAACAATACGAAAGAGAAGGCCGGTTTGAAGAATTTCAAAAAGCAATTAAGGAATTACAGAATAAAAAGAGCATTAAAAAATTCAAAGAAGATCCCGGAACTTCATTTTTCCCCATGTTTAAGCGTTTTCTGGAAACGGTTTTCGATTTTGATGTGGATCAGTTGGAAATTATTTTGTCTGAAGATTTTCGAAATGTTTCCAGCGATTTCTTTTACAAAGCACGCGAATTTGGTCCCCAATTAAAACCTGAAAGTATTTACCAGGCAATGCGAAATGTCTGGATCATGAACGGAATTCAATTAATGCTCGATTTGCCTGTTGAAATTACACCGTCGGTTTTTGCATACAGTATGATTTACCCTTACAGCGATAATTTACTGGATGATCCTGAAATTTCTCCGACAGAGAAACAGGCTTTCAGTGAACGTTTTAATCAACGTTTGCACGGACTTGATGTTGAACCGAAAGGACATATTGAAGAACAACTTTTCCGTTTGGTGGAAATGTTTGAACTTCAATACGACAGGCAAAAATTTCCTGATGTTTATGAGAGTTTGTACGCTATTCAGCGTGGACAAACAAGGAGTCTTTCCCTTTCGAAAGATAAATCACTTTCTTCTGACGAAATCCTTTCAATTTGTTTTGAGAAAGGAGGGGCTTCAGTTCTGGCCGATGGTTTTTTGGTGGCCGGAAACCTGGCTTACGAGCAGCAGCAGGCTTTGTTTGGTTACGGTGTTTATTTGCAATTGCTTGATGATATCCAGGATGTAAAAGAAGATACAGGCGCCAATACAAATACGATGTTTTCCTGTATTGACAATCAGTCGCTTGAAGTTCTTGTAAACAAAACGATTCATTTTGGCCGCATGGCACTGGATGAAATGAAATGTTTTGATGCAATAGATGTAAGCACATTCTTATCACTAATGAACCGAAGCATTGAAACCATGATATTGGAATCAGTGGGATTAAATGAAACCTGGTATTCTGAAGAATATCTTAATCAAATGAATCGTTTCTCGCCACTTCGTTTTGAATTTGTACGACAAAAGAAATCAGAATCGAAGTCGCAGCGTTTTGCATTATTCCAAAAATATTTTGATAAAGTTCCTACAAAAGAGATTCAGTTTTGAAAAAAATTAAATTTTGGTCAGACTCGAATTACTTTTTTTTGTTTTCATTTGCTTTGAACAGGGTAATTCTTCTGATCAGATCGAGAGGCATAGGTTTGCTTAGCGGAAACTGAACCGATCCTTTTCCCTGTTTGTATTTCGAAAGTTCTGCCGAAAATTCACTGTGTCCGCTAGGCGTGGCATAAAACCCGATGTGATTTTTAAAAGCTGCAAAATAAACCAGTGGTTTTTTATTGAGTTTGTATGCAGGCATGCCATAACTGATCGATTCTACTGCATCAGGAGCAGTTGTTTTAATTATTTCACGCATTTGAATGAGTCTTTTCTGAACATCCCCGGAAAAGGACGCAATGTATTCGTCCACTGTTTTAATTGCTGTTTTCACAAAACCTTTATTTAATCAAGGATTTAAAGTCAATTAAAATATATCACCAAACCATGATGAATATTAAAGATTTATAAGATAAACAGATTTAGTGCTTTTGTGTTTTGTCTTCAATAACCACCAAACGATATTTTTCACCGTGCATAACCAAACGATGGGTATCAACGTGTAAATGTTTAGTAACTACTTTGTTGTTGATAACAAAATCGCGAATAAGGTTAATTTCAGATAGATTTGAACCTGAAAGTAACTCTCGTATCTGGCAATGTTTACAAAAAACATCATTCTGTTCTACTAATTTTCCACGCTGGGTGCAACCCATAATTTCACAAAACTCATGTTCCAGAATATCGCCTTTATCGCTTTTGCTTAGTTGTTGAAATGATTTATTAAAATACCTGATTTTAAAATTGTGGTCGGCTAAAAAAATAGCCTGCGGGTGATGTTCAATGATCTGGTTAACCAAATCATTTGCCTCTTCTATTCTTGCAAAATCAAGTCGCATAGCTATTTCGATTTTAGTTTTTTATGCCGCTGTCTGTTTCCCCTGAAAACTCACAGGGTTTGACAAACGGAAATTACCAATAAAATCAGAATTTTCAATGAAAGATATTGAATAACATGAATTTTTTTTGAATGAACAAAGGTTATGTATCAAGCGAACCAAAAACTCTCTTCAATATGTCGTTAACCCTTGCACCCGGATCTTTTCGAATTAGTTTTTCCTGTTCCCCGATTTTTAGGAAAAGCCCGTCCAGTGCTTTTTGTGTAAGATACTCATCAAGGTCAATTTCAATGGGTTTAAAACCTGCCATTTTCCCAATAACCGAATTGGACAAATCATTCCATTTCCCTGTAAGTAAATCCCAGCTTTGCCCGGTGGAAACATTGCCAACCAATTTTTTATCGATGGAATTTTTAATTTTTGGACGGTACAGATCTGACCAACTGATCATACGTTGTATTTTTCAAATATTGGGTTGCTGCATTATCATTTCCTCTCAGAATTCCAACAGCATCAGAAATTGTCATGCTTTTTATGCTGTTAATAAAAATTGGTTTGGCTTCCGAAACTGCATCTTCGGCAGCGCGGTTAATACTGAGTATGGCGTCCTCAACCAATTTATCACCGCCGGGAATTCTGCTGATATTTTTTACAATTACATCAGCTTCGGGGGGCAAGAGAATTTTTACCATTTGATCTTTGTAATATCCATCGGTAACACCAAGAATATCAACTGATTTCCCAGTTCCTACAATCAATGCTTCTTTTAATCCTGAAACAATTTCACCCTGCGTTAAAGGCTTGTTTTCATTTAATGCCTGGTTTGCGATTTGTGTTAACTGAGCACATCCGGTGGTAAAAAGAATTACGAGGAAAAGTGAAATGTTGTATTTCTTCATTTTGAATTGTTATTGACGATTTTATGTAATGATAACGGATAAGTCTTGCTACTAATTTCTTATTTGAACAATTTTTTTGTCAGATCAGTTCGTCCCTTTTTTTCCAGTTCTTTTTTGATTGAACTTTTAAACTCATTTTTATACCAAAAGAAAAACTGTCGTTGCGTTTCCTTATCATGACGATTTTTGGCGGTATATATTTTTTCCATTGTATATGGATGATAACCGGAATAATAAACAACAGTCGCCAGTGTCATTGGGGTAGGAGTGAAATCCTGAACCTGTTCAAGCCTGAAATTCATATTTTTAGTTTTTATAGCCAAATCGGCCATATCTTCTGATTTACTACCCGGATGACTGGAAATAAAATAAGGAATCAATTGCTGATTCAAATTTTCCTCTTTATTTATTTTGTTGAATTCGTCATTTAGCTTTTCAAATAATGTGAAAGATGGCTTGCGCATAAATTTTAAAACCTCGTCTGAGGAATGTTCCGGTGCAACTTTCAACCGGCCTGAAACATGGTGTTTCACAACTTCGCGTAAATATTTTTTATTTGCTTCGTCGGTTTCTTTATTTCCTGTGGGTTCAAGGATCATGTCGTAGCGAATACCGCTTCCAACAAATGCCTTTTTTATTTTTGGATTCATTCGAACTTTTTCATACAAATCGAGCATGGGTTTATGGCTGGTATCCAGGTTCTTGCAGATGCTTGGAAAAATACACGACGGGCGTTTACATTTTCTGCAAATCTCCTCATGTATTCCTTTCATTTTATACATGTTCGCCGATGGACCGCCTAAATCAGAAATATATCCTTTAAAATCTGGCATTTCTGTAACTTTTTCCACCTCTTTTAAAATTGATTTTTCAGAGCGGCTCGCAATAAATTTTCCCTGGTGGGCTGAAATGGTGCAAAATGTGCAACCTCCAAAACATCCGCGGTGAATATTTATTGAATGGCGAATCATTTCATAGGCAGGAATTATTTCCTTATTTTGGTAACGAGGATGAGGCAAACGAGTGTATGGCAAATCATAAACCCTGTCGATTTCCGATTCATTAAAAGTTGGCCATGGTGGATTTACCACAACCTTTTTTGCGCCGACTTGCTGTGTTAATTTACGCGCTTCCATTTTATTCGACTCTTCCTCGATATACATAAAGTTACGGGCAAACTTTCTTCGGTCATTCAGGCACTCTTCATGCGATGCAAGTTCAAATTCATCCCAGCTTTTTTTTGTCGCATAATCCTCGTCAGTGTCAACCAAAAATGATGTTTGCGGGATACTAGTTAGTGTATTAATAGGCACGCCTTTTTGCACCAGTCGGGCAAAATCGGTAATCGATTTTTCACCCATCCCGTAAAAAAGCATATCGGCGCCGGAATCAATTAATATGGACGGCATTAATTTATCCGACCAGTAATCGTAGTGTGTTACCCGTCGCAATGAAGCTTCAATTCCTCCAATTATAAGAGGTGCATCAGGAAACAGCTCTTTCAGAATTTTTGAATATACAATTGTTGCGTAGTCGGGACGGAATCCTGCTTTTCCTCCGGGTGTATAAGCGTCAGTCGATCTTTTCCGTTTTCCGGCGGTGTAATGATTCACCATCGAATCCATATTTCCACCGGTAACTGCAAAAAATAATCTTGGTTTCCCCAGTTTCTTAAAGTCGCGTAAATCGTCTTTCCAGTTGGGTTGAGGAACAATGGCTACTTTCAATCCTTCTGCTTCCAGAATACGGCCAATTACGGCAGCTCCAAACGACGGATGATCAATATATGCATCGCCGGTAAATAAAATTACATCCAACTCTTCCCACCCAAATTGCCTGACCTCTTTTGTTGAAGTTGGCAACCACTTTGTTATTTCTGTATTACTTCCCACAATTCATGTAATTAATTCAATAACAAATAAAACGCTTTTTAGATGAAACAAAGGATGTTTTTGTTTTTTTTCTGAATAGAAAGAGATTCTTTGTCAGCTTTATTTTGACAGAATATTTGATTGAAATCGAATATCAAATAATAGTTTGCAATAATCAGCGACTGAAATTATTTGGAGTACATTCTTTCTCGTTGTTCATGAATTTTTTCATCCGAAATATAATCGTCATAATCCATCAGTTTGTCGATTATTCCGTTTGGTGTAAGTTCAATAATCCGGTTACAAACGGTTTGGATAAATTCGTGGTCATGAGACGACATAAAGATATTTCCTGGAAATTTCATGAGGTTATTATTGAATGCCTGAATCGATTCCAAATCGAGGTGGTTAGTAGGTGTATCCAAAATCAGAGCATTTGCGCCTGTCAGCATCATTTTGGCAATAATGCAGCGCATTTTTTCTCCTCCGGAAAGTACATTCACTTTTTTATAAATTTCTTCGCCGGCAAATAACATTTTTCCTAATTGTCCCCGAATAAAAAATTCAGTTGTATCTGTAGTGTATTGACACAGCCAGTCGAACAGTGTCATTTCACTGTCGAAATATTCGGCGTTATCAAGTGGTAAATAAGCAGTGGTAATGGTTTGTCCCCATTGAAAAGATCCTGTTTCCGGTTCTTTATTTCCGCTTAAAATTTCAAAAAGAGCTGTCATAGCCCTTGTATCTCTTGACAGGAAAACAATTTTTTCATCTTTGTTTGCCTGGAAATCGACATTTTTAAAAAGAAGCTTTCCATCAATACTGGCGCTTAGTCCGTTAACTTCAAGAATTTGATTACCTGCAGCCCGGTCAGGTCTGAAAAGGATTCCGGGATATTTACGCGTTGATGGTTCAATATCTTCAATATTTAATTTTTCCAGCATTTTTTTACGGCTGGTTGTTTGTTTCGATTTAGCAACGTTTGCGCTAAACCGTGCAATAAATTCCTGCAATTCTTTCTTTTTTTCCTCAGCTTTTTTGTTTTGCAGTTTTTGCTGCCTCAAAGCCAATTGACTACTCTGATACCAAAAACTGTAGTTGCCGGCAAACATTTTAATTTTTCCGTAATCAATATCAATGGTGTGTGTGCTGATTGCGTCGAGAAAGTGGCGGTCGTGCGAAACAACCAATACAGTATTCTCATAATTCGATAAGTAATTTTCGAGCCACTGAACGGTTTCGAGGTCAAGGTCGTTGGTTGGTTCATCGAGCAGCAAATTATCCGGGTTTCCAAAAAGCGCCTGTGCCAGCAGCACCCTGACTTTTTGTTTTCCATCCATATCTTTCATTAATGTGTAATGAAATTCCTCTTTGATTCCAAGGTTACTCAGCAGTGTTGCTGCATCGTTTTCAGCATTCCAGCCGCCCATATTTCCAAAAGTTTCTTCCAGTTCGGCAGCTTTCATTCCATCTTCTTCCGAAAAATCGGGTTTGTTGTAAAGTGTATCTTTTTCCTGCATCAGATCCCACATTTGGGTGTGGCCTTTTAAAACAGTGTTTAACACAGTAAACTCATCAAAAGCAAAGTGGTCCTGACTTAAAACCGAAAGTCGCTCGCCAGTTCCTAATAAAATGTTCCCCGATGTTGCATTTATCTCACCCGAAATGGCTTTAAGAAAAGTTGATTTCCCTGCTCCGTTTGCTCCAATCACTCCGTAACAGTTTCCGGCAGTGAACTTTAAGTTTACATCCTGAAATAATACCCGCTTCCCAAACTGAATTTTTAAATCTGCAACCGTTATCATAAATGTTCTGTTTTCTAATCCGATTTATAAAAGGCTGCAAACGTAACCATTAATTTAGAGTTATGGGAATATAATTTAGAAAAGAGGATAAGATAATTGAATTGTTAACTGTGAATAATATAAGAAGCTCTTTGTTAACCTTCTGGTATGATTCTTTTTACGCGGCCAACTTCTCCTGTTTCGAGCATGACTTTTATCCCGTGAGGATGATTTGAAGATTTGGTTAAAATTCGTTTTACAATTCCGTCAGTAAGCTCACCAGTCCGCTGATGATGTTTTTGAACAATTTCAACTTCATCGCCAATTTGAATGTTTTTTCGTTGGGTTCCGTCCGTATTTGTATTTCCCATTTTATTTTAGATATAAATTACTATCGCCATAACTCAGAAAACGGAAATCATTCTTCAGTGCAAAATCGTACACTCTTTTCCATTCATCTCCCAGAAAAGCGCTGATTAAAAGCAGTAGCGTACTTTGTGGCTGATGAAAATTGGTAATCATTCCTTTTATCAGTTTAAAATCATATCCCGGAACAATAATGATTTGAGTGGAAAATTGAATTTCATCTTTCCCGGTTTTGATCTAAATAGTTTATCAGGTTCTGCAATGCTTTTTCAATCGGAATTGCTGTTTGCAGTTTCGTAGGGTTCCCATTGTTTTACTACAGGCAGTCCATTAAAATCGTTCTTGTTTTCCAGTTGCAATCCAAGCCAGTATAAACTTTCCAGCGAACGCACTGAAGTAGTTCCAACGGCGACAATTTTGCCTGGTGATGCCAGCATATCTTCAATAACCGATTTGGGGATAATTACCATTTCGTGATGCATGTTGTGGCCTGAAATGGTTTCCGATTTCACTGGCTGGAAAGTACCGGCTCCAACATGTAGCGTAATTTCTTTGGTGTCAATATTCTTTTCTGAAAGCTGAGTAAAAACCTGATCGGTAAAATGTAATCCCGCAGTTGGGGCAGCCACCGATCCGTCAATTTTTGCATAAATGGTTTGGTAGGTTTTTTCGTCCGACTCTTCCGTTTCGCGGTTTAAATATGGAGGAATGGGCAGAATCCCGGCTTGTTCAATAATTTCAGCAAAAGAAAAACCACCGCTCCAGGAAAACTCAACTTCATACGAGTTACCATTTTGAGCAACTTTATTAGCTCTAATCTCAATTGATTTTCCCTCAATTTGAATCGATTTTACCAATGCACCTTCTTTCCATTTTTTTGCGTTTCCCAGCATGCAATTCCATGTTACTCTTTGGGTTTCATGGAAAGCAATTTGGTAATCTGAAGGTGAAACAGGCTCAAGACAAAAGATTTCGATTTTCGCACCTGTCTCTTTTTGAAAAAACATTCGCGCATGAATAACCTTTGTATTATTAAAAACAAGCAATGATTTTTCAGGTAAATAATGGGGAATATTTTTAAATGTATCCTGATTTATGTGTCCATTTTGCCAAACCAGTAATTTCGATTCATCACGGTTTTGAAGTGGATATTTTGCAATTCTCGAATCGGGTAATTCGTATATAAAATCCGTAATCTTTATCTTTTTGTACGAACTCAAAATTTTGTTTTTAGTGGGGCAAAAGTAATATTTTTCTTTGTGCAACTCTGCGTTTTCTTTGAGGAACCTTGTGTAATAATTATTTCACAAAGGTACACCGTGAAGTAAAAAAGAGTTCACAAAGGAATTTATAAATTGTACTTTTGCAGAAAAATTTCAGAAATGATAAAAATAGGGGATAAGGTAAGATTTTTGAATGATGTTGGTGGAGGAGTAGTAACGAGTTTTGTAAATAAAACCACAGTGAATGTGGAAGATAAAAACGGGTTTGAAATTCCTTACCTGATATCACAACTGGTAAATATTACAGAAGTTGAACGACTGGAAAAAGGTGGAACTCCGGAGCCAAAAACAGAACCCGAAATAAAAGAGCAACATTCAGTTTCGCATCAAACACAGGGAATGAAACTGGCTGGAAAAGAATCACCCGATTTTTATTTCTGTTTTGTCCCTGATGATCCAAAAAATCCATTAGCAGGAGAAACAAAATTGTGGTTGATTAATGACAGCAATTTTATGGTGCTTTTTCAGTATTCTCATTTTCAGGAAGAAAAATATAAACTGGTTAAATTTGGATCCGTTCAACCCAATTCAAAAGTGGAGCTGGAAAGTATCGACCAAAATGATTTAACCGATTTGCCTGACTTTGTTTTTCAATTGCTTTATTTTTCAGAGAATGAAAAGGAACTACATCCGGCAGTAGTGAAGAAATTCAAGGTTAGTCCGGTGAAATTTTATAAAGAGAAAAGTTTCCAGCCCAACGTATTCTTTAATAAACATGCGATGGTATTTCAAATTACACCAAATATTCTTATCAACGAGATTGATAAACTAACAGAAGAAGATTTAAAAAAGTAGTTCAGCAAAAATCAAAAGAAACCAGAGGAGAAACAGGTAAAAAAGCAAATAACGGAAGTTGTTGAAGTTGATTTACATATTAACAGGATGATGGATGATGCTTACGGGCTAAGTAAACTCGATATGCTTCAGTTGCAGAAGGAAAAAGTAGAATCGGAAATGAAGGCTGGCAATTCAATCTGGTGTAAAAAAAATTATTTTTATTCACGGAGTTGGTCAGGGCGTTTTAAAACAGGAAATTGCCAAACTGCTCAAATCGAAATTCCCGAAATATCAGTTTCACGATGCTTCGTTTCAGGAATATGGATATGGAGCTACAATGGTGATATTAAGAAAATAGATTTAACGCATCACAAACGGCACAATAATGGATATTAAGCCTGTTAACACAACTACCATCATAAATAAATTGTAACGGGTATTGTAATTTCCAAGTAGCGATGAATCGTAATATTTATCCACATTTTGGTCCTGGTACATTTTCATCAAACCATTAATTAGTTTTGTCCTTGTTTGTTTACCTTTCATTAATCCGAAAATAACGACCAGGTTAAGTAATATTAACAGGCCAACAAATAAAAACATAATTAACATATAAGTTTCATCGCTGCGCGATTTTTCAACAAATCCTGAATTAACTGCCAAGTATAATCAGGTTTAAAACAATTGCCGACAGAATAAAAATGATATCGGTTTTTGTGTTTTGCTGCAACTCCGACGTAATGTGTTTGTGTACATGTTCGATCATAATTTGGTTCCTCCTTTTATTTAACTGGTTAAATCATAAATTCCTTCTATATTATTTTAAAAATGGAAATTAATAAGGGGAATTAATTTCATCCATTTTGGATTATTCGCAGCAAAATTTAAAAGTCCTAATTGAACTCCATGTAATTCTTTTGTTCGGTTAAACAATGCAAAAGATAATCCATTCATTTGAGTAGTATTATTATATCCAGCAATAGCTACCCCACTAAATATTTTGGAATTCAGATATCCGGCTGTAACCGCCAATCCTTTAAAATTATTTCCGGTAGATAAGTAGGTCAAACTCGTATGCAATCCCGTTGATATTTCCATCGGTGCCAACTGCAAGTCCACCAAGTGCTAACCCATTTATTGCCTTATGAGCTCCTATCCCTATTCCCGATATAATTAAACCTGATATCTCTGAATTGTCGCCATCAGCCATTGTTGCTAATCCACTTAAACATAATCCATTAATATTACCACCTGACCAACCAATATTCCTCCGATTGAAAATCCATTCAAATTATTTTTCGCGGTTCCAACTCCTATCAGCCCTATATTAATGGGTTGCATGGCACCAGCAACGGGCATTACACCAATACTAATACCGTTTACAACAGCATTTTCGTTTTTAAATTTCCTGAACCCGAAAGTGATATTTAAGCCATTAATTATTTTTACATTTTCATCCGCAAAATTTATTCTTATTCCGTTAAACTCATAAGAATTTCCAATGCATATTCCATATTTTTTAGTGGGGAAACATAGCGATTTTCTATTAAGCAGAGTATCCTGGGCATGTAGGATGGAACTACTCATAAGAAAAATACCAATACTTATTAAAAATGATTTGTTCATGTGTTTATATTTTATTTTGGCATCATGGAAGTCTACCTTCTATTGACTTTGTTAAAGTTTTTTGTTGGCTTGCAGAAATCATGAATATTAAGTTATGTTTAATTACTTATTATGAAATTTTATTTGAAGAATTCCTTTTTAGCCACCAATAAATTAAATATAGTAATGAAGGAATCAGAAAAATAAAAAGCACACTCATAAATCTTACGTCAGGATTTGGATTAATACCCAGAAGTATCATAAAAATGATAAAACTTAACAATGAAACAATTCCTCCTAAACCCTCCTTCCATAAAGCGAGAAGTAGTCCGGCAAGCCCGACACCCCAAAATATAAATGTTATTATCATTAAGGTGCCAAATGTATCCGAAGCTGATGCGTCAACCCTGTTGAGGCCATCAAAATTTTCGGCAATACCTATGAATAAAGTAAACGCAACAATTAAAGTTCCGATAATGCGAGCCGTCCAACGAATACTATTAAAAGAATTTGTTTTTTTCATTTTCAAAATTTATTGGTTAAATTATTTAAATAAAATACAATATTGATAAATTTTCTCTTTGAATTTTCTACATAACAATTAGTTTTTGATAATGGAAAGTTCCATTACCGGACTTAACTCTCACAATATATATTCCTTTATCCAAATACATTTGCATCAATTTCAATTTTATTAAAGCCACTGGTATTCTCAAAAACAAGTTTACCATTTGCATTAGATACCGTAACTGCAAATTTCTGACCTGTCAATTCAATACAGAAATGGTCTTTTACAGGATTTGGATATATGTTAAACAAATCGTCTATCAAAACATTATCAATGCCGGTGGTGGTTACATATTTTTTGACCACTGCTTTGCCACTTATCCAATCATTGTAAGTTGCATATAAAATATCATCTTTATTAATTGCAATACTTGGATAACCTGCATCAGCTTCAGAAATACCAGAACTGCCCATTTGTTCCCAACCGGAGCCACTATATTTAAAGCATCTTGCCCTGTCACTCCATATTGAAATATAAATATTGGAATTCGAATCTGAAACAATATCTTCAATACCCGCAAAGTATTCTCCCAAACCGGCGGTTTCAATATTTATCCACGTATTGGCCTGAACATCATATTTGTAGAATCCCATATCCTGATGCAAAAATCCCATATACATTTGATGGTCTTTTGTAATTAGTAAATGAGTTTCAGTGGCAAAGTATGTTGAGGAAATAGCGCTTCCCACCGATACCCAATTATCATTCAGCAATTTTGCGCAATTAGGGATCATTCCATTCATGCCACAATAGCCTAGAAAAGCAATGTTTTCGTTATCAAATACAAGGTCGAAATAACGATCTACACCTGGAAGTCCTTTAACGGAGACTGGTATCCAGCTTTCGCCATTTTCTTTTACAATGGAAAAGCCTGATTGGGTTTGTAAGAGCAACATATACTATTCCTGCGGTATCAATAGCTAAGGATTTGTATGGTGAATATTCGGTTGAGATATAAGGAGAACCCACAAACTCCCATAAGTTTCCGTTGAACCTTATACAAGAAGTTTTATAGTCAGGATCAAGATAGAGTATGTAATAGTTATTTTTATTATCGATCTCAAAATCAAGTAAATATTCGATAGAGAAATTATTAAAAGTTGATATACCCACCTGCTCCCATTGAGTCCCGTTAAATCTTAAGCATGAAGCTTTATATGCATTTAAATTTTCATAAAATATGATTACGGGGTTTCCACTTGTATCAGTTTTAATATCATTATCCACAGTCCATGCATTTGAAATTCCTGCCGGGCCCACGAAATTCCACTGGGCTATACTGTGGAAACAGATAAATATTAACATTACTAATAGCGTATATTTTTTCATATGAATAAATATTAAATTATAACCTATCCTGATTAATTTTGAATTCTTGTATTATTGAATCTGTTTTAATTATTTTCCAAACTTATAACCCAATGAAATTCCTAAAACTTTATTTTTTACCTTATCTCCGTCATCAATGTAAGCTGAAATATTAGCTACTCCCAAACCATATGTTAAGCCAATTTGGATAGATTTAATCGCTATTCCAACCCCTGCCGTTACTCCATAATCCAATCTCTTCAAATCATCATCTTCATTGTCTTAACCCAAATTGATTTCTTCTCTTAATTCGGTTTATCATATTCAGGAAATATTAATTTTTTGTATTTGTTGTATAAGGAAATGAAATAATCAAAAACAAGAATACCGATTGAGATAAAAACAATGGTTTTTGGTACCGTTTTCAGGTTGGTTAAATCGTAAAAGAAGAGCTTGATTAGTGTTACTCCCAAAAGTGCCATGGCGGATATTCGGATGTGTTTTTTCTTCTTCCAGATGCCATAAATGATAAAAATCAATGAAAAAACTCCCCATAAAATACTGAGGCCGTATGTATATATTTCGGTAGAGCCCGAAAGATAAAGCCACTGAATTAATTCGCTGCTGCTAATCCATACAATTGATATACATAATACAATTTCAAAAATATTATTGAAAATCTTATTTGAGATACGGGAAATTACAAACCGAAAAGTTGAGTAAAGAATCAATGCAAAAAATGCAAACGAAATATACCGGATCAATACGTGATAAATACTTACGGCGTAATTTGTGGGTAGAATGGTGCTTAAATAACTTTCACGAAGCTGTGCCAAATGATTCAAACCGGATCCCAAAAACACGATTATTAGGATAAAATTCATTACGAGAACAAACGCATCGAAATTTTTGTTTTTAAACCATTTGAAATTTACAAAAGATAGAATGGAGAAAAATAATAAAGAGTAATTAATAAGCCATAGTGCCATAAATTTTGTAACATCAGAATTTAATTTGTCGAATTGTTTTATCCAAATGCCTTGTGATGTTGATTCGTAAGAAGTCTCTATTTGAATGTTATTCCAGTAAAGTGATATTTCGGTATAAAAAGTAAAATAAATAATGAAAATCAACAATAGGGGAAAAATAACGTCAAAAAAGTTGGGTGAAGGTAATTCCTTTTCACTGCTGATTTTAGATTTTACATTTAAATAGAAAATAAAACAAAAGGATAAAATTACCATGAAAGATGATAAAAATTCCATATTGAAAATGGGTGTGAACAGTTTTTCAATATCTCCACGATAAAAATTGTACGTTATGGAAGACCAGTTTACTGTAGTGATTATTGCAGTAAGAAAAATGATGATGTAAGATATTATTTCATAAACGTTTATTTTTTTACTTTTTCCATATAAGTAAATAAAAGCTGCTTCAACCGACCATAATATTGCTGTGTAGAAACTGTTAAACTGCACCGGAATTGTGATGGTGAAAAATGCAATAACAATTCCTATTGTCCAGTAAAAAAGGTTTTTATCTTCTGGTTTTGATTTATAAATAAGATAGCATGTTAATCCATGTAAAAATGCATTAATCATTGTGAACAATCCCAGATATTCTTTGGCGCTTTCCTGTGCATCGATAGCAACATAGCCAACCAATATAAAGTATGGCAGAATTCAATAGTAGAGAATGCAATATCGTCAATCCTTAATTTTTCTTTCAGGATCAGTTTGTACGATAAAAAAACCAGGTAAAAAATGATAAAAAACAACGAAGCGAAAGTGAGTGCAATCCCGAGTTGGTTATTATAATTTTTAGAGGCGAACCACGAGAAAAATATCGCCCATGTTGCAACAAATGCAACGTAATTCAGTGGTTTCCACTGTTTTTTTGTCGAAATAAATAAAATGCCAAGGTTGATAATTACCATATACGTAAACAAAACCACTGCGCTCGAAACCGGGGAATATAGAATAAACGGTACGATATAAGCGCCAGCCAAACCAAAGTGCGCAATTACCTGTCGATTATAATAAAGGGACAGAGCAACCGTGAGAACAGTGAATACAACCAAAAGCACAAAAGCAAATGCATATGGGAACAAATTGTAGTATGTGTAAGCTGCATAACTGATGAAATAAAAGATAGCCATGGCACCGCTAAAAAGTACAGCACTAAAATTGAAATATCTTTTTTTAAGCCGGATTGCGAACAAGGCCAGGATTCCACCAATAAGATAGCCGAGAATTATTCGCACCAAAGGTGAAATGAGGTTGTTGTCGATCGCATACTTTGCACCAATTCCGACGCCAATGATTAAAACAGCGATTCCAATTTTATTAATGAGGTTTTCGCCAATAAATTTTTCAATTTCAGCATTTATTCCCGTTTTCGTTCGTTCTTTTTCAGGCTTCTTTGCTTGATGATTCAACTGTTCAAAATAAGTTTTTCTGGTAATTATTTCTGCAGAAGATTTTTGTTGCGTTTGTTTTTTTAAAGAGGATTCTGATATTTCCTCCGATTTTAGTTCGGAAACATTTAGCGAAATTATTTGTCGTTGTAATTCATTGATCTCTTGTTGGAACTGCGATTGTCTTTTCAATAATTGGTTCAGTTTTTCCAGGAGTTCATGTTTTTCAGGCTCATTGATTTTCATTCGATTAAAATAATTAGGTTTAAGTAATAAAAACGTTGAGGATCAACTGAATTAAGGGAATATAATGTTATAAATCCAAAGATCTGATTTTAGTTTTATTCAATTTACGAAATAATTTCTTACATAACAGCAAGTGTTTTACTATTGTGCTAAATCAAAAAGGACTGAAAAAGGATACAAACTGATGATCCGGTTTTGTTGGTGGCTCAAACTGTGATAATAACGGTATTCCGAAAGCACGTGAAAAATGAGGATCCAAAGCACTGGCATCGTTCATTGCTTTTTCAGCCTCAGCATTATTCCCTAAAAACCTTTCTATGTTAATTTTCATCCCTAAAGCATAAGCTTTTAATGGGATAATAGGTTCTGGAATAGAACCAAGATATTGTTCAATGTATGCTTTTGATTTTGGAAGTTCTTCGGTGCCAGCATCCCGGTTTTGCATTACTTTCATCATGTGAAACCGGGCAAGATCGAGCAACCGTATATTCTGTGATTTGTCTATCGTCATCGCTTTTATAAAGCTTTCCTTTGCCGTTTCCAAATCATCGTTCAAAAGAGCAGCTGAACCTAATACATTTAATGCCTCCGGGCTTTCTCCATTTTTACTGATATAATTCTTCCAATATTCAATCATATTTGTTCCTTCGGGCATCATTACCAGCCGGGCTTTTGCTCCGAAAAATTTGTCCTGCTTTTCCAGCTTTTGAGTGTAGGTTTCAGCTTTGGTTTTATCGCCGCCCATTTCTTCCGGCAGCATTCCGTAAATTTCTACCAGGTACATTAATGCTTCGTGATAACCTGGATCTAGTTTCAGTGTGTTATTAAATTCGTCGCAGGTTTTGCCAATAAGAGCCTTTACGTCTCCAGTCCCTTGTTGCATTGCCATAAATGCTTCAAGAAAACAGTTTTTAGCATAACCAAAGGCATAAATTAAATTGTCAGGTTCGAGATCTTTAGCCAGTTTTCATAGCTTTTGACGCTTCTTCAGTTGGAATCATATTCATATAATTCACTGTACGTGCAAGTTCATATTGCGCCAGCGCATTTTTCGGATCTTCTTTTATAATAGTTAAAAGCATTTCTTTTGCCTGATCCGATTTTCCATTCATTCTCATTTCGAAAGCTTGAATTACTGCTTTGTCATCTGATTTATTGCATGAAGCGAAAACCAGACTTAAATTTAATAGAAGACTGATCATTAAACCAATTCTCAGAAATCGAAATCCTGATGATTTAATCCCTTTAAAATTAATTGACGATTTTTTCATAACTTTAATTTTTTAGATTAAAAACCAGGTTCAATTTAAGCTGACCAATTGACTCAATCTTTGTAAAACGTTTGTAATCATCTTGTAAACTGGTTTTAATTGTTCGATGAGTTATATCCTGATTAAGATTTTATGGGATTTTCAGAAAACAAATATTTCGAACTGCTCAAAGAGAAGATTGTTGAAGAAATGAAACAATCGTATCCGGAAATACCTGATGCAATTACTGATTGGAAAGGACAAAATATCATTGATTTTCAGGATGAATTAAGAATTAAACAACATGAAAATATAAGTGAAAAGTGGTTTTATACTCATATGAAATCGGGGAATTCGAAACTTCCAAGGATTGACATACTGAATTTTTTATCCAAATATGTCGGATACAGAAACTGGGATGAGTTTAAATTTTCAAATAAAGATTTGAAAAATGATTTGCAGCCCGACAAATCAAATCGTGTATTATACTTGATTCCTTTTATCACCATTATTATTTTATTGATTTTTTATCTGGGATTTAATTTATATGTACACACAGGTTTATAATTTTTGTTTCTATGACAGTTATACCAAAGAGCCGGTAAACAATGGTGTGATTGAAATTACTGTCTTATCGAATGAGTCGCCGGTGAATTATTTGTGTGACAGTAGTGGATGTTTTACTATCAAAACCCATGAGCGCGTTATTAATTTTGTTGTTGAAACACCTTATTATCATACCGATACAATTATAAGAACGCTGAACAAATTTAACCGGACAGAAAACATAAAATTGAAACCCGATGACTATGCTTTGATGATCCATTACCTTTCTACCAGTAATATTACCGACTGGCTGAAACATCGCGAAAATCTGGACAACATGATTATTGACAGTGCGAAAATATTCCAGGTTTTAGAAGGCACGGTTGGCATGGCAACTTTTAATAAATGGGAGTTCATTAATAAATTAACATTACCCACAAGTAGTTTGCGAGATATCGAGATAATTGACACGCAATATGATGGTAATAAAATATCAAGGTTATGTTTTAAACAGAATGGAAATAAAGAATGAAGGGAATTTTAAAAATATTGTCTCTTTTCCTGCTTGCTTGCCTGATAACAGCTGAGGACTGCAGTAATAGTAGTTCTGAAACGACGCGATACAAAATTCAGCAGGATCAGTTTCAGAGCATTGAAGATGGATTTATTAGCAATGAGATATCTCCGGAAGCTTTGCATGCGTTCGAAGTAAGGGCTGTACAGAAGGTAAAAGATTTAAATGATTATATTACAATTTATCTTGACGAAAACCTGGAAAAAGAATTTAGAGAGCAGGCAAAAAAAATGATTTATAGCACATTTTACTCGAATGAAGACTGCGGTCGATTCTTTGAAGAATTAGACTTGAACGAAGACATAGAACAGGTTCTTTTGTCAAGTCCGGAGATTAAAAACAGGATTATTTTTAGAACTAATTCCATACATATTTTGGAAGGAATATTAGAATCCAAAAATCTTGAATATTCTGGTAAAATTGGCTTCAGTACAGATTTGTTTGAAATAGTTGAAAACGATACGATTCTGATTAGCAGAAATAAGTTTGCTCTACCCATTCTTGTGGTAAAAAAAGAAAAAGATTTTGGGACACGCTCAGAAAAAGTGTGGGAAGTTCTATTTGAAGATAAGCGAAATTTGAATCCAGACTTATAAACTCGTAACTAATTCGTATTTTTGCACCGGCAGGCCGCTTTATCGCTCCCGATTTATCGAGAGAGGAAAGTCCGGGCAACGCAGGGCACCGTGCTTCTTAACGGGAAGATCTTTGAAAGGGGATAGCAACGTAACAGAAAATAACCACCTTGATTTGGCGAGACCATTTTGGGGAACGGGTGAAAAGGTGCGGTAAAAGCGCACCGGTGGTGGTGGCAACATCATCAGCCGTACGTCTCACGGGTTGCAAAGCCATGTATATCCTGATTGTTTGCCGCTGTTGCGGTACAGCAAAGTAGCTCGCTTTGCTTCTTGCACAAGGAAGTCAGGAGGGGTAGGCTGCAGGATCACGGCAGTGATGCTGTGACAAGATAAATGATAAAGAAGCTTTCGATTTATTTCGGGAGTTTACAGAACCCGGCTTACAGGCCTGCCTTTTTTTATTCATTCACCTTTGCGAATAAAAACTATCAGTAATAGTATAGTACCAAAGACGGATAATATTTCTGTAAGTAGTATAGTGTTTAATTCGTGTACAACTTAGCCCATATTTCTTCAATTTTCTCCCCGGTAGACAATGAACCTTTTAGATGAAGTGTGTCATTCTTAATAGTGACAACGAATTTTTGTTCTTTACCCACATATGGCAGCATTTCACGACCTCCATATTCAATATATTCAATATAATTATTGCCTGAAAGACTATAAGTACCTCCTGCGGCATCGGTAACCAAGGAAAGAGGATTACCTACGTCAACCCAACAGAAGGTGGTGTCTGTAATAATTTTAATATGTTTACCATGATTAGGAAGTAGTACACTGTCTCCTCCATATTTATACGAAACCATTTCCCAGGTTCCCTGGATTTCAGATTTGGCAGAATCTTTAGAGGTTGTTACTGTACATGAGGAAATCGATACAATAAGAATTGCAGCCATCGCAAGAAATGCCAATCGACTTTCCATTTTAGTGACTTTCGTTTTTTTGGATAATTAATCATTGTAATACGTTTTTTTATTTGACATTGATTAAAACTATTTGCAAATGCGAACCGTTTTGACCCAACACTTTTTTTGATAATCAGAAGTTGATATTGTATTGCGTCTATTCCTGATTGAATTGTATGTTCATCAGCCTGAAACTCGTGTATTTGTTTAAGATCTTTAGTCAGCAAATAAATAAAAGGGTTAAACCAAAAAACGATTTTCACTATTTCAAGAAAGATCAGGTCATATGAATGATATAGTCTCACATGTGCTAGTTCGTGGGTTAAAACATAAGTACCATTTGATTCAAAATCACTTTTTGAGATTACGACCGATTTCATGAAGGTAAAACTGGGAATTTCAAGATCTATAACTACCAGCCGGAATCCATTCATTTTCTCAATCCTTGCCTTTTTAAAAATAATCAACACTGAAAAAATGCTTCGAATTAGTAATATAATTGATATAAGAACTCCACACAAATAAATATATAATACAAAGCTTCTCATTGAAAAAGCATTTGTTTCCGATTTTTGAGGAGCCACTTTGTCAACAGTCGGAACAGTTAATGTTTCGTTGGTATTAAAGTATTGTTGGTGTTGAAACTGATTAATATTGGATGAAGCTATAGGAGCCATTATACCATGCCCTGCGGTATCAAATGTTTGTATAAAATAGGGTATCCTTATAAACGGAATTATTAGTGAGGCAACAACAATTGATAATAAAAAAAAACGATTAATAGCAAAATCGGTATCCTTCCAGATTATAAGCCGGCCTAAAATATAAAAGGCACTTACACATAAAGTTGATTCAATAATATATAGCAAAAAGCTATTCATCCTTATTTTGTTTATTATTTAGCACCTGCTGGATTAATTCCTGAATTTCTTCAATGGATATTTTTTCTTCTTTTACAAACATTGAGACCACAGAAGCATAAGATTGGTCAAAGTATTTATTAACCATTTTCTTCATTGTGTTCTTACTAAATTCTTCACGGGAGATAAGGGCAAAGTAGCGATAAGTATTTCCAAACTGCTTATGTCCGACAAACCCTTTGTCTTCAAGCAATCGGACAATAGTAGAAATTGTATTATAATGCGGCTTTGGTTTCTCCAGCATTTCAATAATTTCTTTTACAAAAAGATCGCCCTTCTCCCAGAAAAGTTCCATGATTTCTTCTTCACGATTTGTAAGATGTTTCATTTTATAACGAATTATATTCAAATATAACTAAAATAATTAGTAATACAACTAAAAAAATTAGTTTAGTTTGTTAAAATTATATCATGATTTGCGATTTGCGATTGAAATTATTTAACAAAATCAAAATAACTCGCTAAATGGAAGTAGTTTAGAATTGCAAAATTTTTTAAAGATTTAGATGTATCTTAAATTTGAGAGATGCAGATTACTTACCACTTCCTATTAAACTATTCGCTAGTAAAAAAAGTGGTAAGTCTCTTAATGTACAGGAAAAATTTTATTTGCTGCCAGATAATCCAAAATAGCATCCAGGTTTCGCTCGTTCTCTTCCGGTTTAAAAATCAACATTGCATCAGTTGGTGCATCATATTCCAGATCAACCCCGGGAAGATCTTTTGTTTTTCCTTGTTCGACCATTTCATACAATTCCGGCTTATTCTTTTTACAATATTCAAGTGATGCCTCCATATAAACCAGATGGAATCGGTCTTTGCCAATGATTTCAGCAATCTGCTCACGCAGAGAGTTGTTACGGGATATAAATGAACATACCGTAATTATACCTTGATCGTTAAGAAGACGGCAAATATGCGCTACCCGTCGAAGGTTTTCTGCCCGGTCAGCAGGTGAAAAATCAAGTTCCCGGTTTAGTCCTGAGCGAACCGAACTTCCGTCAATTAAAACAGCAACGGCCCCGTTTTCAAAGAGTTTTTTCTCTAAACTAAAAGCTAATTCATTTTTACCAGAACCATGTAGTCCGGTTATCCAGATTGTTTCACCTTTCTGGTTATATTTTTGTTGATATTCAGTTTGTTGAATCAGTGATTTTCCCTGGGCAATTTTTTCACGGTCGGTATCTGTGATTCTCGATGGAAGGTTTTTACTTTCTAACCTATCGATGATCATTCCAACTGCACAGGTATTATGAGTTACCGGATCGATCAGAATAAATGAACCGGTTTGTTTGTTCTTTTTATATGGGTCGAAAAACAGTGGTTTCGTAGTAGTTATTACCACACGCCCTATTTCATTTAAACTGAACTTTTCAATGCTGTGTTTTTCCAGCGTATTTACATCAACTTTGTATTTTACCTGATCGATACGGGCTTTTGTGTTATTATTAGCCTGTTTGATATAAAACTGTGTGGAAAGATTCATGGGCGTTTCATCCATCCAAACAAGCATGGCTTCAAACTGGCGTTCAATTCTTGGTAAATTGTCAGGATGAACCAGCATGTCACCTCGTGAAATATCAATTTCGTCTTCAAGTGTAACTGTTACCGATTGTGGAGGATAAGCATATTCCAGTTCACCATCGTAGGTTTCAATTGATTTTACTTTCGACTTTTTTAAAGAGGGGAGTACCATTACTTCATCGCCTTTTGTAATAATGCCCGAAGCAACTGAAGTTGAAAAACCTCGAAATTTAATATCGGGGCGTAAAACATATTGAACCGGATAACGCAGATCTGTAAAATTTCGGTCGCTGCTAATGTGAACCGTTTCCAGGAATTCAAGCATTGAAGGTCCGTGATACCATGGCATACGATCAGAAGTTTCAACGACATTGTCACCCTTTAATGCCGAAATTGGGATAAAACGAACATCGGGAACGTCAAGTTGTGCAACAAAATTTTCGTAGTCTTTGCGTATCTTTTCAAAAACATCGTTGCTGAAGTCAACCAAATCCATTTTGTTGATAGCAACAACGATATGTTTTATTCCCAGTAAGTTGGCTAAATAGGTGTGCCGTTTGGTTTGAGTTATTACACCGTAACGGGCATCAATAAGAATAATTGCCAGGTTGGCTGTTGAACCACCGGTGATCATATTACGTGTGTACTGTTCATGTCCGGGTGTGTCAGCAATAATAAATTTTCTTTTAGCAGTTGAAAAATAACGGTATGCAACATCAATGGTTATTCCCTGTTCACGTTCAGCTTTTAATCCATCAAGTAAAAGTGCATAATCAATATCTTCTCCGGCATGGCCAACACGTTTACTATCGCGTTCAAGAGCAGCCAGTTGATCTTCGTACAACATTTTACTGTCGTACATTAAACGTCCGATCAGTGTTGATTTCCCATCATCTACACTGACCTGCAGTTAATAATCGAAGTAAATCTTTTTTCTGGTCCTGATTTAAGGAATTCGAGGATATCCAGGCCCCCTTTTTGTGTTCCTGTTGGAGACGAATTTCCGTTAAATTTATCGCTGTTATTGTTGCTACTCATCTTCGTTTAATTTGCAGTCATTTCGATGACTATGGAGGAGAAATCTGTTTCGGGAAAATGAGATTTCTCGTTCGTACCTCTCTTGAAATGACACTAAAATAATTAGAATCGAATTTTAAAAATATCCTTCCCTTTTCTTTTGTTCCATACTTGCTTCCTGGTCGAAGTCAATCACGCGTGTCGTTCTTTCAGAAACAGTAACTGTCATCATTTCTTCCACGATTTTTTCAATGGTATCGGCTTCTGATTCAACGGCTCCAGTTAATGGATAACAGCCTAATGTGCGAAAACGAACCATCTTCATTTCGGCTTTTTTCGCAATTTCTTTTGGCATACGCTCATCATCCACCATAATAAGATTTCCGTCCATATTCACAATTGGTCGTTCTTTTGCAAAATATAATGGAACAATTGGAATATTTTCCAATCTAATATACTGCCAGATATCAAGCTCTGTCCAGTTCGAAATGGGAAAAACCCGAATTGACTCACCTTTCTGTACTCTGGCGTTGTAAATATTCCAAAGCTCAGGGCGCTGATTTTTAGGATCCCACTGGTGAAAGCGGTCACGGAAAGAAAAGATACGTTCTTTTGCCCGCGATTTTTCCTCGTCGCGCCGGGCGCCTCCAAAAGCTGCATCGAACTTATACTTGTTGAGTCCGGCAAGCAAGGCCTGAGTTTTCATTACATCTGTATGCACTTTACTTCCATGTGTAAATGGTCCGATTCCTTGTTCGTATCCTTCCTTATTGTAATGAACGATCAGGTCCCAGCCTTTTTCACGGGCATAATTATCACGGAATTCAATCATTTCCCGAAATTTCCATTTGGAATCAATATGCATGAGCGGGAATGGAACTTTACCAGGGTAAAAAGCTTTTTCAGCTAAACGAACCATTACCGAAGAATCTTTTCCTATTGAATAGAGCATTACAGGATTTTCAAACTCTGCAGCTACTTCACGAATGATGTGGATTGCTTCTGCTTCAAGTTCCCGTAAATTACTTAATGAATAATCTTTCATGAAAAAAAACTTTTGCGTCTTTTTAACTTTATTTCGGAGTGCAAAGATAAGATTTTTCTTTCAACCCATTACGGAATCGTGATAGAAGGAAAATTTGTTCATCAAAAAATAACCCTAAAAATGCCAGAAAAGAGGGATAAATAATAGCGATAAAATGAATGCCAGTAAATTTAAAGGAAGACCAATCTTTAGGTAATCTTTAAAACGATAGTTTCCGTATGCTTGTACTATTAGATTGGTTTGATATCCGATAGGCGTTGAAAAACTTGCTGATGCGGCAATAGCAATTGCAACAAAAAACGGTTTTGGGTCGATATGCAATTGATTTGCTGCAGCAAGTGCAATTGGGAAAACAATAGCCGCAGCTGCATTATTTGTAATAATTTCTGTAAAAATTGCCGTAATAATATATATCGATGCAAGAACTCCTAACGAACCAAGTGATTTACTAAGATTAATAGTTGTACTTGCAATAGATTCTGCCGCACCTGAATTTTGTAACGCTTTACTTATAGCAAATGCACAGGCAATGGTAATCAGAACATCCCAACTTATAGCTTTTGTATATTTTTGATGGGGCATGATTTTCATCCAAACCAATAGGGTTGCGGCTATGGCAGAAAAGTAAAACATATCGAAACTGATACCTGCGGGCGAACTGATAAATTTTCCAATAGTTGATCCCACAATCATCACTAAAAGAATTATAAATGCCAGCCATTTTTTCCAGAATGAACCTGTAGTACGGTAATCACGAATATAAGATGTTAAATAAAAAATCTTAGAATCGCCCCAGTTTTGAATAAAACGTTCAGTTGTCAGTAAAACAAGGTTGTCACCGGCCTTCAATTTTAGATTTCCTAAGTTGGAAGTGATGTGTTCGCCATTTCGATGGACTGCAATTACAACGGCCTGATAATGATCGTAAAAATTAAATTCAGGAACTGTTTTTCCAACACCCGGAAAACGGGGCGAGATAACGGCTTCATATTGTTTAAGTTCTTTTTTTGGGATATTATTTAGTAAGTCAATCCCACTAAGTTTTATATTATCATTTGATAAAATGTAATTGAGACGGTCAGATTTCCCCGCCATGTGCAATTTGTCGTTCCCGTTGATAAAAAAACTTCCTTTTTGTGTTTCAATAATGTTATTGTCCCGTTCAATACTTTTTATGATCAGGTTTTTCAGTTCCCTGATCCGGCCATTTTTAATTTCAAGACCAATTAAATTACTCGTTTCAGGAATAATGATATCGTAATAATAATCTTTATAATCGGTGGTACTTTTTTGTTTTAATAAGATTTTTTCACCTGGCAAAAGTTTATTTCCTGCAAGTGACATGTATATTGTACCCATTATGGCAATGATTATTCCAACTTTTCCAAGTTCGAACATTCCAAATCCTTGCAACCCCGATTCAAGAATTAAACCGTGTACAACAAGATTTGTAGACGTTCCGATTAAAGTGCACATGCCGCCTAAAATGGTCGCATAAGATAATGGGATGAGGAATTTTTTTGAAGATAAATTTAGCTTTTCGGCCCAATTTTTTATTATTGGAGCAAATATTATTACTACCGGGGTGTTATTTAGAAAAGCAGATAAAACCGACACGGGAAACATAATTCTTGGAATCAGAAAAACCATTTTTCCTCTTTTGCGCGGAAGATAAGATTGCGCTAACCTGTTCAAAATACCTGATTGACGGACGCCCTCACTAACAATAAAAAGGATACCAATTGTTATCATTCCTTTATTGGAAAATCCAGCCAGAACATCGTTGCCGGAAAGAATTCCAAGAGCCATAAGCAAAACAGCTGCGGTAAAAAAGATCAACCCCGGTCGCATGATCTCTTTCGCAAGGGCTACGATGGTCAGAACAATTATTCCTATAACTATAAATCCATCAATAGTCATATAACTGCAAATGATTTAATTTGGATAAGTTGAGTATTAATTATGCAACATGTCAAATCAAAACTAACCATAAATTTGAATTACTTCAAAAAAAGTTGGAATATATTTCCCGGTTAGAAAACTAATAGTGTCTGTTTTAATTTACATCAATAGCTTTTTCAAAATGAAAGCCGTCGTAAAGAATTTGTATTACATTGATATTATGAATGTTATTTTTTTGTGGCTAATAATTGTGGACATGGATGGGCATTTTTTAGGAAAAAAGGTACCTCGGGTTTGTGTAAAAAAAAATAAATATTACTTTTGCACCCGCCTTTGAGAAACAAAGGATTTACAAGGATGACTCAGTAGCTCAGCTGGTAGAGCACATCCCTTTTAAGGATGGGGTCCTGGGTTCGAGCCCCAGCTGAGTCACCATTTAAGAGGAAAGTAAATTTACTTTCCTCTTTTCTTTTAAAGATTTGACAATTCATCGAATATATACTTTTGATGAGGCAAAATTAAATTGTAATTTTCAGCCTTAAAATCAGTCGAAATGAAAAAGTTCCGTCGCTATTTAATGATATTATTTTTGCTTGTTATTGTGGTTTATATTATGGGTCCAAAACCCGAACCGGCAAAACTATCAAAGGATTTACCATCGCTTTCAGCAAGTATCTCAAGCATGGAACAATATGTGGAAGACAATGATAAAGGACTTGATATCAAGCCGGATAATGAATCAAGGATTATTTGGGCTAATGACAGCATTAAAGAACGAACCGAATACTGTCTACTTTATTTACATGGGTTTTCTGCATCCTGGTACGAAGGTTATCCCGCAAACGTTGAGTTTGCGAAACATTTTGGGTTTAATGCTTATTTCCCGCGGTTGGCGTCTCACGGAATTGTTACCGATGATCCTTTAATTGATATGACTCCGGACAGGCTTTGGGGATCAGCAAAAAAAGCTTTGATGATTGCCCGGGGACTGGGGAAGAAAGTAATTATTATGAGCACTTCAACCGGGGGAACATTGGCGTTAAAACTGGCGGCAGATTTTCCGGAATATGTTGATGTTTTGATTTTATATTCCCCTAATATCCGAATTAATAACGGTTCAGCCTATTTGCTTTCAAAACCGTGGGGTTTGCAAATTGGAAGAAAAGTTACTGGTGGAAAATACCGGGTTGTCAATGATGATTTTGACTCAAAATACTGTCAATACTGGAATTGTAAATATCGCGTAGAAGCACTGGTTTATTTACAACAATTGATTGATGAAACCATGAATAAGAAAACTTTTAACAGGATTACTGCACCTTTGTTTTTGGGCTATTATTATAAAGATGAAGAAAATCAGGATAAAATAGTAAAAGTAAATGCTGAACTAAAAATGTTTGAAGAATTGGGAACTTATCCAAATGAGAAAGTAAAAATGGCTTTCCCTGATGCTGGTAATCATATAATTGCCTGCGAATTAACCTCCGGATGTTATAAGCAAGTTTTAACAGAAACTGAAAAATTCGCTAAAAAAGTTCTCAATCTGGATGTTGTAAATTAACCGATTTTACCGAATTCAGTTTTGTAAATGAAATAATTAATAAGCTGACAATAAAGAATATAGAGAGCATTAAAGCGCTATTCCGCATGCTACCCGTTATTTGTTCAATAAAACCAAACCCCAGCATTCCAATAACAATTGCAAGTTTTTCAGTACTGTCATAAAAACTAAAAAACGAAGCTGTTTCTGTGGTCCCTTCAGGAATCAATTTCGACCATGTTGAACGTGCCTGTGATTGTATTCCACCCATTACCAGCCCAACAAGTGCCCCCAACACATAAAACTGATATTCATTATGAATGAAATAAGCGGAAACACAAATCAATATCCAAATCGAAAGCATCCATATTAATGAATTTTTGTTGCCAAAACGGGAAGAAACCCGTCCAAATAAAATAGCACCCAAAATTGCTACCAGTTGAATAATTAAAATGGTCATTATAAGTTTTGTATCCGAAATCTCAAGTACATTTTTTCCAAACAGGGCGGCAACTATGATTATGGTTTGAACTCCCATACTGAAAAAAAAGAAAGCAAGCAGGAACCTGTACATTGAACTGTGTTTTCGGATAAAACCTAAAACCTGTGCAACCTCATTAAATCCTTTAAAAAGAATTTCTTTGTTTAATGCTACCTTTCTTCTTTCTTCCCTTAGGTAATAAAAAGCAAATTGAGAGACGAGAATCCACCAAAGTCCGACTTCTATAAATGCCGTACGGGTGGCCTGGCCTGCATCACTGAATCCAAACCAATCATAGTAATTTATTGAAATCAGGTTGAAAATAAGTAAGACTGTACTACCGGCATAACCGAATGAAAAACCGCGGGCACTAATTTTGTCGTGCAGATCAGGAGTCGCAATCATAGGTAAAAATGAATTATAGTAAACCAGTGAACCTGCAAAACCGACAATTGCCAGCGCGGGTAAAAGTATTCCAAGCCCGATATTTGGGCCTGTAAAACCATATAATCCTAAACAGGAAAGTGATCCTAGCAAAGTAAAAAACTGCATGAAACGTTTTCGATATCCACCCATGTCAGCGATTCCCGAAAAAGAAAGAGTCAATATAATTACAGTAAAATAACCTACGGCAACTGCGTAATCATACAATACCGTATTTTTAATAGTCATTCCCCAAAATTCAATCATTTGTGAGCCGAATGTATTTTCGGTTACAGCACTGTAGTAAATGGGGTAAAGTACTGTGTTTACGCTTAAAATATAAGCTGAATTAGCAATATCGTATGAACACCACGCATTAATCACTTTTGGCGAATTGATGCCAAATTTTGACTGTTTTTCCATAGCATTTTAAAATATCTAATAAATATATCTTTTAAAATTAAATATGAATTACATTCGATAAAGAATTAAATTTAGAAAGCCAGAAGAAAATGTTAAATAAGAATGCAGTAATGCTAATTTTGAATTACATTTTCCCTTAAATATGAAAAATACAAAAATCAATTTAACCTTAGTTACAAAAGCACTTGCTTTTATTGCACGAAATATTTTATGTTTACGATATCGTGTAATGTTAAAAAACATTGAAATTTTAAATACAAATAAAACAATACTTTTTCTTCCTAATCATCAGGCATTGATCGATCCTTTGATCCTGATCTCGAATATTTATAAATACAAAATTGTATTACCCGCAATTTCTTCAACATATTATGATTTCTTTTTATTTAAACCTTTTTTTTCAAGTTGGGGTGCAATAAGAGTCAGCGATCTGGAAAAAGGGAGTAGGGACATAAATGTGCTAAAAGATGTATCAATAGCAATGTTAAAGGGATTGAACAGAGGCAAAAATATGATATTATATCCAAGCGGACAAATTTCAAATTCAGGGCTCGAAAGAATATTTAATAAAAAATCAGCTCATTTTCTGGTTGAAAGATTACCGGAAAACATTACGGTGATTGGTGTCAGAATCAGGGGATTGTGGGGGAGCATGTGGTCAAAATATAAAACAGGTAAAAGTCCAAATTTTATTCTTCAATTTTTAAAGGGATTTTTATTTGTAGTGGTAAATCTTATATTCTTTTTACCCAAAAGACAGGTTGAAATTGAGTTTGTAGATATTACTGAGTCTGCAAAAAAATATGCAACACCCGGTAGAAAGGAGTTTAATCTCTTCCTTGAGCAGTTTTACAATGAAAAGGGAGTAGATAAACAAATATTAATTCCGTATTTTTTCCTGAAGAATAGACCTTTCAGGAAATGGAATTCAGCTGAATAAGAATATTGATCGTGACGCAATGAACCTCAAAAATAATTTCAAGTAGATTATAAAATTTTAGCTCCTGCTGCTTCGTCGATAAACCAGAATAATTTTCCTTTTTTGGGCGATATGTAATAAGCGGGCAAAAGTTTTGCCGCTTCATCATCGTTCATTATCTCAGCAACACGCTGAGCTTTATTTATACCGGTAACCAGGAAGCATACGATACTTGCATTGTTAAATACCCGGCCGGTTATTGTAATACGATTTTGCCTTGTTAAAGGGTGTTGACTGGCAGCACAAATTTTTTCTTCCTCAAATAATTCCAGTTGATCAGGAAATATAGATGCAGTATGTCCGTCTTCGCCAAGCCCAAGAATCACAACATCGAAAACCGGATTCTCACCGCGGGAATTCAGATTTTCTTTTATTTCATCAGCATATCTTTTTGCTTCTTCTTCTGGATTTTCTTCCCCTTTTATGCGATGAATATTTTCCTTAGGAACAGAAATTTTTGAGAAGAGATTATCACATGCTGATCCGAAATTACTGTTTATGTTATCTGGTGGAACACATCGCTCATCACCCCACCAAAAATGTATTCGTTGCCAATTTATCTTATCTCCATATCTTTCTGCAATTCTGATAAATAATCCGGTAGGTGAGTTGCCGCCTGAAAGAGCAACATCGAATCGAGGTTGATTAGATGCCAGCGTTAACTGGTAAAATTCCTTCGCCAATGCTTTATAAACCTTTTTTGGCGATTTATAAATTTTAACTTCGGTACTTTCTGTCATTTCACATAATTATCAGCAGATAAAGTTATAAAATAAACCGAAATTACAATTCACCATACAAACCCTCGCCGGTAAGGTTTTCACACGGTTGACGCCAATTTGCTCCATGTATTAATTTGTCAGAATCTTCCGGACCCCAGGTGCCAGCCGGATAACCGTAAATCGGTATTTCATGGTTCGTTTCCCATGCATTTATAATGGGTTGAACAAATTTCCATGCCTGTTCAACTGCATCACCGCGGGAGTACAATGTAGCGTCGCCCTGCATGCAATCGAGCAGGAGCCTTTCGTAAGCTGCGGGGACAACAGTATTGGTCAGGTCAGAATAACGAAAATCCATATTAACTGTTTGCACTTCGAATCCTGCACCAGGTGTTTTCATTCCAAATGTCAGCAAAATTCCTTCATCAGGTTGAATTCTGATAATCAATTGATTTTTTGTTTGATGCTTGCCAGGATGACCAAATAACCGGTGAGGTACGCTTTTAAAATGAATAACAATTTCGGTTACTCGGGTAGGTAGTTTTTTCCCGGTTCGAATATAAAACGGTACGCCAGCCCAACGCCAGTTATCAATATGAAATTTTAACGCAACAAAAGTTTCAGTCCTGGAATTTGGATCAACTCCGGGTTCGTTACGATAACCAGTTACCTTTTCACCTTTAATCGTTGATTCTGTATATTGTCCCCGAATCACGTAACGATATACATCATTTTCTTTGATCGGGCGCAGCGATTGAAAAACCTTTGTAATCTCGTTACGAATTGCATTAGCTTCAATAACCACAGGCGGTTCCATTGCAACAAAACCAACCAGTTGCATCATATGATTTTGAAGCATATCGCGGAGTGCCCCGGCATGTTCGTAATAACCACCGCGACCCTCAACGCCAAGACTCTCAGCCGATGTTATTTCAACCAGTTCAATATAATTTTGGTTCCACAATGGTTCAAAAATTCCATTTGAGAACCGTGTAACAAGCATGTTTTGAACCGTTTCCTTTCCCAGGTAATGATCGATACGATAAATTTGCTCCTCGTTGAAATAGCTCAGTAACTTTATGTTGAGTTGCTTCGCCGATTCAAGATCAGTGCCGAAAGGTTTTTCTACAATTAATCTTCGAAAATATTTTTCAGAATGGCTCAATTCATTTTCAAATAAAAAGTGCGGAATTACTTCATACAAAGATGGAGGCGTGGATAAGTAGAAAATAAAGTTTTCAGGAATTTCCAGATCTTTTGTTAGTTTGTTTAAACGTTCCTTTAGCGGAATAAAATCATCAGCTGAATCATTTGAAATTGGCTGATAAAAAAGCATTTCTTTAAACGATTCAACCTGTTCTTCATCAGGAAGAAATTCATTTACTCTTTTTCTGAAGTCATCATCGCTTAATTTGGTTCGTGAAGCACCAAGAACTGCAAATTTCTCAGGAAGCAATTTCTGTTTATACAATGTATAAAGTGCCGGAACTAATTTTCTTTTTGTAAGGTCGCCTGAGGCCCCAAAAATGACTAAAATTTGATTTGGAGTTTCTTTCATAAACGCTGTTCTTTAATACATTACCAGGTAAATTGACTAATCAACATTTAATGGAACACAATATACAACCATATTGTTTTTATAGTGAAAATACCATAGCTTAAAATTTTCATACTCTGCGTCAATTCTCAGCGTACCTTGAAAAAAACCCTCATTTTCAAGGTGAAATGGTATAATGGAAATTTGACTGTTAAACTGAATTCCTTCGTGTGGGGTGCATTTAAAAATACTTTCTTTGGCACACCAGTAAAGAATTTTTACTAACTGTTGATTTTCAAATTGACGAATGTGATTTAATTCCTCATCACTTAAAAACCGGGTTGTCACCTGATCAATATTCCGATCAACTTGCTCAGCATCAACGCCAACATGATGTTTTTTTGCAATTAAAACAGCAACCAGATTTTTGGAATGAGAAACACTGATAAATGAAGATTCGTTTTTTAATATTGGTTTTCTTGACGGCAAATATTCAATTTCTGCTTTTTTACCAAGTATCTTTTGAGTCATTAGCCTTGTAGTCAAATATTCAGCCTTTCTTCGTATATTTTTTATTAGCAGGTATTCTTTTGTTTCTCTTTGAGAAAAATTAAAAATTCCTTCCAACTCATTTAGAGTCTCATACAATTCCCAGATTCCGAGAATGCCGGCTTCAGTTTTTATTTTTTTTACTAAAGGCATTATTTCCAGGTGGTACTTTCAATCATACGGATAATATCAGGTTCAAGAAAATCAATAACAGGTTTAAGTGAATCGATATTTGGAACTTCGCGAATATATAGGGCGCCGCGTAAAAAATTACTGGTGCTGTCAGTCAGAAAAAACTGCATGGGCGAAGCCGCATTTCCCTCAATTCTGTATATTAAACCATAAACACCTTTAGCGGGATTCATAAAAACCTGCTCTTCTATTGCATCAGCTTTTACGGTGTGCTTGTATGCCAGTTCATGACTTTCTTCCATTAGTTTATTGAGGAATTCCCGAGCTGGTGTTGGCTGGTTTTTTAAAGGATAATAAGAAATATGAATTTCGGCTTTATTTGCCGGAACCTCAACATTTATCCAATCAGGATTACCAAGTGTGTAATTATCCTGGGTGATAACAGAATAAACAGGAACATCAAATTGGTAAGGATATTTGTCTGGAAGTGGTTTGTATTTTTTCTCCGGGAAATCGATTCGGAAGTATCCGCGTGGTTTAGGTGTATATTTTTCATTGCATCCCCAAACTATCGCAATCAACACAAGTATTAACCAAATCTTTTTAATTACCATTTCCAGCATTTCTTACAGAAAAATATTATTTAAAAATGAACCCGAACAAAATACTTTTTTCATTCCCTAATAAGTAGGAGAGTATTTGGAAATCAACGAAACCAACAGGAATTTATTACTGTACTTATTCTTTTACCGGCTTAATCTCAGTCTTAATTTGTTTTATCCGTCGATTATCCACTGCCTCAATGGTAAACTGAAATTGCTTACAAGTAATTTTATCATGCAGTACCGGAATTTCACCTTTCAATTCAAGAATCAGTCCCGCAAGCGTATCTGCATCGCCTTTTACTTCATCAAAAATATTGTCTTTACAATCTATTATTTTATAAAAATCACCAAGCAGTATTTTTCCGTCAAATAAATAAGTGTTGTCGTTAATTTTAGTATAGAAATCCTCTTCCTCATCAAATTCATCTACAATATCCCCTACAATTTCTTCCAGTATATCTTCCAGTGTTACAATACCTGAAGAACCTCCGTATTCATCCACAACTATTGCCATATGTACTTTACTTTTCTGAAATTCTTCCAACAGAGAGCTGATCTTTTTTGTTTCAGGTACATAAAACGGAGATCTCACAAGCGTTTGCCATCTGAAAGAATCTGCTTTATGACTATGCGGTAAAATATCTTTTATATAAAGAATTCCATTTATATTATCGAATGAATCAGTATAAACCGGAATACGTGAGAATCCTGAATCATTAATTACTTCAAGAACTTCTTTGAAGCCGGTTTTTATGTCGAGCGAAACTACATCAACACGTGGTTTCATTATTTCCACCACATTTTTATTGCCGAATTTTACAATACCTTCCAGTATATCTTTTTCTTCAGAAAGTTCCTGTTCTGAAGTCAGGCGCAAAGCCTGAGAAATTTCATCCATCGAAATATTTTTCCGATGTTTCTGTAATCGTTTATTGACGAAGGAAGTTGAATAGATTAATATAGAATTTACCGGGCGAAAAATCTTTTCCAGTATTTCAAGTGGAAATGCCATAAAACGAGCAAACTGCAACGAAAAATGTGTTGCATAAACTTTTGGCATAATTTCGCCAAAAAGAAGTAGAAAAAAGGAAATAATTACTACCTGTAAAATAAATTCAATTACCGGTGCATTAACAATAGTAATCAGGTTATTTGTTATACTGGCTGTTAAAATTATTACACCGATATTGACAAAATTATTGGTTACCAATATTGTTGCCAATAATTTTTCAGGGTTTTCGAGGTTTTTCAGGACCTGTGAGTTTGTCCTGCCTTTCTTTTTTAACTTTTGTTTGTCAGTTGCCGAAAGTGAAAAATAGGCGACTTCAGAACCGCTTATCAACGCTGAAATCAGTAGCAGAAAAACCACGATTATTAGTGAAATAGCCAGACTTATGGTAAAAGGATGAAATTGAATATCCCAGTTAGCTAAAAAAGCGGAATCATTTAACGGTTCTGTTTCCAAATGCGATATTTTTTAATTAAAAAGGCAGATCGTCTTCATCACCACCAGAATCATCAAGGTCGGGTTCACTATAACGTGGAGGGATAATTTCCTGCCCTTGTGTAGTATCATTCATTCCGTTTGTTTTTTCTCTTGATTCTTTTGAATCTAGCATAACCATATTATTAGCAACAATTTCAGTAAAATACTTTGTGATTCCCTCTTGTTCATATTGACGATATGTAATTTTACCCTCAATAAATAGTTTTGAGCCCTTTTTTACATACTGTTCAACAACTCCGGCTAAGCCACGCCATAAAACAATATTGTGCCATTCAGTTGTTTCAACTTTTTCTCCATTTTTTGCGCGGTATGATTCAGTAGTTGCCATCCTAAAACGCGCAACCTTAACGTCTTGATCCAGATGTTTAATTTCAGGATCGTTTCCTACATTACCAATTAAAATGACTTTGTTTACTGACATAATTAATTTTTTTAAGGTTAACTTTTAAAAATACAAAACATTATTTAGTATTTCTTTATTCATCTGTTTTAATTTCTTTCAAGAAATTCTCAAGTAGTTTTGGAACAGCAAATTTATAAATATCTTTTTTATTAACCCGAATAAATTCACCTGATAACCCATTCATATTATTTATTTGAAGGCTGATTAATCGTGCATAAATTATTTGGTGCGAAAGAATATGTTTTTTTTCAGCTGAAACATGTTTTAGTTTTACTTCGGTCAGATCAAGAAAAGGAAATCTTTCTCCAAGAAATTCATTCTCACTTAGTGCATGATCACTTTCTATTAAGGGAAGTTGATAGAGATTTTTCCAAATGTCATTATTAATTCTTTTTTCCATCAATATCGAATTATTCGATTCAATCAGGTAATAATAAAAATAACGAATTCGTTGTTTTGTCTTTTTTGATTTAAAAGGAAGTTGATCGACCAGGTTGTTTCCAGCGGCAAAACAAGTTTCAAGAACAGGACAATTTGGACAGTTTGGTGATTTTGGAATACATTGTAATGCCCCAAAATCCATTAATGCCTGGTTATGAAACCCAGGATTTTTATTTGGTAATAATTCATTAGCTATTTGCAAAACCTCATTCTTCCCTTTCGCAGAATCAATGGGTGTTGTAATTCCATAATACCTGCTGAAAATCCGATAAATATTTCCATCAATCGCAGGGTAGGGCAATTCGAATGCAATGGAAGAAATGGCCGCAGCAGTGTATGGCCCAACTCCTTTTAGTTTTAAAATGGCATCGTAAGTTTTTGGAAATACTCCTCCACAGTTATTAAAAATATCTTTTGCAGTTGCATGTAAATTCCTTGCTCGTGTGTAATAGCCAAGCCCTTGCCAAAGTTTTAATACGCTGTCTTCAGAGGCAAGTGCTAAATCTTTGATGGTTGGGAATTTTTCAATAAATTTTAAATAGTATTCTGATCCTTGAGCAACACGCGTTTGCTGTAAAATAATTTCTGACAGCCAAATTTTGTATGGATCGTTTGTTTTACGCCAGGGCAATTCTCGTTGATGAACGACATACCATTGGTGAATATTAGTTAAAAAAACACCCATTTTTTAAGTAACTTGTTTAAAATCTTATCAAAAACAAAAATAAATTATTTGAAATGCTTTTGAGTTTTTAAATTATTTTTATTTTTGCACACGCAAATTATTCGATTAATTCATTGAAAATTAAATATTTTAAGAAATGACAAAAGCAGATATTGTAAATGAAGTTTCAAAGAACACAGGAATTGAAAAAGTAACTGTTCAGAAAGCTGTAGAAGCTTTTATGGAAACTGTAAAAGACTCATTAGTTGATGGTAAAAATGTGTACCTGAGAGGTTTTGGTAGTTTTGTAGTGAAAAAACGGGCTGAAAAAACGGCCAGAAATATTTCGAAAAATACAACGATTATTATTCCTGCACATAATATTCCTTCTTTTAAACCGGCAAAATCGTTTGTATCTCAAGTTAAAAACCAAGTAAAATAATTTGCTATGCCAAGCGGGAAAAAGAGAAAAAGACATAAGATGGCTACGCATAAGCGCAAAAAAAGATTGCGTAAAAATCGACACAAAAAGAAAAAGTAGGGAACTATTGTCTAGTTTCTTTTACGACATTTTGATTAAACCTAAGGCATTTATGTCTTAGGTTTAATCAGTTATAAACTATTGTATAAATTAAAAGAAATGAATTAAGGTTGTGAGTAGCGATTTAATTATTGATGTAACTCCATCCGAAATTGTCATTGCCTTACAGGAAAATCGAAAGCTTGTAGAATTATCGCGGGAAAAAAGCGGGGCAAGATTTGCCGTTGGGGACATATACCTCGGTAAAATTAAAAAGATAATGCCCAGTTTAAATGCTGCGTTTATTGATGTTGGTTATGAAAAAGATGCTTTTTTGCATTACCTTGACATGGGTCCACAGTTTGCCACACTCAATAAATTCCTGCGTATTGTTTCCTCCAGGAAAAACAAGGTTACTTCTATTTCAAGAATTCAATCGGAACCAGACATCGACAAGGAAGGTAAAATAGCTGACCTCTTAAAAGTTGGTCAGAAAATTCTTGTTCAGGTTTCTAAAGAACCTATTTCCACCAAAGGGCCGCGGTTAACTTCCGAAATTTCAATTGCCGGGCGAAATTTGGTTCTTATGCCATTCAGCGACAAAGTTTCAGTGTCGCAGAAAATTCAAACAACCGAAGAAAAAAACCGGTTAAAAAAACTGGTGCAAAGTATTAAACCCCGCAAGTACGGGGTAATTATTCGTACGGTTGCAGAAGGAAAGAAAGTGGCTGAACTTGATCATGAACTTAAGAACCTGGTGGAAAAGTGGGAAACTACATTTAACAAGCTAAGTCGCATTAATGCACCTTCACTGGTTATTGGCGAAATAGACCGAACCACAGCATTACTTCGCGACATTTATCATCCTGATTTCAATAGCATTATTGTTAACGATCAATCGGTTTGCAATGAAATCAGCGATTACATAGGTAGTATTCAGCCCGACAAAAAGAAGATTGTAAAATTTTACAAGGGTCGGGCACCTATTTTTGATCATTACGGAATAGAAAAACAAATTAAAGCCGCATTTGGCAAGACCGTATCGTTCAAAGATGGTGCTTATTTAATTGTTGAACACACCGAGGCATTTCATGTAATTGATGTTAACAGTGGAAATCGGGCAAAATCAGGAGTAGATCAGGAAACCAACGCAGTTGATGTAAACCTGTCTGCCTGTGATGAGATAGCAAGACAATTGAGGTTGAGAGACATGGGTGGAATCATAGTAATTGATTTCATCGACATGCATGGAGCTGCCAATCGTCAGAAAGTGTATGAACACATGAAAGAAGTGATGGCAGCAGATAGGACCAAGCACAATATTTTGCCGCTGAGTAAATTCTGCCTGATGCAGATTACCCGGCAACGCGTGCGCCCTGAAGAAAATATTGAAACTGCTGAAAGTTGTCCAACCTGTAAAGGTACAGGCAAAATTATTCCGACAATTTTATTTGCCGACGAATTGGATAACAAAGTAAAGTACATTTTTAAAGATCTCAACAAAAAGAAACTTGTGCTAAAATTGCACCCTTATGTTACAGCATATTTAACAAGGGGTCCCAAAAGCATTCGTAATAAATGGTTTTTGAAGTATTTTAAATGGGTGAAAATTGTGGAAAACAATTCGTTTTCATTTCTCGAATACCATTTTTACGATGAGAATTTAGAAGAAATAATTCTTTAACAGAAAAGCCGTTATCGTTTAAGGTAACGGCTTTTTTCTTTAAAAAGATAAAAATTCTTAAAATGTCAGCCGTTTCATTAAATTTATGCCTTTTTTGAAGAATATTTGTCAGAGGGAAACTTTTGGTTATTCGTTTGTTATGCACATATCAATATTATTACATACTTTAATTAAAAATATAATTGTTACTTAAAATGAAGAAATTAACGATTTTGCTTGCACTCAGTTTTACGGTTTTATTGGTGAATGCTCAAATCGTAAATCCAACAAAATGGACATTTGACTCAAAACAAAATGGAAATGATGCTGAATTAATTTTTAAAGCAACTGTTGAAAAAGGCTGGCATGTTTACGATGTTTTTTTGCCTGAAGGTGGCCCAATTGCCACAACAATTAATTACAATGATTCTACTTTATTTGATTTTGTAGGTGATATACAAAAGAGCAAACAACCAACAACAATATTTGACGAGAATTTTAATTTGAACGTATCTTATTATGCTGACGAAATTACGTTTACTCAAAAAATAAAATTACTCTCTAATGCACCGGTTACAATTTCGGGCAATGTGCTTTTTATGAGTTGTAACGATGAAACCTGTACGCCACCGGAACAGGCTGAATTTTCATTTGATTTTAACAAGGGAAATGCACCTGCAAAAAACGATACTAAAATTGAAAAGACATCAAGTACCGGCATCAAGTTCTTCTGGTGCCAACGTGCAATCTTTATGGCTTTTTCTTTTAATATCAGCATTAGCCGGATTTGCAGGAGTTCTAACACCATGTGTTTTTCCCATGATTCCAATGACGGTTTCATTTTTTATGAGGGGAAGTGAAAACCGTTCAAAATCAATTCGAACCGGTATTTTCTTCGGTTTATCAATTGTATTTATATTTACCTTGCTTGGTGCACTTTTTTCAATAGGCATTTTCGGTCCTAATGTTGGTAGTATTTTGAGTACACACTGGATTCCTAATCTCCTCTTTTTTACTTTATTCCTGGTTTTTGCCATTTCGTTTTTTGGCGCATTTGAGATTGTTTTGCCAAGTAGCCTGGTAAATAAAACAGATTCAAAAGCAGATAAGGGGGGAATGATCGGAGCCTTTTTTATGGCACTTACTACAGTAATTGTTTCGTTTTCATGTACAGGTCCTTTTATTGGAGCTTTAATTATTGAGGCAGTTCAGGGTGGTGGAATTAGACCGTTGATTGGGATGTTTTTCTTTGGATTGGCTTTTGCCACTCCGTTTACATTACTTGCTATTTTCCCATCTGCGCTGAGTAAGCTGCCGAAATCAGGAGGATGGCTGAATTCTATAAAAGTGGTATTCGCATTTATTTTGCTCGCTTTCGGATTAAAATTCTTAAGTAATATCGACCAGGTTTATAGTTTTGGAATACTTAGTCGTGAACTTTTTCTAGCTATTTGGATTGTTGTATTTTTTATGCTTGGATTGTATTTTCTGGGGAAGATCAAATTCTCGCACGACAGTGATTTACCTTATATTGGAGTAGGGCGGTTATTCCTCGCAATGGCGACTTTTGTTTTTGTAGTATACTTATTTACCGGATTATTAGGCGCTCCTCTCACTTCTATTTCGGCGTTAATTCCGCCACGGAGTGAACAATCATATTTAAGGACGTCATCATCGTCGGGCATCGTTGCTTCTGAAACGGCTGAACTTTGTGGCCCGGCAAAATATTCCGATAAATTGCATTTACCACTTGGGTTGGCAGGTTACTTCGATTATGAACAGGGAATTGCCTGTGCCAAAGAACAGGGAAAACCAGTATTTCTGGTTTTTAAGGGACATGCCTGTGCCAATTGTAAAAAAATGGAAAATACAGTTTGGACAGATCCGGAAGTGCTTGATATGCTGGCTAAGAATTATGTCGTAGTGGGTTTATATACTGACGATCCAACAAAACTGAGCGAAGCTGAAAGATATACGTCTAAAGATGATGGAAAAGTAAAAAAGACATTAGGCGAGAAGAACCTTGATTTAGAGATTTCGAAATATAAAACCAATACTATACCTTTTCATGTTATTATAAAGCCTGATGGGAGTGAAGAAACACTTGCAACCACTTTTGACGGTAATGAATTTAAATCGTTTATAAAACAAGGTTTGGATTAAAGAGATGAAACCCCGAAATTAATTCGTGTCTTTTTATGGTGGTAAGGTTTTTTTTCATGTAAAAATTATAAAATGGATACTTCGAACTGGTTATTTTGGAACGTGGATACACAAATAGATTTTGTGGAACCAGAAGGGAAGTTGTATGTAGAAGGGGCTGAAAAGATAAAACCAGTTTGGGAGGAGATAAAATTACTGGCTGAAAAGTATCAGATTCGCGTAGTAAATACGGCTGATTTTCATTGGCCGGGATCAAATGAGTTATCTGATAATCCGGATTTTGTTTTAACATTTCCTCCTCATTGTATGGCAAATACAAAGGGGGCTGAGTATGTAAAAGAAACTCAGCCTAAAAATGCATTGGTCGTGGATTGGGATAAACCATTTGAACTCGATGTCAACCAGTTGGCAACATATCGGAATATTGTTATCAGAAAAGATGCGTTTGATGTTTTTGCTGGAAATCCTTACACTTCTTCAATTATTGAAAATCTTGCTCCTGAAACAGTTATAGTTTATGGTGTTACTACAAATGTGTGTGTCAACGATGCTGTGTTAGGTTTATCAAAAAGAGTAAAAAATATATTTGTTGTTGAAGACGCGATAAAAGAGCTGCCTAAAATTCCATTACCATTTGAAATCTGGGGAAAGTTAGGTGTAAAAATGATTCAATCGAATGAGCTTAAAGAAATGTTTGAAGATCAGTAAGTAGTTTTATTTTTTTGTGCCTCCAGAAACCGTTTTTCAATCATTTTACTACTCTTAATGGAATTTCGTAACCACTCAACCTTCAGGTTAGTTTTTTCATCCTCTGTTAAATGCCAGTTAAGTGAGCTTGACCTGAGTTTTAGGGTTAAATGATGCAGTATTATTGCTGCTGAAACTGAAATATTAAAACTCTCCGTGAACCCAAACATTGGAATTTTAAGGTATTCGTCAGCTTCCTGTTGCACAATTTCTGAAATTCCGGGAAGCTCTGAGCCAAAAACAAGTGCGGTTTTTTTCTTTATAATATCAAAATCCTGTAATTCCTGGTCATGGAGATGCGGAGAAGTTGCTACAATTCGGTATCCTTGTTTTCTTAATGCTCTTACAGTGTGAAGACTATTATCCTGTTTACGCTTATGTTTATGCAGCGTAAGCCATTTCGAAGATCCCATTGCAACTTCTTTATCTACTTCGAATTCGTTTCTGTTTTCAATAATATGAACATTTTGAATGCCAAAACAATCACAGGTGCGTAAAACAGCACTGGCATTTTGAGGCTGATAAATATCTTCCAGAACTACAGTAATGTGGTTGGTTCGGTTTTCAAGAATCCGGTTAAAAAGCTCCAGCCGTTGAGAAGTGACAAAAGAAGAGAGATGGTTTAAAAGCTCAGTTTGCATTACGATTAGGTTTAGAAAAAAAAAGGGAAACAAATTGTTCCCCTTATTTCTTTATTCCTGAGTTAAATTAAGAAACTGCGTCACCAAGTTCAGCACCAGCTTTAAATTTAACAACTTTTTTTGCAGGAATTTTAATTTCTTTACCAGTTTGTGGATTTCTTCCGGTTCTTGCGCCACGTTCTGAAACTGAGAAAGAACCAAAACCAATAAGGGCAACCCTGTCACCACCTTTTAATGCATCGGTAGTTGATCCAACAAATGCATCAAGAGCTTTTTTTGCGTCAGCTTTAGTTAGGCCGGCTTTATCGGCCATTGCATCAATTAATTGTGCTTTGTTCATACGGCAAAATTTTTAATAAATGGTTAAAATGTTGATAAATAAGTGTTTCTAAAAACTTCAATTTTTATAATCGTTCAGTTAAAAGCGTTTCAATATACAAAAAATTCTCGAAATACCAGTAAAATCAATGCTTTTGGATAATTTTTCTTCGGCAACACTAAATTCAGAAATAAGTTTTAAAAAAACAACCATTATTCTTTTTTTTTTCAGCATTTTTCCTTTTTTTCAATTAAAAGGTTTTTGCGATGCAAAAAAATATTCTACTTTTGTCGCGCCCGGAGAGATGGCAGAGTGGTCGATTGCGGCGGTCTTGAAAACCGTTGTACCGAGAGGTACCGGGGGTTCGAATCCCTCTCTCTCCGCACAATTATCCATTAGATTTTTCTAATGGATTTTTTGTTTTACAATCTGTTGATAACTTTTTAAAAGTGGCTGAAACGTAGCGTTGACGTGGCGAAAAATGTTTTAGTTAATTTGGAATGAATTACTATATTTGCAGACGCAAAAATTAAACACGGGTGTAGCTCAGTTGGTAGAGCACTGGTCTCCAAAACCAGGTGTCGGGAGTTCGAGTCTCTCCTCCCGTGCAGGAAGCTGTAGAAATGCAGCTTTTTCTTTTTTATACCATTGCCATTTTGTACTTTCACTGCCTAATTTTTTCTCATGAAAGTTGACATTTTTATCCCGTGTTTTATCGATCAGCTTTATCCTGAAACCGGTGAAAGTTTTGTGAAGATTCTGGAATTGACGGGGTGTGAAGTAAATTACAACCCGGAGCAAACCTGTTGCGGACAACCGTCATTCAATAGCGGGTATTGGAAGGAAACAAGAACACTGGCTATAAAATTTTTAGACGATTTTAAGTCTGCTGATATTATTGTTTCGCCATCGGCTTCATGTACTGGTTTTATTAAAAATTATTACAAAAAGCTTTTTGAGGAAGACAAGGATCAACTGGAAAAAGTAAATAAAATAACTCCCCGGATTTTTGAATTCTCTGATTTTCTGGTAAATCAAATCAAGAAGACAGAATTTGGCTCTGTATTCTCTCATAAAGTGACCTTTCATGATTCTTGTGCGGGTTTGCGCGAATACGGAATAAAAACTGAACCTCGCAAATTACTTGAAAATGTAAAGGGATTGGAATTGGTCGAAATGCAGGATACAACGACCTGTTGCGGATTTGGAGGAACTTTTGCAGCAAAATTCCATAATATTTCAACCGCTATGACGGAGCAAAAAGTTGAGAATGCGCTAAAAACAGGAGCGGAATATATTGTATCAACGGAAGCATCTTGTTTATTAAATATTCAGGCTTATATAAAGAAACAGAAATTACCCATTAAAACCATTCATTTGGCGGATGTCCTTTCGAGTGGGATTTAACTAAATCAAAAAATCTGCATTTTATGTAACTTTTTGTAGTGACCTCCCACAGCTATTAACTCTTCATGTGTTCCCTGTTCAACTATTTTCCCCTCGTTTATCACACATATTAAATCAGCATTTTTAATGGTTGAAAGCCGGTGTGCAATAACAAGTGAAGTTCGATTCTGCATTAATTTTCCAAGTGCATCCTGAACCAGTTTTTCCGATTCGGTATCAAGTGAAGAAGTGGCTTCGTCGAGGATTAAAATAGGTGGATTTTTTAAAACAGCCCGGGCAATGGAAATTCGCTGTTTTTGTCCACCTGAAAGTTTATCGCCGCGGTCTCCAATATTGGTTTGGTACCCATTCTCGGTGGCCATAATAAAATCGTGAGCATTTGCAATTTTAGCTGCATTAACAACATCTTCCTCTTTTGCATTGGCAACTCCAAACGCAATGTTGTTGAAAAACGTTTCGTTAAATAGTATCGGTTCCTGGTTTACATTTCCCATTAAACTGCGTAAATCATTTAGTTTCATGTCGCGAATATCAATATCGTCAATGTAAATTCCACCTTCGGAAACATCCCAAAAACGGGGAAGTAAATCAACCATGGTAGTTTTACCTGAACCTGATTTTCCAACAAATGCAATGGTTTGTCCTTTATTGATTTTCAGATTAATATGGTTCAGAACATTTTCATTAACGTATTTAAAACTTACATTACGATATTCAATAGATTGGTTAAAATTTGTTTTAACTATCGCATCAGATTTTTCTTTGATCGTATTTTCCTGATCTAATATCCGGTCAATTCTTTCCATTGATGCCAAACCTTTTTCAACACTGTACAATGCTGATGAAAAGGCTTTTGCCGGATTAATAATAGTATAGAAAAATACCAGGTAAACAATGAACTGTTGCGGGCTTAAAGAACCTGCATGGTTGGAAAGGATGAGACTTCCACCATACCATAAAACCATAACAATAACAAATGTTCCCAAAAATTCGCTCATTGGATGCGCAAGAAAATAACGGCTCATTAACCGGTTCATAATTAACCGGTAATTTTCATTTTCCCTGTTCAAACCTTTCCAATGCTTTTTTTTCAGCAGTAAAGGCTTTTATTACCCGAAGCCCTGTAATATCTTCATCAATTATTGAAAGAATTTCACCCTGTTTGTTCTGCCCTCTTCTCGATTGTTTTTTCAAACTTTTACCAACGCGCCCAATCAACAAACCTGTAACCGGCAACATAACAAAAACAAACAATGTAAGCGACCAACTGGTGTAAACCATATAAACTAATGAAATCAGAATTATAATCGGATTTTTAAATAGCATGTCCAGCGAATTCATTACTGAATTCTCAATTTCCTGAACATCCCCGGTCATTCTGGCCATAATATCGCCTTTTCGTTCATCGTTAAAAAAGCCCAATGGGAGTGAAATCATTTTACGGTAAATTTTGCTTCGGATATCCCGTACAACCCCATTTCTGATGGCAATCATCATAAAACTTGCAAGGTACGTAAACCCAACTTTCAGTAAAACCATAAAAACCATAAATATTCCGATGAAAACCAATGCATTTATCTGGCCGTATTTGTCAATGATCAACGTGAAAAAATAGGACATATTATTTTCTATCGCTTCTCTTGAAAACGCAAATGGCATCAAAGTGTGAACTGATTCTTTTGTTTCGAAAAGAATACCAAGTACCGGTTCAAGCAAAAGAAATGAGAAGGCGCCGAAAACTGCAGCCAAGCAGGTTGAAAAGAAAGTTAAGCGTAACTTTGCCTTTATATGGAGGTAAAAATCTCCGGAGTAATTTTATAAGATCTTTCATCTGTTTAATATTGCTTGTCTAGTACTGTAACAGATGGAACTCCCAATGAATTTTAACATTCTTATGTATGTATTTTAAAATGTTAAAATTCATGCTCGTTTCATTTACAGGTTTTCGACACCTAAAAAATGCCGGTGTAATTTTGTGGCGTAATCTTTTTTCAATTCAGCTTTTATTTGATCACTAACGTTAAGATTATCAATAAAATTGTGAATTGCTTGTTTGTTAATCACTTCGTTTTTGCGCGTTAAATCTTTCAAAGCTTCATAAGGATTTGGGAAAAACTCCCTACGCAAAATAGTCTGAATTGCTTCAGCAACAACAGCCCAGTTTTCTTCCAGATCTTTTTCAATTGCGGCCTTGTTTAAAAGCAATTTATTTAATCCTTTTAAAGTTGATTTTATTGCAATAATGGTGTGGCCAAAAGGAACCCCGATAAACCGGGTAACCGTTGAATCGGTTAAATCGCGCTGCAAACGAGAAACAGGTAATTTAGCAGAAAGCTGCTCAAACCCGGCATTGGCAATGCCAATATTTCCTTCTGAATTCTCAAAATCAATAGGATTTACTTTATGCGGCATGGTTGAAGAGCCAACTTCTCCCTTTTTAATTTTTTGTTTAAAATAGCCCATTGAAATGTACGTCCAAATATCCCGATCAAGGTCAAGAATAATATTATTAATTCGCTTTAACGCATCAAATATAGCGCTGTGGTCATCGTAATGCGAAATCTGGGTTGTAAACTGTGAACGGTTCAGGCCAAGTTTTTCTTTACAGAACTTATTGGCAAATTCTTCCCAGTTAATCTCAGGATAAGCCACAAAATGTGCGTTAAAATTTCCGGTTGCACCACCAAATTTTGCATCAATTGAAATTGATTTTAAGTGAACCAACTGAACCATAATCCGTTCAATAAATACTTTAATTTCTTTTCCAAGTTTTGTAGGTGATGCTGGCTGTCCGTGTGTTTTGGCCAACATGGGAATGTTCTTCCATTCGGTTGCCAGAGTCAGCAGCTTTTCAATTAATTCCTGAAGCAAAGGATAATATTCATTTTCCAGCGCATCCTGAATCGATTTTGGAATTGCTGTATTATTGGCATCCTGCGAAGTAAGTGCAAAGTGAATAAACTCTTTGTATTTTCCTAATCCCAGTTTTTCGAATTCTTCTTTTATGAAATATTCAACTGCTTTAACATCATGGTTGGTAATACTTTCAATTTCCTTAATCCGGGTTGCATCCTCAAGCGAAAACGTTTTATGAATATCACGAAGTCGATCCAGTTTTTCTTTTGAAATTCCGTTAAGTTGAGGTAACGGTATTTCGCACAAGGCAATAAAATATTCTATTTCAGTAAAAACGCGGTATTTTATCAAAGCATATTCACTGAAATACTGATAAAGACCTTCAACTTTATTACTGTACCTGCCGTCAATCGGTGAAATGGCCGTTAATGCATTTAATTCCATTGTTCAATTCTTAAATGAAGTGCAAATTTAGTAAAATCGGCGGATTTGATTTTTGAATAAGAACGATAAAGTATAAAGTTAATTCTGCTAATTCTTTTTAACTTCGTAAATGGTGTAAATATCGATTAACAAATTGAAATGAAAATAATTATCAGGAACATCTGTTTCTTTGCTTTTCTACTTTCTTTTTTGCCTTCCGTTGGACAGGTGAAAAAAACGTTGGTTTATGAATTCAATATTAATCAGGAAATTACAAAGGCGACCTGGAGGCAAACTTTACAGGCTTTTAATGAGGCAGAATCATTGCACGCAAATATCTTTTTAATTCACATGAATACTTATGGTGGAACTGTTCTTGATGCTGATTCAATACGAACAAAAATTCTGGAGAGCAAAATACCGGTTTATGTATTTATTGACAATAATGCTGCATCGGCCGGATCATTAATTTCCATTGCATGCGACAGTATTTATATGCGGCCAGGCAGCAGCATTGGCGCGGCAACAGTGGTAAATCAAACGGGTCAGGCAATGCCCGATAAATACCAAAGTTACATGCGTTCCATTATGCGGGCAACTGCCGAAGCTCATGGAAAAGTTGCAATTATCAACGGAAACGATACCATTTATAAATGGCGTCGCGATCCAAAAATTGCCGAAGCCATGGTTGATCAGAGTATTTATATTGAAGGATTAATAGATACGGGTAAAGTGCTCACATTTACTCCTTCGGAAGCAATGGAACACGGATTTTGCGAAGGCATTGCTGAAAATATTCCGGAAGTGCTTGAAAAAGTTGGTGTGAAGGATTATACGTTGGTTGAATATAAACCTACATGGCTTGAACGTATTATTGGTTGGCTGGTTAACCCAATTGTTTCCGGTATTTTAATTATGGCCATTATCGGTGGCATTTATTTCGAAATGCAATCGCCAGGAATTGGTTTTCCACTTGGGGTAGCAATTCTGGCTGCCGTTCTTTATTTTGCTCCGTTATATCTTGAAGGACTTGCTGCACATTGGGAAATCGCTGTTTTTGTAATTGGGTTGATATTGATGGCGGTTGAGATATTTATTATTCCCGGTTTTGGTGTTACGGGTATTCTGGGTGCGGTTTTCATTTTTTTAGGGCTAATTTTGAGTTTGCTCAATAATGTAAATTTCAATTTTGAAAATGTTGAGTTTGCTAAAGTTGGGGTTGCTGTTGCAACAGTATTTATAGGGGTTTTTGGCGGATTCTTTTTGTCATTGTACCTTGGAAATAAATTATTTACGGCTAAATCGGGGCCATTCAAAAACCTGGCGTTGAAAACGGTACAAAATGTAAATGAAGGGTATGTAAGTGTTGAAACAAAGCTTTTTGATTTGAAAGGCAAAACCGGAATTGCAAAAACAGTTCTTCGTCCCGCCGGTAAAGTACTGATTGATGGGGATGTTTATGATGCTGTGGCAGAAACCGGGTATATCGAAAGAGATGAAAAGATTATGGTTACAAAGGTTGAAGCAACCCAGCTATATGTGGAAAAATATGAATAATACTAAACCGGGTTTACTTATATTAATGATTTAAATACAGATTTTATAATCTCAAAACTTGAAAACATTTCCCAAAATTATATAACATTTTAATGCTGTAAACCCTTTATTTTGTCCCATCGCAAACAACGGATTTGTTCTTTTGTTTTAAAGGTAGAAATGATGGAATACTTAGTGAAATATTTTGCTGAATTATGGTATTTGTTGCAGGAGATGGCGCCATGGCTTTTGTTAGGATTAATTTTTGCCGGACTTTTAAAGGTTTATTTTCCACAAAAACATATCGATAAATATTTAGGGAAATCTAATTTTAAATCATCCTTAAATGCATCGTTATTGGGAATTCCAATGCCGCTTTGTTCGTGTGGAGTAATTCCCACAGGGATTTCATTTTTTAAGAATGGCGCTTCAAAAGGGGCAACAAATTCGTTTCTGATTTCAACTCCGCAAACAGGAGTCGATTCTATTTTTGCTACCTATTCAATGTTGGGTTGGCCGTTTGCTCTGCTACGACCAATTGTTGCTTTTTTTACCGGAATTACAGGTGGTGTTCTAACAAATATTTTTGTGAAAGAAAAACCGGTTAAGGCTTCTCCATTTTCCGGATTTAAGATCGATACAGGTGCTTTAAACGCTTCCGGGGCTACTTGTGATGATGATTCCTGCAATTGTCATGAGCCCAAAATTGATGACAAACGCCATTCGCTTATCCGGGCTGCCGATTATGCTTTCATTGAACTTTTACAGGACATAGCAAAGTGGCTGATTATCGGATTTTTTGCTGCGGCTTTAATATCAGTATTACTTCCCGACGATTTTTTTAGTTCATTTAAAGGATTGGGACTTTTAGAGATATTAGTTGTCCTGGCAGCTTCTGTCCCTATTTATATTTGTGCAACCGGCTCAATTCCAATTGCCGCCGTTTTGCTGATGAAAGGAGTATCTCCAGGTGCAGCGCTGGTATTTTTAATGGCAGGTCCTGCAACCAACGTTGCAACCATGACCGTGCTTGGAAAAACAATGGGCAAAAAATCACTTATCGTTTACCTGTCAACAATAATTGGAGGAGCAATAATTTTTGGGATGCTTACCAACTGGTTGATTCCAACCGATTTCATATTAAGTAAAGTGATGCACATTCATGGTAATGCAGCAGATCATGAAATGCTTCCAAAGTGGTTGCAACTTACCTCTGCCGCTGTTTTAGTTGGTTCAATTATTATTGGTTATTTTTTGTCAATTATTCAAAAGAAAAACAAAATGGCAAAAACGGAGGGCATTACTGTTTCAGTTAAAGGAATGACCTGCTCTCATTGTGAAGCAACAGTTAAACGAAATCTAGAAGCATTAAAAGGAATTGAAAATGTAGTTGCTGATAACAAAACCGGCATGGTGAAAATATCAGGATTAAAAATAAACCTTGAAAAAGTGAAAGACACTGTTAACGGGTTAGGATACCAGTTTGTAGATTAATCAGTACAACTTGCCTTTATTAAGTTATTCTTTTGAATTATTATGAATTTTTTTCTGAGAACTCTGACTGTCAACTGCGACTTCATTACTTTTTTTTCTTCTTTTTTGCTTTTAAATCACGAATTTCCTTTTCATTTTCCCTCATCAGTTTTTTCCAGTTGTAATCAGTGTCTTTTGTGAAATCAAGAGTTTCCTGATAGGTTGTCCGATCAAGTTCAAGTACTGCAATTTCTTTATCAAGAAAAGTTTCTATTTCCGCTAAAATTTCTTTTTCTTCCGGGCTACAAAAAGAAACGGCTTTGCCTTTTTTATTTCCGCGTCCGGTTCTTCCCACTCGGTGAACATAATTTTCTGCAACTTCGGGAAGATCGTAGTTCACCACAAAATCAACATTTGGAATATCAATTCCACGCGCACTAACATCGGTTGCTATTAGTAACTTAATTTTCCCTTCCCTGAAATCGTTTAATGTTTGTGTCCTGTCTTTCTGATCCTTATCGCTGTGAATGGTACTACTGGTTATTTCCACACGTTCCATTGCTTTTTTTACCCGTTCGGCACGAACTTTTGTACGAACAAAAACCAAGAATTTTACTCTCCGGATTTTCATCAACAAGTCGTTCCAGAAATGCCCGTTTATCATCCATTTCAATAAAAGCAACCGAATGATCGATGTTTTTTGCCACCGGATTTTTGGGTGAAATCTGAATTCGGATGGGATTGTTTACCAGTGAATAAGCCAGTTTTTTGATTTTTGGGTTAATGGTTGCTGAGAAGAACAACGTTTGCCTTTTTTCAGGCAGCAGTCGGGAAAGATCACGAATATCTTTAATAAAACCAAGGTCGAGCATGTGGTCGGCTTCATCGAGGATTAAAGTTTCAATATAATTTAATTTCAGATGTCCCTGATGAGCCAAATCAAAAAGTCGTCCCGGTGTTGCTATTAAAACATCAGTTCCCTGTTGCAAGTCATCTATTTGAGGCGCCTGTTCAACACCACCAAAAATGCCGGTTACTTTTACTCCAGTCTCCTTGCCAATCGTGCGAAAAACTTCAGTAATTTGCATGGCCAATTCATGCGTGGGAACCATCACAAGACACCTGATACCTGATCTGCTTTCCTTTTTCGAATTTTGTATTTTATGAATGACAGGAATTGCAAAAGCAGCAGTTTTACCTGTTCCGGTTTGTGCGATGGCTAAAACATCTTCTCCTTTTAAAATGGGAGGGATCGCTTTATATTGAATATCAGTTGGTCGCCGAAAACCATAATCCAAAAGATTCTTTTTTATGTCAGCCGAAATATGATAATCCTCAAATTTCATTAAAATGAATTATGTGGCAAAGATAACCATTGAAACGGGAATCTCTCACGATTTTGTGGTTGTGCAGTTTTTATGAGATTATTTTATAACGATGCCCAAATACGGGCCAAAGAAAATCCCGGTGCCTTTATATCAAGATCAAGAAAATAACCAAATGGCGTTTGAGCAGTTGTAAAACCACCATTTTGAAGTCGAATTTCTGCCTGATCAAAAATTGCTTTTGTAAAATCAATAGAGGCTTTTGATTCGGAAAGGTGTGCAAATGAATGTAATACAATGCTGTTACAATTATTTTTTCGGGCTGTCCATTTCAGATGATTGACTAATTTTTTTTCACGACTTTTTACATCATAATCTTCATCTGATTCTTCGATTTGTATGAATGCAATTACCGAATCTTTAAAAGTTGCTCCTTCTGTAATATCTTCTGCTGATTCAAGATTTTTTTCTGCTGGCTGGTACCCAAATTCACTGGCATAAATAACCAATACTTTCATTATTGCTGATATCAAAAATTATTAAACAAAATAACGCTATTTGCTTAAAGATTTAAGTAATTCTTCGCTGTGCGTTTTTGTCCATTCAACAAATTCATTAATCTGTTCATCCGTTAACCGGCCTTGCTTATGCATTAATGTGTAAGATTTTAAAGGCATGTCTTTCCGGTTTACTTCCTTGCCCATTTTATCAAGGCTGGAAATACGGTCGTAAACATCCATATCGCCCCATTCTGAAAGGTTCAGTTTATTTTTCCCGTCTTTAATATGGTCATATACGAACCACGATGCGGGTGAAATCTTATCGTACCACCAGTACCTGGTTTGGTTTGAATGACAATCAACGCAACTACTACTTATTATCAGTTTAATATTTTCAGGCATCGGTTCGCTTTCTGTTATTAATCCTGATGAATCATTACTACTGTTTTTTGGCGGTTGAAAAAACTGGATAGCAACAAATCCGATGATCAGCAACAAAACAATAATTTTATAAACTCTGCGCATTGGTTTTTTTATTTTTTCAAAGTTAGCAAACTCTGATTAACATTGCTAAAAAAAGAAAATCTCCTGAAGAGGAGACTTTCTTTATTATTGCGAATAACAGCATACATCTGCTATTATCATAAAAGATTAATCTACATTCTTTTTTTCATTACCGGCCCAATCCAATAAGAGCTGTTTTTCATCAGCAGTAAGGGCTCTATCGGGGAAACGGCTAAGAAACTGTTCAGGAGGCATTTTGTTGTCATTTAATTCTTTCTCAATATCCCTGAATTTACCAATTCTATCAATCACGGAAAGAGAGTCAAGTTTATCAAACACAAGCTTTTCTTTTGCTTTATCATTTCTGGATTCAGTATTGTGACAACCAAAGCACTTGCCTTTTATAACTGCTTGTACATCTTCCGGTACTTCACCAGAAGTTTTCAAAGTTGTTTTTAAGGTTGCTGAAACAGTTAAAAAAGCCAAAAACAAGGCCAGGATCATTCCGGGTAAAAAACCTTTTTTCTTCATAATTTTCATCATTAGTTGTTAAAATAATTTTATCCTATTTAAACACATATTTTACATTTTTGTTGAAATAATTTTGTTGTTTCGTGAGTTCAATAAACATTTTGAACTATATTTCTGATAATTTTTGATAAATGAATATCTAAATGATTCGAGTCAGCGCTTTTTGTTGGATTTTTGTTAGTCTGTTTTTTCTGGTATTTAAAGGAGCTTCTCAAGTTTCTCAAGGAGGTGAGCCGCTTCAGATTTTTGAGCTAAAAAGCTCGGTAATTAAGGTAATTGAAATGCCTGCTTTTGATAAGTCAATGGAACAGGCTGAAGCTGTTAAAGACGATAATGGAGATGGGAGATTAAAACCATTAAGATTTGCACACCCTTTTGAGGTCAGTATAACACCTGAGAATTCAGGAGAATGGTATCAGGCAGCAAATGGTTGGGAGGTTTGGAAAGTTTCTATTCATTCACAAGGAGCTAAGTCTTTAAATCTCATATTTGATCAATTTAAACTTCCTGATGAAACAAGATTATTTATTTATAATGAAGATAATATTCTAGGTGCGTTTACCAGCTATAATAACAAATCATCAGGGAAATTTGCAGTTGCTCCTTTGTCCGGGGACAAAATAACCGTTCAATATGAAACGCCTACGAAGGAGAGAAATATTTTACCTTTCGTAATTGCAAAAGTAAATCATGATTACTTAGGCATCTTTGAAAAGAGTGATCGAAGGCCGCTGGATCCTGATATTGCGGGTCCCTGTAATGTGGATGTTAATTGCGACATTGCCAAGGAATACCGTGAAGTCAAGAATTCAGTTTGCCGGATTATTGTTGCCGGGAAAGAAGTATGTTCGGGTTCGTTGGTAAATAATACGGCCGAAGATCAGAGACCATACGTTTTATCAGCCGCACATTGTTACGATAAGAAAGAGTATGCACAAACATCGGTTTATGTTTTTAGTTTTGAAAGCCCCTTATGTGCACCTCTTGACGGTGATCCTTCTAATTCTGTTTCAGGAGCGATTATGAGGGCTCAATTCGACAGCCTTGATTTTGCATTAACTGAACTAAGTTTAGTGCCTCCACCCGAATACCGGGCATATTATGCCGGCTGGGACCATTCTTCTGAACAACCACTTTCGACGGCCAGTATTCATCATCCCTGGGGGATGATAAAAAAAATAGCAATTGATTATAATCCACCAGTTATATCTGATTTTGGAACCAGTTATGTGAAAAATACATTTTTTAAAATTGAGCGTTGGGAAGACGGTGTAACTGAATCAGGCTCATCAGGTGGACCACTTTTCAACAGTAGTAGTAAAAAGATTGTTGGAACATTAACTGGAGGATACGCTGATTGTAACGATCCTACCAGGGATTATTTTGAACGGTTAGCCTTATCATGGGATTATAAATCCGATTCATCAAAACAATTAAAATATTGGCTCGATCCATTGAAAACAAATGCTCAGGTTCTTGATGGTAAACAGTTTAATACTGGCGAATCACTTTGCGGCGCCTTTAGTAATTTAAAAGAAACTGATGATTATAGCCTTGTTTCTATTATTAACAACGGTAGCTTTTCGGGATACTGGGGGGGAAGTAACAGCGTTGGAATTACTGAATTTATGGAACGATTTTCAATTCCTGGGAATGAGCAACTTGCCGGTGTTTCATTTGGCATAGGCCGGTTAAATACAGATGGAATCAATGATCAGAGTGAAATTACAATTAAAGTGTATAACGGGAATTCAAAACCGCAGGAACTTATTTATTCTCAGGTTGTCAAAATTAAAGGATTGGTGGAAGATGCAATGAACTTTTTTGGATTCAGCGAATCGGTATTCCCAGCCGATACTTTTTTTGTTGGGTTTGAACTTTCTGGTGTGCAGGCAGCTGATTCATTTGCAGTTTACCAATCATTAAGACCATCTTATGAACAGGATAATTTCTGGTTAAAGAAGAACGATTCATGGTTTAAGTTTCAGGATGCAAATCCGAATAGCAAGTGTATGACCAATATTTTTGAGCTTGTTGCCTGTAATATTGACGATTTTTCCACTGACACACCATTAGTAAACAATCCAAAAGAAATTTTAATATATCCCAATCCTGTGCAAAGCACCTTTATTATTGAAGCCGGACAGAATATTCCGGAAAAAAGTATTTCAGTTTTTAACCTGTTAGGACAGGAAATTGAGGTAAGAATTGATCGGATTAGTTCAACAAAAGCCATTATTGATATGAATGGAAATATTCCAGGGGTATATCTTGTAAGATTTAAACGAAATGATGGTTATATCACAAAAAAATTATCTTATGTTCCCTGGTAGAAACAATTTTATATAAGTGAATAATCAGAAATACCTCTCACTCAATCCAAAGTTCCGTAAGAAAATTCTACTATTAGTGTTTAGTTATTAAAAGATTTTTGGAATTATATTTTACGCGGAGGTTAAGACTATTCTTTCCGGCGTAAATGAAACCGTTTTTAAAGATTTGGAAAATGGCGGTATTGTAAAACTAATAGGGTAGAAGTGTATTTTCAATACATTTGATCTTGCAATTGAAGCTGCCAAAACCAGAATCTGTAAACGTTGAAAATACCGGTTTATAATTTTTCTTTCAATAGCATTTCCAGTTGTTCAACAGCAAACCCCTTGGCAATAATAGTTTTATTTTTGTCAAGAACATAAACTCCTGGCGTTTCACGGGCATCATATAGAATTTTAAAATTTGAGGTATTGTTCTGGTCCCAAACATTTATCCAGTCATATAATTGATGTTTGGTTAAAAATTCAGTCCATTCTTCTTTATTATCCATGGAATATATGGCATAAACTGCAAGTCCTTTGTCTTTGTATTTTTCATACACCTCATCATGGAATTTGGGAACAAACTCCTGACAATGAGAGCAATTAGGCTCAAAAATCAAGACAATTGTAATTGGAGCTTCAATTTTATGCAGGTTTACAAATTCTCCATCAACGGTCTCGAGAGTCAAGTCAGGTGCGGTTTCCCCAATCAGATTATTTTGAAGGAACAGTACATTTTCGCGGATTGCTTTTAAGGTTTCGTCCGTTGCCCAAAATGCTTCGCCACTTAAATAGTATTTTTTTGCCAGTTCAACAAAAAGAGCATCAATTCCCATTACATTGCTGTTAATGGCTGAATTAAGAAACCACGATACAACAAATTGAAATATACGTGGATTGGGACTTACTTCTTCAATCATTTTTAATACGGGTCCCCGAATTGAGTCATAATCCTGAAACAGTATCTTAGTAAACCAGGTTTCCAGCTTAGGTTTTAATATTGGTGTATATAAAAATCGTTCATCTGTATAATCAAAATAATCCCAGAAATGTTTTTGCTGGTAATAAAACCTCGCAAGTAAGAGGAGTGAATCATTTGCCTGAACATTGGCGGGCAAAGTTGAAATATCGAGTTCCGGAACATAGCTGGCAAGTAAGAATTTCGATAAGAAGCTATTCGGATATTTATCTTTAATTTGGAACCAGTACTGCTGTAATTTTGGCGTAAGTCCGTTGATTTGTTCCTGTAACTCCTTTCTTTCTCCAGGCGCAGCAGCCTGACTTAATTTTGTTTTCAGTTCAGTGTTTTCCGTTCGCAATGAACTGAGAAAATGCATATATTTCACAAACTCTTCCGTTTCAATGGCTCCTTTTATTTCTGCCGTTTCAGGTGAGAAGGAAGTATTCTTTACGGAAAACTGCTGGTCAGCTCCTAAAAGCAAATCGAAATAATGATCCTGATCCGTTAAAATTGTATATAATCCCTGTGGCAGGAGCGTATCGCTTTCGAATACAATTATTCCACTGGAGTCTAATGTACCTGTTTCACTTGCGTAAATTTTATCGATATAATGGTAGGCCAGTGTTACTTTCTTTCCAGCCTCTGAAGGCAGTTCAATTTCAATTTTATAGCCCTGGGCAAGCAAATTTTTTAGTGGAGCAACCACAAGAAAAATCAATATGATATAAATGATTTTTTTCATTGGGAAACAAATGTAATAAAAATAAAAAACCGCGGGTCAATTACCCGCGGTTTCAATATTCATGTCGAAACTGATTTTTAATCATTCAATTTTATATCTCCGTAACGGCTTCTAATCATAATAGTTCCGCCGTTTCCGTCACCCACTTTACCACTGATTTCGCGGGTATTATTATCTTTCATTTTGTTTCCTTTGAAATTATTTTCAGGGTAAGAAATCCCGCAATATTGACAACTGGCATCCACAGAATAACTTGCATTGCCCAACCCCATTGAAATTTGTCCGTAAGAATTGGTTATTGAGATCGACTCAAAATTAGGTGAAACATCGCCCACCTTAACACTGCCATAACCAGTTTCAATTTTTAAATTTCCGGTTAGCTCGTCAATATCAATATGGCTGTATTTTGTTGTTGACGTTAATGACCCTATTTCGTCAAATGTGAGTTGATCATATTTTGATTCCGAAACAACTGTTCCTGCTTTATCAATACTTATATGAGAATATTTTGAGTCAACTTTCAAATTTTTCACATTATCAATGGAGAGTTGCGGGGCATAGCTTGCCTCTACTTCCAGGTCATTGGCTTCATCTATACTTGCATTTGAATATGCTAAATTCAGTTTCATCGATCCATTTTCCGGTGTTTGCAAATTATTGGCCGAAAAATTTCCATAATCGATATTGAAGTTTCCGTTGGCATTCAGCTTGTTTATGATTGTATTGCCGTATTTATTTGAAATACTGAGATTTTTATCCGGTGGCACATTTATAGTATAATCGATGCTAAATTTATTCTGACTTTTAAAACCATTATCAATGGTTGTTTCAGCTTTTACGATGCTTCCATTTTGACTGAACGTAACGTCTATCAAATCCAGCAATTTATCTGTGGCATTTTCCGTTGCGGCGTCAACGGTAACTACAACATCTATGGTAATATCGCTACCACCTTCATTAACTACTTTAACTTCTCCAAACCGGTTGGAAATGTTTAGAGATTTTATTTCTGAAACCGGCCATGTTTCATGAAACTCCTTGGTTTTTTCTTCCGCTTTTACAAGATTACTAGTCATAAAAAAAGTAATCAGAGTTATGATCAGAAATTTGATTTTTGTTTTCATTGTATTTTGATTTTTGTTGTACTTACTATAATTATCATCTCTCGTTTTTAGCACTTTACCTTAAATATTCTTATTCGAAACTTTATTCTCATCTTCTTTTAATTGTTTTACTTCCTTTAATTTATCCACAATTATGTTGATTACATTTAGTTTTGACTGATAATATTCCAACATTGCATTAATTACACGTTCGTCGTTTGGATTTGCTGCCAAATCATTTTGTAATGACTGGTGCATTTTTTCAAACTCTTTTAATTCATTGTCCATTAAAACCTGTTCATTTTTTGAGACTGCACCTTCATCTTTTAATTTATTCCATTGGTTTAATCCAACATTGATTGCGTTGGTATAATAAAACTCCACTTCTTGATACTCCGGTGAAACCGATGCTAATGAAACGTTTGCATTGTTTTGGCGATGAATCAATCCCTGTCCGTCAGAGGAGAAATAAATTACAGCCTGATTAACTGCAAGAAATACAAAAACAACAGCAGCCGCTACTTTCCAGACATCGCTAATTGTAATAGTCCGCTTTTTATGTTGTGTTTTTATTTTTGCCTCGAACCGTTCAAAATGTCCTTCACGAGGCTCTGTTTCATTCAACTCTTCCAGGTGTTTTGAAATCAGCTCTTCTATGTTATCTTTTGATTGCATCACAATTAATTATATGAAAAAATTTCCTTGTCTTTTAATAATTCTCTCAGTTTGTTTTTAGCCCTCAAATACTGGGTTCGCGAGTTTGAGTTACTGATTCCAAGAATCTGACTGATTTCTTCATGGTCGTAACCTTCAATTAAATAAAGGCTTAAAACCACGCGGTAGCCATCGGGCAAATTTTGAATTGCCTTTTTAATAATTTCAAGGTTCACTTCCTTTATTTCCATTTGGTAGTCACCAACCTCGACAGTCTTCTGCGTGATCTCCTCAAACTTCACTTTTCGTTTTTTCAGGTAATCCAAAGAACGATTTATTACTATTTTTTTTAGCCAGGCTCCAAAACTTACTTCACCCTTATAGGTATCAATTTTTTTGAAAGCCTTTAAAAATGACTCCTGCATTACATCTTCAGCTTCCATTTCATCATTTAATATACGCTGGCAAACATTGTACATTGGCCTGTAATACAGTTTGTATAACTGAAACTGTGCTTTCTGGTCCCCTTTCCTGCACAGATCAATGATTTCCTGGTGAATATTTTTGTAAAGTGCTTCCAAGTTTTTTGTAATTCCAGTGAAATGACGACACTAAATATTCAATGTTGCATTTGATTTTAAAAATAATAAAGAAAATACTGAGATTTATACAATCGCGGTGTTATAATGGTTAGGAAAAGAATCAGGTAGCAAATATTATTAGCTAATAACTACAGTGAATTATAATATTTTACCAGTTCAGCCAAACTATCAACTTTATTTGTTTTAGTTTTATGCTTTTTAATAAATACTTCCACTTCATTTTTATGATCAGGAAATATATCAATTAAATCCTTTTTATTTGTTATTATCGCAGCAGGCTCATCTCCAACACGAATAAAATATTCATCCATCTTTCTTACAAACTGAGCAGGAGAAGCATCCTTATAAGCACCCGCAGCTTCGGCATCTTTAAAAATCACTTCGTACCTGGTGAATAATGACGCATTTTCACCCTCAATACGCTCAAAGTACCCATGTTCGATTTTTTTGGAAAGAATATAGGGAATATAGTAAAACTGATGATTCCCGATTTCGACTTTTTCAAGTGTTTCAGGTGCTGCAATTGCCAGAGCATCGCCGTTGAAACTTTTAAACTCAATGTCGTCGCTATAAATATTATAGCGCATGGGAACATTTTCATATTTTTCTTTTTGCATTGTGTAAATGGTTCCATTAATAAAATTTTCATCTAAATATGGTGAACCTTTTATATCACTTCGCTTTAGTTCGTTATTCCATTCACCTGAGGCTATTCTTTTTGACTGAATATATTCCATCAAATTTTTCGATTGATATACAGTTTGTGCATGGCTAATTACAACTGTACTTATCAGGCATATGAAAAGAATTATCTTTGTTTTCATTAGTTTACTATTTGAAATTTTTTCAGAGTTCAATTTATTAAACTAAAACCGGATTTCCATGTTTTAAAAGAAAAAATCAATGGTGCATACTCACGATACACATTAAGTTTCCAATTCCCGGCTTGTAATCCCTATATTATTAAACGTTTTGATTACCGTTAAACAGATAATCGGGGGATAATTTCTGGAAGCCTGGCATTAATTTCTGATGAGATCCATAATCTAAGCGATTATATTTCGGTTGTATAGGCCTGGCTTGCGCAGTTTCTTGGCCAAAAGCCCAGTACTGTAAAATCTACTTTTGGCCACAAACGTGCAGAAATTCCGGCTACTTTCATTAATTCACCGACATTGATTGGCATTTCGGTATATTTGGTTTTTGAGGCAGTTGACCGGCTTATCAATCCTAAATTAGGGGTAGTTTATTATTAGCTGATTGCTATAATGAATTAAAATATTTTACCAGTTCGGCCAGGCTATCGACTTTATTGGTTTTAGTCTTATGTTTTTTTATGAATGCTGCAATTTCATTTTTATGATCAGGAAATATTTCGATTAAATCCTTTTTATTTGTTGCCAAAGCAGCAGGCTCATTTCCAACTCGTATATAATATTCATCCATCTTTCTAACAAACTGAGCAGGAGCAGCATCCTTATATGCACCCGGAGCTTCGGCTTTTCTTAAAATCACTTCATACCTGTTAAATAATGAAGCGTTTCCACCATCGACAAGTTCAAAGTACCCATGTTCGACTTTTTTCAATAAATTATAAGAAATGTAATAAAACTGATGATCTCCGATTTCAACTTTTTCGATTGTTTCAGGTGTGTCCATTGCCAGAACTTCGCCGTTGGAATTTTTAAACTCTATTTCGTCGGTATAGATATTATAGCGCATAGGAACATTTACATATTTTTCTTTTTTAACTGTGTAAACGGTTCCATTAATATAATTATCATCTAAATATGGTGAACCTTTTATATCGCTTAGTCCCAGTTCCTTATGCAATTCGCCTGTGGCTATCTTTTTTAACTGAACAAAATATCCCAAATCCCTTAAATCCCTTAAATCATAATATTCAGTTTGTGCATGGCTAACAAATACAGTAACCATGAGGAAATAAAAAAGAATTATCTTTGTTTTCATTAGCTTGTAATTTGGTTTTTTTTCAGTGTCCAATTTATAAAACTATAACCGGATTTTCATGTTTTAAAAGAAAAAATCAATGGCGCATACACACGATACTAATGAAGTTTCCAGTTTCCGCCTGGCAATCACTATATTATTAAATGTGTTGATTACCGTAGCACAGATAATCGGCGGTATAATTTCAGGAAGCCTGGCATTAATTTCGGATGCGATCCATAATCTAAGCGATTCAATTTCGGTTATATTGGCCTGGTTGGCGCAGTTTCTTGGTCAGAAACCCAGCACCATAAAATCTACTTTCGGTTATAAACGCGCGGAAATTCTGGCTGCTTTCATCAATTCCCTAGCATTGATTGGCATTTCGGTGTATTTGGTATTTGAAGCGGTTGACCGGCTGATCAATCCTAAAATAGTTGATGCTAACTGGATGTTCTGGCTTGGTCTGCTCGGACTTATAGCAAACGGTATTTCGGTATTAATTCTTGAAAAAGAAAAAGATAAAAGTATTAACATAAAGGCTGCCTACCTTCATTTACTTGGCGATGCATTAACTTCTGTTGCCGTTATTGTAGGTGCTGTTTTAATTTGGACGTTACAAATTTACTGGGCTGACTCAATTGTTACGATTCTAATCAGTATTTACCTGTTTATCCATACATTAAAGCTACTAAAAGAATCGGTGACCATTTTAATGCAAATGGCTCCTTCTGAAATCGATCTTCCGGAAATTGAAGAGCGATTGATGAAAATGGGTGAACTGCTTAATATTCACCATATACATGTTTGGAATCTCACAGACAAACTCATTCATTTTGAGTGCCATTTAATACTTGAAGACGATATCAGGGTTTCGGAAACTCAACCAATATTGAATAAGGTTCAAAAAATACTTTATGATGAATTTGATATTGAACACGTTACTATTCAATTTGAATTTGGGAAAAGAGAACATAAAGATTGTGATTGTTAATTCTTTTTGGTAACATTTTAATAACTCAGCAAAAAAATAGCGGACATTTTGCAACGCCCACTATTCGTTTCCATCTCTTTTATTTGACAATTCTATTTTTCCTTTCCGGTTAATATGTTTTCCAGACGTTCGCGTTTTACACAATTGTCAAACCTGAATGATTGTGCAAGTGCGATAATTTCTTCGTCAGATTTATCTTTGAATAAATTGCAGTAATCAGGGACAAGCGCTTGTGAAATAAGTATATGTCTTACCAATAAAGCTATTTGTCTTTTTTGTCCACCCGGGTAAGGATCATAATCTGGAAATTCTTTCTGAAAAAGTTCTTCCAACGGATCAATAACCTGTCGGATATCTTTGTCTGTTGATCCCCATGCATCAGCACCGAGCCTGTTTTTCTTTTCAAGAAACGAGGAAACAAGCTGCATGTAAGGTGTATTTTCCTTTTGATGCATTATCGCCTGCAACCCCATATCTTTGTATAGCCAGATACACCAACTAGCCTTGTATTTATCGTAATATGCCAACTGATCTTTAAGAATCTGGTATCGCATTTCGTCTTTTTCTGGATCACCTGTATAAACAGGTCCAAATTCTCCTACCCAAAGCGGTACATGATTTGAAAACATAAATTCACTTTTTTTAAGGAAATCACTTTCCAGCGTATCTTTATCATAGTAATTGCCTCGGCTGTAACCGGGATAGTCACCTCCATCAATAAAACCAGGCATTGCATAATCGTGATTGGTATATACTACGTTGTCCCAAATCTCAGTGAACATATCAAATTGAGTTGCATATTTATTTCCCTCAATAAAAAGGATATGGTTTGGATCGATTTTCAGAATGGCTTCGCGAAGTCTTTTATAATAAGGAAAAACCATCTCATTTGTAGGATCAGCTGGTTCATTTATTAAATCATAACCCGCTACCCATGGTTGATCTTTGTAGCGTTCTGCAATAACTTCCCATAGATGCAATGCCCTGTCCTGGAAATCTTTATGTATCCAAAACAATGCTTTGTGCGTAGGATTGTCGCTGTGCCAGTGTTGGTTTTGAAAGCCGGGCAAAGCATGCAAATCGATGATGGTATATATCTGGTTCTTTGCACACAGTTCAATTACATTGTCGAGGTATTTGAAAGCATCTTCTTTAATAACACCTGGATTCATGTCATCTTCAAAAAGATGGTAATTAATGGGAATACGAATCAGATTTAAACCCATACTATGTACATATTCCGCATCAGGTTCCGTAAAATAATTTTTATAAAAAGTATTGAAATAAAGATCATATTTTTCTTTTCCCAATACTTTCATCAGTCCTTCACGCATCGATTCTTCGTTGGATGGATAACCATCAATGAAATTCTCCATGTGCAGCATTCCACCCAATCCGAAACCGCGCAGGCATACAGTATCTCCTTTTTGATTAATAATTTGATCGCCGGAAGTTTTCAGCCAGTTTTCGTCTGTTGATTTCATATTACTATTTTCTTTCTGATTACATGCAAACAATAAAAGTATAATCGGCAGAATTAAAATTAATAGAATTTTTTTTTGTCTCATTACAGTTTAGTTTAAATGGTAGGATAAAGATTTTAATGATATTTGTTATTTAATGCAATTTACAAAACTTTATTAGACTTTTTTATTTGCACTTGTTTTTTATAAATGACCGAATTAATAAAACCTTATTTATTACCGGGCCAGTTGATAGATTAACCGCTTTACAAATGAATGTAAAAGGAGTGGAAAAATTTAAATAGCCAATTCAGTTTTTTAAGAAATTAACCTGATAGCATTAAAATTATATAAGGATTTCTTAAAATTTAGAATAGACAAAAGCTCCTGTGAAACAGGAGCTTTTGTTATGCTCGTTCTTATATTTTAATGATTATGAAAGATTTACTTTTTAGTGATATACAACAATAATATTTCATTACTCAGAACCTTTCAAATCCAGAAACCAACTAATAGCCGCTATCTCCGCCGGTATGACTCCGGAAGTATGCGTTTCATCGGGAAGCGGAATATAAACTACTTTTTCGGGGCTGACTCCAAGCGAAAGGAAATTCTGGTACATGTTCTGGGTAACCTGCGGAGGAACAAAGTCATCGGCTGTGCCATGCAACAACATCGTGGGCGTTGTAGTGTTCCATGCCGAGATACTGTTTTCACTCATGCTGCTTATTATAGAGGCAAATTTTGCGTCGGTAGTAGCGTTACTGCGATAATCTGCTGTAAAAAGATTAGCAACCGATGTTGTTAACTGGGCATTTATCTCATCCCCGGAATGGGTTCCGTCGTAATAATTGGTAATTACATTATCATAAGGTGAATTAAATACATCGGAGGCGGGATTGGTAATGTACCCAAGATTAATATAACTGTTAAATACGTATCCAAGGAAATAAGGCATCGGATAAGTTGTTTGGTTAAGTACATAGCTGTTAATGAAATTCAGATCATATGGTCCGGCAGCGCAAGCACTGGCTTTTAAATTGAATTCCGATGAATATTCAGTTTCAATGGCTTTTTGGAGTTGCATGGTAGCCCAGCCACCCTGCGAATATCCCGTAATATAGAGATCATTACTCATGTCAACATAAAGATAGTTGTTCAATAGTTCTTTCACTGCACGCAACATATCGATTACTGTTTGCACTGTTGACTCCTTATCCAGATAAGGATGGAACATTTGATCCGATGCTCCAAAACCAAGATAATCGGGAAGCGAAATAATAAACCCGGTAGAAGCAACAAATTCCAGCATCTGATACAATTGGTCATCCGTATTTACAGAAGGAGCCATACTATGTAATGTATTTGTTCCATTCTGGAAACTTATTATCGGAAATTGGACCCCACTGGTAGCTGGAATTGCAACCATGCCGGAAGCAACTACTTGTTCGCCTTGAAAAGTTGTCAGGTAAGTAATGGTATATACATTTACATTATGTTTCATTTGGTCCAATATAGGCTGGAATTCCGGATAATTATTAGCTACCTCCTGTTCCAGAAATGGTTTGATAATTGAAGGAAGATAAGTTATCTTTTTGTCATAACTTAAAAGATATTCGTCGTTTGGTTTTGTGTTATCGTTATTATTAAGCAGGTCACACGAAGATATCAGTGCAAAAAAAGCCAGTATAACCAAGCCTTTAAAAAGGAAATTATTTTTCATGGCGAAATGATTTAATGTTCTATTAGATTCAAATGTACATTTTTTTTAACCTGTTTTCTTAATTTAAGTTCTAATTTAACAGTTAGTTATTTTTCTTGTTCAATTCCAATGGCTTGTTTAACTGCTGAAAAGATAGCCTTCCACCAATAATTAATAATTGATCGTTGTTCGTCGCGTCTATAATCTATAATTATTGGCTGAAGCTCATCTTTCCCTTTGGGGTTCCGGGTGTTAAGAATCATATTATTGGCCCAAAAAGTAGCAAGCTTAGATTTTTTAGTTTCGTCATTATCAATGTTGAGAACATTAATTTTGAAATCATCAAAACCAAATAGTAACTCACCTGTTGCTTTGTTGCGATTTAATAATATATTGAATTCGAAACGGTTTATTTGGCCTGATTCAATTGAAAGAGGAGCAGCTTTTTCCACAATCGCATTAAACGGTTTCATTGGCATTGGTTCCAGACTTCCCTTAACAGTGTGTGCATAGTTTCCTGCAGGTAAATCAAAATTGAATGTAGCCGAAAGTAAAGCTTTGTTCATTATTTTCGCATCAGCATTAACAGTCAGAAACGGATTATTATCCAGCAAATCTTTTCGGTTTGTTATTCTTGTTGTACGGAATTGCAGTTCGTTAAAACTTATCCACCCCGGCTGGTCTGAAAGTTCCAGTAATTCGCTGTATTTTATTGTTGAAGGTTGCAAAATTACAGAGTCAAAAGAAAAGGGTTGTTTTATGTTTTGCAACAAATCCTGAGGCCATGGTGTGCGCTGGTTGACATTAAAGGGGTAACGCTTATTTCTGAAAATATCAGCAGTGGTTTTTCCTATTATCAGAGCGTCAGCATCAATAATATTTTTTTGAAGCCACAAGTTTTCATTTAATCCTTTAATTTCGATCTGATCTGTATTTACCTGAACATAATCGGCTTGATAAACCGACTTTCGATTAAATTCCTCTGCTTTCAACAATGGTTTGACAATGATATGTTTTAATAAAACATTGTGTTTGGCCGAATTATAAATGAGCGAATCAGTAGAAAAACGGTACATGCCATTTTTGCTTTCGGTTTGCAATCCAGTGGTTGTCACTTCAAATTCACGGGCATGGAGAAGGTTTTCAGGGTGGTTATTTTCATTTATCAATATATCTTTAAAATCAAGATTGAATCTCCTGTCCACCAGCTTTTTCTGAAACCAGTTAAAACTGAGATCCACATTTAGCAGTTTAAGCCGGTTTATTTTTAACTGATCCACGTAAGGTTGAATGTACGGATACAGATCGAGGTTTTTGGTAAATTCATATTTGTCGTCTTTTATAGAGTCGATTACATTGATGTCGATTACAGGATCTGTTACTGAAATTTCATCAAAAAGAAAATGATTTTTTTCTACTGCCGAATTAATATCAAATCCTGTGAATAAAATTTCAGGAACTATCACTGAAAAAGAGTTCCCACTATTGATTGGACCTGTCGGGATAACTTTCAGATCATTAACAGCGAGCTTCATTTCTTCGCGGTTAAAATCGAGTGTATTGATATCCAATTTATGACGGTCTCCCAGTGTTGTATTAAAGCCGGTAATTCTGGAAATAAGATTTTTTGAAGAAAATGACACCCGGTTTTGATCATTGCTTTGTATTGTAACTCCGGGAAGCAGTAGGTTAATATTAAATGTGCTTCCAACTTGCTGCTTTTTCCCTTCAGTTTCATAAGTAATCACCTGCCCGTTATTAATGTTTATTTCATTAATTTTTACCGAATGAATCTCAGCCGGCATAGGAATCATGAACTTATTAAGGTCAAGTAATTTTTCAATTCCTTTTTTGCTGTATATTCGGAATTTTGGATCGTTAAGATTAACCCGGTCGAGAAACAGGTCTTTTGACCAGTAAACTGTAGAAAAATCAATATCGCTTAAAACTATTTCAGGAATGGCTACCTGGTATGTTGTTGCCATCTTTTGATAGTTTTTTGAATTAATGTCAGGATAAAGGGATGCATCTTTAAAACTTACGCTTTTATTTGAGGTTGACAGATTAATTTCACCGGCGTGAAGAATGTGTACACTGTCTGATAAAAGGAAGTTCTGGTCGAGTACAGAAATGTCGAAATTATCAGAAAAAAGAAGTCGTTTTTTATTCAATTCAGATTCGTTCAACCTGAAGTTATATAGCTGAGCTGAAAACCCGTTGTCAAACGAAATTGTCTTGCCTTTTCGGGTGTGATTTATCCAGGTAAATTTTCCATCAGGGATGGCTATGTTTTTTATATTAAAATCACTGATATAATTAAAAATTAATTGATAGAATTCCTCGAATTTTTGTTGGGTTTTCTTTTGTTTTAGCAGACTAAAATTTTCAAAATTTATTTCCGGGTTATAAATTTGGAAGCTGTTCATAGTTAATTTATTATAAAAGAAAGCGTCACGTAGCTGAATACCCCGAAGTGTGATTTTCGGAACAAATATATTGTACAGTTCCGACCGGTTGTATTTTTCCATATCTTCCAGGCTTGCATTTTGTATTACCGGTCGAAGTCTCAGGTTAATAATTTCAAGTTTTCTATCGGTATTTAAAATGGCAATGCTGTCCACATCTATTTTATGCAGATTATCCACAAGTTTCATCCTATAATCATTAAACCGAAGGTCAAAATCGGAGGCATAAAAGAATTTGTCGGTTTTTTTTATGCTTGCTGAATCGAGTGCAAAACCAGATAACACAAAGTTAAACCCAGTTTCAAAATATCCCTTAACTTGGTTGTTTTGCAGGTGCTCTATTTTAAGCGTACCGTTTTCTACAATAACCACTTCGGAATAAACACCCTTTAAATAAGCCTGAACAAGATCGAAAAGTAACCCTGTCTCGTTTTGTTTATGTGCCTTTTCAATATCGGCATGATAACTCAATTGTACATTTGGCTCAACAACGCTAATTGAACGGGTGGGCAATGTTCGGGTATGGTATATTGTTTTAAGATTAACCTGGTCAATATCCAGCTTTTTGCATTGAACATTTACCTGCGTTCGTGATTGTTCACCATTATGAGAAAAAGGAGAGATACGGATATTTCGGGCGCCTAAAGAGTTGGAAATGGTGGAGACAAATAACGTGTCAGCTCTGAATTCGTGCATGTTATCGTCTAATCGCAAATAATAGTCGTTTACCTGCATTTTAATGTCCTTTGCATGAAATAGCCGGTCTGCTTCGCGTGAAGAGGTGGAATCGAGTTTAAATCCGTACAGCAATACATTTACCGACTTGAGACGTTGCTGGAACACTTTAAAATCGGGCTGGTGATAAATTTCGATATTTGCGTTTACTAACTTGAAACTATCCGCTTCAATATGGGTAAACTGGTTTTGAATAAGTGAATAAAGGTTAAACTGGTTTAAATCCTCAATATTTACCTTCTTCGGGTTTTCTTTCTGGTAAAATTTAATGGTGGAATTATCAAATTCCATGTAATCAATGTCGAGTGAATCGTTAAATGCAAACCGTGTGATACTTTTACTTTTCAAATGCAAATAGGGAACAAAAACATCGTATAAATTTTTGTCACTTAAAGTTCGGTTGTAATACAAATGAAATCCATGGGCAAAAACGTCTGCTGTTTTTAGTGAATATTCCAATGATTTAATACTTATTGTATGTAAACTGTCGCCCAAATTATTGGTGAAGTCATCCATTTTTATAATAATATCTTCGCTGTTGAAAAGCTTTGATTTATTGAAAATAAGTGAAGAGTCAGTAACAAATTTTTTAATGGTAAGTGAAATATTTTTGGCGTTCGAAACTTTTAACAGATCAACAGGGGAAGCATAAACTTCATAATTAGCATCGATAAAATTCACTTCATCGAACATCACTTTTTTTAGCTTATTCCTGAAAACAGGTTGCATAGCCTGGAATAAACGGTCAAAGGTTTTTAATGAGTCTGTTTCCAATATATTTTCTCCAGTTAGTTCGAGGTCAGGTTCATAAACCGAAAATTTCTTACAATGAAGTATCCTGTTTCTCCATAACTGTTTCCATGCTATTGCTTCCAGTTTAACTTCCCTCGAATGAAATTCATACAACACTTTATCAGGCATTTCTGCACGTATCTTTTTAACTGCATCTGCATTTGTTGTAAGATCAATATTTTGCATTGCCAGGGTTAATGGGAATAATTTTATTTTTAAATTATCGAAAGAAAGACGGTACAAATGATCTGACTCTGTATCAACCCATTCAGAAAGTTTTTGTTTTAAAGTTTGTTCAGCTTTAAAGAACATATAAATGCCCCCAATCGTAATCAGTACAAATAGTATGATAACCATCCAAAGCACCCCTTTTTTTATACGCTTTGTTAGCTTTTTCATATTACATATCAAACTGTGGTTAAAGATAGCTGAATTTTGGAGGGGTTGCTTTTATCCGAAAAAAAAATGAAAATGATCTAAAACATGATTTTCCTTGTTGTTGAATTTTTGGAAAAAAGAAAATTATAAATAAATGATTTTCTTATTTTAGTATAAATTTAAGGATCGGTTCATGACAAATTAATAATGAACGATCTTAATAGTAACACAAAGCCAATTCGAATGAAACAATTCATGGTTTTACTCCTGTTCATATTTTTCGGTTTACTTACAAGTGCTCAGCCCGTAAAGATTATGCTTATAACTGGTGGTTATAAATACGATTCACTTCAGTTTTTAGAACTGTTTGATTCGCTTGATGGTATTGAATATAAGCACTTTCAGCAACCTGAAGCGAACCGTGAACTTGTAAAAGATCAGGCAAAAGATTATGATTTACTGGTATTTTACGACACATGGCAAACGATATCGGAGGAGGAAAAGATTACTTATATGCGACTTGCTGAAAAAGGTAAACCATTTCTTTTTTTGCATCAATCTATTATGTCATATCAAGGATGGCCTGAATTTGAAAAACTGGTTGGAGGCAAATATTTTGAAGAGGCAAAAAATGTTCCCAGGGAATTGTGGTCAACCCATAATGAAGATGTTTGGGTATATGCCAATGTGGAAAATTATACTCCGGTAACCGTTGGATTTAAACAAGTCCGTTTTTTTGACCAGGTTTACGGAAATGTTAGAATTGATGATGATGTTCTGCCCCTGCTTAGAACACGACATCCGCAAAGTATGGAATTTATTGCCTGGCAACATAAATACAAAGCATCGGATGTTGTGTATATTCAACCGGGGTACGATTACAGGACTTATGAGTCGGAAGATTACAGGAAACTATTGAGACAGGCTATACTGTTTTTAGCTAAAAAAAATAATTAAGGCAGGATTTTCCTGCCTTTTTATGTAATTATTTTTATGGAAATAACTTTATTATAAACTAATCTTCAAATTTTTTTGCAATTTCCCGTTCGATTTATTGTCTTTTTAGGTCGTATTTAATTCATTGTTTATGAAAGGTTTGGCAACTATTGGATTGCTCATTTTAAGTAATTCGTTTATGACTCTGGCCTGGTACGGGCATTTGCAGTTTTCAAATATGAAATGGTTTAGCAAACTTGGGTTGTTTTCAATTATTCTGATTAGTTGGGGAATTGCGCTTTTTGAATATATGTTTCAGGTTCCTGCCAATAAAATAGGTTTTCATCAGAACGGGGGACCTTTCACTTTGGTACAGTTAAAAGTAATTCAGGAAGTTATAACACTTGTGGTATTCACTATATTTACACTTGTTGCTTTTAAAACAGAATCGTTCCGATTAAATCATATTATCGCATTTCTATTTCTTATTGGGGCAGTTTACTTTATGTTCAAAAAATAATTTGGGCTTGTATCGATAACACTCATTTCCTGAAAAGGGATATTGAGAAAAAAAGATTATTCTGCCATTTTTACTGATCTAATTGTAAGTTCCGGTTGAGAACAATTTAATTCATTCACTGGTGTCAATTTTAGCAAAACATTTTTCCCCAATACTTCTTCTGAGAATGTATTACTGTTTAAAGAAACCTTTTTACACGCCTCAAAAGTAAAAGAATATTTCCCGGGATGATATGCTTCAAACCGGGTGCTTCTTGTAATTGCATTGTTTTCAAAAGCTAACCCATCAACTGAACGGGCAAATAAAATTGGGTAATCAAATGGATTAAACCGGTTATTTATGATACGAATATTACTATAAAAATGAGGTGTTTTTTCATTAAGTTCCTTGATATCAGGTGAAACAGAAATTATCCCTTCGCAATACTGGTATGGACTCGAATTGCATAAATCAGTAAATTCATTGCTCTCGATCAAAATGCCAGTTTCACTGCCAGATTCAGATCTGTTTTCGGTCCCACTAGTAATTAAAATTGCACTTCCACTTGATTCAAATCCATTATTTTTGATTACCACTTTTGCAGGCACTGAAATTTGAATACCACTGGCCCAGCTACTTTTAAACTGCGAATTAGTAATTAATACATTGGGTGTCCATGTCAGGTTTTCAAGGGCATCGTTATTCTTGATAGTATCAGGAATTTTATCTTTAAAAACAACAGTAACAGTTTTGCTATCAACCAATTTAAAACTTTCAATAATCCCTGTTCCAATTTTTTTCATTGTCGAATTTTCGATGAAACATATACTATCTCCCCGATGTCCCCAGTTTAGCCCTTCATTTTGCAAATTGATAAATCGACACTTTAACTGGTTATCGGCCATTTTTTCAATCACCTGAATGCTGACTCCACTAACATTAATCGGCTCGGCCATTAAACCGGCAAATTCACAATTGTTCACTGTTAAATGTCCTTTGCAGTTTGAAATTTGCAAACCACCATCATTCCCTGCGAAATATCGGTTTTTACCTTTGTTTGGAATAGCTTTGCAGCCATCGAATGTCAGATTTTCACTAAACTGGGCAAGTACTCCGAAACCCGGAGAGTAATACAGATTCACATTTTGGACTAAAATATTTTTTGAATCCTGTATGAAAATACCCGAATGAATGCGTTGAGCGTGTTGTAAAACGAGGTAATTACCTATTGCGGGTTTTCTTAAAAAAGGATAATATAATCGAATGACCCCTGGGATGATGTTTTCAGCAACATAATTATCCCATCCTTTTCCCAAACATCCCAAATTGCCGGTTTGTGGAACAATAAACCTGCCTTCACGATCAAACTCGATGGTACTTTTCCAGGGCTCTTTTTGATCTCGGTTAATAGAAAAATTCAGAATTCCATCTTCTCCTACCTGGTAAGGCGATTCTTTCAGGTCAATGGCTAGTTCAATAAACTCATCGTTAACCTTAACTACTTTTCCCTGGGCAGTTAATGGTTGTTCCCAATCAATGCTTAAATTTTTCAATATAATGTTCCGGCAATTATCAAGTGTAAATGGTTGCATTTGCTCATGGAAAATCAGCGTGCAGCCATTCCCGTCAATTACAAGATTCCTTCTGTTTTCAAATAAGATCGCACAATTACGGGGATTAATATTTTTAGTGTTTGATTCGTAATAATTGCGCTTATTACTTTCTCCCGGGTAAAAATGATATTCTCCACGTCCAAATCTAATCACAGTAGGAACATCATTATTTATATCTTTTAGTGCTTTATTTATTATTTCTGTGCAATCTCTTTTTTTGTTTTTTTCCAGCCCGTAATCTTTCAAATCAATATAAGTAGTATCTGGTAATTGATTTTGATGACTATTTTCTTTTGCCGATGCCGATGAAAATATCGATAAAGCAAAGGCAAAAAGAATAAAAAATGACTGAAATACAGATTGACTCATATTGATCTCCAAATTCACGGCAAGTTATAAAATGTGAATTAAATTTTTAATCAAATTTATCTGGCAGGCTAATAAAAAAGGTTAAACTATTCTAATATTTTCGGTTGCCCCAGATTATCGATTTGTATTTATTTTTTATCATTTCCTTGCAATCGCGTTTTGTAGGTCAATTTAAGTAAATTGAAAGCAGATATCCCAATCAAATTTGCCTGTTCTACTGGGACTTAAAACATCAATAATTTTCATATCTTCGTTAAATAACAAGGTAAACTAACTTTTAACCAGGTTTATTAAGTAGCTAAATAATCTTTCTAAAACACAGGCAAATGAAAAAACTGTTCCTTACATTTATTATTGTCATGCTTATTTTGAGTGTAAAAGCTCAGAACGAAGTATCAAAACAAGGTTGGAAACTAAGCGGGCTTCTACCGACAATTACTTTTGATTCCGATCTTGGATTTCAGTATGGCGGTTTAATTGATTTTAGCAATTATGGCGACGGAAGCCGTTTCCCAAATTACGATCATCATTTATATCTTGAAGTTTCGAGATTTACAAAAGGGAGTGGAATCAATAGGTTCTATTACGATTCGGATAAGCTGATTGAAGGAATGCTCGTTTTTGTTGATTTGAGTTACTTAACCGATCAGGCATATGATTTTTACGGTTTTAATGGTTATGATGCAGTTTACAACGCCGACTGGACAGATGATACGCAACCTTCAGATATCTATCGTTCAAGGATGTTTTATAAATACGATCGTAAAATGTTCCGTTTTAAAACCGATTTGCAGGGAAAGCTTTCAGGTGAACATTTGCGCTGGTCAACCGGGTTAACACTTTTAAATTTCAAAATTGGATCAGTTAATATTGATAAATTGAACAAAGGGAAGAGTGAAAAAGATAAATTACCCGATATTAAAGGATTGTACGAAGACTATATTGATTGGGGTATAATTTCTGCAAAAGAAGCAAATGGCGGTTTTGTTCCGACTGTGAAAGCCGGGATTGTGTACGATACACGCGACTTTAAAAACAATCCGATGAAGGGGATCTGGACAGAAGCAGTTTTGGAAGGAGCGCCGCAATTTTTAGGAGCAGAAAGTTCTTTTTTAAAATTAAGCGTCACTCATCGCCAGTATTTTACTATTGTTCCCAAAAATCTGTCGTTGGCTTATCGTTTAAATTACCAGACAACGATTGCGGGACATACCCCGTTTTATTATCAAACACAGGTTTTAACTTCTGAGTTGAGAGGTGCCACTTCGGAGGGGCTTGGCGGCGGAAGTTCATTGCGTGGAATTTTGCGTAACAGGGTTGTTGGTGATGGTTATTTCCTAGGAAATGTTGAAGCTCGCTGGAAATTTGCCCGGTTTCAGATTGGAAACAATAATTTCTATCTTGGGCTGAATGGCTATCTGGATTTTGGTAAGGTAACCAACAAAATCGAAGTAAATACATCTTCTGTCAACGCGCAACAAGTTTATCCTTATCAACTTTCATCTTATTTTGATCTGGGGGCTGAAAAAATGCATTATTCATATGGGGCAGGTTTAAAAATTGCTATGAACGAAACGTTCATAGTGAAGCTGGATACGGGTTTTGCCGCTGATAACCGCGATGGAGAAAAAATGGGAATGTATATCGGATTGAATTACCTGTTTTAGTTTGAAAATTCAGGTGATATATGTTTACTTGAGAGATTGAAAATATTTTTGAATTTATATATTAAACAAAAGCTCGTTGATGATTAAAATTGACGGGTTTTTTATGCGACTAATGTTTAATTTATTTATTATAACGATTAAAAAGTCAACAACAACGAAAAAAATCGCTTCCCGCCTTCTGTCCATTTACATTTGAATCAAATTCAAAAAATCGAACAAAATGAAAGCAAAAAAAATTTTGGCCACATTAATTGTTGCCGTGCTTTTTTCTGGATGCGTTGTCTATTCTTTCTATCCGTTATACACAGAAAAGGACCTTTTCCCAAATGAAATTCTTACTGGAAAATGGACTGATGATGATAGTACAATCTGGACGTTTGAGCATCCCTATAAAGGAGAAAAAATACCGAAAAATATCGATAGTACCTCATACATTTTGCATACAAAAGATACGGACAACAAGGAAAGTAAATTTAGTGTTCATATTATTAAATTGGGAGGTTATTACTTTGTTGATTTTTATCTGGAAGATTTTCCTGGCGGCGAAGACATCGATTTAGCATCGTTCCATATTGTTCCGGTACATACTTTTGCAAAATTAGAAGTAAAGGAAAACGAATTGAAACTAAACTGGTTCAATCCGGATTGGCTAAAAAAACTGATTGAAGAAAACAAAATCAGAATTCATCACGAAGATAATGGTGATTATATTTTACTTACAGCAAAGCCTGGAGAATTGCAGAAGTTTGTAACAAAATATGTTGATACGGAAGAAGCATTTGACGATGGAATAGATGCAACACTCACACGGAAATAAATGATTGCAGAAGCCAGAAATATATTCAGGAGTTTATTAAAAAACAGGATTTTTCAACACATCCTGTTTTGGTGTCTTTCGTTGCTTATTTTGGTGAATGTTTTAAAAGTTTCAGCAGAAATTAAAGAGATCGATTTGATTTATGCTGCATTGTTTCATGTACCTATTGCTTTAATCGTTTATTTTAATCTTCGTGTTTTATTCCCATTATTTCTCGAAAAAGGCAAATATTTTTTATACGGTGTTTTCCTACTTGCTGCAATTGCAGTTGATTCCGGGTTTTATATCATACTTTTTAATAGCTGGATTGACCATATTTTGTCGGGCTACTATTTTATTGCATATTACAGTTATTGGGATATATCGCTTTATTTTGTGGTTTACTTGTTTTTAACCAGTTTGCTGCGTTTGGCCCGCGGTTGGTTTCAATTGCAGGAAATTGAGACGGAAAAAACACTTGCGGAACTGAAAGCATTAAAATCGCAGGTTAATCCACATTTTTTATTCAATTCGCTTAACAGTATTTACAGTTTATCAAGAAAAAAATCGCCCGAAACCCCGCAGAAGATAATTCAACTTAGCGAATTAATGAGGCACATTATTTATGAATCGGAAACTGATTTTATCCTTTTGTCGAAGGAAATTGAGATGATTTGGAATTATATTGAATTGCAGAATCTTCGGACTTCAGAAAAAGAAAAAATAAACATGGAGATAATTGGGGATATTGAAAACAAAATAATTGCGCCACTTATTTTTCTTCCTTTTGTTGAAAACAGTTTTAAACACGGGTTAAAAAGTGGCGCAGATAAAGCTTATGTTGCCATTAAAATTGAAGTTTCGGGGAAAATTCTGAATTTTGAAGTTGAAAACTCTAAGGGGCAATCATCCACGATGAATGATTTGAAGTATCAGGGAATTGGAATTGAAAATGTAAAAAAACGGCTCGAATTAATTTATCCTGGATCACATCATTTAAAAATTACGGATGATAAAGCAAAATATAAAGTAAATTTAAGGATTCAGTTAAAAGGGAAAATTTAAAAACCAGGAATGCAGCTAAACTGTCTGATAGTTGATGACGAACCACTTTCTCAGGAAGTTATAATTGATTATGTTTCCGCCTGTCCTGAATTAATATTGAAAGGCGTTTGTAACGATGCGCTTGAAGCAGGGGAGATGCTTAAAACGGAAAATATCGATTTGCTGTTTCTTGATATAAACATGCCTAAACTTAGCGGGGTCGGCTTTGTGAAGACATTAAAAAGACCACCATTATTTATTTTTTTTACTGCTTACTCTGAATATGCAATTGAAGGATTTGATGTTGAAGCGGTTGATTATTTGTTGAAACCTGTTTCTTTTGAAAGATTCAGGATTGCTATAAACAGGGCATTGGAAAGGTTTTCATCAAAAAAGGAGGTAAATGCAACAGTCGGGCACATAATGGTGCGGGCCGATAAAAAAAGTTTCCGGATAGATTTTAAAGACTTGTTATTTCTTGAAGCTCAAGGCGATTATGTAAAATTTGTAACAACCGAAAGATCAATGATGGTTCATGGAACTTTAAAGGAGATGTTGCGACAATTGCCTGGAAATTTATTTGAACGGATTCACAAATCCTATGTAATATCGCTTTCGAAAGTGGATTATTTGGAAGGAAATACAGTTAAAGTAGGTGAACATAAAATTCCGGTAAGCCTGAGTTACCGGGAACAATTTTTAAAAAAACTGGAATAATCTGAAAATCAACCTGCACCTAATAATTTACCAATAGCTATACCAAGATAAGTTCCGAATGCATATCCTAAAATTCCAATTGCTAAACCCGAAATAATTACATTTTTATTTTTAATTGCGCTGGCTACAGTTGGAACAAATGGAGGAGAGTAGGTGAGTGCAGTAATTGCTATAATGGTTGTATCAGCATCTACTTTAAAAATTCGGGATAATCCAACATGTATTGTCATTGATCCAAAAACTACAAACAATACATAGTAAAATATATACTTGACGGTTTCAAAATCGTTGAACATTTGTGATAGATTTGCCTTCGAGGAAATAACAAGCGAAAAAACAATAATTAAATACATGCCCAACTGGAAGCTGTTTTTCAGTTTGTTAATTCGTCTGATCAGTGAGCCTGCCAGCGCCAGTGTTGTTATAAGTAAAATTGCTATTGTTGCATTCGCATATTTTGGAAATAAAAAGCTAACTCCTCCGCCCACAACAAATATAATAGTTGCAATACCTAATGATTTGAACATATCTGGTATGCTTTTTCTTTGGAACAGTTTATCAAAGTTTTCCATATCGTCATTTTCCTCTTCCAGTTGCATCAGGTTTTCTGCTTTGTGAATCATGCCGAATTTTGGCAGGAAAGTGTGAAATAATCGTTGAGCTATGGTCATTAAAAACAAAAGTGCTACTGTTCCAATAATAAGGTCGGATGTATGAGTAAGAATATAAATATCCTGATTCACACCAAGGGCTTTTCCAATTGCAGCCAGGTTAACAGTTCCACCCGTATAAACTCCTACCAGCATTCCTGCTACTGCCGGTGATTGGTCAATTTCAGAATGAAAAAGATAAAATCCAAGAAATACTACAATAATTAAAGATATTAATGCCAGTGTAAGCGACAGAAAAGCACCCTTTGCCAGTTTTAGCCATTTCCTGATATCAAGTGAGAATAACAAAAGTGGAATTGCAATTCCAATTGTAACCGTCAAAATAATATCCTGTATTGATAAAACCTGATTTACCAATAAATCACTTTGTTGTAATTGTCCGGTTGCAATCAGGTTATGAATCGCATCTTTTGACAATGAAGGATCGGATGATAGAAATTCCCTGAATACTTTTCCCGGTGATGGAATAATTCCGGTATTGCCGGCAATTAATCCAACAGCATAGGCTAAAACAACTGCACCCAGTCGTTTTAGGAAAGTTGAAGTTTTACAAAGATAAATCAGTAATAACGGTACAAGTAAATAGAAAAGAACCAATGAAATGAGAAGAATCATAATTCTTTAATTTAGTTAGGTGTTAGCAAACATAACAAAAAAAGAATTGAAAAATCAGATATTATCTGGAACAGAATATCAAAAAAGGGATGATAGAAATCACCCCTTTAAAAATATTTTATGAACTAAATTTCTTTAAAACCTGAATCCAAGTGTAAGTAAAACATTTTGATCAGTGTTTTTCCTGTCAACCTGATTGTAATTAGGCTGAACATTTCCTACTGACATCTTTGAAAGTGCATTTGTATAAGCTACATTAACAGAGAAATTATCTACTGAATAACCAAATCCACCCGAAATAACCGATGCATTATCAGTTAAGGTCGATTGTGCATCCAGAGTACTTTTGAATGGGTTCCCGTAAAGTTCATATCCTGCCCGGACAGCAAAATTGTTTGTGAATTTATATTCACCTCCCATCCGAAGATTAACCACACTTTTGAAATGATCACCCATTCCCGAATTCAGATCATTAAAATTATCCGAACCATCTCCTCCTCTCCGAAAACGCATTGTGCTGTAATCCATGTATTCAGCATCAAGACTGATGAGACCTTGTTTATTAAAAACAATCGCACCACTCATAACAACTTTCAGAGGGGTATTGAAATTATAGTCGTACTGGCTATAGCCCTCACTATTATAATCTTGCGCCAGCTGAGACTTCATTGTTAATCTCGATTCATCTTTAATAGAGTAGAAGGTCGGCGTGTGGAAGGCTAATCCTAAACGTAAATTCTGAATGGGTTTATAAATTGCACCAATCTTAAAATTTAATCCAGTGCCTTCCATAAAATAATTGTCCATGTATTGATAGGAATCATTATCACTCAAAAGCTCTTCATAAGTAGTATTATTCCTGTAACTTAGATCTTGTAATCCTAATGTTCCTCCCAGATAAAATTTATAATTAAAATTCAGTCCGAGGTTGAAAACATATTCATCAATTCGGCCGCTTTGCATGAATGTTTTACGTTGATCAACTTTTTCATTGGGATATAAAAGACTTTCGTATTGCCCATCAATTATATTTCCCTGGTTGTCTTTTACTGGATTGATCAGATAATTGTCCCATGCCAGTTTAGTCGTCCAGTCGCGATATTGAACCTTACCTATACTCTGATCCAGATATCCATTTGAAAGCGCCTCATTATTTGCGTATGCTGTAATATTGTCTAGCCATGAAACGCCCGATTGGCTTACGTTGGCAAACGCACTGTTGTTAAAATTGGCAAGACTATTATATCCAAAGCCGTAACTAATATTTACAATACCAGCTTCAGATCCATTGGTCTTTAAAGAACCCACAATTCCAAGATTATTCAACGAAAATTTTTGTTTGTTATCTAAATAATTAGATCCTCCGATTGACATTTCCGAATTGTTGATATAGTATCCCGGAGTAAATTCAAATTCTCCCGACTGATAAACTGCACTCCCTGCAGGATTGATTGACAATGAAGTAAAATCACCACCTAGTGCCCCAAATGCATTACCCATACCTGCAGAACGAGCTGTTCCCTGAATCTGATTAAAAGACATGTGAAAAGCATCGGTAAAATTTTGTGCAATCCCAAAACCTGGTAATAACAGAAGGATTGATATACCAATAAAATATCGTCTCATGGCATTTATGTTTTTATGTTTCTATTTCTTCTGATTCAATGAGTTACCTACGACCTCCTCCACTACTACTTCTTGAAGAACCCCCTCCTGAAGAACTCCGTGAACTACTCCCTGAATAACTTGATCCGGAACTACCGGAAGAGTAGGACGAACTGCTTCTTGAAACAGGCGAAGAACCATCGCTATAGCTACTTCTTGACGGAGTACTGTAACTTTGTGTTCTTGACGATTGAGATGGAGCGCTGTAAGTTCTGGATGAACTTCCGCTGCTTGAACTTCTTATGTAAGTTGAATTTGAACGGTATGACCTGTCATATGCCGAAGTTGTTTTAGGTGCTGAATAGTTTGAGCTATTTGCACTCTTAGTTACAACTCTCGGTGTTGTATAACTTGAGTTTCCAGCATTTGTGCTTGGGCGGGTGTAATTTCTGCTCTGAATACTTGTTCCCGGTCTGGTGTAACTCTGTGCTGAACGTGTTAAATTTTGATTTCTATTGTTATCAGAACGTGCATTGTTATCCACTGTTGTGGATCTTCTTTGTTCAGTTAATACTCTTGCTGTGTTATTTGACTGATCTGCAGTTCTGCCTGAGACAACTCTTGTACTTGTCTGAGTTGTACTTCTGGTATCTGCCTCAGCGCTTTTTGTTACGCTTCTTCCAATAGCCGTTGATGATTCGGCAGCTACAGAAGTATTTCTTCTACCGGCACTTCTGTCAATTACCGTTGTTCCTGTTGTCCTTCTTCCATATCTGAAATTATCGCCATTAATATTTCCATAGTACGGATAAGAATTATAACCATTGTAATATGAACCATAGTAGCCACCCCATGCGTATGACGGATAATATCCTAACCCATAATAGGGATACCCCCAACTATAGTATGGATACCCCATCCCGTAGTATGGATACCCCCAGCTCCAGCTATACCATGGATCATACCATCCCATGTTCCATCCTAAAGACAATCCAGGGTAATAAGATCCATAATAGCCACCGTAGGAATACCAGGGATCATAATTCCAACTATCCCAGTAAAACGGATCATAAAAAAACGGATCATGGAATCGATGAATACGATATCCGAAATCAAGATCGTCACCATCATAATAATTATTGATGACATACTTCATTTCATCATCATTATAGTAAACGGTAGTGTCGCTGTTTTGCAATTCCATTTGATCCATATTATATCGCAAAGCATCAGCATCCTTTTTAGTTCCGTCAAAAATGTAATTATTCATGGTATTAGTACCATCATCATTTTTTTCAATTTGACTGATAATCATTTTTTCTCCGGACTTCTCTTTCCCATTTTCATCAATCGGTTTATCAGTGACTTTTCCTTCTGTAGAAATTGGAGGAGGAACGTCACCTGGATTGAAGTAGATGTCATCGTTATATGAACTCGTTACGTATGAGCCAGTTGAGCAGGCACTTAAAAAAAGTGCAGCTATTCCAATGCTTATAATTTTTGATTTCATTGCCCGTCCTCCGTTTATTTTATATCAATAATAATTACTTTCTTTGTAAACTCAAAATTTAAATTGTTTGTTGCAAAATCTGTACCAATTTATTAGGAATGGCAAAGGAATTAACATCACGAAGTGAGAACTACTCTCAATGGTACCAGGATCTGGTAATAAAAGCTGATTTGGCAGAGAACTCTGCTGTAAGGGGGTGTATGGTTATAAAACCCTATGGTTATGCTATTTGGGAAAAAATGCAGGCCCAACTTGATAGCATGTTTAAAGAAACAGGACATGTGAATGCTTATTTCCCACTTTTTATTCCAAAATCTTTTTTTAGTAAGGAAGCGGATCATGTGGAAGGATTTGCCAAAGAGTGTGCCGTTGTGACTCATTACAGATTAAAAAATGATGAAGTAAATGGCGGCATTGTCGTCGATCCCGAAGCAAAGCTGGAAGAAGAGTTAATTGTTAGACCTACATCAGAAACCATTATCTGGAATACATATAAAAACTGGATTCAGTCATACCGCGATTTACCTATTCTAATTAATCAGTGGGCAAATGTTGTTCGCTGGGAAATGCGTACAAGGTTGTTTTTAAGAACTTCTGAATTTTTGTGGCAGGAAGGACATACAGCACACGAAACTCAACAGGAAGCTATTGAGGAAACCGAAAGAATGATTAATGTATATGCCGATTTTGCCGAAAATTTTATGGCTCTTCCTGTTATTAAGGGCTTGAAATCGGAGAATGAGCGCTTTGCAGGTGCGTTGGATACCTATTCAATTGAGGCATTAATGCAGGATGGAAAAGCTTTACAGTCAGGAACATCACACTTTCTGGGACAGAACTTTGCAAAAGCATTCGATGTTCGGTTTACAAGTAAAGAAGGTAAAGAAGAGTATGTATGGGCTACATCGTGGGGAGCATCAACCCGTTTGGTGGGGGCACTGATAATGGCTCACTCCGATGATAATGGTTTGGTTCTTCCCCCAAAACTTGCGCCTTTTCAGGTAATTATTGTACCGATCTACAAAAATGCAGAACAGTTAGCTTCTATTTCTGAAAAAGTTAAGGAAATAATGGCGAAATTAAAGACAAAAGGTATAACTGTAAAATTCGATGATAACGACAATAAAAAACCAGGTTGGAAATTTGCTGAATATGAATTAAAAGGCGTTCCGGTAAGATTGGCGATGGGACCGCGTGATTTGGAAAACGGAACAATTGAAATCGCGCGTCGGGATACACTTGAAAAGAATGTTGTTAGTTTTAGTGGAATTGAAGATTATATAGAAAAATTACTGGATAACATTCAGAAAAACATATACAAAAAAGCGTTTGATTATAGGGAAACTCACACAACAAAAGTTGAAACTTACGATGAGTTTAAAGATGTTCTGAAAAATAAGGGTGGTTTTGTTCTCGCACATTGGGATGGTACTTCTGAAACCGAAGAAAAAATAAAGGCTGAGACGAAAGCAACAATTCGTTGTTTGCCGTTGGAATATGAAGAAGAGAAAGGTGTTTGCATATATTCGGGAAAACCTTCCAAGCGAAGGGTTTTGTTTGCATTGGCCTATTAAAAACAAAAATATTTGATGGGGAGGCAGCTCAAAAGGGCTGCTTTCTTTTTTTATAAAATTTGCTTTATGTATTTTTAAAAACTGAATATATAATTGAGAGATATTCGAAAAAACTTGTCAGTATTAAAAACTAAAAAAAATGACCGAAAAGGAAGTTCGTGAATCCCTGATGGAAGCATATGTAATAAAATCTACCATCAAGCAAAAGGTATATGAAAATACCAGGCAAACCTTTGTGATTTTAAAAAAAGTTTTAATGGACCTTGAAAGAAATTATTCAAATCTGATCAAAGATAAAGTTCCGTCATCTTTATTTCCGGTTTTTAAAGATAAGGGAGCATTTGAAGCTGAATTTATTATTGGAGGTGATTTGCTCGTATTTAGTATGCATTCCAATGTTTTTGAATTTGATGACAAACATCCTGTCTGGAATATGCCTTACATAAAGGAAGATCCGTTACGTGCGTATTGTGGTGTAATAAATATCTACAATTTTTTGGCCGATTCTTTTAAGTATAACCGGTTAAACGATCTGGGGTATCTTGTTGCACGAATTTTTATCAATAAAGACAATCACTTTTTTGTAGAAGGAAAACGACAGTCGGATGAAGTAGTAAAAGATTTTGCAGTTGATACAGTTTCCCCCGGAATCTTACGTCAAATTATTGAAACAGCTATTGAATATAGTATTGAATTCGATTTACTGGCACCACCTTATGATCAAATAAAAATGGCCACTGTTGATCAAATGCGCGAGAAAATGAGTCATTCAAAAATGGTAACAGGTAAACGTCTGGGGTTTAGTTTTAATTCTGATGATGTTTAATTTCAGTTAGCAGTTTACAGTCGCAGTGTTCAGTAAAAAATGAATAAATAAATAGAAAATGGAAAAAGTAGTTGAAAGATTTATCCGGTACGCAAAAGAATATACCACTTCCGATCCGTTAAGTGAAACTTATCCGAGTACAGAACGGCAAACAGGTTTTATGAAAAAGCTTGTTGCTGAATTGAATGCAATAGGTTTGAGTGAAGTCGAAATGGATGAATACAGTTATGTTACTGCTACAATTCCTGCAAATGAAGTAAATAATGCTCCAGTTGTGGGATTCATTTCGCATGTGGACACCAGTCCTGATTTTTCGGGAGAAAACGTAAATCCTCAAATCATTGAAAGTTACGATGGCAATGTTGTTAAACTAAAAAATGGTGTTGAAATCAATCCAAAGGAATTTCCTGAGATTCTCCAATACAAAGGTCAATCGATAATTACGGCTGACGGAACAACACTTTTGGGAGCCGATGATAAGGCAGGAGTAGCCGAAATTGTTACTGCAGCAGAAATGCTGCTGAAAAACAATAAAATAAAACATGGTAAAATAAGATTGGGTTTTACTCCCGATGAAGAAGTAGGTAAGGGGACCGATTATTTTAATGTGAAGAAATTTGGTGCCGACTTTGCCTATACACTTGACGGTGGCGAAATTGGAGAATTGGAATTTGAAAACTTTAATGCGGCTTCGGCCAAAATTATTATCCAGGGAAGAAGTGTTCATCCCGGGGCAGCAAAAAACAAAATGATAAATGCCGTGCTGGTAGCTCACAAAATAATTTCGCTTTTGCCACCAACGCAACGACCTGAACATACCGAAAAATACGAAGGCTTTTATCATCTACTGAATTTGAATGGAAATGTTGAAAAGGCAGAAATGATGTTCCTGATCCGCGATCATGATTTCGGGCTTTTTGAGCAAAAGAAAAAGCTTTTGAAAGAAATTGTTCAACTTGGTAAATTTCGAATATGGTAAAGATCTTGTAAAACTTGAAATTGAAGATTCATATTATAACATGCGGAAAAAAATTGAGCCGGTGATGCATGTAATCGATATTGCTAAAAAGGCGATGGAACAGGCTGGAGTGGAACCAAAAGTAAAAGCCATTCGGGGAGGAACTGATGGTGCAAGGCTTTCTTACGATGGGTTGCCGTGCCCGAATATTTTTGCTGGCGGCCATAATTTTCACGGGCCATTCGAATTTGTCCCCATTCCTTCCATGGTAAAATCAGTGGAAATTATTCTGAATATCGCTCAGTTGGTAGCTAAAATGAAATAAAATGCTAAACCGGTTTCTTGAATTTGTAAAAGAAAAACAGCTTTTTGAACCGAATCAGAAAGTGTTGCTGGCGGTTAGCGGAGGAATCGACAGCATGGTTCTTTTACATCTTTTCGAAGAATCGGGATTCGAGTATGGAGTTGTACACTGTAATTTTAAACTCCGGGGTACCGAGTCGGATGGCGATGAGGAATTTGTCAAACAGCAGGTACTTAATCATGGTGTGCCTTCATGGTTTCAAACCTTTGAGACAGAAGAATATGCCCGCTTAAATGGAATTTCAATTGAGATGGCGGCCCGTGAACTCCGGTATAAGTTTTTTGAAGAAATCCGGTTAGAAAATAATTATGATTTTATTGCAACTGCCCATCATCAGGATGATTTGATCGAAACTTTTTTTCTGAACCTCTCGCGTAAAACCGGAATTAAAGGTTTGACCGGAATCAAAGAAAAAGCAGGTAAAATTATTCGACCGTTGCTTTTTGCTGATCGGGATGAAATTGAAGAATTTGCGCGTATTAATTTTATCGATTTCAGAGAAGATTCAACGAACAATGAGGTAGTTTATCAGCGTAATTTCATCCGGCATAAAATTCTCCCGCTTTTTTCTGAAATGAATCCGGCTTTTAAAAAGAATGTCCTTGCCAGTATTTCCAATTTAAAAGATGCTGAACAGGTTTACGACCATTTTATCAATGAGGAGATTAATAAAGTAGAAACCGAACAAAATTCTGAATTAAGGATTGACATTGAACATCTCCGCACCACACCGTTTCCTCAGTTGCTTTTGTTGGAGGTGCTTTCTGAGTATCATTTTAATTCAACGGTTGTTGATGAGATTTACAGAAGTTTGGATGCAGAGTCGGGTCGCCGGTTTTATTCACCGACTCATCGCCTGGTAAAAGACAGGGAATACCTTTTTGTTTCGGAACTCAATGAAGGGGAGGAAAAGCTGTTCTATATCGAAGAAAATGACATGGAACTTTTTGAACCACTCGAAATCAGTATCGAAAAACTCGGTACCAAAGATTTTCAGATGATTAAAGATCAGCGGGTAGCCTGCATCGATGCCGGAAAAATTACTTTTCCCCTTTTAATCCGGAAATGGCAGCAGGGCGATTATTTCCAGCCACTTGGAATGACAGGTTTTAAAAAAGTAAGCGACTTTTTTATCGATGAAAAGATTCCGTTACATGAAAAAGAAAATACCTGGATTTTGTGCAGTGGAAATAAAATTGTCTGGATTATGGGACAACGAATTGATAATCGTTTTAAAATCACCCCGCAATCCAAACAAATTCTTAAAATTGAAATCAGGTAAATTATTGTCGGGAATGTAATGCAATCCGGTTTCCTTCGCTGTCAATAATTAGCGCCATACAACCATAATCTTCAGAAATTTTTGTTTTAGGCCGAATCACTTTACCTCCTGCGGCATCCACTCTTGCAAGCTCATTTTCTAAATCTCCTGAATGAGCAGTTAAATAAATCAATACGCCATCAACAGAAGGTTTGTAATACTCGGGATGATGAACTAAAGTTCCCGGTGAACCGGGTTTGTCTTCCAGCCATGGAAACCAAGCCATATCAAGTGGCCCCATTTTGTTACGACTAAGTTTTAGGTCGAGCACTTTTTCATAAAAAGCAATCGCTCTGTCCATATTTTCTACCGGTATTTCAAACCAACCAACAACATTATTTTCCATCGGTATAATTTTTAGAGTTCAATTCAATCAACAACAAATAATAGAGAAAGTTGACTTTCTTAAACAAGTTCAATTTTTAATCTTTAGATTCCTTCTAAATTTGCAATAAAATAACGGAAAGGATTTTGAGATGTACAGGAAAGTAAAATATCTGATACCAGCCTATGATATCGATATGGGGGGTATTTCTATAAAACAGGCTTTGCCTACAAATAATGTGGAGCAAGTTGATCCGTTTTTGCTTTTACATCATGGAAAGTTTACTTACAGAGAAGATGCGCCGGCTCTGCACCAGGGAATTGGGCCCCACCCACACCGTGGGTTTTCACCGGTTACTTTTGTTTTGGAAGGTGACGTTCATCACAGGGATAGCCGCGGAAACAGCCAAATAGCAAAAAAAGGTGATGTACAATGGATGCATACCGGAGCCGGAATCATTCACAGCGAGCGTCCTTCACAGGCGCTGGCTGAGAGAAATGGAAACACAGGAAATTATTCAACTTTGGATAAATACGCCTGCCGCCCTGAAAATGCAGGAACCTAAATACCAGTTTCTTGCCGGGAACAATATGCCGGTTTTCTCATCTAAAGATAATTTAATTACAAACAAATTAGTTGCGGGTAAATACAATGATTTACAAAGTAGAATAAAAAGTGAAACTGAGTTGCTGGTTATTTGGAGCAATGCAAAACAAGGGGGAACACAAACTTATTATCTACCTAAGTTGTTTAACGTAATGTTGTACGTAATTCAAGGGACAGTGCGGATAACAGGTTATGGGAAAGTAGATGAGGAAAGCCTGGCAGTGTTAAATAATGAATCGGAAACAACAGAGATTTCAGCCGTTACGGATGCTCAGTTTTTGCTTCTGGCCGGAAAACCAATAAACGAAAAAGTCACCCAGCAAGGGCCCTTTGTAATGAACACCACAACTGAAATATTGAAGCTTTCCGCGATTATAGAATGGGTAAAATGGGAATTTTAATTGAAGAAAAGTAGTGAGATGGAATACGAATTGATAAATAATGAAGCCGCCAAACAATATGAATTTCATATTGATGGATTTATTCCCAGAATAGTGTATCAAAAGTCTGGTGACAAAATCTATTTAATACATACAGAAGTGCCGTTGGAATTGGGTGGAAAAGGAATTGCCAATCAGTTGGTGAAAAAAGTATTTGAGGATATTCAGAAAAGAGGATTGAAGCTTATTCCGCTTTGTCCGTTTGTGAAAAAATATCTTCGGCGACATCCTGAATGGCAGTTTTTGGTTGATAATGAATGAATATTTAAAGTCGTGGGAAAAGAAATCGCAAAACATTATTCAAACGGTGAGTTGACTGTGGTTTGGAAACCCGGCTTGTGTCAACATTCTGGAGTTTGTGTACGAACTTTGCCGCGGGTTTATAACACAAAAGAAAGGCCTTGGATTAAGCCCGAAAATGCAACAACTGAGGAGTTGAAAGTGCAAATCAACAGATGTCCTTCTGGAGCATTGAGTTTTTTCATGAACAGTGAAAAGGAATAGTAGTAAAATGAAAACCTTCAAAACAGGCTTTAGCCATTAATAGTCGGCATTAGAAAAGGAAAGAAAACAATATGATAGAAATTGGAATTGACACCTTTGCAGCTGCCCCAAAAAGTAATGAGGTCGACAGGGCTCTTGATAATTCAATTGCCCTTGGCGAGTTGCTCGAAAGAATTGAGTTGGCTGATCAGGCGGGACTTCAAGTTTTTGGTCTTGGCGAACATTACCGAAAGGAGTTTCTGGATTCGGCGTCACCGATAATTCTTTCAGCGGCTGCATCGCGAACAAAAAATATAAGGTTAACCAGTGCGGTAACCGTTTTGAGCGCTGCTGATCCGGTGCGGGTATTTCAAAGTTTTGCTACTATTGATTTAATTTCAAAAGGACGTGCTGAAATGGTTGTCGGGCGGGGTTCTTTTATCGAATCATTTCCATTGTTTGGTTTGAATCTGCAGGATTACGACAAACTGTTTACCGAAAAACTGGGGCTTTTACTTCAGATTCGTGACAACGAAGTGGTTACCTGGTCGGGGAAGTTTCGTCCGGCGTTAGATGAACAGGCTGTTTATCCGCGGCCACTTCAAAATCCGCTCCCGATTTGGATAGGGGTTGGCGGAACTCCTGCATCTTTTATTCGTGCTGGCGAGTTGGGACTTCCGCTTATGGTTGCCGTTATTGGCGGAGAAACACATCGTTTTCGTCCGTTAATCGATCTTTATCGTGAGGCTGGTGAAAAAGCCGGGCATTCACATGAAAAATTAAAAGTGGGATTACACTCATTGGGATATGTAGCTAAAAATTCGTACCAGGCCAGACAAGAATATTTCCCCGGTTATGCTGAAATGTTTACACAAATTGGAAAAGAGCGAGGCTGGGGACCGGTTACTCAATCGCATTTTAATGCACAAACCGGCCCTCGGGGAGCCTTGGTCATTGGCGATGTTGAAGAGGTGGCGGAAAAAATACTACGACACAGCGAAGCTTTGGGAGGAATCTCACGCTTTACATTTCAAATGGATAGTGGTGGCCTTTCCCACAAACGGTTAATGAAATCTATCGAATTAATTGGTGAAAAGGTGATTCCGATGGTTAATGGATGAAACTTTAGCTACATGTTGTAAGACGCAAGCTTCAAAATATTTCATTCTTTAAGCACTTTTTACAGGACGCTATTTGAATTTCTGTTTAAAAAAGGCATTGTAGCTAAACCGATGAATTCTATTGTAGTGCTAAAAATTATAGAGTCAAACGGATTTCGCCCTATCGTACATACTGTTAAAGGAGGAATGGCTTATATTACCGCTTCAAAATAAAAATTTCTTTCAGCTATTAATAAAAAGACCGGAGCCCAAGTGAACGTTCATCCTAATGTTCAAAACCTTTTATAAGTATGCGCATAGTTTTCTTTTTTTGTTTTCAATAATCGTTATTTTCGAATTGCTAAACAACCTAAAATGAACTATACTTTACTTGACTTCCTGACTTTAATTGGGGCATTGGGACTATTCCTCTTTGGAATGAAACTAATGAGTGAAGCCCTGCAAAAAGTAGCGGGTGGTAAACTACGTAACTTTTTGGCTGCCATGACTTCCAACCGGTTTATGGGTGTTTTTACCGGACTTACAATTACCGCAATAATCCAATCATCGAGTGCCACAACTGTAATGATTGTAAGTTTTGTAAATGCTGGATTACTCACACTTTTTGAGTCGGCTGGATTAATTATGGGGGCTAATATCGGAACTACGGTTACTGCCTGGATCATTTCAATTCTTGGATTTAAAGTTAAAATGAGTATTCTGGCTTTTCCTATTATTGGCATTGGATTCCCTTTAATTTTTTCAAAAAAAACGCGCAATCAATCATGGGGAGAAGTTCTTGTCGGGTTTGCTTTACTTTTTATCGGGTTGGAAAGTTTGAAAACAAGTGTTCCAAATATAGGAGATAACCCTGCAATACTTGAGTTTATAAAACATTTTACGGGAATGGGGTTTGGTTCGAACATCATTTTTCTGATCATTGGAACTTTGTTAACCGTTGTCATTCAATCTTCAAGCGCAACGATGGCACTGACGTTGGTAATGTGTAATAACGGCTGGATAAGTTTTGATAGTGCCGCTGCCATGGTTTTAGGTGAAAATATAGGGACTACTATAACTGCAAATCTTGCGGCTGTTGTAGCAAATTCTACAGCTAAGCGAGCCGCCCGAATACACTTTCTGTTCAATGTTTTTGGCGTAATATGGGTGCTTTCAATATTCCCAATATTTTTAAAAGGAGTTGATGCCATTACACAGTTTGTTACTGGAAATTCGGCCTTTACTAATGCTACCGCAATTCCGATTGCTTTGTCATTTTTTCATTCCATTTTCAATATTGCAAATGTCCTGCTTCAAATATGGTTTATTAAGTACCTTATTAATGTGGTGCAAAAAATGGTTCCCGAAAAAGAGGATGAACAGGAATTCAAATTAAGATATATAAAATTTGGTATGCTTAGTACCAGTGAATTATCATTGCTTCAGGCGAAAAAGGAAATTATTGTTTATGCTCAGCAAACCAAAAAACTTTTCAGCCGGTTGAATAATATGTTAAACGAGAAAAGTGAACGCAAATTTCTGAAACAGTTTGAAAAGGTTGAAATTGGTGAGGATAAAAGCGATGGGATGGAAGTGTCTATTGCGAAATATCTGACCAAAGTGGCAGAAGGAGAATTAAGCCGTCAATCGTCAAGAACAATTAGTTCGATGCTCCGAATTGTTGATGAAATTGAAAGCATTGGGGATTCTTGTTTAAACATTGCGAGGGCAATATATCGGGCTCATGATAAAAAGGAAAAATTTACGCCGGAAATGAAAAATAAAATCAACGATATGTTTTTGTTGGTAGATAAGGCGATGGATATTATGATTGAGAACCTGAACAAACACAACAACGAAGTGGATATAATCGCTGCCGAAGCGATTGAAAAGAAAATCAACCGGTTAAGAGACAAACTCAGGAAAGAACATGTAAAAGATATTGAAAGTGAACAATACACTTACCATATAGGAACCCTGTATAAAGATATTTTCTCTGAATCGGAAAAAGTAGGCGATTATATTTATGATGTAACTAAATCAATTATTGATTATGCTGATAGATAATTTATAAAGCGCTTGTGTATATAATTTTAGTTTCAACAATAATAGACCGATTCTCCTTTCGAAGCTGCCGGCAGACAAATTCAACATCTGCCCGTCATTTTTGATCTTGATACTTTTATCTTACTCGTTGCCGCTTTCTGCCTTTCCCCACCGGCTGGCAAGAGTAACTCCACTGATATTATGCACAATGCTGAAAATAGCCCCGGGAAGCGCCGATGCAGCGGTAAAAAACTGCGTTGCCAGCGAAACTCCCAATCCTGAATTTTGCATGCCAACTTCAAAAGCCAGTGTCCGGGCGTTTTCTTTCGATGCTTTAAAAAGCCGCGCTACGCTATAACCGATTCCCATTCCAAGCGTATTGTGTAGTATCACAGCAAGTAAAATCAATATTGGGAAAGTCATAATTAAATCACGGTTCATTGCAACAACAGTTCCAATAATTAATGCAATACTTATGATCGAAACCGAAGGAAAATAAGAAAGATATTTCTTTACGTATTTATACAGGAAATGCCGCAAAACCAATCCATCAAACAGCGGGAAGATAACAATCCAGAACACCGATTTCATCATCCCAAGGAAGGAAATCTCTACCTGTTTTGATAATAAAAGATAAACAATGGCAGGAGTGATCAGCGGCGCCAAAAGCGTTGAAAGTAAGGTTAAAGTTACTGAAAGTGCCAGGTTCGCTTTTGAAAGATACGTCATAACATTTGAAGCCGTGCCTCCCGGACAGGCGCCAACCAAAACCATCCCGATAAAAATCTCTTCTGAAAGTCCGAATGCAAACGACAATAAAACCGCCAGCAGCGGCATTACAATGAACTGCAACAAAATTCCGAGCAATACTAAATTCTTGTCGGTTTTTAGTTTTTTAAAATCGGTGAAGGTAAGCGAAACACCCATGCCAAACATAATTACGCCGAGCAATTTTGGAATATGCGGTTTCATCCAGGTAAAGCCGGTGGGTTTCCAAATCGCTAAGGCCACAACCAGCAGCACAATTAGAATAAAGTACCGCTCAACCGGATTTTGTTTCACTCTTTTTTTGTCTTTCATTTAGTTCAATAATAAAGTAAACCTACGAATATTTTTAATATAAAGACAATAATATCTGAATTGTGAAATCTATTTGGTCTCTCTCTGTTCCTCTACCTTTGCCTGTGCCTTTGCCTTTCCTTTCCACTCCGGTCCATTGTGCACTCACTATTTATTGCTATTTTTAAAAACACATGACATAATCGGGGAAAACACATAATGAAAAATTCATTAAGTATAAAAATAATTTTCGTTTTAATTGTTGTGCTGTTTGCGCCCAGGCGAATTTACGCGCAAAGCCGCGATACCATTTATTTGTGGGCAGGTAAAGTTCCGGGTGAAATTGAACCAAAACATAACCCGTTTCCAATTCCCGATACCAGTCGTAACGTAATACGATTAACCGAGGTAACAAACCCGGACTTAATTGAATTTAAGCCTGGAAAATCTGCTGATAACGGGAACAGTATTATTGTTTGCCCGGGAGGTGCATATAACTACCTTGCAATTAATATCGAGGGTTATGAAATAGCAAAATGGCTTAATAAGCTGGGATTTACTGCTTATGTATTGCAATATCGCGTGCCTAATAAAAGAGATGAAGCATTTTGTGATATTCAACGGGCGATTAGAGTTGTACGTAGCAAAACAAATGAAAGAACCGGTAAAACAGGAATTATGGGTTTTTCAGCAGGAGGTAATTTATGCGCACGCGCCGGTGTTGGTTTTGCAAACAAATCTTACACAAAAACCGATGATATTGATTCCATTTCCTGCTGTCCTGACTTTGTCCTGTTAATTTATCCGGCCTATCTTGATGAAGGTGAAAACAGAAGTCTGTCCTCCAATGTAAAGATCAATAAAAATACTCCGCCGATGTTTATTTTCCAGACTTCCGATGATATGTTTGGAAATAGCTCACTTGTGATGGCTGCGGCCTTGAGGAACAATAAAATTCCTGTTGAACTGCATATAATTTCTTCAGGGGGACACGGATATGGATTACGGCCAGGAAACACTGCTGCAGAAACCTGGCCCCATCTGGCAGAAACCTGGATGAAAAAAGTAATCTTAACCAAATAGGAGATTATTCGGTAGAAAATAACTTTCCCCGTTTCACTATTACATTCATTTTTCAGACTTCCAATTCCCGATTTTTGCTTTCTAATCGTGGGGAGTGAACGTATAGTATTCGAATGTATTCATCCAGTTAAATTCTTCTCCGGGTTGTATTTCAATAGCAATATAGGGTTCAACCGAAAGTACAGTACGAATCGACCAAAGAAGGTCATCTATTAATGGACGATTGCCTGAAACCTTTATACCTGCGCCAACCTTTTTATTCTCGATAATCATTTCAGTATCCTCAACTTTGTTGCTGAAACCCTGAAACAATACAACCACTTCATCGTGGCCGGATAGTGGCCTGTGGTAAACAATATTGTTTCCCTTAACCTCGGCGATATTTTTGTCAGGAATCTGCGTTGCCTTTATTTCAAACGGAACTCTGAACGTGAAGTCAGGTCCTGGTGGCTGTTTGTCAAGAACGACAAAATTGTGGTTGTACACATTGCTGCTGATGACAAGTCGGCCGGTGTTTTTCAGGCTCTGTTCTATTATCATTTCGGGTTTATCTTTTATTAGCCTGACTACTTTGCGGTAAACATACGCATAACCCGAGTTGGGGTCAGAAAGTTCTTGTGTAAATTCAATCGAATTATCGTTCTTTTTGACTGTCCATTTTCCGGCATCAACGACATTATAAGGAGCAAACCGATTGTATTCCCCTTCGGTTTTACGCAGTACGCCTACACCAATCTTAATAAAAGTACCGCCAGGTTTGGCTTCATCCCATCCCAGTACTTTATGGAACTCATTCACGGGGCCACACAATGCGCTGCAAGGTCCGGAAACAATTTCAGACCCCTGAAATTCCCAGTTAATGATTTTAGGATCAACCCTGTTGTACCACGGACCATAAAACTCATGTCCCTTATATTGGAGGCTGTAAACAGCTCCCGACCAGTCGAAACGGGTAGAGCGGTAATATCCGTTGACTGCATCAGGTAAATAAATCTTTGCAGTTATTAACCCGTTTGAAATTTTGGCCTCCGGGTAATCGGCTGCCGTGCCCGAAATCGATAAAATAATTAAAACTAAAAGCAAAAAAGTAGTAGTAGTACGCATTTTTGACATTTTCTCTAAGGTAAGCTGAACCCAGAATTTGTTAAATCTTCTCATTTTGTAAACTGATATTAAACTGGTCATTTCTTGGTTATGGTCTTAAGTTGTGTAAGTATTACAAATATAGAAAGGGTAATCATAAAAATGGGACTAAGGTTTGTATTTTTGTTATTCGTCCCATTTCCAGATTAAAACGAAAAAAGGGATAAAAAAATTTGATGAAGAGTAAACTTTTCTTATACAAAAGCGCATTGGTAGCAGCATTGGCTGGTTTCCTTTTTGGTTTCGATACGGTGGTAATATCAGGTGCAGAACAAACCATTCAAAACATTTGGAATTTGAGTAGTAGTCTGCATGGTTTGGCAATAAGCATGGCGCTTTGGGGAACAGTGTTTGGCGCAATGATTGGCGGTTTACCAACAGAAAAACTGGGAAGACGAAAAACCTTGCTCGGGATTGGCGTACTTTACTTGCTTTCTGCATTAGGGTCGGCATTTGCTCCCGAGGTTTATTCGTTTATGTTTTCAAGGTTTATTGGTGGAGTAGGTGTTGGTATTTCAACCGTTGCAGTTCCGCTTTTTATTTCCGAAATATCTCCTCCCAAATATCGTGGAAGATTAACCGGAATGTTTCAGTTTAACATTGTCTTTGGCATTTTGGTTGCTTACCTGTCGAATGCCTTACTTGGCGATATTGGCAGTAATGCCTGGCGGTGGATGATGGGAGTTGAAACCTTTCCGGCATTATTGTATGTGCTGTTTTCCTTTGGGTTACCCGAAAGTCCGCGTTGGTTGATTATTCATAGAAATGAGCATGATGGCGCACTGCGTATTTTCAGGAAAATTAATACAGAGGCCAGTGAAAATGAACTCAATGAACTGGTGAGTGAGGTGGAAGCATCAGCAATTATAAAAGGAAGTAAAGATGCTTTTTTCAAAAAGTCGATGCTTAAACCAATTTTACTTGCCTTCTTTATCGCCTTTTTTAATCAGCTTTCAGGAATAAATGCCATACTTTATTTTGCGCCGCGAATATTTGAAATGACTGGTTTGGGGGAACAAACTGCTTTGCTGCAGTCTGTTGGAATCGGATTTGTAAACCTGGTTTTCACATTGATTGGATTAAGGCTTATCGATAAGCTGGGGCGAAGAACACTACTTTACATCGGATCATTTGGTTACATTGCATCGCTTGGCTTATGTGCATGGGCTTTTCATGCTGAATATTTTGATATCGTTCCATACTGTATTTTTGCTTTTATTGCCGCCCATGCAATCGGTCAGGGTGCGGTAATATGGGTTTTTATAAGCGAAATATTTCCGAACCGTTTTCGGGCAGCCGGACAAACACTTGGCAGTTTTACCCACTGGTTTTTTGCTGCTTTGTTAACGTTGGCATTCCCAAAAATGGCAGAAGTGCTAAATCCTTCAGTAATTTTTGGCATCTTCTGTTTTATGATGGTACTTCAATTAATCTGGGTTAAAACCATGGTGCCTGAAACAAAAGGAATTTCGTTGGAAGATATGGAGAAGAAGCTTCATTTAAAATGACTCATAAAATTTTGTACTATGGAAACCATATAATTTGTCAAAAATTAAGTTTCAAAGATTTGCTATACTTGTTCAATGTCCTTAAGAGCGGGGTAAAAAAGGAATTGTCTGTTTTGGATTCTTATACCAAATTCATGTTAAAGCAAATTATTCGACTAAATTTTGTTATGCAATTGTAAAATTGTCGTTATTCAATATGTAGATGAATACAAACGATTTCAAAGATAAAGTGGTTTCATTGTCAGAACGAATCTATCCGATGGTTGCCCGGATGCTTGGAAGTAAAGAGAATACGGAAGATGCAGTTCAGGAGATTATGATAAAACTTTGGGATCGGCGCAGGAATCTGGAAAATCATCCCAATATAACAGGGTTTGTATTCCTGACAGCACGTAATTATTGTATTGATATCCTGAAGAAGAAATACCCGGAAACAGAACCTTTTGAGATTCATCTTCGAATGACAGAAACAGAAACCGGTGAAAATGAAATTGAATGGAAAGAACTGACAGCTATTGTTGAAGGCATTTTGAAAGAGTTGCCTGAACAGCAGCGTGAGATTATGATCCTTAGGGATATGGATGGCTTGGAGTACAACGAAATTGCCGAAATAACTGAACTCAAAATTGAACATATTAGGGTTTTGTTATCGCGGGCAAGGAAACAGGTAAGTATAAAACTTAAGAAAATTTATAGCTATGAGTAATAAAAAGGAACTCATCGATAAATATTTGGAGGCCAACAGCAGTTTGGATGAGGAGCGGGAGATTTTTAATGCAAAAAAAGCGAATTCTGAACTTGATCCCTGGTTTAGCTTTGCAAAAAGATCAGGAGCAAAAGCGCCGAAAAATATGAACGATTCCGTTTGGGATGCTATTCAAATCAAAAGAAAAAAAAGCAAGCGGTTAATTTATGGACTGGTAGCTTCGGCTGCTTCGATAGCACTAATTATTACGCTTTCGGTAAACAGTTCAAAACAAAGCGATAAAGAGAAAGAGGCTTTATTAAAAGAGGCGCTTTCAATGTTTAAAAAAGAGGAACCTAAAACAGAGAAGCAAAATATTATTTATGAAGATGAATTGATCGTAATCTATACTGGTCAGAAATAAATAAATCAGGAAATATCAAAATTAAATAACCATAAAATTAAATGTATCATGAAAAGAATTTTAATCATAATTAGCATTGTTTGTTTTTCGTTTTCAGCAGGTTTATGCACAAAATGTAGTTGTTCGGGCAATAGGCGGCATGGATTCGAGTAATGTGTTTGTTGGACTAAAGGATTCTTTAAACCCCGATATATACATTGATGGAATAAAGTATGATCATAAGATTGTGGATTTGATTGATCCGGATAAAATTCAATCAATAAATGTACTGAAAGGAGAGGCAGCAATTAAGGAATATAATGCTCCCAATGGTGTAATTTTAATCACTTCAAAAAAGGAAGATAAAAATAATGAAATTGGTACGCAAATAAGAGTAAAAGGATATGCGGCTATAATATTAAATCACCAGTGGTAGTTATCGATGGAAAAGTTGCTAGTGAGGAGGAACTGTCTAAACTATCGCCGTCAGATGTTAAGTCCATAACTGTGCTAAAAGATGCAACTGCAGCGGCACTTTACGGGCCAAAAGCTTCAAATGGCGCTATTATAGTGACAACAAAAAAGTAGATGGTATTAGACTTTCAGTTAAAATTTAGTAGGGTGTTTTGTTGGAAATTGAGATAGCAAAAAATGATAATAAAACTTAACCCATGAAAAAAGTAATAATTGGAATATTCATTATTTGCATAAGCTTCACCTCGTATTCACAGGCGAAAGATAAATTGAAAATTATCGCTGAAGAACTTAGCAGTTACAAAACTTATCTGGCAAATTGTAATTAAGCATTTTTAATGCAATTTGGAGAAGCTTTAAATTTTGAATCACATTCTATTTTATATTAAAATCATTTTAGCGTATAATGAAATCAGAGGACAAACAAATTTTATATACTTTTTTCAGTAAAGTTTATGGACATGATTTAAGAGAAGAAGAAAAACAAAAAATAAACAGTGCCTCACATAAAGAAAAAATCGGGAAGAAACAATTAATTTTTGGACAGGACGATGTGAATACCCGGCATTATTTTATTGAAAAAGGTTTGCTTCGGATGTTTGTAATTGATAAGACTGGGAAAGAATTTAATATTCTTTTTGCACGCGAAAATCAATGGATTGGCGACTTGATTACACCGGCAGCTACATCCTTTTATCTTGATGCTGTTGAAAACAGTGTAGTTTACTCTTTCGGTGATGAACAGCTCCAAAAGCTGACTGCTGATTTTTCCTATTTTGCTGAAACTTTAAAGCGATCTTATATTTTTCTTCAAAAACGACTTGTGTGCATTTTATCAAAAACTGCGGAAGAAAATTATGAAGAACTTCTAAAACAATATCCTGAATTAATCCAACGGCTTCCGCAATATCATATCTCGGCTTATCTCGGTGTTACCCCGGAGTTTTTAAGCAAAATTCTTTCAAAGCGGGCGAGAAAAAAGACGTAAAGGTACGTTTCTTAAACTACTTCATTTTTTTTGGCTCTGCTGCCATCTATTTTTGTTTCATAATTAATTCAAAAAACAGAAAAAATGAAACAAAATGGTTTAGCAACAGTAGGATCCGCATTGCGCTCAACAAGAGCAATAACGGACGGTTGGGAAAAAGAAAGAGTTGTGTACAAAGTCAATACCGAACAAAGTATAGTGGTTTGGAACGCTAAAAAAGTTACCGGACAACATCACGGTAATGTGGATATTTTAAATGGAGAAATTATTATGCAGGATAATTCGGTTTTAAGTGCTGAAATAACTTTGGATATGAACACCATAATAAATAGTGATTTGTCTGATTCTGCATGGAATGGTAAATTAGTTGGTCACCTGAAATCAGATGATTTCTTTTCAGTGGATAAAAATCCGTATGTAAAATTTGCAGTTACGTCATTTAGTTCGGATGAAAAAACAGATGGAGAAGAAAACTTTACCGTAACAGGTGATCTTACAATAAAAGGGATCACTCATGAAATTAGTTTCCCTGCGGTGGTAGAATTAAATAATTCAAAAATTACAGCCAGGGGAAAAGCAATAATCGATCGTACAAATTACGACATTCGATATGGTTCGGGGTCATTTTTTAAAGGGTTGGGCGATAACCTGATTTATAATGATTTTGAAATTGATTTTGAAATGGTTGCTGAATTAGCAGAACCAGATATGGTAACAATTGAACAATAAACAAAGAGAAAATGATACATGAATTAAAAGAGCCTTAAAAAACTTTTGAAAGGTCCTTTTGTTTTTACATTGTGTTTTGAATTGAGTCGCTGATGATTCGAAAAACATTTATAAAGTATATAAACCGGGGGGATTACAGGAATGAGAACGTTAAATGATTTGTCTGATTTTTCGCAAAAACTGAAATCAAGAGAAGTAAAAATGCCCGTATTATTTGTTGGGCACGGATCGCCAATGAATGGGATTGAGTCCAACGAATTTTCAGACTTCTGGATAGAGTTGGGCAAGGAAATTCCCAGGCCGGAAGCTGTGGTTTGTATTTCAGCGCACTGGCTTACACGGGGAACTTATGTAACCGCAATGCCCAATCCAAGAACTATACACGACTTTGGCGGCTTCCCTGGTGAATTATATAAAGTTGAATATCCGGCGCCCGGAAATCCTGAGTTGGCAAAAGAAATTTCATCAATAGTGAAAAGAACTTCAGTAGAAATGAATCATGAATGGGGACTTGATCACGGTTGCTGGATCGTAGTGAGAAGAATGTATCCTGAGGCTGATGTTCCGGTTATCCAGTTTAGCATCGACTTTTACAAGCCCGCAGAATATCACTACCAACTGGCAAAAGAACTTGGCTCATTGCGGAAAAAGGGTGTACTTATAATGGGAAGTGGAAATATGGTTCATAATCTGCGAATGATAGATTGGCAAAATATGAACCGACCCAATTATGGTTTTGATTGGGCACAGGAAATGAATGAAACTTTTAAAACCAAAATTGAACATGGAGATCATAAAGCACTGATCGATTATCATAATTTAGGGGCTGAAGCCCGACTGGCTATTCCAACTCCGGATCATTATTTCCCACTTATATATGCACTTGGTTTACAGGAAAAAAATGACTCGGTTGAATTTTTTAACGACAAATATGTGGCTGGTTCACTTTCGATGACCTCAGTAAAAATCGGCAATTAAAATAGTATATTGTTTTATGATAATATCAACGAGGTAATTATATGAATAGCGGGTAAAATTAATATTCGCGCAATCCTTTTTCTATTTTTTCCATTTGCCAAATCTTAAATAAAAACGGATCGACTGGGATTGAATCAGGGGCATTTGCAAGAAACTCGGGTAATACATTTTTCTGATCCGTGTTTAGGAAAATATTATCCAACCCAATTTCGCGTCGTGTATAATAAGTTTTATGCTGAAGTTGGAGTTTTGTTATGCCAGGATCAAACGTTTCTTTGTCGGAAATAACCATTGCTTTGTATCCAATTTTCTCCCCGCTAAATTCGCGTATCATTCCTTTTTCCGTGACTATTTCATTTTCCCCGGACAGCGCTTTTGCCAGTTGTTTTCTAAACCCGGCTTTCTGGAACCGGTTTTTAAAAAAGAAAGAGCAGTAATTAATTCCAATTTCAAGTTCCTGCCGTTTGGCAAAGTTTATTATTTCCAGGGCGGCCAGTTCCGATTCCAAAACAATGGGTTGTTCAGCATGAATATAAGTGTATTTGTGTTTTAAAAGTTTTGGTGCATTATGCTTAGTAAGTCTTAACTGGTGAAGGTTTAAATTGGTAACACCTACATTGATCATTTTCGGAAGCAATATCTTTATTTTCTCCTTTTCTTCAGGAACTGCGGGAATTTCAATAGTTATATTAGGAATTATTCCTTTTGCTTTTCTTACATTTTCGAGCGAATATTTTGTAGCGCCAATATCAAAGCGAATTTCATTAAGACCGGCATTGGCCAGTTGTTGGAATTTTTCTACATCAGCTAAAATCCCATTGGTGTACATCCAGATATAAACAGAGGAGTCGCATTTTTCCCTTATTTTTTGCAGATAATCAAGTGTCCGATTGAAAAACAGTAACGGTTCTCCACCACTGAAACTAACACCCTTAAACTTGAAATAGTTAATGTATTCAGCGTAAGCATCGGCAGTTTCAAATTCGAGGTTTTGTGAGGTTGGTACTTCATCCTGAAGTTGTGATGCGGGACAATAGAAACAACCGGCATTGCATTTGCCGGTAATAAACAAACAACTCCATTTACCTTGCCCGCATAGTGTACATCCTTTGGAAACTTGATTGTAAAATGGTTTGGTTTCGTAAAAAAGAATATCATTGCTGATTTCCTTTAAAAGCTTTTCTCTTTTACGATTTGCTCTATCTGCCAAACTGCTGTTAAGCCATTTAATATTATGAAAGGCAGAAAAATCTTCTTTATTGCGGTTAACAAGACTATTTAAATACTTGTAGTATAAATCCATTAGTTCCGAATTACTGAGAGAATAAATAGGATAAAAAGGGTAGAAGACGCAAAACTGACTGAAATTCAGAGATCAGAAAAAATATACAGAAAAATAAGGCATGCCTCTTTTAGGTAAGCCTGTGGTTTGGTTTTTGATTGTGAATTAACCTAATCATTTACTGCCAGCTTTTGTATATAAAAAGGAATCAGATGGAAACAAACTGTGCAATATTACGGTTGATTTCGATGCGGTTGAAAATCGATCGCATAATTTTATTATACAATTCGTCTTTCAGAACGTTGTCTTCAATTCCTTCGTCAATGTTTGGATTATCATTTATTTCAATAACGTACACCTGGTCATCGATCATTTTCAGGTCAACTCCATACAATCCGTCCCCGATTAAAGAAGCAGCTTTAACCGCTGTTTTTACAACAACTTCAGGAACATCTTCAATAGACATGGTTTCCGATTCTCCCCAATTTTCCTTATTGTCGCTGGTCCAGTTATAAATCTGCCAGTGACCTTTAGCCATATAATATTTGCAGGCATACAACGGCATTTGGTCAAGAACACCAATCCTCCAATCGTATTCCGATGGTAAAAATTCCTGTGCAATTACCAGGTCCGACAAGCGAAAAAGCCTTTTTAATGAGGTGTTTAGTTCTTCCCTGTTATTCACTTTTTCAACTCCGAGTGAAAAGGCGCTGTCAGGTTGTTTTAATACCAGCGGAAAATTCAGGTTGATTGGTAGAGCATTATTGTAATTTGATTTGGACAAAATCATCGATGCCGGTGTTTTAATTTTGTTTTGTTTCATTCGCTCTTCCTGGAAGATTTTATTGGAGCACCTTAAAATTGACCACGGATCATCAACAACCACCAAACCTTCGGCATAAGCAGTTCTTGAAAACTGGTAAGTATGATTATTAACATTTGTTGTTTCGCGGATGAAAAGCGCATCGTATTCCGATAACTGGCTGAAATCTTCTTTTGTAATGAATTCCACATAAAAACCCATTTTCTCGGCAGCCTTTTTAAAGTTTTGCAATGCATCGGGACATGAAGGCGGGTTTTTTTCCTGCGGATTCACAAGAATTGCCAAATCGTATTTGTAATTTTTAAACCGGGGCCGGCTAAACCGTTTTTTTAAAAAATAGTCATGCGCAAATTCCTGCACTTTTTCCATGTGGTCAGGATCCACTTTCTTTAAGCTTAAAGGTGAAACTCTTTGAACAATCCATTTTTCGGTTTTAATAAAATCAATCTGTAAAAGGGGAGCCTCAAACAAATGATATAATTTCTGAGCCAGTAATTTAAATTTTGGATTAACGGACTGCCCAAAATAAATGAATAAACTCAGTTTATTGCTTTCTACACTTTTCAGGCTTTTTTGAATGCTTTCATCAATATAACCCGAAAGAGATCGAATTAAAGCAAGACTCGAAAAGTCCCGTAGTGTTGTAACATTAGGAATCACCCGATGATCGCGCGCCGATGCCAGCAACGAGACATAATATCCCATTTTCTGGTATTGGTAAGAATTGCTTAGGTTGAAAATCCGCACATTTCTCAACGACTGAAATTCAGGATCGGTGATGTAACTTCTGGATGAAACCACTTTTACCCCCTCAATTTCCAGATTCCAGCTTTTGGGATTCCGAACAATGATAATGTTTGAAATACTTTGTTTTTCACCATTTTCATCCAGCGATAAAATCATTCTTAAACCGTTTTCGGTTTTTGAATAATATTCAGGTAGTTCCTCGGTAATTTTAAATCCAAGATTCTTATAAAATTGAATAAGCATTTTATCTGACTGGAGAACTTCCAGCGAAATGCGTTCGAATTTGCTATTTTTTGCAAACTGGATAATATATTCCATGATTTGTTTCCCGATACCATTTCCCTGAAATCCGGGTAAAACAGCAATGGAGAAAAGTCGTAACGTTTTGGAATAGGGAAAAAGTGTTGCTGAACCAGCTTTAATTGTTGCTTTGTTATCGATAAATTCGGCAACAAATACTTTCTGAAACGGACTTGAAATACTGTGTCTTAAAACTCTTTTTGAACTTTGTTGAAATTTAGGAAAACAACTTGTTTCCAACTCCTCAAGAAAATCAAGGTCATCCGACGTTGATTTTCTAACCAATATCTTCATGTGTGTTTTTAATATTTATTTGATTGAGGTAAGCGAATGAAAAAGTATTCGTTTGGAGAATCAATCTCCGACACGAAAAATAACTTGTTTTATACTTTGAGTCTTTCAATGGAATTAAACCATTTAATTTGTTTAATTTACTATTATCTTTTCCTAAGAAAATCGTTCAAATTTAAATGTTTTTTTAATTCAAAAATTAATAAGAGAAATAAATTTAGCTATAAATTAAATATATGTAATGTATTGTTTTTGAATATGATATTATATATTTAAATAGAAGATTTTAAGAATTCTTCAAACAATTTAATTTAATCATTGGAAATCAGACAATATTTTTCCCTGAAGAAAAGGTTTTTATTTATTTTTCATGTGAATATCCATTTGCGGAAATGGAATGGTAATGCCGTTCTCAATAAATTTCTGGTTAATTATTTTACGAATTTCGGCTTTAATTTTTTCTATCCTGAAAACATTTTCGCTGAAAAACAACACCTGGAAATCAAGTGATGAATTATTGAATTCGATTAAACGGGCCTCAATCTGGTACTTGTCTTTAATTTCAGGATGTTCAAGAACACTTTCTTCCAACACCTTTAAAACCAGATTAACATCACTTCCATAAGCAACACCAACGTTTATTTTAAATCGTGTTTTTTTAGCCTGATGGCTCCAGTTAATAACTTTATTGGTAGTGATCAGCGAGTTAGGAATAATGATCGAAATTTCATCGCGGTTAAGCCCCACTGAAGTTCTCAATCCAATTTTCTGTATCCGAACAACGTCTCCATCGATTTCAAGTACATCGTTAATTTTGATTGTTCTTTCCGAAAGTAAAATAAAACCGGAAACGATATCATTGAATGTTTGTTGTAAACCCATGCCAACACCAACCAGAAGCGCTGCCGAGCCGGCAATTAGGACAGTAATCCTTATTTGAACAGTATCAAGTGCAATGGCAATGGCTACAACCCAAATCACATATTTAATAATTTGAAAAACTGCATAAGTAGTTCCCTGATCAAACTTTTCCAGCCGACGTTTTCGAAACATCACTTTTTTGATGCCCCAAATAATTAATTTTGTGACTATAAAAATTAGAATGAAAATCACAACAGAAAAAACTTCTATTTTGTGATCTCCCACATTAACAATATTATACTGTAAAAATTTATTTAAACTATCCATTCTTTTGAGCCTTCAATCAGGGATGAAAATATAATCATTTTTTACCCTTCGGCAAAATTCAGATGTAATCTTCAATTTATACTATGATATGTTTAATTTAGGAAAGTTATAAAGATGGGGGTATTAACGAATGCTAAGTGATAACTAACATATTGCCATTAATTTCTACATTATATTTTATTAAACTTCGCTGAGCCGGCCCCCTCACAACATTGCCTGATAAATTGAACTCGGAACCATGACAATAACAAGGCAGTATTTTAGCCGATGAATTGTAGGCAACAGTACAATTCTGGTGAGTACAAATTTTTGATAGTGCAGTGAATTGATTTACACCCGTATGGATAATAATGATGTTTCCGCTATAACCATATCCGCCAACTAGTATTCAATGACGAAAATTGCGAACTTGTTAAATCAATGGTAATTGGATTTGTGCTGCTTGGATCATTGGCAATCCCGATATTTCCTTTTGAACATGATTCAATGAATGCCGGAAGAATAAATAATATACTTCCACCTACAGTAATTTTTTTAATGAATTCTTTTCTGTCCATATAAATATGATTAGTTTTTTCTGCCTTTTAGTAATTATCCTCATCCGTGTACCTGAGTTTGAATTTACGGATCAGGTTAAAACCAAGATAAATATGGCCTTTTCCCCAGTCTCCATAAGTATTTGTGTATAAGCCTTGATTAATCAAAGCCTGGGAGTTGGTAACCATTAATTGAAAAAGATGGCCTCCGGTAGATAAATCAACTCCGAACGAAAGCGGTTTGTTTGCCTGAAGCTTACTTTCAAACGGATTTAAATATTCTGCATTAACCGAAAGATGCTTTGAAAGTTTAAGCGAACTCCCAAGCCCTAAGGTAAACAGGTCAAAATCATTATTCTCAATAAACAAATAACCTGTGTGCAAATACCCGGGCGATACTTGCAAACCCAAAATTCCAATGGTTTTCGCAATGTTCAACTGAAGACTTTCGGAAACTTTATCCGAAAAATTATTCTTTGAAGCCGGAAATAAATCCTTAACAGTAGGTATTGATCCTTCAGCAGTCGCGACAATAGTTACAGGAAAGTTATCCGATTGCTGACTTAATCTGAATTTTAATAATGCATCATAAGTTTTTAATAAATCACTTCTGCCAATTCCGGCAGTAAAATTTTTTGACACTCCATATTCAAATCCTAACCTCATGGTTGCGAGATCGAGTCCAAAGAATTCATACATTCCTCCGCTGATATCGCCAAACCTGTGTTGGATTTGTAACTGTAACTCGCCAGCTTCGGCAAGATTGGCCGATTGGCCGTTAATGAATCGTGTTCCTTTGAAAACATTTTGAATTGTATTGTTTTCAGGTTCCTGGGCGTAAGCAAATAAAACCATCAGGAAAAAAAGTCCTGACCAAATTGTTCTTTTTCTCATTCTGTTTTTATTAGTTATGTGTAATACTAAATAATCGTTCTATGTAATCTGGCTTTAATCTTTTATCAATTTCATCATTTGCCTTTTATTATTATCGTTTAGTTCTACGAAGTAGATTCCACTTTCCAGTTGTTCGATATTAACTTCTATGCGTCTGCTTGATGAATATATTTCTGAAAACTTGAGTTTACCGGTGATATCATAAATTTTTACCTGAATTTCTGAAGAAGAGAAACCCTCAGGCTCAATATAAATTTTTTCATTGGCCGGATTAGGAAATATCTTTGAGATACTAACTGTTAAATTGGATCTGTTTGCTGTTACTTCAGAGACAGTAATTGTCCCGACCATTCCATAAATGTAGTGGGGATCGCAACGATAATCATATTTCCCTGCTATATTAAAAACATGAACATATGTCCATCCAACTCCAACCGAATTTCCAAAGGATTCCGGGTTTAACGGATAAGTAGATTGTTTCCCATCTACATTATGACTTCCTTCAACATTGTGCCATTCCACAGTATCGCCAACTTCAATTGTTATATCCTTGGGAGTAAACTTAGTATTCGATGCTTCAACAATATATTTTGTTTGCGCTATTGACGGAATAGAATGAAAAATTAAGGAAATAATTAATATGTTTAACAGGGTTGTTCTTTTGTAGGTAGAATTTGTGTTCATAGCATTTTTTATCATTTAACAATGCAATGAAAAAAGTGTTTAGAATCAAGTGTTAAACATATATAAAAAGGCTTTTGTGATAAAACGGGGCATTTTGTTACTGGTAAAATAAATTTTTAAGTATTTCACATAATTTCAGGTTAATTGGATTGGTGTTCGAACAATTAATCTTAAAAACTCTAACTTTGCGGTTAAATTAGGTGGCAATACTAAACAATAGATTTTTAGGTTTGTTTTTCAATATCTAATACACTATTATTGAAAGGAAAAACATGGACAAATTTTCTTCGGCAGGAAATCAGGAATTATCGGTTATTGAAGACCTGTATAAGTCGTATCTTCAGGATCCGGATTCAGTAGATAAAAGCTGGCAACAGTTCTTTGCCGGGTTTGAACTTGCCCGGACCAGTTATCCGGTAAACTCATCACCGGTAAAACCGGACAATATTGATAAAGAATTTGCAATACTAAATCTGATTCACGGTTACCGGCAGCGTGGGCATTTATTTACAAAAACTAATCCCGTACGTGCCCGCAGACAATATTTGCCAACACTTGCGATTGAAAACTTTGGTCTGGATACGAATGACCTTGAAAAGGTATTTCAGGCAGGAAATGAGATTGGTATTGGCCCCGCAAAACTCAAAGAAATTGTTGCACACCTTGAAAGAATATACTGTCGCTCTATTGGTGTTGAATATATGTATATGAGGCACCCTGAAATAATTCAGTGGCTTAAAGAACGCATGGAAAATTCGCAGAATTCCCAGGAATTTTCTGATGAAAAAAGAAAACATTTTTTTTATCATCTAAAGCTTGCAGTAGGATTTGAAAATTACATCCATAAAAAATTTGTTGGACAAAAACGGTTTTCACTTGAAGGGGCAGAAACGCTAATTCCATCTCTTGATGCTGTAATTGAAAGAGGTGCTGAACTGGGAATAGAGGAGTTTGTGATTTGTATGGCGCATCGTGGAAGATTAAATGTACTTGCTAATATTCTTGAAAAACCTTATGAGAATATTTTCAAGGAATTCACAGGGAAAGAGTATGAAGACGATATATCGCAAGGTGACGTAAAATATCATTTGGGTTATGAAAATGAAGTAGTTACAGATTTCGGAAAGAAAGTAAAACTAAAGTTGGTTCCAAATCCTTCTCATCTGGAAGCCGTAGGGCCAATTGCGGAAGGAATGGTTCGTTCGCAAATAGATTCGGTTTACGCAAAAGATTTTAGCAAAGCTGCTGCTATTATTATTCATGGTGATGCAGCTATTGCTGCTCAGGGTGTAGTTTACGAAACGATTCAAATGTCGCAGTTAGATGGTTATAAAACGGGAGGTACCATTCATCTTGTAATTAATAATCAGGTTGGTTTTACCACAAATTATCTTGATGCACGGTCAAGTACATATTGTACTGATGTTGCAAAAGTTACCCGTTCACCCGTTTTTCATGTAAATGGCGACGATGTGGAATCGCTTATTTTCACAATTAAGTTGGCGATGGATTTTCGTCAGAAATGGCATAACGATGTTTTTATCGATATTTTATGTTACCGGAAATACGGGCATAATGAGGGTGATGAACCACGTTTTACGCAACCATTGCTTTATAAAATTATATCAAAGCATCCTAATCCGCGTGATATTTATGCCGGGAAACTTGACAAAATGGGTATAATGCCTTTGGAAGAATCGAAAAAAGCAGTGAAGGAATTTGATCGGTTTCTGGAAGAAAAATTTAAGGAATCTGAGAAAATAGAAAAGTTGAAAATAAGGAAGTTCCTTGTCAATGAGTATAAGAACTATGAGACTGCCTGACAAGAAAGACTTCAATTGTGAAGCGGACACAAGTGTTGATAGAAGCAAACTTTTGGAAATTGCCGAAAAGATGAACACACTTCCAGGAAATTTAATGTTCTTTAGCAAGGTCAACGCGCATATTGTCCGATCGTAGAATGATGATTCACGATGATCGTCTTGATTGGGCAATGGGCGAATTGCTTGCTTACGGAACCTTGGTTTCTGAAGGTCATGCTGTTCGAATAAGTGGACAGGACAGTGAACGTGGAACGTTCGCCCATCGTCATGCTGCCTTTATCGTGGAAGGGTACTGATGAAAAATATTTCCCACTAAAACATATCTCTGAAAACCAGGCACCGTTTCATGTATTCAATTCGTTGCTTTCAGAATATGCAGTTTTGGGTTTTGAATATGGTTATGCTCTTGGTCAACCCAATGGACTTACGATATGGGAAGCTCAATTTGGGGATTTTCATAATGTGGCACAGGTAATAATTGACCAATATATTTCATCAGCAATTGAGAAGTGGGGATTAATGAATGGGCTTGTACTCTTTTTACCGCATGGGTTCGAAGGGCAGGGAGCCGAACATTCCAGCGCCCGCATTGAAAGGTTTCTCGAACTTTCTGCCAATAATAACATGCAAATTGTGATGCCAACTACTCCTGCAAATATGTTTCATGTGTTGCGCAGACAGGTAAAAATGAATACGCGTATACCACTGATTATTTTTACGCCCAAAAGTTTGTTGCGTCATCCAATGGTTCAATCAAAACTAGATGATTTCGCGATGGGCAAATTTATGGATGTTATTGATGACCGGTTGGCTGATGCAAGGAAGGTTAAAAAAATTATTTTCACTTCCGGGCGACTGTATTACGATCTTGAAAAATATCAGGTGGAAAATGGAATTACAGATGTGGCTATTGTACGAATAGAGCAGATTTATCCAATACCTGTCAAGTCGATTAGTACAATTTTGAAAAAGTATAAAAATTCTGAGGAATTGATTTGGGCACAGGATGAACCGGAAAATATGGGGGCGTGGCCATTTATCAACCGCAAACTTGGGTATTTGGGATTTAAAGTGGCTTCGAGGAAAGAAAGTGCAAGTCCGGCTGTGGGATTAATGGAAAAACATAAACAAGGCCTTGAAAGTATCCTTAAGGCTGTTTTTACTGTAAAGGAAACTGTGACTTCAAAAAGTTGAAAGTACTTGGTTTAAAATTAATATAATGATTATAGAAATTAAAGTTCCCAGCCCGGGAGAATCCATTACAGAAGTAGAAATTGGTTCATGGCTCGTAGAAGACGGGGCAGTGGTGACTAAAGATCAGGAAATTGCTGAGATTGAATCGGATAAAGCTACACTTACAATTGTTGCCGCGGAAAGCGGTAAAATTTCTTTTAGGGCAGAGGAAGGTGAAACTATACCGGTTGGACAGGTAGTTGGCACAATCGACACAAGCGTAAAAGCCCCTGTAACTTCATCAGATAATAAACCAAAAGAAAAAGCCAAAGAAGCTGAGTCAAAAAAAGAAGAAGTAAAGGAAGAAAAGCAGGTATTAAAGTCAGAAACGGTCAAAGCCAATGTTTCATCTAAAGGTTTGGAAAAAGTAAAAGTTACTTCGGTAGCTAAAGAGATGATGAAAGAACTTGATCTTTCGGTGGATGATATTATTAGTGGACTTAAAAGAATTGGTAAAAAAGAGGTTGAAGCGGTTGCAAATCTTCCAAAAACTTCTGCCTCAACTCTTGCTATTCAACAAAAAGAAGCTTCAAGAGAAACGGACAGGGAACGTATGTCGAGTTTGAGAAGAAAGTTAAGTGAGCGGTTGGTTTCAGTGAAGAATGAAACTGCCATGCTGACTACTTTCAATGAAATTGATATGAGTTTTGTGATGGACTTGCGAAGTAAATACCAACAGAAATTCATTGAGAAGCATGGATTTAAGCTTGGATTTATGTCGTTCTTTACAAAGGCGGTGGCAGTTGCTATGGATTTTCACCCAATGGTAAATGCACAAATGGATGGAGATGAAATTGTTTCTCCCCGTTTTGTGGATGTTGGAATTGCAGTTTCAACTCCAAAAGGTTTGATGGTGCCAATTATAAGAAATGCAGAAAGTAAATCGATACCTGAAATTGAGCTTGAAATAAAAGAGCTGGCTGAAAAGGCAAGAACAAAAAAAATATCAGTCGAAGAACTTTCGGGAGGTACCTTTACAATTACTAACGGTGGGGTTTTTGGTTCGCTACTTTCAACACCGATTATAAATCCACCTCAGTCTGCCATATTAGGTATGCATAATATTATTGAACGACCGGTTGCTGTTGATGGACAGGTTGTTATTCGACCAATGATGTATGTTGCTCTTTCCTATGATCATCGTATAATTGATGGAAAAGATTCAGTTGGATTTCTGGTAAAAGTGAAAGAATTGATTGAAAATCCGGAACGGATGTTTACCGGAGGAAAAGATATCGGGACGATATTGCTTAATTTGTAAATAAGTTTTATAAACTGTGTAAATAGAAAATACCGGGGGTTGCAACCCCCGGTATTTTTTTGTTTAATTTTAAACTTTACACAGTAATGAAAAAAGAAGAATTATTAAATGATGATTTCCTTGACCAGTTTAAGTCGGGGGAAGAGCTCAACGATTTTTTAAAACAACTCCAGAAGCGGGGCATTGAGAAGATGCTTGAAGGCGAACTCAATGACCATTTGGGTTATGACAAAAACCAGAAGTCAGATAATCCCAATGGCCGTAATGGCTATTCTGAGAAGAAAGTCCGCACTTCAATGGGAGAATCTAACATCCAGGTCCCACGTGACCGTGATGCTTCGTTTAACCCGATGATTGTTCCTAAAAGAGGGAATATGGTCGATGGATTAGAGAACATCATTGTATCATTCTACGCCAAGGGAATGAGTAATAGTGATATTGAAGAACAAATCCGTGAACTTTATGGCTTTGAGGTTTCCACTTCTACCATATCAAGGATTACCGATGCTGTTACCAACGATATCGTAGCCTGGCAGAACCGACCTCTTGAGCCTGTTTATTTAATCGTTTGGATGGACGGTATCGTGTTCAAGGTACGTGAAAACTCCAAGGTCATCAACAAAACGGTTTATATTGCCGTAGGACTTCGTAGAGATGGCAAGAAAGAGGTTCTTGGTTTGTGGTTAGGCAAGAATGAATCTGCTGCATTTTGGATGAGCGTTTTAACCGATATGAAAGCCCGTGGAGTCGATGATATACTGATTACAGCAACAGATAATCTGAATGGTTTTACCGATACCATTCGAACTGTTTTTCCAGAATCGAAAACACAAATTTGTGTTGTACATCAAATAAGAAACACCAGCAGATATGTGGTCTGGAAAGACAAAAAGGCTTTTTCCCGTGATATGAAGCAAATCTATAATGCCCCAACCAAAGAAGCTGCAGAAGCTGCTTTAGAAGATTTTTCTTCAGCGTGGGAAGGCAAATACTCTTATGCAATTAAAAGCTGGCGCGACAACTGGGAAGACCTTACCGTGTTTTTTGAGTTTCCCCTGGAAATCAGAAAAATAATCTATACAACAAACCTGGTAGAAAATTTAAATGGTAAAATCAGAAAGTACACCAAAAACAAACTTTCATTCCCGTCAGATCAGGCTGTAATGAAATCCGTATATTTGGAAACAAGAGAAGCCACTAAAAAATGGTCGATGCCAATCCAAAATTGGGGCATCATCCTAAATCAGTTCTTAGTCATATTTGAAAAAAGGGTCCAGCTATAAATAGCTAAACCCTCGGTATTTTTTAACTTACACACTTTGTGAAACAGTGTCAATAAGTTTTATTGCCTTAGTTTGGTCTTTGTCCACTTCGAGGGCCTCCAAAACCTCCTTGTCCTCTGCGCGATCTCTGTTCTTCCTGCTGAGCCTGGTATTTTTGCCATTGCTCATCAGTTAAAACCGATTTCATTTTTGCGTCTTGCTGTCCTCGTATTTGTCGCATTTGTTCACTCCTATCTTCCATGCCACCATCACCTTGCATAATTTCACGAATTTTGGTTTGTTGTTCTTCAGTAAGACTCAACGATTCTGTCATTTGTTGAATCTGACTGTCAGCCAAGGCAGCAGTCGGGTCAAAATTACCTTGTCCCATACCTCTCTGCCTTGACCAATGCCGCCACCTGGAGCCATGCCTTCTCCTTGGGCAGGAGCTTGCTGCGAGTTATTCTGATTACCACTGTTACAACCAGAGCTCAATGCAATTACAAGCACCATTAAATAAAACACGATTCTTTTCATTTGAATAAATTTTAATTTTTTAGTGTAGTTTGAATTAGTAATAATTTCTATCTTTTTATTGATTGAAGCTAATTTGATCTTAAATAAATGAAATTGTTAAACAAAGAAATTAGTCTTATACAATAATTTTTTGCAACTATCTTTACACCACAAAATCAGTGTTTTAAAACGAGTTATTACATCAGAAATTTATACTTTAATTTTTCCAAAGTTTTAAACTCTGGGAAAGATTTTTATCTGGAAATCTGCCCAACAACAATCCCGAAGTTTTTTACCTAATACTCGTTTTTTGAATAGAGTCTGTACAATATTGAAAATTTGTAACTATTCTGTAAGTTTGAAACACAAACTGATAATCGATGATGTCAAAAACAGTTATTCTTCTTTTCACATTTTGTATGTGTGTGCAGGAAGCCCAAACACAAGTGGTTAATATCAATTCCGGCCCGATTCAGGGAAGAATGAACGGTGATATTTACGAATTTCTTGGAATTCCATTTGCAACGCCCCCGATTGATGATTTGCGCTGGAAAGCTCCGATTGCCCCCGCTGATTGGACGAAAATTTTAAATACCACGGAATTTGCTCCCGTTTGTCCGCAAAAAAAATACGAACAAGGCGATACTACCGCCACATTGGAAGGGGATGAAGATTGTCTTTACCTTAATGTTTGGACTCCTCAATTAAATGCCGGTGATTTGCCTGTTTTGGTTTTTATTCACGGAGGTGGTAACCAGCAGGGTGGGGCAAGTCAGCAGGCAGGTGGCACGGTAATGTACGACGGAAAAAATATGGCTAAGCGTGGAAATGCTGGTAGTTGTTACCATTCAGTATCGTTTAGGTCCGCTTGGTTTTTTAGTTCATCCCGGACTTGATGCTGAAAATGAAGAAGGAATTTCAGGAAATTATGGAATACTTGATCAGATTTTGGCATTAAAATGGGTCCAAAAAAATATATCGGTATTTGGCGGCGATCCGGATAAAGTAATGATTTTTGGAGAAAGTGCAGGGGGTGTTGATGTTGGGGATTTGCTGGTTTCTCCGTTGGCAGCCGGTTTATTTAGCAGGGCTGTTATTCAAAGTGCAGCGCCTGTTGTAAGTTTATATAGCGAAGCAGAATCACAGGGGACTGAATTTGTAGATCAGTATCAACCCACAGGAACCAACAGTGAAAAAATTGAAGTAATGCGAAATATATCGGCCGATTCGCTGGTGAAATCTTTGGAAAGTCCGATACAGGGCGGACTGGTTCAATCTAAATGGCATCCGGCTTTGGATGGTGTAGTTTTTACTGATCTTCCAATGAGTAAAGCGCAATCGGGCAACTACAATAAAGTCCCGGTAATAATTGGTTCCAATGCCGATGAAATGAGTCTGACTGCCCCTGCAGTAGTAACACCATTTATGGTAAATTTATTGGTTCAATCACTGATACCGGAACAATATCAAATCACAGGTTTTAGCATTGTACCCGCCTGGAGAAACCAATGAACAGGCATGGAAATCTTATGTTGGAATTTTAACCGATTTACAGTTTACACTGCCGGTTAGAAGAACAGCTCAGTGTTTAAGCTTAAATCAGGAAGAACCTGTCTGGCGTTATTTCTTAACTTATCGGCATCCGATCTCACAATTGGAAAAATACGGTTCTTATCATGGCATAGAATTGTTGTATCTTTTTAATAATTGGGAAAACACACTTTTAGGAAATTTTTATTCTCAGCCCCAGGATGATAGTCTTCAAAATGTAATGCTTAATTATTGGGTGAATTTTGCACGGACAGGAAACCCCAACGGTGGTGGACTTGAAAACTGGCCTCAATATACTGCCAACGAAGATTGTTATCTTGAAATTAATGCAACACCGATAGGTTCCAATTGTGGAATCAGAAGCGAAAAACTCGATTTGTGGGAAGAGATTGTGGGTATTCCAGGGTGTGTCAGTACATCTGCCCGATTAATAAATAATATGGATAATGAGGTGCAAATTTTTCCCAATCCAGCTAATAATGAAGTTTACTATAATTTGTCTGAAGATAAGATTCTTCAAATTAGAGTTTTAAATTCTACAGGACAAAAAATGGATGTGCCGGACGGCAATGGGAAAATTGATTTAACAGAGCTTAACCCGGGGCTTTATTTCATCCAATTTCAAACGGAAAAAGGGTTAATCAACAAAAAATTGATTAAACTGGACTAATTGTTTTTTTGGAGATAATTAAGAAAATCTTCTAAAGTTTAAACCATATCCAACAAAGAAAATAGTTGTAAAAATTGCATTTGATACGGAAACGGCTTGCATGTTAATCCAAATTGCAGGCATAAATAAAAGTAGTAGTTGAGCTAATACATAAAGTAAAAATCCGTCGCGGTGCAACTTCCACATTCGAATAGCTCCGGTAAGCGAAATTGCATTTAAGGCCATAAATAATGTAAAATACAAAGGCGAAATTGCATCGGTTGAATGCCACCGTGAAAATTTTATGATAAATTCTGATGCTTCTTCAAAAAACAATGCGGCAATAAAATACATAATGAATGAAAGTCCACTTCCAAAGAAAGTTAATATGCATAAGGCGCTTAAATAGGCCGGTCGCTGATTCACGTTTTCATTCATAACTTGAAAGTCCCTTTTTATTATTGGATTTTGGCCGTCAAATTAAGAAAAAATTAGTTCTATTACAGTCAAACAAAGCATTATATCCAACTCAACTATTGTTTTTAAATTTATTTCGGAAAATCATTACTGAAATTTCATGCAACCCAATAATGATTATCTTTGCTCCTTATGCTGAAAGTTATGACGGACAATCCATTAATATTAGTTACCAATGATGATGGAATTCATGCACGAGGGTTACGTGAATTGGTTGAAGTTATTCAGTTGTTTGGTGAGGTTGTGGTAATTTCTTCGGAAACTTCAATGTCAGGAAAATCGTGTGCAATTACAGTTGATCAACCACTTAGGGCAACGCCTGCTGAAAAAATTCTTGGTGTTGAAACTTACAAATGCAGTGGTACGCCGGTTGACATTGTAAAACTTAGTTTTAATAATTTGTTGCCTCACAAACCTGATTTTGTAGTTTCAGGGATAAATCACGGGGCAAATTCTTCCATCAGTGTTTTGTATAGTGGAACAATGGGTGCAGCCATTGAAGGAAGCTTACACGGTGTGCCTTCAATAGGTTTTTCTCTTGATGATTATAGTAGTAACGCTGATTTCTCTAAAGCAAAAATAATTGTTGCCCGTATTTTCCAAACCGTATTTGAAAATGGGCTGCCTCCGTATACCTGTTTGAATGTAAATATTCCGAAAGGAAAACCTAAAGGCATTAAAGTTTGTCGGCAAACTCACGGTAAATGGGTTGAAGAATTTGAAAGACGTACTGATCCGCAGGGACGGGATTATCATTGGCTTTCAGGTTATTTTAAGAATTTTGAGGAGGATTCGACGGAAACCGATATCTATGCGCTGCAAAACAATTTTGTTTCGGTAGTACCCGTTACTGTTGACATGACTTGTTATAAGACACTGGAAGAAATTCAAAACTGGAAATTTTAATGCGTTCGCAAAGAAAAAAAAGATTCGATCATACCGGAATCGGTTTTTTAATTGGTTTTATAGTGCCCATTTTGGTTTTCTTTGTCGTTTATCTTATTGGAAATAAAAATGTTTCTCTTGTTGAGTATGCTGAAGGTTTATGGAAACTTCATGCGTTGATTAAGCTTGGAAGCCTGTGTGTTTTTGTTAACAGTATTGTTTTTATGGGATTTATAAGAATGAAATACGAAAAGGCAGCCAGAGGTATTTTGGGTGCAACAATTATGTATGCATTTATTGTTTTGATCTCAAAAGCCATATAAAATGAGATATTATCTGGTAGCAGGAGAAGCATCGGGAGATTTGCATGGTTCAAACCTGATGAAACAGTTAAAAGTGGCTGATCCTGATGCTGAATTTCGTTTTTTCGGTGGAGATCTGATGCAAAATGTTGGCGGCACATTAGTAAAACATTATCGGGACACCGCTTTTATTGGCATCGTAAATGTGCTTCTTAATCTGAGAACGATTAAAAAAAACATGGCGCTTTGCAAATCCGATTTGCTTGAATTTAAGCCCGATGTTGTTATTCTTATTGATTACCCAGGTTTTAATCTTCGAATTGCGGAATTTGCCAAACAGAACAACATAAAGGTGTTTTATTATATTTCTCCTAAAATATGGGCATGGAAAACTTACCGGGTAAAAAAAATAAAGGAAAATGTGGATGAGATGTTTACCATCTTTCCTTTTGAAACTGAATTTTATTCCCGTTACAATTTTAAAGTTCATTATGTTGGTAATCCGTTAATGGATTCCATTTCAGCATATAGAAAAATCGCTCAATCAAGAACAGGTTTTTTTGAAGAAAATCAACTTGATGAACGACCAGTTGTAGCTTTACTTGCTGGTAGTCGTATTCAGGAAATTAAACGAACGCTTCCTCTAATGATAAAAATTGCAAAGCTGTTTCCTGATTTTCAGTTTATAGTTGCAGGCATGAAAACTATTGGAGATGAGTTATATAAGACCTATTTGGAAGGTTCGGGGTTGCAAATGATTTATGATCAGACTTATGATTTATTAAATAATGCGCATGTTGCATTGGTTGCTTCGGGAACTGCAGCGCTGGAAACAGCGTTGTTTAAAGTGCCTCAAACGGTGATTTACAAAGTGGAAGGGGGCTGGTTGGTGGATGTAATTATGCGAAATTTTGTAATAAAAACAGTTGGAGTTGCGTTACCAAATATTATTATGAATAACGAGTTTGTTGTTGAGTTCATTCAACGAAAGATGACATTGAAAAATGTAAGGACTGAAATGAATAAATTGTTAATGGATAATAATTACAGATCGAAAATGCTGGATAATTACAATCAACTTGAAAAATTGATGGGAGAACCGGGATGTTCCGAAAGGGCCGCAAAAAAGATGATTGCTTTATTAAAGGAAAAATAATTAGATTTTTCAAATAATTACTTTGAATATTAAACTCAAAACTTTGAACTTTACAAGTGTTTAGTTTATTTAAAAAAGAAATAAAAATATTTCTCGGATCATTGATCGGTTACCTGGTCGTTATTGTTTTTTTGCTGGTAACAGGACTTTTTCTTTGGGTGTTTCCCGGTGCCTATAATATTCCTGACAGTGGATATGCCACGTTACAGGGCTTGTTTTCGCTGGCGCCATGGTTATATCTTTTTTTGGTTCCGGCCATTACCATGCGTTTCTTTGCTGATGAAAAACGGAGCGGTACACTTGAAATTTTGCTTACTCATCCTGTCTCCGATATAAAATTGGTGTTGGCAAAGTTTTTTGCCGGAATATTTTTGGTTATTTTATCGCTATTGCCAACGCTGCTTTATTTTTTGTCGGTTTATTTATTGGGTAACCCTGTAGGAAGCATTGATGTAGGCGCTACCTGGGGATCGTTTATTGGATTATTTTTTTTGGCGGCCATTTATGTCGCAATTGGTGTATTTGCTTCGTCAAAAACTGATAACCAGATTGTCGCTTTCATTCTGGCGATGGTCATTTCGTTTGTGTTTTACATGGGTTTTGATTTTATCAGTTCTTCCGGAGTTTCTTATCTTTTGGAACAACTCTTTTCCTGGTTGAGCATTGAAACGCATTATAGTTCTATTTCCCGCGGTGTGGTTGACATGCGCGATATAATTTATTTTTTGGGAATGGCACTTGTATTTCTTTTTTTAACAGCTAAACTTTTACGATCGGGAAATTGGAAAAAAAGGAAAACCCGCCGGAGAATAGTGACATTTCTTGTTGGAATTATCGCTCTTTTTTATGCCTCAGGATTTTTTTTATACCGAATCGATTTGACTGCTGATAAACGTTTTTCACTTTCAAGAGTGAGTGCAGAGATTGCATCAGAAATCGATCAACCCGTTGAAGTTGAATTGTATCTGGCCGGTGATATGGAATCGGGTTTACGGGAACTTCAAAGGGAAGTTATTGAGAAAGTAGCCGTTTTAAATGTATATGCGCAAAAACCGATCAGGGTAAAAGTTACCGATCCTTATGGATTCGCAAATGCGGAAAAACGTGACGAATTTCAATCTCAGCTGATAAGAAAAGGAATTAAGCCAATTAGTTTTAATAAGAAAACAGATGAAGGGGTGAGTTCAAGATATATTTTCCCGGGGGCAATTATTCGAATGGGTACCAAAGAGATTGCGATTAATTTGCTTCAAAATAATCCCGATTTTAATTATGAAGTCAATTTTAATCATTCGTTTGAGAATGTTGAATTTGAGCTGGTTAGTTCTTTTCAGCAGTTGTTGAGGACAAAACGCTCAGTGATTGCATTTCTTGATGGACAGGGAGAATTTAATATGTGGGAAGTAAAAGATTTTACGGATGCACTATCTGCCGAATTCATGACAAAATGGATGAAAGCCGATCAGTTAGGAGCTGAAAAAGATCCTGATATATTAATTGTAGCCGGACCAACTACTCCGTTTACCGAAAAAGATAAACTTTTTATTGACCAGTACATCATGAGGGGAGGTAAGGTAGTTTGGCTAATTGATCCGGTTCAAGTCAGTCTCGACAGCCTTTCAAAAGGGTTTCAAACGTTTGCTTTTCCCCGCGATATTAACCTTGGAGACCAACTGTTTAAATACGGTGCAAGGTTAAATTATGAATTGCTTCAGGATGTTGATTGCGCAAAAATTCGTGTAAATGTAGCTCCTGTGGGAAGCAACCCTCAATGGCAGCTATTCGATTGGTATTATTCGCCATTACTTATTCCTTCTGATAATAATCCTTTAAGTCGAAATCTGGACAGAATTTATTCAGAATTTGTATCTTCGATAGACACTGTTGCTGGTGTGAAAACTGTAAGAAAATCAATAATTCTAACAACGTCTCCCAATGCCAGAGAAGTAAAATCACCATCATCTGTTAGTCTTCAAAATATAGAGAATCCGCCTGCACGTGAACTATTTAACAAATCAAATATTCCTGTTGGTGTTTTGCTCGAAGGAGAATTCCCATCCGTTTTTCAGAATCGTTTGGTTGATGATCTTGGTTTTTCAGGACAGTCATTAATTAACAAGAGTAAACCAACAGAAATGGTAGTAATTGCTGATGCAGGGTTAATTGCAAACAAGGTAAATTATTCTACGCAGCCACCAACAATCCAGGAATTGGGATATGACAGGGTTTCCGGGATGACTTTTGGTAATAAGGAATTTCTAATGAACACAATATATTATTTGAATGACGACTTAGGAGTCATGCAATTACGTGCCCGAACTTTCCAGATGCGGTTGCTCGATAAAGTTAAACTTCGTGAGGAAAAGACACGCTGGCAATGGATTAATGTTGTTGTACCGGTTTTGTTAATGATGCTTATAGGAATGGCATATAATATTGTTCGTAAATACCGTTATAGCCGTTCATAAATCCTGTAAAAAATCCAACTTTACTGAATAGGTATATAGGATTAAAGTTTGTATATTCGTGTACTTAGATTAAAAAATCGAACAGGATTCATTGTTTGAGTTCAAAAGCTAAAAATAAAATTAAATACTTATGAAATTTGTCGTCTCAAGTACCGAATTATTAAGCCATTTATCTTCTTTAAGCAGGGTTATCAGCAGTAAAAGTACGATGCCTATTCTAGATAACTTCCTGTTTAAAATGGCCGAAAACAATATAACTATTACAGCTTCCGATCTTGAATCGACGCTTATTACAAGCCTCGAACTGGACAATATTGAAGGAAAAGGTTCTATAGCTGTACCGGCCAAATTATTTATCGACACTTTAAAAGAATTTCCGGAACAACCGCTTACTTTCCAGATTGATTCGGACTCATACAATGTTGAAATTTTTTCAGATAACGGAAAATACAGCATTATGGGACAAAATGCTGAAGATTTTCCGGAATTACCCGAACTGGACGAGGAAGCCGCGTCTTCTATCAGTGTGAGTCATGTGGCGTTGAAAAAGGGCATTGAAAAAACACTTTTTGCCACTGCTGATGATGAGCTCCGTCCGGTGATGAATGGTATTTTTATTGAACTTTCTCCTAAGTTTATGAGTTTTGTTGCTTCAGACGCTCATAAGTTGGTGCGTTATCGCAGAACCGATGCCAAAGCTGAATTTGAATCATCGTTTATTTTGCCGAAAAAACCGGCAGGATTGCTTAAAAATCTTTTGCCAAAAGAAGAGTTTGATGTAAAAGTTGAATTTGACGATAAAAATGCCTTTTTTACCCTTAGTAATTACAAGTTGATTTGTCGTTTGGTTGAGGGGAATTATCCAAGTTATAATTCAGTAATTCCGGCAAATAACCCTAATAGTATGGTAATCGACAGGCTTAACTTTTTCAATACGGTAAAAAGGGTTTCAGTATTCTCGAACCAGGCCAGCAATTTAATTAAACTGAATATCAACGATAATCAGTTAGTTGTTTCGGCTCAGGACATCGATTTTTCTATATCGGCAGTTGAGCGTTTAAACTGTGATTATGAGGGTGATGAAATGGAAATTGGGTTTAAATCGACATTCCTGCAGGAAATACTTACCAATATCTCAACAGGAGATGTAAAGGTAGAACTTAGCGATCCAACGCGGGCCGGGTTATTTTTACCTGCCGATACGGATGATGAAGAGGAAGATATGTTAATGTTGTTGATGCCAATGATGATCAACGCATAAATTCAAATGAAATAATTTAGAAAGGTATCCAAAACAATAAAGCAAAGTTTTAGGATACCTTTTCTTTTTAATATTTGCCTATGTTACTGAATTTAAAGAATCCGGTGGTCTTTCTTGATCTGGAAACAACCGGAGTGAATATTGTTACCGATCGGATTGTTGAAATTGCACTTCTAAAAATACATCCTGATGGAAGAGAAGAAGAATTGCAGATGCGAATCAATCCGGAAGTGCCAATTCCGGAAGAAACTTCAAGAATTCATGGGATTTATGATGAAGATGTGAAAAATGAACCGACTTTCAAAGAAGCAGCTAAAAATCTTGCAAAGTTTTTGGAGGGTTGCGATTTGGGTGGTTTTAATTCTAATCGGTTCGATATTCCATTATTAGCAGAGGAGTTTCTTCGGGCCGATTTAGATGTTGATTTGAAAAAACATAAATTTATTGATGTACAAGCCATTTTTCATAAAATGGAAAAAAGGACGCTGGCTGCAGCTTATAAGTTCTATTGTAATGAAGAATTGGTGGATGCTCACAGTGCGATGGCCGATGTAAAAGCTACTTATGAAGTTTTAAAGTCACAGCTTGATAAATATCAAGAAGTAGCTTATGAAGATATTGAAGGCAAAAAATCGGTGCCTATTGTAAATGATATGCAGAAACTGAGCGAGTTTTCATCTTACGACAGAAATGTAGATTTTGTCGGTAGAATTGTGTATGACGATAATGGGGTAGAAGTATTCAATTTTGGCAAGAACAAAGGTGTTCCGGTTGAAAAGGTTTTGGAGGAACAACCCGGTTATTTCGGCTGGATGCTGAACAGTGAATTTCCGTTATACACGAAAAAGGTACTAACGCGACTGAAACTTAAACTTATGAATAAATAATTCATTAAGGTTTAATTAAAAAATCAGAGTCTATGAAAATAATATGCATAGGAAGAAATTACGTTGAGCACGTAAAAGAGTTGAATAACGATATACCGGAAGAACCGGTAATTTTTATGAAACCTGATTCGGCGTTGTTGCGGAATAATGATCCTTTTTATATTCCCGATTGGTCAAAAGAATTACATCATGAAATTGAATTGGTAATTAAAATAACCCGGTTGGGAAAGAATATTGAAAAAAGATTTGCCCATCGTTATTTCGATGAAATTGGTTTGGGTATTGATTTTACAGCCCGCGATGTTCAGAATAAATTGCGGGAAAAGGGATTGCCCTGGGAAAAATCCAAAGCTTTTGACCAGTCGGCAGTAATTAGCAGTGCTTTTATTGATAAAACTGTTTTTCCTGAACAGGAATCCATTCATTTTTCTCTCAATATAAATGGTACTCCGGTTCAGAAAGGAAAGTCAGATCTTATGATTTTTGATTTTGAAGAAATTATCTCACATGTTTCGAAGTATTTTACCCTAAAAATTGGCGATTTAATATATACGGGAACTCCTGCAGGTGTTGGCCCGGTGAAGATCAGTGATCATTTGGAAGGATTCCTTGAAGATAAAAAACTACTCGATTTTTATGTCAAATAAAAAAAACCAGAAAATGACAACCTTAAATGAGATTCAAAAATTTCTGGAACCGCATAAAATGGCGGTTGCCGGTGCGTCCCGAAATGCCAAAAAGTTTGGAGGGGCAATATTTAAAGAGCTAAAAGAGAAAGGCTTTGAACTATACCCTGTTAATCCGAATGCTGACGAAATACAGGGAATAAAATGTTTTAAAACTGTTGCTGATTTACCGGAGGATGTGACACATCTTTATGTTGTTACGCCAAAATCTGAAACACAGGAAGTGGTTGACGCTGCTCTGAAAAAAGGAATCAAAATGATCTGGATTCAGCAAAAATCGGAAACCCCGGAAGTTGTAAAATCGATTGAAGATGCCGGTGTACCGTTGATTTGCAAAAAATGTATGTTTATGTTTCTCGATCCTGTAACAGGGGCACATGCATTTCATCGGGTTTTTACAAAGCTGTTTGGCGGTTATCCAAAATTGATTTATTCAGCAAACTAATTCCGACTAAACGGGTAACTAGTTATCATTTCGACCAGAGGGAGGAATCTGTCGTTAATATCATGAATTATTGAACAGATTTCTCATTTCATTCGAAATGACAACAAACATTGAATGGATGAAAGAATTTGATTTTGAAATCGAACTACAGGTTCGCGATTATGAATGCGATATTCAGGGGATTGTAAACAATGCCAATTACATGCATTATCTGGAGCATTGCAGACACCAGTTCTTGCAAAGTGTAGGACTTGATTTTGCCCAACTTCATAATGAAGGAATTGATGCGGTTGTTATTCGTGCCGAAATTGATTATAAATTCCCGCTACTTCCGGAGGATGATTTTTTTGTACGGTTAAAAATGGCGCGTCAGGGAAATTTGCGATTGATTTTCGATCAAAAAATAATAAGGAAAAATGATGAGAAAGTAATGGTTTTGGGAAAAATTACAAGTGTGCTTACCAAAAACAATCGCCCGATTTCTCCTGAAATTTTGCTTGATTATTTTACCAAAGCAGGAATTGAATTAAAATCAATTTAATTAAAGTCGTCAGGAATCCTTGATTAATTTAAATTGGGGATATTAGTTTCCAGTAATTTAATGGCTCTAACAATTTCAGCATTTCCTTTGTACTTTAAGTGTTCTTTTCTTTGCAGTCGTTTTATTTCTTTTTTATGTTCCGGGAATAATTCTGCAACAGCGCGTCTTTGAGGATTAAACTTAATCATTCCTCTATCAGGTAGGTCGATATAATATATTTTATTCGAAACGTATTTTGTATTTCGAAGCGTACCAAACGAGTCGTAATAAGGAGATTCAGCAACTTCATTGGTTTTATTCCATAAATAAAGTTTTATTTTTCCTTCATATAAGACATTCAAATATCGGTAACCGGCAGGAATTTCGTCGGAATAAATTTTTTTGTAGTTTTCATTTTCCTCAAACTCATTAATCAGCGTAAATTCCTTTATGGCATCTTTGTCGATAGTAATCAAGGCGCCTACACGTTTGTCAAACATAACGAGTTCTTCCAGAAATGTATTAAGTTTAAGGCTGAGACTATTGTAAACAGCACCGTTTTCTAATGATTACCGATCCTTTTAACCAATTTTCATTTAAATAAACTGAACCAGTTACGGTGGGTATAAAAACATATGATTTTCCTGGTATTTTATAACTCAGTGTATTAGATGCAGTTGTTAATTTCTTTACTGGCGAATACTGAAAATTTTGAGCATTTGCGGAAACTGAAAGAAGTACAATTAAAAAAAGTAATGCTATTTTTTGTTTGAATTCTGTTTTCATGCTCGTTTCATTTTACATCAATTAATTTTTCAGAATACAGAATACTGTTTTGTTTTGTAACGGCAATTACACGAATTGAAATTTGTCCCGAAATGTCAGAAGTTGAAAAATTTACCGGGTGATTTAATTCAATCTGGTTCTCAGTTTCCCGGTAAAGTACATTTTTTAAATCGGGTAGATTCTTTTTTTCATTTTGATTGTTATTAATAACTGTTTCATCCGTTTTTGGTTGCAAGAACTTATAATTGAATACCTTGACACCAGAAACTGATTCGGCCCAATTCTCCGGTTTGTTTTGTGTGTAAACAGCAAGAACGCCATTAAATACCAGGTCGCCATAAAATCGTTGATAATAAACAGCGTCAATCTTTTTAATGTCTTTCGTTCCCAAAGGCAACAAAATATTATTATCGAAAATCGGGATTCCATCTAAAAGTTTTAATGGTTCATCGCTAAAAAAATCGTTGATATCACGATTGAGTAACCGGATTGATATTTCGTCTTTCCTTTCACGGAATTGGACACCACGTAATAATTCGCGCGATATTTCATTGAAATCGGGTAAATCAATATAAAATTCCGGGAACTCAGTGATAGAAGGTTTTCCGTAAAACGGGTAAGTATAAACGGGCGCTATGTAAAAACTGTCCGTTAACGAAGGTGATAAATATCCGGAAAATAGTTTCTTATAATGCGAAGCATCAATGATACTTGTAGTAAAATTTGTTTCATCGTTATTTAGAACCTGATACTCAGTTTTCAATTCTGGCTCTGTATTTACATAATTACCTAAAATAGAAATTTCATTGGAACGAATAGAATCGTTTAATAATGCCTGTAAAGCCAGTTCTCCGGTGCCAAATGCATTTTTCAGGTAGAAATAAAAAAATCCATCGGCGTTTGAAATACAATAATCAAAATAAGGAATTGAATCGGAAATGCTGAGCAATACCAATTTGCCATCACTCGGGTTGGTCATGATTTAAAATTTTTCCGGTAACCAGAATTCCATTGTTTTCTTCCACCTCAAGGGAAGAGGGGATACTTAACTCACTTTTTTGGGTTGGAAAATAAACCGAATTGTATTTTCTTGAAAAAGGATCTTCAAGACCTGCTACAATAAACATATATTTTATATTATCTTTTGTTGCGGCAGGAAGTTGAATCCTCGCTTCAACTTGTTCCCTGGTTTTAAACGATTCTTTATTTGTTTCGATTAAAATTTCGGGTGCTGCATTAAAATATTTTGTGTTTTCTAAAACTGGCACATTTATACTTTCGAGTTTGTTTTCGAACCGGTTATATACAATTAAAATTCTTTGGTTAATAATATTATTCTCTTGTTTACCCAAAGAAAATGCTTTTAAAATATAGGTTCCTGTTGATAGTGAATCAGGAATGGGAAGATATCCCTGGCCCAAATTATTTTCACATAAAACCGATACCTGAGTAATATGATTTCCGCTCGTATTATCAAGCTGCACATGCACTACATTTCCTGATTGTTCAGGTCCGTTGTTAATGATAATTGCATTAAACCAAATTGTATCGCCCGATACACAGGAACTCCTGTCGGGAAACAACTGAACCTGACCCAGTGCGAATTCATTTACTGACAACGCAAATAGCAGAATAATAATTCGATGAATACTATTTTTTAAACTATTAATCATTTTATGGATAATCTTTTTGTTCTCTTTCCCAAAAATCGGGTGGAAAATCATAATCACCAATTATGCTTCCTGTTGCCAAAACATAAATTACTTCACCTTCTTCCGGAATATCATAAAAGTAAGGTATTTGTTTCAAGGTAAACGTTTGACTCTCTCTTCTGTAATTAAGAAAATACCTGTATTCCTTGTGTGAGGAAATTTCGAAGTTACCAAGCACAATAATATCAGGATTGGAAATACATTTTATGTTCCCTTTGGTTTGTTCATAAACCGGATCGAATATTTTACCATTAGCATCTAACTGGCTGTTTAACTTCGTGTAATAATTGTACGTGTCTTCGTTAAGTTCATATTCGTCAATAATATAAATCCATCCTTCAAAAAGGAAACTATCTGCTAATTCTGCCTGGTTATTAAAATAATCCCAATAGTTATTGTTGAAGAATTCCAACGGGTGCTTAATGATATTCATTTGTGTCACTATAATCGGGTGGACTGGCTAAATTAAACAGCCCCAATTGATGAAAAGATTTCCAGGCAAAAGTGGTTGATGCGGTTCCGTTTAATATGTATTGTATGACCATTCTTCCGTCAAAACGATAATAATTGGACTTTCCGCTGTTTAACATATCAGCATATAAACGGACACCGTATTTTGTTACAATGTTATCTGCAGAATTTGAAGTTCCCTGGGTATAAATATATTTTCCGTATGCTCCATAAACCGTATCGATTGAAGGTACCTCGGGTACCGACTGGTATTCCGACTGATATTCTTCACCTCCGGTTTGCACTGAAATGTAATAACTTCTATTTTGATCGAGCATGTAATTCAAATCGTATGTTCCGACAGTCTCAGTTTCGTAAGCGTTTATAGTTTCTCCTTTGTCATCAGTTAAAGTTACAGTTGCTCCCGATATTCTTTCATAATCGCCTGTGTTTTCAAAACTCTTTGACTTATACAAACGAATATCATTGTGTTGATTATTCGCATATAGCTTCGCTTCAATCACAAGATAATTATCAACAGTTTTTAAGTGTGGATTGTAAATTTCTTCACAGGCAATTACAGTAAACAGCGATGAGATAATCAACCAAAAAATAATATGTCTTCTGTAATTAATCATTATTGGCGTAAGTTTTATCTATTGTTTCCCAAAAATCAGGAGGAATATCAGGATTAGCGCCTTCCCATGAAATATCGTAAAAATAGGGTATTCGTTTAAGTGAAACTGAAGAACCATCTCTGTGATAGGAAAGAAAATAGCGGTATTCTTTGTGAGATGAAATTTCAAAGTTTCCTAACACAACATTATCAGGATTAGTTGTGCAACTGATATTTCCTCCCGCCTGTGTGTAAATCTGGTCGAATATTTTACCATCAGCATTCAATTGGCTGTTTAAATCACTGTAATAATTGTAAGTATTTTCATTCAGTCCGTATTCATCAATAATATAAATCCATCCTGCAAAATTTTCTAATTGAATATAATTTTGATAATCAGCGACAAAAAATTCCAATGGATGTTTAGTTATAACATTTTTAGCACTGAATTCAGGTGGTTCAGCCAGATTAAATATACCAGTTGGGTAAAATGAAGTCCATGCATAATAGGTAATTCCGGAAGAAGCATTTGTATATATGTACTGATATATTTTTCTTCCGGCAAAACGATAATGGCTGAGCGTTCCGTTATTTGTTATGTCGGTAAACAGCCTGATCCCAAATAAAGAGGTAATATTTTCAGTAGAATTTGAGGTGCCCATTGTATAAATGTAATTTTCAAGATCAGAATATAAAGTGTCAATTGATGGCTCATCAGGAACCGACTGGTAATCAGAAATATATTCTTCTCCGCCTGTTTCAACTTTAAGGTAATAACTTAAATTTTTGTCCACCAGGTAATCAAAGCTGTAAGTTCCGGCGGTGCTGGTTTCCTGGGCATGTATTATTTCGCCCCAGTTATTAATTAATGATACGGAAGCGTTTGAAACCTTCTCATAATCACTTCTCGCCCCAACATTCTTCGATTTATACAAACGAACTATGTTGTGTGTGTTATCTGAATATAATTTGGCTTCAATAGCCAGGTAATTATTTACAACTTTCAGGTGTGGATTATAAATTTCTTCACATGAAATAAAAGAAAGAAAAAGCAATAATATGTATACGTACTTTTTGTTCATTTTAAAACGTGAAATTGTAAGTTATTGAAGGAACCGGAATACCGATTACAGAAAGTTTATACAGCGAATAAGTTTCATATCCCGTTGTTGGATTTTCAATTGCTTTCCGATAATAAATTGAATACGGATTTTTACGTCCGTAAAAATTATATACTGAAAATGTCCAGCTTCCTTTCCACATTCGTTTCCGCTTCAGATTTTCATCAAAAGTTATTGAAAGATCTAACCGATGATAAGGTGGCATCCGGTATTTGTTTCTGTCGGAATAATAAACAAATTCTTCTCCGGAATATCTGTAAGTCACTTCAGGGAGTGTTACGGGCCTTCCGGAAATAAAAACAAAATTCCCGGAAACCCTCCAGCGTCTGCTTAAATTATAAGTTGTTACAACCGAGAAATCATGTGGTCGGTCGTACATCGATGGATAATATTTTCCTTTGTTAATTATTTCATCGTCAAAAGTGCCCGTAGTTTTGCTCATGGAACGCGAATAAACATAGTTGATCATACCTGTCAATCGTCCCTGGTTTTTGTTTAATGAAAGTTCAACTCCGTATGAATATCCGTTTGATGGAATGATATCCGTTTCAAGATGTTTGTTCATGATAATTTTAGCACCGTTCTTATATTCAATCAGGTTTTGGAGTTTTTTATAATACGTTTCAACTGAAAGATTAAAACCTTTAAAAAGATTGTTGTTATTGGTTATTCCCAATGCTACCTGGTCGCAAATCAGGGGTTTAATATAGTAATCGCTGGTTTTCCAAATTTCGGACGGGGAAATAACAGCACTATTACTTATCTGGTTAATATATTGCCTTGTTTTTTGATAACTCATTTTTATCAAATAACCAATATTTGTTTCTAAATTAATTGAAATACGGGGTTCGGGGCCCTGATAATTCTTTACAACATCACCCTTATTGAAAACCAGCGAATCAATTACGGTTCCAACGCTTCTTTCTTTACCATTTTCATATAATAAAACGGTTTTAGGACCAAAAAGTGAGAAATGGCTGTAACGCAAACCTAAATTTAATGTAAGGCCAGGCACTAAATTGAATTCATCACTTATGTATGCGGCTATTTCCACCGCTTTTTCCCTGTCAAGTTCTTCTGCTGTAATTACAGTTGTTTCGGAATAAGGAGTTACCTTCCCCGGGTTATTTAAATAGTAAATAGCATTTATTCCGGAATGTATAGTATGATTTGGATGAGGGTGCCAGATAAAATGATATTTCAATGAATTATATTGGATGTTGTCATCAAGATAATATGCCTCAAAATTTTTTCCGTCAGCAAAATCAGTAAGCCTGAAATCATATTTACTGTGCGAAATGTTTAATTCACCATTTAGATTTTCGCCGTATTTATTGTGAAATTTAATATTGAAAAGTTTATTTCCGTAACGATTAATCGATTGTGAACTTGTACTGAACCTGTCATTGCTCAGGTACCCCATTATATCCATCCAGTTATTATTGTCGAATTTATAGGAAATTTTTCCGCTCAGATCGCTAAAATTGGTAACACTGTTTGAAATATTCTGATCGGGTATTTTTTTTAATATCCAATCAGTATAAGCAACACGTCCGCCGGCAATAAACGTCAGTTTTTTATTTTTTGAAAGGGGGCCATCCAAAGCGATTCTTGAATTAATAATACCCAATCCACCATAAACTTTTATGGTTTCTTTATTTCCGTCTTTTAAATCGACTTCCATTACCGATGCTGCTCTCTCTCCCAGGCTTGCCGGCATACCACCTTTGTAAACCGTAACATCTTCTACCAGATCTGGATTAATCATTGAAAAAAAACCAAACAGATGCGATGGATTAAACACTGGTGCCCCGTTTAATAAAATGAGATTTTGGTCGGGATTACTTCCCCTCACATTAAATCCCGAAGCCAATTCACCGGTTGTTTGAATGCCTGGCATCATTGCAACACTTTTGAGTACATCTCTTTCTCCCAAAAGAAGCGGCATATTATTTATCGTTTTTGCATCAATTTTAACAATGCTCATTTGTGTCCTCGATGAATTAAATTCATCAGCATAAACCGTAACCTCACCAATGTTATGTGTTTCTTCAAATATTTCGAAATCGGCAGTCCCCGATTCAATCAAATCAATTTTCTTTTCCGAAGGTTGAAATCCCATGTAGTTAATCGTTAAAACATGTTCTCCGGTCGGTAAATCTAAACTGAAGTGACCATTTTTATCGGTTGTCGTACCTTTTTCAAGTTTATGGTCATATAGAATAGCACCCGGCAACGATTCACCAGTTTTGCCATCGAGTATATTGCCGGTAATAGTTGCTTTTTTGTATTTCCCTTTATTAACCGGGTCCCCAATAACAATAATGTGTTCTGTATTCTCTTTTGAGGCGCGGGAATCATATGATTTTGGGAAAATAAATACTGTTTTTTGTTGAAATATACCAAATGACAAATCATGTACAGGAAAAATTTCTTCCAGTACTTCATTTAAAGGTGTTTCACTAAATGTTTCATTAATATTGAAAGTGGAGATCCATGTTTCTTTATAAAAGAATTTTATTCCATATTCATTTTCCAGAATTTCCATAAATTCCGAAATCGGTGTATTATTGAATTCATCCGTAATTTTAATGGCCGTATTTTCCTGAGATTTTACGGTTAAGGGAAGTATAAGAAAAAATAAGATCCCCGATATACAGGATTTTAAATTTAAGGTTTTCAATGGATCGATTCGATAATTTAATTTCAAAAATTTAAATTAAAAACTTGTTGCAACAAAATACATCTGATAGATATTTAATCGATAAAAGATTAACAAAATAGTGTATACAAATTAATTCATTTTTCTCTTGCGTTATTATCATATGTTAATAATATTTGGTATTGTTTTGACTAAATAATATGTCATTGATTTAAAGATATTTATAGAAAGAATTGCATTTAATAATGAAATTAGAATTTGCAGGTACAAATTTTAAGACAGATTGTTAACGATGCCTTGTTCGATTCTATATTCATTTAATTCCCAGCCCGATTCTTTCAATGCAGCTTTAAATCCTTCGTTAATCATTCTTCCAACCTGCATGGGGAAGTGGAGTAATGCAGGAAAACTTTTTTCATCCTCAGGTTCATGGTAAAAATTAATACAGGAATTTACATCAGTGGAAAGATAAATCCGGCAGGCAACGGGTCGTGCTTGATAAGCTGAACAAACTCCGTTTTGAAGTAGGGGACATGCATGTTTTGACTTTAAAATTGCTTCACTTTCCAGCCCATCCAATTTTTCTTTTTTTATGTGGGCATTCTTTCGAATTATTTCAAGATTTGATTTTGTAAATTTCCTTTTTATAAAAGCGTTTAGATAATCCAACTCATAATTCAGTGCAAAAACGGGTTGGTAACAACACCATGAACAACCTTTCTTACAATCGATTTTCTGCCTTTGCAGAGCAGCGTATTCTGATAATGAATCAATCATCGTATCAATTAAGTTGTACATTTCCTGAATTGCTTCAAAAAAATCCTTATTAGATTGTAAATTTTTGGCTGCTTTCATTCCGAGTCGATACCCATCAGAATAAAAGGCACGTTCAACAGATTTTAAGTCAGGAGTTTTCATATTGGCCAATTTTTAACCAATATACGGAATTAACGAAACAGAATTACCTCTCTAATTTAAGTTGATCAAAATATTTTTTCGATGCACGACGAACATGAGGCGAAAGTAAAATTGCTGAAAACACAGTGGGAAAAGCCATCAAAGCGAATGAAATGTCAACAAATCCGATAATGACACGAAGATTGGAAACGGCTCCAATGATTATTGTAATTACAAAAAAATAGTTGTATAAATGTTGGTACTTAGCCCCGGCTACAAAACCAAGGCATTTTGTACCGTAATAAGGAAAAGCAAACATAGTTGACATAGAAAAAAAGATAACACAAAGTGCAAGAATATATTTACCAATAAAGGGAAGGGAAGTGTTAAAAGCATTAACTGTGAGTGTAATACCATCTGCCGAACTGTTTACCCATGAGTTGGTAATAATAATGGCCAGCGCTGTCATTGTGCATACAATAATAGTATCGATTATTGGCCCCAGCATTGCAACCAAACCCTCTCTGATTGGCTCACTGGTTTTTGCAGCACCATGCGCCATTGGTGCAGTTCCAATCCCAGCTTCATTTGAAAAAGCTGCCCTTCGAACTCCGGTAATTATAACCGCTCCAAGCGAACCTCCAGCTACCGCTCGACCGGAAAAAGCATCCGTAATAATGGTTTTAAAGGCAGGAATAATTTCAGAATAATTACTGAAGATTATATATAAAACAGTTAAAGTATAAGTTACTATCATTAAAGGAACCAGGCTACCTGTTACATTTCCGATTCGTTTGATACCTCCAAGAACAACCAATCCTACAATAACAGAAATGATTAAACCGGTAATTAGATTCGATTGAAATGAATTTGTAATGTTGTTAGGAACCAGTAATACATCACTGATTGTTTGAGTCAACTGATTGGACTGAAACAGGGGAGAAACTCCAATCATTCCCGCAACTGAGAAAAATATTGCCAGTGGGCTCCAGTTTTTTCCAAGTCCTTCTGTTATAAAATACATCGGGCCACCCTGAATTTCACCTACGGAATCTTTTCCGCGAAACATTACTGCAAGTGAACAAGTGAAGAATTTAGTGCTTACACCCAGTAATGCTGAAATCCACATCCAGAAAATAGCTCCGGGGCCACCCATTGTAATTGCAACTGCAACGCCACTTATATTTCCCATACCAACTGTTCCGGAAAGAGCTGTTGAAAGTGCCTGGTAATGTTTCAACTGGCCGGGCTCGTTTGGGTCATCGTATTTGCCGGTGAGTATTTTTAAAGCATGACCGAAATATTTAAGCGGCACTAATCGTGAATAAATAAGGAAATAAAAGCCACCACCAAGAAGCAAAACTAAAATGGGGACTCCCCATATGAAATTTGCCGCATTTATAATAAACTGCCCCGCTTTTTCTAACATAAAACTAAGAAAGCGGAAATCCACATAAAAAACAAATCAACAAAATGTAAAGGAAACTTGTCATTTTGGAAAATGTAAAGTATATTTGACAAATTGAAAAGCAAAGTTTACAAAATACTATGATTACAATTGGATATTTACTAATCGTTGCCTATTTTATTTTTCTCTGGCATTTTTTCCCTACCGGAAGAAAATCGTTTGATGTGTTTAAACTCAATCCAAACTTACTTCCTTACTGGTGGAAGTTTATTGGTATTGGCTGTTTAGTTTTAGTTTTTCTTTATTCCATTATACAGGGTAATTTTAATCCGAGTACCAATTCATTTTTACTTGCGGGAATGTATTTTGGGCTGCTGCAAATTGCTTTTTCAAAAGAAAAAAGGGAGGATGAACTTGATATTCATATCCGGTTAAAAGCAATGTATATTTCAATGATTTCTATGTTCTTTATTGCAGGGGTATATTCTTCATTTGAAATAATTAGTCCAAACTCTATTTCCAATCACTCTTTTGTTTGGTTTATGATACTTTTAAATGCTACATTGATTGTTTACCTCTCGTATTTCTATTATACTAAATACGGTGTTAGAAAGTAGTGTTGTGAACAACCGGTTGAAAATAGAGCGTGCAATAAAGAATCTGACTCAAGATGATTTGGCAAAATTAGTTGGCGTATCCCGGCAAACTGTAAACTCTATTGAAACCGGGCGCTATGTTCCATCTACAGTACTCGCTTTGAAGATTTCGAAGGTCTTTGAAAAATCTGTAAATGAAATTTTTGAACTGGAGGATTTGGATTAATTATTCAGAACAAAAATCAAATTGTTCTACATCTTTATTTTTCTGTGGTCCTTTAGTTATCGTTTGCTTGGAATTTTTTTCCTGCTTAATAATAAAATGGTAACAAAAATCTACAATCTCGTCAAAATAATCTGTCATGGCAGTTTCCGAAATTTCATGACCACCACCACAGATTGTGTGTAACCAGTAAGGAACTTCCAACTCATCCAGTTTTTTTGCTATGGTATATGGACCATCTAAAATCAGGTACCCGGGCGAATCTTCAGCGCAATAATGATGCGGTGCAGTAGCGTATGGAACAAGCAAATCATCCGTTCCGTGAAAAAACATGGAAGGTATAGCAGATTCATCATAAATAACCATTGTATCGGGAATTGCACCAGCCATACTAATAACTCCGGCATATGATACCGGTCCTGACGGAAGATCATAACAATATGGAGGTTGATAAGCTGCATTTAAGGCGGTTTCGGCTCCGGCACTACTACCCGCCAATATTATTTTTTGAGGATCGATATAAAACTCTTCCCGATGTTGAATCAGAAAATATGTGGCATCCTGAAGGTCTTCGACCGCTGCATAAAATGTGTTGAGTTTTTCATCTGCCGGACAATCGCATCCAAATTCTCCAGGTTGGCCTTTTCTGGTTAACCGGTATGAGATTGAAGCAACAACATAACCATATCCGGCCAATTGTTTACAAAATTCCTGAATCTGTTCACTGTTTCTTTCACCACTGGTAAATCCACCTCCATGAATATAAACAATAGTTGCCCTTGCAGTTGCTGTATCATAAGCCGGAAGATAAATATCGAGATCCAGATTTTCACCATCTTTGGTTGCATAGGTATAAGTTTCCGATCTTATTTCATCAAATAAAAATGTAGAATATCTTTCCTGTGAAAATACGGTAACCGAACAAAGTATAATAATAGAACTTATTAACCCTTTCATAGCAAAAATTTTGGGTGAAGATAGTAAAATGAATAAAATCGTAAGAATAAAAAGAAAATGGAATCTTGTTACAGATTCCATTTTCAGGAAGGACCCCTTAAAAATTTTCCCGAATTTTTAATTTCCCTAGAGTTTGGCATAATTTAAGCAAATACTAAACCAAAATTTGTATGTATCTGTTTTTCAGTAACTTTATGAAAGAAGAACTTGTGTTTCATTGTCCGTATATGGGACAGTGGTTTTCTGATTGAGAATTAAAGATGCCTAAAACAGGAGGTTTTTTCTATCTGAGTTATCTAATTCGTGTTTTAGTAACCAACGTTTTTTGTGCATACCACCGGAATATCCTGTAAGCTTTCCGTTAGATCCTATAATTCTGTGGCATGGAATAATAATAGGAATTGGATTTTTCCCATTTGCAAGTCCAACTGCACGTGTGTTTTTGGAAGAACCTGTTTGATTTGCAATATCCAGGTAAGAAGCTGTTTCTCCATAGCCGATTTTTAATACTTCATTCCAAACTTTCAGCTGAAACTCGGTTCCCCTGGGAGCTAAAACAAGGTTAAATTTTTTTCTCGTGCCTGCAAAATACTCTTTTAATTGCTGTTTGGCGCTGTACAATATACCGGGTATTTTTTCGCTTGACTTTTTTGATGAATCAACAAAATAAACAGAAATTAATTCTGTTTCGTTAGAGGAAAGTTCCAAATAACCAACAGGTGTTTTAAACGTTAATGAATACATGGCAACAATAAAAAATCCGGAATCAAAGATACCGGATTTTTTAAAGATTAATTGATTTTTGGATTCTAATACCGTTTTCGTTTTGTATATTTTGTATGTAGTAAGTGATGCGAAATTTCTCCGAGTGGCTCTTTCAGAAAGTCTTTGTATAACTTGGCAATTTCGGGATTTTCATGCGATTTTCGGATTGGTAACTCACTATCTTCGGCGTAAATGGCTTCCATTCTTTTTTTCCTGATTTCGGGGTTGGTCGGAATGGGTTGACCGCCTCCACCAAGGCAACCACCCGGACAAGCCATAAATTCAATAAAATGATAACTTGATCCTCCTGACTTCACCAGGTCCATCACTTTTTTTGCATTAACCAATCCATGTGCAACTGCACATTTTAATTCAACACCATCGAGGAACTGCCATTCTTTAAGCGGGTTTTCAATTTTAATACTCGCTTCCCTGATTCCCTCTATACCGCGAACTGGCTCAATGTTTAGGTTTTTAAATGGTACTTCGCGGCCAGTTACCAGTTCATAAGCAGTTCTTAAAGCGGCTTCCATAACGCCGCCGGTAGCACCAAAAATTACTGCTGCACCTGTTGATTCTCCCATTAAGCGATCATATTTTGCAGGTTCAAGTTTATTAAAATCGAGCCCTGCCTGTTTAATTAGGATGGCAAGTTCCCTGGTAGTCAATACATAGTCAACATCGCGAAATCCACTGTCATGCATTTCAGGCCGGTAGGCTTCAAACTTTTTAGCAGTACAAGGCATAATGGAAACTGATACAATATTTTCCGGATCCAGGTTCCTGGCTTTGGCATAGTATGTTTTTACCAATGCGCCAAACATCTGCTGCGGAGACTTACAAGTGGAAAGATTATCCAAATATTCGGGATACATGTGTTCGATGTATTTTATCCATCCCGGTGAACATGATGTTGCCATTGGAAGTTGCACCGATTCATCTTTGTCAACCAGCGCCTTTTTTAGCCTGGTTAACAGTTCAGTCCCTTCTTCCATAATGGTAAGGTCGGCAGTAAAATCTGTATCGAGCACTGAATCAAAACCGAGACGTTTTAAAGCGGCAACCATTTGCCCGGTTACACGCGATCCAGGTTTCAGTCCAAGCTCTTCACCAAGCCCGATGCGGACGGCAGGTGCGGTTTGAACAACAACATGTTTATTCGGATTGGCAATAGCTTCCCATACTTCTTCAATATAATTCTTTTCGACCAGCGCACCGGTAGGACAGTGGTTTACACATTGGCCACAATTTGTACAAACAACATCGCGCATGTATTTTTCAAAGAAGGTAGTAATTTTCATTTTGTCGCCTTTGTGGGCAACGGTTAATGCATTTACTCCCTGCAATTCAGCACATGTTCGTACGCAGCGCTGACAACGAATACATTTACTGTCGTCTTTTATAATTGAAGGTGAAAAATTGTCAATTGAGAGTTTCTTTAAAGGTACCAGTTCAATAAAGTCCTGGGTCATTATTTTGTATTCCGATGCCAGTTTTTGTAATTCGCAATTACCGTTTCGGTAACACTTAGTACAGTCGGCATTGTGTTCTGACAAGAGTAATTCAATAATGTGTTTTCTTGAATTTCTAACTTTCAAGCTGTTGGTAAGAATTTCCATGCCTTCTTCACACGGGGTTGCGCAAGAGGCTGACAGTCGGTTCTGCCCAACAACTTCAACAATACATACGCGACAATTTCCTGCAACGCAAAGGTCTTTGTGGTAACAAAGGGTTGGTATTGTTATTCCCTGTTCTTCTGCTGCCTGAAGAATTGTTTTTCCCTTTTCAACTTCAATTGGAAAACCGTTGAGTATTATGTTTAATTTATTTGCCATTTTTCTCTTTTTTCGTGAGGTTAATAAATCATTTCTTCGCGGAAGTTTTCAACTATCGATGAGAAAGAATTGGCTACCGATTGACCAAGTCCACATTTAGCCGTCAATTGCATCGTTTCCGTTAATCGCATTAATTTATCCAGATATGAAGCAGGTTTTTCTCCTCGTTTTACAGCTTTTATTCCTAGCAATAATTGCTGACAACCGACCCTGCAGGGTGTACACTGTCCGCAAGATTCTTCCCTGAAAAACTCCAGGTAATTGTCCATCACATTGAACATTGATCGCGAGCTATTGAAAAGCATCATCGAACCGCCGGTTGGTAAAGAAATGCCTGTTAGTTTTCCTTTAAAACCAATGGCTGCATCTTTGAATTTTTTGCGGGGGACAAGAAATCCTGAAGCTCCACCCACTTGCACAGCTTTCGTGTCACCATCTCCAAACTCATAAACAAAATCCTGTAAACTCATGCCAAGTTCCAATTCGTAAATTCCGGGTTTTGGTGTATCGCCCGAAACAGAGAACAACTTGGTTCCGCGTGAATACTGAACGCCTAAATCGTAGAATTTTTTAGCACCATATTTAAATATGGTAAATGCGTGAACAAGCGTTTCTACGTTGTTGATTACGGTTGGTTTTCCGAGATAACCTGCTTGTGTGGGAAATGGTGGTTTATTCCGTGGTTCGCCACGTTTACCTTCCATCGATTCCATCAAGGCTGTTTCTTCACCGCAGATATAGGCGCCACTGCCCATGAAAACGGAAACCTTAAAATCGAAATCAATCTCTTTACAGTAATAGTGAAATTCTTCTATTTCTTTATTTAATTCACTTTCGAGGAATTTGTATTCGCCACGTAAGTAAATAAAACCTTGTTTTGCGCCGATAACATAACCGCAAACCGCCATTGCTGTGAGTACTTTGTAGGGTACCTTCGACAAGATCTCCCGGTCTTTAAAAGTTCCCGGTTCACCTTCATCGGCATTACAAATAATATATTTTTCGTCGCTCTGTGCTTCGGCTGTTAATTTCCATTTTAACCCGGTGGGAAAGCCTGCTCCGCCGCGTCCTTTTAACTCTGAACTGAAAAGCTCGTTCAGAAGTTCCTGGGGATTTTTCTTTAATGTATTTGAAAGAACTTTTTCCCAATCGTTTTCATTTCTGAAGATAAAATCAACCCTTTTTAACTGATGTGAATTTGCCATTATTCTCTTTTTTTCAGATTTGACCATTTTGTTTCATATAATCCGAAAGAATTTCCCGCACTTTTTCAGGTGTGAGTTCGGTGTACACTTCATTGTTGATCATCATTGCCGGCGCTTTATGGCACCATCCAAGGCAATTGGTTTCCATCAGTGAGAATCGTTTATCAGGAGTTGTTTCACCCAGTTTAATCTTCAACATGTCCTGAATTGCAAAAAGTACCTGGTTTTTTCCTTTCATTGCACAAGTAATTGTTTTACAAATTCTGATGGTGTACTTACCCACAGGTTCGGTTTCAATAAACGAGTAAAAAGTAGCTGTTCCATAAACTTCGGATGCGGGAATATCCATTTCTTTTGCAATTTCAATCATTGAATACTCCGATAGATACTTTTCCTGTTCAATTATCCCCTGCATAATGGGTAACAGGTTTTCTCTTTTTCTGCCGTAATGTTCGGCTAAATCTTTAATTAATTCTGGTATGGAATTCATAAAATAGAATTGTATTATAAAATCGGTTAGTAGTTATTATTGTTAAATAGATCGCCGGTAAAGGCAAGGTCGATCGTTGCAATAGTTGTTGTTTTTCTGTGTTGTTGTTGGGTACAAAATTAAACACATGGTTAATACGAAATGTATAAGATGTTGCTTAACATGACTGTTGTAGAGCATGTTTGAGGTTTTATGGCCTAAAAAAAGTCAAAAAATAAAAATAGTATGATATTTATCTTCTTTTTGTATCAAAATGATTAATCCTTTACCGAATTCATCCTTTTCCCATTCTAAATAAGGTTAAATAATTGTTAACTGATAAAATTTTTGAAAAACAAAAAAAAAGTTTGAAAATAAAGCAACCTTTTTACAAATTTCAAGTTCTTATTATTAGCCAAAACAATTATTAATGTTAATCAAATGAAAACGCCATTTTTAAATACCTGCTTCTTTTTGATACTTTTTTTTCCTATTTCAGGTAATGGACAGTACATTACAATAACCGGTTATATAACCAATGAGAAAAATAGTAGTTACCTTGAAAATGTAAATCTTTTCGAATCGGGTTCTGTTATCGGAACATTGACCGACAGGAATGGTTTCTACCATTTAATGCTTCCTCCCGGAACGGTAAAATTATCGGCAAGTCTTAATGGTTTTAAAGATTTCTCAAAACAATTGGAAGTTAAAAACGATACAGTATTTTCTTTTAGGTTAAAACCGGTCACTGATTCGAAAAGCCTGACAAAAAAGGAGATTGCGACACAAACGACAGCATCAAAAAATGGGGTTGATAATTCAAAATGACTTTATTCAGGTTTAAATAAATACCGATTTCTTATTACAATTTATCAATTATTTTTCCCTGGCACCTGTCTGGCATCGGTATTTGCAAAAGTTCTGATAATGTTGGGACAAGGTCGATGGCGTCGTAGTTCTCTTTTACGATTTGAGATTTAATGGTTGAACCGTAAAATACCAGGGGAATGTGTGATTGATCAGTATAATTTACTTTTTTGAATTTATAGAATGGTTGCCAGCCTTCTTTCAGCAAATAAAGAAAATCACCTGAACGATTTTTTGAATAGGTTTTATAAAGGGGTGAAAGCATCCCGTTTGCTGAAGTTCCCTGTTCAAGTTGATAAGAAGGTAACGAAACCTGGACACCTTCAAATTGGTTAATAAATTGGGAAGATACGTCACAGATTTCGTTTAGATCAAGTCCTTTCTTTTTTATCAAAGCATGATTTAAATAAAGTTCAAGGTCTGAATAATATTCAATCCATTTTTCTTCTCCATATGTAATATTTAAATATGAGGTCAGCAATGCAATAGCGCTTTCAACATTAAAATAATCAACCGGAAGATGAAATTCTTCCTTTAAATATTCAACAGGGTACGAAGCCGAAGTATTGGCCGTTAAAAAGAAAAGTACGTTTTCTTTTCCATATTTTTTTTCAACTGTACTTACAAGTTCCTCAATATTCTTGTCGAGATTAAGGTAAATATCCTCCATTTCCAATGAAGCCGGTCCAAATGATCCATTCTCGTAATCCATCGACGAGAAAACAGCTGTAACAAAATCAGTATAGTTGTCATTTCCAATGTCCTCGTTGTCCAGTAATTTCAAAACAAAATCCTTGATCATTAAATTAGCCGAAGGAGTGGTTTTGAAAGGCCTGAAATCTTCGGTTCGTTTCAGGTATTTGTTTATGGAATGAGGGAATGTATTGTATTCTCCAAAATATCCTTTTTCAAGCAGATAATCATCCTGCAAACTTTCCGTATAATCCTTCTCAGGCAAGAGAGGTGTCCAGGTTCGGTAACTGTAAACCTCTGCATAATTTTCACTGTTGAACAACCGTACCCAATCAGGAAAAGTACTAACATAAAATGAACTGGAAACCATACGTCCACTTTCTGCATCGAACCAGTAAGCTGCATCGGCAGCGTGGCCGGCAGAGAAAATTGCAGACTCCCTGTTCAAAGCAGCGCTAAAAACTTTTGACTTACCCTGCGAATAAATTTTCAATGCATCGGTAATTGTATTTGAAAGTAATTTCCCCGGCGAAGCGTTTCCTGCTTTAGTATCGGCTCCCACAGTAAAATAATAATCATCGTTGGTACATTCAACTTCTTTTTCCTTTAGCCTGTCGTACCAGGTTTTATTTATTATTCCATGAACAGACGGGTAAACACCTGTAAAAAGGGTTGCAGTTCCACTGGCATAATTTTGCACATGTTGTGTTATATGTACATTGGTGCAAACTGTGCCATTGGTATAAAGTTTTTTAAATCCGTTTTCTCCGAATTTATTCCAGTAGCGCTGAATATAGTCAGGTCGCATATTTTCAACTACAATTCCAATAACAACTTTTGGTTTTCCCTGATTTGGAAGCGCTGCCTGCTGGCTGTACCCTGAAATTGATATAAGTTGAAATATAATAAATATTGTATTTTGAATAAATCGTTTCATTACAATGAAATTTGGCTGCCTAAAATAGTAAAAGTTCATGCGCAATACAAAGATTATATGTCAGGTTCGATAATTGTTTTTCTTTTTTAGTATCGACAAATTGGATTAGTAACACATTATTACAAAAGATATGATAGAATTCTTCAAATTTCCTTATTGTTTTCTAAGTATATCACTGAAAAAGAGTACCAAAGTATAGTTTGTATTAAAAAAGTATTACTTTTGCCCGATAGGACGCAATTCTTTAATTTAACTTATTAGAAAAGAGATTTACAGAGTTTTACACATATATGTGTATTTCATGAGAGTACACTAAATCGTGGTAAAAGTCTCTTAAAGTTGCAGTCTGTGTTTTAATTGTTCAACTAAAATGTTATAATTATGAAGCGGATTTTAGTGGCAGAAGACAACAGATTAATTCTGGAGACAGTAGCACACAGTCTTACAAGAGAAGGCTATGATATTATCAAGGCCGAAGACGGAAAAGATTGTATGACAAAACTAGAAAGTAACCAGGTAGATTTGATTATTACTGATTTATACATGCCTAATGTAAATGGGCTGGAAGTTATTTCAAGACTAAATAGTAATAGTAAGAGTCTTATACCAATAATGGTGCTCTCAGCTGCAGGTGCTGAAGAGAATGTGTTAAAGGCCTTTGATATGGGCGCTGATGATTACATGGTGAAACCATTCAGTTTAATTGAACTTAATGTTAGGGTCAGAAAACTATTGTCTGCTAAAAAATAGTATTTTTGTACCCCGAAGTTCAATAACTAAATTTGAATAAATGGGAATTGTCAAATTTACGTTTGTAAAGTTGATTCCTAAATACTTTTCGTTTACTTTTTTTATCATACTGTTTTCGCTATATGGAAATTGCATGGTAAAACAAAATAAATCGATACAAAATTTCTCACAAAAAGATTTAAGTCCGGGCAAAGAATCTCTTAAATATCTGAATGTTTCATTTTCATTTAACAATAATTTATTTGTAACTGTAAAATCTTTTGCAGCAACTCAACATATTAATTCAGATCAAGAGTTCCAAAATGAAAATATTGAATTTGATAAATCAAAAATATCTCCGGATAAAAAGTTAAAAGAGAGAGGGAAAAATTCAATTTTTGGAATATTTTTAACAGATGACGAAATTTCCTCATTAAAAAAAAGCCTGAAAGATTATGGGAATAATCACATTCCGGCAAAATTAAGATCTGTTTATAATAACGTTGTTGAAAAATCATTTGAATATCCTATAATACTCTTGTTTGTATTCTTCGTTTTCTTTTTTATAATCAATATTTTAGTTGTATTTATCATTCTTAATAGTACAATTAGAAGGAAGAATTATAAAGAAAGATTTGAGAAAATTTATAGCAAAATGTACGAGGAAGTTTTGCTTGCATATATGTTCGGAAGTATTGATTGGGATATTGTTAAACTTAAACTGAAGAGGAATAATAAAAAAGCAAACAGAAAATTATTAATTTCTGTTCTCATGAACTTTAAATCGAATTTTAAGGGTGAACTGGAGCATTTTATTCCAGAAATCTATACCAAGCTTGGGCTTCAAAACGATTCTCTTAAATTAGCTAATTCGTACTATAACCATAAAAAAGTAAGGGGTATAATCGAACTAATTCATTTATATCCTGAAGGGGCAAAAGATATAGTAAAAACGCTCATTAATGATCCAAATGATTATGTCAGGGCAGAAGCTCAAACAGCCTATATCAGGCTGCATCAGGATACTCCGTTTAATTTCTTTTATAATTTGGAGAGGCCATTTACAAGATGGACACAGTTATCAGCATTTAATCTTATTCGGTTGCATCAACTTCCGGTTCCTTCGTTTGGTCAATTTCTCGATTTCAAGCATTTTAACATAAAGAATTTTAGTTTGAGAATGATTATTTTTTTTCAGCAGTTGGAATCGACACCTGAAGTTATAAAAATGGTTGAAAATGAAATGGAACAAACCCGTTTTCTTGCCTACAGGGCAATAAACGATCTTCGCTTATACGATAGCCATGAAATGATAAAAAGCAAGTACGAAGAAGAAACTTTAAAAAATAAGCTTGAAATAATTAAAGCATTTAAAAACATAGGTATTAAAGAGGATTTTGAATTTCTGGAAGGAATAATGAAAACAGAGACAATGTCATTTAAAACTGAGGCTTGCCGTTCAATGTATTATATGAGTTCTGAAAGCAGGGAGAAATTGATGCAGTTGGATAAAAATTTAATACCTGAAATAGAACTACTTATTTCACACGTAACCGATCCAAGAAATTAGAATTAGAATATGAATATTGCAAAAACAATTATAGAGAATATTTTCATGATATATGCAATTAGCATATTCTGTCTTTATTTTTGGCTTGCAATTGTTTCAGGCAAAGAATTGATAAAAAATGTCCGTGAGGCAAAAACAACCGATTACGATGCGCTGCTTTCCTCGCCTTTTGCACCGATGATTTCGCTGCTTGCACCTGCTTACAATGAATCGCTTACCATTGTAGATAATATAAAAGCGCTGCTTGGGCTCTATTATCAGAATTTTGAAATTATTGTGATAAATGACGGTAGTAAAGACGATTCGCTGGAAAAAACAATTGAAGCGTTTGAACTTGAGAAAGTGCCGTACGCCATCGATTATAAAATTAAATGCCAGGAAATTCGTGGAATTTATAAATCGCGGATGAAAGCGTATTCAAACTTGACTGTAATTGATAAATTAAACGGTGGAAAAGCAGATGCGCTTAATGCCGGAATTAATGTAGCCAAAGGAGATTACTTTATTTCAATTGATGTTGATTCAATCATTGATCCGCATGCCTTGAAAAAAATGATTAAACCGTTTTTTGAAGAAACCGATAAAAAGGTTATTGCGGTTGGCGGAGTTATCCAGATTGCCAATTCTTGCGTTATAGAAAACGGTCAGCTAGTAGAAGTTAATGTCCCTGACAAATTTTTGCCGCGTTGCCAGGTCATTGAATACAGTCGCTCATTTTTAATGGGGAGGCTTGCCTGGAGCAGACTCGACGGACTTTTACTGATATCGGGTGCTTTAGGTTTGTTCGATAAAGAGGTGGTAATTAATTGCGGAGGTTATTATACAAAAACCGTTGGCGAAGACATGGAACTGGTAGTTCGCATGAGAAAGTACATGGCCGACCATAACCAAAAATACAAAGTAGTTTATATTGCTGATCCACTGTGTTGGACAGAAGCCCCTTCGACGCTAAAAGTTTTGGGTTCACAGCGAAACCGGTGGACTCGTGGAACGATTGATACCATTATGCTTCACAGAGACATTTTTTTTAATCCTAAATATGGATTTATGGGAATGGTTTCGCATCCGTACTGGGTGTTTTTTGAATGGATTGCTCCAATCATTGAATTTGCAGGAATTTTATATTTTATAATAATAGCAGTTTTGGGAGCAGCTAACTGGTCGTTCTTCTATATAATGTTGAGTTTTGTCTATTTCTTTGCCATTACATTTTCAACTTATGCCATCCTCTTTGATCATCTGGCATATAACCGATACAAGAAAAAACAAATGATAATTAAGCTTTTGATGACATCGTGGCTTGAACCGTTTTTCTATCATCCGCTGATTGTTTACTGGGGGTTACGTGGTAATTTCGATTATTTCATCCGGAAGAAAAAGTCATGGGGGAAAATGACAAGGGCAGGTTTTGCAATACCAAAATACAAAAAGGAAAAACACTAACAAGATGCAAATCAAAACAAACATCAGGATTTTTACCGTGTTAGCGTTTTTATTGCTGACAGGGTTTTCGAATTTTTTGCATGCACAAACTTTTGAAGAAGCAAGAAATTATGCTTTTAACGGAGAACGTGAAAAGGCTAGAAGTATTTGCCGGGAAATTCTGGCTGAAGGTTTTAATTCGGATGTTGCTTTGTTAATGGGACGAACTTATGCATGGGACGGAAAATATGATTCAGCACGCGTTGTTTTACAGAATGTATTGGTTCAAAAGCCTGGAAATATGGAAGCTTACGATGCGCTTTCGGATGTTGAATTTTGGGCTGATAATAACGAAAAAGCAATTGAATATTGCGATGATGCATTAAAAATCGAGCCGGAATCTTCATCTTTCACATTGAAAAAAGCCCGTATTCTTTATAGCGAAGAAAAATATGATGATGCGGTTTCTGTATTGGAAGATTTTCTTCATAAAAAATATTCAGGCAACGGCGAGATAATAAAAAAGCTGGATGAGTACCGGTTGGAGTCGTTAAAAAATAAAATCCGGTTGGTTTATACGTTCGATTATTTTGATAAAGAGTTTAATCGTGATCCATGGCATTTGGTAGCGATCTCGTACGGTCGTAAAACGAAGCTGGGAACGGTAATCGCCAGGGTAAACTATGCCCGGCGTTTTGGTAATCAGGGAATCCAGTACGAATTGGATGCTTATCCGAAAATAAGTGAAAACAATTACGGATATTTGAATTACGGATTATCAACCGATGGTTTGTTCCCCAAAAACCGGTATGGTGCCGAGTGGTATCACAACTTTCCACATGCTTTTGAAGGTTCAATAGGATTTCGGTTACTTGATTTTGGTTCGTCGGGTGTTGATATTTATACGGCAACTTTTGGGAAATATGTTGGCAATTACTGGATTTCTTTGCGTTCGTATGTAACTCCTGATTCCACAGGTACTTCAGTTTCGGGGGCATTGTCAGCAAGGCGTTATTTCTCCGATTCCGAAGATTATATTGGACTAAAATTAAGTTATGGAGTTTCTCCCGATGACAATCAGAAAACCGATTGATTCAGAAAAAAATCTGACGTTGAAAACAAGATCAGTAAGAGTCGAATACAATCATATTTTTAATAAAATCTGGATTGTTAGTGCAGGGTTTAATGTTGGAAACGAACAATTGCAGCCCGGAGATTACTCGGGATATTATACTTTTGATATTGGGTTTTCAAGGTTGTTTTAATAGGATTTAAATGGGTAAAATATTCGATACAGTAAATCTTATCATCCGTAATATTAAGGCGGTTTATAAGCCTGAGTTTTATTCTGGCTTTAATGATTTTGCTGGTTCGTATCTACGAGATGGTAATTATCTCCAATTACTATAATTATCCTCCCGGAAGTTTTGTCTCGTTGCTTATTGGAATAAAATATGACCTGATTCTTTATTTGAGGATTTCAGCAATTCTGATGATACCCTATTTATTGCTTGGCTTATTCAGCCAAAAAGTTGCACGTAACTTTTTTATTGTAGCTTCAGTATTGCTTGTTTTGGTCGATATGTTACTGCTGAAATACTTTTCCACTGCTGGTGTTCCGCTTGGTTCCGATTTATTTGCGTATTCCATGGAAGAAATCAATCAAACGGTTCAAAGTTCGGGAGAGATGAGTATTTGGCCATTTATTTTCATGACGCTCTTTTTGGCTTATATGGTACGGGTATTTGTTAAGCATGTATATTTTAAACTTAAACCCTGGTTGCTTTTTGTTATAAGTATTATCATGTTCGCTTCATTGATTCCGCTTAAAATGTTTAATCCACAGCCTGCCAATTATACCAGTGAGTTTGCACTATTTGCAGCAACCAATAAGCTTAACTTCTTTAGCGAGAGTGTGTTGAAAAAGTATGTGCTCAACGAAAACCTGAATAATCAAACTTACACTTTTAAAACTGTTACTTCAACAGCTGACGGGGCATTTACCTATCTTAACGAAGAATATCCTTTTCTTCATAATGAAACAACCCCAAATGTTTTAGGTGATTATATTGAATTGGGTAAAACAAAGCCAAATATAGTTCTTATTATTGTTGAAAGCCTTGGCCGCGCATACAGTGGGGAAGGGGCGTACCTCGGAAGTTTTACTCCTTTTCTTGATTCGTTGATGGATAAAAGTTTGTATTGGGAGAACAATTTAAGTACCTCCGGACGAACATTTGAAGTACTTCCTTCCACCTTGGCATCTGTTCCTTTTGGCGACCGGGGATTTACGGAGTTAGGCGAAAAAATGCCCGATCATATAAGTTTAATCAGTCTATTAAAAACTCAGGCTGGTTATACCAGCTCGTTTACTTACGGAGGAGAAGCTCATTTCGATAATATGGATATTTTTCTGAACCGCCAGGGTATAGATAAAATTATTGATAATGCGAAATATGGTGATGGGTATGAAAAGATGCCTGCATCAGCCAGCGGTTTTTCCTGGGGATATGGCGATAAAGAAATTTTCAGTCGCTATATTGATGAAATTAAAACCGATAATGCATCCCCTCGCATGGATGTTATCCTAACACTTTCGATGCATAGCCCGTTTATCATTTCGAATCAGGATTATTACATTTCGAAATTTAATGAGCGGATAAAGAAATTAAATCTTTCGGATAAAATTGAAGCGTTTGATCGCAGCTATGAAAAACAGTTTTCGACTATTCTTTATTTTGATGACGCATTAAGAAACTTCTTTCAGGAAATGCAAAAATTACCATCATTTAATAGTACCATTTTTTTAATAACCGGCGATCACCGGATGCCTGAAATCCCGATTAGCACTCAACTCGACAGGTTTCATGTGCCACTTGTCATCTATTCGCCAATGTTAAAAAAGGCACAAAAATTTTCATCAATTGTTACGCACTTTGATATCACCCCTTCTTTGGTTGCGTTGCTCGATGCTGATTCTGTTATTACGCGTCCAAAAGTCGCTTCCTGGATCGGGCATGGCCTTGACGGGAACAAAGATTTCAGAAATTTACACGCTTATCCGTTTATGCGAAATAAAAACGAAATTCTCGATTTTATTGATGGTGAATGGATGCTGGCAAACAATGTTATTTACCAGGTTTACGAGAACATGGACATTGAACCTGTTAATGAGCCTGAAAAAGAAACGGATTTAAAAGCTGAGTTTAACAATTTTCTTCTTCAGAATAATTATGCCTGCAAAAACAACAAACTTATTCCCGATTCACTTTTAAAATACACTTTTCATTCAGCCCAATAAAATTTTAAGAATTAAGGTAGGGTAAACGGTTTTTCATTCGGATAGTAATTAGAAACTTAAATTTTAAAAATTATTATCATGAAATGAGACCTGTCTGTCGGGACAAATTCCATTGAAGACAATTAAAAACTAAAAAATTAAGGAAATGAAAAGAATTATCGGAATTTCAATGCTGTTCATTGCAGCAGTACTATTTTCCTGTCAGAAAGAAAACATTGATACACCAACACAGGAAGGTTTATCGGAAAAAGCAGCGCAGATTACTTTAAATGAAGTTCAACTTGAAGCAGTTTCAACCGAAACAGAATACGAGGTTGAATTTTATGCCAACGCCGAACAGTTGCTAACCCGTTGGGTACATTTGGGAAAATGGTGGATTGGTAATGGCAGACTTCGGTATCTGGAACATCATTGCCCGGATGTAACAATTGATGTGGAAGGCGAAGACACTTATCCTAAAACAATTACTTTGGATTACGGCGATTCAACAATGTTGCGAAATGGTAAAGTGCTTAGCGGCCAGATTATAATCGAAATCTCTGCACCACGCAGCAGCCAGGATTATACACGAATGGTTACCTACAACGAATTTGGTATCGATTCCATTAAAATCAACGGAACGTCGCTGGTAACAGTTGATAAAGTGGATGCAATGTTACGCCAGTTCAAAAGCGATTTCGACATAACTCTTGCTGATGGTTCAACGGTAACACGGTCGTCGGAAAGAACATGGCAGTGGATTGAAGGTTTTGATACGGTGGATGATCCTTCTGATGATGTAATTATTATTACCGGCTTTGTAAATGCTGAACTTAACGGCGATGTTTACAAAAAGGAAATTATTACTCCTTTAAAAAGAATTGGTGATTGCCGTTTTATTGTTGAAGGAGTTGTGAATATTACCTTAAATGATGAACTGCTATGTACAATTGATTATGGTGATGGAACTTGCGATGGAGTTGCAACGGTTACAAAAGATGGAGAATCTTACGAAATCGACCTTCAGAATCATAAAATGAACGGTAGGCAAGAGCACGCTAACAATCAAAATGGTAATGCAGGAAACAATAACAGCAACGGAAACGGGAACAATAATGGAAACGGTAATGGCAATGGTAACGGAAACGGATAAGTAGTGTTTAAGCGCCTGCATTGAATAAAATTTCGTGCAGGCACTTTTCTTTTTCATAACTCGTTATCTTTGAAATGCACCAATGAACTTTAAACGTTGACTCAGCAGGAATTTAAAAATTTATTTGAAAGCCATTTTTCACAGGTTCGCAATTATGTGTTTTATCGTTCCGGTGATGTGGATATCGCAACCGATATTGCACAGGAAACATTCCTGAAAATCTGGGAGAAACAACACGCAATTCAGCACGAAAAAATAAAGGGTCTTCTGTTTAAAATTGCCACCGATTTATACATTACGCATTATCGAAAAGAAAAACGTTCTTTTGAATTTTTCAGCAACTATACATTTAATAATGAATTTCAGTCGCCGGAAGATGAAATGGTTTTTGGTCAGTTAAAGGAGTGTTACAAAAAATCGCTGGATAAAATGAATGAAAAACAACGTACCGTTTTTTTGTTGAGCCGCGCAGAGAACCTGAAATATGCCGAAATTGCTGAAATGCTGGGAATAAGTGTAAAAGCGGTAGAAAAAAGAATGAAACTGGCACTGGAACATTTACGAAAATTTTTAAAATCAATAATGGTTGACAAACATCAACATATTGACCAATTAGAAGAAGAAAGTAAAAACTTCTTTGCAAAAGGAGAAATTGCCTGGAAAAAAACAGAAGAGGAAGTTTTTACTGATCTGGAAAAACAAATCGCAAAAAAACCGGCAGGGAAAACAATTTCATTCCATTCAACGATTTTAAAATGGTCGGCTGCTGCGGTAATTTTCCTGCTTGTTGGTCTTGGTTCGTTGGTACTTTTCTATTCAAAAACCGTAGAAACGTTACCCGGACAAAATCTGGTAGCTGAATTGCCCGACGGTTCAACAGTTGAGTTAAATGCCGGTTCAACAATAAAATATTATCCTTTAAAATGGAGATTTGAACGTAAACTTAAATTTGAAGGTGAAGCATACTTTGAGGTTGAAAAAGGGAAAAAATTTGAAGTGGAATCAGAATATGGAACTACGCAGGTTGTTGGTACTTCATTTGATATTTATGCACGAGCCAAAGATTACAGGGTTACCTGTTTTACAGGAAAAGTAAAGGTGGTTTCCAATTCAAACGAATCGGTGTTGTTGTCGCCAAATGAACATGTTGAAATAGAAAACGGAGAATTTGTGATGAATCCGGATTATAAAGCAAACAAAGCAATTGACTGGAAAATGGGAATGTTTGATTTTTCAGGACGCCCGTTAATGGAAGTTTTTAGTGAAATTGAAAGGCAATTTGGAGTTAGTATCCAACTTCAGCCTGGATTAAGTAACCGTAGTTTTTCCGGTAATTTTTCAAAGTCTGAAAATGTTGAAGATGCATTGAATAACGTTTGTATTCCAATGCAATTGAAATATATAAAACAATCGGATGGTGTATTTTTGGTTGTGGATAAAAACAACTAGTGTTAAGTCAAGTATGAATCATTTGGTCGTCATGCTGAATTCATTTCAGCATCTCTGCTTCGAACAACAGATTCCGAAACATCCCGATAGCTATCGGGACGGAATGACGTACCCGAATCTTGGCGCTTGGCTTAACACTAGAATCACCTGAATGAAATAAATGAATGACAAAAACGATTTGGCTGTTTGTATTTATGTTTCTTGCTTTGGTTGAGCTAACAGCGCAAACAGTTAAAAAAATAAAAGTAACCGCACTGAAAACCTCTTTGAGCCAGGTTTTGCTTGATTTAAAAGAGAGTTACGGAATTCAGTTTGCGTTCGATAACGACATGCTTTCAAAGTATGCCGTTTCTGTTAACCGTACATTTCAGTCTGAAGAAGAAGCATTATCATATCTTTTAAAAGATTTACCGTTTGAACTGGAAAAATCGGGTGATGTTTTTTTGATTATCCCGATTTCTGCTGATACGGTGGCAGTTCAACCCACCAAATTAACTCAAATTACCGGTCAGGTTCTTGGAGGCAAAATCCTTCGAGCCACTTCCTTTTTCGTATGTCAGCATCAACAATAAATACATTCAAACCGACCAGCAGGGAAATTTCAATTTTATTGCATCTGCCGACTCAACTTTTAATTTGCGAATTTCGCACCTCGGTTATTTTATCTATGATACAATAATTACCCAAAGCATTAACAACCGCTTTTTACTTGACCCGCAGGTGGAACAACTGGCAACGGTTAATGTGCAAAGTAACCTGGTGGAACATTCAACTTTGATTGGCGACCAATCCGGGAAAATGAAGATAAACCATCGGATAGCGCCTGTACTGCCCGGACACGGCGATAATTCGGTTTTTAATCTTTTGCGGTTAATGCCCGGGATTTTGGCTGCCGGCGAGCAATCAAACGATTTGTTAATCTGGGGAAGCTACGAAAGTCAAAGCCGCATTCAGTTTGATGGTTTTACAGTTTTCGGGCTGAAAAATTTCAACGACAATATCAGTGTTGTAAATCCTTTTATGGTAAAAGATATTGAAGTAATGAAAGGTGGATTTGAAGCGCGTTACGGTGATCGGGTAGGCGGAATTGTAGATATTACCGGCAAAAACGGAACGATGCAAAAGCCAACATTTACATTCAATATTAATACTTCAACCGTTAATTCTTTGCTTGAAATTCCGCTTTCAAAAAAGTCATCGGTAATTGCTGCATACCGTCAAACTTATTATCAACTTTATGATCCCACCGACCTGGAATTATTCAGAAGAAGCAACGGAAAGCAAAATGGCCAGGGCGCTGATCCTCCGATAGCAGTATTGATTTTAATGTTACACCCGATTATATTTTCAGGGACGCAAACCTTAAATATGTTTATCGCGGAAATTCAGGAAGCCAGTTTGCGGTGAGTTTGTACGGAGGCGGTGACAAATTTAATTACAACATGGAAGGTGCGGTTTTAAATACAAATATTAATGTTTTAAGAACTGAAGAAGAGCGAAACCGGCAACTTGGAAGTTCTGTACAGTTTACGCAACCATGGAAAAACGGAACTTCAACGAACATTACTGCAACTTATTCCGTTTTTGAGCGACTTGCGGATGAACAAAATGAAAGCAAAAACACCCGTAAAGGAAACCAACGGATTACAAGAAATATTTCTTCGGAAAATAATGTGGACGAGTTAACCATTAATGCCGAGCATATTTTTTCATTTGTAAATGGTCATAATTTTATCGCAAGTTTGGGGGCGATAAACAATAATGTTCGCTTGTCGCGTCAGTCACTTTCTGAGCAGGTGATTAACCTGAACTCACAATCACCAAGGATTTATTCCTATATCCAGGATGAACTTCCAATTGGGGAAATTGTGGAATTAAAATCAGGACTCAGGTTGACCTATTCAACAAAATTAGGAAAATGGTATGCCGAGCCAAGAATTTCAACTTCGATACATTTAACAGAAGATTTGAAGTTGAATGCATCGTGGGGATTGTACAACCAGTTTATGAGCAAAACTTCGATTGTTGACAGCCTGCTTAATTTTGCTTATTTCTGGACGAACAGCGATGGTGAAAATATACCGGTTTTGCATGCCCAGCATTTGGTTGGGGGTTTGTCGTATTTTAAAAACGGTTTCTGTGTAAGCGCTGAAGTCTATCACAAAATTACCGATGGATTAACGCGTTTTTACAACGGTTCAAAGCGTTTTCCACAAGGTTTTTTTACCGGCGATGCAAGAACTGATGGAATGGATATTTTTATCAGAAAGGAATATAAGCGGCACGTTGCGTGGATTTCTTATACGTTGAGCCAAACAAAAGAACATTACCCGTTTTACGGCCCCGGCGTTTACAAACCGGCTCCGCAAAACCAGACTCACGAAATAAAGGCAGCCGGAATTTTCAATATTAAATCGTTTTATCTTTCGGCAGACTATGTTTATGGTTCGGGCTTCGAACGCTACGATTTCGAGAATAATGAAAATGTGTATTTGGGAAAGGCGTACAATCGTTTGGATGCTGCTTTGGTCTATAAATTCCGCCCCGGAAAAGTAAAAGCTGAACTGGGCCTGTCGGTGTTAAACGTGCTGAATACAGATAATATTAAATATTCCAACCTGCGAAATGCTACTGTAGATGATATTAGTTTAGTTGGAATTTATGTTGATGCGGTACCGTTTACGCCAGCCTTATTTCTGAAAATCAAATTTTAATCAAATCATTTCTTCGCCACTCTCTATTGTTTACCATTTTTTGAGCAAAACTATAACATTGTTATGTAAGAATTAAACAATGAATAAGCATTGTCCTGTATTTCAAAATCTGATCGTTAACCCCTAAATCCCCTGAAGTGGAACTTTTCGCTGCATACAACCAGTACTATTTAAAAGTATACATTTGCCGTCCCTTTAGGGCGGCTATTGGGGGTGCAAATAATTCGACAATAAAACCTTCCTGTCACGTAGTTGTTAAATGTTTAATTAAACGCTTCAAAAAATGACAAACTATATTTCAATCCTTCGTGGCATAAATGTAGGTGGACAAAAAAGCATTAAAATGGCCGACTTAAAAACGCTTTACGAAAATCTGGGTTTTAGCAACGTTAAAACGTATGTACAAAGCGGAAATGTAGTTTTTCAAACGAAAGCTGAAAAAACGGAATTGCTGGAACAAAAAATACACGGACAGATAAAAGCCAAATATGGATTTGAAGTGCCTGTTATTGTAATGACTGTTGATAAATTGAAAAGCAATTATTGACTCGAATCCTTTAAAAGATGATCCGGCAAAAGAAGAAAAATTTCTGCATGTAACTTTTTTAGGGTCGAAACCGGAAAACTATGATGAAGAAGCAATTTTCAGCAAAAAAGCAGGGCAGGAAGAAATTGTAATTACCGATGAAGCAGTGTATTTATATTGTCCCGCACGGGTACGGAACTTCAAAACTGAATAATAACTTCTTTGAGAATAAACTTAACGTTCCGGCTACTACCCGGAACTGGAAAACCACAAAGGAATTGTTAAAGCTGGCAACTACACTTTAAAGCAGAATTTTTGTGGCGAAAAAGGATACCGTTTCTTTATAAAACAGAGTTGAAAAGAATTTTAAATTGAATTGTATCATTTCCAGTTCTATTTTATTGTGAAAAGTCTAACTGGGAAACTGAAAGGGCAAAAATAAAAATGGATCATATGCAAACAATACTTGGAGCAAACGGACAGATTGCTGACGAATTAGCAAAAGCGTTAAAGCGGAATTATACTTCTGAGATCAGACTTGTAAGCAGACATCCCAAAAAAATAAATGAAACCGATTCGCTTTTTCCAGCAAACTTGTTAGACAAAGAAAAAACAAACGAAGCCATAAAAGGAAGTGAAATCGCATACCTGACTGTTGGGTTACCATTTGATACAGAAATTTGGAAAATCCAGTTTCCAATAATTATGCAAAATGTCATTGACGCTTGTAAAAAAAACAAAGCAAAGTTGGTGTTTTTCGACAATACGTATATGTATCCGCAAAACGACAAAACATTAACGGAAGAAAGCGAATTTGAACCTGTTGGTGAGAAAGGAAAAGTTAGAGAAAGAATTTCGGAAATGCTTTTAAGCGAAATGAAATCAAACCAGATTGAAGCTGTTATTTGTCGTGCGCCTGAATTTTATGGGCCTGGGAAAACTCAGGGTTTTACCAATACCAGAATTTTTGAAAATATAAAAAAAGGCAAAAAGCCTACGGTTTTGTTAAAAGACGATACTTTAAGAACGCTTATCTGGACGCCTGATGCAAGTAAAGCAACAGCTTTAATTGGAAATACACCTGATGCATATAATCAAACCTGGCATTTACCTTGCGACGACAACAGAAAAACGTATAAACAATTTATGGAATTGGTATCGTTGGTTTATGGGCAAAAATTTCAATACGTTGTGATTCCAAAATTTGAATTAATGGCCGATGCAATAATCGACAAAAAAATAAAAGAAATTATTGAATTATTACCGAGATATGAATGTGACAATATATTTGACTCCTCTAAATTTAAGAGGAGATTTCCCGATTTTGTTGTTACGACATATAAAGAAGGTATTGAAAAGATAAAAGAAGAACAAGAAAGAACGAACCGCTAACGCTATATAATAAATAATGTTCGGGATGGTAGTTGTTCGAGCGGCTTTAGCCCGCTTCAAAATTGTAACGGTTGATAGTTGATTCGTCAGCAATCGGCTACTTTTCATAAACTAAACGTTAGCTATCGTGAAAGACAGTGCAACCATTGACGACGAAATGATACATACATTCTTAACAATTGGTTAACATTAACATTAAACGACAATGGAAAATAAAATTACAAATGCAAATATCCTTCACAAATATTTGAGAAAACGGTGAAATTGACTATGAATTGGAATCACTACTGAACGATTAAACATTTACTCGTACTTAACCAATTTATCAGCACTATTTCATGCGGATTATGCAGAATGATTTGCCGCTAGCTGGGCTTGTTTTACAATCTCCAATAATCTTTTTTCTATTGAAAATAAACGGCGACTTTGAAAAAATCGCTTTCAGAAAACAGTCAATTCACTTTCAGGTAAAAATATTATGTAAACATGCGACATAGCAACTGCGTAAAAAAACTGAAAGCAAAGGCAGCGCAAAGACACAAATAATAATTTTCGAAATGAGTTCATTTTGCCCGGACACCAGTGATAAATTATGAAAGAGAAATAAAACTGCACATAACAGCAAATACCCGCAAGTTGGGTAACCAGCTTTGTTGAAAGGAAAATAGATCCCGATATTCAACGGGATGACGAAAGTTGCGCTTCGCAGGAAATTCATCGGGAAGCTACTGTCTTACGTGCAGCTATATAACGTTAACGGTTATACTGAGAATACAAAAGAGTAATAATTCAATGGATAACTTACAAGTTCGGAGCGCTTGTTGTCTCAACCTCACTTTTCTCTCGGAATGAACCCGGGAACGCCAGTCTCCACAACGGAATTGAGCCTGACTCGTGTCTTGATTCCTTCAGTAATCTCCCGCATGGCGTCTTCAGTTAAAGCCGAGATTTTAAAGTTCTCTTTGATACGGCTGGTGTTCTTCGAGGTGGTCAGTAGAGCTGTGCCGCGCTGAATGGCCCAGGCAAGCAATACCTGCGCCGGTGTCTTCCTGACTCGCCTGGCGATAGCGGTGATAATGGGATCTTCCAGCAAGTTGGGCTCGCTGTTATGGCCCAGTGGCGCGAAGGCTTGAAACACAATGCCATTGTTTTTACAGTAGTTCAAAAGTTCCCATTCCGGAAGGTAAGGATGGGATTCGACGTGAACTACCGCAGGCTTGATCCTCGCAGCTTCAAAGATTTCTTTCACCTGTTTCAGTCCGACATCGGATAATCCGATGGCTTTGCACCTGCCTTCGTCCACAAGACTCTCAAGCGCCCTCCAGGTATCGAGTAACGTCACCCCTTTGTCATAAATCACATTACCATTTGCATCTCTCGGGTCTTGCTCATCGCCTGGTTTGAAGGCAAAGGGGGTGTGGATGAGATAAAGATCGATGAAGTCGAGTTGGAGTTTCTTGAGACTGGCCTCGAAAGCGGGTTTGACGCGTTCGGGACGATGATTGGTATTCCAGAGCTTCGTGATGACAAATACATCCTGACGCTTAATCTTCCCATCCTTGAACACTTGCTGCATCGCCTGACCAACTTCTTTTTCAGTACGGTAACGTTCCGCAGTGTCGAGCAGGCGAAACCCTGCTTCCAACGCCGCCCTGGTTGCGACTCTTGTTGCGACGGGGTCGGGTATGAGTGTACCAAAACCGAGCGCGGGCATTGTGCCGGATCCGTTGTTGAGGGGTAGCTTCGTATAACGAATGTTGTCGGGTTGTACCATTGTATTGATCCTCCATTATTTAAAAGTTGGACTTTAGCCTGCAACCATCGCCGACAATTTCTAGTGAGCCTGACTACTAAATAGGCTGCGAAATTGCAGTCTGACATTCTTTAGACTTTTGTTAAACATTTTAAGTGTTAAAAGTTATGAAATAATTGATTTGAAAAATACTGCAAAACAAAATTTCATCTCTTTATAACCAAAATTAAAATTTTAGAATGACAAACCCAAAAATTATTGGAACAGGTTCATTGCCATCTTTTTAAGCATAGCTTTGCAAAACATCTTTGAGTAAGTTTCCACTTTTATTTGCAAAGCTATATTACCACTCTTCCTTTGTATTTTCAAAATTCATATGCCTTTCAACCGCCTTGAAACTGTCTTCTTTTTTGATACATGTAAACTTTTCTGACCATAGAGAAATTGGGTTTGTTCGGAGCAATTAATTTCGTAAATTCGTTCTGTAAACTGCTCTGAAGTAGAATTGCAATGGCTTACAAAGCAACATTTGAATTAAAATTAAAAATGATTAAGTGAGGTAGCGATTCGTTTTGAAGGGAAATACATTTATAATTTGAGCTTATAAATTTTATTTTCAAATGGCTGGAAAATATAAGAGGTTATTGCTTCCCGGGGTGTTTCTGGTGATAAGCACTTGTCTATGGGCTCAGGATTTTACTACCCACACGGGATTTGTATCATTTTTCGGAAAGAAACCTTTTGAGAACATCAGGGGCGATAACCATGAGGTGGAAGGTACCATTAACACAAAAACAGGCGAGGTAGTATTCCATGCGATGATAAAATCTTTTCACTTCCGGAACGATACTATTGAGAAGGACTTCAATGAAGAGTTCATGGAGTCGGATCGATATCCGGAATCCGATTTTGTTGGAAAAATCTTAAACTTTACCGATATCGATTTCAATAAACCCGGAGAATATCATGTCGTTGTCGAGGGCACACTCACCATTCATAATGTGGCCCGGAAGGTCTCTCATCCGGGCATTCTAACAGTGAACGAAGACGGACTAAGTGCGAAATCCCAATTTACAGTGAAACCAAAGGATTTTAAAATCAAATTGCCAAAAATGTTTGGTATAAAAATGGCAAAGGAAATCTATGTGTCGGTGGATATGAGTTATAGCAGGCAGAAATAAGCACAGGTAATTTTGTACAATCGTTAACTGCGTTTTAAAATGAAATGAAACGACCATGTAGGAATACTTCACAAACCTGCCTACCGTCAGGCAGGAAAGTATAATTAAAAAGTGGGAGTTACCTGTCTGCCGACAAGGCAGGCATCTAATACCTTTGAAAACTTTAAATTTTAATTAGATGAAAAAAATATTTAATACGATTACGGAATTAATAGCAGGAATTGCTCCTTTTGCTATTTCATTAATTTTTGAAGTATTAATCGTAATTTTTGGAGTATTAATTTATAAGGAGCTTAAAAATCCAGTTGGGATTATTATTTGTGTAATCTTAGGATTAGTAGCAATTTGGATTGGAATCAGGATTTTTAAAAGAGTTAAGCGTAATGGAATTTTTAATTTTACAGCTGATGTGACTGCTTCTCAAAAGTTGGATAATCACGAACCAACCAGGGACAGTAAAACGAAGAAAAGAAATCCCTGAGAACTGGCTGAATTAATTCATAAAAATCAGAAATTAATTAATGGAGGCAAACCCATATCAAAACTCACTGAAAATATTGGCGACAATATAGCCAAACCGCCACCACCCGCAACTGGAAAACCACAAACGAATTGTTAGAGTTGGCAAATTCGATTTGAGAATCAAAAAATCAATTTTCCCCTCCTGTTATTCCAACCGATTGATATTATTATATTTAAAAACAGCTAACATAATAAATTTACCGCCGCTACAAACCGCTGCTGTTTGGTTTTTTTTATCTTCGGAAAAAATAACCTTACATGAACTGTCCTCCGAAAATAACAAATTCAGTATTTACCGGTTTCCCTGTTAAAATTGTGGAAAAATTATTGGTTCGGGGAATGAATCAAAATCACCCGAAAAATGAAAAAACAGTATAATAACTTTGTGCTATTACATAGTTGTGGGTAACCTTAAAAATATAAATTATGAAAGTTGAAACTATTAAACTAAACAACATTCATCAAAAGGACTTCGAAATTGTTAATGAATCAAATCCAAAAAATAATTGGGAGGTAAAAATAACAGCCACTGCAGATGATTCAGGCAACGATTCATTTATTGAATATATCCAGGTTCAAATTATAAGGAGAACAACGACTAAGTCTGCAAAAATATCTGTCGTTAATGTTTTTGAAATTGTCAGTAAGGACAAGAGTCTTGTCCCTATGACTGATTTTGATTATTGGCTTTATGCTGATTTAGTTCAAATATCATTGAGTCATACACGAGTACTATTTCATGAAAGACTTCAAGATACAGAATTAAAAAATGATTATCTAAGAATTGATCCAATACAGAAAGCTTATACTGACTTGAAAAATGGATATTTAAAATTATGGAATTAAGGCTACCCATAACAAGGGCTTGCTGCAATATGCATCTGGCTTCGTTGACAGAAAATTTGTAAATTGTAATGCAACTCTTTGCAGGAAGTTCATCGGGAAAACCTGCCCTGCGTCTATTTTCGGAACGTTGACAGCAAGTTTTGGGCGACAATGCCAACTTGAAGCTGACTGCAAGAAACAAACAGAAATAACATGGTGAAATTTGGTGATATAAGGTATCAGGTTCTAAAAAATTGGTGTCACGGACTTGACAGAACAAGAAAGGACGGAGAGTTGACTGACGATTATTCTGGAAGTGCATGGTGTAGAATACAGAATGAATGTACAGACAATGGAAAGCACTGCAGTTTCATTTGTAGTTTAGGTGATTGGCTCAACAATATTTCTGACCTTCTTCATGACAACCGATTTGATATGCTTTCAGGAAAGGATTACTGGGTTATGTTTCGGTACTATACCCGAATACTTCTCCTTGTATCAGAAGTAATTGAGGACTTTATTATGCTTAACAAACAAATTTTAAACTTAGATGGGAAGAAAGATGCATGCACAGATTTGGAGAATGGTATTCTTGCTTCAAATGAATTGAAAGATCTTTCTCAATTCATCAACACGGTTTGCAAACACAAAACAGAGAACAATAATTTGCATGTTCACAATCATCACTTGCTAATAGAGTTCATCGACTTTGGCTCAACCGAACACAATAATCAAATTCGGCTCAATAATCAAGATTGGACTTCTATTAATACCGATACAACTATTTTAATTCCAACACTGAATTATTTTATTGAACTTGTAATCAAGACAAACAATAAAATCCTAAACTACATAAATAACAGAGCTGACTATAAAACTAAATTGCTTGAGTTGTATGAAGACGATTGGATGTCAGAAACTGAAGACTAAAAGAACTGAAAAACATGACTGCAAAACTAGAAACAGCATCGCTATCTACGAGAAGTAAACCAGCCTCCAACAGCAAAATACCCGCAAGTCGGGTTTCGGTGCTTCGTTGACATGATCCGTCAAAAAGCAGCAATTTGTAGGAAATTTATCGGTAATGCCAGTCGCTCGCAATCAGCATTCATAAAAAAGATCAGTTTAAAAAGTATTCTCCCTCTCAACTTTTTAAACTGATCACTACAAATTATAGTGAATTAAGTCAAATTAAATGAGACGTGACACTAGTGTTAAGTCAAGTGTCAAGTTTCGGGTGCGTCATTCCGAACTTGTTTCGGAATCTCTTGTTCGAAGCAAAGATGCTGAAACGAATTCAGCAATGACGTACCAAATGATTCGATACTTGACTCAACACTAGAAACGCATAAAGAAATCCCACGTTTCTTTTGCTATCCAGTTGACATCAGATCCGGGATCTTTAACGTCATTGGTATGACCACCTATGAATGAACCAAACACTACCGGATATTCCTCAGGAAGTCCTTTAAATTCAGTAGTGACATGAGTCGCCGTTGTGGCTGTCGGTATTTCAGGTAATTGTTTTAATCCGTTATCTTCGATGTGTGTCAATACACAATACTTACCGCCTTGCTTTAGCTCATCTGAGTTGACATACTTGCAAAGACCGTCCTCAGTACCGGTTGTGCTATAGAAGGCAAGCGGTTCGTGTTTGTTTTCAGGAAGATAAATGTTCCAGTTGGCCGGAGCATAACAAGCTACAGCACGAAGATCTTTCTGAAACTCTAATGATAACGAGTAGGTAAACATGGCACCAAAGCTAAAGCCGCAGCAAAATATGCGAGAGGTGTCAATGCTCAATTTATCTTTAAACAATTTAAGCATATCGGCAAAGAAGATATGGTCTTTGTCATCAGCTCCACGCCAGGGAGAACGGTCGGTGTATCCCTCAGGTGCAACGAAAATAACAGGAACATGATCTCTTTCGGCATAAGTTTTAAGGCCATAATAGTTTTGATCAACCATTGTTTGCATGTGCCCCCCCATCATGTGCATTGTGAAAATCAAACGGTAAGCGATGTTTTTGTCGTAGTTTTTGGGAATATCAATTGTATATTGGCGGGTAAGTCCTGCACTTTCGATGGTATAAATCCCGCTCTTAAAATCTCCAAGATCTTTACCGTAACCGGCGCTGGGAGTTGGAGCATTTTTTAATTTATGGGTAACTTCGACTGATTTAACTGATTGTGCATGGAGCGCAAAGCATGAAGCTAAAAGGATAAAGATTACAACTATTTTTTTCATCGTTGGTTATTTTTAAATGATTCCTGGTTATTTCTTGTTACTTTTTATGCGTGAGATAATTGATGTTCGTTTTTATGTTTAGCCCGCTACTTTTGTTTGGAATGGAAACGAGCCAAACTGCATATTCATACCACGGCGAAGATACAAATATTTCTGTTTGAGAGTAAGCCAAAACCACTTTTTACAGATGTTGTCAAGTACCCTGTTTTTTCCGTTTATACGAATAGTTATGTTTTGATTGTCCGAATAATCAAGGCGATGGAAGAAACGTTACTGCCTAATATTTTGAAAAACAAAGTCACTGGCTACAACAGCAAGCTAACCGCAAGTCGATTTAGGTACTTCGTTAACAGATTTCATCAGCTGGCGAATGAAAAGCAGTTCTTTTGCAGGTAAATTATCGGTTAAATCCTGCCAGCGTACTGCTACTGAACGTTGTGAAATATTTTAGGGTGGCGTTACTTAAATTGAGATTAAAGAAAATCATAAAATGGAGTATTGTAAAGTTGTAATTGAACAAAATAATAATCTAAATTCAATGCATGGAGCAACTAAATCAATAGAAAATACATCTTGTCATTATGACAAAAACTAAATACAACTAATTAACAAAGCATTTAATGAGAAAGATCATTTCGACATTAATTACAGCTGGATTACTATTGTTTGCATGCAATAAGACAAACGATAATTTAGAAGATAGTATTATTGGAAAATATTATGACCAGGAGTTACGAGGTATCTGGACTAGAAGTTATTCAGCAAGAGATATGAATAATGGGATTACCATTTGGACAGATTCAATAGAGTTTGCTGATAATAATAGAGGTAATCGAATGATTTATCAATTTTCCAACTTAGAAGATGACATCCCATTTCATTATTACACAGAAGAAGACAGTCTTTTCTTGTACATGAAACAAATTAAAGAAAAATGGATTTATACAATTAGATATGATAGTTTAATTATGAAAACTTCAAATCCACCGTATTCAAGTTATTATGAAGAAAGGTTTTATAAGAAAAAGATTGAAAACACCCCATAACAGGAAGATACCCGCAAGTGCTTCCCTGCCTGCATGAAGCAGTAGGGCAGGGTTGCAGGATCCGTCAGCTGACGGATGAAAAGCAAATCTTCGTAGAAAGTTCATCGGTTAAATCAAGTCCTTATTTAACAAGCATCCAAAATTTTTAAAACAACGGAAATATTGGCGACAATTTAGCCGAACCGCCACCACCCGGAACAGAAAACTACAAAGGAATTATTAAAGCTGGCAAACTGAAACTTTTTGCAGCAAGGCTGAGAGGGAATCTGTTCCCCGGTATTCAACTAAAATAACCTCAATAATTATGTAAATACAGGTTCCTTTATCCGTTACTATTTAATTTCAATATTTATTAGCCCTGTAGTACAATGCGAAAATTCTTTTTTGTAGTTTTGCAGGAAGTAAGCTTATTTTTCAATTACAATAATCGTAAAACTGTAAAAATTTATTATGAACATTAAACGCAAATCATTATTGCTGGCGTTAAGCATTGTAGTTTTGGTAGGAACAGGATTGCAAGAATGCTACGCTGCAACAAAGGGCAAAATTAGTAGTACAGCCCAAAGCGATGCAACACAAGGCCTCGCAGATTACTTCACTCCGGCTACTACTAAGAAAATGACACCGGATGCTGAAGGATTCGTCAGACGTTGGTTACTGTTGGAACCAATTAACAAACCAAACCGTAGCAATACTGTATTTACAGATAGTTACATAAGAGAAGCATTTACAACCGAATATTTTCCAAATCAGTTTACTGTTCTTCCAAAAGACGGAGACAAAGTAAAAGTTGGAGAACAGGAACTGGCATGGCATGCATTGGAGAGTACAAATTTCAATGTAAAACTATTTCGTTTCGCTACCGGGTTGGAAAAACAGGAATACGGAGTTCTGTTTTGGGCAGTAACCGTAATCAACTGTCCGGAAGAAATGAAAAATGTAAGAATGGCAGTTGGGTCAAACTCAGCATCAATGTGGTGGGTAAATGGAGAAGAAGCAGTGATACTTTCCGGAGACCGACGCATGGTAATGGATGATGCTGTTTCGCCTCGCCTGACACTTAAAAAAGGAAAGAATATCATCCGCGGAGCAGTAATCAATGGTCCCGGAATGAGTGATTTCTGTGTTCGTTTCCTTGATGAAAAAGGAGCGCCGTTAAAAGATATCACGATTACTTGTGAATAAAATGATTTAGTCATCCTATTTAAGATATCAATCTAAAGAAATTGGAATTATCATGAAAATAAAAATTAAAATATTGGGCGCAACAGCCCTGTTTATGTTATTATTAGCCGTATCGGCAATGGGACAAGTCGGCAGTCCGTTTATACATGACCCATCAACCATTATGGAAGACAATGGAAAGTATTATACATTTGGCACAGGTGGTGGTGGATTAATATCCGAAGACGGTTGGACATGGAACAGTGGTGCAGTAAGACCAGGTGGAGGAGCTGCTCCGGATGCAATAAAAATTGGCGATCGCTACCTTATCGTTTATGGCGCAACCGGTGGCGGTTTGGGCGGCAGACATAATGGAAGAATACTTACCATGTGGAATAAAACACTTGATCCAAACTCTCCTGATTTAAATTTACGGAAGCTATCGAAGTTGCTTCATCCGATGGAAATGAGGATTGTGATGCAATCGACCCGGGGGTTCTTCTGGATCCAACGACAGGAAGACTATGGTGTTCATACGGAACTTATTTTGGTTTTATTCGCCTTGTAGAACTTGATCCAAAAACTGGAAAACGCGTAGAAGGCAATAAAGCAATAAACATAGCTATTGATTGTGAAGCTACCGATTTGATATATCATAACGGATGGTATTATCTTCTTGGCACACACGGAACCTGTTGCGATGGTACAAACTCAACGTATAATATTGTTGTTGGTCGTTCCAAAAGTGTAACAGGCCCATACCTTGACAATATGGGAAGAGATATGCTAAAAGGTGGAGGCAAAATGGTTCTTGCTGCTGGTGATAGAGCTACCGGAGCAGGGCACTTTGGACGTGAGGTTATTGAAGACGGCGTTGAAAAAATGTCCTTCCATTGGGAAGCCGATTTCGATCAGGGTGGACGCAGTGTATTGGCTATTCGTCCGTTACTTTGGAAAAATGATTGGCCGGTATGCCGGAGATCCTTTCAAAGAAGGAACCTTCGAAATTGAATCGGTAA